>CAWDNB010000004.1:0-482950 GCA_963803585.1 uncultured Alphaproteobacteria bacterium | reverse complement strand
CGCGCCAATTGAACATTCGTGACTTTGATGCATGTCGGCGTGCTTCGCAGCGTTGAATGTGCAGCCGCGTCGGCTAGCCGCGCATTGCATCGTCCAGGCGTTCGGCCGTTATCGGGTAGCCAGCGTCTTCGCGTATGGAGAGCCATTTTTCGCCTCTGCGATCCTCCAGTACCGGGGTGATCAGTTTGGCGCCGTACCGTGCGCAGCTTTCTGCAGCATCGGCAAAGCTTTCGAACTGGGCCAGACGTTCCAGGTTGCGGCGGGTGGGATAGATAATGGTAAGGTCGCCGGTATCCCCCGCTTCCAGCGCGGCTTGGGCTGTAATCCAGTACAGTTTGCTGTTTTCCGTACGATCGACCGCAATATCGACCGCGCCCGTTCCCAGATCGGCGCAATAGAACCGCGTATCGAAAATACGCGAAAGCTTTTCATTCTTGGGAAACCAGCGCGAAAAAGGAACGATCGCCTGCAGGTTTACGGACCAGCGCATCGCGGAAAGCACCGGGGCGAGTGCACGTTTTTCCAGCAGCATCCGGCGCGCAGTCTGTGCCCGTTCGCCATCCATCGGTCCGCTAAGGCCCAGGGCCAGGCCCGTTTCCTCCAGCGTTTCCCGGATAGCGGCAATGCGATGGGCAATTTCGTCTCCGGGCAGATCGCTGTCCAGGCTTTCCGCCAGGTCGTAATCTTCGGGATCGACGCGGCCACCGGGAAAAACGGCAGCGCCGCCGGCAAAAGACATTGTGCGCGAGCGCGTGACCATCAGCAGTTCAGGAACGCCGCCGTTCGGTGCGCGCCTGAAAACAACCAGCGTCGCAGCCGGAATACCATGGCTGTTTGCATCGGGAGAGAAATTTTGGATCATGGTCGATCAGTGCCGCAGCGGCGGATGCTTGCCAAGGGCGGCACACATTTTCCTTATCCGTGTCGGTAGACTTTACAATCGCGGGACCGGTAACCTGTTCTTAACCATTGGACCGCTAGGAAAATTGCAATTCCCGCGGGTTGGCACACGATGTGCATTATCCGTTACGTAGTCTGGTCTCAATAGAAGTCTTCATATCGGTTGTACCCACCTGGTCCTGGGAACCGCCGCAAACGGAAAAGCCCGGTGACGCGATTTGCGTTACCGGGCTTTTTCTATCGCCTTGGAATACCGATTGGAAGGGAGCGGTCAACCAGCTGCCGCTACGCCTTTTTCGGTCATCAATTGCTTCAATTCACCGGCTTCGAACATTTCCGTCATGATATCGCTGCCTCCGACAAATTCGCCTTTCACATAAAGCTGCGGAATAGTGGGCCAGTCGGAATAGGTCTTGATACCCTGCCTGATTTCCATATCCTGGAGCACATCGACGCTTTCGAAGCCAACGCCGCAATGTTCGAGTATGGCCACCGCTTTGCTGGAAAACCCGCATTGCGGAAACAAGGGCGTCCCCTTCATAAACAGAACAACGTCGTTTTCGGCGACGGTTTTGGAAATGCGCGCATCGGCGTTGCTGTTGGTTTCGGACATCGAATGGGTTCCCCGGTAATTTCGTATCTGGTCAGGAAATGGGAACGGTTGTGGTCAGTTGCAAGGCATGCAGCACACCGCCCATGCGGCCGCCCAGTGCCTCATACACCATCTTATGCTGCTGAACGCGGCTCTTGCCCGCAAACTGGGGCGCGGTGACCCGCGCTGCCCAATGGTCGCCATCACCGGCAAGATCGGTCATGACAACCGTGGCGCCGGGCAGTGCGCCAACGATCATGGTTTCGATTTCAGGGCCGGACATGGGCATGGGTTCAGACTTCGCCCATCAATTGCCGCCGGGCTTCGATCATCTTGGCTTCCAGAGCGGCGCGTACGCCTGCTTCGTCTATTTCGACACCGGCCGCGGTCAGATCGCCGATCAGTTTGCGAATGACATCCTCGTCTCCCGCTTCTTCGAAATCGGCCTGGACCACTGCTTTGGCATAGGCATCGGCTTCTTCCGGCGTCAGTTCCATTTTTTCCGCCGCCCAATGCCCCAACAGCCGGTTGCGACGTGCGGCGATCTTGAACGCGGTTTCTTCATCGAAAGCATATTTCGCTTCCTCACCGGTTCGGCGGTCGTTGAAGTCGGTCATTACGATCTCTTTCATGGGTGAATGCGTAACGGAATATAGGGCCCGCCGCCGGTTCCGGCAAGTTGCCGGTGACGATAGGGGGTGGCCGGTCAATCCGCCATCGTCACCACCAATTTACCGATCGCACCGCGATTTTCCAGTTTGGTTATCGCTTCGTGCGCCCGTTCCAACGGGTAGGTTTCGCTGATGAGCGGACTGATCTTCCCTTCCTTCCACAACCGGAACAGTTCCGCGATATTGCCTTCGTTGCGGCGCGGTTCGCGCGCGGTGAAGGCACCCCAGAACACTCCGCGAATGTCGCAGCTTTTCAGCAAGGTGAGGTTGAGCGGCATTTTCGCAATTCCGGCAGGGAAACCGATGACCAGAAACCGCCCCTCCCATGCAATGGCGCGAAGGGCAGGTTCGGAATAATCGCCGCCGACGATGTCGTAGACGATATCGGCACCTTTGGGCCCGACCGCATCCTTGAACATGGCGGCCAGCTGTTTGGATGCGTCCTTGTCGAATGGCGCGCGGGGGTAGATTACCGTATCGTCAGCACCGGCCTTGCGCGCGGCTTGCGCTTTCTCCTCGCTGGAAACGGCAGCAATCACGCGTGCGCCATAGGCCTTGCCCAGCTCCACCGCCGACAGCCCGACACCGCCCGCCGCACCCAGCACGAGCATCGTATCGCCTTTTTTTATGTCGCCGCGATCCTTCAGCGCGTGAATTGTGGTGCCGTAAGTCATCAGCAATGCGGACGCTTCCGGCAAGTCCACGAAATCCGGCACCCGAAACAGCGCACCTGCCGGGACCGCGACCTTTTCCTGCAATCCGCCATTGCCGATACCGGCCATCACCCGCTGCCCCACTTTCCAGCCTTCCACGCCTTCACCGATAGCTTCGATAGTGCCGGAAATCTCGCCGCCGGGGGCGAAGGGACGTTCCGGTTTGAACTGATACAGATCGCGGATGATCAGCGTATCGGGAAAATTGATCGCGCACGCGGCCACTTTCACCAGCACTTCGCCTTTACCGGGTACGGGGTCTGCGATATTTTCCACCACCAGCGTTTCGGGTCCGCCGGTTTCTTTCGACAACAGGGCTTTCATGCGGCTTTCTCCGTAATATTGGCGAGCCATGGCAGATGGCTGGCGTGAAATTGTTCATAGTCGGCTATGGCGGCGTCGCGTTCCAGCGTAAGGCCGATCTCATCCAGACCCTTGAGCAGGCAATCCCTGCGAAACGGATCGATGGCGAAAGTAAAGCGATCCTGAAACGGGGTCGTGACCATTTGCGTTTCCAGATCGACGGCGATCGGATCGGTCGCGGCGACCTGCATCAGCCGGTCGATCTGGGCCTGCGGCAATTCTACGGCCAGAATGCCGTTCTTGAATGCGTTGCTGGCGAAGATATCCGAAAAACCGGACGCGATCACTGCCGTAATTCCAAGGTCGAGCAGCGCCCATGCGGCGTGTTCGCGGCTCGATCCGCAGCCGAAATTGTCACCCGCAATCAGAATGGGTGCATCGGCGAATTGCGGCTGATCGAAAACATTGCCGTCCTGTGCGCGGATTGTTTCGAACGCGCCTGCGCCCAACCCCTTGCGCGAGATTGTTTTCAGCCAGCGTGCCGGAATGATGACATCGGTATCGACATTGTTCGCGCCGAAAGGGATCGCGCGGCCTTCCACATGGCGGATGGGTTTCATTCGGGAAACGCCATCAATCGGTCTGGGGCGGTTCGTCGCGCGGAGTTTTGGTGTTGGCCACTTTGCGTTCCTTGCGTTTGGATGCGTATAGCAAGGCAGCAGCAATTGCGGCGGAGCCGATGGCGCCGGCAGCCGCAGCTGCTTTCCCGCCGAAGGATGAAGGGATTTTCTTGGTCATGGCGCGGTCATGCTGCGCGATGGCGATGCTGGCAAGGGGGGAAATGTCATTTGGCCGCCATCAAGTCGCGCACATCGGTCAGCCGGCCGGTGACGGCGGCTGCGGCGGCCATGGCGGGGCTCATCAAGTGAGTCCGCGCGCCCGGACCCTGACGGCCGACGAAATTGCGGTTGCTGGTAGATGCGCACCGTTCCCCCGGGGGAACCTTGTCGGGATTCATGCCAAGACAGGCGGAACAACCCGGTTCGCGCCATTCCAGACCGGCGGCGGTGAATACCGCATCGAGCCCTTCGCGTTCCGCCTGCTGCTTGACCAGCCCCGATCCGGGCACGACGATACCCCAGCGGATATTCGCCGCCTTGTGCCGGCCCCGCAGCACATCGGCGGCGGCGCGAAGATCCTCGATCCGGCTGTTGGTGCAGCTGCCGATAAAGATATTCTGTACTTCCACGTCGGACATGCGCTGGCCCGCACGAAGGCCCATATAATCAAGGCTTTTGCGCGCCGCATCCCGCCTGCCGGTATCGGTAAAACGGGCGGGGTCGGGAACCACACCGCCTATGGCCACGATATCTTCCGGGCTGGTCCCCCACGTAACGGTCGGCTCCACTGCGCCCGCATCCAGTTCGATCACCTTGTCGAATTGCGCATCCGGATCGCTGGCAAGCGAGCGCCACCAGGCAACCGCCCGATCCCAGCTTTCGCCTTTCGGTGCGAACGGCCGGCCCTTCAGATAAGCGAACGTAATGTCGTCCGGTGCGATAATACCGGCGCGGGCGCCCGCCTCGATCGACATATTGCACACTGTCAGGCGGCTTTCGACGGTCATGTTGCGAAAGACCGCGCCGCTATATTCGATCACATGACCATTGCCCCCGGCCGTGCCGACCGCGCCGATAATATGCAGGATCAAATCCTTGGACGTCACACCGGGCCCCAGGGCGCCCGATACGGCGACCTGCATGGATCGCGAACGCTTCAGCAACAGGGTCTGCGTGGCCAGGACGTGTTCCACTTCGCTGGTCCCGATCCCGAAGGCAAGCGCGCCTATCCCGCCATGAGCCGCCGTGTGCGAATCGCCGCAGACGATGGTCGATCCGGGCAGGGAGAACCCCTGTTCCGGCCCGACCACGTGCACGATACCCTGTTCGCGTGCGGTCGCATCGATATAGGGTATCCCGAAGTGCGGTGCGTTGACTTCCAGCGCCGCCAGCTGCGCGGCGCTTTGCCTGTCGGCGATGGGAATGCGTGCGCCGCGTGCATCAAGACGCGGAGTGGTCGGCAGATTGTGATCGGGCACGGCCAGCGTCAGATCGGGCCGGCGCACCGTGCGACCTGCGGCGCGCAGGCCATCGAATGCCTGCGGGCTGGTAACTTCGTGAACCAGGTGACGGTCGATGAATATCAGGCTGGTCCCGTCATCGCGCGTTTCCACCACATGCGCATCCCAGATCTTTTCGTACATCGTGCGCGGTTTGCTGGCCATGGTCATGGAATTAGCGTCCATTGCGCAACAGTGGCAAGCCATTCCGGCTGCAGTAAAAGTGAGTCATGGTATAGAAACCTTTGCAGGGCTAACTAACACCCATGTCAGCAGCGCCCTATACATTTCCGATCAAGATTCTTCCGGCCGATATCGATTTTATGGGGCATGTGAACAATGCGCGCTATCTTGGCTGGGTGCAGGATGCGGTATTGTCCCACTGGCGCAATATCGCCCCGGCCGATGCGGTGGCAAGCCGGGCGTGGGTCGCGCTGAAGCACGAGATCACCTATCGCAAACCGGCCTTTCTCGATGATGATGTCGTTGCCCGGACCGTGCTTGAAAACACCAGGGGCGCACGTGCATTCTACCGCACCGTAATCGCGCGCGGCGAAGATGTTCTGGCGGAAATCCAGTCCAGCTGGTGCTGCATCGATGCCGAGACATTGCGCCCTGCACGGATCGGAGAGGAAATTGCGCGATTTTTCTTCCCGACGGGCGATGTTACGAAGGATTAGGGATGTGAAGGATCAGGGGTTTCCTTGGCGGTATTACCGAACGGAACCCTTTGCCCGCGCGCCAGAATTCCTATATGACCGGTCCGATGGAAAATTCCGTATCATCTATGGCAACGCGTAACCGACAGGCGGCGATTGGGCTGATTTTGGCCGCTGCTATATTCGGCGGCTGGGCTGCGCTTCATATTTACGCGATGTTCGTGTTCGATTTGCGTTGGGATACCGCGCCCGTCGCCCTGTTAATCGCAGCATTGCAATGCTGGCTCTCTGTCGGGCTGTTCATCATCAGCCACGATGCGATGCATGGATCTCTGGCACCCGGATGGCGGCGGATGAATTCCGCGATAGGCGGCGCGTTATTGTTCCTTTATGCCGGGTTTTCCTGGCGCAGGATGCGCGGCGCGCATTTCGATCATCACAAGCTGGCCGGGCGCCCGGGCGACCCCGATTTCGACGAAGACAATCCGGACCGGTTCTGGCCGTGGTACAAAACCTTCCTCATCCGTTATTTCGGTGTCGGGTCGGCATTGTTCATACTGACCGTGGTGCTGGTTTATGCGTTGTTGCTGGGCGTTCCTGTGGGCAAGCTCATGCTGCTATATGCATTGCCGGCAATCGCATCGTCGCTTCAATTGTTCTATTTTGGAACCTATCGCCCGCATCGCCACGATGGCCGCAGCTTCGCCGATCGGCACAACGCCCGCAGCGAAACTTTCGGCAGGCTTGCCAGCCTGGCGAGCTGTTTTCATTTCGGCTATCATCAGGAACACCATCGCCACCCCGAAGCGCCATGGTGGCAGCTGCCCCGTACACGGCGCAGCAGCTTGCGTGCGCAAGCGGTCGCAGGAGCAAAGGCATGAGCGTTCCGGCTATCGTAGCGATCGTTGTAGCGGCGGTGATCGGTATGGAAATCTTTGCCTGGTGGGCACACAAATACATCATGCATGGCTGGGGCTGGAACTGGCACCGGGACCATCACGAACCGCATGACAACGCGCTGGAGAAGAACGATCTTTACGCAGTCGTGTTCGGTACGATCGTATTTGCGATGTTTCTGGTGGGCTATCTATATTCCGATGCATTGTGGTGGACGGCATTCGGTGTCACTCTGTACGGGATCATCTATACGCTGATCCATGACGGGCTGGTACACCGGCGGTTCTGGAACTGGACCCCCAAACGCGGTTACGCCAAACGGTTGGTTCAGGCCCATCGGCTGCATCATGCCACAGTGGGTAAGGACGGCGGGGTCAGTTTCGGCTTCGTGTTCGCGCGTGATCCCGCGGCGCTGAAGGCGGAGCTTAAGCGACAGAAACTGGCAGGCACGGCAACGCTGCGCGAAAACGCAGGCGCCTGATTGCATGTACAGGCGCCGGCGTGTGTTGGCTGGTATGTTCGATAGTGTTCGGTCGATCTAGCGCGCGTAATTTACATAAAGTCCGTGAATGAGCCCGGGAATAAACCCCAGCAGCGTCAATACCAGATTGAGAAGCGCGGTCGCGCCAAGACCGTGTTTCAGCGCCACGCCCAGCGGCGGGACGAAAATTGTCGCAATAAGAGTGATGATAGACATTGTACGATCTCCATTATCGGACCGTGCGGCCCGTTATGGTTGTTCAATGTCCCACCATGTCTTGCGTTCCGCACCGAGCCGATGCTTTATTGCGCATGCGAGCACTCCGTTCCTATTTAGGGCGGCCATTTTGGAGTCCCATCATTCGGCCCGCGCGGCGATCCATCCACCACACACTATGAGTATGGCTATCGAGACATAATAATATGGCGCACCCAGCGTATACCAGGTTACCACCGCGCCCGCCGTCATCGCCAATATCGCCGCCGTTTTGGACCGGCGGCTGATAGCCCGGCGTTCGCGCCAGTCGCGAACCTGCGGGCCCCAATGCGGATGATCGAGAATACGGCGTTCCCATTCGGGATTGCTGCGCGCAAAACAGAACACCGCCAACAGCAGAAAAGGTACGGTCGGCATGATCGGCAAAACTGCCCCGATCACCGCCAATATCACGCATAGAACGCCGCCCATACGATAGAGCGGGCGCATATCAGGCAGACGCGATCCGCGCGGCGTGTGCCTGAACCAGCGTGATCATGTTGGGGATGCCCTGGGTGCGGTTGGAACTCAGCTGATTTTTCAGATCGAACGGCGATAGCGCACCGGGAACATCCAATTGCGCCACGACCTGCGCCGGCTTATCCTGAACCACGGCGATGACCAGCGCGACGATACCCTTGGTTATTGCGGCGTTGCTGTCAGCCATGAAATGCAGCGTCCCGTCCTTGTCGGTGGGATAGACCCATACGCTTGCCGAACATCCGCGCACCAGCGTTGCATCGGTTTTCAGGGCATCGGGCATGGGATCCAGTTCCCGGCCCAGTTCAATCAGCAGGCGATAGCGTTCATCACCCTCCAGAAATTCATATTCTTCACGGATATCATCGAGCGTTCGCATGGTTTGTCATGTAATCGCTATCGCTTACAAATCCACCCCGCTGGCTATTGCTTCCAGCTTGCGGATGCGTTCTTTCAGATCGGCAATTTCAATGCGGGCAATGCCGCCTGCGGTTATTGTCTCCGGTTCAGCCGGTATGCCGTGTGCAAAGCCTGTTCGATCCAGTTCCCGTTCCTTCAGCGCCAGCCAACCCTGCCATCCCTTCAGCGCAGCAATCGCCAGGATCGCAAGGCCGATGATCGTGGCGCTGGATATGATAATCTGCTGGGTCATATGCGGCTCCTTTTCCTTGGGATCGCGGCTGTTATCGGTCGCGCAGCCTGTCGATTTCGTCCGATATCTGCTGGACCTTGCGTGCTTCGGGCGTGTTGGCGTCGGTCGCGATACGTTCCAGCACCTTGATCCGTTCGCGCAATTCGGCAATTTCGCGTTCGGCTTCTGTCCCGTTCGGTTCGATCGGATCGGCGCTGTCGCGGTCCATCGTCCGGTTGCGGTCCCGCGCATTGGTTATCTGCACGATCCCCCAGATGATGATTGCGACGATCGCGACGAAAGCCCAGCTGCTCATTCAGTTTGCGCCTTGCGTATCGCGTAGAACATTGATTTCATGCGTCAGTTGATAGCCGCTATCGGTCACGATGCGTTCCACATTGTTCAACCGGTCTTTCATCGATCCCAGTTCCGCCCGCAATTCGGCGTTTTCCTGGGTCAGCAGCGCCACGCGCTGGGCGGTCTGGCCATCGGTGCTGGGTTTCAAGGACTGGCCCCACATACCTTCCAGCGGGTAGCCATGGGCTATTTTCAACTTGGTCGTATGTATCCAGCCCCAGGTACTGGCCAGCCCGATGCTCAGAGCGCCGCCGATCAGCCAGGGAATGTAGGGTATGAAATCGAACGATTGCATCAGACGCGTTCCTTCTTTGCGATATCAAACTGGGTGCCCATATCCCTGTCTTCGACATCGCGGGTATCGCGCAGAGCCTCGATCTGGGTTGCGATATCGTAACCGCGATCGGTCACTATACGTTCGAGCACCTGGATGCGTTGGTCCAGTTCGGCGGTACGCGAGACGTATTGGGCCGCCTTTTCCGCGCTTCCTTCCGCTGTTGCTTGCAATCGTTTTTCTTCAAGCTTGCGCTGGTTCACCAGAAAGATGATCCCGAGCACCATTATAAAAGGCATGCTGCCTAGTATCACTGTTTCAAAATCCATATCCGGTTCTCCCAATATCGTTTGATTTAACGCAGCTGTTCAATCTCGGCATCCAGTCGCGGATTGCCGCTGACATAGAATGTTTCAACCTCGGCAAGACGGCGATCGACATCGCGCATCCGGCTGCGGATTTCGCGCGCGGTGCGTTTCGGATTTTGACGAACGCTTTGCCAGTATTTCTGTTCTTCCGGCGCCACATAAAGATGCGCCGGTTTCTTGTTCAGCAGCATGCCGGCGAGAAAATACAGCGGCAATACGATCGGGCTCAACACGCCGGTGAGCAGCATCAGCAGGAAAGCAAGGCGCACCCATAGTGCATTGACGCCGGTGTAATCCGCGATGCCGGAACATACGCCCATCAGTTTGGCGTTCTGTTTGTCGCGATACAAGGTGGTGCGTTCGCTGGTCATCGGGCCGCTTCCTTCTTTTGGGCAAGCAGGCGGTCCAGCTCGCGCAGTTTCTGGTTATCGAGATCGTGATTGTGCATCAGCTTGGTGGGCTCGAAATCGGGATTATCGCTGGCCACTATCCGTTCGACCGTGTCCATCCGTTCATCTAGCCGCTTTGCCAGATGATACAGATCGTCCAGCAATTGTTCGTCGTCGTTCGTGATTGTTCCCGCTGTTTTCCAGCGCGTCATGTAATGCATGATCAACCACGGCAGCGCGATGAACAGCGCCGGAACGACAATGATTTCGCTTCCCCAATCCATATCCTCAATCCTTGTTGTCTACTGCGTCGCCCGATGCCGATGTCCGGCCCAGTGCGCGCTTCATTTCTTCCAGTTCGGCATCGACCTTGTCCGCACCTTCCAGAGCGGCAATTTCGTCGGACAGGCTTGGCGCGGCGTTGCCTCCGTTGATATTCATGGCTTCGGCGCGGCCTTCCGCATAATCGACATGACGTTCCAGCTGGTCGAACCGCGACAGGGCGTCGTCCACCCGCTCGGTGCTCATCAAACTGCGCAATTTCACGCGGTTTTCGGCGCTTTCCAAACGTGCCGCAATGGCGGTCTGGCGGCTGCGTGCCTCCCGCAGGCGGTTCTGCAGCTTGTCGATGTCTTTTTCATAGGCGCGCAGGGAATCGTCCAGAACGGTGATTTCCGCGCGCAATTGTTCGGACATATCGGCCGCCTTCTTACGCTCCACCAGAGCGGCCCTGGCCAGATCCTCGCGATCCTTGGATAATGCGAGCTGCGCTTTCTCGCCCCAATCGCCCTGCAAACGGTCCAGTTTCACACTGTGGCGATGCATTTCCTTCTGATCGGCGATGGTGCGGGCGGCGCTGGCGCGTACTTCTACCAGCGTTTCCTCCATTTCGAGGATGATCATGCGGATCATCTTTGCGGGATCATCCGCATTATCGAGCATATCGTTGAAATTGGCGGCAATGATATCACGGGTACGGCTGAATATTCCCATCAAGGGTGCTCCGCTGCTGAAAAAGCCGGATGTGTCATCACGGCGGGGTATGGATCGATCGGTCTGGTCGCGCAGATATTGGCGCGTCTGCCCAGCGCTGGATGTCGGCGTATTGGATGTCGGGCTGGATGTCGGAGTGGGGCTGGTACGAAGCCGTTCGACTTCAATCTCCAATCGGGACAGCGGGGCCGCCGCTTTGTCGGCGCGTTCCGGAACGAGCCCGGCTTCGGGTGTGGGCTTGGTCATGCCAGATCGACCGGCAGCACAATAGCCGAGGTGCCTCCGGATGTGCTGGTGACTGTGGCGAGGGATGCGATGTAATCGGGTCCAACCTGCATCTGACTGCTCAGTGCGAACACGGCCATCACCGCTACGCAGCCGATTGCGGTTTTGCCCAGTTTGCTCTTCAAAAATTCCGGGTCGTACATGGCCTGTTTCCTTATCGCGGTGGTGCGGTCTTGTTTGTCGCGGCTCCTGCAACAGGTTTTGCAAAAGCTGTGCCAAACCGAATTTATAGTGGTTTAATATGGTGTTAGCGAGAATTTGCGATATCTTGTATGGCGCATATTGCCAACTATCGGTATTTTTCACTATAAATCTGCAAATGGAACGCGAAAATCAATTCATCGGTCAGTCGGGCGCCTTTTTGGATGCGGTCGAACGCGCCAGCCAGGCGGCGCCTATGCGCCGCCCCGTGCTGATTGTGGGCGAACGGGGCACCGGTAAAGAACTGATCGCCGAACGCCTTCATCGCCTGTCGGAACGCTGGGGTGAACCGCTGGTCACGATGAATTGCGCGGCGCTGCCCGAAACGCTGATCGAGGCGGAACTGTTCGGGCATGAAGCGGGCGCGTTCACCGGGGCGACCAAGTCGCGTGCCGGACGGTTCGAGGAAGCGGATAAGGGCACGCTGTTCCTGGACGAATTGGGTACCCTGTCCATGGCCGCGCAGGAACGGTTGCTGCGTGCTGTGGAATATGGCGAAGTGACGCGGATCGGTTCGTCGCGCCCGGTGCGTGTCGATGTACGGATCGTCGCCGCAACCAACGCCGACCTACCCGGCGCAGCACAGGAAGGCACGTTCCGCGCCGATCTGCTCGATCGTCTGAGCTTTCGAAGTGATCACGCTGCCGCCGCTTCGGGTTCGGGACGGTGATATTGGCGTGCTGGCCGAATATTTCGGGCGGCGTATGGCTGCGGAAATCGGATGGGAGGATTGGCCCGGTTTCGCACGGCATGTGGAAAAGGAGCTGGAGGATTATGCGTGGCCCGGCAATGTCCGCGAATTGCGCAATGTGGTGGAGCGCGCGATCTATCGCTGGGGGAATGCGAACGAACCTGTTGGATATGCGCAGTTCGACCCGTTCGACAGCCCGTGGAAGCCAGCGGGCGAAAAGCGTGCGGCCACGCCGGAGCATGGTCGCGCACAGCGATCCGGCGCAGAAGCGACAACACCGCGTGCCCAGGCAATACCCATAGATGATGTGGACGATTTGCGCGGCGCGGTGGAACTTCATGAACGCACCATCGTGGAACACGCATTGGGCAGGCATCGCTGGAACCAGCGCCAGACCGCCAAGGCGCTGGGCCTGACTTACGATCAGTTGCGCCATTGCATCAAGAAACACGGTCTGGCTGCGGACGACTGACAATAACAGTTCGACAAATGGGCAAGTTGAACATGACTTGCCGACAAGAACGCTTGCATTCCGCATGCGGCCTGCCTAGTTGCGAGTTATCCCGACATTGTGAATGCAGAGTGGGGCTGGCGCCGGAAGGGGCCGGCGGCAAACTGCTTTGCAAGAAACGATTTCATCCGACGGAGACCGAATGGCCGATCTGGCACGCCTCGAAGAACTGATCGAACCCGAAGCGCGGGCGCTGGGATTCGAACTCGTGCGCGTAAAGATAATGGCGTCCGAAGCCGGGGACGGCGCGCAGGCGTTGCAGATCATGGCGGAAGATCCCGCCACCGGGCAGTTGGTGATCGACCAATGCGCCGCCCTGTCGCGCCGTGTTTCCGAAAAACTGGATGCGCTGGAAGAAGCGGGCACGGTGCTCGTTCCCGGCGCCTATCATCTGGAAGTGTCCAGCCCCGGTATCGACCGTCCGCTCACCCGCAAGAAGGATTTTGCCGATTGGGCGGGCCATGAGGTCAAGGTTGCATTCACCGAAAAAGTCCATGGACGGCGCAATCTGACCGGCAGATTGATGGGTATTTCGGATGATGATATGATTACGGTCATTGACAAGCGCGGCGCGGATAAGAACGAGGCCGGAGTTTCCTTTCCGCGATCGCTTATCCATTCGGCGAAGCTGGTGCTGACGGATGAATTGATTGCTGCAACCCAACCGCTCGACACCGCCGGTGCCGACGATATTCTAGAAGAAACAGAAGAGAAGGCTGACGACTGATGGCCACTGCAATTTCCGCCAACAAGGCTGAACTGCTTGCAATCGCAACCGCGGTCGCATCGGAAAAGATGATCGACAAGGACATCGTCATCGAGGCGATGGAAGAGGCGATCCAGAAAAGCGCGCGCAACCGCTACGGCGCGGAGAACGACATCCGGGCGAAACTGGACCCGAAAACCGGCGATTTGCGGCTGTGGCGCGTGGTCGAAGTGGTCGAGGAAGTCGAAGATTATTTTAAACAGGTCGACCTTGCCGCCGCGCAGAAGCTGGAAGAAGATGCGAAGATCGGGGACTTCATCGTCGATCCGCTTCCGCCCGTCGATCTTGGGCGTATCGATGCGCAGTCTGCCAAGCAGGTGATTTTCCAGAAAGTACGCGATGCGGAACGCGAACGCCAGTTCGAAGAATTTCAGGATCGTACCGACGAAGTTATTACCGGTGTTATCAAATCGGTCGAATTCGGTCATGTGATCGTGAATCTTGGCCGGGCGGAAGGCGTCATCCGCCGCGATCAGCAAATCCCGCGCGAGGCCGTTCGCGTGGGCGAGCGTATTCGCGCATTGATTACCAAGGTAGAACGCAACAATCGCGGGCCGCAGATTTTTCTCAGCCGTGCGCATCCCGATTTCATGCGGAAGTTGTTCGCCCAGGAAGTACCCGAAATCTACGACGGCATTATCGAAATCAAGGCCGCAGCACGCGATCCCGGCAGTCGTGCCAAGATCGGCGTCATCAGTCATGATAGTTCCATCGACCCGGTGGGCGCATGCGTCGGCATGAAGGGCAGCCGGGTTCAGGCAGTGGTACAGGAACTGCAGGGGGAAAAGATCGACATCATTCCCTGGTCGGAAGATATTGCAACCTTTGTGGTCAACGGGCTGCAGCCGGCGACGGTCGCCCGCGTGGTGCTGGACGAGGATGAGGGTCGGATCGAAGTGGTCGTGCCCGATGATCAGCTGTCGCTCGCGATCGGGCGCCGTGGCCAGAACGTGCGTCTCGCCAGTCAGCTGACCGGTCATCAGATCGACATCATGACCGAGGAAGAGGCGAGCGAAAAGCGGCAGAAGGAATTTACCGAGCGTTCCAAGATGTTCGAGGAAGAACTGGATGTGGACGAAACGCTGTCGCAGCTGCTGGTCGCCGAAGGTTTTGCCGAACTGGAAGAAGTGGCCTATGTCGAACTGGACGAACTGGCCGCGATCGAAGGGTTCGACAGCGATCTTGCGGAAGAGCTGCAGAGCCGCGCGACCGAAGCGCTGGAACGGCATGAAGACACCGCACGCGAAGAACGGCGCGAAATGGGTGTCGATGATGCATTGTCCGAAATACCGCATCTTACCGAAGGGATGCTGGTGGTTCTTGGTAAAGCCGGCATCAAGACGCTGGACGATCTGGCCGACCTGGCCACCGATGAATTGATTGCCAAGAAACGCGACGCGCCCAAGCGGCGCCAGAGCCCGACAGCCGAAGGGCCGCGGATGAAGGCCGACGTGCCAAGTAAGCGGACCGAAGACAAAGGCGGCGTATTGGGCGAATACGGCCTGTCCGAAGAACAGGGCAACGAAATCATCATGGCGGCACGTGCGCATTGGTTCGAAGATGACGACGCCGCGTCTACTGCCACTGCCAAATCCAGCTCCGAGGAGGCCGCAAATGCGGACTCCAAACAATGAGCCTGTAAGTTCCGACAACACCGAAACCGTGACGGGGCGGGGGCGCACGCATGAAAAGCGTGCGGCTTCTGCGCCCGAACGGCGCTGCATATTGTCTGGCGATATCGCGGCTAGGGATAGTCTGCTGCGGCTGGCAATATCGCCCGATGGATACGTTCTGCCAGACCCGCTGGCGCGTGCGCCGGGGCGGGGTGCATGGTTGGGCGTCGATCGCGATACGTTGGAAGTGGCGATGGAAAAGGGCAAGCTGCGCGGTGCCTTGGCGCGCGCGTTCAAGGGTGCAAGTTTGATGGTTCCTGCCGATCTTCCCGACCTCATCGAAACTGCGCTGATGCGCGTCTTTTGCGACCGGCTGGGGCTCGAAATGCGGGCGGGAAAGCTTATCTTGGGTTCCGACCGAATTGCCGAGAAGGCGCGCAGCGGCCGGGTGGCGATGCTGTTGCACGCACGCGATGCCAGCGAAGACGGCGCCAAGAAACTGGATCAGGCATGGCGCGTGGGACGCGACGCGGAAGGGTCCGGCATGCGCGGCATCACCTTGCCACTGGACCGGGCGGCACTGTCTGTGGCATTGGGCCGTGAGAATGTCGTGCACATGGCGCTGGCCGATGATGGTTCCGCCCAACGGATCGACGGGATCCTGTCGCGGCTGATGCATTTCCTACCGGCGCCGCAGCCGCCAATGATAGCCGGCGGAGCGCCCGATGCGCTGTGCCGGATTGCAAAGATTTGAAGATTTGAGAGATAGAGACGATTTTTTATGGCCGATGACGACAACAAACCCACGCGTACCCGCAAACCGCTCGGCCTGAAGCGTCCCGTCGATGGCGCGGAGGTCAAACAGACCTTCAGTCACGGGCGGACCAACAAGGTCGCAGTCGAGGTAAAACGGCGCCGCAAGCTGGTAAAGCCGGGTGATGAACCGGCTCCGGTTCCCGTGCCCGCAGCGGAACCTGCACCCGCACCCGCGCCGGTGCCTGCACTGCCCCCGAAGGCCGCCGCGCCCAAGCCACGCCCCGCCGCCAGCGACGAAACCCCTCAGGAACGCGTCGCCCGTCTCCAGCGGGAGGCCGAGGAAGCGCGGCTGAACGTGGCCGAAGATGCGCGCCGCCGAGAAGACCGCGAGAAGAAGGAAGCAGTCGAGCAGGAAAAGCAGGCGCAGGAAGACAATAAAAAGGCCGAAGCCGCTATCGAGGTCGCCGAAAAGAAGGAGGCGGCAGAAGCGAGCGCGGACGTGCCTCAGGCGGCCGATAGCGCTGCGGCAGAGGCCCCGGCCGACACGAATGCTGCGACAGAAGCGCCCGCCGCGCCCGCCCCGGCGACCACGGCACCGGCTGCGCGCAAATTCACCCCCGTCGCCCGGCCCGAAATCAAGCGTCCCGCCAAAAAGGACAAGAGCGTCGTCAAGGATGAAGGCCAGGACAAACGGCGTTCGGGCAAGCTGACAGTCACGAAGGCCCTGAACGAGGATGAGGGCCGCCGCGCCCGCAGCCTTGCGGCGCTGAAGCGTGCGCGGGAAAAGGAACGCCGCGAACAGGGCGGCGGTTCGTCCAAGCCGCGCGAAAAGCAGGTTCGCGACGTCATCGTACCCGAAGCGATCACGGTACAGGAACTTGCCCAGCGGATGGCCGAAAAGGGCGCCGATCTGGTGAAGGAACTGTTCAATCTGGGAATGATGGTCACCGTCAACCAGACGATAGATCAGGACACCGCGGAATTGCTGGTCGAACAATTCGGCCACACCATCAAACGCGTGTCCGAAGACGATGTCGAAATCAAGCGGGTGGAGGATACCGATCCGGCAGAAACCCTGCGTCCCCGCCCACCTGTGGTGACAATCATGGGTCACGTTGATCACGGCAAGACCAGCCTGCTGGATGCGCTGCGCGGTACCAATGTTACCAAAGGCGAAGCTGGCGGTATCACGCAGCATATCGGCAGCTATCAGATTACCACCAAGGACAAGTCGAAGATCACTTTCCTCGACACGCCAGGTCATGCCGCATTCACCGAAATGCGGCAACGCGGCGCCAATGTGACCGATATCGTCGTGCTGGTGGTGGCAGCGGATGACGGGATCATGCCGCAGACGATCGAAGCCATCAAACATACCAAATCGGCGGGGGTGCCGATGATCGTGGCGATCAACAAGATCGATAAGCCGGAAGCGAATGCCCAAAAAATCCGCGAGCGGTTGCTGGAACATGAAGTGATCGTGGAAGCGATGTCCGGTGATGTGCAGGATGTGGAAATTTCCGCCAAGGAGGGCACCGGCCTCGACGATCTGCTCGAGAAAATCGCGCTGCAGGCGGATCTGCTGGAACTTAAGGCACGTCCCGACCGGGCAGCGGAAGCAACCGTGATCGAGGCGCAGCTGGACAAGGGCCGCGGCCCTGTGGCGACTGTGCTGGTTACCCGCGGTACATTGAAGCGCGGCGATACATTCGTGGTTGGCACGGAAAGTGGCAAGGTGCGGGCTATAGTCAACGACCAGGGCAAGCAGATCAAGGAAGCCGGCCCGTCGATGCCGGTCGAAGTCCTTGGGCTGGGCGGCGTGCCGGGTGCCGGCGAACAGATGAGTGTGGTCGAGAACGAACAGCGCGCACGCGAAGTGGCGCAATATCGCCGCGAAAAAGCGACCGAGAAGCGCACCGCATTGGCGCCGACCAGCTTCGATACGATGTTCACCAATCTGCAAAGCGATCTGGTGGAATTTCCGGTGTTGGTAAAAGCGGATGTCCAGGGTTCGGTGCAGGCGATCAACACCGCGCTGCACAATCTCGGCAACGATCTGATCAAGGTTCGTGTTTTGCACGCGGGCGTCGGCGCAATTACCGAAAGCGACGTAACGCTGGCGGCGGCATCGAAGGCACCGATTATCGGTTTCAACGTGCGGCCCAATCCCAAGGCGCGCGAACTGGTGAAGCGTGATGGCGTCGAAATGAAATATTTCGATGTCATCTATCATCTGACGGATGAAATCGCCAAGGAGATGGCCGGTGAACTCGGCCCCGAAAAGATCGAAAACGTGGTGGGCCGCGCCGAGGTCAAGGAAGTGTTCAAATCGGGCAAGAAAGACAAGGCGGCCGGATTGCTGGTTACCGAAGGGGTCATTCGCAAGGGGCTGTTCGCGCGGCTCACACGCGACGATGTCATCGTGTCGGCCACGACCATCGCCTCGCTCCGCCGGTTCAAGGACGATGTCGACGAAGTCCGCTCGGGTCTGGAATGCGGTGCGGTTCTTGAAGACACGAACGACGTGCAGGCAGGTGACAATCTGGAAGTCTACGAAGTCGAGGAACGCGAACGGGTTCTCTAACGGCGGCGACCCGGCCCGACCCTGAATCAAGAGCTGCTGAAGGAGTCTTGCAATCGCGCGCTACGTCGCCTTTCTGGGCAATACCGATATCGGCGGCGATCGGCTGCTGATGGAAGATCTGCGCCGTGCCTTGCGGTATGGCGAATTCGCCGATGTGGAAACGGTGGTCGCCAGTGGCAATTTGCTGTTTGATCACGAGATCGCGGCGTCGGAGGGGATTGCCGAGAAAATGGCGTGGATTATCCGCGACGAATTCGAGATTGCGTGTTTCGTGACGGTCCGGACGAAGGACGAACTCGGCGCGATCCTCGCCGACAACCCTTTCGCCCAGGATGGCGACGATGCCAGTGTCCATGCTATCTTCCTGCCCGACGATCCCGGCGCGTATCAGGTAAAAAATATGCAAATCGACCTTGCAGCGCGCGGAAACGAACGGATCGCAGCTGGGCCGAAATTCCTGTATACCGATCATGCCGGTCATCCAGACGGGGCGGAAACACGGTCGCTGACCAGCGCTTTCATTGCCCGGCGACTTGGCATGGAAGGCACATCGCGCGATATACGCAGCATGAAACGGATACACGCCAAGATGGAAGAACAGGAGCGCGCCGATGGCTAGGCAGCAATCGACGAAGGAACAGCAATCGGTCCGCGTCCTTAAAGTCGGCGAGCGGGTGCGGCATATCTTGTCCGAACTGCTTGCCCGCGGGGAAGCCCATGACGATGTTCTGCGTGCGGCCACTACCAGCGTTACCGAAGTGCGTATGTCGCCCGATCTGCGCAATGCCGGTGTCTATGTAAAGCCGCTGCTGGGCGAGGACGAGGATACGGTGTTGAAGGCGCTGCGCACCAACACCGCTTTTTTCCAGCGGGAAGTGGCCAAGCGTCTGGGATTGAAATTCGCCCCCAAATTGCAGTTCAAACCGGACGAAAGCTTCGATGAAGCAAGCCGGATCGACGCGCTGCTGAACGATCCCAAAGTCGCTCGCGATCTTCCCGGCACATAGTTTCTGACCGGTGGCCAAACTCTATTTCTACTATGCATCGATGAATGCGGGCAAATCGACCACCTTGTTGCAAGCGGATTTCAATTATCGCGAACGCGGAATGCGCACCATGTTATGGACTGCCAGGCTGGATGATCGCCCGGGCGCCTTCGCTATTGAAAGCCGCATCGGTCTGGGGGCGGATGCCCATCGTTACGAAGCGGACAGCGATATTTACAGCGTGGTGATGGCGGCGCACGCAGAGGCGCCTATCGATTGCGTATTGGTGGACGAAGCTCAGTTTCTAACCCGCGATCAGGTGTGGCAATGCGCCAAAATAGCAGATGGGGCGGGTATCCCGGTGCTGTGTTACGGCCTGCGCACCGATTTCAGGGGAGAGCTGTTTCCTGGATCTGCCGCGCTTCTGGGTATTGCGGACAGTCTGGTGGAACTGAAGGCGGTATGTCATTGCGGACGGAAAGCGAGCATGAATTTGCGCGTCGATAGCGAAGGTGCGGCGGTCAAGGCTGGCGCCCAGAACGAAATCGGTGGAAACGACCGCTATGTGGCGCTGTGCCGCAAACATTTTGCGGCCCAATTGCAGAAATGACGTGCGCACTGGCGCCGCCGTACCGCGCGCCCTATCTGATACAGCATGAGCGAAACACTTATTTACGCCGCCATGCTGATCCCCAGCCTGATAATCGCGATCGTGTTCCACGAAGTTGCGCATGGCTGGGTCGCGCTGGCCCTTGGCGATCCAACCGCGAAGGAGCAGCGGCGGCTCAGCTTCAATCCGATCCGCCATGTCGATCCGGTAGGCACGCTGGTCGTGCCCGGACTGCTGGCGCTGGCGCAGGGGCCGGTATTCGGCTGGGCGAAACCGGTGCCGGTGATGAAAAACCGGCTGAACAATCCGCGTTTCGGGATGATGGCGGTGGGCGCGGCGGGACCGGCCATGAATTTCTTTCTGGCGCTGGTGGGTGCGATCGTGTTCGGCGTCCTGATCGGCAATATCTCCGCCGCGCCCGGCGATGGCTACGCCACGGTGCTGGAGGCCGTCCGCTATTTCATCATGATCAATATATTTCTGGCCATGTTCAATCTGTTGCCCATCCCGCCCTTCGACGGGTCGCATATCGTCGAAGGTCTGCTGCCACCATCGATTGCGCGCAAATACGACGCGCTTCGACCCTATGGAATGCTGGCATTTTTCGGTATCGTTGCCATCAGCTGGTTCGCGCCGGGTTTGGGTATTATCGAAAATTTCATCCTGCCGCCCGTCCAATGGATGATGGAGCGATATATGGATGTCGCCGGCTGGATTGCGGTGGCGAGTTGAGCGCAGGACCGGCCGATGATGGAATGGATTTGCTGCAAGGACACCGTCTTCGTGACTGATCGTCGCCGTGGTGCAGTCGCGCGATGACCGGCAGCAAACTTCCCGCGCCCAATGGCTGGATTATTCTGGACAAGCCGCATGGGCTGGGTTCGACGCAGGCAGTCGGCGCGGTAAAACGAAATCTGCGCGAAGGGGGCTATGCTAAAACCAAGGTCGGGCATGGCGGCACGCTCGACCCGCTGGCGCAGGGTGTTTTGCCGATTGCCCTGGGCGAGGCGACCAAGCTTGCCGGGCGAATGCTGGATGCCAGCAAGATCTATGAATTCACCGTGCAATTTGGCGCAGAAACCGCCACGCTGGATAGCGAAGGAGAGGTGCTGCATACGTCCAACCGGCGCCCGCCCATGCTGGCAATTGCCGCAGTGCTCGCGCATTTTACCGGGGAAATCGACCAGATCCCGCCCAAATATTCCGCCCTTAAAATCGATGGCAAGCGCGCCTACGATCTGGCGCGGGCAGGGCAGGACGTGGAACTGAACACAAGGCGGGTGTCCGTCTACTCGCTTACCGTCGGCGGCGACCCCCGCATTCATGGTGCTGACGGTCTTTCATCCGCTTTTCAGACGAGTATCGGCCGACCCGACCCATACGATCCGGGCGCGCCGCTTGAACTGGCAGATGCCGTTACGCTTACCGCCCATGTCAGCAAGGGCACGTATATCCGCGCCCTTGCGCGCGATATCGCGCGTGCGCTGGGCACGGTCGGCCATGTCACATATTTGCGGCGGATAAAGGCTGGGCCGTTTCACGAAAATCAGGCGATTTCGCTGGACAGATTGAACGAAATCGGCAAAGGCGCGCCCCTTGAAGATATAATGCTGCCGTTGGAGGCTGGGCTGGACGATATCCCGGCTCTTGCCCTCACGCCCACACAGGCAGCAGCGGTCCGTCAGGGCCGCATCTTGACCGGGCAGCCCCAATCGAACGGGCTCTATTGCGCAATGGACCGGTCAACGCCGGTGGCGTTGATAGAGCTGTTGGATGGCACGGTGAAGATCGTCCGGGGGTTCAATCTTCACGATATCGCGGAGTGACGAAGCATGACGATCAGCGCGACTGAAAAACAGGATGTGATCAAGGAATACGGCCAGAGCGACGGCGACACAGGTTCGCCCGAAGTGCAGGTGGCCATCCTGACGACCCGCATCCGTAATCTGACCGATCATTTCAAGGCCAATCATAAAGACAACCATTCCCGCCGCGGTCTGTTGACCATGGTCAACAAACGCCGCAGTTTGCTGGCCTATCTTAAAAAAATAGACGTCAGCCGCTATAATGAACTGATCCAGAAACTGGGTCTGCGAAAATAAGTTTTCGGAACGGCTCCCATATGGGGGCCGTTTCCATATTGGGCACCCGCACACAATCCGGTGGCGGGGCCCGACGGAACCGGAAACGGTTCCACACCGGCCCGGGCCGGATCACCCGGAAACACGAAGGCCCCGCATCGGCAATATGGCCGGCGGGTACGATTTAAGGAAAATACATGTTCGACAAGAAAACCGTATCGATTGAATGGGGCGGCAAAACCCTCACTCTCGAAACCGGACAGATCGCTCGTCAGGCTGATGGCGCGGTTCTGGCAACCTATGGCGAAACCGTGGTGCTGTGTGCAGTTACCGCCGCCAAATCCGTACGCGAAGGGCAGGATTTCTTCCCGCTGACCGTGCATTATCAGGAAAAATTCTCCGCAGCCGGCCGTATTCCCGGCGGCTTCTTCAAGCGGGAAGGTCGCGCCACCGAAAAGGAAACGCTGACCAGCCGTTTGATCGACCGCCCCGTGCGTCCGCTATTCCCCGAAGGTTTCTACAACGAAATCAATGTTATCTGTCAGGTGCTGTCCTATGATGGCGAAACCGAACCCGATATCGTTGCGATGGTTGCCGCGTCCGCTGCGCTGACTATCTCCGGTCTGCCCTTCATGGGCCCGATCGGCGCCGCACGCGTCGGTTTCAACAATGGCGAATATGTCCTGAACCCCAGCATTTCGGATGCGTTGGGTGAAGACGGACGCCTCGATCTGGTAGTCGCTGCGACGAATGACGCGGTGATGATGGTCGAATCCGAAGCCAAGGAACTGTCCGAGGAAGAAATGCTCGGCGCAATCATGTTTGCGCATGATGAAAGCCGCAAGGTCATCGGCGCGATTATCGATCTGGCCGAACAGGCGGCGAAGGAACCGTGGGACATCGATACGTCCGACGATACTTCGGCAATCAAGGAAAAGCTGCGCGGTGTGGTCGGCAAGGATATCGCCGCCGCATACAAGCTGACCGACAAATCCCAGCGTAGCGATGCGCTGAACGCGGCGCGGGCCAAGGCGAAAGATGCCTACGCTGCCGAAGATGGCCAGACCCAGATGAACGCCAACAAGGCTGTCAAAAAGCTGGAAGCCGAAATCGTGCGCGGTGCCATCCTGAAAGACGGCCAGCGGATCGATGGACGCAAGACGGACGAGGTTCGCCCGATCGAGGCGATGGTCGGCCTGTTACCGCGTACCCACGGTTCCGCATTGTTCACCCGCGGCGAAACGCAGGCAATCTGTACGGTCACGCTGGGCACGAAGGATGCCGAACAGATGATCGACGGGTTGGAAGGTCTGTCGTACAACAATTTCATGCTGCACTATAACTTCCCGCCCTATTCGGTCGGTGAAGTGGGCCGTTTCGGCTTCACCAGCCGCCGGGAAACCGGACATGGCAAGCTGGCATGGCGTGCACTGCACCCGGTGCTGCCTTCTGCGGAAGATTTCCCGTACACCATCCGGATCCTGTCCGACATTACCGAAAGCAACGGATCGTCGTCCATGGCAACCGTATGTGGCGGCTGTCTGTCGATGATGGATGCCGGTGTGCCGATCGAACGCCCCGTTTCGGGTATCGCGATGGGCCTGATCCTGGAAGGCGACGAGTTCACTGTGCTGTCCGACATTCTGGGCGACGAAGATCATCTGGGCGATATGGACTTCAAGGTGGCTGGATCGGAAGCGGGCATCACCTCGCTGCAGATGGACATCAAGGTCGCCGGTATCACCAAGGAAATCATGCAGACGGCGATGGAACAGGCGAAGGCCGGTCGTGCGCATATTCTGGGTGAGATGACCAAGGCATTGGGCAACGCTCGTGGCGAGGTCAGCCAGCACGCACCGCGTATCGAAACGATGCAGATCGACAAATCGAAGATCCGCGACATTATCGGAACCGGTGGCAAGGTCATTCGCGAAATCGTGGCGGAAACCGGCGCGAAGGTCGATATCGACGACGAGGGTACGATCAAGATTTCATCTTCCGACGCATCGCAGATCGAAGCGGCGAAGAAATGGATCGCCGGGATCGTGGAAGAAGCGGAAATCGGCAAGATTTATGACGGCAAGGTTGTCAATATCGTCGATTTCGGTGCCTTCGTAAATTTCATGGGCGGCAAGGACGGTCTCGTCCATGTGTCCGAAATGAAGGACGAACGGGTCGAAAAACCGAGCGACGTCGTGTCCGAAGGGCAGGAAGTCAAAGTGAAAGTCCTCGAAATCGATCAGCGCGGCAAGGTTCGCCTGTCGATGCGAGTGGTCGATCAGGAAACCGGCGAGGAGTTGGAAGACACCCGCCCTCCACGCGAAAACAAGCCGCGTGGCGGGGCCCGTGATGGGGGCGGCGATCGTCGTCCTCGAACAGGCGGCCGTGACGGCGGCGGCAGAAGCCGTGGCAATGACCGGAGCAATGACAGGGGCGGCGATCGCGGTGGCCGTGGCGGCAACCGCGGCGGCAATGACAGCGGCGGCAGCAATGACAGCGCCGGTGGCGGCGATGCGCATGTGCCCGATTTCCTGAAGGACTAAACGCCGTCATTCAAAATGACTGCAAGGGGCCGCGATCCTGTCGTGGCCCCTTCTTGTTTTTGGCTTATGTCTGGCGGTTCTGCCCCAGATATGGTGTATGCGACACTTCGCCGGGTGGGACGGGTGCGAACCTTTAGCCCTTGGCCTGCGCGTCATGCGGCGAATGTCCGGGCCTCTGTGCCAGACTTATCTACGCGAACGCTCTTTTACGAAAGTTTCTGCGATGCCCAATGCTCCATCCGCCCCGCCATTCGAAATCGCGGGCCATGTGGTGCAGCCGGGCACCAGCCAGACGATCGACATTCCGGTCAGCCGTCTGTCCACCCACACCGAAATCAATCTGACTGTCCGCGTTATCCATGGCAAGAAACCCGGGCCGGTGCTGTTCGTGAGTGGCGGCGTGCATGGGGATGAGATTATCGGGGTGGAAATCGTGCGGCGGATGCTGAGGTCGGTTTCGCCGAAACGCATCGCCGGCACATTGTTATGTATACCGATCGTAAACGCATACGGATTTATCGCCCGCGACCGGTACCTGCCGGACCGGCGTGATCTCAACCGCTGTTTTCCCGGAAACCCGAATGGTTCACTCGCGTCGCAATTGGCGCACCATTTTACCGAACATATTATCAAACGCAGCGATTTCGGCATCGATCTGCATTCCGCAGGTCTCAATCGGACCAATCTAGCGCAGATACGCATCAGCGAAGGTCGGCCGATGGCGGAATTGCTGGCCCAATTGTTTGGCGCACCGGCTATACTTGTGTCGCCCCTGCGCGACGGGTCGCTTCGCCAGACTGCCGCGAACCATGATTGCGACATTCTGTTGCTTGAAGCGGGCGAAGCATTGCGTTTCGACGAGCTGGGCATTCGTGTCGGCGTACGCGGGATCCTGCGCGTCATGGCCGAACTGCAGATGAACGTACCGACCCAGAAAGATCCCGCCGCTCCTTCAATCCGGAGCAAGCGATCGATGTGGCTTCGATCGCCCAAGGGGGGTATCTTCCGAGCGGCGAAAAAGGCAGGGGCGTTTGCGATAACGGACGAAATCGTGGGCATCATATCCGATCCCTTCGGCGATGACGATATCCACGTCCGCACCCCGATCCCCGGCCTGATTATCGGCATGAGCATGCTGCCGGTCGTGAACCAGGGCGACGCGCTGATCCATATTGCCGAAGTGCAGGTGCCCGGAACGGCAGAGGACCGTCTGAACGCCATTGAAGAGGCTGCCTTTGCGGATGGCCTGTTCGATGAAGACGAAATTCTGTAAGGAAGTCCGGTGCTTGAACGTAAACTGATTGCCACCGCGCAGGTGCCTAGCGAAAACGGTGAGGGGGCACAGCTACAACTGATCGCGCATGGCGGCGATCATATGATCGTGGTGGATCGCAACGAACTGATGTCCACCAGGATGCAGTTTTCTGAAGAACAACTGGCGGAACTGACGGTGGATCGGCTGTCCCCTTCAGCGCTTGCTCATGGTCCGATGGTGCTGATCGGCGGTTATGGCATGGGTTTCACGCTACGCGCTGCGCTGCGGCGTCTGGCTGAAAACGCGCGGGTCGTGGTGGCCGAACTGGTGCCGGAAATCATCGAATGGGCCAAAGGGCCGATGGCGCACCATACCGCAGACTGCCTCGCCGATCCGCGGCTGATGCTGGAAATGACCGATGTGGCCGACCCGATTGCGGAGGCGGCTGACGGAATGCGGCCCCAATTCGATGCGATCCTGCTGGATGTCGATAACGGCCCCGATGGCCTGGTTCGGCCGGACAACGATAAGCTTTATTCGCCCAAGGCGCTGCGTGAAACCCATCGTGCCATGGCGGCGGGCGGCGTATTGGCGATCTGGTCCGCTGCAGCCGATCCGCGTTTCACCCGCCGTCTGGAAAAATCCGGATTTACGGTCGAAACGCGTGAAGTGCGGGCGCGCCCCAACAATAAGGGGCCGCGCCACACGATCTGGTTCGCCCGGGCGTAATGCGCGCAATCACCCGATAATTTGCGGGGAACCCAGATAATCGCGCTTGCCGATATCCAGGCCTTTCATGCGCAGGATATCATACGCTGTGGCGGCGTGGAAAAAGAAATTGGGGTTGCTGAAGCTCAGCAGAAAATTCTGTGCGGTGAAGCGCATCCGCACTTTGCCGCCGAATACGAACGCGACCGTACTTTCCGCCAGTGTGTCCAGTGCATTGGGGTCCATGCCAAGGATTTGGTCGCGCGCGGTATCCAGCTTCGTGCGGCATGCTTCCAAACTGTCCGGCGCTTCGGAAAAATCAGGTTCGAATACGCCGCTCTGTGCAGCGGCAAGGGCGTGGGCGCTGTGCATCCATACACTGTTGATCTGCATTGAAAGCGGCCACATCCCTTCAGCGAGGGATGCGTTCAGGACGGCGGCTTCCTCGTGACCGTTAGCTGCGCACCATTCATCCGCCTTGTCGATCAGACTGCGCATTGCTGCAATGACCTGCAACCAGGTGGGTACGGTGGCGGCGTGAAGGGATACAGTCATCGAAGATCCTTGAAATTTGGGGTCAGCCGATATGGATGACGGTGGGTTTCAGACGGGCAATATCCGCGCTGTCATGGCTGACATACAACATCGGCAAGGCAGCGGTGTCACGCAGTTTTTCGATTGCGCGCAGGATAGTGTCGCTGCGGCCTGTATCAAGGGCGGCCAAGGGTTCGTCCAGCAACAGGAATTGCGGATTGGAGAGCAGGGCGCGGCCGATGGCGACACGGCGCGTCTCCCCCCCGGAAAGACCGCGTGGCCGGCGGGGCAACAGGGCCCCAATGTCCAGCATCGCAACTACCGCATCGAAATCGGCAAGGGCGATGTCGCTGCGGCCGGTGCGATTGCAGCCAAACACGAGATTGTCGCGAACGGTAAGATGCGGGAACAGGCGGCAATCCTGGAATACGTAACCGCATCCGCGTTGCGCCGCCGGGATATCGATGCGGCTGTGGCTGTCGAACAGGGTACGCCCGTTCACCACGATATGGCCCGCATCCGGTGTCGATAGACCGGCAATACAGTTCAGCATGGTGGTTTTACCAACCCCCGATGCGCCGACCAGGGCAGCAATCGCGCTATCGCTTTCAAACTGCATCGCGATATTTCGCGGCCCCATCGTAAAGCGGATAGAGATGTCAAAGGACACGGGCTTGTCCTTCGCCCGAACGCCTGACCATCCATTCGCTTACGATCAATGCGCCCAGCGACAGGACGATCGAAAAGACTGCCAGCCTTGCCACCGCGATATCGCCGCCCGGCACTTGCAAGCCGGTATAGATCGCCAGCGGCAGCGTGCGCGTTTCGCCCGGTATATTCGACACGAACGCGATTGTCGCCCCGAATTCGCCGATGGAGCGGGCAAAGCCCAGTACGCTGGCAGCCAGTATGCCGGGCAGGGTCAGCGGAAGGGTGATAGACAAAAACGCTCGCCAATGGCCTGCGCCAAGCGTCCAAGCAGCCTGAACCAGCCTGCGATCCACAGCCTCTATCGAAAGGCGTAAAGCGCGCACCATCAGCGGCAGGGCCATTACCCCGGCTGCCAAAGCCGCACCGGTCCACTGAAAAGCCAGAACGACGCCGAATGTGTTTTCCAGTACACTGCCCACCGGTCCGCGCCGGCCAAAGACCAGCAGCAGCAAATAACCGGTAACGATCGGCGGCAGCACCAGCGGCAGATGGACCATGGCATCGAGCAAAAACCGGCCCGGAAACCGTTTGCGGGCAAGCAACCACGCCAGCGCATACGCTGCGGGTAACGTCACCATTGTGGCAGCCAGCGATATGCGCAGCGACAGCGCAATTATCGTCCATTCCGCTTCCGAAACGGGGGCTAGCACCAGAATGCCTTCACGGACGGGAAAAGCCGTAACGGTCGAATACGGCGCGGCTTTCCGGTGTCTCGGCAAACGCCATGAAACGTGCAGCATCGGGATGCGCGCTGCCCGGCAATTGCAGCGCGCGGTATGTAATGGGCGAATGACTTGTGGCGGACAGCGCATGGATAACGCCGATATCGTCACGGCGTGCGGCATCGCTGGCGTATAGAATACCGATATCCGCTTCCCCCATCAACACCAGTTTAAGCGCCGCACCGGATGAAGGAGCGCGGATGAGACGCGGGGCGATATCGTCCCACAATCCCATATATTCGGCAGCTTCGCGAGCATAGCGGCCCAGCGGAACCGTTTCAGGATCGCCGCTGGCTATGCTGGCGGAACCACGCAGCGCACGGATAGCAGCCGCTTCACCCGTGGCGCCGATTGGCCCGCGCCGCGTACTTGCCGCAACCACCAGAGAATTGCCGGCAATGCGGCGCACCGCATCGGGCGCAAGCCCCCCTGCCGACACGATGTAGTCGGTCCATTTGTCATCGGCAGAGATGAATATGTCGGCAGGCGATCCGGTTTCGATCTGCCGGGCCAAAGTGGCGGAGGATGCGAAGGAAAACACAGGTGCATCGTTCCCTGCCGCTTCCCATTCGCGGGCGATCGCTTCCAGCGGTTGCTGCAGGCTGGAAGCGGCCAGGATCACGGGGCCGCGCCGTTCGGCGGGCGCGCATCCCAGAAGCAGCATTGCCGCACAGACGGCCACGGCAATCATCCGAAAGAAAGGAGCGCTTGCCATCATGAATTCGCGCGATGCGGGAAGCGGCGCGTTCTTACAAGGCTCCAACGAAAAACGGGCCGCCTTTTGTGACGGACCGTTTCGTGCTGATCGAAAGCCTGCTCAGCGAACGCGCGGTCCCCCAAACGGAAGTGGTGGCGGGGGCCGGCGCGAACCGCGCGGCAATTGCGCCTGAAACGCACGGCCGCAATGTTCGACACAATAGGGAAATCCGGGATTTACTTCGTTACCGCAGAAATGAAAATCGGGTTCGCCGGGATGGCCCATCGGCCAGCGACACACTTTCTCCGACAAATCGAGCAGGCTGGTCTTGTCGGCGATATCCGCGCTGGGTTTCGCGGGGACCAGGCGACGTGGCGGTGCGGGCGGGATCGGCGGTTGCTGATCGCCCGGACCTTGCCGCAGAAAGCCGCCCGGTCCTACCGATACGACCTTGGGCAAATCGCCGGATTTGTTTGGCAATGGCTGGGATGGGATCGTAGCCCCGGCCGCGCGCGCGGCCTGTTCCACGGCATTGCTAGCGGGGCGTGGCGGGGCAGGTTTGGGGGTGGAACGGACCGCAACCGTTCGTTTTACCGGTGCCTTGGCTGCCGGTTTTTTCGGCGCGGAAGCGCGCTTTTTCTCATTGGCTTTTACCGGCGATGGGCGCGATTTCAGGCCCAGGCGGTGCGCCTTGCCGATTACCGCATTACGGCTCACGCCGCCCAGTTCCTCGGCGATCTGGCTCGCAGTCGATCCGCCTTCCCACATTTTTTGCAATGTGGCGATCCGTTCGTCAGTCCAACTCATTGTGTTGCAGTTCCAATTTTCAGTTCGATGCCGCGCATAAGCGTTCTATCGTGGGTGGCCTTGCCTGCCAAAGGCAATCGCACTAGGCGCAGCGCCATGATCGATCAAGTCACCCCCGACAATCCGCCGATGGCCGCCGCATCGCGCGACAGCCATGCCCGGTTTCCGCCGCGAGGGGAGCCGATCATCACCGGCATCAATCGCATTGGATTGTGGAGCCTCTATATTAAGGAGGTTCGCCGGTTTCTCAAGGTGCAGACGCAGACGATCTGGGCCCCCGCAGTCACCACATTGCTGTTTCTGGTAATCTTCACGGTTGCCCTGGGCGGCGCGGGCGGGCGGGCCAGCCGTGAAGTACTGGGCGTTCCCTTCGCCACCTTCATCGCGCCGGGCCTGATCGTGATGGCGATGATGCAGAACGCATTTGCCAATTCCAGTTTTTCGCTATTGGCCGGAAAAATCCAGGGCACGATCATCGATCTGCTGATGCCGCCTTTGTCCGAAGGGGAATTGATGGGCGGGATCATCGCCGCGGCGGTTACCCGCGCGGTACTGGTAGGCGGTGCAGTGGCGCTGGCGATGCTGCTGTGGCCGGGTGTATCGCTCGGCATCGCCCATGGATGGGCGGTCGTATGGTTCGGCCTGATGGGCGCTGTCCTGCTCGCCCTGCTGGGCCTGCTCACGTCGATCTGGGCGGAGAAGTTCGACCACAATGCCGCCATCAGCAATTTCGTGGTCGCGCCTCTGTCGCTGCTTTCCGGTACTTTTTACGTAATCGACAATCTGGCGCCGGCATTCCAGGCGATCAGCCGAGCCAATCCATTCTTCTATGTGATTTCCGGCTTCCGCTTCGGATTTCTGGGCCGCAGCGATATTGGCGACACCAACCTGGCCGTCGTGCAAAGCGCCATCGGGCTGGGCGTGTTCAACCTCGTGCTCGCGATCGTCACGTACCGCGTTCTGAAATCGGGATGGAAACTGAAGGACTGAACGCCCTGTCCGCAAGCAGCGTTATGCCGCGAAGCCTCAGTGCGTCAGCGTATCGCGCATCTTGTAACGGCCATCGGCGAATTGCTGGAACAACTCGCCGACATTGGGATGATCGACCGGGCCCGCATCTGCATCCGGCACGAGGTTCTGCTGGCTGACATACGCGGTGTAGGACGATTCGTCATTTTCCGCGAGGAGATGGTAATAGGGCTGCTCGCGGTCCGGACGGATGTGTTCGGGGATCGATTCGTACCATTCTTCGCTATTGGCGAAAACGGGATCGATATCGAAGATCACGCCGCGAAAATCGAACATACGATGGCGCACGACATCCCCGATGCCAAAGCGCGCTTCGGAATTGCGGGGCACATCGATCGTGCGACCTGCTGCTGGCGAAAAAAACTGGATACGGTCCATATGGGATTGAATATAGGCCGCTGGCGCCACGGCACAAGTCGCGGCAGCTTCGACAATGCACGGTCCCGGCCAGCGCCGTACGGGCGGGTGGTGCAGACGCCCGGTGAATACAGCCTATGCAGACGGCCAGTGCAGATAGGCGAAAGCGGGCGATTGAGGGCTTGGCAATACCCGGCCCATCGGCTAACCGCGCCTTCGCAGACCCGATATGGCGCAACCCATGCGCGATGTCCCGTGCGGAGAGATGCCGGAGTGGTCGAACGGGGTAGTCTCGAAAACTACTGTGCGGGCAACCGTACCCAGGGTTCGAATCCCTGTCTCTCCGCCAATAACGTGTTTGCTTTTGACGGCGGGCCGTTAGTCGAGGCTGCCGAAGCGCGCGAATTCGCCGTCCATCCAGCCTAAAGGCTCGTCAGCGGACCCGGATGTGCTGCGAACGTCCTCCACCTCTGCGATAAACAGTTCATGCGTGCCGAAGCGTTTGGTGTCGCTGACTCTGCAGAAAATGCTGGCACAGGCATCCGGCAACCATGGGACACCCGCATGATACGCCCAGTTTCCGGTGTCGAACCTGCTATCGCGCATCGCATGGGTCGAAAACGGCCGCACGAACGCGCGCTGTTGCAAACCCAGCAGATTGATACAGAAAATTCCGGATTGTTCGATGACGCGGTGCATACTGGCGCTGCGATTGACCGAAACCAGCATGGATGGTGGGTCCATGCTGACCGGGATGACAGCCGAAGCGACCATTCCTGCGGGCACCCCGTCGCTGGCACACGATGTCACCAGCGATACCGGTCCCGGCAGGCGGCGCAGCGCCGTTTTAAGGCGGTCGGCCATGCCCGCATCATCGCAGTTCCCGCCATCGGCCGGTATTGCAGACATGGATTTGTTCTGGGGCGTATCATTCATCGGAATCGATCTTTCGGACACGCTGGACTTGGGCGCAGCATGGTCGATCCGCTGTTAAGCCATTGGACCTGTACCTGTCGACCGCCCCGTATGGCCAAACCGGGCGTATGTGTATCAATCCACGGTTTCGGGTTCGGCAGGTTTGGTAAGATCCCCGATCTGGATCACAGTCACGCGGCCTTCGATATCACTGCGCTTGAAGATTTTTTCCATCTTGTTGCTGCGTTCGACCAAAAGGCGGGCGACATTGTTCGGAATACGTGTCCCCTTGGGCAGATCGCCCTGTATCACGAAGGAGTAATTGGGATCGCGTTCCCCGCCCGCCAGATCGGCGATATCGGTTTCATACAGTTCGGCCGCAACGGTGTCGGTGTCTTCGATCAATTGCGTCACCTGTTTGTTGGAATAGCGCAGCAGATGGCGACGCACATCGGCATCCCAGTTCTTGAAATAAAATGGGCGCGCTTCTTCCAATATCTTGGAAACCTGTAATTTTTTACCGACTTTCTCGGTCCCACGCAGCGAATTTATGAATTCTTCCGCGGAATCTTCCAGCTGGGACGAGACGTTGGCAGCGGTAAAGGCCACCGGCTGGATCGACGGCCCGCCGATTTCGCCGCGGAAAAAACCATACATGACCTTCGGGCTTGTCCAGTTGGGGTAGACGATCCGGGTCCGGATATCCCTGGGGCTCATCGACACGCCGCCCACAGTGATGAACCTGGCTTCGTCCATCGGGACCTTGCTGTCGCCCATGCGGATAGATGATGGGCGGTTTACCGGATAATTGCGTGCGATCTGTTCGATGATCGCGACATTGTGCAGATTGAGCCAGAATGCGAGCTGTTCGTTTCGGTCCAGTGTCGCGATATCGACCATGCTGCCGGTATTTTCCAGATCGGCGCGATATTCGCTGAGCGAGGCGATCACATCGTCTTCGAGATATGAAAACACGATCCGGTTGCCTTCCAGCCGATACCGCGATTCGTGCCCATAGACGCGCCTTGTCCCCACACTCGCATCCACGCGCGGTGCACCTTCCCGGATGGATCGGCCCATATTGAATACGAAAAACTCCAGCGCATCGTCCCACAATGAATAATCGATCCGCGTGCCGATGGGCGTGTCGGTCGGGCGGAATTTTTCGAAGGCCGGTTCGGGTGCCATGCTGACCGTATTACCCGTATCCTGCGCAAAAACTGCGCCGGGGGCAGTGAACGTCAACGCAATGGCGGCGGAATAAAATAGCGTGTTTTTCATGTTTGTGCCCATGGCTTGCCAAAAACTTTGCGAGGAGTGCTCGTCTGCGCAATCGTGCGAAATAGCACAAGCGCCATTCCACCAAATCGCATCAGTGCGCCATCAACTACATCGCATCGCATCGTCGCGCATCGTAATCAGACATCATCGGCGCTGCGCAATTCGCCCTTGTCGATCTCTCCGATCAGGCTGGCAGTTGTAACCGTAACCGCTGCGTCTCCTGTAACATTGGTGGCGGTGCGCATCATGTCCATGATGCGGTCCACACCCGCGACAAAGGCAATGGTTTCCAACGGTACGCCGACGGCGCTGAATACCGCGCCCATCATCACCAGACCGCCGCCGGGAATACCTGCGGCCCCGATGGAACCTACTGTGGCCAGCAGGGCGATGAGGAAATAGTCGCTCAGATTCAGCGATACGCCGAACAGTTGCGCGCCGAAAACGGTCGCTAGTCCGAGATACATGGCCGTGCCATCCATATTGATGGTCGATCCCAGCGACACGACGAAGCTCGATGTCGGTTTGCTGACCCCCAGATTTCTCTGTGTGCAGCGCAGAGTGACGGGCAAGGTCGCGCTGGAACTGGCGGTGGAATATGCGACCGCAATCGCATCCACCATTCCGCGAAAGAAGCCGATGACCGAAACGCGTGCCACGAACGCGACCAGTCCGCCATACATGACCACGATGAGGAGGATGCACCCGAGATAATTCATGGCCACCAGCTTGGCCAGCGCCGCGACCGCTTCCAGACCCAGCGTACCCACCACCCATGCGATCAGCGCGAAAACGCCGAACGGGGTCAGTTCCATCACGATTGCCGTGACTTTCAACATGATTGCAGCCCCGCTATCGAAAATACGCGCGACCGGTTCGGCTTCTTCTTTGGCCAGCAATATGCCTATGCCGATCAGCAGCGAGAATACGATCAACGGCAACACTTTGACTTCCGCCATCACACCCACCGGGCTGACCGGAATCATCGACCGGACCATTTCGCGCCAGTCGAATGCGGCGGGGGAGGGCACGTCGCCCATCTGCAGCATCGATGTATCGACGCCGATGCCCGGCTGGACGAGATAGCCCAGCGCCAGCCCCAGCCAGACCGCGATTTGCCCGGTAATGACGAACATCAGGATCGCACGCCAGCCCACACTGCCCAATCGGCCAAGATCACCGATTGCCGCAACGCCCGACACCACACTGAAAAATATGAGCGGCACGATCAGCATCTTGATGAAATCGATGAACACGTCGCCGATTATCTTGATGCTTTCAGCAGCGGGCCCCATGAAATAGCCGGTGATACCGCCAAGTATCAATGCGGCGATGACGCGCTGCCACAGGGGAATTGCAAACCAGGCTTTGAACATCGTGACCCCTTCGTGGAACAACGCCCCGTCGCGCATTCCAACTCCCGCATCACGCCATCATGGAAAAGTGCGCGCCAGTCAAATGCCCAGATATTTCGTGCAGCGCCCTGTCAGTTTGCGCCGGGGACAGCCGCCCGTCGGTATGCGCCGTGCCTAAGCCTGAACGACTTCCTGCCTTATCGCGCCAAAAATCGAATGGCCTTGCCTGTCGCGCATCTGGATTTCCACGGTGTCGCCCGGCTGCATGAAACGTGTTTTCGCTTCCCCGTCCCGGATGGTTTCGATCATGCGGATTTCGGCGATACAGCTATAGCCCGCGCCGCCTTCGCTGACAGGCTTGCCGGGGTCGCCATCCGGACCCTGATTGGACACCGTGCCGGACCCGATGATGCATCCCGCACCCAGATTGCGGGTTTTTGCGGCATGGGCAACCAGTTGCGCCATGTTGAAGGTCGCGTCCTTGCCCGCATCCGCCCGGCCGAAAGGTTCGCGGTTGTAATCGACCTCCAGCGGCAAATGGACCAGGCTATCGCTCCAGGCATCGCCAAGCTCGTCCGGGGTTACCGCCACCGGCGAAAACGCGCTGGCGGGCTTGGACTGGAAGAAACCGAACCCCTTGGCCAGTTCGCCCGGGATCAGGCCCCGCAGCGACACGTCGTTCATGATCATGATGAGCTTGATATGACCCGCCGCTTCGTCGGCCGAAACGCCCATCGGCACATCGTCGGTGATGATTGCAATTTCGCCTTCCATGTCGCAGCCCCAGGCCGTGTCCTTGAGGGGAATGGCATCGCGTGGCGCCAGAAAGTCGTCGCTGCCGCCCTGATACATCAAGGGGTCGTGGTAGAAACTTTCGGGAACTTCGGCATTGCGCGCTTTGCGCACGAGTTCGACGTGATTGATATACGCGCTGCCATCGGCCCATTGATAGGCACGCGGCAGCGGGCTTTCCGCCTCGCTTTCATGGAACCGTTCGCAGGGCACGGTTTGATGTTCCACATCGCGGTACAGAACTTCCAGATCGGGTGCGACGCGCGCCCAATTGTCCAGTGCATATTGCAGCGTCGGCGCGATTTTTCCCGCTTCGCAATAACGGGTGATATCTTTCGATACGACGACCAGTTTTCCGTCGCGGGTTCCGTTCTTCAGCGTGGCGAGTTTCATGCGTTTTTCAGCCTTTTTTCCGGATTGTCGATCTGATTGTCGGGATGCGCACGTAGGAACGGGTCCAATGAAAGGCACGCGGTTTCTATGCGGGTCATATGCGGTTTGTCGGTAAAATCGAAGCCGAACCGGCGCGCATTGTAGATCTGCGGCAGCAACACGGTTTCGAACAGGCCGGGCGCATCGAACAGGTAGTCGCCGCTGTCCAATTGCGCCAGCCGCGCCTCTACCGGGTCCAGTGTTTTGGCAAGCCAGTGGCGGTACCAGACCCCAATTCGTCCGGCGATTTACCATATTCGTTTTTCAGATATTGCAGCACCGGCAAATTGAGCGGGGCGTGCAGTTCGGTTGCGATGGCGTAACTCAGTTCGCGCGCGATGTAGCGCCGCTCCGCATCGGTGGGCAACAGGGGCCGGTCCGGATAGGCATCGTCCAGCCATTCCAATATTGCCATGCTCTGCACCCGGTCGTGGCCATCCGCCTCCAGCATGGGAACGGTGGCGAAGGGATTGCGGCTGGCAAACGCCGCGCCTTTCTGCTCGGAAGCTAACAGATCGACCGGCACATTCTCGAACGGCAGCCCTTTCAGTTCCAGTGCGATCCGCAGGCGGTAACTGGTCGAACTCCGATAATAACCGTGTAACTTTATCAAAATGCCGCCAGCCCGGTAATGGCACGGCCCAGGATCAGCGCGTGGACATCATGCGTGCCTTCATAGGTGTTCACCGTTTCCAGATTGATCATGTGGCGCATGATCTGATATTCATCGCTGATGCCATTGCCGCCATGCATATCGCGGGCGTGGCGGGCGACATCCAAAGCCTTGCCGACATTGTTGCGTTTAACGATGCTGATCATCTCCGGCGCGAATTCGCCCGCATCCATCAAGCGCCCGACCTGTAGCGAAGCCTGCAGACCCAGCCCGATATCGGTCATCATATCAGCCAGTTTTTTCTGATAAAGCTGCGTATTGGCCAGCGGCCGGCCGAACTGTGTGCGGTCCAGTCCGTATTGCCGCGCCGCATGGAAACAGAACTCTGCGGCGCCCATCGCGCCCCAGCTTATCCCATAACGCGCACGGTTGAGGCAGCCAAACGGCCCCTTCAACCCCTGCACATCGGGCAGCAACGCATCGGCGGGCAGTTTTACCTCGTCCATCACGATCATACCGGTGGTCGAGGCACGCAGGCTCAGCTTGCCGTCGATCTTTGGCGCGGAAAGACCGGTCATGCCCTTGTCCAGCACGAACCCGCGGATGGCATCGCCATGGGCCTGCGATTTGGCCCATACCACGAACACATCGGCGAACGGGGAATTGCTGATCCAGGTTTTGGAACCGGACAGCGAATATCCATCGCCATCTTTCTTCGCATAGGTCGTCATGCCGCCGGGATCCGAACCGGCATCGGGTTCGGTAAGGCCGAAGCAGCCGATCAATTCCCCACTGGCGAGGCCGGGCAGATATTTCCGGCGCTGTTCTTCGCTACCGTAATCCTGAATCGGATACATGACCAGGCTGGACTGGACCGATGCCATCGAACGATAGCCGGAATCCACCCGTTCAATCTCCCGCGCGATCAGCCCGTATGCGACGTAGCTGGAACCTGCGCCGCCATATTCTTCCGGCACGGTCGCCCCCAGCAGCCCGGCCTTGCCCATCAACGGGAACAGTTCGGGCGCGGATGTTTCATTGCGATAGGCATCCTGCACGCGGGGCTGCAGCTCGTTCTGGGCAAAACCGTGCGCCGCATCACGGATCATGCGTTCTTCATCGCTTAGCTGGGATTCCAGATTGAAGGGATCGTCCCATTTGAAAGGCACCATACCGGCCATAATCGCTCCTGTGTTTTTCCGCCTATTCGCAGCCTTGCGCGGTGCCTGCAAGTGATGTCCGGTCAAGAATAGTTGCGCATTGCGGGATCACGCCTGCGTGGGCGAAATTACGATAGGATGCTCGGCGATAGCAACCGGGCCCCCCAGCGCTTTTTGCATACAGGCAATCAGGACATCGGGCGGACACGGTTTTTCGCACATCAACGCCTGCGGAAACCGGATAAGCACGTCGCGCGCGCGATAATGCCCGGAATGAAAGATGACCGGAACGCCATCTTCGATCAACTGCCCGGCCAGATGAAACGCATTTCCATCCTGTAATCGAATGTCCAGAATAGCGAGGTCGGGGCGCCGCTTCTGGATAGCGAGCATTGCGGATGACAGATCGATATAGGGCCCCACGGCGCGGTAGCCGGCTTTCGCTACCGTATTGGCACAGATCACGACCGACGAACGGGTCGTCTTCTGCGATCAAGACGCGCAGTTCCACCATCCACACTCCCTCCCGAATCGAGGACGTATCACAGTTTCAGGCCGCCGGACCGGAAATTTCGCAAATGCGTTACACTTTGCCGAACTGGCTTTCGTATGCAGTCATGTCCCCCGCTTCGAGCATTGCCGCCTGCCGGACCCAGTCGTCGCGCCGGATGCGGCCCTGAAACCGGCCCAGTTTCGCATCGACTTCATCGATATCGCTGTCGGACCAGGCGGCGATCTGCGCAAACGAATCTACGCCAAGCGAACCCAGAATAGTACTCAATTTCGGGCCCACGCCCTTGATACGGGTCAGATCGTCGCCGCCAGTCTGCGCTACTGCCGATGGAGTAACAGACGGTCCGGAAGGCGCGCTGGCTGCGACTTCGACCGGCGCGACGGACACAGGCTCCGCCACTACGCGTTGCGAATGGGCTGGCTCGATGATTTGCGGTGTGACGGGCGCTGGCGGCACAGCAGGCGCAGTGCCACGCGGTGCGTTGATCAGCGCATCGTTACGCGCGGCGGGACCGCGGCCTTCGTCCAGCACATCGCTGCGGTCTGTATCGACACGCGTGCGCCGCATCGCGACGAACACCCACCAGGCGACCAGCAGTCCGATAATTAAGGCGATGGCAATCAGCGGCCAGTTGGCTTCCAAAAGTTCGATCATCGTCAATCCTCATCCTCTTCCGGTAAAGCGTCCACATCCGGCGCACGCCCCCATATCATCCAGCCCAGGCCAAGGCCGAGCAGGTAACTCATCACCGCAATGAACACGAGTTCGAACCAGATCGGCATTCAGCGTGCCCCCGGCATATCGACGGGCGTGGGCAGGATCGGTTCGGTCGCGATTACGGAAAATTCGATCCGGCGATTGGCGGGGTCGGCGGGTGCAAGCCCATCTACCGGATTGCGCGAACCCACGCCGCGGGCGCGCAGACCGTCGCCCGGAATGCCCCGCCGGCGCAGCGCATCGCGCACGGCATCTGCCCGTTCGGCCGATAGGGCCAGATTGCCCGGTTCCGGGCCGGATTTGTCGGTGTGTCCGGTAATCGCAATGATGCTGCCGAGACAGGGGCGCAGTGCCTCGGCCACTTCGTCGAGCAGTTCCAGACTGGCGCGGTCCATGGCGCTACTCAATTCTTCGAACCGGATAGTGCGGGCCCGCAGCAAAGCCTCCACATCGTCCTGACAATGCAGCGGTGTAAACGAACGGGCGCTTTGTTCCGCAATGGCGGAACCGTCGATCCACCGAATACCGCCGGCGCCCGGCAACCCGGCGACCAGCAAGGCTGCGCGCGCGCGTGTCGGTTCATCCGCAGTTTCGCCGCCGGACAGCACCGGATGGCGGCTGGGAAACCCGTTGGGCGTGGCAAAATCCGCTTCGATACCCGCCAACCCTTCCGCTTGCAGCATGGCCCGCGCCCTGTCGGACAGATCGTCCACAAAGGGACCGCCGCCCGTCATTGCCGCGGCCATACCGGCGATTGCAGCCGCCAGTGCGCCAGCGAATATTGCGATGGAAGGTCGGATGGCCATTGGCGATCTTCTATCGCGCGCAGCGCCGGGACGGAAGGGGGCGCCCGGTAATTCCGGCAAGTTTCAGGCGATATTGCTGCGGAACAGCACCCGATCTTCCGGACCGAAACCGCGCCGCCAGATGATCCAGCAATACACACCGAGAATAGCCGGAATGCCGAAAATCAGTTCAGCCCATTCCGGCAGGAAGGTCGCCAGATAGCCGATTACGATTGCCGGTCCGCTCGCCCAAAGCACTGCCAGTCGCCAGTTGTTTATAGGATAGCCGAGCAATCGCGACAGGAGCCACGCCTTGACCAGCGACGCCGCGCCCAGTGCCAGCATCAATGCCCCTGCCGCTGCCGCCGCCTTGTACGGTTCACCCATATTATAGCGTTCCGCCAGCATGATCAGGGTTACGGTCAGCAACGCCTGCAGCGCAATGGTCGCAATCGAAATCCACAGATTACGCACGCGCGCCATGTAAACGAGCGCGGCTTCGGAAACCACGGCTGTCGCGGCGACCACTTCTGCCAAGAGCAGGAACGCGAGCGCGCCGGTTCCGCCGACATAGCTTGGTCCGATCAATCCCATCACCGCTTCCCCCGGCACGCCCAGCGCCAGGGCGATACCAGCCTGCGCGGCAATTACCCAGAACCCGACCTGACAGACCTGCGCCGCGATGGTTTTGTAATCACCGGTCTGGAGGTTCTTCGTAATGACCGGACCTAGGATCGGCTCGAAGCTGGTTTTCAGTTTCTGTGGCAGGCTGGCGATTTGCTGCGCCATGTAATAAATTCCTACCGCCGCTGGCGCCGCAAAAAAACCGAGGATAAAGATATCGACCCGGCGCGTTCCCCATTCCACTGCATCGGCGGTGGCGAGAGGCAGCGCGCGCCAGGTCTGCCGCATCATCGCGCGGGGCTGCGGCCGCCATTGCCGGGGCAGGCCATAGGTGCGCAAAAACGTCCACAGGGCCGTCACCAAACCCAGATAGATGGAAGCGAGATAGGCCATCTCCAGCCCGTTTTCGGGTATGAGATAGAAGAACACGCCCGCAAGAATGGATATCGACCACGGTTCGACTACGGCCCGTGCCCGAACGGTCGTTGCAATGTCGAACTTATAGGCCTGCGCCGCCAGGACGATTTCGGTCAGCGCATAGGCCGGAATTGCAAAGACGAGCAATTTGTCGATCTGGTCGAAATCGCCGGACGGGAACATGGGTTGCGGCACGAACCAGAAAAATGCGGCGGCAATCAAACTGAACCCCAGCGTCAGCAGCATTCCGTCGAACACGATATTGGCCGGATGCGCATCGCTTTGGGTGAGCCTTTGCGCCAATCCGCGTTTTTCGCCCAGCGAACAGATCAACGCCATCAGTTCGATGACCACCAAGGCGGATGCGAAACGCCCGACCGCGTTCACATCGTACAGCCGCCCGGCGATAAACAGGAATGGGATGCGCGCGGCCAGACGCAGTATGAAGCCGAACACATTGGTACGCCCGCCTTTTGCCAGGGCAGCCATGTCGTTTTGCGCCGGATCGGATTGGTCCGGTATGTCCTGCGACTTTTCTGCGCTCACCCAGCGGCACCGGTTTCAGCCTTCAGCGGCCGTGATAAAAGCTGGGACACCACATCTTTCGCAGGCGCGCCTCCGATGATCAAATTGACCCCATCGACAATCGGCATGGCAATATCACGCTCATGCGCCAATTTCTGAAGGACAGGTGCAGTATGTGCCCCTTCCGCCACGGTCCTGCGGTCCTGCATCAGTGTAGCTGCCGATTGACCTTCGCCCAGCGCCTTGCCGAGCGAGAAATTGCGGCTGGAGGTGGAGGAACAGGTCAGCACCAGATCGCCCAGGCCGCACAGTCCGGCCAGCGTTTCGCGCCGGGCGCCCAATGCTTCCCCGAAGCGCAGCATTTCGGCGTAACCGCGCGCAATCAGTGCAGCCCTCGCATTCTGGCCGAGGCCCAGTCCGTCCACCACTCCGCACGCGATGGCGAGCACGTTCTTGACCGCACCGCCGATCTCGGCACCGATCACATCGTCGCTGAAATACGGGCGGAATTGCGACCGGGCGATGACTGGTTTCAGCCGATCCCATTGGGCGCGGCCACCGCCGCAGGCCAATGTTACCGCAGTGGGCAGGCCGCCTGCGACCTCATGCGCGAAAGTGGGGCCGGACAGGATGGCAATGGCGCTACCGGGGGCGGCGGCTTTTGCAACATCGTTCATCAACCGGCCGCTGCCCGCCTCGATTCCCTTGCTGCACAGGACCAGATCACAAGGATGCCGTTCCATGGATTTCAGAACCCCGCCCAGATGCTGCGCCGGCGTAACCGCCAGAATTGTGGAGCAGCCGGCCAGATCGGCCAGATTTCCGGTGGCGCGGATGGTGGGATGCAATTTTGCAGCGGGAAGGAACAGGCTGTTGGTACCGGTATCGTTGATCTCGCAAACCAACTGCGTCTCGCGCGCCCACAACAGCACGCCGCGCCCGTCGGATGCAAGCATCTGCGCAAGCGCGGTTCCCCATGCACCGCCGCCGATAACACCGACATCGCTTTCGCGCGGCGCACTCACGCTTTTGCTCCGGCGCCGCGAACGGGCTCCGCATCCGGGTCGAGCGGCCAGCGCGGGCGGGCCGCGAAATCGAGCGGATCGGATTGCCCCATACCCAGCCGTTCCGCACCCGCCCAGGCGATCATCGCCGCATTGTCGGTACACAGTTCCAGCGGCGGAGCGACGAAGCGCATGGCATTTTCCGCCGCGAAACACTGCAAGGCGGTGCGCACGGCCGCGTTCGCCGCGACGCCGCCTGCCACTACCAGCGCGGGCACCGGTTCGGTGCGGCTCACGCTCAAACGCAGACGGTCCAGCAGACAATCCAGTGCGGCCTGCTGAAACGCCGCGGCAATATCCGCATCCCGGAACTTCCCAGCCTGTTTGGCGCGCATGACCGCGCTTTTCAGGCCAGCGAAGGAAAAATGCGGTTCCGCGCTGCCCAGCAAGGGACGCGGCAAAGGCACTGCCGCCGCATTTCCAGACAGGGCCAGGCGTTCCACCGCCGGGCCGCCGGGATAGCCAAGGCCCAGTATCTTTGCAGTCTTGTCATACGCCTCGCCAAGGGCATCGTCGATCGTGGTGGCGAGGCGGCGATAGCGGCCGACACCCTCTACGCGCAAAATCTGGCAATGCCCGCCGGACACCAGCAGCAACAGATAGGGAAACTGCAGTTCCGGATCGGCCAGCCGGGGCGACAGGGCATGACCTTCCAGATGGTTTATCGCCAGCAACGCAATATCGCTTGCCATGGCCAGCGCCTTGGCGCTCACCAACCCCACCATCACGCCGCCGATCAAACCCGGCCCGGCAGTTGCCGCAACTGCATCCAGTTCGCGCAAGGCGACCCCGCTTTCATCCAGCACATCCGCAATCATCGGACCGAGAATTTCCACATGGGCCCGGGCGGCGATTTCGGGCACGACGCCGCCATAGGGTGCGTGCTGTTCGATCTGCGATGCGATGCGCTGGGCGATGATTGTCCGATCGGTCGAAACCAATGCGACGGCGGTTTCGTCGCAGCTCGATTCAATGCCAAGAACGATGCCCATGGCGCTTTCCCTTAACGAGATGGGTGGCTAGGGCAAGCGCGCTATGAACGCTGCAAGACGATCCAAGCCGCGATGATTGCGCCGATACTGCGCCTCGGTACGCGGCAATCACCCCTGGCGGTGGCACAGGCGGAAGAAACGCGGGCGCTGTTGTGCAAGGCGCATGGCTGGGTGCCGGAAGCGGTCGAACTGGTGAAAGTCCGGGCGAGCGGGGACATCATCCAGGACCGTCCGCTGGCCGACATCGGCGGCAAGGCATTGTGGACGCGGGAACTGGATGTCTGGCTGAGCGAAGGCCGGATCGATGCCGCCGTCCATTCGATGAAGGATGTGGAGACCTTGCGCCCCGGCAGTCTTGTGATCGGCGCGATATTGCCGCGCGAGAACGTGGCCGATGTGCTGATCGGTGCATCCTCCATTCTCACCATTGCGCAGGGGGCCACCATCGGCACCAGCGCGCCGCGCCGCGCGGCGCAGATGCTGCATTACCGGCCCGATTGCCGCATTGTCATGTTTCGCGGCAACGTGGCAACGCGGCTGGCCAAGCTCGCATCGGGCGAAGCGGATGTGACGCTGCTTGCGGCGGCGGGCCTGAACCGGACCGGCCGTAGCGGAACGGGCACGGTGCTGGCAGTGGATGAATTCCTGCCCGCACCGGCGCAAGGTGCCATCGGGGTCGAGTGCAACAGACATGACGCACGCACCCGCGAATTGCTGGCCGCAATCGATCACGGCCCCAGCCGAATGAGCGTTCTGGCCGAACGCGCATTGCTGGAAGGGCTGGGCGGCACCTGCCACAGCCCGATCGCCGTCATCTCGCGGCTTGATGGTTCCAGGGTCCAGATGCGGGCAGCGATATTCAGCAGCGACGGCGCCATCCGGATCGAACAGACCGCTGCGGCGCAGGCGGCCGATCTGGCTGTGTTTCGCGATCTGGGCCGGGCCATGCTGGCCGATGCACCCGATCACGTCGCCCGACTGTTCGGTAGCGGCGCATGAACACGCCGGTGCTGTGCATCAGGCCCGAACCGGGTCTTTGGGAAACGATGGCACGGGGGCAGACACTGGGGCTCGATATGCGTGCGGCGCCCCTGTTTTGGGTAGAACCGGTCGCCTGGACGCTTCCCGACACATTGGATTACGATGCGATCCTGGCAGGCAGTGCCAATGCGTTTCGGCATGGCGGCGCGACCTTGCAGTCCCTGACCCATTTACCGGTATATGCGGTGGGAGAGGCGACTGCGAACTGCGCGAGACAGGCGGATTTTGTCGTCGCGCAGACGGGCATGGGTGGTTTGCAGCAACTGGTCGACGCGAATACGGGCCAGCCGATGCGCTGGCTGCGACTTGCCGGAAGCGATCGTGTGGAACTGGTCATCCCCGAATGTCACCAGCTGGATGAAATCGTCGTCTATCGCGCTGCCGCGTGTGCGATTGGCGCGGATGTTCAGGGCTGGCTCGGCGAACGGCCTGTGGTACTGCTTCATTCGGCCGGTGCAGCGGCACATTTTGCTGCTGAATGCCGGCGTATTGGCGCCGAATGTTCGCAGATTTCCCTTGCTACTTTGGGCCCGCGAATTGCCAGTGCCGCTGGACGAGGCTGGCGCATTGTCGAAACCGCCCCGGAACCGACGGACGCGGCGCTGTTGGCCTTGACCGTCAGCTTGTGTAAACGCGGCCATTGACATGATGCAGCACCCACGGATCGAGGATTGATGGACCGCCCAACGACCAAGCCCGGCACAAGCGGATCGATGCAGGCGATCGTGGGGGCGGCGCTGTGCGCATTTCTGTTCGGGGCGTTGCTGGTGGGGTATTTGACATGGGACGGTACGCCGAAAATCGTCAGCGGGTTGGACGACGTTATTGAAGAAGTGGCGCAGACGACCGGCGTATCCGACCCGAAACCTGGCGAAAAGCAGGCCGGGGCCGCGATCGCGGTCGATACCAAGCAGACCGATATCGCCGTCGAACGGGTAGAGGAACAGCAGGGCGGGATCGACCAGCGCCTGGCCGCGGCGGAACAGCGGCTGGCACGGCTCGATCTGCAATCGCAGGCTGCATCGGGCAATGCCGCCCGTGCGGAAGGTCTGCTGATCGCGTTTGCCGCCCGTCGTTCCCTCGAACGCGGGGCGGAGCTGGGCTATCTTGCGGATCAGTTGCGCCTGCGGTTCAGCGATGCGTTGCCCAATGCAGTCGATACCATCATCGCCAATTCACGCGACCCGATTACGGTAGACCGGCTTGTTGCGCGGCTGGAAGGGCTGGGGCCCAGACTGTCGGAAACGAATGAAGAACCGTCCTTTGCGCGCATTCGCCGTGAATTCGGCGAATTGTTCATCATACGCCGCGAAAGCGCACCGTCGCCGCAACCCCAACGCCGCCTGGAACGTGCGCGGCTGTTTTTACTAAGCGGTCGGGTCGCCCCTGCAATCGAAGAGGTGCGGCAACTTCCCGGTGCGGTCAATGGCGCGGCGTGGATCGCGGATGCGGAACGCTATGCTGCGGCGCAGCGTGCGCTCGACCTTATTGAAACGTCTGCCGTGGTAGAACCCCGGCGGCTGCGCGATGGCGATGGTGCACCGGTGCGCCAGCCTGCGCCGGGCCGTGAAAATCTGGTTCGTTAGGCGTCCAGCAAGGCAGGTCGGTCACCGGTGACGCCGCGCGCTTCGTTCATGAACCAGTCCTTCAGCACCGGCATTCGCTGTACGCCGGCCATGCCCAATCGCCGGGCGGCGGAGGCCGTGTTGCCGCGAATACCGAACAGCCGCGTCAACCCATCGGTGGCCAGCGCGACCATGAAACTGTCCAACCCGCGCCAGCGTTCATATCGCGCCAGCACCTGGGCATCGGCGGGCTCCAGCCCCAGTCGCATACCGTCCGCCAGCACTTCGACCAGCGCACCGACATCGCGCAGACCCAGATTGAGCCCTTGTCCCGCAATCGGGTGAATGCCGTGGGCCGCATCGCCGATCAATGCCAGCCGCGGCGCTGTGATCCGCGCGGTGTGATGAAAACCGAGCGGGTAGGAAGAACGCGGACCTACCGATGTAATCGCGCCGAAAATACCGCCCATCCGCTTCTGCACTTCTGCCAGAAACGCCCGGTCACCCAGTTTGAGCGTGCCTGCAGCGTCCGTTTCATCGACTGTCCAGACCAGCGAACTGCGATGGCGCCCATCGGGAAGATCGAGCATCGGCAACAGCGCAAACGGACCGTCGGGATAGAAAATTTCCCATGCGACCTGACCGTGCGGTTTTTCATGCGTCAGGCCGGCAATGATCGCACGGTGCCGGTAATTCCATTTCGCCAGCGCCAGACCCGCCTCGTCGCGGGTCGGGGAAGTGCGCCCTTCCGCAGCCACCATCAGGTTTGCGTGTACCCGGGTGCCATCCGCAAGCAGCGCCGAAACGCCGTGTTCGCCGCGATCGCGCTCCAAAACTTCGCTATTGGCGTGCCAGGCGATCAGCGGTTCCTGTGCAGCTGCGCTGAACAGGGCGCGGCGCAATTCGCGATTGGCAAACATCCGGCCAAGCGAGCCTTCATGTTCCTCGGGCGTGAAGCGGATCTCGCCCGCTTTGCGCTGGTCCGATACGGCGATGGATGCAATCGGGGAGCCATGCGGTTCCAGCTGCTGCGCCAGCCCGATATTGGTAAACAGGTTCCAGCTTGCCGTGGAAATTGCCGAAGCACGCCCGTCGAACCCGTCTGCGGTCAGTTCGGCCGGATCGGCCCGGTCGATCACATGACTGGACAAGCCCTTGCGCGCCGCAGTCAGGGCCAGCGTCATGCCCACCAGCCCGCCGCCGATGATCAGCAGGTCGCGCATATCGTTTTCGTGATCTGGCTCGGCGGGGGCAGGGCTCATCGGGTTGCTTCCTGTGGTTTGGTCGGCGGGTTGCGCGTGGCGGGCGGGGAGCGGGTGGCGAATGACGGTATCAGCCATACGTTAGAGTATAGCGGCTGACCCCCGCAAGCGTTCCTGCGTGTTTGCAGCTTGCGGGCGGCATCCCTAGATAGCGGCTATGATCGCCATGGGAATTTCGGAGTGACTGGCAGGTTCGCCCGCCAACTGGTGCAGCTGGTCGTACTGACCGTCGCATTCCTGTCGCTTTTTCCAGCAATGCCGCTACTGGCGCAGGGGCAAACGGCATCTGCGCCAAATATCCGTGCCTCGCTGATTGCGGACGGTCCGGCCGTACCGGGTCAGACGCTGTATCTGGCGATCCATTTTCGTCCCGTCAGTTCCAAATGGCACGGCTATTGGCGCAATCCGGGCGATGCGGGTTACGCCATGCAGCTGGACTGGTCCCTCCCGGCAGGCTGGAAGGCGGGCGAACCGCTTTATCCCGTGCCGCAAAAACTGGTTATCGGCGGGCTGATGAACCATGTCTACAAAGGTGATTACGCAGTGCTGGTGCCGGTGCGGATACCGCGTTCGGCCCCGATTGCGCAGGCCAGCGAGATCGGCGTCGAAGCGCAATGGCTGGCGTGCAGCGACCGGATTTGCGTGCAGGAGCAGGGATATCTATCTACGATCGCCCGATCATCGACAGGGTCGCCGCGCGATCCCCGCTTTGCAGACTGGCAGGCCGCAATCCCCCCGCTGCTGGACAAAACCGCCAGCTACCGGATTGCGAAAGACCGGTTGCGACTGGCAATTCCCTTGCCCGCCAACGTCCCTCTATCGGGCCCCCATGTGTTTGTGGGTGAGCGCGACCTGGTGCAATATTCTGCGCCCCAGAGTTTCGCGCGCGATGGCGATGTGCTGATCGCTGAAATAGCTTTGTCCGACACGGGCAATGGCCTTGGCACGCTTTCCGGTATCCTGGCTTTCGAACAGGGCCGCGGCGTGCAGTTTACAGCAAACGCAGGCCCGGTTCCGGCCGGCGGAATACCGCTAGCCTCGGCTTCCGGGGAAGCCCCGAACCTGGCGCTGCTTGTTCTGGCCGCGCTGGCGGGCGGGTTGATCCTTAACATAATGCCCTGCGTCTTCCCGATCCTGAGCCTCAAGGCGCTCAGTCTGGCCCGGGCCGGTGGTGGCACGGGTAGCGGCACTGGCGGCGGTGACGATGGTAGAGAGCGCGCGGCAAGGCGCGAGGGTATTGCCTATACCGCCGGTGTCGTGCTCGCCTGTCTGGCGCTTGGCGGGGCGATGCTGGCTCTTCGTGCGGCGGGCCAGCAGGTGGGATGGGCGTTTCAATTGCAGGAACCCTGGGTGGTGGTCTGCCTGATGCTGCTCGCCGCAATTATAACCGCCAATCTGGCCGGGCTGTTCGAACTGCCCACCATTGCGATAACCCGCAAGGGTGAACCGGCGAGCGCGTTTGCCACCGGGCTGCTGGCCGCAATTGCTGCCACACCGTGTACCGGGCCGTTCATGGCGGCGGCGCTGGGTGCGGCGCTGCTGTTGCCGACAGGGGCTGCGTTGCTGTTGTTCGCGGCGCTGGGACTGGGATTGGCGCTGCCGTTTCTGGCCATTGGACTGGTTCCGGCATTGCGGCGCAAATTACCGCGGCCGGGTGCATGGATGGTCCGTTTCCGCCGTATTCTGGCAGTGCCGATGGGAGTGACCGCGCTGGCGCTGATCTGGCTTGTGAGCCGGTTGGGCGGGCAATCATTTGCCTTGATTGCGCTGTTGCTGCTGGCCGGCCTGTTGATGGCGCTGTTCGTGGTTGGCAAGCTGCAGCAGGCCGGAAAACTGGCATGGCCCGCATTCGGACTGATCGCGGCGCCTTTCGTTGTTTTCGCAGCGTTCGCCTTACCGGCAAGCTATCAGAGCACCCGCGTCGCCGACGCCCGTTCGATCCTGTCGCCTCAGATCTATTCGGCGGACAATCTGCGCACCGCCCGACGCAGCGGCCAGCCTGTTTTCCTGTGGTTTACGGCGGACTGGTGCGTAACGTGCAAAGTGAATGAAAGCGTTGCCATAGAACGCGAAGCGACGAGGGCCGCGTTCGAAGATGCCGGCGTAATTGCCATGCGCGGCGATCTGACCCGGCGCGACGCGGCGATCACGCAATATCTCAGCCAGCAGGGTGTGGCGGGAATACCGCTTTACGTGTGGTATGAACCGGATGGCGAAAAGACCATCCTGCCGCAGGTGCTGACGCCGGATGCGCTCGTCAATCTGGCGCAAGAGCGCTCCCGGCGCGGCACGCCGCCATGAACATTCCAGGCTTCTCGCTGGCATTCAGAATGACACTGCCAGCGCCCGGAATGGTCAGTTCGACCGCGCGCGATCCGCGCAATGCGTCGAGATCGTCGCCTTCGACGCCATAGCGCCCGTGCCACACCCATGCGCGGCCGCGCTGGACGGCATCGACCGGCAAGCGCGCAATATGACCGTTACCGATCAATGCCATCAAGGCTTCGGCATTTGCATCGGCACTGGCGTAGCGCGTCAGACCGATGCTGTTGCGCGCGTGTTCGCATCGAAGCGCCACCAGCGGCATTTCACCAGGGGTGCCATACCGCAAAAATGCGCCATCATCCGCCGTTACCCAGACCGCGTCTTTCGTATCGGGCGATTCAATCGGTGCGGACGGGGTCATACGGGATACCGCGGCATTGTCGCCCGCTCCCCTATCGCCCGCTCCCCCATCGACCGTATCCTTAGCGCCCGTGCCCAAACCATCGGTTGCCGGCGGTTTGCATGAAGCAAGCAGTATGAATGCAAACGCCGAATATCGGCATATGCCGGACCATCCTATTTTCCCCATTTTTGCTGCTTGCGCCCATAACGGGTCTTGCGTGTTCCGGGCTTTCCTTCGGTAGCACGGCCAACGATCGGGGCTTTCTTGTCGGGACCGGGGATGCCCAGTTCGTCGCTTTCCAGCTTGCGGATTTCGTCCCGCAGACGGCCCGCTTCTTCAAATTCCAGATCGGCGGCGGCGTTGCGCATCCGTTTTTCCAGATCTTCGATATAGCCGCGCAGATTATGCCCGACCAGATTGTTGACCGCATCGTCGCCAGTGCCGATGGTCACACCATCCTGGCTGGCGGTATGCGCGACGATGTCCTGAATGTTGCTGCGGATCGTGGTGGGCGTGATGCCGTGTTCCCTGTTGTATTCTTCCTGCTTTTCACGGCGGCGATCGGTTTCCATCATCGCGCGTTCCATACTGCCGGTAATGCGATCGGCATACAGGATCACACGGCCATCCACGTTGCGTGCGGCCCGGCCGATAGTCTGCACCAGCGACGTTTCGCTACGCAGGAAGCCTTCCTTGTCGGCGTCCAGGATGCACACCAGCCCGCATTCGGGAATATCCAGCCCTTCGCGCAGCAGATTGATACCTACCAGCACATCGTAAACACCCAGTCGGAGATCGCGGATGAGTTCGATGCGTTCCAGCGTTTCCACATCGGAATGCATATAACGGACCCGCAACCCGGCTTCATGCATGAATTCGGTAAGATCTTCCGCCATACGCTTCGTAAGGGTGGTGACCAGGGTGCGGTATCCCTGCTGCGCGGTCTTGCGACATTGTTCGATGCAGTCCTGCACCTGATCTTCCACCGGGCGAATTTCCACCGGCGGATCGATCAGACCGGTGGGGCGAATGATCTGTTCGGCAAAGACACCGCCGGTCTGTTCCATTTCCCAGCTGGCCGGGGTGGCCGAAACCGCCACGGTCTGCGGGCGCATCGCGTCCCATTCGTTGAAGCGCAATGGCCGGTTGTCGATACAGCTGGGCAGGCGGAAACCATATTGCGCCAGTGTAATCTTGCGGCGGTGATCCCCCTTCGCCATGGCACCGATCTGCGGCACCGTCTGGTGGCTTTCATCGACGAACAGCAGGGCGTTTTCCGGCAGATATTCGAACAAAGTGGGCGGCGGTTCGCCGGGAAGGCGGCCGGTGAGGAAACGGCTGTAATTCTCGATCCCGGCGCAGCTGCCGGTGGCCGCAATCATTTCAAGATCGAAATTGGTGCGCTGTTCCAGCCGCTGGGCTTCCAGCAGCAAACCTTCCTCGTTCAGTTCCTTCAGCCGTTCTTCCAGTTCGAACTTGATGGCGGCGCTGGCCTGTTTCATCGTGGGGCCAGGCGTTACGTAATGAGAATTCGCATACACGCGCACGGTGCTTAAACTATCGCCTTTCTTGCCCGTCAGCGGATCGAATTCACTGATATCCTCGATATCGTCGCCGAAGAAACTGATACGCCAGGCGGTATCTTCCAGATGGCTGGGAAAGATTTCCAGACTGTCGCCGCGCACCCGGAAATGGCCGCGTGCGAAACCCACATCGTTGCGTTTATATTGCAGCGCCACCAGCTTGCGGATCAATTCGCGCTGATCGACGGAGGTGTCTTTCTTGATGTCGAAAATCATTGCCGAATAGGTTTCGACCGAACCGATCCCGTAAAGACACGATACCGATGCCACGATGATAACATCGTCGCGTTCCAGCAGCGATCGCGTGGCCGAATGGCGCATCCGGTCGATCGCCTCGTTTACGCTGGATTCCTTTTCGATATAGGTGTCGCTACGCGGCACGTAGGCTTCGGGCTGGTAATAATCGTAATAGCTGACAAAATATTCCACGGCGTTTTTGGGAAAAAAGCTTTTGAATTCGCCATAGAGCTGCGCTGCCAGAATTTTGTTGGGCGCAAGGATCAGGGCAGGCCGCTGCGTCGCTTCGATCACTTTCGCCATGGTGAAGGTCTTGCCGCTGCCCGTGACCCCCAGCAGCGTCTGCGTTTTTTCATCCTGCGCCATACCGTCGACCAGTTCCCTGATCGCGGTGGGTTGATCGCCGGCGGGTTCGTAATCGGAAACCAGTTCGAACCGTTTTCCCCCCATCGATTTATCGGGCCGGGATGGTTTGTGGGGTTTGAAATCCCCGGTGGTGTCGGGTTCGGCCAGGCCGCGGCGAATTACAAGCTCACTCATGGTTGCGATATGGGGAAATACGGCCATCGCGGCAAGGCATGCGTTTGCTTCATTCATCTTGTTTATAGGTCGGGTCATGTATTAAGTTGAGCTGTGTATCAGGCATTGCTGGAACTGTTGGAGAACATGGGTGGCCCGCACGGATTGCAAATCGGGGTTAAAGCCTGTCCAGCCTCCGCCGGCAATTGCGCAGGTGGAGCTGGCACGGCGGCTGGAACTGGTGCGTCAGCCCAATCCCGATCCGGTCGAACGCCCCAAAATCCGCCATACGCTGGCGGAAAGCCGCGCTTTGCTGGAGCCTGTCAAACGCATATTCCGCACTTTCGAAGTGGCGATGGCGGATGAACCGCGCACCATAATGCTGCTGCCGGGTTTCGGCACGCATCCCATCCGGCTGAAATACATGGCACAGCAGCTGGAGCGGGCCGGGCACACCGTGAAACGCTGGGGCATGGGGTTCAATTTCGGGCCGACACCGGAAAAGGTCGAATTTCTGGAAGACCGGCTGGTGTATATTCACGAACGCTACGGCCGCAGCGTGGTGCTGGTCGGGTGGAGCCTAGGGGGCCTGTTCGCACGGGAACTGGCGAAACGGCATCCGGACCGGGTGGCCAAAGTTATTACCATGGGTTCGCCGTTTTCGGGCAATCCACGCGCCAACAATGCCTGGCGGATCTATCAGTTCATGACCGGGCACCGGGTCGACGATCTCCCGATTTCCGGCGACGTGCGCGAAAAACCGCCGGTAGAAACGGTCGCGTTCTGGAGCGCGCGGGACGGCGTGGTCAGTCCGCATACGACCAGGGGCGAAGACGGCGAACGCGACCGGGCGGTGGAAATTGATTGCAACCATATCGGCTTTTCCTATTCGCCTGAATGCATCCGCGCGGTCATCGGCGAACTTTAATGGCGGGAACACCGAGCGTGTCCAGGGCTTGGTAGAATATCTGTCTTTGTTCGCGATAGCTGGTCCTGTCGGGTTGTGGGTATAGCGCAGACCTGTCACGGTATGTCTCACAATACCCATTTACGAGGCCCCATGAACGATAAGCCGGAAAATTTCGATGAAATGCACGCGCCCGACGGGTCGGTCCGTCCGGCCTATGGCGGCTATTGCCAATGGTACGAGGGGCAGGATCCCAAATGGCTGAAATCAAAACATTCCGAAGCGGAAAACAATTTCCGTAAAACCGGCATCACATTCAACGTCTATGGCGAAGACGAGGCGGAGGAACGGTTGATCCCGTTCGACATGGTGCCGCGTGCGATCGGGGCCAACGAATGGCGCAAGCTGACGCGCGGCATCGAACAGCGGGTGAGCGCGCTGAATGCGTTCATGTACGATCTGTATCACCGGCAGGAGATCATCCGTGCGGGCCGGGTTCCGGAACGGTTGTTCCGCAACAATTCGGCATGGTTGCAACAGATGGTCGGTTTTACGCCGCCGGGCGGTGTCTATACCCACATCGTCGGCATCGATCTGGTGCGCACCGGGCCCAATGACTGGTTTGTGCTGGAAGACAATGCGCGCACCCCGTCGGGCGTATCCTATATGCTGGAAAATCGCGAAACGATGATGGCGATGTTCCCCGAGGTATTCAGTGAAGTCGCGATCGAACCGGTGTCGCAATATCCACGCCGTCTCGCCAAAAGTCTGGCGGCCTGCGCACCGGAAGGGACGCAAGGTAAACCCAATGTCGCGGTGCTGACCCCCGGCATCTACAATTCGGCCTATTTCGAACATGCGTTTCTGGCCGACCAGATGGGCGCGGAACTGGTCGAAGGCAGCGATCTTCGCGTGGTGGGCGGCCGCGTGCAGATGCGCACCACCTGCGGGTATGAACCGGTCGATGTGATCTATCGCAGGATCGACGATGACTATCTCGATCCGCTGACGTTCCAGCCGGATTCGGTGCTGGGTATTCCTGGAATAATGGATGTGTATCGCGCGGGCGGGGTGACTATTGCCAACGCGCCCGGCACCGGTGTTTGCGACGACAAGGCCGTATACAGTTTCATGGAAGAAATCGTGGAGTTCTATACCGGCGAAAAGCCTTTGCTGCCCAATGTCGAAACCTGGCGCTGCGCGGATGACGACAGCCTTGCCTATGTGCTCGACAATCTGGAAGAACTGGTAATCAAGGAAGTGCACGGTTCCGGCGGCTACGGCATGCTGATCGGCCCGACCGCATCGAAGAAAGAAATCGCGGAATTTCGGCAGAAATTGCAGAAGACGCCGGAAAACTACATTGCACAACCCACGCTGGCGCTGTCGACAACACCCATTTTCACCAAGAGCGGCCTGGCACCGCGCCATGTCGATTTGCGGCCTTATGTGCTGGTATCGCCCGAAGGCATCGATATCACGCCGGGTGGCCTGACCCGTGTGGCGCTGAAAAAAGGATCGCTGGTCGTAAATTCCAGCCAGGGTGGGGGCACCAAGGATACATGGGTACTGAAAGATTGATGCGCGATTTTGAAACGAACGGAATTCGGCCATGCTAGGTCGCACAGCCAACGGTATTTTCTGGATGTTCCGCTACCTCGAACGGGCGGAAAATACGGCGCGCCTGCTGGATGCGGGGCTGCGTATGTCCATCACTCGCGACAATCACAAAGCTGCCGATGAATGGCGTTCGGTCATAAAGACATCGGGCCATCAGACCGTTTTTGAAAACCAGTATGACGAATATAGCGGTTCCAATGCGTGGAACTTCATTCTGCGCGACAAGGCCAACAGCACCAATATATTGAGCACGTTTGAACAGGTGCGCACCAATGCCCGCATGGTCCGCAACGCCATAAGCAGCGAAGTTTGGGAAGCCATCAACGAAAGCTGGATGCAGCTTGAAGATGACATGAAGCGCCCGGTAGCACAGGGGAATGTCAGCAACGTCGTGGCGGATATTCGCCAGGCGGGTATGCTCGTCCATGGCGCGATGGCAGGGTCGATGTTGCGCAATGAAGGGTATTATTTTGCGCGGGCGGGCACATTTGTCGAACGCGCGGACAGCATCGCCCGCATTCTCGATATCAAATATTATCTGCTGCTGCCGTCCCTGTCCCATGTTGGCTCCAGTCTGGACACCGGGCAGTGGGACAACGTCCTGCGTTCGGTTTCGGGGGACCGCGCCTATCGCTGGCTCAACGCCGGAAATATCGATGCGCGCGGGATCGTGGAATTTCTGGTTCTGGATGATCGTTTCCCGCGCAGTCTGGCGTTCTGTCATTCGGCCCTGCGCACCAATCTGGCGGCTTTGGCCCGCATCCATGGGGGCGAAGGCAAAAGCAACGAACTGATGCGCGCCGCCGACATGCGCATGAGCGAAGTGTCGATCGAAGAGGTTTTCGAAAAGGGACTGCACGAGTTCCTGTTGAATTACATAAACCGCAATTCGGCCATCGCGGCCGCAATCGCGGTCGATTACAGGTTCACCGCGTGATTTTATGAGATTATCGATCCGCCATTCCACCACGTACCAGTTCGATGAACCGGTAATTCATGCGCTGCAACGCCTGCGCCTGACGCCGAAATCCACACAGGGCCAGTCTATCGTCGAATGGAACATGACCTATCAAAATGCCCATCACGAACTGCATTACGACGATCAGAATTTCAACACGGTCACTTTGATATCGGTGGAACATGGCGCGCGCGAAGTTGTCGTAAACTGCGAAGGTGTAGTGCAGACCGAAGATCAGGCGGGCGTGATCGGCCAGCATTCGGGGCATCTTCCACTATGGAGCTTCCTAAGCCAGACGCGCCTTACGAAGCCTGGGGCGGCCATGAAAAAATTCATTGCCGAAATATCCGGCAGCAATCTGGTGGGGGTGGAAAAACTCCACGCCCTGTCGCAGCATATTCGCGATCATGTGGCCTATGAAACCGGCCAGACTCTGGTAACCACGACCGGCGAGGAAGCGATCTTGCAGGGCCGCGGTGTGTGCCAGGATCACGCCCATATCTTTATCGGTGCGGCGCGTGCCATGGATATCCCGGCGCGCTACATTAGCGGTTATCTGATGATGAACGACCGGATCGATCAGGAAGCGACCCATGCCTGGGCGGAAGCGCATGTCGAAGGGCTGGGTTGGGTTGGCTTCGATATTTCTAACGGTATCAGCCCCGATCCGCGTTATGTGCGGGTGGCCAGCGGACGCGATTATGTCGATGCGGCACCGATTACCGGTATCAGCTTCGGCGCGACCAGCAGCATTCTGGAAGTGAATGTTGCCGTGGAACAGCAGCAAATTCCGCAACAATAACAAGCCGGCGCCGTCGGACAGAACATTCTTTCGCGCGACCGTGCGAGGGTATTTGCATATTGAAAAAATGAGGGATTACACATGACCTATTGTGTCGGAATGGTATTGGACAAGGGCATCGTCACGATGAGCGATACCCGCACCAATTCGGGGGTCGACAATATCTCCGTGTTCAAGAAGATGTTTCACTGGACCGTTCCAGGCGAACGCATAATATCGGTGATGACCGCCGGCAATCTGGCCACCACGCAATCGGTTATCAGCCAGCTGGAGGAACGCACGAAAGCACCGGAAGATCGTGACAATTCGCTCATGAAAGCGCCGACCATGTTTCAGGTCGCGTCCGAGATCGGGAAATTGCTGCGGGACACGGTGCGCGAAACGCAGGAACGCAACGGGGTGCGGGGGAAAGGGCGCTTTACCGCTTCCATCATCCTGTCGGGGCAAATTGCGGGCATGGAACCGCGCCTTTTCATGATCTACCCCGAAGGCAATTTCATCGAGGCCAGTTTCGACACGCCGTTTTTCCAGATTGGCGAAACAAAATATGGACGCCCCATTCTGATCCGCGGTTACGACCGCGAAATGGGCTTCGAAGATGCGGTCAAGCTGCTGATGGTCAGTTTCGATTCCACTCTCAAAGCCAATCTGTCGGTCGGTCTGCCATTGGATATGATGGTAATCGAACGGGACAATTTCGAACCGGCGTATGAACGGCGAATCACCCACGACAATCCGTATTTCCGGGCGATATCCAACGAATGGGGAAGCGCGCTGCGGGCTGCGTTTCATTCATTGCCCGACTATTCCTTCGAAAAATAAATGACGGTCCTTCGCTATAGGAATAGCGTTTCTGCACGAATGGCGGGGAATTTGCATCCGAAATGAATGTATTCCTACGTAAGGGAACTGCCCTAAGGGAAATGCCGGAATTCAGGGGCTTATAGGTCGGTTTCGAATTTACTGCCGCGTGCCTGAATGGCGGCGATTGGCCATTATCCGGCCATGCAACACAAACCGCCCATCCATTTCGTCGACCCTCACAGCCGCAATCGTGCCGCCCTTGCCAACGCGGCGTTTGCCATCGGTCATCATGCAGAGGTGTATTCCGATGTGGAGGAACTGTGCGAGCGGCAATTACCGTTTGGATTTATCGTTGCCCATGACGATGCGGCTTGCGGCGGGATCGGTGTGGTTATGCAGACACTCAGTAAACGCGACATCTGGTTGCCGGTTATTGCCATTGCCGAAGAAATCGAAACGCACCGGATCGTAGCGGCAATGAAAGCGGGCGCGCTCGACTACCTCGCTCTGCCGCTGGAAACCAAACTTCTATCGCGCACGCTGGAGGCTATCGGCCCCGAAGCGCGCGAATATGCAGCGGCGCGGCAAACCATGTATGAAGCGCGCAAGCGGGTGTCCAACCTGTCGGCGCGGGAACGCGAAGTGCTGGACCGGCTCAGCTTTGGCGCAAGTAACAAGGAAATAGCACGCGATCTGGAAATAAGCCCGCGAACCGTGGAAATCCACCGGGCGAACATGATGACCAAAATGGGCGCCAGTCATTCGGCGGAAGCGGTCAGGATGCGCATCGAAGCCGATCTGGGGTAACGATCGCCTAACGGCAAAACCCGGAACCGGACCCGCCGCTACCGCTGCGCTCCACATGAAAATGGTTGCGATGCGCGGCGTTGTATTCCGGACCAAGCACGGTGCCGAAACGGCGACAGGCGCTGCGATGGATGGTGCGCAGAAATTCGCGTTCCACATTCGATCCGCCGTGCCAATCCTCCAGCACGCTTATGCGGCGGCCGTCGGCCAGGACGAAGGCAGAAACGTCCACCGCTTCGGCACGCGAATGGGCGGACCGCCGTGCCGTGCCTGCTACATTGCGGCACGCATAGCTGCCCATCGTTTCGATCCGGCTCAGCCCGCTACCCAGTATCTGCCGTGCCGCACGATCGATGCCATATCGCGCCCATGCGGCAAAACTGGCGGCGGTAGGGCAGGTAACCGGACCGATATTGCTTAAGGTAAACAAGGCCGCGTCGCCGCGCAGACCGGACAGGGTAACACTGTTTACGGCCGAACATCCGCCGGCGGAATATGTGTCCGGCAAGGGCGTGAAGCGCGATCCGGTCTGGCCTAACTTGGCCAGACATTGCCGCGCTGTTTCGTCTATCGGCATCGTGGGCGACGCAGTGCTGCGCGGTGTCGGCGAATGGTCGCGGGCCGGCAACATATTACACGCAGACAGCGACAGGGCCGCGCATAGGGTCAGACAGATGCGGAACATACCGGTCACATTTGCCGTGCGAACCGTGAATTCCTGCTGAAGACGGTGCAGAAAATATCTTGCGCCAGCCCGTCCAATTCAAGCCCGTCCTATTCCACTGATCGGGCGCGGCTTCGCGGCGGTCCAGGCGGCTGGTAATCACGATCGCACACCATGCCGCGATGAACCCCGGGACTATTTCGTAGATGCCTTCGCCGCCCAGAAAGCTGGCGTTCCAGCCAGCGGCAATCCACATCATGACCACGCCTGCACCAACCACCAGCCCGGCAATTGCGCCATTGCCGGTCATCCGTTTCCAGGTCAGCGCCAGGATGATCAGCGGGCCAAAGGCGGCACCGAACCCGGCCCACGCATTGGCAACCAGGCCAAGGACTTGCGAATCGGGATCGCTTGCGATGAATACCGCCACCGCGCAGACGGCCAGTACCGCGATCCGACCGATATTCACCGCCTCGCGTTCGCCCGCATTCCGGCGCAGGAACAAACGGTAAAAATCTTCAGTGAGAGACGACGATGCCACCAGAAGTTGCGAACTGATCGTACTCATGATCGCCGCCAGCAGCGCCGCCAGCAGAAAGCCGGTGATGAGCGGGTTAAACAATACATTCGCAAGTATGATGAAGATCGTTTCCGGATCGTTTACGACAAGCGCGTTCGCTTCGGCATAGGCGCGGCCCGCGATACCCACGCCGATTGCCCCGATCAGCGCCACTGCCATCCACCCCATGCCGATATTGCGGGCAACACGAACATCCGCGACAGACCGGATCGCCATGAACCGCACGATTATATGGGGCTGACCGAAATAGCCCAATCCCCAGGTGACGGCGCTGATGAACCCGATGAGCGTCAAGCCGGCAAACAGATCGAGATAATCCGGACCCGCCGCCACCAGCGCGCCTGAAATCGCTGCGAAACCGCCCAGCGCACCGTCATCTTCTCCGCCCCAGATCGCCACTACCGGTATCACCACCAGGGCAATCACCATGATGCAGCCCTGAACGAAATCGGTCAGGCTCACCGCCAGAAATCCGCCCACCATCGTGTAAGACAGCACGATCAATGCGGTCACGGTAATGCCGAGCATATAGTCGCTAAGCCCGACATCGCCGAAAAGTGCAGAAAGGCTGGTTTCGAACAATTTACCGCCGCCGACCAACCCCGCCGCCGTATATACGCTGAAAAAAGCGACGATGATTATTGCGGATACTACACGCAGCGCCACGGCCCGGTCGGGGAAACGATTGGCCAAAAATTGCGGAATGGTCAGGGCGTCGCCCAGTTCCTGTGTCTGTTGGCGCAGGCGCGGGGCGACGATCCACCAATTTGCCAAAGCACCGGCAAACAGCCCGATACCGATCCATGCTTCCACCAGCCCGGCGGTGTAAAGCGCGCCGGGCAAGCCGAGCAGCAACCAACCGGACATATCGGAAGCGCCCGCGGAAAGTGCCGCTACCGCCGGGTGAAGATTACGGCCTGCCAGAAGATAACCCGCGCTGTCAGATGTGGAGTTACGCCAGGCATAAAGGCCTATGGCAACCATCAACACGAAATAGGCGGCAAGCGAAATTAGCGTCCCTGTTTCCATCTGCCGCGCCTTATCGTGATAAGCGGTTTCTGGCCACTATGGCGAAGATCGATGGTCGAAAAGGCTGGCCGTTTTTAAAACCCGGACCGGGCACGCGTGTCCAAATCGACGTTTTCGGCATTGCGCGGCGGCCGCGCGGGCGCATTATCCAGCGAGATATTGGCATTGGCCCGGCTCGCCCCATTGGCAGTCGATCCCGCTATGGGTGGCGTCGGGGTATTTGTTCGCGGTGCGGTGGGTTCGTCTGGCGATCCTGTATCGGCGTCATCCGCCTGTGCGATTTCGCCATCGCCCGCCTCATCGCCATAAAATTCATCGAGCGATTGGGCATCATCGGCAAAACCATCCGCCGACTGTTCATCCTGCGATGGCGCGTTGCCCACATCGTCGTCATTGCCCATTCTCGCGCGAAGCTCCGTCTCGTCCGACGAAGCAATCGAGGATATTGCCGAGTTCTCACCCAGCGCCAGATAGACGATGAATAACACCGCCAGCATTGCCAGCCCGGTTTTCTTGGCATTCATGTGCCGGTATCCGGCGAAATATCAGCTGGCATCGTATTTGCTGCACAAACGAGGGTCGGTCGCAGGATCGCCCGGATAGATCTGCGACAGATCGCGCGTGCCGCGAACGCTGAACGCGGCGGTGGAGCGGATCGTTTTGGCGTTCACATATTTGATGGCGTATTCATTGGTCATCATCGGCGGGTAATCGTAGATAACTTCGACAAATATCACAGCGCCGTTGGCCGGAGCCGTCAGTTCCATGCCCGGTTTCCCCATACCGGCAAAGTCGGTGCCGGTCGCACCTTCGCCCTGCAGTCCGTACGAGCTTTCCACCCGCATCTCACCCATGCAACGCTGCCAGTGAATCCATTGACCGCCTTCGGGATTTTGTTCCAGACTGCTGACGATTACGCGCCCGTTTTCAAAGATATTGGAGTTTTTGCCGGCCTGTAGTTTGATGCCCTGAAAAATATCCTCAATGTCGGTTTCGTAAATCTTTTGCGCGACCAGCGCGTCGCGATCTCCGATACGCGATGCGTTATCCGCAATCGCCATCGTCGCCTGGCTGATGCGCATATTGGTCAGCGCATAATTGGCAAGCTCCAGCCCGCCCATGGACAGGATCAGCAACAGCGGCAGGGAATAGGCGAATTCCACCAGCGCCAGACCGCGACAATCCTGCCGCAATATGGCGATTCGGTTGCGTATTTCGCGGATAATGCGCATCAGCTGCACGCCCCGACTTCGCGTTCGCGTAACTGTTGTTCATCGTAAGGCTGGTTCCGCAACACCGTTTCGCCGGTAATGGTAACCTCATCCGTCATTCCGTCGATGAAACCATGCAGCGGGAAGATGCGGGGATAGGTGGCCGTCGCACGGTAGAGAACCGCGTCGCGGGCGCCGCCGATACCATCGCGTCCGCGGTCCTGATCCCAGGTGCCGTTGCCGTTTACATCGTCGAACGGTTCACCGTCATCGCAGCTGCCATTACCGTTATTGTCTTCGTAATCCTCCGGTTTGCTGACATCGCCGAAGGTCGTGTAGTTTTTTCGCACGAAGGTCACGTCCGCCTTGGGCGCGATGCGCTTAATGGCCTCGCGAACGTCGGCATCCAGTTCGTTCGTGGTCACCAGCGTGGGCTCCAGCGAGGATTTACGTCCCGCTTCCTGCATGGCCCCCTTCATCATGGTCTGCGCATATCCCTGAAAACCGAGATCGAACATACCCATCAGCATCAGGAACAGAATGGGCGCGACAAAGCCGAATTCGATAGCGGTAACCCCGCTTTCATCCTTCAGGATCGCGCGGCGAAAGGAAACGATGCGCCGCATCAGTTTACCAGCCGCAGTTCGGCAATGCTGGTGGCGATGGTCCGGAACCTGCTGATAAGCTGTTCCTGATCGTCCGCCTGCATCGCCCGGCTGTCACCAGTGGCACAGCCACGCGTATGTTCGTTCAACGGCAGGGTAAACGACAGCGTCCAGATCGTTACGTTCTTGTTCTTGATCGACCGGCACACGGCATCCAGCCGTTCTTCGTGTATCCGTGCCAGCGCCGCTTCGCTCCATGTTCCGCTAGGGGCACGTCCGGCAAACCGTTCATCCATATCGTAATTGCCGTAAGTGGTCGTGATAATATGGATTTCCGCCCATTTGACCGTCGGTCATAAAGATAAGATGGCGGGTGATCGGTTCACCGTTTGGCGCTGTAGTGTTCTCGCCGGCGAAAATTCCATCCGGAGAAATAATGCGCCCACCCCATATCATGCCGACATCGTGCAATGTTCCGCCATTGGGCTCCAAAGCGTCGATACGTGCCTGAAACAACGGGTCGCGGCCGCCACCAGACAGTGGATAGGCCGTCAATTTGTGGGTGCGCACAGGACAGGTGGCTTCCCGTATGCGATACTGGGACTGGTCCTTGCGCCGAATACGTTCCGCCTTGCGTCCGCGATCGAAAGTTATCTGCGGCCAGATGGGATACCATTGCGTATCCAGATCGCCAGCAGTCGGGACAAGATCGATGTCGAGATCGAGAGCACCTTCCGGAACGGGATTGAAATCCGTACCGGCAACTGTCTTGCGCTCTTCTATGCAATTGTTCCATTTACTCGTGACATTACCGCCGGCGTTGCCAGTATTGGTTCGCGTATTCACTCCGGTTTTGAAAACCGATGTATCGAACGTGCGTTCTTTGTAAGTATACCCCGTAAACTGCAGTTCATATCGGGCGGGTGTCGGCGCTATCGTGCGATATTTGCGCACGCGCGCAACGCAGCCACCAGTCGCGCTTGGGTGACGGTCCGGGAAGTAATTTTTGTAATAATCATCATCACTAACAACCCAGCGTTCTCCCCCGACAGTGTAGGTACCGTCCATCGCGTTACATCCGTCTTCGCCATATTGTGGATGATTCTTGTCGGACGACCAGCTGTAATCGAACCAATATGTCGAACCGAACCAGGCTTTTTCCCGCGGTACGGTTTCGCGTGCATCGGAATATAACTGCTCTCCACCAGGAGAGCCTGGATCGACCATCACGTTCTCAAAATTGGCCTCACGCGACTGGTACTTCCATTCATCGGCGATAAACTGCGGGTTTTCAGCCATAAGCATCTGGCCGACATTGATGTTGGAATTGTAGGGAACAATGCCAATGCGTACCCGCGCGTTGGCCGGTGCGACTGCCATAATTTCGTCGTAGAACGCGAACACCGCTTCTTTCAACGCATCAATCCGGCGGACACCGTCGGTCGTGCTGCTCATCGATCCCGACATATCCAGCACCAGCGCAATATCGATGTTCGGCAGGTTGAGATCGGCACTGCATTCGACCGCAATGTCGACATCGTCGTAACCGAATACGGCCATCAGCGTTGTGGGAACTTTGGTGCTTGCCTCCCCGTCGAGACGTGTGCCTTCTTCGTGGCTCAATTCATAATCGGTGTCGGTAGTGCCGTACGATCCCGCCGCGAAATTCGTTTCGAAGAAATTGTCCGCCGTGTCGTGCAGTTCGGCCGGAATGCCGGTTTCGCCAAGTTCGGTGCCACCCAATTGCTTGCGCGCTGCCAGCGTGGCGGAATCGCACGCCTGTTGCAGGCGGGATTTGGCGAGATACATCCGGCCGGTATCCACCCCGCCGCCGACCACGCCGATCAGCGGAATTACCGCCGCAGCCGTCAGGGCCAGAGTGTTTGCCCCCGTATCGCGCAGCAGGGCACCGATGAAACCCCGCTCACCGGATAGGTCGGATCTGCGGGCGATCCGGTCGGGCGATGGTTTGCGGAAATAGGTCATGAGCCGATGAATACCGGCAAAAGTTAAAACATCCGTAAACCAGGTTTTAAGATGCCGTAAACCGTCTTTGTTCAGCCTGGTTTTGTTTACAGACCAGACAGATAGCCACTGCGGCAGATCGGCTTGCCGTAAAAACCTTACCGAAAGATGCGCGCAAGACCGAGTATTATGCCCGACATTCCGCAGCCGAACGGCCGGAATTCTTCATCCGCCGCGATGATTCGATGCGCAGTGCAATCGCCGATCAACTTTCCATTTTGCGCTTGTGCTTCTTGCGCTCATGCGGATCCAGCATGGATTTGCGCAGGCGAATGCTTTCCGGCGTGACCTCGACCATTTCATCGTCGTCGATATACGCAATGGCCTGTTCCAGGCTCATCTTGCGCGGTGTGGTCAGGCGGATGGCATCGTCCTTGCCGGTCGAGCGAAAGTTAGTGAGCTGTTTCGACTTCATCGGATTGACTTCGAGATCTTCGGGCTTGGCATTTTCGCCGATAATGATGCCTTCGTAAATCTTTGCTCCGCCACTGATGAACAGCTCGCCGCGTTCCTCCAGCATATTGAGTGCGTAGGAAGCCGCTTCCCCCGAACAGTTGGAGATCATCACGCCGTTCTGACGGCCGGCGATCGGTCCCTTGTAGACATCGTATTTTTCGAACAGGCGGTTCATGATGCCGGTGCCGCGGGTGTCGGACAGGAATTCGCCGTGATAGCCGATCAGCCCGCGTGAAGGGGCGGAAAAGGTAATACGCGTCTTTCCCATGCCGCTTGGCCGCATTTCGGTAAGGTCGGCTTTGCGGCGCTGCATTTTTTCAACCACGGTGCCGGAATGTTCGTCATCCACATCGATCACGACCTGTTCGTAAGGCTCCATCCGCTTGCCGTCTTCTTCCTTGAACAAAACTTTGGGACGGCTGATGCCAAGTTCGAAACCTTCGCGGCGCATGGTTTCAATAAGCACGCCCAACTGCAATTCACCGCGTCCGGCCACTTCGAAACTGTCCTTGTCCGCGCTTTCGGTAATACGGATCGCGACGTTGCTTTCCGCTTCGCGCGCCAGACGGTCGCGGATCATGCGGCTGGTTACCTTGCTGCCCTCACGACCGGCCAAGGGGCTATCGTTTACAGAGAACCGCATCGCCAGCGTGGGCGGATCGATCGGCTGCGCGGCGATGGGTTCGCTGACCGACGGGTCGCAGATGGTGTTGGACACAGTCGCCTTTTCGAGACCGGCGATGGCAATGATGTCGCCCGCCTTCGCGCTTTCCACCGGAACCCGCTCCAGCCCGTTGAAGGCCAGGATTTTGGTTGCGCGGCCGCTTTCCACCACTTTGCCTTCGCTATCGATCGCATGGATCGGATCGTTTACGGTTACCGTCCCGGACTGGATACGTCCGGTCAGCACGCGGCCCATGAAATTGTCGCGATCGAGCAGAGTGGCCAGGAACGAGAACTTGCCGCTGGCGTCCAGGCCGGGGGCGGGCACGTGCTCGACGATTTTCTTGAACAGGGGGTCCAGCGTACCGTCGCGTGCGTCGACGTCTTCGCTAGCGTAACCGTCACGGCCCGACGCGTATAGCACGGGAAAATCGAGCTGTTCGTCGCTGGCATCGAGCGATACGAACAGGTCGAACACTTCATCCAGTACTTCCACCGCGCGCTGGTCGGGCCGGTCGATCTTGTTGACCACGACGATAGGTCGAAGGCCGAGCGCCAACGCCTTGCCGGTTACGAATTTGGTCTGCGGCATGGCGCCTTCCGCACTGTCGACCAGCAGGATCACCCCGTCGACCATGCTCAAGATACGTTCGACCTCGGCGCCGAAATCGGCGTGGCCGGGTGTATCGACGATGTTGATCCGGCGGGTGTCGTCACCTTCGCCATATTCCACGCTGGTACATTTGGCGAGAATGGTGATGCCGCGTTCTTTTTCCAGATCGTTGGAATCCATCGCGCGTTCTTCAACGCGCTGATTGTCGCGGAAGGTGCCGGATTGACGGAAAAGCTGGTCGACGAGGGTGGTTTTGCCGTGATCGACGTGGGCGATGATCGCCACGTTGCGCTGGTTGGCGGACATTAGTGTGTGCTTTCGATTGAGAATTGCTGAGGCAATCGGGAATTGTCTAGGGCGCGCTTGCGATTGTGCAGCGCAATATCGCGCGCGGCCTAGCGGAGGCGGCGCTGCGCGGCAAGTTTTGTATTTGCACCCTGACCATCGGCCATAGTCCGACCCTGGACGCGATTGCACTGTAACCCACCTGCCACAAACACGCCAAACCGTTGCGCCACCGCCGTTTTCGCTTGAGCACAATGTTCGGTCTATCTAAGGCGACCGGTATAAGCGGGCTGCGCTAGAACGGCCTGCGGGACAAGAGGATGACCATATATGAAGCTTTCCGACGTTGATGGCCGCTGTGTGCGCACTGCCTTGTTTGCCGGTGTTGCTGCTGCCGGGCTGATCCTGCCGTCAGTAGCGTTCGCGCAGCCTGCAGAACAGGTGCCGCAGACCGATGACGACCAGGAACTGACGGATGCGATTGCCGCCGGCAATCTGATTATCGTGACGGCTTCGAAACGGGAAACCACGCTTCAGGAAACGCCGATTTCAGTCAGCGTCACATCCGGCGAAACGCTGGAACGTGCACAAATCCGCGATCTGGGCGATCTGCAGACGGTTGCGCCCTCGCTGCGCGTCAATACGCTGCAAAGTTCCGCCAACACCAATTTCGTCATCCGCGGTTTCGGCAATGGCGCCAACAATGCCGGTATCGAACCATCGGTCGGCGTATTCATCGACGGGGTATATCGCTCCCGCTCTGCCGCTCAGATCGGCGATCTTGCCAATGTGCAACGCATCGAAGTCCTGCGCGGTCCGCAATCGACATTATTCGGCAAGAATGCGTCTGCCGGTGTTATTTCCGTTGTGACCCGTGAACCCCAATTTGAATTCGGCGGTTCGGTGGAGGCGACATATGGCAATTTCAACCAGATCGTTCTGAAAGGGGACGTAACCGGCCCGATCAGCGAAACCATCGCCCTGTCGATCGATGGAAACTACAACAAGCGTGACGGTTACGTCGAAGTGCCCAATCTCGGCATCGATATCAACAACCGCGATCGGTACGGCGTCCGGGCGCAGGCCCTGTTCGAACCCAGCACCGATTTCAAATTGCGTCTGATTGGCGATTACAGCCGGATCGACGAAGAATGCTGTTATGCCGGAAATATCGTGGCCGGGCCGACAGTGCCCGCATTGTTCGGTGTCGGCGGCGCGATCGTGCCCGAAAACCTGTTCGGCGACACCACGTTCCTCAACATCCCGCCGACGAACGAGATCGACAGCTACGGCGGTTCCGCACAGATCGATTACAATATCGGCGCTCTGACCCTAACCTCCATTTCCGCCTATCGCGAATTGAAGGCGGACAATCTGCAAGATGTCGATTTTTCCAGCGCGGACATCGTCAATCAGGTCACCAATCAGGATATCACCACCTTTTCGCAGGAACTGCGCGTTGCGTCGGATTTCGACGGGCCGCTCAACTTCCTGATCGGCGGGTTTTACTATAAGGAAGATATCGAACAGGACAGTCAGCTGGTCATCGGTGACGACGGACGTGGGTTCTTCTCCTTGCTGACCGGAAATCCGCAAACATTCAACGGCGTGGAAGCCGGTTTGGGCCTGCCACAGGGTAGCATCTTCAGCCCCGGATTGCTGACAGACGAACAGTTTACGCTGGATAACGAAGCGTATTCGATTTTCGGCACCGTGGATTTCGAACTGTTCGACGGTCTGATCCTGACCGGCGGTTTGAATTACACGAACGACAAGAAGGATTTCACGGCAAACCTGACCGCGTTCGACGAACTGGCGAATATCAATCTGGTCGATGCCTTCATCGCGGGCGCCCTGGGCACACGCGATCCAGCGGCAATTGCGGCATTTGCGGCGGCCAATCCGGCGCAGTTCGGCGCAATCGCGGCTGCAGCGCAAAATCCGGCACAGAACCAGCTGCTGGCACTGCGCCCGTTCCAGTTCCAGCCGCCATTCCTGAATATTCCCAATGCGGTGGAAGATGGACGGACGCGGGACGACAAGCTGACCTACACCGCCCGTATCGCCTACGAACTGAACAACAATCTGAACGCCTATTTCACCTATGCGACCGGTTACAAGGCGTCGTCCATCAACCTGTCCCGCGACAGCCGGCCATTGCCGAGCGATTTTACGCCGGGTCCATTGGGCAGTTCGATCCTGGCGCCGCCATCGACCATCCGCGATGCCGGTCTTGCGGTGGCCAATCTGGGTACAGGCACCCGGTTTGCCGGTCCCGAAGAGGCTGAGGTATACGAAATCGGTCTGAAGGCGCAGTTCGAAGGGCTGGGCTTCAACATTGCCGTGTTCGACCAGACGCTGGAAGGGTTCCAGTCGAACATCTTCACCGGCACCGGGTTTGCGCTGGCCAATGCCGGCCAACAATCGACCAGAGGCTTCGAATTCGATGCGACCATCGTTCCGGTCGACCCGTTGATCTTCACCTTCGCGTTGACGTATCTCGACGCGGTTTACGATGATTTCACCAATTCGGCGACGGGTGATCTGACTGGCCAGAGGCCTGCCAACATCCCGGAAATTTCGCTGTCCACTTCGGCGACCTACAGCCACGAACTGGGCGCCAGCGGCAACTTCCTGATTGGCCGGGTCGATTACAGTCATGAAAGCAACGTGAATCTGACAAATGGTTTGCCAGCTTTCGGACCTGCGGCGGAAACCCGGTTCCGCAGCGAAGTCAATCTGGTCAATGGATCTCTGACCTTCGCGATGGAAAACGGGTTGGAACTGTCCGCCTATGTCCGAAACTTGCTGGATGACCGCTTCATCACCACCGTGTTCGACGGCGTGGCGCAGGGCGGCACGGTTTCGGGTTATCCCAACCAGCCGCGTACCTATGGGGGTACCGTTCGTTTCAAATTCTGATCGAACGGAACAATCGACACAATTGGGGCTGCCGAAAGGCGGCCCCTTTTTGTTAGGACTGTCTGATTACGGTGCCGGGACTATCGACGGGCGAAAGGACTATCGAATGGAATGGATGCTGTTGCCGCTGAAACGCTATGCGGAATTTACGGGTCGCTCGCGGCGCAAGGAATATTGGATGTTCGTCCTGTTCTCGGTGCTTGTCATGATGTTCCTCGGCTTTCTGACATTTCTGGGGCTGGGCAATCTGGACGATTTGGACCGTGCAGACTTTTCCGGTACCAATCCCGTATTCTGGCTTGGCATAGGGCTGTTGTTCCTATTTTTGATCGCGATCATCGTACCATCGATTGCCGTGACCGTGCGCCGTCTGCATGATCGCAATTTGTCGGGCTGGTGGTATCTGGGTGCGATATTGGCAGGCATGATCCCCGTAATAGGATCTCTTGCATCCATCGCCTTGATTGTGGTGACGCTGCTGCCCGGTACGCCAGGGCCGAACCGTTTCGGTGAAGATCCCAAAGACCCCGTGAGTGCGGATATCTTCGCGTAATCTACAGCGCGCGCAGCGCCTGCGCCGGTTTGGCATTCAGCAACGGCAGCGATCCGGCCAGCGCGAAGATCAAGACGAACGCCAGGCCGCCGCCCAGCACGCCCAATATCTCCCACCAGTTCGGCAGCCAGTCGAATTCGAATAGCTGGGTGATGACGAGCCAGCCAAGTCCGGTGCCCAGCGCCAGCGCCACGCCCGCCAGCATCAGTGCGAGCAACCCGTATTCGGCCAGTTGCATGAACAATATCTGTCGGCGGCTTGCACCCAATACGCGCATGACGACCGTGTCGTAAGTGCGCACTGCACGTGCTGCCGCAATCGCACCGATCAGCACAGCCAGCCCTGCCAGAACCGCGACCGATGCCGCTGCGAATGTGGCGAGGCCGACCTGGCTCAGAATGGTCCGCGCTTCGGCAAGCACCTGACCGATTTCGATTACCGAACTGGATGGGAAGTTGCGGACCAGGTCGCGCAGCAATGGCCCGATTGTCGCATTCTTGGGCAGGTCGATCGTCGCCGTCAGATTATGCGGCGCATCGCCGATCGCGTTTTCCGAAAAAACCAACACGAAATTGAAGCCGAGATTTTCCCAGTCCACTCGCCGTGTATTGGCAACTGTGGCGGTACGTTCGACCCCTAGAATTCCCACGGTAAGACGGTCACCGATTGAAAGATCAATGGCCTCGGCAAATTCCTCATCTACCGATACCAGCGGCTCTCCCCGGTGGCCGGGGGACCACCAAGTGCCTTCGACCAACGAATTGCCCTGCGGCAGCGTACCCGAATAGGTAAGGCCACGCTCTCCGCGAAGGGGCCAGGCACCGTCCGGAATTTCCTCCAGTTCGGATACCCGGACCATCGCATCGGGCGGGCCATAGGCCAGGATTGCGCCGCGCATCGCGGGAACTTTGCGAATGACCGCGCCGGGATAATCGGCAGTGATCAGATCGGAAAAATCGACAGAGCGATCGCGCGGTATGTCGAGCACGAAATAGTCCGGCGCCTTGTCGGGCACGCGGCTTTGGATGTTACCGTTGATGCTGCTCTGGATCGCCGCCAGCAGCACGAATGCGCTAAGCCCGAACCCAAGTGCGGTTACCAGTGCACCCGTTGACGCGCCGGGCCGGTGAAGATTGGCCAACGCGTTGCGCAGCAGTGGATTGGCAGGGCGGGGTGCCTTCGAAGCAATCTTCTGGATACCCCAGCCCAGCAACGCCAAAAGCCCCAAGATAAGCGCGGCGCCCAGCAGAAAACCGCCGGATAGTAATGGCTGGCGCGCTGTTGACAGGGCCAACGCGACGATGCCGGCAAGTCCGCCCAGCACCCAGGTGAGCGCGCGCCCATCCCGCGTCAGCGGCACGATCCGCGCGCGCATCAGCGCCATTGCCGGGAAACGCCCGGCGCGCAGGATTGGCGTTGCCGCAAACACCACCGCCACCAGCACCCCGTACGAAGCTGCGACCAGCAGTGCCATCGGTTCGAACACGAAACCGGTATCTACCGGGAGTAACCCGTCGAGCGCGGCGGCCAGCAACGGCGTGACCAGCACACCGGCAAGCAGACCCAGACCGCTGCCGACAATCGCGGCTGCGCCAATCTGCAGCGCATAGATACGGGCGATATCGGCGCCCGAAGCGCCAAGCACCTTCAGCGTTGCGATACTGGCCCGGCGCGCCTCCAGATATGACGAAACACCGCCGCCAATGCCGATGCCGGCGATTACCAGAGCCGCAAGACCGACCAGCGTAAGAAACTCGCCCATTCGCGATACGAACCGGTCAGCGCCGGGGCTAGCCCGGTCGCGCGTGCGAAAATCAAAACCGGAATTGGGGAAACGCTGTTCCAGCGCCTCCTGCACCGTTTCCGGGGCAAGAGCGGTATCGAAGCGCACCCGGTATTTGCTTTCGTAAAGGCTGCCGGGCTGGATCAGGCCCGCTTTTTCGGGCAGCGTCAGCGCGACGATAATTGTCGGACCAAGCTGGAACCCCTCGCTCAACCGATCGGGCTCGTTCGCGATGATACCGGCCGCACGCACGGTCGCCGTACCGATAGTAAATTCGTCACCGACCGTGACATCCAGCCGGTCCGCCGCGCCTTGTGCAAGATAGGCATTGCTGCCGGACGGCGCGCCCGTGATTGTGCCATCTGTCAGTTCCAGACTGCCATAAAGCGGCCAGCGACCATCCACCGCCTTAAGTTCGATGGGTGCGGCGTTTTCGCCGGCGCTGGCCATGGCCTGCAAGCGGGTGCCGCCCGATATCCGGCCATATTGGCCCAGCGCCGCCTTTTCTTCGTCCGAAAGGTCGCGCTGCCACACTTCCACTTCCAGATCGCCGCCAAGCAGTTCCTGGCCGCGCCCTTCAAGCTCGCTCTCGATGGCGCCGGTCAGCGTACCGATGGCCGCCAATGCGCCAGTCCCCAGAAACAGGCAGACCAGCAACAGTCGCAGCCCGCGAAACCGGCCATTCAGATCGCGCCGGGCGATCCGCCACGCAGTGTTCCAGGAAATTGCGCCGTTCATTTGGCAGGGGCGGGCGGCGATGCCGGTTCCAGCGCCGTCTGGCGCGTATCGCTGGCGATGCGGCCATCGCCGATCGTAACGATACGATCGCATCGCTGCGCCAGTTCGACATCATGGGTAATGACCAGCAAAGTGGCACCGCTATCCGCGCGCCGTTTGAACAACAGGTCGATGATTTCGTGACCCGTACCGACATCGAGATTGCCGGTCGGTTCGTCGGCAAAAATCAGTTCCGGCCCGGGTGCAATCGCGCGGGCTATGGCGACGCGTTGCTGTTCCCCGCCCGACAGTTGGGTGGGATAATGATGCAACCGATGTCCCAGCCCTACAGCGGAAAGCTCGGCCGCGGCGCGCTGCGTAGCATCCGCCATGCCCGCCAGTTCCATCGGCGTGGCGACGTTTTCCAGCGCAGTCATCGTGGGCAACAGATGGAACGCCTGCAACACGATCCCGATCTTGCCGCGCCTTGCCTGCGCCAGCTGGTCTTCATTCATGTGGATGAAATCCTGGCCTGCAACAGTCAGCGCGCCGCCGCTGGCCCGCTCCAGTCCCGAAAGCACCGCCATCAGCGAGCTTTTACCCGAACCCGACGGGCCGAGCAGGGCGACGACTTCTCCGGTGGCGACATCGATATCGATACCACGAAGAACTGCGACCGGGGTGGTGTCCGGATCGTAGGTCAGCGTAAGATTACGGGCGGAAATCGTGTTGGTGCTTGTCACCCGCCCTCATTCGCATAGGAACGATGGTCGGGCAAGGAGGCTCACCGATGCAATTATCCCGTCTGTCGATAGTTCCGCTTTGCCTGATGGCTTCCACACTGGCGGCGTGTGGACAAAATACGCCAGCACCGGCTGAACCGGTCGGACAGGTTCGTGATACTGCGCCCGCGGATGTTCCGGTGATGGGGCCGGAACGCCGCATTCTGGCCTTCGGCAACAGTCTGTTTGCGGGCTACAATGTGGCGCAGGAAGACAGCTATCCGGCCAAATTGGAAGCGGCGCTTCGCGGGCAGGGGGTGAATGCCCGCGTGATCAATGCCGGTGTGTCCGGGGATACTACCGCCGCTGGCCGGCAGCGTCTCAATTTCATTCTCGATGCGCAGGAAACCCCGCCCGAACTGTTTATTCTGGAACTGGGCGGAAACGATCTGCTGCGCGGTATCCAGCCATCGGAAACGCGCGCAAATCTGGATGCTATGCTGGCCGAATTGCAGAAACGCGAAATTCCCGTGTTGCTGATGGGTATGCGCGCACCGCCGAATTTCGCGCAGTTTCAGGGCGGGTTCGATGCGATCTATACCGATTTGGCCCGCCAGTACGGTGCGAAACTGGTGCCGTTTTTCCTGGAATCGATCTATCGCCGCCCCGATCTGATCCAGGATGACCGCATCCATCCCACGAAAGACGGCATTGAAACGCTGGTGAGCGCGACAATTGGCGATGTGCGCGAGGCGCTGCCGCCCGCGACATAGCGCGCTGCGTCACCTTACCGGCAGGGCCTGTCCATCGACGATCCGCCAAACTGCGGCTTCACCCTCGATCGCTGCAAATGCGGATGCGTCCGTCCCCGTCAGCCAAACCTGCGCGCCGCTTTCGCGAAGCCTTTCGAACAGGATTTCGCGCCGTATGGGGTCGAGATGCGCCGCGACTTCATCCAGCAGCAGCAAACTGGGGCGACCGCGCGCCGCCAATCCGGCATGAGCGATGATAATGGCAATTAGCATGGCTTTCTGCTCCCCGGTAGAACAAGACGCGGCCGCAATGTTCTTGCCGGCCATGATAATTTGGAATTCGTCGCGATGCGGGCCGATCAGGCTGCGGCCCGCCCCCCTGTCCCGTCGACGATTGTCGCCAAGCGCACGCAATAGATCGCCGTGCCCTGTCGGTGCGCTATTGATGTAGGACAAGGTCGGGCGGGCAAACGGTTCTGGCGGCTTGCTGGCGAGTTCCTGCGCCAATGCGGCGACGAGACCGGCTCGACCTGCGCTCAGAACGGCGCCATGTTCCGCCATCTGTCGCTCGACCCCGTCCATCCAGGCCGGATCGGGCACGGTATCTTCGTTCAGCAAGCGATTGCGTTCGCGAAGGGCTGCTTCGTAACGGGCGGCATGGCGGGCATGAGCTGGATCGAGCGCCAGGCCATACGGTCCACGAACCGCCTCCGCGCCCCCGCACTGTCGGTAAAGATCCGGTCCATTGCCGGGGTCAACCAGCCGACCGACAGCCATTCGCCCAGACGGACAGCGCTGGTTTCGCTTTCGCTTATGCGCACACGCCGGCGGCCGGGCCGGTCGAATAGCGTGTAAGTGCCCAGCCTGACCGCTCGACCGCTATCCGCCGCATTGGCATCGCCCGGTTGCAGCGATGCACCGATCGCAAAACCACCGTCTCCGACATTCGCCGCCATTTCGGTAAGTGCCGCGCGCCGTAAGCCGCGCCCAGGTGCAAGCAGCGATATGGCTTCCAGAATATTGGTTTTTCCAGCGCCGTTATCGCCCACCAGCAAATTGAAGCGCCGCGTCCCACCAAGCTGTGTGTCGGCATGATTGCGGAACCGGGTAAGGGATAATCTGTCTATAGCCATGCGTGCGCGATCGATACCGCGAAACGGTAAATCAGGCCACTCGAAACAGGAAAGCCAACATTTGGTGCAAAATCCCTAAACTCAGCAAGCGTTAATTGGGAAAAATCGGAGCGTACATGAAAAATCCCCCTTTTTGGCCGTTTTTCAAAACTGGCACGGCTCCTGCAATGTGGTTTGTATCGGCAAGACGATCTTTCCGAAGCAATTAAGGGAGTAACATCATGTTCAAACTCAGCACCATCAGCAACCGGGCTATCGCAGCGGTAACCTCGCTTACATTTTCTGTAATTCTGTTCGCGACGGCCATCGTGCCTGCCAATCAGGGCTCGCTGCTTCCCGGAGTAATCGCATGAGCAATCTGAACTACGATCGCACAGGGAAAGTGCCGGCTTCCAGACATAGCGGCAACAATGCCAAAACTTTCCGCCTTTCGCGGGACGATCAGAAGATCTGGGGTGTTTGTGGGGGGATCGCGCAATATATGGATGTCGACGCGCTCTGGGTTCGCATCGGCTTTGTGGCCGGAACGCTGCTGGGTTTCGGTACGCTGCTGCTCGTCTATATTGCGATCGCGCTGATTGCGGATTGAAGGGCGGAGCGTTCGGCAGACACTAGTCCAACCCCGCCTGCCTCCGCTCCATCCCTGCCTCACTCCCGGCGTACACCGGCATTATGTGATTTTACATTGCGGAAATGCCGCCATCCAGTTTCAGTTCGGCACCTGTCATGAACCGGCTTTCATCGCTGGCAAGATACAGCACGGCATTGGCGATATCGGATGGTTCGCCCACGAATTTCAATGGGATCTGCCGTGCCAGCTTGTCCAGAAGCACCTGTTTGTCCAACCCGGCGTGCTGGGCCGTACCGTCCAGGATCGGCGTGTCCACAAATGTGGGATGCACCGAATTGCACCGGATGTTCATGTTCTTCTTTGCGCAGTGAAGGGCGATGGATTTGCTGAGCATCCACACCGCCGCCTTGGAAGCATTATAGGCGGGCATCGTATCGCTGGCGATCAGGCCGGCGATGGACGAAATATTCACGATCGACCCCGGCGCATGGTCGCGCATCAGAGGCAAAGCCTTTTGGCACCCGTGAAAAATGGAATCCACATTGACTGCAAAACAGTGTTTCCAGTCATCGAAATCGCAGTCCTCGATATTGCCTGCAACGCCGATACCGGCGTTGTTGACCAGCACATTCAACCCGCCGAGATTGTCGCGCGCCAGATCGACTGCATTGTCCCAGTCACCCGGATCGGTAACATCATGCGCAATACCGTAGGCGGTATCCACGCCATGCTTGTCGCAAATAGCAGCCGCTACAGACTGCGCCCCAGCGCCATTGATGTCGGTGCAGACGACGCGTGCGCCTTCGCGCACCAGCAATTCCGCATGGGCGGCACCCAGTCCCTGAGCCGCGCCTGTAACAAGGGCCAGTTTGCCCGCTACTCTTCCCGCCATATCAATGTCCTCCGATAAAATTGGTGCATAGCAGCATTGCCAGCCGCACATCGATCGCTTTTCCGGCGGACCGGCAGGCGGAAACAAATTGCGGGAGATGGTCCAGCTTGACCCTGTGGACGACGATATTTTCGCCGTCCGTGCCACCGCCTTCGCCTGTTTTGGTAAGACCGTGCGCGCGCAGCAGTGTGAAACTTTCGCTCACCATGCCCGGACTGGAAAAGAACTCCCCCAAATTTTCCATCCGTTCGGCGCTATATCCGGTTTCCTCCTGCAGCTCGCGCAGGGCTGCGGTTTCCGGGGTTTCGCCCTCTGCCCCGTCATCGTCGCCGATCAGGCCGGCGGGGATTTCCAGGCAGAACCTGTTCAACGGAATGCGGAACTGTTCGACCAGCAGGACATGCCCGTCGTCGATCGCGATAATGGCCGCTGCCCGGATGTTGCGCGCACGCCCGACATATTCCCAGCGTCCGCGGGTCTTCGCGTTTATATACCTGCCTTCCCACACGATCTGTTCGGGCAGATTGGCGTCGGGATCGGCAACCGGCGCATGTGTCGTGTGCGGAGAAGGGGCATCGGCCATAATTGCGCTCGTCATATGGGAGGTCAGACGACAATCAGCCGGTCGGGCAGTTCATTGCGATCGTCGTCGCTACGGGGAAAATGTTCTGCCAATATCTGCCCGACATCGCGAACGCCGGCAACCATGCCTTCGGCGATGCGACCCTGTCTGATCTCCACCAGCATATCGGCCATCGCGTCGCCCCATATTTCGGCGGGCACTTTGATCGCAATGGGTTCGTCAGCGACGATTTCGGCGCGATGTTCGCGCATCGAAATGTAGATAAGCACCCCGGTGCGGCCATGGGTTCGGCGTTCCGCGCCAACTTTGAACAGGGATATTGCACGCTGGTGAACTCGGTTGGTCTTCACACGGCCGGGGATGAGGGCGAACCGCAACGGAACCCATAATTGCGCCAGCCACACGACCAGAAACCAGAAAATTGCCGCGCCCGCCGCCATTGAAAAAATTTCCGACGCCGACCATTCGGTGTTCCAGCCACCATGGAGACCGGCATAGGTGTCAAGCACGATATCGGGGAATATCGCACATAGCACAATGGCCGCAAAACCGGCAATCGCACTCCAGGCGAATACGACATCGGTATAACCATCCGACCGATCGGCCAGGACTGTCACGATTTCGCCGGATGTGCCCAATTCGGCCGCGGCAACGGCATCGGTTACAAGGCGATGGTCGGCTTCTTCAAGATATGCCATTTACCAACCGCCTCCGGCACCGCCGCCGTTGAAGCCGCCGCCTCCGCCGCCGAAGCCGCCAAAACCGCCACCTCCGCCGCCAAAGCCGCCGCCTCCAAAACCGCCGCCCGAAACCGGAATCACTGTCAGTCAGGCCGCGTGCGACCGCTTTACCGGCTTCCCACAGGATGATGTCGCCCACCACGCCCGCGCCGAAGCCGCCACGACGGCCGCGCCGATAGCGTTTGCGCTTGCCGCCACCAAGCATGGGAAGGATGAAAAAGAACAGCAGGAGGAGGAACCAGAAAATCGCGCTGATGGGAAACCCGCCATTTTCCTGCGGACCCTGCCGTGCGGCCGCTGCTTCCGCCTCGGCGATGGCCGCAGCCTGTGCCGGATCCATATCCAGCCGTTCGATAATCTGTTCGACACCGCTGGCAATGCCCCCGGCATAGTCGCCCCTTTTGAAGGCGGGAACGATCGTGCCGCGGATGATCCGCCCGGTCGAAATATCGGTCAGCGTACCCTGAACCCCGCGAGCCGTGGTAATCCACAACTCGCGGTCGTCATGCGCCACCAGCATCAACACGCCTTCTTCCGTTTGTGCGCCGCTGATCTGCCATTCTTCGGCAAGGTCGCGGGCATACACATCGATCGGCGCGCCATCCACGGTCGGTATCGTGGCAACGATGACGGAACGCCCCGTTTTACGGCTGTAATCGCGCAAACGCCGGTCCAGCAGCGCTTCCTGCGGCGCACCGATAATGTTTGCAGCGTCAAGAACCGGCCCGTCGGGGCGTTCGGGAAATGTCTGCGCAGATACCGGGCCGCAACCCATCGCGATGAGCACGGCGACGAAAAACGCCAGCAATCCCGGCATCGCAATATTGCGCGCCGTCCAGAACGCGGTGGCCGGCACTATAACGGTCAGTTCGCGCTATTGTTGGGGTCGATACCGCCAAAATCGGCATCGGGCGCAGTCTGCGCGCCAGCTTCAGCAGTGAACGATTCCATCCGTTCCGCACCGTGGATAATGTTTGCGCCGATGCTGGAAGGGAAAGTGCGGATTTCGGTGTTATAATCCTGCACGGCCTCGTTATATTTCGATCGCGCATTGTCGATCCGGTTTTCGGTCCCTTCCAACGCCACCATAAGATCGGCGAAACGACCCTGGCTTTGCAGTTCAGGGTATTTTTCCACCACTGTCCGCAATTGGCCCAATGCCTGTGTCAGCTGGTTCTGCGCGCCCTGGAACTTGGCGAATTCTTCCGGACTGGAAAGATCGTCCGTAGTGACATTGATGGCCGTCGCGCGCGCACGCGCTTCGGTGACGTTGGTCAACACTTCGTTTTCCGCGCTGGCTGCGGACCGCACGGTCGCCACAAGATTGGGGATAAGATCGGCGCGGCGCTGATATGCGCTTTGCACATTGGCCCATTCCGCTTTCGCGGCTTCTTCTTTCGTCGGGACGGAATTGATGCCGCAGGCGCTGAGCCCGAACGTCGCCGCTGCAAGGATCGCAAATCGTTTTACTGTCACAAATTTCATGGCGTGCAAGCCCTCCCCATAGCGTGCGGACCTGCCGCATTATTGCATATGTGGTACCTAGCAAGCTGGCGCGCAAGTTCAAGCTGGTGGGTACCCATGCCACCATGCCCTCATGGCAACTTGCCCAACGCCCGCGATGCACGCGATCGTTGGCGGTGCATGTCCAGCGGCGCGGTACCCGATTATTGGCACAGCGCGCGCAAAATGGCATTGGCAGTTGAACCATAGATCAGGAGATGCGGAATGCTGACGGAATTCAAGGAATTCATCGCCAGGGGCAACGTGATGGAACTGGCCGTGGCGGTCATCATCGCCGGTGCGTTTGCAATTATCGTGTCGTCGATGACGGATGATATCATCATGCCGGTCGTCGGCCTGATATTCGGCGATGTCGATTTCAGCAGCAAATATATCGTGTTGAGCGGCACAGTCGCGCAGGGCGCTTCGCTGGTGGCCGCGCGCGAAGGCGGTGCCAATGTTCTGGCCTATGGCGCGTTCGTTACCGCAATTCTCAATTTCCTGATCCTGTCCTTCATCATATTCCTGATGGTGCGATACGTGAACAAGGTGAAGGCGCGGCTGGAAGGTCCGGCGGCAGAAACAGTGCCGGACGCCGTGACCGAAGTGGAATTGCTGCAGGACATCCGCGATGCTTTGATACGGCAAGAAACACGCCGGTAATCAAGGGCCGGTAATCAAGGGTTGCGGATATACACTTCACATTAAGCCAACCGGCCTTATATGTCCTGTTGCCGGTTTCGACCGGATATGGCGATAAATTGCGGTGTGCAATAAACATAACGGACCCGGGGGCAGTACCCGGCGGCTCCACCATGATCGGCGGCAATACGCCGGTTTTGACGGGGCCGAACTAGGATCGACGTGTGTTGAAAAGCATCGTTTTTGCCCGGGTTGAGAATCCCCGTAAAAAGCTCATCTTCACAAGTGCAAACGATAACGACGCACTCGCTCTTGCAGCGTAATTTGATGGCCTAACGGCCTGAATTTACAATGCCTAAGCGCGGTTGGACCGACCGGGCAACAGAACGGATTCCGGGGCTCCGGGGGTAGCTAGCAACAGAAACCCCCATTTCGAATTTCGATTAGTAGATGGGAGCTGCACATTGCTTGGCAGTCCCTGATCAGACCCACGGGACACTGTGGGTGGCCCGCGTACCGTGCCCGTTGGGCAACAATTCAATTGTCCGCAGCAGCGTTTTGCAAACTGCGTTCCATCCGTAGGCAATCGAGGATTTTTGCGCCTGCCAAGAATACAGCGCCGGTAGTCGCCAGAAACAGCACCCGACCGGTCCAGCCGGGATATTGTACCAGATAATGGGAACCACGGGCGGTACAGCCCAGCGCCAGGGCATAGATAATCAGATATGCTTCGAACTTCGTTTTGATAACGAACAGCCTACCGATTTTCCGTAACATTCGCGCCCTTTCATATTAACCTTTACCACGCAATTGGCGTGCCAGATGCAGGTTTGTGCCGCATCGGCTGGTTAATACAATCGAGACTGTAACACGCACCGACAGCCCGTCCAGAGCGTTAACCAAGTTGCCCCAAATCGAGCGCTTCCAATAACTTATTGCGCGCTGTTACCACCCGCTGCGCAAGCTGCGCATCGCCCACCTGGTCGGGCTGGATAGTCTCCGGCCAGTATCGGGTAATGATAGTGCGGATCGTATCCGCCTTCGCATCATCGAGCAGAAAGCGCGCGTCGACCGCAGCGGGATCGGCCACCACGCGCAGGCGCAAACAGGCTGGACCGCCGCCATTGGCCATGCTTTGTTTCACATCGACGGGGATGACCTGGCGGATCGGGCAGCCGGCATTCGTGCCCACCCCGGCCAGCATCGCTTCCAGCCAGCTCCAGACCGGCGCACTCTGGCGGCATTCTTCGGGCACGACCAGCGCCATGCCGCCGCCGGGCAGTGACAGCAATTGCGCATTGAACAGATAGGTCCGGATCGCTTCTTCCAGCGATATGGCGGCTGAGGGTACCTCTATTATCTGCAGATCGGAAAACTTGGCGCGGATCGCATCATGGGCGCCCTGCCGGTCGGCGAACGCTTCGGCATGGGTGAACAGCACCTGTTCGTTCGCCACGGCGACGACATCGTTGTGAAACGCACCGGCCGCGATCGCGGCAGGGTTCTGTTCGATAAATACCGTACGGTCCGCAGACAGGCCATGCAGCCGGGCGATCGCGCGGCTGGCCTGTTCATGTTGCCGCGCCGGAAATTCGCCGCCCGGGCGGCCGTAAACGAACACTTCCACGCCGGCGGTGGAATAGCCGTTGCACAGGCGCATATGATTGGCCGCACCTTCATCCCCGAAACTGGCGGGCACCGCGTCGTGAACGGCAAAGTGATCGCGATCGGCAAAGGCGATATCCAGCTGCGCCTTGGTGTCGCGCCATTCCTGCGCGCGATGCAGCATGGTGGCCAGATTTGCGGGCGTGAGATGACAGCGTCCATCCGCGGTATCCGGCGCGGGGCTGACTGTTGCAGCATTTGCGGTCCACATCGAACTTGCCGACCATGCCGCGCGAATAAGCGCCGGGTCGGCGCCATCATCGATTGCCAGTCTTTGCAGAAGCCGGTCGTTGGGCCGGGGAAGGGGAAGGAAGAACCCCTGGGTCAGACCCAGCGCCCGGTTGGCCTGCATCTTCGCCAGCCCCTGCAATGCCGCGGCGCGCGGGTAGGATACATTACCCTTGTGCGTGGCCGATGCGATATTGCCCAGGCTCAGGCCCGCATAATTGTGGCTTGGCCCCACGATCCCGTCGAAATTGATCTCTACCGCCCCGGTCATTTTGCCACGCTCCATACGGTGTCGCCGATAGTCACATTCAGCGCCTGCGCGGCCTGCGCGTCGATGGCTATCGCACCGTCCGGGGCCGTGGCACATAGTCCGTAACAGGACCGGAAAGCGCCCAGTCGGCCGGTGGCCAGAAGCGCCTTTTCACCCGTTTCCAGATCCATGGCAGATAGAGTGCGGCCGGTAGCTTCCGCAATGCTTTTGACGGCGTCGGTTCGCGCGGTCAGGGACGGACCGCCATCGAAGATATCGACATAGCCTTCTGCAGCGAAACCTTCATTTTCAAGCATCCGCATCGCGGCGCGACCGGTGGGATGGGGCAGGCCGATCACGCCCCGGGCGGCATCGTTCAGCATGGCGATATAGACGGGATGTTTGGGCATGAGATCGGCGATGAACTGGTTGCCGTTGATGGCATTGAAATAGTCGGCTTCCTGAAAGCTCATGCCGAAGAACCGACCCGCAACCCCGTCCCAGAACGGAGACCCGCCGCGATCGTCGATAATGCCGCGCAATTCCGCCAGTATCCGGTCGGCGAAGCGCGCACGATGCATCGCGATGAACAGATAGCGGCTGCGGGCCAGCAAAAGGCCCAGACCGCCCGCGCGTTCATTGGGGTGCAGAAACAGGCCGCCGACTTCGCTCGACCCTTCCAGATCAGTCACCAGGCTGAGCATTTCGGCGCGCACCGTTCGGTCCAGTTCCTGCGAATGCTGGGTAAGCGTGGTCATACGATAGGAATAGAACGGCCATTGCCGCCCGACCTGCGTGAACATCTGGCAGGTGCCGCGCACTTCGCCGGTTGCGCCGTTCTCCAGGACCAGGACGAACTGATCGTCGCCCAGGACATCGTCCGTGCGGGCAAATCCGGCGGCCGCCCGTTCCAGTTTCTGCGTCAGAGTATCCCGGTCGGCCGGAAGATTGGTGAAACCGCCACCCGTCAGCTTCGCCATTTCATACAGCGGTTCCAGATCGTCTGCCCGGGCGGCGCGCAGATGGAAGCTCACAGGATATCTCCCGATGCCAGCCGATGCAGCACGAGCGTGGAAAGCGCCGCGCGTTCGCGCAGGGATGGCACGATCATGAATTCGTCCGCCGAATGGATCGCCCCGCCGCGCACCCCCATCGTATCGACTACCGGAACGCCGCAGCTGGCGATATTATTGCCATCGCAGACGCCGCCGGTCGATTGCCATCCTATGTCCTGCCCCAGCAATGCACCGCAGTCTCGCACCAGATCGAACAGACGCTGCGCCCGGCGATCCACCGGCTTGGGCGGCCGCGATATGCCGCCATGGCGGTGAATGGCCACTTCGTGCGCCTGCTGCACATCGCCGATCATCGTAGACAGCGCGCTTTCGAACGCATCCGCCGCGTCGGGGCTTCGGGGCCGGATATTGAACCGCAGCACGGCGTGGTCGGGCACCACATTGTTGGCAGCGCCGCCATCGATCCTGGCTGGATTGATCGGGCATTCGTCCGTCTGGAGCTGTTTCAGGCGAACCACCATATCAGCTGCCGCGACCAGCGCATTGCGCCCATCCTGCGGATTGCGCCCCGCATGGGCGGATCTGCCGGTGACGGTAAGCGAATAATTGCCGCTGCCCCCGCGCGCATGGGCCAGCGTCCCGTCGGGTAGCGCGGAAGGTTCGTAAGTCAGCGCCGCATATTTTCCCTGCGCCATGCGCTCGATCAAAGGGGCAGAGGACAGCGATCCTGTTTCCTCATCCGAATTCACGATGATTTCATACCCGATACGGTCCGCGACCGATGTTTTCTCGAACGCTGCCAAAGCGTGCAGGAAAACCGCTATCCCCCCTTTCATATCGGCAAGGCCGGGGCCGTTCAGTGTCGTATCGTCCAGCCATGTCTGGTTCTGAAACGCGCTGTCCTGCGGGAAAACAGTATCCATATGGCCGGTGAACAGAAACTGCCGTTCGGCGGCCGGCCGCACCGCCATGACCAGATGCCGGCCATGGGGTTTCTCCATCTCGCGTCCGTCGGCGCCGATAGCGGTAACCGGTTCGGCATCGACTAGTTTCAATTCGCCCGGTAGAACTGCAAAAGCATCGGCCAGCACGTCCGCCATTTGCGATAGCCCGTCCAGATTGGCAGTACCGGTGTTGATCGCGCTCCAGGCTTGCGCGTGCGACAGCATGGCAGCCTGATCGATAGGTTCGACGATTGTCTGGTCGATAGTGTCGTTTCGTTTCATGGGGGAGGGGCTTAGCGGCGCGGCGCCCGGCTTGCAATTCGCGGTCCGTGCAGTCATATCGCCAGCGTCCTCCCCGGGAACCTGACAATTTTTTCACCGCGAACGATATCGCGCGTGAACCCAATGACGAGGGCATTCATGATCGACAACGCCACCCGTGACCAACTCACGATTGACCGCAAACTGGCAGAATTCCTGGAAACGGAAGTGCTACACTCTTTGGGCCGCGATCCGGACGCGTTCTGGGCCGGTTTTGCGCAACTGCTTGCAGAGTTTGCGCCCCGGAACCGGCAATTGCTGGAGCATCGCGACCATCTGCAGCGTGAGATCGATGGGTGGCACCAGCAGCGGCGCGGGCAGGATCACGACCCCGCCGCCTATCGTAAGTTTCTGGAGAGAGATCGGCTATCTGGTGCCCGAGCCTGCTGATTTCCAGATCGGCACGGAAAATGTCGATGCGGAAATTGCCACCATGGCCGGGCCGCAACTGGTGGTGCCGATCCTGAATGCGCGCTTCCTGCTTAACGCCGCCAATGCGCGCTGGGGCAGTTTGTATGATGCCTATTACGGAACCGATGCCCTGCGCGATGCACCCGCAGCCCGGCAGCAGCGGTTATTGCCCGGTTCGCGGCGCCGCCGTAATCGCCGCAGGACGTAAATTTCTGGATGAAGCGTTGCCGCTGAAATCCGCGAACTGGGCCGACCTTGCCGATCTGGCAGATGATAATGGTGCAGGGTGCCCCGTTCCGCTCGCGGATGATCGCCAATATGTCGGGCGGACGGGCAAGGGGCAGATGTTCCGCAATAACGGCCTTCATATCGAAGTGCTGTTCGATGCCGAACATCCTATCGGCCGCGACGATCCGCTCCATATTTCTGACATCGTTTTGGAATCGGCATTGACGACCATCGCCGATTGCGAAGATTCGGTAGCGGCGGTGGATGCCGGGGACAAGCTGCTCGCCTATACCAACTGGCTGGGTATCATCCGCGGCGATCTTTCCGAAACTTTTCAGAAAGATGGCCGGACCGTCAGGCGCGAACTGGCCGCCGACCGGGTGGTAACGGATGCCAGCGGTCGGCGCGACGCATCTGCCCGGCCGCAGTTTGATGTTCGTGCGCAATGTCGGCCATTTGATGACGAACCCTGCGGTTATTCTGCCATCGGGCGGCGAGATCCCCGAAGGCATTCTGGACGCGGTATTCACCGCCGCAATCGGTGCGCTGGATGTTGAAGGTCGCGCGAAATACGGCAACAGCCGCGAAGGTTCGATCTATATCGTGAAGCCCAAGATGCACGGGCCGGAAGAATGCGCGTTTACCAACGATCTGTTCGATGCCGTCGAAGATTTGCTGGGGCTGGATCGCCATACTATAAAAGTCGGCGTGATGGACGAAGAACGGCGCACTTCCGCCAATCTGAGCGCCTGCATCCACGCAGTGAAGGACCGGATCGTGTTCATCAACACCGGTTTTCTGGATCGCACGGGCGATGAAATCCATACCTCGATGCAGGCCGGGCCGATGGTTCGCAAAGCGCAGATGAAATCGGCCGACTGGCTGCCGGCATACGAAAAACGCAATGTCGGGATCGGGCTCAAACACGGGTTTTCCGGCCGCGCGCAGATCGGCAAGGGGATGTGGCCGGCACCCGATTTGATGCACAGGATGATGATCGAAAAGATCGGCCATCTGAATGCAGGCGCCAACACCGCATGGGTGCCCAGCCCCACAGCGGCGACGCTGCACGCGCTGCATTATCACCGCAAAAATGTGTTCGAAGTACAGCGAACGCTGGATGATTTTCCGGGGCTGGAACCGCTGCTTTCGATCCCGCTGGCAGAACGCGTGAATTGGTCTGCCGATGAAATCCGGGATGAGCTGGACAACAACGCGCAAGGGTTGCTCGGCTATGTCGTGCGGTGGATCGATGCCGGTGTCGGCTGTTCCAAAGTGCCCGATATCGACGATGTCGGCCTGATGGAAGATCGCGCGACCTTGCGCATTTCATCGCAGCATATGGCGAACTGGCTGCTTCACAACGTCTGCACCGACGACCAGATACTGGATTCCATGAAACGCATGGCGGCCAAGGTGGATGCGCAGAACGCCGGCGATCCCGATTACAGAAACATGGAAAACAATTGGGATGGGGCGGCGTTCCGCGCTGCCCGTGATCTGGTGTTCAAGGGGGTTTTGCAGCCCAATGGCTACACCGAACCGCTGCTTCATCGCTACCGGCTCGAAAAGAAGGCTGAATAGAAAGGCTGAAGAGAAAAGCGGGGGCAACACAGGGGCAAACGGGGCGATCAAACACCCTGCCACCCGCGCACGCCCTTTTTTTACGCAGTCAGAACCCGCGCCGCAGCGACGAATTCATCCACCGAGAGGGTTTCGGCCCGCCTTGTGTCGTCGATACCCAAGTGTTTCAGCGCATCCAATGCGCCCGGCATGGCTTTCAGGCTCTGGCGCAGCATCTTGCGGCGCTGGCCGAACGCAGCCGCAGTGAGAGCCTGCAGAATGTCCGCATTTACGGCGTCCGGCATCGGGGCGGGTTCCAGATGAACGATCGCGCTCATGATTTTGGGCGGCGGGGTGAACGCGCTTCGGTGCACTTTCATCGCGATCCGTGCGGTGGACCGCCATTGGGCCAGCACGGCCAGCCTGCCATAGGCACCGGTGCCGGGACGCGAAACGATACGTTTGGCGACCTCCTGCTGGAACATCAAAGTCAGGGAGGTCCATTGCGGTGGCCATTGCTGCCCGCCCAGCCAACGGGTGAACAGCGCGGTGCCGACATTATAGGGCAGGTTGGCGACCACTGCGAACGGTTCGCCCATCGTGTCACCATGATCGATCTTCATGGCGTCGCCATGCAAAACCCGAAGCTGACCGGGAAAAGCCTGATCCAGTTCTGCCAATGCAGGCAGGCAGCGCGCGTCCGTTTCGATCGCCGTGACCCGCGCCCCGGCACGCAATAGCGCCCGCGTCAGCCCACCGGGTCCGGGACCGATTTCCAGCACGGCGCTACCCTCAAGATCGCGGGGAATGGCGGCGATCCGGGCCAGCAATTGTTCATCCAGCAGAAAATTCTGGCCCAATGCCTTCGACGCGCTGAGATTATGTGCGGCGATGACTTCGCGTATGGGGGGAAGATCGGGCGTGGTCACTGGCGTTTCATAACCGCACATACCGGGCCTGTCGAAGAGTCGTTCGCCGGTTCACAGACCGGGCGCACAAAATGACGCGACGCTATGACAGGCGCGGCATGACCGGACTAGGGGTGCGGGTGCTGTTCCCGCCGCGCGGCGCAATCGGCTGCCATGGCGATTGCCGCCAGCATGGCGCCCGGGCGGGCCATGTTCTTTCCCGCAATATCGAATGCCGTCCCATGATCCGGGCTGGTGCGAATAATCGGCAGGCCCAGCGTGACATTCACACCGCTGTCGAAATCCAGCGCCTTGACCGGGATCAGCGCCTGATCGTGATACATACACAGCGCTGCATCGAAACCCGTGCGCGCATGGGGTGCGAACAGGGCGTCTGCGGGATGCGGGCCGCTGGCGTCCATGCCGCCATCGCGCAGTTTCGCGATCGCCGGTGCAATGATATCGCGTTCCTCCTGCCCGAATTTACCGTCTTCGCCGGCATGGGGGTTGAGGCCGGTTATGGCGATACGCGGTGCCGGAATACCGAAGTCGCGGCGTAGCGCCTGTGCTGCGATGGTCGCTTTGGCAACGATGAGTTCCTGCGAAAGCAGTCCCGGCACATCGGCCAGCGCGCAATGCACCGTGAGCGGGATGGCCCGCAATTGCGGCCCGGCCAGCATCATTACCGCGTCTCGCGGTTCCAACCCGCAGGCAGCGGCAAGAAATTCGGTCTGGCCGGGATATTCGAAACCGACTTTCGCCAATTGACCCTTGCTGACCGGCGCGGTGACCACCGCGGCCGCCGTGCCCAGCAGCGCATGACGCGTAGCTTCTGCCAATGAATGCAGGGCAAGAGCCGCCCCGGTGTCATCGGGCCGGCCGGGGGAATATTGCGTCGGCGGTGCATCAATAACCGGCAAGTACCGATTGAACACGGCGGTTGTTTCGGCCGGGTCGTCGATCAACGCGATCTGTGCAGCCGCGTTACCGGTAATCTGCCGGCAAACGCTCTGCAGAATGTCTGCCCCGCCGATTACGAAGAACGGCGTTTGCGCCATCGTGTTGTCGCGGCAGGAATGCCAGCTTTTGACGATGATCTCCGGGCCGATCCCGGCCGGATCGCCAAGCGATATGGCAAGCGGTTTCGGCACAGGGACGGGAAGGGCGCGCGTCAATTATATTCGATGAAAGCGTCGTTCCGCAGATCGCGCAGGTAACGCTGCGCGCGTTTCTGCACGCGTTCCTGTTCTTTCTGGTTCATGATCGCATCGAAATCTTCCAGCGACAATTGCTGGGGATCGTCGCGCCCGCACAGCACCAGAACGCGCACGCCATCGGCAATGGAGCCGAATGGCGGTGTCGACTGGCCGACCTGGATTGTCAGCAGGGATTGCTGCAACTGTTCAGGCAGTGCACGGGCGCGTATTTCGTTCTCGACGACTTCCGCGCCGACGGTAGCAGCCACCGCATTGGCATCGCCGCAGCCACGGATGTTACCGACCGCATTGGTGAACGCTTCCACGCGTTTGTTCGCGTCTGCTTCGCTCGTGCTGGCATCGAAAGTAATCGACACCTGTTTCAGGCTGAGCATCGCATCGCGCGGATCGGCTTCACCGATGGTGCGGCGATCGATCAGATACATGATCACGAAACCGCCGGGAATTTCGAATGGACCCACCAATTGCCCTGGTTGCATCTGCTGTGCCTGCGTGGCCATCGCAGTGGGCAAGGTGCTGAGTTTCAGAAAGCCGAGATCCCCGCCGTTCACAGCAGTCGTCGATTCCGAAAACTGGCGCGCATAGGCGATGAAGCTGCCGCCCTGCTGCAATTGGGTCACGATCTGGTTGGCATTTTCGATGACCGCATCGCGCGATTCGGGCGTGGCGCTCAGATAAATTTCGCCCAGCCTGTATTCCTCCGTCCCGCGCTGCTCGTCCCGGCGCGACAGTTCTTCGCGCACTTCTTCCTCCGACACGTTCACGAATGGCGAAATGTTGCGGCGGATCACGTTGCTCCACGCCATTTCACCGCGAATTTGCCGTTTCAGCGAAGCCGGCGAGGACCCGATGCTGAGCAGGTAGGTGGTCATCTGCGTGGGATCGGCGGCAAAATTCTGTTGCGCCACTTCGCTGAAACGGCGTTCGACCATGGCGTCTTCGACCGGGATTTCCTGATCGGTGGCAGCTTGTATCTGCAATGTCTCGTCGATCAAATTGCGCAGCACCTGCATTCTCACACGCTGCAATTCTTGCGGCGGCAATTCCCCTTCCGATGCCGAGACGAGCAAGGCGACGCGATGATCGACATCGGTGCCGGTTATGACCGTACCGTTGACGACTGCGGTGGCGGACCGGTTGTTCGGATCGTTGTTGCCCAGAATTTTTACATCGTCCGGGATGTTCAGCGTGCGCGAGGCGTCCTGCGCCTGTGCAGCGACAGGCCCGGCAGCAAGCGCCAGCGCCGCGAAGCTGCCCAGAACTCTGCCCACCGTCTTTTCGACCACGTTCTTTTTGGCCATGTTCTTTTTGGCCATGTTCTTCTCGCCCACGTTCTTCTCGCCCACGTTCTTGTCGATCACATCGTATTTCCGAATAATGGCGCTCTTATAAGCGCGAATTGTCGTTCAAACTGCCACGCCGTTGGCCGGACATGGCTTAACCGAAGCTGAGTGCGCAATGGCATTATCGGCTGTGCCATACGCGATGCTACCGAAACCCCAAATTACGCAATGCAAAATAAAGCTGAAACGTGTCGCCGCGTTCGGCATCGCCGGATGTGACATAGTCGCGCCGCCAGGTCAGGCCCAGTTCCAGATAATTGTCCTGATACGCCGCTCCAAGGCGCGTGCGCACGGCTTCGAACCCATCGGAATTGAATATGGGATCCTCTTCCGAATCGGTAAGGTTGACGATGCCCGAACCGAACAGAGACCAGTATTTCGCGAAAGCCACGCGCCCGGCGAACCGCAATTCCTCCCGGTCCTGCAAATCTTCTATTCCGGCATCGATATTACGGTTGAGACGCAGATATCCGATTTCGGCATAGGTCCGCCGACTGCCGATTGTGGCATCGAATTCATTGCGGCGGATCGCCAGATTGTCCTTGTCCAGCCGATAGCGGTGCGTCAGCTTTACGAAATCGCGAAAGCGCACTTCGGTTCGCCCGACATAATCGGACACCCGCTCGCTCAAACCGGTTCCGTTCAGCAGAATATCGTCGTCACGATCCAGCCGGTATGACTGGCCCAGCGTGGCCATCACCCGCCAACCGGGCCGGTTCAGCGTGTAATCGAAACCATATGTTATGCGCGCGCCATCTTCCACCCGGTCGTAACCGGGGAAACGGTTGAGGGCGAACAGGTTGGAATCTTCAAGGTCGATGGCCCGTGCATCTTCATTGGGCACCGCCAGATTGCGGATGGGCGGGGTCGCCACGAGCTGCACACGCGGCGTGAGAACCTGGGTGCCGCCCAGCGCCGCGCCCACCAGCGGCCATTGCACATCCACCGCGGCCAGCGCGATACCTCGTGCCTGCCAGCCAGGCTCGCCGCGGTAGATGTCGGTTGCGGTGAATGCATTTTCATCGCTGTGATAGACATCGCCGCGCACCAGTCCGGTCAGGGTGACGATCTGGCCCAACCGGTTCAGTTTGCGCAAATCGTAACGGGCCCCGGCAAACGCACGCTGCGTATCCTGACCCTGATCGCGAAACAGGGCCAGTGTGTTGGCCTGCAATTCCACAACGCCGCCAAGCCCGCCGGGATCGCTTAACCGTTTGCGATAATCGATTACCGGCAGGACAAGGGGTTCCTGCCCCTGCAATGCTGCCAGCCGCAATGTCTGCGTGGCCCATCCGGCAACCGAAAGGTAGGATGTGTTGGAAATGCGTTCCAGATTGAAGGTGGAACGCAGCCGGTCGTCCCGGCTGATGTCGTAACGGCGCAGGAACGTGCGATCGGTCACGGCACGGACCGACCCGGTCAGGCTCCATTGGGGGTCGAACTGGAACTTGCCGTTGGCAAACACATAGCCGCGCAGGTCGCTTTGCGTGGTGGGCACGCCGCTGAGGGCGGAGATACGGCGACTATGGGTGGCATAACCGGTAATCTGATAGGCCCCGCGATCGGTAAGATGGCGATATTGCGCGGACACCATCGGCGGTGCTTCGGTAAACAGATAAGCGCTGGCAGTGAGATCGCGATTGGGTGCCAATGTCCAGTAATAGCTGCCATTAATTTCCAGGCCGTTGGATTGCGAGATGCGCAGATCGGGCACCAGCACTCCTGAAACCGGGCGCCCGTCCGTGCGGATCGTAAGCCCGGGGAGCGGAATGATACGCCGGCCGAACAATTCCAGATATGCGCCGGAAAACCGGACCCGCTTATCCGCCGGATCGTACACCACCCGGTCGGCAGTAATGCGCCAGCTGGGATCGTCGCCGCATCCTTCGGCAGTCACGACGGCGCAGGCGCTATAGGCAGCCTGTGTCAGAACAATCGATCCGTCTTCCTGCCGCACGGCGCCGCGCGCCGCCAGTCGGCCGCCTTCGCGCAGGGCCAGCAGCAGATCGTCCATCGCCCCGGCTTCGAACGCATCGGTCAGTTCGATCCGTTCGGAATATAGCTGATTGCCATCCTCATCCACGAAACGCACATTCCCGGTCGCGACGATCTGGCCGGTGTTCTGGTTCCACACCACCGTATCGGCGCGCACCGACCGGTCTTCGCTGACAAGCAGTACGCGGCCGCTGGCCGTGACCGTCTCGCGTTCTGAATCATACGCGATCTCGTTCGCTTCGAAATCGATGGATCGCGGCGTCTCCGGCGCGGGCGGGGTGTCGGCATCGACCGCAGCTGCGGCATCCCGCGTTGTCGGCGGAACGCGATCCGCCGGCAGCCCGGCCTTGGGGGTTGCCGGTTCGATACCGGGCGGCGCGCCGTCCTGCGCCGCCGCCATGGGCGCCATCAACACCAACGAACTGCACGCCCCTGCGACAGCCATAGCGCGCGGCACGAAAGTGCTGAAGAACAGGTAATTTGCGGAGCGTCCGTGCGGCGATGCCATGACTTGCCTATCGCAGCAGTGCGGCGTAATCGCAATTCCATTGTGGGCCACCGGTTTCATCGGACCCCGACTGGCGCACCGCGCGCCGATAACGCCAATTCTGCTGGAGACCCCATGAAGTTTCAATTCACCGATACCCGCCCGTCCGACGTCACGCTGACGGCGTATGTCGTAAACAAGGGTGCACTGCCTGCCGGACTTGAAAATGCGTTGGTCAATGGCGCCAAGGCGGCGCGGTTCAAGGGCAGTGCCGGCCAGATATTCGAAGGGTTCGTGGATCGCAGTGGCACTACAATGCGCGTGGCCTTGTCCGGGGCCGGCGACCCCAAATCGGCGGAGCGTATGATCGGGCTTGAAAAAGCAGGGGCGGCGCTGGCGGCAAAATATCTGACATCGGGTGAACGCGCGATCGCGGTGGATTTCAGTGATAGCGGGCTGGATGCGCAGGCAGCGGCCAGCGTCCTTCTCGGTCTGCGGCTGCGCAGTTGGCGGCACGATCTTTATCGCACCAAACTGAAAGACGATCAGAAAGTAACGCTTGAAAACGTCCATGTAATCGGTGGGCCGGACGGGCTGGGCGAAGCGTGGATCGATGCGGCCGCTGTGGCCGATGGCGTTGAATTCACCCGTCACCTGGTCGCGGAACCTGCGAACAAGCTTTATCCGGTAAGCTATGTCGAACAATGCCAGGCGCATTTCAAGGATACCGGCGCGGAACTGATCGTGCTGGATGTTCCGCAGATGGAACAACTGGGTATGGGTTCCCTGCTGGGTGTGGGTCAGGGCAGCGAACAGCCATCGCGCATTCTGGCGATCAAGTGGATGGGCGGTGCCGATGGCGATGCGCCGACCGCTTTCGTCGGCAAGGGCGTGACCTTCGATACAGGCGGCATATCGCTGAAACCCGGACCCGGCATGGGCGATATGAAATGGGATATGGGCGGCAGTGCCGCTGTTGTCGGCGCGATGCTCACATTGGTGAAACGCAAGGTGAAAAGCAACATCGTCGGCGTGGTCGGCCTGGTCGAAAATATGCCCGACGGCAAGGCGCAGCGACCCGGAGACGTGGTCACATCCATGTCCGGCCAGACCATCGAAGTGCTGAATACCGATGCGGAAGGCCGGCTGGTTCTGGCCGATGCGCTTACCTGGACGCAGCGCACTTTCGAACCGAAGCGGATCGTCGATCTGGCGACATTGACCGGGGCCATGATTATCGCATTGGGCCATGAACATGGCGGTCTGTTTTCCAACAACGATACGCTCGCCGGACAATTGGCGGATGCCGGGCGGCAGGTCGGGGAAAAGCTGTGGCGTTTCCCGGTCACGCCCGCTTATGACAAGCTGATCGATAGCCCCATTGCCGATATGCAGAATATCGGCCCGAAAGGGGCAGGATCGATCACTGCCGCCCAATTCCTCAAACGCTTTATCGAAAACGACACGCCGTGGGCGCATCTCGATATTGCCGGAATGGTCTGGGCCGAGAAGGCCGGGCAAACCTGGGACAAGGGTGCGACGGGCTATGGTGCACGTCTGCTTGACCGGTTCATCCGCAATGTGGAGAACGCGTAAGCCATTCGGTCGGACGCACCACGATCATGGCAAGAATGCGCAAGAAATCGGATCTACCGAGCAAAATCTGCAAGGCGTGCGGCCTGCCTTTCAGCTGGCGAAAAAAGTGGGAACGCGACTGGGACAATGTGATCTATTGTTCCGAACGGTGCCGCCGCAACAGACCCGCTGGTGACGCGTCATGACCGTGGATTTCTGGCAGTTGGGGCGCGATCCGGTGGACAAGGTCGTGGCGCTTATCGCGCAGAAAATCCGCGCGGACGGGCAACGCCTGCTGGTGGTATCGGGCGATGCCGGCCAGCGTGAAACGATCAGCACGGCCCTGTGGGATACAGCGCCGGTTTCCTTTCTCGCCAATGGGGAAGCCGATGCACCCCATGCCGAGCGGCAGCCGATCCTGCTTTCGGGTGAATGTGTGGCGGTAAACGGTGCGAACCATGTCGTTTTTGCAGACGGTAAATGGCGCGATGATGCCGACAAGTTCGGCAGAAGTTTTCTGTTGTTCGGGCAGGACAGGGTGGAGGAAGCCCGCGCCTGCTGGCGTTCGCTGGATGGCTCCGACGATATCGAACGCAGTTTCTATCGCCAGGATCAGGGCAAATGGACGAAAATTGCATGATGGGATGGCGTGGCTGGACGGCCTGAGCGACACTGCCGGGGAAGACGGCAGGGATGAGGCCACTTGCCGCACGCGCCTATCCCCTCTACAGGCCCGCGCAACATTATTGCGCTCCATTTCACTTCATCTCACTTCATTTTTTCAGGGAACTTTCCATGGCCAACACCCGCACCTTCTCGATCATCAAGCCCGACGCGGTTCGCCGCAATCTGACGGGCGGCGTTACCAAGATGCTGGAAGATGCCGGTCTGCGCGTCGTAGCGTCCAAGCGCATCCAGATGAGCCGCGAGCAGGCGGAAGGCTTTTACGCGGTGCACAAGGATCGCCCGTTTTATGGCGAATTGGTGGATTTCATGATCAGCGGCCCGGTTGTGGTACAGGTTCTCGAAGGCGAGGATGCGGTCAAACGCAACCGCGATGTCATGGGCGCAACCAATCCTGCCGATGCCGATGAAGGCACGATTCGCAAAACCTATGCCGAATTGATCGAAGCGAATTCGGTCCATGGTTCGGACAGCGAAGACAATGCCAAGACTGAAATTGCGTTCTTCTTCGACGAATCGGAAATCGTGGGCTGATTAGACTGCGCTGCTGAAATCATGCCCCCGCCGGAGCGTTCCGGCGGGGTTTTTCAGTTTTGTCATACAGCGTGCGGCGTTAGGATCAGGCGCGTTCGAATTGCGCCATCTGCGTTTCATGGGCCAGGTGCGGCCCGCTGTCGCTGGCCTGCATCTCCTGCGTCATGGCCGCCATGGCCGGATCGCTCAGCGGGATGTCCAGCGTTTTGTAGACCCGCGCAATTTCCCGGGCCCAGTCTTCGCCAAGCGCATGGAAATGCATTTCCACAACCGGTCCGGAATGATTGCGCAGGGCGGCGTCCAGGCGATGCTTGCGCAAGGCCAGCTTGCGCGTCCATTCCGCTTCGATCGCAGCCAAATCGACGCAGTTTGACTGGATCACCATCTGGTTGGATACAAGCGAGACGGAACTGCGCAGCGTATCTGCGTCGCAGCGACGCGATATGACCAGCCGGGCATCGGGAAATTGTGCCAGCAGGGCAGGCAGATCTTCGGTAAATTGCGGCGTTTTCAGAACGCGGGGCCGTGCGGCATTGTCATGCTGCGCCGCATCCGTGCGCAACAGGCGGGCAAATTCGCGGTAGACGGGTGCAGCATCGCGCGCTTCACTAAACGCAGTAAATGCGGGAATATGCCACTGCGCTTCATAGGCGCTGTGGCACAGGGCGGAAGCCAGCCAGCCCAGTTCCTCGTCCGCGCGGACTGCGCCGAAGGGATGCAGACTTTCGAGCCAGGGGTCCAGCCGGCGCGCCATGAACAGGGCCAGGCTACCGCGCAAAGGGCGAAAGTCGGGTCGCTGTGGTACCGGGTGCCAACTATCGCAAAACCGCGTGGCGCAATGGGCAGGATCGGCGGCGATCAGGCGGTGAATGCGGGTCGTGCCCGACCGCATCTGCCCGACCACGATGATCGGCGGCGGCAATGTGCGTTTCCAGAATATCCGGCCGTTGCCGCCACAGTTCGCCCAACGCGAACCGCTGGCGAATTGCGCGCATCAACAGGCCATAGGCGAAAGCACGGCCAAGGGAATTGAGCTGCGCCTGTTCCTCGATCGCATTACACAAGGCCGCCAGCCGTTGATGAAAATCAGCGACGTCTGCCTGCGAGCGACCGACCCGTTCGTCTTGCGGCGAATAGCCCCGGCTGGCCCGTTCCACCAGGGCTTCAGGAGTGAGGGGAACCGAAGCAATCCAGCCGCGATCCCATGCGCTGCCGATCCACCGGTCCAGCCGATCGACAAGGGATGCGCGGGCCAGCGGATGCGGCCGGGGCGGGGGTGTGCGGGCGGTTAAGATTCGGTCAGCTGCCTGATGACTGTGAACTTTGGGGCCAGTCGGTTGTTGAACTGATTGTTGGATCAGTCGTTTGGGCGCAATCGCTTTCCAGCTGCGCTGCAACCAGTCGGCAACATGATCCCAGTCTACATCCGGTCGGTTCAGGATCAGGCCGACCCACCCGCTTGCGCCATAATAGGCAGGCCGGAAGTAAGCCTCCGCCTGATTGTCGCACAGATTCGCCAGTTCGTCTTCGCTGCCGGTTTTTACGAGCACCGCGATATGGGGCGCACCGTGATGTCGGTCGCTGAAATGGGCGAAATATCTTGCCGGTTTTGCCGGCGATTTTCCACGCAGGGGCGCCATGACTGTCCCGCTCCTCTATGCCCGGCAGGCCGAGCGCCAAGTCGCGAACCTGCCCCAACAGCCAGTCGGGATCAAAGTGCCGGGTAACGTAATCTTCCAGAATGCGCGGATAAAGCTGATGTTCGGCCGATTGCACCCGGTCCGCCAGACTTTCGGGAGTTTCGCCCGAATTTATCGGCACGGCGATCCTGCCCAGAACCGCGCCTGCATCCAGTTGCCGCGAAACCAGGTGGACCGACGCACCGCCGTGATTGTCGCCCGCGTCGATAGCGCGGCGGTGCGTATCCAGCCCCTTGTAAGCAGGCAGGAGCGACGGGTGTATATTCAGCATCCGTCCGGCCCAGCGGTCTACAAACCCGTCCGACAAAATCCGCATATATCCGGCCAGTGCGATATAGTCCGCGCGCGCATTCAGGATCGCGGTTTCCATGGCCGCGTCATGCGTATCGCGGCTGAGACCGCGATGGGAATGGGCGAATGTGGCGATACCTTCCGCCTCGGCCAGTTTCAGGCCCGGCGCGTCGGCCCGATTGCTGGCGACCAGAACCACCGTATAGGCGGCGTTTGCCAAACGACTGGCATGGATGAGCGCCGCCATGTTGGTGCCTGCCCCGGAGATCAAGATGGCAACACGCGCTTTCGGCCCGTTATCAGGCATTGTGCGTTACGGTCCATCCATCCGATGATCCCCACGTACCGGGGGAACCGGCAACGGTGCAGCCGCGTGTACCGGCTTCGACCATGCCAATTCGCAGGACAGTTTCGCCGGCCCTTTCCAGCGCATCGCTGACAGCCTGTGCCGCGTCGGGTGCAACAGCCAGCACCATGCCCACCCCGCAATTGAACGTGCGCGCCATTTCCGCAGGTTCTATCGCACCTTCGCATTGCAGAAACGCCATCAGGTCCGGCTGCGGCCATGCATCGGCATCGATATTTGCGTGCAAGCCTTCAGGCAGGACCCGCGGAATATTTTCGAGCAACCCGCCGCCGGTAATATGGGCAAGCGCGGCAATATGGCCGCCGCGGATGACCGGCAGCAGGCTGGATACGTAAATTCGCGTCGGTTCGATCAACCTGTCGATCAGGCTGTGCTGCGTATCGAAGGGGGCCGGATCGTCGAGCTGCCAGTTCCTGTCCGCCGCCAGTTTGCGCACCAGCGAATACCCGTTGGAATGCACGCCGGAACTGGCAAGACCGAGCAATATCTGCCCCGGCGCTACCGCATCGCCGGTCAATTGTTCGCCCCGTTCCACTGCACCGACGCAGAAGCCGGCAAGATCGTAATCGCCCGCGCCATACATACCCGGCATTTCCGCCGTTTCCCCGCCGATCAGCGCACAGCCGGCAATTCTGCATCCTTCCGCTATTCCGGCGATTACACGCTGTGCCACGCCATGTTCCAGTTTGCCGGTGGCGAAGTAATCGAGGAAAAACAAAGGTTCCGCACCCTGAACGATCAGATCGTTCACGCACATGGCGACCAGATCGATCCCCACGCTGTCATGCCGATCATGGTCGATCGCCAGTTTCAGTTTGGTGCCCACCCCATCATTGGCGGCAACCAGCAACGGATCGCGGAAACCGGCCGCCCGCGGATCGAAAAACCCGCCGAAACCGCCCAGTTCCGCATCCGCACCTGGGCGGGCAGTGGCTTTCACCAGGGGGCCGATGGCGCGCACCAGAGCGTTACCCGCCTCGATATCGACACCCGCGCCGGCATAGGTGTAGGGGGTGCTTTTGCGATCCATTTCGCCGCTTTAATCATTCGCGCTTGGATTTCCACGTTTGATTGGGCAGAAGGCGCCAAGTTTTCCACGATGAGCAAACCCACCTTGCCTCTACTGCCTTTGCGCAGCCTGCTGTTACAGCGTCCGGTCCGGTTCATTCTGGTGCTGGCGGCGGCGTCGCTGGCGTTAATGGCCGCACGGATATTGCTGGCCCAGGTGGAAGGGGACCGGGGTATCGCGGCGGTCGTCAGTTCCACCGATATCGAAGTGGGCGATATCGCAGTGGATGTACGCGGGAAAGATGCGGCCGATGCCCGCGAGGCCGGGTGGCGCGATGCGCAGCGCAAGGCCTGGGCCAGTCTGGACGGGCCCGAATTGTCCGATTCGCAATTGGACGGTCTGGTTTCCTCCATCGTAATCGAACAGGAACGGGTTGGTCCGCGGCGTTATATCGCCACGCTCGGCGTTATTTTCGACAGGGCACGCGCCAGCCAGTTCCTGGGGCGCAATGCGGAACGCAGCCGGTCCGCGCCGATGATGCTGCTGCCGGTCACCATATCGGGCGGCGCGGTTACGATGTATGAACACCGCAATCCGTGGCAGCAGGCCTGGGCGGAATATCAGGCGGGGGCCAGCCGGATCGATTATGTCCGGCCATCCGGGGCCGGTAACGATTCGCTATTGCTGAATTACGGCCAGACCAACCGCCGCAGTCGGTTATGGTGGCGCAACATTCTGGATGATTTCGATGCGGCGGATGTGCTGATCCCGATTGCGCGACTGGATTATCGCTATCCCGGCGGGCCGGTGGATGGTCGCTTCACCGCGCGGTACGGGCCCGACAACACGTATCTTGACAGCTTCACGATGACGGCAAAGGGCGGCGCGGACCTGCCGCGTATGCTGCGCGATGCGGTGAAACGGTTCGATGCGATATTCTCGCGCGCGCTCGCCGATGGTACGCTGACGCCGAACCCATCCCTGCGGTTCACGCAGGATGGGGTGGATCCTGTAATCCAGCAGCTGATCGATATAGGGCGGGCGGCAGACAGTCAGGCCCAGGCAGAGCGTGCCGCGCGCGCCAACGCCGACAGGAACCAGGCCACCGATCCGGCGGAAGTGCCCGAAGCCGCTCCCCAAACTGCTGTCACCGCCAATTTCACGGTGCAGTTCGCCAGCCCCGATGCGGGCGCCATCGACGGTACGCTGGCCGCGGTTCGCGCAACCGCGGGTGTGCGCGGCGCCGCCACCACCAGCCTGGCAATCGGCGGAACATCGGTAATGAATGTCACCTATGCCGGATCACTGGCGGAGCTTGCAGCAGCACTTCGCAGCAGCGGATTTACTGTAACGCAGGGCAGCAACGCGCTCGCCATCCGCCGCTAGACCGCAGGCGGGTCTTTCGATGTCGCAGATTGCCCTCCCGCTATCGCGCCAGACTGCCACCGATCCTGCGCGGATCGTTGTCGGCAATGCCAACAGCCACGTGGTGGACGCTCTGCGCGAACCGCAGTCCTGGCCGTTTGGTACGGCCATCCTGACAGGGGAGCCGCGATCCGGAAAATCCCTGTTCGGCCGCTGGTTTGCGGGCCAGAATTATGGCGAGACCATCGATGGTGCGGACGGGCTGGACGAGACCCTGCTGTTCCATCGCTGGAACCGGGCGCAGGAAGATGGAAGACCGATATTGCTGGTCAGCGATGCGGATGGCTGGGCGGTCAAACTGCCCGATCTTGCGTCGCGGCTTGGCGCGGGGTTGCATCTGGCGATCGATGCGCCGGACGACAAGATGGCGGCGTCCCTGATCCAGAGCATCGCGGAGGAACGCGGACTGGCGCTGGGTGAAGGGGCCATGGCGTATCTCGTCCCCCGCACGCAGCGCAGCTTTGCCGATATCGAACGGCTGGTGCTGACGATCGACCGGCTGACCCTGGAGCGTAAAGTTCCCGCCACGCTCGGTATCTGGCGCGATGCGCTGGAGGCTGTCCATGGCCCGGAACAGGCGCGAATGTTCTGAATTGTTGCCATTGCGTCGCCGCTGCGCCGCTACCACATTGCCAAGCTTGCGCCACCATCACCGCATGGCACGATCACCACGTCCATGCTGCGTGGCTTGCAAAAATGGCAGATTGCTGAAAGACACGATCGTATGTTCACCCGGCTGAAGCTCTATCTGGATTCCGTGCGCGCCCGCGATCCAGCGCCGCGATCGCGGTGGGAAGTGCTGTTCTATCCCGGTGTGCTGGCCCTGGGATTGCACCGTATCGCGCATTGGCTGTTTAACGCGCAGCTGTATTTTCTGGCCCGGCTGGTCAATCATCTGTCCCGGTTTCTTACCGCGATCGATATTCATCCCGGTGCGCGGATCGGCGCCAATTTCTTCATCGATCACGGGTTTACCGTTATTGGTGAAACCGCCGACATCGGCGATAACGTCACGATCTATCAATGTGTGACGCTGGGGGGAACCAACCCGACGAATGGTATTGCGGGCAAACGCCATCCGACTTTGAAAGACAATGTCATTGTGGGGTCCGGCGCCCAGATCATCGGCCCGATCACCATCAGCGACCGTGCCCGGATCGGGGCCAACGCCGTAGTGACGGACGATGTACCCGAAGGCGCGACGATGATCGGTATGAAAGCGCGATCGACACTGGTTCCGGCGGAAGAATGGCTGAAGGATTTTCTCCCCTATGGCACGCCATGCGACGAACCGTGCGATGAACTGGTGCAAAGCGGCACGGGCAGGATCGGCCAACTTGAAATGGAAATGGCCAATCTGAAAACGGAAATCGCGGCGTTGAGGGCAGACCGGGAAGAGCCCGTCAAACGCAGCGGAACCGACGATTGAGAGGGCGCGGTTGATGCCGTCCGGTTCGCCGTCTTCCCGGCCCGGCACCATCGTGCCGTTCCCTGGTCGCAAACACGCGCAGGTTCCGTTCGAACGGCAGGAACTGCAGCGCATCATGGACCTGTATGGCCGTATGGTCGCGGCAGGGGAATGGCGGGACTACGCGATGGAATTTACCGGTGATGCAGCGATATTCGCAGCATTCCGGCGCGCTGCGGAACGGCCACAGGCACGCGTTGAGAAGCGCCCGGCGCTGCGCAACAAGCAGGGGATGTGGACCCTGTTCGGCGAACATGATCAGGTGCTGAAACGCGGCCACGAACTGGCGGGCGTTTTGGCGCCGATGGAACGGCGACTGTTAAAGGCAGTCGACAGCTAGCTTTCAGGCGTTTGCCGCTACCGCGTCAGCGGGCGCGTCCATCGAACCCGCAACCGGCAGTTTGTCCTGCAATTGCGGCGGCAAATGTTTAACGATGACGCGGCGGATAGGGGACCAGAACGCGGAAAGGGTCAGCAAGGCAGACCCGATCACCAGTGCCGTCAGCGCGACATTCATTTCCACAGCCCCGAAACGGCCGAACAGGATAGTCAGCGCAAACAGAACATAGGCGAGCGCCGATACGAGCAAAGCGCGGCGATCTACCGCCAGTGCCACCAGGCCGAACATGACATACACGGCGACAACCCCAATCGCACCGGCCATTTCGATGCCGTCACCGCGTGTGACACCCAGCGCGTAGAACACCGGATGGGCAATCATCGGGGCGGCCAGCAGATGCAGCCAGAACGCGACATCCGCCCGGCGGGTGGTGCGCGTGCGGTCCGAAATGTCCCAGCGCATGGCCACCATAAAGATTGCAATACCGGCAGCGAACACCAGCGCCAGTATCAGATCGCCCATTTCGATCGGTCCATTGTCGCCCACCGCTGCTGCAATCAACAGGATGATCGTGCCGGCAATTGCCGCTGCGCCAGCCGCTACGGTAATGGGCACTGCAAAACGCCGCCAGTGGAGATAGGCGCCGCCCGCCGCGATCAGGGCCGAGCCGGCAAACAGAAATGCCATCAGTCGATCATCGGGCGCAGCCGATCGCGCTTCGATCAGGCCGGACAAACCGCCAAACATGGCGAAAATACCCCCGATAAAGGCCAGCAGCAGAATTATGCTGGGCAATGCCATCCGCCGTTTCCGCGTAAAGAATTCAGCAAGCAGCCATGCGGTCACGAGCGCGAACAATCCGGCCCCGGCAACGGACGCAGCAGTATGCAGCTGCGACATTGCGCCAAAGGTTTCGAAGTCTATGCCGGACCCACTATCCAGTAACTGGAATGCCGGACGGGGGTAAACGCCAGCCGCTATTGCCTGGCCGATCGCTCCGGCAGCAAACAGCATGATGAGCACGCCGATGGTCACGAAAATATCGTTGAAGCTGGAAACGAGGCGAAAATGCTCTTCATCCACCAGCGGGCGATCCCGCAGCGCCACGACATGGCGCCGAAGCTGCTCCGCCGCCGTTCGGGACAATACACCCGAAGCGACGGCGGAATTGATTTCATCCTGACTGTACATGCGTAGCCCCCCTGCTGACGCGCAGGAAATACCGCAGAGCGTATTAGCCAGTCAACACGGTTTATCCGCGCGCGCTGCCCGGTGCGGCATCCGGGCCGAGCACTTCCTGCATCGCTTTCAGGATCGCAGCACTCTGTTCCGCGCCCGATTGCGGCGCTTTCAGATTGGTCATGGAATTGATCTTTTCCCAATTTGCCGCAAAACCTTCGACCGTGCGGTCTTCTTCCTTCAGCCAGACCGCATCGTTCATCGCGACCCAGGCGCTGTGGAAGCCGCCCGCACCTGCGCCAACGATCTGGTTGCTCGGTGCATCCTCGCTCACCAGAAACAGCGCGGCCGGGGCCACGTTTTGCGGACTGAACAGCTTGAAGGCTTCTTCAGGGAACAGATCTTCGGTCATGCGCGTGCCCGCAACGGGCGACAGGGAGTTGCATTTGATGTTGTATTTTGCGCCTTCCAGCGTCAGCGTCTTGGTCAGTCCGGCAAGCCCCAGCTTGGCCGCGCCGTAATTTGCCTGTCCGAAATTACCGAACAATCCGGTGGAACTGCTGGTCATCAGAATACGGCCATACGCCTGTTCGCGCATCGTTTCCCAGCACGCCTTGGTAGCATAGGCACTGCCGAGCAGATGGACGCGCACGACGAATTCAAAATCGTCCGGCGTCATTTTGGCGAAGCTTTTGTCGCGCAGAACGCCGGCATTGTTGATCAGAATGTGAACGCCGCCCCATTTCTGTTTGGCATCGGCAACCATTTTTTCCATCTGATCGAATTCGGTCACGGATGCGCCATTGGCCACAGCTTCTCCGCCCGCTTTCTCGATTTCCTCGACGACCTGCGCCGATGCGTCCGATGTGCCGGTGCCATCGCGCGAACCGCCCAGATCGTTCACCACCACCTTTGCGCCGCGCCGCGCGAGTTCGAGCGCATATTCACGGCCCAGGCCGCCGCCCGCGCCGGTGACGATGGCAACACGGTCTTTAAAGGATATGGTCATGCGAAATTCTCCAGAAGATTGATGTTTTGCTTTACGTTGCCGTAAACGTGAACGTCAAATGCCATCTTTCCCGCAATGTTGCAACTGCGAAGGCGGGTCACATTCCTGTGACGGGCAGGGTCTCAATGCGGTGCCATCGCCGTCAGAACGGGAATAAGCTGATCGAACCGGTCGATGACGGCATCCGCCCCCAGTTCCCGCGGCGGTTTGTCGCAATATCCGTATGCCGCCGCCACAACCGGTACGCCCGCAGCCCGGGCGGCCGCCATGTCGTAAGTGCTGTCCCCCACGAAGACAAAAGACCCGCCACCGCATAATCGGCGCGCTTCGATAATCGGATCGGGCGCAGGTTTGGCGTTTCCCTTGCCCATGGTATCGCCCCCGATAATCGCCACGAAATAATCGGCAAGACCGAGCTGCTTCAGGATATCCTTCGCGAATGTTTCGAACTTGTTGGTGACGACCGCCATCGTCACCCCGGATGCGGACAGGCGATCCAGCGTGGCGACGACCCCGGGGTAGGGCCGCGAATGGACCGCGTTGTGCCCCGCGTAAAACGCCAGCATCCGTTTGTAGAGCACCTGAAAATCGCCGCCCTGCATTCCGCCCTGCGCATCGACCGCGCGTGACAGCATCGTCTTCGCGCCGCCGCCGATAAGGTTTTTCGAGCTTTCGAGCGACACCGCGTCGAACCCGCCCGATAGCAGGGCGTGATTTACCGCTTCCCCCAGATCGCGAAAACTATCGATCAACGTACCGTCGAGGTCGAAGCCCACGGCAGAGAACGGAATGGCAGACAGAGTTTCGGGCATCGGGCGCAGGCGTGACGGAATGCCCTTCATCCTGCAAGCATTTGCTGCCAAAGGAATGTTCATGACCAAACTCGCCACCATCATCCTTGCCGCCGGCAAGGGCACACGCATGAAATCCGATCTGCACAAGGTGCTCCATCCGATCGGCGCCAAACCGATGCTGTTCCATCTGCTCGATGCGTTTGCCGAACTTGCGCCCGAACGCACCGTGGTGGTGGCCGGCGACCGGCACGAACAATTGCGCGATGCGGTGACCGACCGCAGCGTCGATGTCGTCATGCAGGAACCGCAGATGGGCACGGCCCATGCGGCGCTGATGGCGAAAGATGCTTTGGCGAATTTCGATGGGCTGGTGCTGGTGGCATTCGGGGATTGCCCGATGGTGCGCGCTGAAACCGTGCGCCGGTTGTGCCACGCCGTCACCGGCAGCACCAGGGTCGCCGTGCTCGGTTTCCGCCCTGCCGATACGCTTGCCTATGGCCGGATCATTGCGGATGAAGATGGCACGGTGCGCAAAATGGTGGAGCATAAGGACGCAACCGAGGCAGAGCGCGCGTGCACCCTGTGCAATTCGGGCGTGATCGTTGCCCATAGCCGCGATATCTGGCGCCTTCTGGAAAGCATCGGCAACGATAATGCGGCCGGCGAATATTATCTGCCGGATGTCGCTACCAAAGCGATCGAGGCTGGCGACCGGGTGGTGGCCGTGGAAACTGCGCCGCAGGAAGTGGCCGGTATCAATTCACGCGCGGAGCTCGCCCACGCAGAGGCGCAATGGCAGAATGACAGGCGAGAAGAAGCGATGGCCGATGGGGTTACCATGCGCGCGCCGCAAACCGTGTTCTTCAGCTGGGACACCGTGCTAGGCCGCGATGTGACGATAGAACCGAATGTGGTGTTCGGCCCCGGTGTTACCGTTGCCGATTTCGCCACCATCCGCGCCTTCAGCCATCTGGAAGGCGCAAATCTGGGGCCACACAGTTCGGTCGGCCCGTTCGCCAGGCTGCGCCCGGGCGCGGTGCTGGAAGAAGGCGCGTTTGTCGGCAATTTCGTGGAAATGAAGGCAGCAACGCTGGGCAAGGGCGCGAAGGCCAGTCACCTTACCTATCTGGGCGACGCGACAGTGGGCGCTGGCGCCAATATCGGGGCGGGGACCATTACCTGCAATTATGATGGGTATTTCAAACATCGCACCAAAATCGGCGATCGTGCCTTTATCGGCAGCAATTCGGCTCTGGTCGCGCCGGTCAATATCGGCGCGGATGCGATCGTGGCGGCGGGCAGCACAGTCAGCCGCGATGTTGCCGATGGCGAATTGCGGATGGTGCGCGCGGAACAATTGGTAAAGCCAGGCTGGGCCGATCGTTTCCACGATGCGATGAAGAAGAAAAAGGCCGCTGGCAAAGGATCAGCGTAATGTCCCGGCCATGAGCGACGAGGCGCCCCTGTGCTGGCTATGCGGCCGCCCATTGGCCACGCGCATCCAGTGGCATCATACGGTGCCCAAGGCAAAAAAGGGCCGCGATACGGTTCCGGTCCATCCCATATGCCACAAGACGATCCATACAAGGTTTACCAATGCCGAACTTGCCCGGTTCGGGGCGGACCGCGACCGGTTGCTGGCGGATGACGCGATGGCAAAATTCGTGACATGGGTAAAAGGCAAACCGCCCGATTTCCATGCCCGTGTGCGGGTAAAGCGATAGAGCATTCCTTGACCCGAAGACGCTTGCGCCATGTAGTAACGGCCGGGTGCAAGGCGCACGTATCACGGGGGCGAATTGACCGGTTGTTAACCATGCAGCCGCAGAGTGGGGCATGGTTTCGAAGTTCAAGCTGTCGGAGTTTTCGCAGCGCAGTGTCATCCTGCGTGAGCTGCCGTGGCGTTGGATCGTGCTATGGCTGATCCTGCCGCATTTCGCGATCGTGGCGATGTTGCCGCTGGGCGGACCGCCGATGACATGGCTGCTGGCCGTCAGCATCCCCGCCGTCGCGATAGCCGCGCAGCTTCCATGGCGAACCGCAAAAGCGGTAATCCTGCTCATCCTGACCACTGCCATCACCGGGCTTTACATATCTTCCATGTTCAATCTTGGGCCGATGCATATGCGGATGCTGCCCGCGCTGTTTGCCGATGTGCGCCCGTTGCATTCGCCCGAATATCTTGCCGGCGCGATATTGGCGGCGTGTTCGGTTTACGGGATCGTCCGCCATGCACCCAGGGTCGGGGCGTTTCGAACCCCGATGACGTGGATGCTCGCTGCTTTGGCAGGAATGGGTTTCATCGCCTTGGAATATTATGCGAATGCGGACACGCGCGGGAGTTATCGCAACGCACCGGGGGAGGGCGCAGTGCAGGGATCGGCATCGCAGATGGTCGGCCTGTTCGACCAATCGCCCGCCCGCCGCCATCTCGTAATCATTCTGGTAGAAGCGCTGGGCGTGCCACAGGGCGGGGAAGAAGCGCGCCTGTTCAAACAGGACTGGCAGCGGACACACTGGGCACAGCGATACGACATCGAAACCGGAACCGTGCCGTATTACGGATCGACCACCAATGCCGAACTGCGCGAATTGTGCGACGCATGGGGTCAGTTCGCCAGCTTCCCGTTCGAAACCGCACAATGCCTGCCCGACCGGTATCGTGCGGCGGGTTACGATACGCTGGGCATTCATGGTTTCTACGGCGACTTTTTCGACCGGCGCACATGGTATCCGCGACTGGGTTTGTCCGACAGATGGTTCCGCGAAGAGCTGGATAGGGCGGGCGTCACGCGCTGCGGCGGTATGTTCGATGGCGCCTGCGACGCCGAGATTCCGGCCCGAATTGCTGCGCGATTGAAATCCGCACAGCGCCCGCAATTCGTGTACTGGTTGACACTGAATACGCATATACCCGTCACGCGCGAAATACGCATGGGAACGGACCGTTGCGATTTGGGAACTGCCGCATGGCGTGCCGACAATCCGCATCTTTGCCGCCTGTTCGCAGTCCATCGCCAGCTTGCCGACGCGATCGATGCCATGGCGATGGATCGCGATCTGCCGCCGACGGACATCCTGATCGTGGGCGATCACGTGCCGCCGTTTTTCGACCGGGCCAGCCGCACCAGGTTCGACGGTGCGAATGTGCCCTGGATCTGGCTCAGCCATCGCAGCGACAATTGATCGCTCGAACGGCTGCCCTGCTAACTTCTCCCGCCAACGCACCCCGCCAACGCGGTCTCCGCCGGCAAAGCCTATCCGCCGGACAGCCTTTGCAGCAAATATACATATTGCAGCGCCTGCAGCTTTGCGCGTTGTTCATTGTCCACGCCGCCGGAATGGCCGCCCGTCATGTCTTCGAAATAATAATAATCCTGTCCCAATGCCTTCAGCTTGGCCGCGCCTTTGCGTGCATGGGCGGGATGCGTGCGATCGTCCGCCGTGGAAGCCCACAGGAACGGGGCGGGAAATTCCACGCCCTCCACCAGTTTCTGATAGGGCGAATATGCTTCGATCCAGGCGCGTTGTTCGGGAATACGCGGGTCGCCATATTCCCCGATCCACGACGCCCCGCGACCGATCTCGTGATAGCGCAGCATATCGAATAACGGGATTTGCACGATGGCCGCGCCGAACAGTTCGGGCCGCTGCGTGAACGCAGCACCGACCAGCAGACCGCCCTGCGATCCGCCCTGTATGCCCAGATGCTGGGGGGCGGTATATTCCCGCGCAACCAGATCTTCCGCCACGGCGATGAAATCGTCCCACGTGCGCTGCTTGTTCTCGCGGATTGCGGTCTGGTGCCAGGCCGGGCCGAATTCACCCCCTCCGCGCAGATTGGCGAGGACATAGGCACCGCCATTCTCCAGCCACAGCTTGCCCGTGCTGCCCAGATAACCGGGCAGACGCGGCACCTGGAACCCGCCATATCCGGTCAGCAGCGTGGGCGTGTTGGCGGTAAGCTGCATTCCGGCAGGCTTGACGATGAAATACGGAATCTTCGTACCATCGGCCGATACCGCTTCATGCTGTTCCACATCCATTCCGGTGGCGTCGAAATAGCTGGGGCTGGTTTTGAGGACCGCCGGAGGGGTGCCATCGGCGTAATAGAGTGTGGACGGCGTGAGGAAATCGGTGACGGAGAACATGATTTCATCCGTATCGTCCGATGTCGCCGCCACACCGACCGTCGCATTGTCCGGCAGATCGACCTTGGTGGTTTGCCAAGCGCCATCGACATGATCGAATTTCAGAACCTGGCCGCGTACATTGTCGAGCAGGCCGACATACAGGCTGCTGGCAGTTGTGCCCGCGCCCTGTTTGGTCTGGCGATTGCCGGGCGCCCAGACCAGCGTCTTGGATGCACCATTGGGGTCAGCTTTCCATTCTTCCAGATCGACCGACACCAGCGCATCTGCCGGGAAAGTCTGTCCGTCCGTATCCCAGTCCACATCCGTACTGAACAGCAATTGCCCGTCGATTATGCTGTAAGGATTGGCTTTTTTCGGCAGATCGAGAGCCAGCCAGTCATTGTCCTTCCATACGTAATAGGCGCGTTCATGGAAGCTCAGTCCGCGATAGGCCATGCGTGCCTGAATGGTGCCTTCGCCATCGCGCATGGTGTAGGCGCCGGCGGACACATCCGCCGGATCGCCGCGGAATATTTCCGGCGCATCGTCAATCGCCGTCCCGCGCGTCCATATCCGGGCGGTATAGGGATATTCGCTTTCGGTGAGCGTGCCGTCCCCGAAATCGCGGCCGACCATCAGCGTGTTTTCATCGATCCATCCAACACCGCCCTGGCTTTCGGGCAGGGTGAAGCCACCTTCCACGAACTCGCCCGTTTCCATGTCGAATTCGCGCAGGATAGTCGCATCCTTACCGCCATCGGACAGGGCCACCATGCACATCTTGTCCATGGGCGGCAGGCAACTTGCGCCCTTGTACACCCATTCGCGCCCTTCCGCCGCGGCAAGCGCATCGACGTCCAACACGGTTTCCCATTCGGGATTATCGCTGCGATAGCTTTCGCGCGTGGTCCGGCGCAGCAGACCTTTGGGGTTTTGCTTGTCCTGCCAGAAATTGACGAGGCCGAATTTGGAAAAGCCGACATAGGGTATCTTGTCTTCGCTATCGTAAATCGCCAGCGCATCGGCTTTCAGTTTTTCATAGCGTGGATCGGCGGTCAACATTCCGGTGGTCCGCTCGTTCTCGGCGCGGACCCAGTCCAGCGCGCGTTCGCTGCGCGCTTCTTCCAGCCAGATGAAGGGATCCTGTTCGTGGGCCGGGAATACCCGCGTCGGCGGTCATGGTTTTCGTGCCGTGATGATCGGCATTGGCAGGAATGGCGGTCATTGCGATGGCAACGGCAAGGGCAGTCGTGGAAACACGTTTCATGGATCCTCTCCAATCGGGAAATCGATGTAACGACGATGCGCGATCGGGGTGCAAAAGTGAAGCCCGGTCATGGAGCGGAACCAAACGGGTGGCCGCCGCCTTTTTTCGTCGGTTGAACTATCGCCAGATGTCAGCTTGCTGGCGCAATCACTTTTTCAGCCAGCACGGTAAGGCCGTTATCGCCAACTTCGGCAAAACCGCCGCGCACCTCGATCTCTTCCGCCGGGCCGCCGGCCGTCCGGAAGATCTGCACGATACCGTCGCGGATTGTCGACATGAACGGCGCATGCCCTTCCAGTACGCCGAATTCGCCATTGGTTCCGGGCACGACGACCATATGGACATCTTCCGACCGTTCCAGTTTGGCGGGCGTGACGAGTTCGAAATGCAGGGGCATAATCATTCCTATTCTAGAAAAAATACAATCTAATCTGCAGCGCAGTTGCTTTCATTCCGGTCGAGATAAAGCACAAGCGCGATTGCGCCGCCGATGAAATAGCCGAACATCGTCAATATCCGTTCCCACACAATCATGTAACCGATCGTTTGCGAACCGAACACAGGAACCAGCGCGATCAGAATCGCGGTGATCACGAAAGGATACAGCACGCGTTCCCTTCGTCCGCGCCATAGCTGGACCATACAGCCAAAATTGATGGCTACAGCCGGAAACGCCAATGCGTAAAGCCACACCGGTTCTGGCGATTGCCCGAATATTCGCAGCGCCGACATCGTAAATTCATTATCGAACCGCCGCCATTCGTCGACCCGCCAGCGATGAATGTCGAAAGCGGAAATAAGCAAAAACGTGGCTATTCCCGCTTGCGACAACCGTTTGAGCAGATGGCCCGCCTGCACGAAATTTATGCATCCTCCGCCATTTTCTTGGCCTTGGCCACCACATCGTCGATCCCGCCGACCATGTAGAACGCCTGTTCCGGCAGGTGATCATATTCCCCTTCGACGACCGCCTTGAACGAACGCACGGTGTCTTCCAGCTGGACGAACACGCCGCTGATGCCGGTAAACACTTCGGCCACGTGGAACGGCTGGCTCAGGAATTTCTGGATTTTGCGCGCCCGCTGGACGGTCAGTTTGTCCTCTTCGGAAAGCTCGTCCATGCCCAGAATGGCAATGATATCCTGCAGCGATTTGTATTTCTGCAGCGTTTCCTGAACGCGGCGGGCGGTCTGGTAATGCTCGTCGCCCACGACGCGAGGTTCCAGCACGCGGCTGGTGGAATCGAGTGGATCGACGGCGGGATAGATACCCAGTTCCGAAATCGCCCGGTTCAGCGTGGTGGTCGCATCAAGGTGAGCGAAGGAAGCAGCAGGCGCCGGATCGGTCAAATCATCGGCAGGAACATAAATGGCCTGCACGGATGTGATCGAACCCTTGGTGGTTGAGGTGATGCGTTCCTGCAGATTGCCCATGTCGGTGGACAGTGTCGGCTGATAGCCCACTGCCGATGGGATACGGCCAAGCAGGGCGGACACTTCGGAACCGGCCTGAGTGAAGCGGAAGATGTTATCGACGAAGAACAGCACATCCTGCCCTTCCTGATCGCGGAAATATTCCGCCATGGTCAGGCCGGACAGGGCGACGCGGGCACGCGCGCCGGGGGGTTCGTTCATCTGGCCAAACACCAGCGCAACCTTGCTGCCTTCCGAGATCGCTTCGCCCGCATCGTTTTTGGCGATGACCCCGGCGTCCAGAAATTCGTGATACAGATCGTTGCCTTCGCGCGTACGTTCACCCACGCCGGCAAACACGGACACGCCGCCATGGCCCTTGGCGATATTGTTGATCAGTTCCTGGATCAGCACGGTCTTGCCCACGCCCGCACCGCCGAACAGACCGATCTTGCCGCCTTTTGCATAGGGGGCGAGCAGATCGATCACCTTGATGCCGGTAACCAGAATGGCCGCTTCGGTGGACTGGTCCACGAATAACGGCGCTTCGGCATGGATCGGCATGGACATATCCGCGCCCACCGGGCCGCGCATGTCGATCGGTTCGCCGACGACATTCATGATCCGCCCCAGCGTTTTAGGACCGACCGGAACCGATATCTGACGCCCGGTGCTGATGACCGCCTGTCCGCGGGTCAGACCCTCGGTCGCGTCCATCGCGATAGTGCGCACGGTGTTTTCGCCCAGATGCTGCGCGACTTCCAGAACCAGGGTCGTGTCCCCGTTTTTGGTCTCCAGCGCAGTCAGGATCGGTGGCAGGTCACCGGGGAAAGCAACGTCCACGACGGCGCCGATAATCTGCGCAATCGTGCCGTTGTCCGACATATTGGGTTTGCTGTGGTCGAGTACGGGGGCGGTGGCCATGATGTTATCCTGACGGGTTTCTAACGATATTCGAAAATATTTATTCGGTGTCGGCGGGGCAAGCGGTTTCGGGATTTTCGATGATCCATTCGCTTTCGCCTTCGATCAAAGTGGCTTCCTGCCGGCGCGCTTCGGTATCGCCAAGGCCAAATTCGCAGACAAAACTTTCCGCGCCCATTCCGGCGGCCTGGCAGATCGACGACGCAACAGCCTCCGCATCCGGGCAGGCCTTGGCATAGGCTGCGGAGAACGCGGCTTCGTCCGGTGCGCCGAGACCGTTATTTTCAACGGGCAATGCGGCTGGGGTGGCCGCAATATCGACTTCCGCCTCTTCGCCGGTATCGCCGCAAGCAGAAAGCATCGCGAACATCGCAAAAGGCGCAGCAAGAGAAAGCATTTTATTCACGGTATTAAGGCTCCAATATCTTCGTTTGCCAGACCGGCACATCCGCAGCGATGCAACTATCGGCTAAAGCGCTTCCGCGCCCGCGATGATCTCGATCAGTTCGGTGGTAATCGCCGCTTGGCGCGAACGGTTATATTGCACGGTCAAATCCTTGATGAGATCACCGGCATTGCGGGTCGCATTGTCCATCGCAGTCATCGACGCGCCCTGTTCCGACGCAGCGATTTCCAGCAGTGAGCCGAAAATCTGCGTTTTCACGTAACGCGGCAGCAATTCTTCGAGGATCTCTTCTTCGCCCGGTTCATATTCCACCACCGCGTCGGAAGCCGCCTGCGGCTTCGGGTGCCGGTACGGGCACGATCTGGTCGATAGTGGGGTTCTGGACGAGAGCGGATTGAAAGGTCGGGTAGACCAGATGGGCAATATCGAATTCGCCGTTATCGAATTTCGCAAGCAGATCGTCGGCAATGGCTTCCGCTTCTTCGAAACCGGGGTAGCGCACTGTGCTGGTGTCGAAATGCTTGTCGATCTGCGTTTCGAAATTCCGCTTGAGCGGGGCGCGGCCTTTCTTGCCGACCAGATAGAACGATACGGTTTTTCCGGCGGCTTCCAAGGCGCGCGCCTTGGCCGATGCCGCGCGCACGATATTGGCGTTGAGCCCGCCGCACAGCCCCTTGTCGGTATTTATCACAACCAGCAGATGCCGTTTGTCCGATCCGGTGCCTGCCAACAGCCTGGGCGCATTGTCGCCCGAAATCTTCGAAGCCAGCGCAGCCATAACCGCGGCCAGCCGGTCCGAGTAAGGACGCGCCGCTTCCGCCGCAGCCTGCGCCTTGCGCAGCTTGGCGGCAGCAACCATTTGCTTGGCCTTGGTGATCTTCTGGGTGGATTTAACCGACCCGATCCGATCTTTCAGTTCTTTGAGCGATGCCACTCTGATTATTCTCCGTTTCGCCCGCCCGGATCACTTCCGGGTTGACGCATATGCGTTACGCGAATTGTTTCGCAAAAGCGTCCAGCGCCTTGACCGTGGCGGTTTTCGTATCGTCTTCGAATTTCGTGCTGGTGCGGATGGTCGCCAGAACATCCGCATGTTCGCTGCGCATGAAGCTGAGCATCGCCGCCTCGTATTCATTGACCCGGTTCACGGGAATCGCATCGAGATAGCCGTTGGTGCCGGCAAAGATCGACACCGTCTGTTCTTCGAAACGGCATGGGCGAAAACTGCGCTTGCTTGAGCAATTCGGTAAGGCGCGCACCGCGGTTGAGCAATTTCTGGGTGGACGGATCGAGGTCCGACCCGAACTGCGCAAAAGCCGCCATTTCGCGATATTGCGCCAGCTCCAGCTTGATGGACCCCGACACTTTTTTCATCGCTTTGGTTTGGGCAGCACCGCCAACGCGCGAAACCGACAGGCCGACATTGATGGCCGGGCGAATACCCTGATAGAACAGATCGGTTTCCAGGAAAATCTGTCCGTCGGTAATCGAAATCACGTTGGTCGGGATGTAGGCGGATACGTCGCCCGCTTGCGTTTCGATGATCGGCAGGGCGGTCAACGAACCGCCGCCATTATCGTCGTTCATTTTCGCCGCGCGCTCGAGCAGGCGGCTATGCAGATAGAAAACGTCACCGGGATAGGCTTCACGGCCCGGAGGGCGACGCAGCAGCAGGCTCATCTGCCGATACGCCACCGCCTGTTTCGACAAATCGTCATAGACGATGACCGCGTGCATCCCGTTGTCGCGGAAATATTCGCCCATTGCGCAGCCGGTATAGGGTGCAAGGAACTGGAGCGGCGCCGGTTCCGAAGCGGTTGCGGCAACCACGATAGTATATTCCATCGCGCCGTTTTCTTCCAGGCTCTTGACGATCTGCGCGACGGTGGAACGCTTCTGCCCTACCGCGACATAGATACAATACAGCTTTTTCTTTTCGTCCGTGCCGGCATGCCCTTCCTTCTGGTTGATGAAGGTATCGATCGCCACGGCGCTTTTGCCGGTTTGACGGTCGCCGATGATCAATTCGCGCTGGCCACGACCGACCGGCACCAGCGCGTCGATCGCTTTCAATCCCGACTGGACCGGTTCATCGACCGATTTGCGCGGGATGATACCCGGCGCTTTAACCTCGACGCGGCTGCGCTGCGTCGTTTCGATCGGGCCCTTGCCGTCGATCGGGTTGCCCAGCGCGTCGACCACCCGGCCGAGGAGGGCCTTGCCGATCGGAACGTCCACGATCGTGCCGGTCCGTTTGACGACATCGCCTTCCTTGATCTCCGCATCGGAGCCGAAGATGACGACGCCCACATTGTCGGCCTCCAGGTTCAGCGCCATACCTTGAACACCGTTCGAAAATTCGACCATTTCGCCGGCCTGAACATTGTCCAGCCCGTGAATGCGGGCGATACCATCCCCGACGGACAGAACCGAACCCACTTCGCTGACTTCGGCTTCGGTGCCGAAATTGGCGATCTGGTCCTTGATGACCTTGGAGATTTCTGCGGCGCGGATTTCCATGACGAATTCAGCCTTTCATGGCTTGGGCAAGGGTGTTGAGGCGGGTGCGAATCGAACCGTCGATGCGCTTGGACCCGATTGTGACGACAAGGCCGCCGAGAAGATCGGGATCGACATCGGACGACAATTTTACGGTGCGGCCTTCGCGTGCGGTCAGCCGGTCTTTCAAAGTAGCGAGCTGCGCATCGGACAAGGCGTGCGCGCTGGTGACGCTGGCGGTTACTTCGCCGCGCTGCGCCGCTGCGATGGTATGAAACGCGGCGATCATCTTGGGCATTTCGCCCAGCCGACGGTTTGCCGCCAACACGCCCAGAAAATTCTGCACCAGCTGCGAAACCTGCAATTCGCGGCCGACCGCGGCGATTGCCTGCGCCGCCTGGTTGCGGCCGACTTGCGGATTGGTGGTAAGATCGCGAAGCACGGACGATTCGTTCATGGCGGCGCGCAGCCTGTCCAGATCGGATTCGACTGCGCTGACCGTTCCGGCCTCTACCGAAAGATCGAACAGGGCAGACGCATAGCGGCCTGCCAGACTAGCCTTGATACCGGCGGAATTCTCCACGCGTTTTGGTCCTCTTGGATCCGGAAGTTAATATCGTCAGCCTGATGGCGACAGGCGCCTGAACCGGCACCCGTGATAGACTGGCGCGCCCCTATCATCCAGCTTTCGCGGATGCAAGCCGCGACCGTGCTGAAGGCGGTACGGGCGCTGGTCTTTGAAACCAGCCACGACTTGCACCGCGCACGAAGAACGCGCATGATTTCGTGGTCCGAAGGAGAGTGACAGTATGGAAAGCACACCCCTATCGCCCAATTGCGGTGTGGAATTGTCCGGAGTAACCCTGGCCGGCTTGCACGGAGCGGAGCTCGATGACGTGAAGCAGGCAGTATACACCCATGGCGTTGCGGTATTTCGCGGCCAGCAGTTTTCGCCCGAAGACCATATTGCGCTTGCCGAACGCTGGGGTGGGATCGATATCAACCAGTATTTCCCGCTGCAGGAAAAATATCCGCAGATCGCCATCGTCCGCAAGGCAGCGGACCAGCATACCAATATCGGCGGCGCGTGGCATACCGATCATTCTTACGATCAGGTGCCGGCGATGGGATCGATCCTGGTTGCACGCACGCTGCCGCCCGCCGGCGGGGACACCCATTTCAAACATATGGGCGCGGCATATGATGCGCTGTCCGACGATTTGAAGCGGGAAATCGATCGGGCTGCACGCCTTTCACACGGCAGACCATGTGTACAAGGCGGACGGTATCTATGCGAAAACCGATATGGGCAGCGATCTGCGTGGGCAGGACCAGCAAACCGGTGCGACCCATCCCATCGTGATCCGCCATCCGCAGACCGGCCGCAAGCTATTGTACGTAAACAGCGCCTTCACCATCAATATCGTTGGCCGGACGCGGGAAGAAAGCCTCCCGCTGCTGGAGCGCTTATACGCTGCGGCCTTATCGGCGCAAAACGAATGCAAACTGGTATGGCAGCCGGGCACCGTGGCGATCTGGGACAACCGGACGACCTGGCACAATGCGCTGAACGATTATCACGGCCATGCCCGCGAAATGCACAGGATCACGCTGAGCGGAGATGCATTGGCACATTGATGCGCAGTTCGGGAATGCGCAGATCGGGGATGCGCAGTTCGGGGATGCGCAGATCGGGGATGCGCAGTTCGCACGGTCACGGATCTTTCGTTTCGCAGCTATAGACCAGTCGTTCGTTCGGCTGCGCGGGTAATAGCGCGGTGACCGCACCCTGCATATCGCCCAGCTTCGCCGCTGCATTTTCGTTTCCACAGGCTGGCGGCGTGTATTTCGCGCGCTGGCTGCGCGCCGCGCTCATGGCGGACCGGCCGAGGAGATAGCGATCGGTGCGGAACGTGCGGCTGCCGGGATCGAAGCGGTTTACGGCCACCGCCGCTTCGGAATTAGGCACGAATATGCGCGACCAGATGCCGCCATTCAGCCCGTATTGGGTGCGGCCATTCACACACCCATCGGCAGTCCACGCCAGATCGACGGTCTGGGTCGGGGTGCCGGTGATGCGGCTGCGCCCGGTATCCAGCGTACATTGCAGCGATCCCCCCGCGGTAGCCATGGGCGCAGGTTGCGATGTCCGGGTATCCTGCGCCATCGCGGCGGCGACGCGGCGGTCGATAGCGTCGAGGCCGGGGCGGGTGAACCACAGGGCGATTGCAGCAATCAACGCAATTGCGGCAATGGTGCCCGCGATGACGACGGCCCTTTCGCCGCCGAATGCACCGCTTGGTTTATGGGTATGTTCCGGATCGCGCGAAGCGGCCAGCGCGCGCCACGCGATGATCGCCGCGCCCATGCCGACCAGTACCAGCAGGAACGCCAACGCCATGGCATTTTCGCGTTCTTCCTGAACCGCCAGCGAAGCCTCCAGCCGGATGCGCGCCTCTTTCTGGCGGCTGGCTTCCGACCGCTGCGACATGGCAGCACGGGCTGCGGCCTGCTGCGTTTCCATCCGTGCGCGTTCCGCGGCATCGAGTTCCGCCAGGCTGCGACAAGGTTCTGCATTGATGCGCGGCGTGACGCTATTGGCTCGCAGGAACGGCACCAGTTCCTTCATCGATACGGCGAAGAAAAATTCGGCGTCCGATCCACCCGAATCCGCGCCGAAACTGTTGACCCCCAACACCCGCCCGCATCCATCCAGCAACGGTCCGCCCGAATTGCCGCGGGCAATGGGGGCCGTGTGCAATATGGTGTCGAATTGCCGGCTGGGCCGTGTGCCCGAAACAAACCCGCGGCTTTTTACAGGCGGCTGCGCATCGAAAATATCCGCCAGTTCCAATCCCTGCGCCTGATCCACATTCATCGGATAGCCAACTGCGGAAACCTCCCCGTTGTCGGTTCCACTATCGGCCCCGCTATCGCCCGCGATGGTCAATGGCGGGAGGCGCATATCGCCGATGATTTCCAGCAGAGCCAGATCGTTGCGCGGACTGACTGCGACAATCCGCGCAAATGCACGTCCGTTGCCTTCGGATGGGACGACACGGATTTTCAGTGCATTGTCCATCACCGCTTCGCGCACCACATGGGCATTGGTGACGATACGATTGCCCGAGACGGCGAACCCGGTTCCGTGGCTGATCGGGAAGATATCCGCGCCGTCGCCGCCGATTATGACCACCCGCACGACCCCCCGCGCGGCAGCGTTCACATCGGCCGGATCGGCAGATGCGGCGCTGCCAAAAGCAATAGCCAGCAAGGTTGCGAACAGGATCGGCAATCGGTTCATCATTTTGCCTGTAGGCGCGCGGGTCCATTGACCGCAAGCGTGCCCTTGCCGCATAGTCTGTCCGCAACCGGCAGGCATCATGCCGGTTTGGGCCGGTTTGGGGAAGCGCTATCATGGCTACACGATCCAGAACCGACGATCACGCGCAGCGCGGTGAGATGGTCCGTTACGGTATTTTCGAAACCAGCCTTGGCCCGATGCTGCTGGCGGCGAGCGAACAGGGCGTATGCCGTCTGTCTTTTGCCGAAGTGCCCGGCGACCTGACAGCGCGGTTTCCCGGCGCGATACCGGCCGGGGACGATACCGAATTCGCGCAGTTGGCAGACCGTGTAATTGCTGTGGTGGAACATGAAGCGCCCGCCGCCGGTATCGCGGTGGACCAGCCCGGCACGGCGTTCCAGCAATCGGTATGGGCGCAATTATGCGCGATCCCGAAAGGCGAGACCCGCAGCTATGGCGACATCGCGGCAGCATTGGGCAATCCCAACGCCAGCCGCGCAGTCGGCGGCGCGAATGCCGCCAATGGCGTTGCCGTGCTGGTTCCCTGCCACCGCGTGGTCGCGTCCAACGGAAGTCTCGGCGGCTATGCCTATGGTGCGGCAATCAAAAGCGAATTGCTGCGGCGGGAACGGGATGGGGCGCAAATGAGTCGAAGTTGATTAACGCGGCTGCTTATGAGCCAGTTGCGAATCTGAGCGTCGGATGGAGTTCAAACCTAGGGTATTCAATTGAAACGCCATAAAATTCAGCACATAAAACAAATGATGGTTTGTATCCTACTAGCTATTCTGTCTAACCCTGCTTGGGGGCAGGCGCAGGACGAAACGGTTGGCGATCAATTTCAGATTATTTTGTTCCACAAGTCTGAAAGCAGAGGGGAAAATGGTTCATCTTCCAGCAGCAGTGGGGGGCATGAATAGCTCGAGCATATCCTATCTGTAGGCCCGAAGACGGCGTTCAGCGGCGCTATGATGTACCACTGGATCCTGACGACGACGGACGGCTGATAAATTGGCAATTCCCGGTGCGCGTAATCGAGGGCCGTGATGGCAGCATGGAAATTCTCAATCGGGTAGAACTGGAAAACCGTCGTGACGCATGGCTTGAAGCAGCCGAAATTCCATTTGAGGCTTGCGGCACATGGTATTTTACTTGGAATGCTTTTCAGGTCGAGTGCGACCCAAATGCCATTCTAGAAACGATCAAGGCTATTAAGATACAACCTGAAAATTTAGTCGACGGCGCAGCTTTCAACCATCCAGCGGCCCTCAATCCAGGCCGACTTAAAAGTGTAGAAGGCGATAGCGCCACGTTCAGTGTCGAAATGACAATAAGCGCTGATTATTTTCACCGCACGAATGCCGAAAGCGACGTAGTAGTTGGTCAAATCATGAGGGAACCAATCTCATTCGAAGAGGCCTATGCAAAACGGAAATCTGAACAGATTACGGGCAAAATTAAAGTTTTTTTAAAGGCGAATGCGGACGGTCAGGTAAGAGAACAGACCACTTCCATCGAAACAGTGAAAACCAAGGTTGGTGGTGAAGTCGAGAGCGGTATCTCGACAGAAACTATCAAACGAAAGAGAATTCAAGAAGAGGGATTGTAAGCTGAAATTGATCCAAACGGTTGCATACGCTTCCCACCCCAATATCCGCCATCTTACCTTACCGCGCCCAGCCATCCTTTGCAGGCTCCAGCGCGCCCAGATACCCGTCCGCCGTGTCGAGATAGGCCTGTTTCTTGTCATCGGCCATCCGGTCCCAATTGGCGTAGATGCGGCCGATGCGGTTGTTGCTTTCCAGCCGGTCGCGGTGGCGGTCCATGAAATGCCAGTATAGCGAATTGAACGGGCAGGAACCTTCGCCGGTTTTTTTGCTGACTGAATATCGGCATTTTTTGCAGTAGTCGGACATTTTGTTGATGTAATTGCCACTGGCCGCGTAGGGTTTGCTGGCCAGCTTGCCGCCATCGGCATACAGGATCATTGCCGCGACGTTGGGCATTTCGACCCATTCATAGGCGTCGGCATAGACCACCAGATACCAGTCCTGCACCGCGCGCGGTTCGATCCCGGCAAGCAGGGCGAAATTGCCCAGCACCATCAGCCGCTGGATGTGGTGCGCATGGGCATTGTCGCGGGTCGAACGGATACAGTCCGACAGGCACCGCATATCGGTATCGCCGGTCCAGTAGAATTCGGGCAAAGGCCGCTGCGCATCCAGCGCATTGGCGCTTTCCAGACCCGGCATATGGAACCAGTAGAAACCGCGCACATATTCGCGCCAGCCGACGATCTGGCGGATGAAACCTTCCACCGAATTGATCGGTGCGCGCCCTTCGTGCAGCGCGGTCTGCGCCCGTTTGCACAGTTCCATAGGATCGAGCAGGCCCAGATTGATGCTGGTCGACAGCATGGAATGGTACAGATCGTCTTCCCCATACACCATCGCATCCTGATAGGGGCCGAAGCGTTCGATGCGTTCCGCGAAGAAGGCATCGGCGGCTTCCTGAGCTTCGCCGGCAGTTACGGGCCATGCAAAAGCATCGAGAGTGCCGAAATGGTCGCCGAACTTGTCTTCGACCAGCGCCATGACTTCGCGGGTAATATCGTCAGGCACGAATTTAGGGCGTTCGGGCGGGTCCATCCCGTCGTCAGGACTTTCGCGGTTTTCCTTGTCGTAATTCCATTCCCCGCCTTCGGGCTTGCCGTCCGCGTCCATCAGCAACCCGGTTTTGCGGCGCATTTCACGATAGAAGGTCTCCATGCGCAAAGTGTTGCGATCCTTCGCCCAATCGTGAAATTCGCGAATGGAGCAGATGTACCGGTCGTCGGGCAGGATGGTGACCGGACATGCGAATTTGTCGGCCCACTCCTCCAGCTGCTGCTGCACGCGCCATTCGCCCGCTTCGGTAATCTGGATTTCGCGGGGGTCGTGCCGTTCCACGGCGCGGGCAATTTCGCCGGTGAAACTGTGCGCATTACCGTCATCGGTCAGATATGTGTAATCGACCGTCCAGCCGGCATCGCGCAATTCCTCGGCAAAATGGCGCATGGCGGAAAAAATCAGGGCGATCTTCTGTTTGTGGTGTTTGACGTATGTCGCCTCGTCCCACACCTCCATCATGACGATGATCGTATCGTCCTTCGTCCGCCCGCGAAGCGACGGGAGAGTGCGGGTCAGCTGATCGCCGAGAATGGGGACGAGGATGGGCTTCGGGGCAGGCATGACATGGTAATGCACGAACGCGGTTACAGTGCCACCCCGGCCCGCAATGTCCGGGCTTCACCAAACTGCCTCAGGTCAGGTTCGGCTCCATTCCCGGTTCGCATTTCGCCCAGGCGCGCTGATACGCTTCGCGTTGTCCGATGCGCTTGAGATAGGCGGCGGTGTTGGGCCGGTCGCCCAGCGGCACCTGCCGCATCATCCGGCCGGTGGTCAGGCAATAGACCATCATGATGTCGGCCAGGGTCAGCTGCGAACCACCGAAATATTCCGCTTCGCCCAGCCGCGCCTCGACCATATCCCAGGCTTTCTGGGTGCGGTCCGCGACAAATTGCATCGGCATGGCGTTCTTCGGTTGTTCATCGCCCTGGGCCATCGTGAGCATCAGTTGCATCATGCCGTTGGTCATGAATGTGCCGTTGGTATAGTGGAACCAGAACAGATGATCGGCGAAGTCGGGATGCCCGGTATCCAGACAATGTTTCGCCCCGCCATATTTGCGGTCGATATATTCGCAGATCGCCCCGCTTTCCGCCAATACCAGATCGCCGCCGTCGCTAGTGTCCTGAATGACGGGCGCCATGCCGGCGGGATGCAGCGCCTTCAGTTCATCGGGCGCGAGGCGGTTGTCGGCCCGCCGGTCGTAGCGTTTGAATTCATAATCCAGCGCCAGTTCCTCGCACAGCCAAACGGCGCGTTCGGACTGGGATATGCCAAGATGATGGACGGTCAGGGTCATGCGCTGTTCCTTCAGACGAAGCTATATGGGTCGATATCCACGCTTACCCGCACGCCGCGCGGTATGTCGAGTGCGCCGAGCCATTGGCGGATAATGTCCTGTACCTGTACGCTGCGCCGCGCATTGACGAGCAGGCGGTAGCGGTACCGTCCGCGCAACAGGGCCATGGGGGCAGGCGCCGGTCCCAGGATCATGACATCGGTGAGCGAAGGCCGCGTGCCGCCGATAGCGCGGGCAGCGTCGCGTGCTTCCGCTTCGTCTTCGGACGATACGATGATCGCTGCCCAGCGGCCGAATGGCGGCGCGCCCGCATCGCGGCGGGCCTCGGTTTCGGCGGCATAAAATGCATCGCGGTCGCCGGCGGTCAGGGCGGCGATCACCGGGGCTTGCGGATGACGGGTCTGGATCAGCACCTCGCCCGGTTTGGCGCCGCGCCCGGCCCGGCCCGCAACCTGCGCCACCTGCTGATAGGTGCGTTCGGCCGCGCGCAGATCGCCGCCCTCCAGCCCCAGATCGGCATCGACCACACCCACCAGTGTCAATTCGGGAAAATGGAACCCTTTCGTCACCAATTGCGTGCCCACGATCACGTCGATCGCCTTTGCTTCGGCCTGTGCCACGAAATCGGCAGCTTTCCGGGGGCTGTTCAGCGTATCGGACGTAACCACCGCGATCCGCGCATCGGGCAGGATTTCGCCGACCTCGTCCGCGATCCGTTCCACACCCGGACCGCAGGCCACCAGGCAATCCGGTTCCCCGCATTCAGGGCACGTGTCGGGCGGCACGGTTTCGTGCCCGCAATGGTGGCAGGCGAGGCGTTTGGAAAATCGGTGTTCCACCAGCCAGGCGCTGCAATTGGGGCATTGGAAACGGAACCCGCAATTGCGGCACAAAGTCAGCGGGGCGTAGCCGCGGCGGTTGAGAAACAATAACGACTGTTCCCCTTTCGCCAGCCGGTCCTTCAGCGCTTCCACCAGTTCCGGCGCCAGCCAGCGCCCGCGTTCCGGCTTGTGTTCGGTCAGATCGATGGTCGCGATGTCGGGCAGGGTCGCACCGCCGAAACGGCTGGGCAGATCCAGCTTTTCGTAGATGCCGCTTTCCGCCATCTGCAGGCTTTCCAGAGCGGGCGTCGCGCTGGCCAGGATTACGGGAATACGTTCGAACCGGGCGCGCATCACCGCAACGTCGCGCGCGTTATAGCGTACCCCTTCATCCTGTTTGAAACTGGTTTCGTGCGCTTCGTCCACCACGATCAGGCCAAGATCGGCGTAAGGCAGGAACAGCGCCGAGCGCGCACCGACCACAACCTGCGCGCCGCCATGACCCGCCCCCTGCGCAATGGCGCGCCATGCCCGGCGGCGCTGGGTGCTTTTGAGACTGGAATGCCAGACCACGGGCGCTGCGCCGAACCGGCTTTCGAACCGTTTGAGAAACGCCTGCGTCAGCGCGATTTCGGGCAGTAGAACCAGCACCTGGCGATTGGCGCGCAGAGCCGCCGCTATCGGTTCGAAATAGGTTTCGGTCTTGCCCGAACCGGTGACCCCGTCGAGCAGGAATGGCGCAAACGCACGTGCCGCCACCGCCTGGCTGAGCCGGTCCGACACGGCGCGCTGTTCTGCGCTCAACACTATAGTGGCGTGCCCTGCATCGGCGCGGGGGTAAGGGCGGTCGATATCCACCTGCACCGGCTCCAGCACACCTTGCGCGACCAGCCCGCGCAATACGCCATCGCTGACGCCCGCCATTTCCGCCAGTTCGCGAATGGTTGCCTGATTGTCCTGCAGCACATCCATCGCGTGCCGCACGCTGCGGCGTCATGCGTTCGGGCATTGCGCCGGTCAACCGGTATTCGGTCATGGTCGCGGGACCGCGCATCGCGCCGCCCGACGCCAGCACCATCCGCGCCACCGCGGCGAGAGAGGCGCAGTAATAATCGGCCGTCCATTCGATCAATCGCCGCAATTCCGCCCGCAGCGGCGGTACCGGTAGCACTTCCAGAATGGCGCGCAGTTTTTCTGCCGGAACTTCGCTTGCGGGCAGGCGTTCCTCCTCCCACACGATGCCCACGATCTGGCGCGGACCCAGCGGAGCGGAGACGACCGAGCCGTATTCCACGGTCATCGTGTCCGGCACCTTGTAATCGAGCGGACCGATAGCGGCGTTGAATATGATGAGTCTGGCGCGGTTCATGGGTTTGCATCCATATGGGGTTTGCAGCCGCCTTCGCGCAACCGGTCATGGATTTTGCGTCCACCGCGGTATGGCGTTTCGAATTTTTTTAAGGAGACCACCCAATGTCCCGATCCCTTAACCGAAATTCCGGCCAGGCGCCGAGCCGTCGGTCATTCATCACCGGTGTTTCCACCGCTGCGTTGATCGGTATGACCATGGGCGTGTCGGGCTGTGCCAGCCTGCCGGCCTTCTCGCTGGACGAAGCGGTGCGGCGTCTGCTGTTCGCATCGAGCGAACGTGCCTTTGCCCGGCTGACGTCGGATGGCGGTTTCTGGGACGATCAGGTCGCGGCAATCGGGCTGGGCAATATCATGGGTACTCGCGGCAATATCCTGTCCACTATCCTCACATCCGCCATCTTCAAGGACCGGTTGGAGGATGCGTTCGCCGATCTCGCTGTCGAGGGGGCCGAACGGGCTGCACCACTGGTGGCCGATGCGGTGCGCGTGATCGGGATCGGTGCGGCCCGGCAATTGATCGATGGCGGCCCCAGGGCAGCCACGCAGATGCTGCGCGGCGAATTGGGAATGACGCTGGTCGATGCGATGGTGCCGCAATTGGGCGAACGCCATCCGCATTGCCCGCGATCCGGTTATCGGAACTGCCATATCGCAATTGACCGGTGTGGATGTGGCGGGCGTAACCGCGCGTCTGTCGCGATCGATCGACGATGCGATCTGGCAGGAAATGGGCGATGAGGAAGCCGCAATCCGCCGCGATCCGCGCAGCACCCGCGACCCCTTGCTGATCGGCACCTTCGGCTTGGGTACGCGTTGATCACCCGCCGCTAGCCCGTCACCAGGCCGCCACTAGCCCCATGCTCCGGCGATCGCTATTGCCGGAGGAAGAATCGCAATTTACCGGAGCCCGACTGCATGAAATTCTTCGCCGATACTGCCGAAATTGACGATATTCGCGAACTGGCGGCAACGGGTCTGCTGGACGGGGTGACCACCAATCCCAGCCTGATTGCCAAATCCGGCCGCGATTTCATGGAAGTTACGAAGGAAATCTGCGGTATCGTGGACGGGCCGGTCAGCGCCGAAGTGGTCGCGCTGGACCACGATACGATGCTGAAAGAAGCGCATATCCTGCGCAAGATCGCGGATAATGTATGTATCAAGGTGCCGTTGACGATCGACGGACTTAAAACGTGCAAGGCGCTCACCGACGATGGTACGATGGTGAACGTCACCCTTTGCTTTTCCGCCAATCAGGCGCTGCTGGCGGCGAAAGCCGGGGCGACCTTCGTTTCCCCGTTCGTCGGCCGGCATGACGATAACGGGGTCAACGGGATGGAGCTGATCCGCGATATCCGCACGATCTACGACAATTATCTGTTCGATACCGAAATCCTTGTCGCGTCCGTGCGCCACGCGACCCATGTTCTGGAAAGCGCGCTGATCGGTGCGGATGTGATGACGGCGCCGCCCAAGGTCATAAAGGCACTGTTCAACCACGTGCTGACCGACAAGGGTATCGAAGGCTTTCTGGCCGATTGGAAAACCACCGGCCAGTCGATCGGGTAAGGCCGGGTGGCAGACGATACCCCTCTCGACCGCTTCAAGCAGGCACTGACCGGCGCGAGCCGCGCATTGGCGCGGGAGGCCGAAGTGGAAGTCGCATGGAGCGCGGATGCTCCATCCAGCGCGGGCAAGAATTTCCGGGTGCCATTACCGGGCCGCAATCTGCCACCCGAACAGGCAACCGAAGCGCGCGGTTTCGCTGACAGTTTCGCACTGCGCCTGCGCCATCACAGCGAAAAAAGCCATGCCAAGGCCGCGCCTGCCGAACCGCTCGCCCGCGCCGTGTATGACGCGGTGGAACAGGTTCGGTACGAAGCGTTGGGCGCCAACAATTTCAGCGGTATTTCGGCAAATCTGGATGCGGCGGTGGAACTGCGCACGGCATCGGACCCGATTGCCCGCGCTCGGGACGCAGCCGAAGTGCCGATGCAGACCGCCTTGTCGCTCATGCTTCGCGAGAAACTGACCGGCCAGCCAATTCCGCAGCGGGCGCAGGCCGGGGTCGATCTGGTCCGCGGGGACATCGAAGACCGGATTGGCGGCGATTTCGAATCGCTCGCCCTGTCGCTGGACGATCAGAAGGCTTTCCAGTCCCTCGCTCTCGATATGCTGCGCAATCTCGATCTCATACGCGACAAACAGGATCCCGGCAGCGATCAGGAAGACGGCGAGGACGAGGAGGGGCAGGACGACACCGAACAGGATGGGGAGGACGACCAGTCCGACGGTGCCGACCCGCAGGCCGCGGAAATGGCAGGCGAAGCCAGCGATGGCGAAGACACCGGAGAAAGCGAAACCGACGAATCCTCCGACGAGGAGATGAGCGACGGCGATGCGGCGGATGACGGCGAAGAAGGCATGATGCCGGTTCGCCCCAACCGCAGCTGGACCGATATTCCGGACGATTTCAATTACAAATATTTTACCGACCGCTTCGATGAAGAGGTTGAAGCGCCAGAATTGTGCGATACGGAAGAACTGGACCGATTGCGCGCCTATCTCGACAGCCAGCTGACCGGTTTGCAGAGCATCGTGACCAGGCTGGCCAACCGTCTGCAACGCCGCTTGATGGCGCAGCAGAACCGGGCCTGGGATTTCGATCAGGAAGAAGGATTGCTGGACGCGGCACGCCTGGCCCGGGTGGTCACTATGCCGGGGCATTCCCTGAGCTACAAGATCGAACGCGATCAGGAATTCAAGGATACGGTCGTCACTTTGCTGATCGACAATTCGGGTTCCATGCGCGGGCGGCCCATTTCGATCGCGGCGATCAGCGCGGATATTCTTGCCCGCACGCTGGAACGCTGCGGCGTGAAGGTGGAAATTCTGGGTTTTACCACGCGCGCCTGGAAAGGCGGGCAAGGTCGCGAGGCCTGGCTGGCCGATGGTAAACCGCCGCAGCCCGGCCGTCTCAACGATCTGCGCCATATCATCTACAAGAAAGCGGACGATCCCTGGCGCCGCGCGCGCCGCAATCTCGGCCTGATGATGCGGGAGGGGTTGCTGAAGGAAAACATCGATGGGGAAGCGTTGCTGTGGGCCCATTCGCGCCTGCTCGGGCGCGCGGAAGACCGCCGCATATTGATGGTTATTTCGGACGGCGCGCCAGTGGACGATTCGACCCTGAGCGTAAATAGCGCCGGTTATCTAGAACAGCATTTGCGCCGGGTGATCGAATGGATCGAGAAAAGCAGCCCCGTCGAACTTGCCGCAATCGGCATTGGCCATGACGTGACCCGCTATTACAAACGCGCGGTAACGATCATGGATGTGGAGCAGTTAGGCGGCACGATCATCGAACAACTGGCTGGCCTGTTCGAGGGGAAGGGGTGAAACGTGAACGTCACCCAAGCCGTCCAGTCCCGCCGTTCCATTCGCGCTTTTCTGGATAACCCGGTCGATCGCGCCGTGCTGTTAAAAGTGTTCGAACAGGCGCGCCGCAGCCCGTCCGGCGGAAACACGCAGCCGTGGCACGCGGAGATACTGACCGGCGAACCGCTGCAGGCGTTGTTCGCTTCGGTTGCCGAAATTTTGCCGCAGGGCAAGGACGCGTTCTCGCCCGAATACGACATCTATCCCGAAGGGCTGACCGGTGCTTACGAGGATCGCCGGCGCGATGTAGGGGAAGGGATGTTCGGCGCGCTCGACATTACCCGTGACAACAAGATGGGCCGCAGGATGTGGTTCGCCAATAATTTTCGCGCATTTGGCGCGCCGGTGCTGATGCTGGTGCATACGAAGAAATATATGGGGCCGCCGCAATGGTCCGATATCGGGATGTGGTTGCAGACGATTATGCTGCTGCTGCGCGAACAGGGGCTGGACAGTTGCGCGCAGGAGGCTTGGGCGATGTATTCCAAACAGATCCGCGCCGCCGTGCCGATCCCTGACGATCACATCTTTTTTTGCGGCATGGCCATCGGCTATCGCGACCCCGATGCGCCGGTAAACCGGTTCGCGGTAAACCGGGCCGGGCTGGATGAAACGGTGGATTGGCACGGCTGGGATTGACCGCAGCCGTCATTGCGCGCGTAGCGACGTAATTCAAGCCCGCACTTCGATACGCTGGACCGTCGCGTTTCGCTCGCGATGACGCGCGAATTGACCTTCGGCGAACCGCAAGCCATTGCGCATTCCATGACCGACACGCCTCTTAAACTGTTCAACAGCCTCACCCGCAAGGTGGAAGAATTCACGCCGATCAATAAGAATGAAGCGCGCGTTTATAGCTGCGGGCCGACGGTCTATCACTATGCCCATATCGGCAATATGCGCGCTTATATTTTCGCCGATGTGCTAGGGCGGACGCTCGCGTGGAAAGGCCACGATCTCAGGCACGTCATCAACATAACCGATGTGGGCCATCTGACCGACGACGCGGATGCGGGCGAAGACAAGTTGGAAAAAGCGGCGGCGGGCAGCGACCGGACGATCTGGGACATCGCCGAGCATTATACCGAAGCGTTCAAGGCGGATGCGAAAGCGCTGAACATTCGCGAGCCCGCCCATTGGTCGGTCGCGACCGATTACATCGAACCGATGATCGAGTTTGCGAAAGGCATTGCGGACAAACATTGTTATCAGATCGATGGCGGCCTCTATTTCGATACGACCAGCGTGGCGGAATATGGACGGCTCGCGCGTGCGGTAATCGACGATGACGGTGAAAGCCGCATCGCCCCCGTCGCGGGCAAGCGCAATGCGGCCGATTTCGCGATCTGGCGCAAGACCCCTGCGGGCGAAACGCGGCAGATGGAATGGGACAGCCCGTGGGGCAAAGGCGCGCCGGGCTGGCATCTGGAATGCAGCGTCATGGGCGAAAAGCTGCTCGGTTTCCCGTTCGACATCCACACCGGCGGGATCGATCATCGCGAAATCCATCATCCCAACGAGATCGCGCAGAACCAGGCGTTCTGCGGCAGCGATGCGAGCGGCGCCCGCATCTGGATGCACAACAACTTTCTGGTCGACCGGCGCGAGGGTTCCGGGGCGAAGATGTCCAAATCATCGGGTGAGTTCCTGCGCCTGCAAACGCTTATCGATCGCGGCTACCATCCAATGGCCTACCGTATGATGTGCCTGCAGGCGCATTATCGCAGCGAGCTGGAGTTTTCGTGGGAAGGGCTGGGCGCAGCACTGACGCGGTTGAAGCGGATGGTAATCGGTGTGGAAAGGCTGAAGGCGAATGATGCCGATCCTGAGTGGCATGGGCGACCAATCGATAGATTCTGGCTGGCGGGATGAGTTCAACAAGGCAGTGTCAAACGATCTCAACACCAGCGTTCCACTTACGATCATCGAAATTATTCTGGGACAGAAATGATCTCGCAGCCGATGAAAGATTGGCTCTTATTAAAAGTATCGACACCGTCCTGGGGTTGAACATGACAACCCTTGGGCGCACCGATCTTCGCATCCGCCCGAAGGGTTCGCCGATAACTGCAAACGAAATCGAAGCCGCCTTAACGCGTCGCAAAGCTGCCCGCGCCGAAAAAGACTTCGCCACCTCCGACGCCATCCGTGACGAACTTACCGCGCAAGGGTGTGGAAATCATGGATGGCGATCCGCTCGAATGGGAATGGAAGCTGTCATGACCGCGCACAAACCGGTTGCCGTCCTCTCCGCGATGATCCGTCCGATGGTGGAGCCGCATCTGCCGCCGGGGATCGATGCGCGGTTTTTCAGTTCGGTCGAGGAATTGCACGCGCTTGCGCAAGACGCGGAAATCGGCTGGTTCGATATGAACGATCACGCCCCGATGATCGAGGCGGTGCGCCGTGCCGGTAAGCTGAAATGGCTCAATTCCATCTATGCCGGGCTGGATTTCCTGCCGCTCGACCTGCTGGGCGAACGCGGTGTCACGATCACCAACGGGGCCGGGATCAACGCCATCGCCATCGCCGAATATGTGATGATGGGAATGCTCAATATCGCGAAGGATTACCGTGCAGTCGTGCGGGCGCAGGACGCCCGTACATGGCTGGGGGATTCGCCGGGCAAGATGGAACTGGCCGGTACGCGGGCCTTGCTGCTGGGATATGGCGCCATCGGGCAACAGATCGCACCGCGCCTGGCCGCATTCGGGGTCGAGGTCGTTCCGGTACGGCGGTCGCAGGCCGGCGATGGCGTGTTGGGGCCGGACGAATGGCGCGCTAGGCTGGGTGAATTCGACTGGGTCGTTCTGGCCGTACCCGCTACGGCGGAAACGGAGGATATGATCGGGGCCGATGAACTGGCGGCAATGAAGAACACGGCAGTGCTTATCAACATCGCGCGCGGTACTGTTGTCGATCAGGATGCACTGGTCGCGGCGCTCGGTGAAGAAAACGATCGGTGGGGCGATGCTGGATGTGACGACGCCCGAACCGCTGCCCGCCGGCCATCCTCTATGGTCGTTGGACAATGCCCATGTGACCATGCATCTGTCGGGCCGCGCGCAGAATTCCATGTTTGCCCGTTCTGCACAGCGGTTCGTTCGCAATGCCCACGCCTATGTGGCGGGCGGCGACCTGACGCCGATTTTCGATCCGGTCCGTGGCTATTGATGCGCTGGACCAAGCTGCGACCTGCCGTTCCTAAGCTTCGTTCAACACCAGGATCTCGCATTCCACAGCCAGCCTCGGTTCCGGCAGCAAGACGGTTTCCACGCCGGTGATCGCAGCATCGGCAACCAGTTGACCGGGCAGGGAGAATTCATAATCGGGAAGTTCCGCGACGAAGTTCTCCCCCGCTTCCACCGCAACAGGACCATCGAAAACCAGGCTGAGAGTATGGCGCGTGCCCGCAAAAGTTATGCTGGCCCAGGCCTTTTCCGCGTGGCGTTCGATCCGGGCATGACCGCCCGACATCGCATCGAGCGCATTGCGCAGGCGCAGGGCAGGACCGCGCCCTGTTTTGCGCGATGGTGTGCAATCGGCGCCGTCGTTGAACCGGGGTGGATGGGTAAGATCAGTCATTTTCGTCGGCCTTTTGAAAAGTGTTCATGAAATGTTCCACACGTCTTTCTGTGTAATCGCGGGGGATACGGCCATTTCGCAGATCGAGTACGAAACGCGGATCGTGCGCGGCGAGGCGGCCGAATTTGGTTGCAGGCATCCCGGTATGGCGCAGGAATTTTTCAATATGACGGATTAGCATTCGGTCCCTCCAGCAAGGAAATTGACGTGGCAGCCGATCCTGACAATTCGTCCGCCTTGCCCTGTTTCGTCGCCGCTCAAATCCTACTTGTCTAGGAAAAATACATCTGCTACATAGGAAAAATATCGCCAAGGGACGTGGGGATGAGGACACATTATGTCGAATGCACGGGAACGCCTGTTGGAACTTGCGCAGGAAAAGCGCAGCTCCTTATCCGGATTATCGGAACTGATCGGAAGAAACCCGACATATCTTCAACAGTTTATCCGCAAAGGCAGTCCGCGAAAGCTGGAAGAACGCGACCGGCGCATCCTGGCGGAATTTTTCGGCGTTGCCGAACAGGAACTTGGCGGGCCACAGGACAATTCCTATTCCCGTGGTAAAAGCAAGCCGAGCGGACCGGCGTGGGTCAATGTCCCGCGGCTTCCGATCAGTGCATCGGCCGGCCCCGGCCGCTCCAATGAAGGGGAGGAACCGTTCGACAATTTCCGTTTTTCTCGCCGGTGGCTGCGCGAACAGGGGCTGGATGCAGCCCAACTGTCGGCCATAACCGTGGAAGGCGATTCCATGGAACCGCTGCTGAAAGCGGGCGACGAAGTGTTGGTCGATTGCGCAACCCAGCCATTTCGCGATGGCATCCATGTTGTCCGGGTGGAAGATACGCTGCTGGTCAAGCGGGTGGCGGCGCAGGGGGGCGGGCGATTGCTGCTTATCAGCGAAAACCACGCCTATCCCCCGATCGAGGTATTTGCGCCCGATATCGAAATCGTGGGCCGGGTCATCTGGAAAAGCGGACGACTGTGACCCTATTATACGCTGGCATCATCCACTGGCACCATCTGCCGTCCAAGTGTTGTATTTTTGCGCCGGACCCGCCACATCGTTTCGCATGACCGAGCGACCCACCCCAGCCATGCGCGCCGCCATCATGCCGGTAACGCCGCTCCAGCAGAATTGCAGCCTCATCTGGTGCACCGCCACTATGAAGGGGGCGCTAATCGATCCTGGAGGGGACCTGGCCAAACTGAAAGCCGGTGTTGCCAAGTCCGGGGTGCAACTGGAAAAAATTCTGATCACCCATGGCCATATCGACCATTGCGGGGAAAGCGGCATTCTGGCCAAGGAACTGGGCCTGAAAATCGAAGGGCCGCATGAGGCTGATCGATTCTGGATCTCGCGCCTGGACGAAGACGGCAGAAAATACGGGATACGCGGGCAGGTGTTCGAACCCGATCGCTGGCTGGACGATGGCGATACCGTGACCGTCGGCGATCTGACGCTGGATGTCATCCATTGCCCCGGCCATACCCCTGGCCATGTCGTGTTCGTGCACAAACCCAGCAAATTCGCCGTGGTGGGCGACGTGCTGTTTCAGGGATCGATCGGCCGCACGGATTTTCCGATGGGCAATCACCAGGATCTGATCGACGCGATCACGCAGAAGCTATGGCCGCTGGGCGACGACATTACTTTCATTCCCGGGCATGGGCCGACCAGCACGTTCGGTCAGGAACGCCAAACCAACCAGTTCGTCAGCGACAGCGTTCTCGCCTGACCGTCACAGAACGCCGGCGGCAATAAGTGTGGCGAACACGGCCAGACCCAGAAAGGTCAGCATGGTAATCAGCGTGCCAACCATCCGGCCTTTGGTAAAACCGGTTGGCTCCATGCCAAAAGCGTGCGCGATCCGGCCAAGAATAAACAGTGCAGCGACATAGGGCAGCCAGGTCGTTCCCTGGCCTGCCATTTCGATAAGCCCGACCAAAGCCAGCGCAAAAGGTGTCGTTTCCACGAAATTGGCGTGCGCCCGCATTCGCCGGATTACCCGATCATTGCCGCCATCGCCGACATTCACCTTCTCCGCCATCCTGACCTGGCCCACCCGGATCATCAGCCACACGGCGGTAATCGCGGCCGCAGCGGCCATACATAGGGTGACGGGTAGCAACATGATCGGTTTTCCTTCGAAATGCGTACAACTGCGCTACCTGTGGTTGCAGCGTGTTGCAACGATGCTTGCAACCGCGCCGAATCCCGTTATAGCGCGCCTCTTCCCGTGAAGGTTCCGCCAATGTCCGCATACTTGTGCGAACGGGGGCCATGACCTAGAGCGATCTATCAAACTGCAGTTCAATTCAAGGAACAGGTGCCGCTATGGCTGTCCCTAAAAGAAAAGTATCGCCGCATCGTCGCGGTAATCGTCGTGCCCATGACTCGCTGACGCCGGAACCATTCCATGAATGTTCCAATTGCGGCGAATTGAAGCGCCCGCATAATCTGTGCAACGCGTGCGGCCATTATAACGGCCGCGAAGTCATCGCCGTCGGTCTTTAACACCGTTTTTCGGAGCACGCGCCAATGACCTTACCGCGTATCGCAATCGATGCGATGGGCGGGGACGAGGGCGTGCGCGTCATGGTCGAAGGCGCGGCTGAGGCCCGTCGGCGCCATGATCGGTTCCAATTCCTGCTGGTGGGCGATGGTGCGCGTATAGAAGACGCGCTGGCCGGTCATCCCAATATGCGCGGCGCGTCCGAGATATTGCACTGCGACGATGTTGTCGGCGGTGACGAGATCCCGACGCAGGCCTTGAGGCGGGCGAAAACCACATCGATGGGTCTGGCGGTAAATGCCGTGAAGCAAGGCGATGCCGGTGCGGCCGTCAGCGCCGGCAATACCGGTGCGCTGATGGCGATGAGCAAGCTGGCCCTGCGCACCATGCCCGGTATCGACCGGCCGGCCCTGGCCGCGGTCATGCCCACGCTGGAAGATGACGATGTCATCATGCTGGATCTGGGGGCCAATACCGAAGCCGATGCCCGAAACCTGGTCCAGTTCGCCATCATGGGTGCGGCGTATTCCCGCATCATACTGGGCCGCCAGCCCCGCGTGCGGCTGCTCAATATCGGCACGGAAGAAAACAAAGGCTTCGACCGGCTGCGCGAAGCGGCCGCGCAATTGCAGGCCGCCACCGGGTTGGACATGCGTTTCGATGGCTATGTCGAATCGGACAAGATCAATCGCGGCGAAGTGGATGTGGTGGTGACCGACGGTTTTTCGGGAAACATCGCCCTGAAAGCCATTGAAGGCACTGCCCGTTTCGTAACCGATTTGCTGCGTAACGCCTTCACCAGTTCGCTGCGGTCCAAGATCGGCTTTCTGGTTTCCCGCCCGGCAACGGAGCTGCTGAGGCACCATCTCGATCCCAACAATCACAATGGCGCAGTATTTCTGGGGCTGAACGGTGTAGTCGTGAAAAGCCATGGCAGCGCAACCGCCGCGGGTGTGGCCCATGCGGTAACCGTTGCTGCACGGCTGCTGGAAGACAATCTCACCAGCCGCATCGTTGAAGATTTGGCAGCCTTGCAGAATCGCAACGAAGTCATGGACCGGACGTGAGCGGACCGGCGCGTGGGTTCATGTGTCGGCTCGTAAATGGGGTAGGGCGCAATGTCGGCCCGACCTTCGCGCCAGCCTTTACCAAAGCCGTTGCCAATTTGTGCGGTGGACTGCCGAAATATCAGGCCGATGCTTAGATCGGTCATACGCGGTAGCGGTTCAGCCCTGCCGGGCGCGCCGGTCACCAATGCCGATCTTGCCAAACGCGTCGATACCAGCGACGCATGGATTGTGGAGCGCACCGGGATCCGCCAGCGACACATTGCAAAAGATGGTGAAACCACCGCGACCCTGGCAATCGAAGCTGCCCGCAACGCACTGGATGCTGCCGATATCGATGCCAGGGATATCGACCTGATCATTCTTGCCACTGCCACCCCCGATCAGACCTTCCCGGCCACCGCCACCCGCGTCCAGCACGCATTGGGCTGCAATGGCGGTATTGCGTTCGATGTGGCAGCGGTCTGTTCAGGTTTTCTTTATGCCATGGGAACCGCCGATGCCATGTTGCGCACCGGCATGGCCAAACGTGCCCTGATTATCGGGGCGGAAACTTTCAGCCGCATTCTGGATTGGGATGATCGTGCAACCTGTGTCCTGTTTGGCGATGGCGCTGGCGCCATGGTGCTGGAAGCGCAAGAGTTTACGCGAACAGGTTGTAGGCGGTGATACGGGTGGCGATATGGGCAACGGGCCGGGCACGGACACATCCGGTATGGTCCCCGACATGATCCCCAAGATGATTCCAGGCATTATCGCGACCAAGCTACATGCGGATGGCGCGCATCACGACCTTTTATATGTCGATGGCGGCCCGTCCACCACCGGCACGGTCGGCAAGCTGCGGATGAAAGGGCGGGAGGTGTTTCGCCATGCGGTCGTCAATCTGGCGCAGGTGCTTCGCGAAACGCTCGATGCCGCAGGTTTGACCCCGGATGATATCGACTGGGTCGTTCCCCATCAGGCCAATGCCCGCATTCTGGACGCGACCGCCCGCAAGCTGGGCCTGCCCCCGGAAAAAATCATCGTGACAGTAGACCGGCACGCCAACACTTCGGCAGCATCGGTCCCGCTGGCGTTCGATTGTGCGATGCGCGACGGGCGGATCAAAACCGGGGATCTGGTAATGTTCGAGGCCATGGGCGGCGGATTTACCTGGGGCGCGTCGCTTGTCCGGATATAATCGACCGGTAAGTTCCGGTTAAACATATGTTTATTTTTATCGCGGGAATATTTGCGAAAGCCCGGGAAAAACCGTAAGTACGACATTCCTTTTTCCGACTAGCGGGTCGCACCGAGTGGGAGACTTTGTAGATGTCACGTTCCGGTAGCACGCTTACACGAGCAGACCTGGCTGAAACCATAAATCGCAAGATGGGATTGTCCCGTGCGGAATCGCTGGATTTGGTCGAGGGAATTCTGACCCATATGTGCGAATCGATGAGTAGCGGACGGAACGTCAAGATTTCCGGTTTCGGAAGCTTCGTTTTGCGCGACAAGAAAGAACGCATCGGCCGAAATCCGAAAACCGGTGTGGAAGTGCCGATCACGCCGCGCCGGGTGTTGACCTTTCGCGCCAGCCAGTTGCTCCGCGAACGGATCGACCGGGGCGCCTGAAAGGGTTCACGATGCCCGCACATTTTCAAGACGGCAAGGATGATGGTGCGTTGCGGACCATCGGCGAGGTCAGCCGGGCGTTGAACATAAAATCGCACGTGCTGCGATATTGGGAACAGCGTTTCGATGCGCTTACGCCCCTGAAGCGCAGCGGCGGACGGCGATACTACCGTGCCGAGGACATCGCATTGATCCAGCAGATCGACCAGCTCATCAATACGCAGGGCTATACGATAAAGGGCGCGCAGCTGATGGTTGCCGCCGGGAACGGTGCCGATACGGTAAATGCAGGTGCGATCGATGCGGACAGGACGGTCGCGCCGCCGGTCAAAACCTCGACCGAAATCGCCGTAGGCGACGATCAGGGTTCTGAAAAACTACGACCACACCTATTGCGCGATCTCAAAGCCATCCGTTCGCGGCTTGCGGCTGCTTTGGACGCTTGAACGGATTTGCGCGATCGGTCGGCGGAGACAGTCTACCCCTCACTCACTGACCGACGCTGATTGGCAGCGAAAAACCTTGGTGAATCCTCGCGTTACCCAACACGCGATCCGATCAGCGCATCGTGATCGCCAAGTGCCCCCCACCTGACCCCCACCTGACCGCACCGGATGATCAGGAAAGCAAGCGAACACCGGATCGAGCATTTTGCTGGCATGAGTTGCGATCCTAACGCGCGCCGGCCTTCTGCAATAGCGGTTCCAGCGTGGGCCAGGTCCGTTCTTCCAGCACCGTGCCGTTCAAAATGAAAGTCGGTGTGGCATTGATGCCCAGTTCGGCGGATTGGGCATCGGACCGCTCTGCAATGGCGGTGAGCGAATCAGGGTCGGCCAGACAGCTTTGTGCCTGATCCCGGCTAAGCCCGCGCGCGGCGAAAAAATCCAGAAAACCCATCGCCTGTGCTGCGGCGGAGAAACGCTGGTTTTCCGGTAGTTGCATGGCCGCTTCCAATGCGGGGCCGTTCTGCTGCGCGCCGCCCAGCAATGCACCCAAATTGGCCCAGACCTGATCGGACAGGGGGTGGAAACTTTCCGGCGCGCCGCAGCGTACCAACCGCGCCAGCACCAGATCGGGCGCATTGTGGACCTGATTGCGCAATTCGTAACTGACCCGCCCGGTATCGACATAGTCCGCCTTCAACGGGGTCACCCCGGTCGCCGCGAAATTCGCGCAGGCGCCGCAGGTCAGCGATGCGTATTCGATCAGTTTTATCGGTGCATCGGGATTGCCCAGAATATATCCGTCGCTGTCCGACACCGTGACCATTTCCGACCAGGTGCTGCCGGCCGGTGCCGCGATCGGTGCGATCGGTTCACCCGATGTTGCACCCTGCGCACCCGAACCAGCATCGGAACCGCAGGCGGAAAGGGTCAGGGCCAGAGGCGCAACCAGTGTAACGATTGCAAAGGAACGTAATGGACGCATATTCGGCTCTTTCATCTGAAGCGTTTTTTTCCCGGGAACTGGGCGGCTGGACCTTATGGGTAACGCGCATAGTCTGATTGTCGACTTCGCGCACGAAAATTCAGGGTGCCAGCGTGTCGTTCAGCGCGGTTTCCAGGGTTGCCCAATTATGGACATTTTCCAGCAATTCGCCGTTCAACACGAAACTGGGCGTTCCCGTGATGCCGAATTCTGCATAATCGGCCTGCGTATTGGCGACCAGCGCATCGGCCCGAGCCTGATCTGCGAGACACCGGTCGATCTGCGGGCGTTCATATCCACGTGTCGCCATCATGTCGTAGAAACCGAACGCCTGCGCCATGCTCTGGCGAGCTTTCAGCTTGTCTACGCCAACCCAGACCGCCTGCTGCGCCGCGGTGGAATTGCGTGCCTTCTCCAGCCAGACATTCTGGGCATTCATGAACATCGTGTGGTTGCGCAGGAAATCGGAACTGTCGCCGCATTGGACCATCATCGTGGCTGTCAGGTCCACCACGTTGCGGATGACCGAATGAATTTCCAGCTTCACCTGGCCCGTGCCGATCAGGCCGATCTGCAGGGGCGCTTCCCCTTCCGTCGTGAAGGTGGCGCAATGGGGGCAGGTGTAGCTTACGAATTCCTTCAGCGTCGTTTTCGCTTCGGGATTGCCGATGGCATGGGCGCGATCCGTCACCACCACGCTGGTGTTCCAATTGCCGTTGGCACCGATGGTCAGCGCCGCCACCATGGTCAGGCCGATGCTGCGCAAAATCGTTTTCACGTGGGTTATCTCCATATCCTGAAATCCGAACCTTTAACCAGAAGCATCCCGGTCGCCCAGACTGCGCGCCAGCGATTCCAGCACCGTGCGCAATTCCGGATCGCCGACATCGCGCAGACTGTCGCCCAGTTCCATCGGAATGGGTTTGAGCGATAGTGGCGCAACAGCGCGTCTTTCAACAGATGGAGGCTTAACCACACCTTGCCGAAGCTTAACCCGGGCAACGGCCCGATAGCCGAAGAAACGGTTTACCCGCTCGATAATCTCGGGAACCACGTGCTGAATAAGCGGCGCGTGAGCCGGCAGCACCACCAGTTGCAGAATGCCGTCTTCCTTTTCGCCCGGCGGAAACCGGATCGCTTCCGGGATACAGACGCGCGAATGATGATCGCCCACGATTTCCGGCCAGCGGGTGACGACGGACGACTGGACAAACCCGAACCGGCGGAATGCCGTGCGCCCAATCTGGGGCATCAGATCGGCGATCGGTTTGGCCGGTCCGCCGCGGGGCCGCTCCCACTGACGGGCCGTGTTTTTGGGTTTGTACGCCCGTTTCGGTTTGGTTTGTTTGACACGTGTCGCGGGGGGTGGGGGTGGCGCGGACGGTGCAATAGCGGGCGCATCGCCAGTCTTTTTCCGTTGTTTTTCGCTATCCCGTTCCATCGCATCTGCAGCCATGCCATAGGCGCTGCGTGACCGCCAGCGATGAAACGATCCCGGCCTTGCTGCTGGCGTGGTACGGCCGCCACGCGCGCAGCCTTCCCTGGCGTGCTGCCCCCGGTGCTGCGGCGCCGGACCCTTATCGGGTGTGGCTTTCGGAAGTGATGTTGCAGCAGACGACGGTGGCTGCGGTAAAGCCGTATTTTGCCAAATTCACCCGCGCCTATCCCGATATTGCGGCACTGGCGGCGGCGCCCGATGCAGAAATTATGGCCGCCTGGGCCGGGCTTGGTTATTATTCGCGGGCGCGCAATCTGGTGCAATGCGCGCGCATGGTCGTTTCCAAAGGGGGCTTTCCGGACACCGAAGCCGAACTTCGCAAGCTGCCGGGGCTTGGCGCCTATACCGCCGCCGCCATCGCTGCCATCGCTTTCGGCAGGCGGGCCGTGGTGGTGGATGCGAATGTGGAACGCGTGGTGTCGCGACTGTTCGCCATCGAAACGCCGCTGCCCCGCTCGCGGCCTGCCATCAGGGCGGCTACCGACATTATCACGCCGCAGCAGCGCGCGGGCGATTTCGCGCAGGCCATGATGGATCTGGGTTCCGGCATATGCACGGCGCGCGATCCCAAATGCCTGTTATGCCCCTTATCGCCGCAATGTGCGGCCCGCCAAACCGGCGATCCCGCGTCCTATCCGCGCAAACTGCCCCGAAAGACAAAGCCGGTGCGGCAGGGCAGGGCCTATGTGATAGAGCGCGATGGGGCCGTGTGGCTTGAGACGCGAAGCGCCACAGGCCTGTTCGGAGGAATGCGCGGCTTGCCCGATGATGGCTGGAATGCGCGCGGCGATGGCGACGCAGTGCCGCCATTATCGGCAAATTGGCGCAATTGCGGGACCGTGCGCCATGGTTTTACGCATTTCAGCGTCGAACTTACTGTCGAACGTGCCGTCGATCCGGCGAGTGGAAGCAGTTTTTCAGCCGGAGCGGAAGGGCGATGGTGGCCCCGCGACGATATAGAAAATGCCGGACTGCCAACGCTGTTTGCAAAAGCTGCGCGGCTGGCCGCTGGATTAGATGAACCCGCCACCGATGCTCAATCGCACTGCGGCAATCAAACCCACGATCAGGCAGAAATTCCGCCCGCCATTGCTGGACGACAACGCGCCCAGCACAATGCCCAGCACGATAAACGGCAGCGCGAACCAGTTGCCCCACCCCAGGAACGGAATGGTTGCCGGGATCACGATAATTAGCGAGACGAGACCGAGAAGGATAGAAACGATGTTGAGCATGTGTCCTGTATGGGTAGGACACCGCCCCTCTGCAACCGTTAATTGACGCCTAAGACTGGTTCGCGCAGACGGGGGTGCATCCATTTCAAAGAAAGACTGTTTTATGGCCTATCGCGATTTTCGGACCAATTCGATTTCCCGCCGTTCGCTGCTCAGGGGCGGCGGGATGATCGGTGCGGGTGCGGCAATCGCCGGCCTGCCGATTTCCGGGCTGGCCAGCGCGCATGATATCGCCGCGCGCGCAATGCCTGTGCAAGGGGGCCCCGTTCCATGGAACAATGTGCGCGCAGCGGTGCAGGACTATGTGTCCACCGGCAAGGTTGCGAACATGATCGCGGCGATGGGCTGGGGTCAGGGCGAACTGGAATTGATCGCGCAAGGCACGCTGCAGCTGGATGGCGCGACGAAGGTGGATCGCGACAGTCTGTACCGCATCTATTCCATGACCAAACCGATCACCGGAATGGCCACGATGATGCTGGTCGAAGACGGCAAACTGACATTGGACACGCCGCTATCGGACATATTGCCCGCCTTTGCAGATATGCAGGTGCAGAAGGAATATGATGGCAGCATCGAACCTGCCAATCTGGAACCGGCGAACACACCGATCACCATCCGCCATCTGCTGACGCACACGGCTGGCCTTGGATACGGGATCGTGCAGAAAGGGCCGATCAGCAAAGCCTATGAGGAAAAGGGGCTTATTCCCGGGCAGGTCAGCCGCTTCCCGATACCGGGCGTCAGCCGTGCCAGACCCGTCGAAAGTCTGGCGAAATTCGCCGATGAACTGGCGAAGATGCCGCTGGTGCATCAACCCGGTACGGTCTGGAGCTATTCCGTCAGCCTCGACCTTCTGGGCCGCGTTATCGAAGTGGTGTCGGGCAAGGATTTCGATGCATTTCTCAGTGAACGAATATTCGAACCTATCGGCATGACCAGCACCTATTTTCAGGTTCCGGAAACCCAGGTCGCGCGGCTGACCACCAATTACGCGATTTTCAACGGCGCATTGCTGCCGATCGATCCGGCGGCGGCGTCCATCTATCTGGATAAACCGGCATTTCCCTATGGCGGGGCGGGTCTGGTTTGCAGCGCCAGCGATTACGACCGGTTTCTGCGTATGCTGGTCGGGCTGGGTCAGATCGATGGCGTGCGCGTGATGCAGGAAGCGACCGTGCGGACCGCCACCGGCAATCTGCTGCCCGCCGGCGTGCGCACGCAGGGCACCTGGATCGCCGGGCAGCAATTCGGCGCAGGAGGGCGGGTGACCGGAACGGCCTATGGCTGGGGCGGCGCCGCGGGTACCGCTGCCTTTGCGGATATTGCCAGCGGCCTGCGTGCGGCCTTGTTCACGCAATATATGCCGCCGGAATCCTACCCGATCCAGAACAAGTTTCCCGAACTGGTATTGGCCGACGTGGCAGCAATGACGGCGCGATGACGCCGCTCGCCTTTACCGGTTCGCGGCTGGACCGGGCGGATAATATCCGCGCCGATGCCGAAGCCTTGTCGGGTCTGATGAACTGGCGGGCCCGCCTGCTGAAGCTGGACGGGCTGATGCCGCAGATCGGTGACGACGGCACTCTGCAATGGGGTACATTGGCCGATGCGCCGGATGATGCGCAGCTGGTGTTCCTGGGGCTGGACGACGAAGCGCACGGGGGCCGGCCCTGCTTTGTCGCTGTGCCGCCTGCAGGCGATGCCAGCCCGCGCATGGCAAATCCGGCCCTATGGTCTGCGATGGCGACGTTGCACACAGACGATCTGGCCATCTATGGCGGCGCACGCAGCATCGCCGACTGGCATGCGCGGCACCGGTTCTGTGCCGTCTGCGGAGGTACAACGAAATTGGCCAAGGGCGGCTGGCAGCGCAATTGCAGCACGTGCGATGCGCAGCATTTTCCGCGGACCGACCCGGTCACGATCATGCTGGTGGAACATGATGGCGCTCTGTTGCTCGGACGCGGTCTGGGCTGGCCGGAGGGTTCCTATTCCGCATTGGCTGGCTTTGTGGAACCGGGTGAAAGCATCGAAGAAGGCGTTGCGCGCGAAGTGCTGGAAGAAACCGGTATCGTGGTCGATCACGTGACCTATATCGCCAGCCAGCCCTGGCCATTCCCGTCGCAATTGATGATCGGCTGTCATTCCATGGCAAGGGGACGGGACATTACACTGGATGCGACCGAACTTGCGGATGCCCGGTGGTTCACTCGTGCTGAAATTGCCGCCGTGATGAATGGCGATGCGGATGCGCCGATGAATGCGCCCGCAAAACAGGCAATTGCGCATCATTTGCTGGGCTGGTGGCTTTCGCAATGAGCACAACGCCGCCGCGCCGGATGACGATCGATATCTATTCCGACATCATGTGCCCATGGTGCCTGATCGGGTACGCACAATTGCAGAAGGCACTGGCGCAATTGCGGGGCGAGATAGAGGCAGAAATTCGCTGGTTGCCCTTTGAACTTAACCCAGACATGCCGCCGGAGGGGGAGGATCGCGCCGAGCATATCGCCCGCAAATACCGCCGCACGGCTGTGGAGACGCAAGGGGTACAGAACCAGATGCGCACGGCGGCGGAGGCGGCGGGCGTCTCGCTGGATTACACGGGCGAGGGCGAAGCACCGCCTGCGATGATGTGGAACAGCTTCGATGCGCATAAATTGCTGGAGTGGACGTTGGGCAACGAAGGCGCGGCGGTGCAGACCAAACTGAAACTCGCCTTGTTCGAGGCGCACTTCAACCACCGCCGTAATATCAGCGATCGCGAAGTCCTGCTCGATATCGCGGAACAGATCGGGCTGAACCGAGCGGACGCCTCCGCTGCTCTCGAAAGCAAGGCACTGGCCGTCCGGGTCCGCGCCGAACAAGCGCAAGCGATGGACCGCAACATTACCGGCGTCCCCGCCATGATCGTCGAACGCCGAATGCTGATACCGGGTGCGCAGACGCCAGAGGTTTACGTGAATGTGTTGCGGCGGGTGGCAGAAAGGATCACCGGGTGATCCGCGAGATTACCACCTAAGTATATAGATTACATGGAATATGAGAGAAACTCTTCGCGGATCGATCGCCTCACCATAAGTCTGCCGTAAGCTATCTAGGTGGTAGCAGTCTGGGAACCTTGTGATCATTCATGATGGCGAACAGATGTTGGCCAGAAGTGCGCGATGATCTGACCCATTATTAGGCAAAACTTCAAATGAAGTTACCTCGAAGTTACCTTTCAGCATGAACTGGTCGAGTGGCCAGCCAGCAAAAGCTAAGTTTGCTGGAAACGTAGGATAGGTTCCCCGGCCGATCCGAGGATCCCGCCAATCCCCGGTTTTGCGGAATTTGGTCGACGTGCGAGACCAGGGTACGTCATTGAAATCTCCCATAACCAACGCATCGGGCAGCCGATCGGGTGTTTGCACTCCGGCATTTATGATATTCTCATCACGCAATTCGGTGTTCCAATCCGGCAGGGCGGCTTGGGGTGCAAGCCGATAAATTCGAAGGGGTTTGCCCCGCCAACCTGTAGCGTTGCGTATAGTGTCGGCGTATTACGGTGGGTATTCTCGACAATGTTCGATTTCAGCACGGGCAGACGGGTAGCAAACACCAGACCGAACGCTTCGGGTTGGGGATGCCGATCTACATGACTATACGTTGCAAGGACCGGCTCGAGCTCTTCGATCCAGCGTTCATCCGTTTCCATCAAAAAAAGGATATCTGGATCGTACCGACGCAGTTGATCGGCGAGCGTCGCGTATTGTTTGTTTTTGACTTTCACATTTACTGACATTGCGGAAAAACATTGGGAAGCTTCTGTCATGCGTTCGTTACCGGCAAATTGAAGCTGCGTTCCCGCGAAAGTCGAATATGGCCATATACGCCACACATTGGTGATAATAACCAAGCTCAACGCGGCTACTGCAGGCCAGCGTGAAGAGGCTTTTACAAATAAAGCGATAATCAAGAGAATAGCCGCGATGTGGACATGGGTTCGCGAACAAGGTCAATTGTTCTGATAAGCCAATGATCACTCGGGACAAGAGATATCAATACGGCCGTGAGCATCGCGACGGCTACAACGAGAATGCTTGTACTTAGTTTCTGCATAACTCGCATTGATACGGGCAGGTCAACAAACGGGCAAGCGTCTTTTCCAAACAGCGCACTGTTCAAGATCGGAAAATCAACAGGATCTAATCCACGGTAAACTGACGGTATTAAGTCCGCCTTTACACCGAATGTCCCATATTTGCCCTTCAAACCAATCCCAGCTTCCGCAGCTTGTTCTGTAATTTCCCCGGCAGCACGTCGCCCTGTTGTTCGTCCGCGCGCAGATCGCGGGGGGCCTTGTCCTCTTCCAGATAGCGCCAGCCTTGATGCGCGCGTTTGTAGCGGGCTTCGACCAGGATCAGCTGCGGGGCGAGAATGATGTTCCAGCGGCCATCGTCGCGCTGGCGAAACTCCTGGATCGGGCTGCGCGCGCAGATCGAATGGTCGTGTATCCAGTATAGCGAACCGCCCGCCATTTCCACGTGCCGTTTGGGCAGATAGCGCGTGGTCATCACCGCGCCATCTGGCTGGCTTTCCACCCATTTGCGTAAGCGTGTGAATGCTCTCGCTGCGATAGGCGATCTTGGTCATGTTCAGCGGCATGGGTTCGGCGCTATCCCGCCAGCCCTGCCGCCACCGCAAGCCCCAGAAACGCGAAAAAGCCCATACTGTCCGTTATCATCGTCACGAACACGGAACTGGCGACGGCGGGATCCTGTTTCAACCGTTCGAAGATGACCGGCACCAGCACGCCGGCAAGGCCCGCTGTCACCACATTTATCATCATCGCCACCGCAATCACCACGCCCAGCATCGGGGTGAAGAACACGCCCGTGGCCAGGCCGACCAGCACCGAAATGGTCGCCCCGTTCAGTAAGGCAACGCGTGTCTCGCGCCACAGGATGCGGCCCGTATTCGCTTCGGTCAGCTGGTTCATGGCAATGGCGCGGACCGCCACGGCCATTGTTTGGGTGCCCGCATTGCCGCCGATACTGGCAACGATGGGCATCAGAATGGCCAGCGCGACCAGTTGTTCGATCGCCGCCCCGAAAAAAGCGATGATGAGCGATGCGATCAGCGCCGTTCCCAGATTGGCGATCAGCCAGCGGACACGCGATGCATAGGCTTCGCGGATCGGTTCGTTGATATCGCCATCGCCCGCACCCGACATCAGCAGCGCATCCTCGCTCGCTTCTTCGGAAATGATGTGGACCACATCGTCCACCGTCATCTGCCCGACCAGGCGCCCGCTTTCATCCACCACGGCAGCCGATATCAGCGCATATTTCTGGAACATCAGCGCGACTTCTTCCTGATCCAGCAGGACCGGAATCAGCGTCTGGTCGCGTTTCATGACATCGGACAGAGCGATACTGCGCGGGGTGCGCAAAATCCAGCTCAGCTGGCAGGTGCCGACTGGATGGTGGCGGTGATCGACTACGAACACTTCGTAGAAATCATTGGCCAGATCGACATTGATGCGCAGGAAATCGATGAGATCGCCGACCGTCATATGTTCGGGCACGGCCACGACATTGCGGCTCATCAGCCGGCCGGCGGTTTCGTCGGGATAGGCCAGCGCGCTTTCGATGGCGGCCCGGTCGTCATCGTCCAGTTCGGCCAGAACCGCGCGTTGGTCCGGTTCGTCCAGATCCTCGATCAGCTGGACGGCGTCGTCCGTTTCCAGCTGTTCCGCGATCTGCGCCACCGCTTCGGGGGGCAACGCCTCCATCATGTCTTCGCGGACGAAATCGTTGAGTTCGGCGACCACTTCCGATCCCATCAGATCGGTGATGAACGCAGCCAATTGTGTGCGTTCGTCGCGGTCCAGCAGTTCGAGCAGATCGGCGATGTCGGCCGGATGCAGCGGTTCCACCAGATTGTAGACAACCGATTTGTCGCCCATATCCAGCCCGTCGCGAACCGACCGGACATAATCCGCCTTGAGCGTGTTTTCCCGGTCCATGCGGGCATCGTCGATCCGGTCGTCCGGGCGCGCGCCTTCCTCCACCGGAATTTCGGCCGTCAGCAGCTCGGGATCGTCCGGATGATGTTCGCTGGCCATGGCGTTCGTCTAAGCGGGCGAGGGCGAAAAGCAAGCGGTGCAGCGCGGCAAAATGCACGGCAGGCGGGTGACATATTCGCAGTATCGCCTATATCGCGTGGCAGACCATAGGAGACACACAGAAAATGGCCGACCAGAAACTTACCTTCACTCTCGATACCGGCAATGGCACCGGCGATGTCGTCATCAAACTGCGGCCCGATCTGGCACCCGGTCATGTCGAACGCATTACCCAACTGGCGAATGACGGCTTTTACGACGGGGTGGTGTTCCACCGTGTCATCGCAGGCTTCATGGCCCAGGGCGGCGATCCGACCGGCACCGGCATGAGCGGCAGCGACAAGCCCGATCTGAAGGCGGAATTCAATTCCGAACCGCATGTCAAAGGCACCTGTTCCATGGCACGCACACAGGCACCGGACAGCGCGAACAGCCAGTTCTTCATCTGCCTGGACGATGCGCATTTCCTGGACGGGCAATACACCGTGTGGGGCCAGGTCGAAAGCGGCATGGACCATGTGGATGCCCTGCCCAAGGGTGAACCACCTGCGAAGCCTGGCAAGATCGTATCCGCGACCGTTTCCTGATCAGCTAAAGACCGGGGCAGGGGGCGTTCCACGACTGGTTGCAGCTGCCGATGCGGGCAAGATCCGCAAGGCTGCGTCCGGTTGCAGTGCCGCTTCCTGCCCCGATCCGATTCGACCCGACCCGACCCGACCACACGGTGTCGGGGTCTTTGTGGAACGATGCGGGTCTGGACATAGGCAGGCGCGTATATCTGTCCGCCGTGCCACTGGTTTCGGACACTAGGGCCAGGATCTTCACTGGGGCTGGCGGCAGATCGGCGGCAGGCCGTAGCCGGGTTAGAGCCCGGCGCGAACAAGCCAGTCGTGAAACAGCCGGACCGGCCGGCTTTCCAGTGATTGCGGCTTGCAGATGAACCAGTAACTATACGGGCTTTCGATGTCCCGTTCCCACAGATGGGCCAGACGATTGTCCGCTGCGCGCCGCATATGATCGTCATGCATGATCGCGATGCCCAGCCCCTGCGCCGCAGCCTCCAGCATCAACTGGCCGGAATCGTAATGATCGATCGCCGCCGGTTCCATCTTTTCGATGCCTAGGGCCTGTTTCCACGCGGCGAAACTGGCGGGCAGTTCGTTGTGGATCAGGAAGGTCTGCTTGGCGAGCTTGTCCATGTCCGGTTCCGGCCCCAGCGACTTGGCCGTTTCCCGGTCGCAGATGGCATGGACCATGTTGTAATCGAGGCGCACGGCATGAAACGCGGTATCGGGCCCTTTGGACAGCGTGATCGCCGCATCCAGCGTATCGCCGACGCGGTCGTCCAGATGCGGACCGGTGTCGATATCGATATGCAGCAGCGGATGGCGTTTGCGCAATTCGCCCAGCCGGGGGAACAGGCGTTGACTGCCGAACAGCGGCAACACGCCCAGCCGCAACCGCAGCAGCGACATATTCTCGGACTGGTTTTCGATCGCCATGGCCAGCGATTCCAGATGCGGGGCGACGGCTTCGTGAAATGCCTGGCCTTCATCCGTCAGGGCCATGGCTTGCTTCGCGCGGGTGAACAGTTTCTTGCCGGTGAATTCTTCCAGATTGGCAATGCGGCGCGACAGGGCCGACGGGCTGAGGCCCAGCTCTTCGGCAGCGGCGCGGGCCGATCCCAGACGGACGGTCCGCATGAACGCTTCCAATGCGCGTAAGGGCGGTAGGCGGCGAAGTGACATCTCTATCTCCTGATGCGCATTGAACGCACCGGAACACGGATGGTTGCAGGCGTATACACCGTGCTTGACAGCGAAAAGGCCGGTCCGGCTTTCCCGTCAACGACTTAGACGGCCGTATCCTTTTTTACCGGCGGATGCAGGCGCATACGCTTCACATGGGTTTCATCGGCTGCGGTGATTTCCATCTGCCATCCGCTGGGGTGTTCGACGATAGTGCCCACACCAGGAATGCCTTCCGCCAGCACGAACGCCAGGCCGCCCAGCGTATCCACCGATTCCACCACTTCCGCCAATTGCGGATCGACGCGTTCGGCCACGTCGTCCAGCTCCGCGCGCGCATCGCAATCCCACATGCCATCACCGATCGGACTGATCAGTTCTTCGGGCAGATCGTCATGCTCGTCCTCGATCTCGCCGACGATTTCCTCCACCAGATCCTCGATCGTGATGATCCCGTCCGTGCCGGAAAACTCGTCCACCACTATCGCCAGATGCACGCGGCTGGCGCGCATATCGGCCAGCACGTCCAGCGCGCCGCGCGATTGCGGCACATAGAGCGGCTGGCGCATCAGGATCGTCCAGTCCTTGGGCGGCTTCACCTTCGTATTGGCGAGAAACGGGAACACATCCTTGATGTGGATCATCCCGATCACGCTATCGAGCTGCTCGCGGTAGACGGGCATCCGCGAATGGCCGTTTTCAGAGAACGTCTCCACCAGTTGCACCCAGGTGGCATCGGCCGACACCGCAACGATCTCGCCGCGCGGGATGGCCACATCGTCCGCATCATGTTCGCTGAAATGCAGAAGATTGCGCAGCATCTGCCGCTCCACCCCGGACAGATCGCCATTAAGCCCGTTGTCTTCCGCGTTCGAAGGGTTATCCCCCTCATGCTCGTCGATCGCATCTTCCAGCTGTTCGCGGAGCGAGCGGTCGGCATCGTCGCCGCGCAGGAGCTTCTTGATGGCAGGCCACAGCCTGTTGCTACTGTCCGGTTCTCCGGCTTGATTGTCGATATCGGGCATGGCCCTTAGTGGGTACTCCTGCATGGTCTGTATTCGGGGGGGCTTTACACGCCCCGGTCGCCATATGGGTCGGCTATACCCATGGTTGCAAGAGCCTTTATCTCCAGCCCCTCCATATGATCGGCATCGGCAGGCGAGGTTTCGTGATCGTGACCCGCCAGATGGAGCAGGCCGTGCACGATCAGATGGGCGGTATGATGTTCAGGCGTCACGCCTTTTTCCGCCGCCTCCCGTGCGCAAATTCCATAAGCCAGCGCCAGATCGCCGAGCATTTCCGGCGGACCGTCGGGTGCCAGCGCAAGCAATGCGCCGCGCGCCAGCATCGGAAACGACAGCACATTCGTCGGCCTGTCCTTCCCCCGCCATTCGCGGTTGAGCGCGTGCACCTGTTCGTCGCTGGTAAACAGGATGCTGGCATTGAGCCGCATATTGCCAAGCGCCGGTTCGACACGCCGCACCGCGCCCGCGGCCCGCTCCGCCAGATCGCCCCAGTCGCCATCGGGCCAGCCGATAATGTCGATTTCAAGCTGCATGATGGGCCTGCCTCCGCCATGGATCAGCGAGACATGGACCGCATGTTACACGGTCCTGAGCGAGAAAACGAAGGGTCGGGATCGGCACGGAAAATCGCGCAGTTACAGGGGATGCGGTCGGTTTGAACATGGCGCAAACCATAAGTGCGTAATTACAAGTAGGAAACATTTTTGATCTGTAGGGTGATCGCAGCCAGCGACGATTGTGCGGGGAGCAACCATACGATTTCCTGACAAATTGCCCGTCACACGAATTGGGGAGATACTCTATCATCGGTTAATCATTCCGTATCCCTTCTGTTTTAGTTGACAAAACCAATGCATGGGTATCGCAATTTCGAATGGCTTACGTCATCGGTTCACAAGGTCGGGCTGAATGCTGCAAATAGCGGCGCAAGATCTTTGCGGGCGCTTACCATCCCCGATCAGGAACGATTGGTGGTCGATAATGCCACGGAACTCGCGATCGCAACCCAGCTTTCGCGGCGCATGCCGTTTGTTTACGGGATCGCTATTGTTAACCTGCTGCTGATCGCCAACGCATTTTACGGCACAGCGTCCAACTGGCATCTAGCCGTGGTAACCTTGCCGCTTTTGTATGCGGCTTGCGCAAGAGCGCTCTATTGGCGTCCCCATGCGCTTTCCCGGCGTCCGCAGGCCCAGGTGTCGCGCGACCTGAAACTGCTTCCCATAACCGGCACCGCGGTGGCCGCAGGATTGATGATATTCGGGCTAAGCCTCTACCCCTTGGGCAACAGCGATCAACAAAGTCTGATCCATTACATCGCGACCCTCACAAGTTTTGTCGGGATTCTCGGCCTTAATCCATCACCCCGAACAGCGTTCGGGATGACGTTGGTTTCCGTCGTGCCTTCGACATTCGTATTTCTGTATTCGGGCCATGAAAATGCAGTCGCGATCTGCATTACCATGATCTCGGTTTCAATTCTTTTGCTGGTAATTTCGCGCCGCCAGTATGACGGGCTCATTCAGCTTATCCGGTCCAAAGCAAGAGTTGCAGCAACGCGAGGTCGAAGCCTCGTTCCTGACAGATCGGCTGCATCGGTATGCCTACTATGACGAACTTACCGGAATCCCGAACAGAAGAGCATTCCTGGAAAATTTCAAAGCGCGGGCGAATGAACCATCGAAGCCCCATCCCTGGCTTGCATTGCTCGATCTGGACGACTTCAAAACCGTCAACGATCTGAGCGGACATGGTGCCGGTGATGCAGTGCTTCGTGCGGTCGCAGCGCGCATCGAGAATCTACTGGGAGTAGGAAATTGCGGACGACTGGGCGGCGACGAATTCGGTCTGATCCTGCCCGGCGATCTGTCGCAGGCAGATGCTGTCGCGCTTGCCCACGAGCTTGCAGCTACGATTGCCCAGCCGATAGACTACGAAACGCGAACCTTGACAGTCAGGGCCTGCATCGGTTTGCGAAAGACCGAAGGACTGTCGGTCAGCAGTTGTATCGAACGTGCCGATTGGGCGCTCTACAAAGCGAAGAAAGACCGCAGCAGCGTGTCTTGCTTTTCCAGCGCAGATGAAACCGTCATGGACGAACGTTCGCGCATCGCGAAACTGTTCAATTCAGCCGATCTCGCGCGTGAGCTCAGTATCGTGTATCAGCCGATCATAAATTTCGACACGGGTGAAATCCACGCGCTGGAGGTGCTTTCCCGCTGGAACAGTAACGATGGTACACTGATCATGCCTGACATCTTCATACCGATTGCCGAAAGCACCCGCAGGAGCAGCGAGCTGACGCGTGTCGTGATCGAGAAATCGCTTGGAGAACTCCCTGCAGCCTATCGGGGATCGACGATTCATATCAATCTGTCGGTCATGGATATAACGGACTCGGATTTCATCGATTGGCTGGCAAATGGCGATGCATTCGATATCGTTCCGCGCTCTCAAATCGTCCTGGAGCTTACCGAAACCGCTATTCTGGCAGGAGGCTACAAAGCGTCACAGAACCTCGATCTCCTGCGTTTGATGCAATTCCGAATTTCGCTCGATGATTTCGGTGTCGGGCAATCCAGCCTGTCTCGCATTCATCAGCTGCCCCTGGACGAAATCAAGATCGACAAATCGTTTTGCTGCGAAGACAGCACAAACGAACATGGCTGGGCCATCGTCGCTACTATTCTCGCGCTTGCTCGTCAGCTTGGCCTGGAGTGTGTACTGGAAGGTATCGAGAACGAAACGCAGGCTCTTAGGGCACGGGCGCTTGGCCTGCGGTTACTGCAGGGGTATTACTTCAAGGAGCCTCTGGATGCCGAGCAGCTTGAACAATTGAGCCTGCGCGGCATCGCTGCTGTGGAAGGTGGGCTGCAGAACGTGAACGCGGATGCGGATGGCATATACCCTTCATGGCTGTCTGACCGCGCACCAGCCAGCGACGCTAACTCATAGATCGCGGAACCTTGGGGATGTCGGGATCACGACTGACGAATATCGGTAAAGTGGGCGAAAGCCGGACACTCCCAACCTACGCATCCTTCCCCTCGTAAGCTTCCACGATCCGGCCCACGATGGGGTGGCGCACCACATCTGCCGCCGTGAAGCGGGTGGTGCCGATGCCTTCGACATCCTCCAGCCGCGCGACCGCGTCTGCCAGACCGCTCATTCGGTCGCCGCCGGGAATGTCGACCTGCCGAGGATCGCCGCATACCACCATGCGGCTGTTCTGGCCGAAGCGGGTGAGGAACATCTTCATCTGTTCGCGCGTGGTGTTCTGCGCTTCGTCCAGAATGATGAAACTGTCCGCCAGCGTCCGCCCGCGCATGAAGGCGATGGGGGCGATTTCGATCTCCCCGCTCGCCAGCCGCCGTTCTACCTGTTCGGGCGGCATGCAATCGTACAGCGCATCGTATAGCGGGCGCAGATAGGGATCGACCTTGTCCTTCATGTCGCCAGGCAGGAAGCCTAGCTTCTCCCCCGCCTCCACCGCCGGGCGCGACAGGATCAGGCGCTGCACACTGCCGGTGATAAGCTGGGCGACGGCCTGCGCCACGGCGACATAGGTTTTGCCGGTGCCCGCCGGGCCGAGCGCGAAAATGATATCGTCGCGCACCAGCTGCTGCATATAGCCCGCCTGCGCCGCCGAACGCGGCACGATGGTCTTGCGCCGGGTGCGGATCATGATCGGCGGGCTCTTGTGGCCATCCGCGTCCGATACGATACCATCCAGCGTGGGTTCGTTGCTCATCACGATTATGGCTTCGATTGCGCCGGCATCCAAATCCTGACCCATGGCAAGCCGGTCATACAACGTCTGCAACACGCCGCGGGCACGTGCGACACTGTCTTGCGGCCCTTCGATATGCAGCTTGTCCCCCCGGGCGGAGATGAACACGCCCAGCCGGTTTTCCACCTGCACCAGATTGGCATCGAATTGCCCGAATAGCGGGACGAGCAGCGACTGGTCGTCAAATTCCATATCGGTTTGCGCGCGGCGGATTTCGCGTTGCGGGACCGGGGGTTTGGACAGCGCCGTGCGGGTGGCGGTGCGCTTGGCGGTGTGTTTGGCGGGGGGGGTGCCGGATGCTTTACGCGCCATATGTCTCCAATAGTTGGCGTTTTTCCTGGGTTGGAATGTAAGTGCAAAGCGCCAAGAGGCAAGCGGGTCTTGCACAAACACTTGTGCATACCGGCGTGTTGTTCTTGCGCATGGAGGCTTGCTAGTAGGAGATGGGCCTGATCAAACCCGATTATGCAGGCGTCCGGCAAGCGAATTCTGCCCGGCATCCAGCAGTTCCACTTGCACCAGATCGCCGATCCCGGCATCGCCGGTAAAATGCACCGATTGCAGCCAGGGCGATTTGCCCAGCCACTGTCCCGGCAACTTGCCCGTGCGTTCCACCAGAACGCTGCAGGTCTTGCCCACGCTCGCATCGTTGAACGCCTGCTGATCCCGGCGGAGCGCCGCCTGCAATCGCTGCAACCGTTCGTCCATAACGGCCAGGGGAACCTGATCGTCCATCGTCGCGGCGGGCGTACCGGGGCGCGGCGAATATTTGAAACTATAGGCCTGCGCATAGCCGACCGCGTCGACGATATTCAGCGTATCTTCGAATTCCGCATCGGTTTCGCCGGGGAAACCCACGATGAAATCGCCCGACAGCGCCAGATCGGGCCGTGCGGCGCGGAACCGTTCCAGCAATCGCAGATAGCTTTCGGCGGTATGGCTGCGGTTCATCGCTTTCAAAATCCGGTCGTTTCCGCTCTGCACCGGCAGATGCAGATAGGGCATCAGTTTTTCCACCTCGCCATGGGTCGCGATCAGATCGTCGTCCATATCGGCAGGATGGCTGGTGGTGTAACGGATGCGGGCCAGGGCATCGATCTTCGCCAGTTCGCGGATCAAACCGGCCATGCCGATCGCCCGGCCCCGCGCATCCTCGCCCGTCCACGCGCTGACATTCTGGCCCAGCAAAGTGATTTCCCGGGCCCCCACATCGACCAGCTTTTTCGCCTCGTCGACCAGAGCTGCGAAGGGGCGGGAAATTTCCGCGCCGCGGGTGTAAGGAACCACGCAATAGGTGCAGAATTTGTCGCATCCTTCCTGAATGGTCAGGAATGCGGACGGCGCGCTTTTGCGGCGGCGCGGCAATGCAGCGAATTTCGCGTCGGCCGGCATATCGGTATCGGTGGACCGTTGTCCGGCAACCGCCGCATCGATCATGCCGGGCAGCCGGTGATAGGCCTGCGGGCCGACGACCATGGACACGGCCGGGGCACGCGCCATGATCTCTTCCCCTTCCGCCTGGGCGACGCAGCCGGCAACCGCAATCATCGGCGCCTTTTTCTGGGTCTTGCCCTTGGTCAGGCGGCCGATATCGGAATAGACTTTCTCCGCCGCTTTTTCGCGGATGTGGCAGGTGTTAAGCACGACGAGATCGGCGTCTTCCCCCTCGGCGGCTTCGGCGATGCCCTGTTCCGCCAGCATTTCCGCCATGCGTTCGCCGTCATAGACGTTCATCTGGCATCCGAAACTTTTGACCCGATATGTTCTGGGCCGTTCTTGCAGGGGAGAATTCTTGTGCATCCCCGCGCCCTTACGGGCTTCGCCGCCACGCGGCAATGGTGGGAAAGTGCGGGACGGCGGAATGGCGCTTCACCCCATCGCCGCCTGTATTGCCGCTTTCGCCCGCGCACCGATGGCTTTGCGTCCGCGCACATCCTGCGGGCTGAACGGGTCGAGAAAATGGATGCGCAAGGCAAAATGACCCCGACGGGCGAGCACGCGCCGCGCATTGTTCAAACCCGTTTCCTCCCCCAGCCAGGCAATGTCCGGTGCCGCCGCACCGTAATCCATCAACACCGGCTGGACCATCACGCCGGGCGGCGGCGGTTCCAGAACGCTCAACATCGCGGTCTTGAACGGCAACAGGGTCTGTCCGTCGCCGGTCGTCCCTTCGGGAAAGATCGTCACCGCCCAATTGTCCATCAAGGCATCCCGCAGCGCCCTAATCTGGTCGGCAATACCCAGCCGGTTGCCCCGTTCGATGTGGACCGTGCGGTTGAGGCTGCACAGCCAGCCGATTACGGGAACCTGGCGCAATTCATGCTTGGCGACAAAGGCGGTCCCGCTGGCGCCGGCCAGCGCCAATATGTCTACCCACGACACATGGTTGGATATGAAGAAGACATTACGGCGCAGCGGTTTGCCGATCCGCGTGACGCGCGCGCCCACAATCCAGGCACAATAGCGCAGGAACAGCATCGGGAATGGCGATCCGTAACGCACCGCGCGATACGCATAATGCAGCGGCACGAAGATCATCAGCAGCCCGACAAGACCGCACAGCCGGATCATCAGAACTATCCAGCCGGCAAAACCGATGGGCGTGGCCTCTCCGCGTGCGGCGGCCTTCGCCACTCGGCCCGCTTCACATCGGCCCGCGATCCGGTTCGGTTCAAGCGGGCGGTTCCTTGCCATCCTTCGCGCGGCCCAGCTTTACGCCGTATAGTTCCATCCGGTGATCGACCAGTCGATAGCCCAACCTTTCGGCGATCTCTTTTTGCAGCGCCTCCAGTTCGGGATCGACGAATTCCACCACATCGCCGCTTTCCACATCGATCAGATGATCGTGATGCGCTTCGGGTGCGGCTTCGTACCGGGCGCGGCCATCGCCGAAATCATGGCGATCGAGAATGCCGGCCTCTTCGAACAGGCGCACGGTGCGATAGACGGTGGCGATGGAGATCTTTCCATCGATTGCGGACGAGCGTTCGTGCAGCAGCTCCACATCGGGATGATCGTCGCTTTCCGACAGGACACGGGCAATAACACGCCGCTGTTCGGTGATGCGCAAACCGCGATCGGCGCATAATTGTTCAAGATCGATCCGCTGCTGCACCCACTGCCCTAACGCGTTAACGGCCCGAAACGAGAACCGCCCCGACACCTTCTGGGGTAGACCATAGAAGGGCGGGGCGGCGTTCTCAACCTGTTGCGCATTGTTTGGCGTTTTGCAGGCTTCAGCAAACGCACATGAGGCAGTGTGTGCGCCCCGGCCCGGCAGCGTCGGCCAGTGGTAGGCCAGCGGTCGGCCAGCGGTCAGGCGGTTTTCTTGCGCCGTCCCCGTTTCTGGTTCGGTTGCCGGCCCAGGCCGATTTTCTTGGCCAGATCGCGCCGGGTTTCGGCATATTCCGGGGCGACCATGGGATAATCGCCGGACAGGTTCCAGCGCTGTTTGTAATCGTCGATCGTAAGATCGTGTTCCGTCATGAGATGGCGTTTCAGCATCTTCATCTTCTTGCCGCAATCGAGGCAGACGATATGATCTTTTTTCACCGAAGCGCGAATGGAAACGGCCGGTTCCGGTGCTTCTTCGACCACTTCGGCGGGCTGTCCCAGACCTGCCAAAGCGCCATAGACGCTGGTAATCAGAACCGGCATATCTTCGACATCGACATTGTTGTTGCTGACATGGGCGGCAACAATATCCGACGTGAGCGTAATCAGCGTTTCCGCCATATCGTCTTCGAAATTATCCATAATGTCCTCATCTATTGTCCGTCAATCCAGTCGGACTTGCATTTGTGTTTGGAAAGTGGGCGGCCTATGCGCTTTTTCAAGATATGGTGCAAGCGCGCGCGCGCCTATACGTGGCATGCGTGCCAAAGCAGATCACCATTACTTAAAGCGCGAGGCCGAAAGTTATGGCATCCACACGCACGCCATCGGCCCGGCGATAATAATCGGGTCGGCGGCCTATCGGTAGAAATCCGGCTTTGCGATACAGGGTTTCGGCAGGATTATCGGCGCGCATTTCCAGAAACATCCTTTCGGCATTGCGGGTCCGCGCATCGGCGATGATCGCTTCGATCAACCGGCGCCCGATCCCGCGTCCGCGGCAGGCGGGATCGACTGCGATCAGCAGCAATTCCTCTTCCCCAGGCGCGCTGCGAACAAGGGTAAACCCGGCGCTGTTCGAAGCCTCCCCGTTGTCGTTGCCGACCGGCTCTGCAAGACGATAATGCGTGTTGGGCATGGACAGGGAATCCGTGATCTGCCGGCGGTTCCATGCTTCGCCCCAAAGCGGGTCGAACGCGCATTCCATAATTCGCATGATCCGGTCGATATCGTCCAGCATCGCGGGATTACACCGGCAATTTCGCATCCGGGGCGCGGCCATAGATCGGCGCGGTATCCATTCCGAACATGTCCGGTCCGATACGCAGGACATGGCGCGCATCGGGCAACAGATCGAAAGCCGTCGCGGCAGGCACCAATTCGCGGTAAGCATTCGCCTGCGACCCGGCAACGATCGTGCATGGGTATGTCGCACACGCGTTTTTCGGAAGCAGCGACCGATGCACGTCCAGCGGCGTCCCGGCGCTGCTGAAAGGCTGCATGAACCATTCCCCATGGCCGCCCGCCATCACCGCCAGAATACCATCCTGCGAAGGATCGCCGTGCAGGTCCAGCCCCATCCGGGCGACCAGCGCGAGAGTGGGGTAGCCGCGCACATCCGCGCCCCACGCAATACCCAGGGCGCGGGCCGCCGCGATACCGATACGGACACCGGTAAAACTGCCCGGCCCGCGTGATACCACAATGCGATCCGCCCGCCCCCTATCCGGTAGTGCGGCGATCATCGGCACCAGATGTTCGGCATGACCGCGCCCCAGAATACGGTGTTCGTTCGCGATCAGCGTGTCATTGTCGAACAGCGCCACGGAGCACGCCTGCGTCGCGCATTCTATCGCCAGCGTCCTCACTTTTGCCGCAACTCCCTGGTCGTAAGCTGCCGAACGGTCAGACGATGGTGTTGAACTTGGCGAAATCGGGACGCGGGCTGCGTTCGAAAATGGTGGACGGGTCACCATAACCGATCGACAGTACCCAATCGGCTTTCACCTTGGGTTCGTCGGCAAAATATTCCGCAGTCACCTTGTCCAGATCGATGCCCGACATCGGCCCGCAATCGAGGCCCACGGCCCGTGCCGCCATGATCAGATAGGCGCCCTGCATCGCGGAATTGCGAAACGCGCTTTCCTTGCGGCCCGCTTCGTCCCCTTCGAACCAGCTTTTCGCATCGGCGTGGGGGAACAGCCAGGGCAACTCTTCGTGAAAATCGATGTCGTAACCGATGATGACCGTCAGCGGCGCGGCACGGATTTTGTCCTGATTGTTGTCGGACGCCATGTCGGCCAGCTTGTTGCGTTCATCGCGCGAACGCACCCAGACCAGTCGCGCAGGCTGCATATTGGCGGATGTCGGCGCCATTTTCATCAGATCGTACATCTGGGTGATCTGCGCGTCGCTCACATCCTTGTCGTGCCAGCCATTATAGGTACGCGCTTCGTCGAAAAGCTGGTCGAGCGCGGCGTCGGACAGGATATGGTCGTGAAATTGCGTGGTCATGGATTATCCTTGGCAAAGATGGGAAGGCGGAACCCAGCGAGGCTGGAAGGTGAAAAACCGGGACGCGAAAACTGGCCCGCGAAAACTGCACGCTGAACTGGAAGGCGGGACGGCTGGCGGTTCAGGCTGCCCGCACCTCAACGACTTCCGGCACATAATGTTTCAGCAAACCTTCGATCCCGTGCTTCAGCGTGGCGGTAGAAGACGGGCAACCCGCGCAGGCGCCCTGCAGGGTCAAATAGACGATCCCGTCCTTGAACCCGCGATAGGCGATATCGCCGCCATCCCCGGCAACGGCGGGACGCACACGGGTTTCCAGCAATTCATTGATCTGGGCTACGATCTGTTCGTTTTCGGGATCGTCTTCCACCACCATCGCATTTTCCGGCGGCACGGATATGCCCGCCGCCGTGCCGCCCGCAAACAGGGGCGCCTGCGACACGAAATGATCGAGCAGGATAGAAACGACCTGCGGTTTCAGTGCCGACCAGTCGGCGCCGGGCGCGGCGGTTACGGATACGAAATCCGCACCGAAAAACACATTCACCACTTCGCCGGAATCGAAAATCGCTTCGGCCAGTGGCGACGCCTCGGCCGCTTCGGGAGAGGAAAACTCCCGCGTGCCATCGGGCATGACCTGTTGGCCCGGCAGAAATTTAAGGCTGGCGGGGTTCGGGGTGGTTTCGGTTTCTATGAACATACCGCAATATGTAGGGGCGTATGCCGGGTCTAACAAGGTCGGGCCGACGGGCCGCGCAATGGCAGAGGGCGGGGTGGTCGGCGGATTGGCTGGCGGGACGGAAGACGGGGTAGTTGGCAGGGCGGAAAGCGGGAAATCTTCGGTGCCATTCACTATCGCTTCATCCCTTCGTGGCCTATATCCCCGCTTATGACCATATTTACGCGCATCATGCGCCGTCCCGTGCTGTTGCTTCCTTTGTTCCTGCTTACGCCGATGGCCGCCGCGCAGGATGCCCCCTCCCAGACCCCGCCGCTATCCCCGCCGCAATCCCAGCCGCAATCCCAACCGCTATCCCAGCCGCTCTCATTGCAGCAGGATGGGGAAACCCCCTGGATTTACGAAGGCAGCGATGTTCCGCAGGATAAGGAATGGCTGTGGGGCGCGATGGATAACGGGCTGCGTTATGCGGTGCGCAAGAACGGGGTTCCGCCGGGGCAGGTTTCCATCCGGGTCCGCATCGATGCGGGATCGTTGCACGAAACGGATGCGGAACAGGGGTTTGCGCATCTGCTCGAACATCTCAGTTTTCGTGAAAGCGCGTATCTGGCGCAAGGCGCGGCCATACCCACATGGCAGCGGCTGGGTGCCACGTTCGGTAGCGACACCAATGCCGAAACCAGCCCCACGCACACGGTCTACAAGCTGGACCTGCCCGATGTTTCGCCGGACGAGCTGGAAGAAAGTTTCAAACTGATTTCGGGAATGATGCGCGCCCCGGTGCTGTCGGCGGAAAATCTGGCTGCCGAAGTACCCATCGTGCTGGCGGAAAAGCGTGAACGCGGCGGTCCGGCGACGCGGGTGATGGAAAAAACCCGCGAAACCCTGTTCGCGGGCCAGCGGCTGGCCACCCGTCTGCCGATCGGCACCGAAGCGACGCTTACCGGCGCGACGGCGCAGGCCATGCAGGCGTTCCATGCGCGCTGGTATCGCCCCGAAAACACCGTCATCAGCGTGGCGGGCGATTACGATCCGATACGCTTTGCGCTGCTGGTGGAAAAATATTTCGGCGACTGGAAGGGCACGGGCCCGGTCGCCCCCGCACCCGATTTCGGGGATCCCGTGGCGCCGGCGGGGACCGATGCGGCCAATCCGGTCGGCGAAACCGCGATCATGGTGGAACCCGACCTGCCGCGATCCTTCACCTATACCTATATGCGCCCGTGGCGGCAGGTGAACGACACGATTGCCTATAATCAGGGGCGGCTGGCCGATGCGCTGGCCGTGGCGATCGTGCAGCGCCGGCTGGAATCGCGCGCGCGGTCCGGCGGTTCCTATCTCTATGCCGGGTTGCAGCAGGACCGGATCAGCCGTTCCGCCGATGCGACGGTGGTTACCTTCGCGCCGCTCGATACCGACTGGCGCGCTGCGCTGGCCGATGTGCGCGGGATCATCGCCGACGCCAAGACGACGCCCCCGACGCAGGAAGAAATCGACCGGGAAGCGCAGGAATATGAATCCATCTTCGTCAGCATGGTCGAACAGCGCAGCGTCATGGCGGGATCGAAACTGGCGGACGAGGTCGTGGGCGCAGTGGACATCCGCGAAAGCGTAGCCGCGCCGGAAACATTCCTGAGCGTGTTTCGCGGAATGAAGGACGATATCACGCCCGCCGAAATATTGCAGCGCACGCAAGATCTGTTTACTGGCGATGTCATCCGCGCCACCTATATCACGCCCGCCATCGGCGAAGCGACAGCGCAGGAAGTGCGCGCCGCGATGTTGCGCGAAGTCGCGGCCAACACCGCATCGCGGTTGGCTGCGAGCACTGTGTCCTTTGCCGAACTGCCGCCGGTTGGCGAACCGGGGACCATCGTTTCGCGGGGCGAATTCGGCCTGAACGGAGTCGAACGGGTGGAATTTGCCAATGGCACCACTGCGCTTCTATCGTCCAACGCATTCGAACCGGGGCGGGTGGCAGTGCGCGTGCGCTTCGGTGCGGGCCTTCGCGCCTTCGACGGGGGCGATGCCGCCTATATCGCGTTGGGCCGCAGCGCGCTGATCGGTTCGGGGCAGGGCGAACTGGGTCAGGAAGAACTGGACCGTGTTTCCACCGGTCGGGTCATGGGTTTCGATTTCGATGTGGGCGACGGTGTGTTTACCTTCGGTGCGCAGACCCGCGCCGCCGATCTGGAAGACCAGCTCTATCTGTTCGCCAGCAAGCTGGCCGATCCGCGCTGGGATCCGAACCCGGTCATCCGCGCGCGGGCGGCGCAGCGCCTGAATTATGAAAGTTACGCGATCAATCCGGGCGGCGTTCTGTCGCGCGATCTGGAATTTCTCCTGAGCGGCGGGGATGGACGGTTCAAGACACCGACCCCGGCCGAACTGGATGCCGCCACACCGCAGGGCTTCCGCGAAGTATGGGCGCCCATTCTGGCGCAGGGCGATGTCGAAGTCGTGATTTTTGGCGAATTCGACAAGGAACAGACCATCGCTGCACTCGGCCGGACGCTGGGGGCATTGCCGCCGCGCCCGCCGGTAGCGGCTGAAATCCTGGCAAGGGTGCCAGCCTTCGCCGCCGCCGGTGAAACCGTGATTCGGCGCCATCGCGGCGATGCCAACCAGGCGGCGGCGGTCGTGGCCTGGCCCACGGGCGGCGGTCCGGAAGGTTTGCCCGAAGCGCGCCAGCTGGAAATTCTGACCAGCCTGTTCACCAACCGCCTGATCGATGCAATGCGCGAACGGGCAGGCGCCAGCTATTCCCCCAATGTTTCGACGACCTGGCCGGTCGATCTGGCGCAGGGCGGACGCATCATGGCGCTGGCGCAGCTGAAGCCCGAAGACGTGCCGGTATTTTTTGCCGAAGCCGATGCGATCGCGAAAGATCTGGCCGCCAACGCACCGAGCGCGGACGAACTGGAACGCGCGACCGAACCGTTGAAGCAGCTGGTCCGCCGCGCGATGACCGGCAACACGTTCTGGCTGTACCAGATTGCCGGTTCCAGCCGCGATCCGCGGCGGTTGTTCGATCTCAATTCGTTGCAGGACGATTTCAGCGTCACCACGCCGGAACGGATGCAGGCGCTCGCCCGCAAATATCTGGCATCGCAGGATGGCTGGAGGCTGGCGGTCATTCCGGAAGGCGACACGCTTGCCACTTCACTGCCTGCGCGCCCATGCCAGTACGTCCCATGCCAGCACGTCCCATACCAGTACGGCCTATGGCAGCGCAGCCCAGCGGACGATAGCGAACGCGCAGGCGCCCTTACGTACCTGCGCTTGGACCCGCCAAGGTTTTACTGGCCTTGTGCACGGGGCGGCTTTGCTTTTGAAAGGCTGTTCGCCTATTCCGGCGGCGATCCGATCGAAGAAAGTGGCGTAACCGTGGCGAAGAACTGGACCCCTGACAGCTGGAAAAGCCATGAAGCGCGGCACCTGCCGTCCTACGCAGATGCGCAGGCGCTGGCCGATGCGGAAAAAACGCTGTCCAACTATCCGCCGCTGGTATTCGCGGGGGAAGCGCGCGCGCTGAAGGCCGATCTGGCGGATGTGTCGCAGGGCAAGGCGTTCCTGCTGCAGGGCGGCGATTGCGCGGAAAGTTTTGCGGAATTCCATCCGAACAACATCCGCGATACCTTCCGCGTGCTGCTGCAGATGGCGGTCGTGCTGACCTATGCCGGCAAGGTGCCGGTGGTGAAGGTGGGGCGGATGGCGGGCCAGTTCGCCAAACCGCGCAGCAGCGATACCGAAACCCGGGATGGTATCACGTTGCCCAGCTATCTTGGCGACAATGTCAACGGTATCGAATTCGATGCCGTCCAGCGCGTCAACGATCCGCAGCGTATGGTCCGCGCCTATTCGCAGGCGGCATCCACGCTCAATCTGCTGCGCGCCTTTGCCGGCGGCGGTTATGCCAATCTGCGTCAGGTGCACAGATGGACGCTGGATTTCATGGGCCGCAGCCCGTGGGCGGATAAATTCGCGCAAACCGCCGACCGGATCGGCGAAGCACTGGATTTCATGGAGGCGTGCGGCGTCGATCCCGATACCGTGCCGCAATTGCAGCGCACCAGTTTCTACACCAGTCACGAAGCGCTGCTGTTGCCTTACGAACAGAGCATGACGCGGCAGGATTCCCTGACGGGCGACTGGTACGATACCAGCGCGCATATGGTCTGGATCGGCGATCGCACCCGGTTCGAAGGCAGCGCGCATGTGGAATTTGCGCGCGGCATCGGCAACCCGCTGGGCATGAAATGCGGGCCGAGCATGGAACCCGATGCGTTGCTGCGTTTGCTCGATACGTTGAATCCGGCGCGGGAGCCGGGCCGAATTACGCTGATCAGCCGGTTCGGGCACGACAAGGTGGAGGCTGGATTGCCGCGCCTGCTGCGCGCGGTTAAGGCGGAAGGCCATCCCGTGGTGTGGAGCTGCGACCCGATGCATGGCAATGTCGTGAAATCGGATAGCGGTTACAAAACCCGCCCCTTCGACCGGATATTGGGCGAAGTGAAAGGGTTCTTCGCCGTGCACCGGGCGGAGGGTACCCATGCCAGCGGTATCCATATCGAAATGACCGGGCAGGATGTGACCGAATGTGTGGGCGGGGCGGTGGCGATTACCGACGATGCGCTGGGCGACCGGTATCATACCCATTGCGACCCGCGCCTGAATGCCGCCCAATCGCTGGAACTGGCGTTTCTGCTGGCTGAAATGATGACGCTGGAAGCTGGCCAGACGCCCGTGCAGCACACCGCCGATGCCGCGTAATTCGTGACAATCGGGAAAGAAAACGGCTCTCGGGCTTTCAAGTAGGGCAGGGGCCGGAAACCGGGGAAACGACACGGCGTCTGCGCCTTAATAGATGGGGCGTTGGATGGGGCGTTGGATGCAGCGTTTGATGCAGCGTTTGATGGGGCGGCGAAACGCCTATCCCATCCCATCCCATCCCGTCCCGGAACAGGAGAGCCTGGTGCCATTGCCGCAGAATGACCCATCCATCGCCGTGTCCTCTATAGCCGCTTCATCGCCGGCCCCAGCACCGCTGTCCGAACGGTTTCGGGCAATGCGGGCGCTTACGGCCACGCTGATCGAACCGCTGTCCGATGCGGATGCCACGATCCAGTCGATGGAGGATGCATCCCCCGCAAAATGGCATTTGGGGCATACCAATTGGTTTTTCGAAACCTTTTTGCTGCGCGACAATCTGCCTGATTATCGGCTGCATGACGAACGCTGGCCGTTCGTATTCAATTCCTATTACGAAGCGGAAGGGGAACGTATTGCCCGGTTTTCGCGCGGCCAGATGTCGCGGCCGACGCTCACGCAGATAAGCGAATGGCGCGAGGCGGTGGATGCAGCACTCGCGCCTATGCTGGACGATCCGCAATACAGGGATCTGGTCGAACTGGGCATCGCGCATGAACAGCAGCATCAGGAATTGCTGCTGACCGACATCAAGCACGCATTTTTCCAGAACCCGCTGGGTCCAGCGATGGTGCGCGATCGTGAACCGCCACTGTCATCGGGCAGAACGGAACAGGGCTGGCGGCGGCACCCCGGTGGTATCGCGCGGATCGGACATGATGGACATGGCTTTGCCTATGACAATGAAGGGCCGCAGCACCGCATCCTGCTGGAACCGTTCGCCATGGCACAGCGGCTGGTGACCAATGGCGAATGGCAGGAATTCATCGATGATGGCGGTTATACCGATGCCGCCCTGTGGCTGTCCGACGGATGGGGCTGGGTCCAGCGCGAACAGATCGCCGCACCGCTTTACTGGCACGATGGTGAACAGTTCAGCCATTATGGCTGGGTCGCGCGTGACCCCGACGCGCCTGTAACGCACATATCCTATTACGAAGCGGATGCGTTCGCGACCTGGGCGGGTGCACGCCTACCGACCGAAGGGGAATGGGAAGTTCTGGCGCAGGATGACGATCCGATGGCAGGAAACCAGCTGGGCTATCCAAGGGAAGAGCAGCCGGGCGGATTGGGCAGCCTGCTGCCCATCGGCGGGGACAGCCTGTTCGGAGATTGCTGGCAATTCACCCGCAGCGCCTATCTGCCCTATCCGCGGTTCGAACCGGCGGCGGGTGCGATCGGCGAATATAACGGCAAATTCATGAGCGGGCAGTTCATCCTGCGCGGGGCAAGCTGCGCCACGGCGTGCGGCCATTCGCGCAGCTCCTATCGCAATTTTTTCTACCCGCATCAGCGGTGGCAATTCACCGGGCTGCGGCTCGCAAAGGATATTTGATGGCGAACGATAAAGGTCTGGCGCTGGTTGATCGCGACGATAGCGGGATCGACATTGCATTTCGCGAGGAAGTTCTGGCCGGGCTGTCGCAGCCGCAGAAAGCCATTCCGGCGCGGTATCTCTACGACGATCTGGGTTCGCAATTGTTCGAGGATATCACGCAGGTTCCGGAATATTACCCGACCCGTGCCGAAACGGAAATTCTGCGAAACCGCGGGTCCGAATTTGCCGAACGGATCGGGCCCGGCCGGGCCGTGGTGGAATTCGGTTCGGGCAGTTCGGTAAAAACGCCGCTATTGCTGCAGAACATCGACCCCGCCGCTTACGTCCCGCTGGATATTGCCGGCGATTTTCTGCGTGCGTCGGCGCGCGAACTGGCGGCGAAGTTTCCCGGCCTTCCCGTCCATCCGGTGGAAGCCGATTTCATGCGCCGCGTCGATTTGCCCGATGCGATAAGGGATTTGCCGAAACTGGGTTTCTTCCCAGGATCGACTATCGGCAATATGGTCCCCTACACCGCAGTCGATCTGCTGCGCACCATGCGGCAGACATTGGGGGAAGGGGCAAAATTGCTCATCGGCATGGATCTCATCAAGGATCGCGAAACGCTGGAAGCGGCCTATGACGATGCGGCGGGTGTGACGGCGCAGTTCAACATGAACCTGGTTCGCCGCATGAATCGCGAACTGGACGGGACCGATCGATATCGACAATCTGCGCCATGTGGCAAGATGGAACGATGATTTTGCCAGAGTCGAAATGCATCTGGAAGCGCGCGCTGCCATGCGGTTCACGGTGTCCGGGCGCGAGTTCGCGATGGACGCGGGCGAAACGATCCACACCGAAAACAGCCACAAATTCGGCCATCGCAGCAGCTATGCCCTGTTGCTGGCGGGCGGCTGGTCGCCAGTGGAACGCTGGCGCGACGGGGACAAGCGGTTCTCCCTGATCCTTGCCGAAGCCAGCATCGCGCGCACTGCACCCTGATCGTGGGCGTGACTGCGATCTGCGACAGGCCCCGCATTGCGATTGTCGGTGCGGGAATGGCGGGGCTCAGCTGCGCCACGGCGCTGGCGGCGCACGGTGTGGCGGCGACATTATACGACAAGGGGCGCGGTGCCGGCGGACGTATGGCGACCCGCCGCGTCGATACGCCGCAAGCAAATCTTCATTTCGATCATGGTGCGCAATATTTCACCGCCCGCGACCCTGCGTTTGAGGCGGTAATTGCACAATGGACGGCGCAGGACGTGATCGCACCCTGGCCCGCCGCAGGGCGCCGATGCCCATGTCGGCACGCCCGGCATGAATGCCCCGCTCAAACACATGGCGAAGGACATCGATGTGCGATGGGGCAGCCGGGTCGCTGCAATTTGCGATGATGCCGGCTGCTGGGCGCTGACCATCGATGAAAAGCAGGCTGTCAATGAAGAAAAGGCAATGTATGACCGCGTGATAATTGCGGCCCCGGCGGAACAGGCGGCGCAGTTGTTGGGCGGCATGGGACATAAATTTGCCGCCACGGCCCGTGCGTCGGTATCCCGGCCATGCTGGTCTGCGATGGTGTCGTTCGCAGCGCCGCTGTCGTTGACGCAGGACGCGATCCGGTTTGCGGACGGCGCGGTATCCTGGGCTGCGCGCAATTCGGCCAAACCGGGCCGCGATGGTCCGGAAAGCTGGGTGATTCACGCATCGCCGGCCTATTCCACCGAACTGCTCGACCATTCGCAGGACGATGCCGCGCGCCAATTGCTGGCGCAGTTTTTCAGCCAGACCGGTATCGCGCCGACAAAGCCGGCATATCTGGCCGGCCATCGCTGGCTTTACGCGATGGCAGAACCGGTGGGCGCACAGATATGCCTGTGGGATGCCGATCGGCAAGTGGGTGTTTGCGGGGACTGGCTGGTCCAGCCCCGTGTCGAAGGGGCATGGCAGTCTGGTCGGGCGATGGCCGATGCAATTCTGGCGGCAACGCTTTGAAAAAACGCATGCCGCGCAGTTTCGTTCATGGAACTGTAGCGCACCGGTTCCTATGTATCGATCATGCAGGATACCGGATTACTGGCTGACATTTTCAGCGGCGGCGCAGAGATGATCCGCGCCGTACCGCGTTCGGGCCTGCTGATCATGACTGTGGCGGCTCTGATCCTGGGATCGGTCGGCGGTTTCATGATGCGGCGCAGCCTGCCGATGGGCGCCCTTGTCAGGAGCGTCAGCACTATCGCGCTGGTCGGAATCCTGATCACCGTGGTGCTGCAATTGTCCCGTTTCGATCCGCGGCTGGAACTGGCACTGCCGGATATCGGCTTGCCGGAACAGGTGGTGGAAGGCGGCGAGACGCGCATACCCCTTGCGCCCGATGGGCATTTCTGGCTGACCGCTCAGGTCAATGGCGAACCGGTGGATTTCATGATCGATACGGGCGCTACCTTGACGGCGGTATCGGCCAAGGTCGCGGACAGGGCAGGCCTGGAACCGCGCCGCGGCGGTTTGCCGGTGCGTCTCAATACCGCGAATGGCACCATTTCCGCAGAGATCGCTTCGATCGACGAATTGCGTTTCGGCAACGTCGCGGCGCGGGGCCTGGATGCGGTGATCGCACCCGGTCTGGGCGACACCAGCGTAATCGGGATGAATTTGCTGTCGCGGCTCAAGGGTTGGCGGGTGGAGGACAATGTGTTGATTATGACACCGAACCATCCGCAGCCGGCGGTCGACCCCTAGCACCCCTCCAATGCGCTTGCGGGCCAGCCAACGCTGGTGCATTGACAGCGCATGACAAAACTGAAAATCCTGCCCACGATCGCTCTGGCGCTGGCCCTGCTGCTCGTCCTGTGGTTCCTCGTCGCGCTGTTCGGCGCAAAGCTGGGCGCGATCGACAAGCTTACCGCCTTTGGCACCATGACCGCGCAAATCGGGTCCATGGCAGCCATGGCGGTTGCGCTCGTCGCCGCGATCGCGCTGATCGTTTCGATAGTGGTCAGGCCGCGGGGCGGATGGGGCAAGGCGTTGATTGCACTGGCCATCCCTTTGGTAGTACTGGCCGGCTTCGCGCAATTGCGGGCGGTGGCAGGGTCGGTTCCGTTTATCTACGATGTAACCACCGATACAGCGGATGCGCCGCAATTTTCCCCGGCGATGGTGGCAGCGCGGACCCGGTCGGGCGCCAATCCGCTGATGGATTTCGCCCGCCCGTTGCAGGAATATGAAAAATGGGCGGACAATCGGGAAGTGGGAGAGCGCACTTCCGCCCAGCTCATCGCAGAAGGCTATCCGGATCTCGCCCCGCTGCTGACCCCGCGTTCTGCGGCAGACGCGCTCGATGCGGTTGAAGCGGCGATGCGCGATAGCGGAATCGAAAATATCGCTGTCGATGCGGCTGCCGGAACGGTCGAAGGTACAGCGGTTGTGTTCTGGTACGGGTTTGAAGACGATGTGGTCGCGCGGGTGCGCCCGGCTTCCTCTGGGACGGGCGCAACTGGAACAATTGTGGATTTGCGTTCGACCTCGCGTTTGGGGACAAGCGATCTGGGGGTCAACGCGGCGCGCATCGCGGCGCTAAAAGCCGCTATTTCCGCACGACTGAACCCCGCAGGCGAATAATTCGGCCGGTAAAAATTCGGCGGCATTCCTGCCGGACCGGTCAATCCGTTTGGGCGACCGGACGATGCACTTCCCAACGCTGGCGGGAACGGTCCACACTGGGCCCATCGTAACCGGCCACCGCGAACGGTCCGGTCGGGGTAAGACCATTATCGCGCATGAAAGCGGCAATGGCATCTTGCGCCAGGGTTACCCGGTCATCGGTACGGTAGCCGATGAAGCGTACGGCAATCACATTGCGCGCTGGCATCTGAACGATCTCTACTGCCGGATCGATCGGCTGGGGAAGGGTGGCCATCGTGTATTCCGCAGGCATGGTAAACTGGACGATGTATGCGTTGCGCGCGCTATTGTCTGCATCCCGCTCGCCATCATTGCCGATGGTGGTGACGGGCGCGGTCATCGCGATGGTGTCGCCGCCACTTGCCATGGTGGTTACCGGCGCAGTCATTGCGATCTTCGCGTTCGGGCGGTTCTTCCCGAAGATAAATTCCGCAAGCGGGCGAAAGCCGCGATTGGAAGCCAGCGAACTATGGGGCGCCTGCACCGCCGTCTGCGCTACGATGGTGGGGGTATAGCGCCGCAATTCGATATCGCCGGAGAACCCGGCGGGCGCTGCTGCGCTTTTTTCGACCGTGTAAGCAGGCCCTTCGATATCCTCTTCCGCCTGCGCGGTATCGTCGGCGGTCCGGGCGGCTGCCGTCTGACGCATGGAACAGGCAGAAACCAGCGCAGACAACGCTGCGACGCCAGCAACAAGGTAAGTCGATCTACGCATGAACGGGGCATCCTGTTTGAACGATGAAAAGCGGACCGATAAACGGCTATACCTTCAACCTACGTTCCACGAAGGCAATCGTGCCGAACCACTGCCCCAAACACGATACGCGCGATAAAAAGAATGGCTGGGGCGGCAGGGATCGAACCTGCGAATGCCGCTACCAAAAAGCGGTGCCTTACCACTTGGCGACGCCCCAGCAGCCTGAAGGAGCCGACGGCCCCGTAGCAAGCGCGCCCCATATAGCGTGCCGGCCAGCGAAGGGAAGGGGCAATTGCCATACGCCAGTGCGCGCGGCGTTTCCTACGCGCCTTGCCGGTGCCGACCGACGTGCGGATCGATGGTAGCGACTAGACAGCCTTGCCTTCGAAATCGGCGGCGGAATGGCGGTTGGGCACCTGCGCGTTCTCGTCGCCCCATTTGCGGTTGACCATGCGCGCGCGTTTTACCGCCGGGCGATCCGTCACTTCCTTCGTCCAGCGAGCGACCGCTTCATAATCGTCGATCGAGAGGAACATCTTTGCCTCGCCGTAAATATCGCCCTCCACGAACGGCGCCATCCATGGGACAGCCGCCATATCGGCAATCGTATAATCATCGCCCGCCAGAAAGCGCGTTTCCTTCAGCCGGTTGTTGGCCACATCGAACAGACGTTTGGTTTCCATGGCATAACGGTTGATCGGATATTCGTATTTTTCCGGCGCATAAGCGTAGAAGTGGCCGAAGCCGCCGCCGATGAAGGGGGCACTGCCGATCTGCCAGAACAGCCAGCTCAAGGTTTCCGTACGCGCCGCGCGTTCGGTAGGCAGGAAGGTACCGAATTTTTCCGCCATATGCATCAGGATCGCCCCGCTTTCGAACACGCGCACCGGCGCCGCGCCGGAATAGTCCATCAATGCGGGAATTTTCGAATTGGGGTTTACATCCACGAAACCGCTGGTGAATTGTTCGCCTTCGCTGATGTCGATGATCCAGGCATCGTATTCGGCGCCCCCGTGCCCGGCTTCCAGCAATTCTTCGAAGATGATGTTTGCTTTCACGCCATTTGGGGTGGCGAGCGAATAGAGCTGGTGGGGATGGTCGCCGCGTGGCAGTTCGCGTTCTTCCCGCGCACCGGCAGTGGGCCGGTTGATTGCTGCAAATTTGCCGCCATTTTCCGTGTCGTTCGTCCAGATTGCGGGAGGGGTATAGACGGGGTCGGCCATGTGCTGCGTCCTGTTTGTCGATCTATCGGGTCGGTCACGAGAATGCGCATTCGCCTGTGGAACCGCAAGGCGTATTCCGGGTTTAATTCCGCATGGCCACAGAACAGCTGATCTACGTCGACGATTCGCTTCCCGGGATAAGCCGCAAGAAAGCGGGCAAGGGCTGGGCCTATTACGATGCGAAAGGTGCGCTGATCGGCGACGCCAAGGAAAAGGAACGGCTGAATTCGGTGGGATTGCCGCCAGCCTATACCGATGCATGGTTCTGCCCCGCGCCCAACGGTCATATTCTGGCCACCGGGTATGACGACAAGGGGCGCAAGCAATATCGCTACAATCCCGAATTTCGCGAGATGAAGGAAAACGAGAAGTTCGACAGTTGCGTGTCGTTCGGAAAGCTGTTGCCATTGGTAAGGCGGCGGGTGGAGCGCGATCTGGGCAGCGACGGGATTACGCGAGATAAGGCGATCGCCAGCGTCGTCCGCCTACTCGATCTGGGGTTCCTGCGTATCGGCAACGACCAATATGCCAAACGCAACAAGAGTTACGGGGCGACCACGCTGCGCCGCAAACATGTGGCGGTGAAAGGCAACAAGGTCCGGCTGACCTATCGCGGCAAGTCGGGCAAGGATCAGGACATCACCGTCAACGACGCGGATTTTCGCAAGGTCGTGCAGGAATTGCAGGATCTGCCGGGACAGGAATTGTTCCAGTTTCTGGATGACGATGGCAAACGGCACCAGGTCGATTCCGCCGATGTAAACACATATCTGCGCGAAACCATGGGTGAGGATTTCACCGCCAAAAGTTTCCGCACCTGGCACGCCAGCGTCATGGCGTTCGACGTTCTGGCATCCGCCAGCGAGACGCAGACGATCAAGGCCGTGGTGGAAATCGTGGCCGAGGAACTGGGGAACACACCCGCCGTTACGCGCAGCAGCTATATCCATCCCGCCGTCATCGACCGCATCGACGGACAGGAGGAATGGCGCGCTGGATTGCGCCTGCCGCGGACCACGCGGTTCCAGTCGCGGGAAGAACGCGGACTGATCGAAATGCTGGAAGGTCTGCCGGCGCGCGTGGATATGGTTGCGGCCTGAACGGGTTTTGCGATAGTGCCGGTGGATGAATATATCCGCCCCCAAGAAAACCGCGCCCCAAAAGAGCGAAACCCAAAAGAACGAAACCCCCAAAAGCGCAGCCCAGGGCCAGAACGATCGACCACGCGGGCAGCGGGGAGATCGAACCGGCGAACATCCTTTTTACAGCGCGCATACGCACGGGCTGATCCGTGTCGCGACCAGCACGCCGCAGGTGCGCACCGCCGATGTCGGATATAATCGCGATGCGATTCTGGACGAAGCGAAGCGCGCGCACGATGCGCAGGTCGATCTGGTAGTGTACCCTGAACTGTGCCTGTCATCCTATGCGATCGACGATCTGCATTTGCAGGGCGCTTTGCTGGATGCGGTGGCCGATGCGGTCGGTGCTATCGTGGACGGCACACGCGATCTTAATCCGGTCATCCTGATCGGTGCGCCGCTGCGGCATAACGGCAAAATATACAATTGTGCGCTGGCGATCGCGAACGGCGAATTGCTGGGCGTTGTCCCTAAAAGCTATCTGCCCAATTACCGCGAATTCTACGAAAAACGCTGGTTCGCCCATGGCCGTAATGTGACCGGGCAGACCATCGAGATTGCCGGGCGCACCGTACCGTTCGGTGTCGATCTGATATTCGCCGCATCCAATCTGCCAGGTTTCCGGATTTTTGCGGAAATCTGCGAGGATTTCTGGTCCCCCGATCCACCGTCCAGCACCGGGGCGCTGGCAGGCGCGACGATCATCGCCAATCTATCCGCATCCAACGTCACCATCGGCAAATCGGATGAACGCCACCTGCTGGCCCGCGCGCAATCCAGCCGCACCATCAGCGCCTATGCCTATTCCGCCAGTGGCCACGGGGAAAGCACCACCGATCTGGCTTGGGACGGGCAGGGCATGATCTATGAACTGGGCGATCTGCTGGTCGAAAGCGTCCGCTTCGATCTACAGGCGGAATTGTGCATTGCGGATGTGGATTGCGACCGCATCCTGCTGGAACGTATGCGCAACCAGACCTTCGCCGACGCGGCGGAGGCGGCAGGCAATCCGGAAAACCGGTTTCGCATCGTGCCGTTCGAACATTGCGGTGTAGGCCGGGACACCGGATTGCGCCGCCCCGTACCGCCGTTTTCCCTTCGTGCCCGGCCGCGCGCACAAGCTGGACGAAGATTGTTACGAAGCATTCAACATTCAGGTCGACAGCCTGATGCGGCGGATGAACGCGACCGGGGCGAAAAGTCTGGTCATCGGTATTTCGGGCGGGCTGGACAGCACCCATGCGCTAATCGTGGCGGCGCGCGCCTGTGACCGGCTGGGGCTGGACCGCAGCATCATTCGCGGTTTCACCATGCCGGGCTTCGGCACGTCCGAACATACCAAAGGCAATGCGTGGAAACTGATGCGGGCGATCGGCATTACGGCGGAAGAAATCGACATCAAGCCGGCAGCGGAACGGATGCTGAAGGATATCGGCCATCCCTATGCCGATGGCGCGCCGGTGTATGACACCGTTTTCGAAAACGTGCAGGCGGGCCTGCGCACCGACTATCTGTTTCGGCTGGCGGGCCAGCATAGCGGTTTCGTGCTGGGCACGGGCGATATGTCCGAAATGGCGCTGGGCTGGTGCACCTATGGTGTGGGCGACCAGATGAGCCATTACAACGTCAATGGCGGCGTGCCCAAAACGCTGATCCAGTATCTGATCCGCTGGGCGGAACGCACCGACCAGTTCGATCCCGAAACCGATGCCGTGCTGGAAAGCATCGTCGAAACGGAAATTACACCGGAACTGGTGCCTGCCGGGTCGGACGGCAAAATGCAAAGCACGCAAAGCGCCGTGGGGCCGTATGAACTTAACGATTTCTTCCTCCACCATATCCTGCGCTACGGTCAGAAGCCCAGCAAGGTCGCGTTTCTGGCGTGGCACGCCTGGCACGACCGCGACACCGAGGGATGGCCAGCCGAATTCCCGGACGCACATAAGAACGAATATGATCTGGACACTATCACGCACTGGCTGGAAAAATTCCTGTGGCGCTTTTTCCAGTTCAGCCAGTTCAAACGCAGCGCCATGCCCAATGGACCCAAGGTAAGTTCCGCCGGCGCGCTGAGCCCGCGCGGGGATTGGCGCGCGCCAAGCGATGCGGTGGCCGATCTTTGGCTGGCGGAATTGCGGGATAATCTGCCGCAATCGGGGTCGAATTGAAGCCCCGGGCAATAAAGATCGCAACAGAGGCCGCGATAAATGCGTGACATCGGCGGCGTTCCCGCGTTGAGTGACTGATATGGCTGTAATCAACGCTTTGGCGACCGCTTTACCCGCACTGGATTTTCAGGAAGATTTCCGCCGCTGGGCGCAAAACCGGGTGGCCGGTACGCGCACGGAAAAAATTTACGAACGGATGCACAGCCGTTCCGGCATCGATCATCGCTGGTCGGTGTTGAGCCCGCAGGACGCCCGCCTGCATCAGGGCGAAGGGCTGTATGGCAATGACAGCGCGCCGCCCGGTACTGCCGCGCGCATGGCGCTATATGTGAAACACGCGCCCGCGCTTGCATTGCAGGCGATTGCGAAATTGCCGGAACTTGGCGACATTACCCATATCGTCGTCGCCAGCTGCACCGGCTTCGTCGCGCCCGGCGTGGACCAGATCATCGCGCGCAAACTGGGCCTTGGCGCCCATGTGGAACGGGTGCTGATCGGTTTCATGGGCTGTTATGCCGCAATCACCGCGCTGCGCACCGCCCGCCACATCGTGCGGTCGGAACCCGGCGCACGTGTGCTGGTGGTAACGGTGGAATTGAGTTCGCTGCATCACCAGTCCTACGATACGATCGAACAGCTGATGGCGGTCAGCCAGTTCGGCGATGGCGCGGCGGCAGCCATCGTGACCGGCGATGGCGGCGGGCTGGCGCTGGGGCAGGGATTGTCGGTCGCGCTCGACAATTCGGAAGACTTGATCCGCTGGGATATCGGCGATCACGGTTTTGAAATGCATCTGTCGGGCGAAGTGCCCGGGCGGATTTCGCGCGCGCTGGGCGATCCGGAATTGCGGGGGATCCTGCTGGACGGGGGCGAGGTTGGCGCAGTCGACGCCTGGGCGATCCATGCCGGTGGCCGCTCCATTCTGGACGCGGTGGAGAAGGGGCTGGGCCTGGCCGACGATGCGCTGCGCCATTCGCGCGACGTGTTGCGCAGCTGCGGCAATATGTCGTCCTCCACGCTCATGTTCGTGCTCCAACGGGTAATGGGCGACCGCCCCGGCAACGGTGTGGCGCTGGCGTTCGGGCCGGGGCTGGCGATGGAAGGGCTGCGGTTCGGATGGCAGGATGCTTGAACGCCGCCTGATCGCCGATGAACTGATGGATGCTGCCGATCTGGACGAAGCGACCTATGTCGCCGTTGTCCATGATCTGGCACGCGTGAACCGCGTGACGATGGCCTATCGCCCGACGCTGGATTTCCTGCGGCGCGTGGCTGAAAAACATGATGGCGAGCGACCGATCCGGATTCTGGATGTCGGTTTCGGCGATGGGGATATGCTGCGGCGAATTGCCGCTTGGGCAGCACAGCGTGACATCGCGGTCGAGCTGGTCGGGGTGGATCTCAATCCACGCAGTCTGGCCGCTGCACGCGATGCGACGCCGGCGTCGGCTTCTATCGACTTTCGCATCGGCGATTATGCGGAGCTGGCGAGTGGCGATCCGGGCGGCGATTCGGGTGGCCGTTGGGATCTGGTAATCAGCAATCTGGTCGCGCATCATATGACGGGCGACGAACTGATCGCGTTCCTGCGGTTCATGGAAGCACAGGCACGGCTTGGCTGGCTGGTGAACGATCTGCATCGCCATGCCTTTGCCTATCTTGGATATCCGCCGCTGGCCAAATTGCTGGGGGCGCACCGCATCGTGCAGCATGACGGGCGGATGTCGATTGCGCGCGCGTATCGCCCGGGCGAATGGCCGCCGATTCTGGCGCAGGCCGGTGTCAGGGGCGCCCGCATATACCGGGCCTTTCCGTTCCGGCTGTGCGCGGAGAAAATACGATGAGCCGCCCGTTGATACTCGGCGCCGGTCCCGCGGGAAGCCTGACCGCGATAATGCTGGCCCGTGCCGGCGCAAAGCCATTGCTGATCGACCGGGATGCGCGTGTCGGCAATGCGCTGTGCGGTGGGTTCATGAGCTGGCGCACGGCAGGGCGGCTGCGCGATGTGGGGATCGATCTGGCCGATCTGGGTGCGCATCCAGTCCGCCGCCTGGCGCTGTATAGCGGGCAACGCAGTGCCTTTGCCGCTTTGCCCGATACCGGGTTCGGCCTGTCCCGCCATGCGCTGGATACCGCCATGCGGACGATGGCCGTGGAGGCCGGGGCGCAGCTGGCGATCGATCACATCAGGCATATCGAACCCGGCATGGTGCGCGGCGACAAGGGCGAATATGACAGCGACGGCATCTTTCTGGCCAGCGGCAAACATGATGTCCGGGGACTGGGCAGGCCGCGCGCGGATGCGGACAGTGCCGTGGGCATTCGCATTGCGGTTCCCGGCAATGCCGCGCTGACCGCATTGCTTGAACACACGATCGAACTGCATTTTTTCGCCGGCGGATATGCAGGCATCGTATTGCAGGAAGAGATTGGACGCGCGCCGGTGGCCAATATCTGCCTGGCGGTCCGCAAATCCCTGCTGCGCGATGCGGGCGGCACACCGCGCGATCTGCTGGACCGGCTGGCCCGCGACGCATCCGGCGTTTGCGGCCAGAATGCGCCACGCGGCGGCGGCTCTGCCGATCGATAGTATCGGCGCGGTGCCGTATGGCTGGATTGCACGGGACACGCTGCCCGGCCTGTTCCGATTGGGCGATCAGGCGGCGGTCATTCCCGTCGCTTGCGGGGGAAGGCATGGCGATTGCCCTTACCAGCGGCGCGATGGCCGCCCGGCACTGGATCGCTGGCGGAGCGGATGCGGCCGATCAATATCAATCGGCGTTCGCCCGCCGCGCCTTTCGCCCGGTAAAAACAGCAAAGGCAATCTGGACGGTCGCGGAAAAGCGGCGTGGCGGGCCGATGCTGACGGCCGCTGCAAACTTCGCCCCGCCGCTCGCCAATCTGGCCATGCGCGCCAGCCGTATCTGAACCTGATCGCGCCGGGTTCAACCCATCTATGCCGTATCGACCAGCACCAGTTCGCAATCGTCCATGGCGGTAAAAGCTACCCCGTTTTCGCCATGGATGGCGATCCCGTCACGCGCCTGCGCTTCCACGGTTCCCGCGCCGAACCCGGCCCGTTGCCGGCACGCAATAGATATGGCGATCGGGCGCGCAATCGTAATGCACGGTTTCGCCCGCCGCAATGGTCGCGCCCATGACGCGGGCATCGGCGCGGATCGGCAAGACGCCATCGTGGCCCGCATCGGCAGCTCGGCCTGACGCCAGTGTCACGAATTGGCCAGCGCGTTCGCCCTTGGGAAACGGTGCCGCGCCCCAATGCGGGTTTCCGCCGCGCGCGGTGGGCATGATCCATAGCTGGAATATCTCGGTGGCGTGGTCTTCGCGATTATATTCGGAATGCTGCACCCCGGTTCCCGCACTCATGACCTGAACGTCGCCGGCCTGTGTACGGCCCGTATTGCCCAGATTGTCGCGGTGGGTAATCGCCCCTTTTCGAACATAGGTCACGATTTCCATGTCGCTGTGCGAATGCGGCGGGAAGCCGGTATTCGCGGCAATGATATCGTCGTTCCAGACGCGAAGATCGCCCCAGCCCATCCGTGCCGGATCGTGATAGCCGGCGAAAGAGAAATGATGATGCGCATTCAGCCAGCCGTGATCGGCACCACCCAGGGATCCAAAAGGACGCAGTTCGATCATCGGTTTGTCATCGCTTTATCTCCGGCACAGTATCGTGTCACGGACATATCTATGCACGCTTTACCGGTTTTTCAGCCCCGGGATATCTGCGGCAGTCTGACCGTCCAGCCATGCGTGTCATCCACCCGCCCTTGCTGGATGGCGACCAGCCGTTCGCGCATTTTCGTCGTCAGTTGCCCCGGCCCCCCGCTGCCGATGGTAAATTCGCCATCCGTGCTCGCCACGGTGCCCACCGGCGTGATTACGGCCGCGGTGCCGCAGGCCATTGTTTCCAGCAACGCGCCCGATTGCGCATCGTCGCGCCACTGGCGGATGCTGTAGGGTTCCTCCCGCACGGTCAGCCCTTCTTCGCGCAGCAACGTGATCAGGCTGTCTCGGGTGATGCCGGGCAGGATCGTGCCGGTGAGCGGCGGGGTGACGACGCTGCCATCGGCCATTGCGAAAAACAGGTTCATGCCGCCCAGTTCCTCGATCCATTGGCGTTCCTTCGCGTCCAGAAACACCACCTGATCGCAGCCCTGCGCGATCGCTTCCGCCTGCGGGACCAGCGATGCGGCGTAATTGCCGCCGGTCTTGGCCGCGCCGGTACCGCCCGCAGCAGCGCGGACATAATCCTGCGCTACCCAGATCTTTATGGCCGGAACGCCGGATTTGAAATAATTGCCGACCGGCGATGCAATGACCATGAATTTGTATTCGCGGGCCGGGCGCACCCCAAGAAACGCTTCGCTCGCAAACATGAAAGGCCGCAGATACAGCGCGCCGCCTGCGATGGTGGGAAACCAGTCGCGATCGGCGGCGACCAGCTGGCGGATCGATTCCAGAAACAGCGCTTCGGGAATATTCGGCATCGCCATCCGGTCTGCACTGCGATTGAACCGGCGGGCGTTTTCTTCCGGTCGAAAGAGCGCAATGCCGCCATCGGCGTGTCTGTATGCCTTCATCCCTTCGAAGATTTCCTGCGCATAATGCAGCACGGCGCAGGCGGGATCGAGGCTGACGGGGCCGCGCGGCCCGATGGTGGCATCGTGCCAGCCGGTTCCTTCGATGTAGTTCACCGTTACCATATGATCGGAAAACAGCGTGCCGAAACCGGGATCGGCCAGAGCCTTGTCACGGGTTTCGGCGGGCATGGGGGCGGGATGTGGCAGAGTGGTGAAGCGCATATCGCATCGGGTAATGCGGGGCATCATTTTGGGCAAGGTTTGAGATGGGGCCCGCCGTGCTGCGGCCCGCCAACACGATACGCCCCGTGTAAGAGTTTGCGGAATGTAAAAACGTGAAAGGCGGCCCCGGCAAAGCCAGGCACCGCCTTTCGCATGGTCAGCGGTCGAAAGAACCGCTCACGAAAACTTTATTGCAGTCTAGCCGCAATAATTCCCCGTGTGGAACTTTACCGACCCCTTAACTGAACCATGAGACATCGGATCACCTCCTTTCGCGCTATTAAGCCAGAACCCCGCGTTCACCGGAGGGTCCAAGACCGCGTTCGCCGCTGATCTTGATTGGCAATGTGAGTCGTTCGGCGCGACAAATCAACCATTGATTTGTATTTTTTCACAGGTCTGGCGCGAATGCTTACCGGCAATCCTCGATAACCCGCGTCACTTCGGGCCATGCGGGAAGATACAGCGTTTCCATTCCCGCCGTTTCCACCGCAAACCGCCCGCGACTGAGCGCCATCGCATCCAGCAACGGATCGCGCGGCTGCAGCGTGACCGCCAGCTGCGGGGAACCGGGTTGCTGCGGGGTTGCCGTCAGCATTCTGGTGGTGGTTTCGGTCTTGATCCGCATCGGCGCGGCGGCATCGGCTGAGGAACCGCGTACCAGTCGTATGCCATTGGATCCGCTGCGGCATTCGATCCCGAACCGCGCAGCCTGACCGGGCTGTGCAAACAGTGCGAAGCTGGCGGAACCCGTTCTGGAATAGGTCCAGTCGCCCGGTGTAGCGGGCGCATCCTGCCAATTTTCGTATTGCGGCGCGGCAATCATCGGTGCGGGCGGGGCCGGGCGCATGACAGTGGGCGGCGCAGGCGCAGGCGCGGCGGTACCGGCGCACAGCAGGCGGCAGCGAAGGCGGGCAGGATGGCGAGGGCGCGCAATTTGATCACTTCATCTCCAACAGAACAACCGGCTGCGGCACAAACACCATTGCCACATTTTTTCATCGAACCATCTTGGCCCCGATTGCGTTCCGCGTCTATGCCAAAGCGATGGGAACGAAACGCCGCGCCGATCAATTGCTTGTCGAACGCGGGCTGGTGGAAAGCCGCACCCGGGCGCAGGCCCTGATCATGGCGGGTCTGGTTTTTGCCGGCGAGACGAAGCTGGCCAAGCCGGGGCAGCAGATCGCCCCGGATGCGCCGCTGGATGTGCGCGGGCGCGATCATCCCTGGGTCAGCCGCGGCGGGATCAAGCTGGCCCATGCCCTGCAGGAATTCGATCTGGACCCGGCCGGGGCGACCGCGATGGATGTCGGCAGTTCCACCGGCGGCTTTACCGATGTGCTGCTGCACCATGGCGCGCAGCACGTGATTGCGGTGGATTCCGGCACCAACCAGCTCGCGTGGAAATTGCGGCAGGATGCGCGGGTCACGGTGCTGGAACAGACCAGCGCAAGGGTTCTGACTCCCGAACTGGTGCAGCGCCCCTATAGCTGGGTGGTTTGCGATGCGTCCTTCATCGGTTTGCGCAAGGTGCTGGAAACGCCGCTGGCGCTGGCAGAGCTGCAGTGCCAGCTGGTCGCATTGATCAAACCGCAATTCGAAGTGGAACGCGGCGAAGTGGGGAAGGGCGGGGTAATTCGCGACGCGGCGCTGCACGAGCGGGTATGCGACGAAATCCGCGCCTGGCTGAGTGGGCAGGGCTGGACTGTGGCAGGGATCGTCCGCAGCCCGATCACCGGACCGGAGGGGAATGTGGAATTTCTGATCGCGGCGCATCGCGGCCAATGACGCACCCATCGTCCCGCTCTGGGACAGCGTGACGTTGGCGGCGACGGTCGCGCGCGGCCGGGGACCATTGCAGCCCGGCGCCATCGCCGCCAATGTCCGCCGTAGACCAATCGAACGGGCGAATCGGACGGGTGGGTCGGACGGGCGAATAGAACGGGGACGAATGCCATGAACATGCTTGCATCCAGAAGCCAGCTGCGTGCCAGTTTCCTGCGTTGGGCCCTGTTTACGGTGCCGGCCTGCCTGCTGCTGGGGTTCGTTTCCGGCGTGGTCGGTGGCAGTCCGGACAGCCTGTGGTTCGAAGCGCTTGCCAAGCCCGCGATCTTTCCCGATCCGCGCTGGTTCGGCATCGTCTGGTCGATCCTGTATGTGATGATGGGGGTGGCGCTGGCGCTGGTCTGCGCGGCATGGGGCGCACGCGGCAGAACTGCGGCGCTGGTGGCATTCGGCGTGCAGTTCGCGCTCAATCTGGCATGGTCGCCGATTTTTTTCGGCTTTCACCGGATCAGTATCGCATTGATCGTGATTGCCGCGCTGATCGCGGTGCTTGGGGTGACCATTGCGTTGTTCTGGAAAGTGCGCAGGCTGGCGGCGCTGCTGTTGGTGCCCTATTTGGTATGGGTGTGTTTCGCCAGCGTGCTCAATTACCAGTTTCTGGCGTTGAACCCGCAGGCGGACGGTACGGATACTCCGACCCGCGCGGTGCAGCGCATCGAATTGTAATCGATATCGGCGTCGGGGCACTGGACAAAACGGGCGGCAAATCCCATCTGTTTTTCCATGCAAAGCCAGAACCCCCTGATCGCCGATTTCGTCAAACTCGCCAACAGCGCCGCCGGTACCTTTGCCGGGATGACGCGCGAAGCCCGCGAAAGCGCGCGTGAACGGGTGAAGGAAGCGATGGGCGGCATGGATTTCGTCAGCCGCGAGGAATTCGACGCGGTCAAGGAAATGGCCGGCAAGGCGCGGGAAGAAAACGACCGGCTGGCGCAGCGCATCGCCGCGCTGGAGGCGAAACATACCGGCTGAAACGCTTGGGCCCACCCATCAAATATTGAAGCTGGAACTTGCGGGCGCCAATTGGAATTGATCGGGTGAAAGGTCATTTTCGCCAATGTTCACGCAGTTAGATCCCCCCATTCCGTTGCACGTTTTGGGGAAGGGTAACGGCCATGCGCTGGGTGTTATCGATTACGGCATCGAGCATAATCTGCTGTGGGTCACGGCTGTCGACGCGACCGGGGAAATCTGGTGTGCGCCCAATTCGCAGGTGCGGATGCAACAGAACTGGTCCGCCGGCCGGGCCAAACCGGTGCGTGTAAGCGCGTCCGAAGCCGCGTGTGAACCGGCAACCCCTGTGAAAGCCGAAGTGGAAACCGGCGCCAAGCCAACGCCAAAGCCAACGCCAAAGCCAAAGCCGACCGGCACATGGTGGCCAGCACCTGATTCCGGCGGTAAACCCGGCCCATGCATTTGCGCGCGCCCGCCATCTTTCTGTCCGCCCGCACCCATGGCGAGACGGGGGTCATTGCACGGATGCTGACGGAAGAATACGGCATGGTCGCCGGATATGTCGCGGGCGGGCGCGGCCGCAATCTGCGCCCGGTGGTCATTCCCGGCAATCTGGTCGCGCTCGATCTGCGTGCCAAATCCGACAGCCAGTTGCCCTTCGCCCGGCTGGAACTGGTGCACAGCCGGGGGCCTTGGCTGAATGAACCACTGGCGGCTGCGGCGATAAACTGGGTTACGGCCCTGTGCGCCAGCGTTCTGCCCGAACGCAGCGCCTATCCGCATATCTACCTTGCCCTTGCCGGACTGCTCGATGCTGTCTGCAACGCCCCGTCGGCCCGTGGCTGGCTGGGCGCAATGGTCGCGTTCGAGGCGCTGATGCTGCGCGAAATGGGGTATGGCGGCGGTCATCCGCCCCGTTTTGCCGATCTTGAAACCGCGCTGGCCGGGTTCGATGCTATGTTTGGACCGATAGAGAAACACTTGCTTGCCGGAACCTATGGCGATGTTATGTCCGCGCGTATCCTGCTGCGCACCCGCCTGGCACGGTTGATCGGAAAGGTTCCGCTGTCATGAAAATCGCGATCCTGCCGGGTGACGGCATTGGCGGCGAAGTCACGCGCGAGGCTGTGCGGGTGCTGGAGGCGCTCGATCTGCCGGGACTGACCCTGTTCGAAGGGGATGTGGGCGCGGCGGCCTATCGCCGTCACGGGCATCCCTTGCCGCAGGAAACGCTGGACATGGCCAAGCGCTGCGACGCAGTGCTGTTCGGCGCGGTTGGCGATCCGTCCTGCGACGGTCTGGACCGGCATTTGCGGCCCGAACAGGCGGTGCTGGGCCTGCGGTCTGCATTGGGTTTGTTTGCCAATCTGCGACCCGCAACGATGTTTGCGGGGCTGGAGGAACTGTCCGGCCTGCGCCCCGAAATTGCGCGCGACATCGATCTGCTGATCGTGCGCGAATTGAACGGCGATGTGTATTTCGGCGACAAGGGTATGCGCACCACGCCGGGCGGCGAGCGGGAGGGGTGGGATATGATGTCCTATTGCGAAAGCGAGGTCCGCCGTATCGCGCATGCCGGGTTCCGCGCCGCGCAGCAACGGGGCCGCCGCCTGTGCAGCGTGGACAAGGCCAATGTGCTGGAAACCAGCCAGCTGTGGCGCGATGTCGTGACTGCGGTGGCAGCGGACTATCCCGATGTCGCGCTGACCCATATGTATGTCGACAATGCCGCGATGCAGATGGTGAAAAACCCCGGCCAGTTCGACGTGATCGTCACCGGCAATCTGTTCGGCGACATATTGTCCGATCTTGCCAGTATGTGCGTCGGTTCCATCGGCCTGCTGGCCAGCGCGTCGCTCGGCGTGCGGCAGACGCAATTCGGCACGTTCGGCCTGTACGAACCGATCCACGGCAGTGCCCCCGACATCGCCGGGCAGGGCATCGCCAATCCGATGGCGACGATCCTGTCCGCCGCGATGATGCTGCGCCATTCGTTCGGGCGCGAAGCGGAAGCGGTGCGGATCGAACGCGCCGTTGCGGCGGTGTTGGCGGACGGCATCCGCAGCCACGATCTGGGTGGCGAAATATCGACTGCCGCCATCGGGGACGCGGTGCTGGCGCGGCTTTAGGCGTTCGTTTGTGGCAGTGCCGCGTTCTCCAGCCAGAACAATCGCGCGGCCATCGCCAGCAATCCGACGCTGGCGGTAAGGCCCACGAACACGGCCCATGGCCAGATATTCATGCCGACCGTGCGTGCGCGCGGGATGATGAAAAACAAGGCGATCAGCACGCTGAACACCAGATCCCACCACACCTGAACGCCGGTCAGATTGGCGGTATGATTGGTCCAGAACATGACCACCCCGTCGGCCCATATCTGGACTGCGGTATAGCCGCCAAAACCGGCCGATAGCATCGCTGCCAGTATGGCGCTGCCGCGTTCGGGTTTCGCGACAAGCATATACAGCCAGGCCACCAGCCCGCCCAGCGCCCCGGCAATTGCCAGAATTGCAAATTCATTCATCGAACATAATCTCCGGGTCCAGCATACGGGAAGCGTAATCCTTGCCCCCCCAATTCTTGCGGACTATCGCAGGCGCATGAAAAAGACCACCGGAACCGACCGCGCAATCACGCAGCACTGGCGCCCCGCCACCCAGGCCATTCGCGGTGGCACCTGGCGTAGCGAACACGGGGAAACGAGCGAGGCGCTGTTCCTCACCAGCGGCTACACCTACGACGATGCCGCCACCGTCGCGGCGCGTTTCGCGGGGGACGATGCGGGCATGACCTATTCCCGCCTGCAGAACCCGACCACCGCCATGCTGGAAGAACGCATCGCGCTGATGGAAGGGGCGGAGGCGTGCCGCGCTCAGGCAAGCGGGATGGCGGCGATGACGGCGGCGCTGCTGTGCCAGCTTTCGGCGGGCGATCATTGCGTGGCGGCGCGCGCGGCATTCGGTTCGTGCCGCTGGCTGGTCGATCATCTGCTGCCGCGGTTCGGCATCCAGACGACCGTGATCGACAGCGCCGACAACGCCGCGTGGGAGGCGGCGATCCGGCCCAATACCAAGGTATTCTTCTTCGAAAGCCCGGCCAACCCGACACTGGACATCGTGGATATGGACTTCGTATGCGCGCTGGCAACGGCGCACGGCATCGTGTCGGTCGTCGACAATGCGTTCTGTTCGCCCGCCCTTCAGCGGCCGATGGAATTCGGCGCGGACGTGGTGGCGTATAGCGCGACGAAGCTGATGGACGGGCAGGGCCGCGTGCTCGCCGGCGCGGTGTGCGGATCGAAGGCGTTTATCGAGGAAACGCTGCTCCCGTTCCAGCGCAATACCGGCCCCAATTGCGCGCCGTTCAACGCCTGGGTGGTGCTGAAAGGGCTGGAGACGTTACCGTTACGCGCGCACAAGCAAAGCGAAAATGCGCTGGCGCTGGGCGAATTCATGGCCGACCGTATCATCGGCGCGGGTGGTACGATGCTGCATCCCGGTCTGCCCAGTCACCCGCAATACGCCCTTGCACGAAAACAGATGGATGCGTGCGGCCCGATCTTCAGTTTCGTGGTTTCCGGGCGCGCGCAGGCGCATGCCATTCTCGATGCGCTGCAGCTGATCGATATCAGCAACAATATCGGCGATGCGCGCAGCCTCATGTGCCACCCGGCCAGCACCACCCATGCCGGTCTGAGCGAGGATGACCGCAACGCGATGGGTGTCCATGAAGGGATGCTGCGCATCAATGTCGGGCTGGAGGATGTGGCTGACGTGATCGAGGACATGGACCGTGCGCTGACGGCTGCGGGATTGTAGGAGAGTCGCATGACCAAGCGTGTGGAACTGCTGTTCGATATCGTCAGCCCCAACGCCTATTTCGCCTATTTTCCGCTGAAGGATATGGGCCGCGAAACACGATGCGGAACTGGTCGTTACGCCGGTATTCCTGGCCGGAATGCACAAGGCGACCGGCAATGCGCCGCCTTTCCTTCGCGATGCGGATGTGAAGGGGAAGAACGCATATGCCATGCTGGAAATGCACCGTTTCATTGCTGCGCATGGGATTGAACAATTGGACGATGAACCCGAAATTTCCGTTCAATTCGATGCTGATCCAGCGGCTGCTCTGCGCAAGCGAAGGTGAAGATCGTTTGAGGCTGATCAACGCCTTACTGCCCGCAGTGTGGCATGACGGGATCGACCCCACCGATGCGCAGGCAATCGGTGCGTCGCTCAAGGCCGCTGGTTTTGCCAATGCGGCCGACCGGTTGCGGTCCGCGCAGGATGCAGGCGTGAAACAGGCGTTGATGGACAACACGCAGCACGCCGTGGATCGCGGCGCATTCGGCATTCCGACCATGTTCGTGGGCCAGGGCGAGGATGCCGAGATGTTCTTCGGCAAGGAACGTCTGGATCAGGTGGAGGCGGAATTGATACGCTAGTCGTATACACCCTGCGCAATACCTGGTCCGTCATCGGCGATGAACTGCGCGATCCGGTTTTCCAGAACCGGCAGCGGAACCGATCCCAGCGCCAGAATGACATCGTGGAATTTGCGGATGTCGAATTTTTCGCCCAGCGCCGCCTCCGCTTCGCCGCGTAAGCGCCGTATCTGGATTTCGCCCAGCTTGTAGGACAATGCCTGGCCCGGCCAGCTGATATAGCGATCAATTTCCGTACCGACCTCGTGACGCGACAGGGCGGTACGGTCGCCGAGATAGGCGAGGGCGCGTTCCCGGCTCCACCCCTGTGCATGAATGCCGGTGTCGATCACCAACCGCGCGGCGCGCCACATTTCGTACGATAGCCGGCCGAAGCGTTCATAAGGCGTGCGGTAGATCCCCATCTCTTCGCCCAGAAATTCGACATACAGACCCCAGCCTTCGCCCATGCCGGAAAAATAGATATTGCGCCGGAATTCGGGCGTATCCTCGCCGCCATGTTCCTGCTGAAACGCGGCCTGGAAACTGTGCCCGGGTGCGCATTCATGCAGAGTGAGGGCGGGAATGTTGTAAAGCGGCCGCGATGGCAGATCGTGCGTGTTCATCTGGCAATATTCGTAGCCCCCGCGCCCGGCGGTATAGAACGGCGCGATGTCGGGCGCGACCGGACGGATGGAGAAGCGATGCCGCGGCAGGAAACCGAAATAATCGCCCATCCTGCCGTCCACCCGCTTGGCGACATAGGCGGAAACGCCCATCAGTTCATCGGGCGTGCGAGCGATGAATTGCGGATCGGTGCGCAGTTTCTCGTTGAACTGCGCGATGGTCCCCGAAAAGCCGACCTCCGCCATGATCGCCTGCATGGCGGCTTCGATGCGGGCGACTTCGGAAAGCCCGATGGCGTGGATTTCGCCGGCGGTAAGGTCCAGCGTGGTATATTGGCGTATCTGCTGCGCATAATAAGCCTCGCCGTCGGGCAGGTCGTGCGCCGCCAGCGTCGCGCGGGAACCGGGAATGTATTCGTGCCTTAGAAACGCGAGCAGTCGTTCATAGGCTGGCGCGACCTGCGTCTCGATAACGCCGCGCCCTTCGCGAATTATGCGATCGCGATCGGCGTCGGAAAACCGGTCCGGCATCCGGGCGATGGCGGTGAAGAACGGATTGTCGGCATCGGCTGTCGCATAGGGAGCAAGCGAAGCGTCGCGCCCTTCCAGTGTCATTCCCGGCACGGAGAAACCGCGGTCTAAGCCCGGCCCGCATATTGGCGGTTTGTTCATCGAAATAGCGGGGCAGATCGCGCATCCGCTCGATATAGTCGTCATATTCCGCGACCGTCTGGAAACCGGATGCGGGGGCGATATAGCTCCAAAAATTGCTGTCGCTGTTGAACGGCATTTCCCATTCGCGGAACCGCGCATCCTCGATCTGCTGCGTCAACACGATGCGCAGCACGGCGGCATTGATCTGTTCCCTGCCCGATAGCCCGCCCATCTCGGCGGCGCCCATATCGGCGGCGGGCAGTTCGATGGCGTCCAGTTCGCGGAGAAACTGTTCCAGCCGGCCAGCATCGGCACGCAGTTTTTCCGGCAATACAGATGGCAGCGCGGCATTGTCGCTCCACCCGTCTTGGGCTTCGCGCCAGGCGGAATAGCTTTCATACAGTGCAATCAGCGCCTTGTCGGCCTGCGATACATCCTGCGATACATCCTGCGATGGGTCCGATGTCTGGCTGATCGCCGCCGGTTCGTTTGCGTAGGCAGGGGTGGCGATCATCAGGGCAAGCGGGACAAGCGGAACGAGCGGCAGATATTTCACGGGGCGTTTCTCCAGTCTGCCATATGGTTTAACCATGCGGCAAACAGTGTCAAAGCCTCTCGTTCGCGCGCGTTGGTTGTGCAATGCAGCATGATCGGTTAGGGGCGGCGTTTCAATCAGACGGACGATCGATATTATGGCCGCACCAGCCAAGATGGCGGGCGATGCCCGCGCAATGCCGCCGGTAAAAGGCTGGCCCGCGATGAAACAGGAATGGTTCGGCAATATCCGCGCCGACATTCTGGCGGGTATCGTCGTTTCGCTGGCGCTGATCCCCGAAGCGATCGGCTTTTCCCTGATCGCGGGCGTCGACCCCAGCGTTGGTCTGTATGCGTCGGTGGCGATCGCCATGATCATCGCGCTGGTCGGCGGGCGGCCCGGCATGATTTCCGCCGCGACTGCCGCGGTTGCCGTGGTGGTCATCCCGCTGGTGGCGGATTACGGCGTCGAATATCTGTTCGCCGCGACCATATTGATGGGCGTGTTCCAGGGGATCGCGGCGCTTCTGCGGCTCGATCTGTTGATGCAGTTCGTATCGCGGTCGGTCATTACCGGTTTCGTGAACGCGCTGGCGATCCTCATATTCATGGCGCAAATCCCCCAACTTACCAATGTGGGCTGGGAAACATACGCCATGGTCGCGGCCGGTCTGGCGATCATCTATGGCTTTCCGCGATTGACCAAGGCCGTGCCCAGCCCGCTGGTCGCCATCGTTTTGCTGACTGCGCTGGCCGTCTATTACAATCTGCCGGTCAACAATGTGGCGGGGGAAGGCGATCTGCCCGATGGACTGCCCGTATTCGCCTTGCCGAATGTGCCGCTGACGTGGGAAACATTGCAGATCATCGCACCTTTTTCGCTTACCATGGCGGCGGTCGGCCTGCTGGAAAGCCTGCTGACCGCACAGATCGTGGACGACATGACCCATACGGACAGCAACAAGCGCCGCGAAACCTGGGGGCAGGGCGTGGCCAATACGATTGCAGCCTGTTTCGGCGGTATGGGCGGCTGTGCGATGATCGGCCAATCGGTCATCAACGTGGCCAGTGGCGGGCGCGGGCGATTGTCCACCTTCACCGCAGGCGCGTTTCTGCTGTTCCTGCTCACCGTGCTTGGCCCCTATGTCGGCAGCGTGCCCATGCCGGCGCTGGTGGCGGTGATGATCATGGTCAGCATCGGCACGTTCAGCTGGAATTCCATCCCCAATCTGCGCCGTCACCCGCCAACATCCTCCGCCGTGATGCTGGCCACCGTCGTGGTGGTGGTGTGGACGCATGATCTGGCGCTGGGCGTGCTGGCGGGCGTGCTGCTGTCGGGCATATTCTTTGCCGGCAAGGTCCGCACGATGTATACGGTCGAACGCATCCGCCGCCCGAACAGTGCGGTGTATAAGGTGACCGGCCAGATATTCTTCGCCAGCGTGGACCGGATGAAGGCGTCCATCGGCCCGGAAAGCATGTATGACGATGCCGCGCATCACGTGGTCATCGACGTGTCGGACGCGCATTTCTGGGATATTTCCGCGATCGAGGCGCTGGAAAAAGTCGTCGACCGGATGCGCCGCAACGGCCGCCACACACGGATCGTCGGCCTCAACACCGCCAGCGCCGACCTGTTCGACCGCTTCGCGCTGGAAGACCGCACAGGACTGGAAACCGGCCTGGCCCCGCATTGACGGGCGACACCCGGCTAGTCGGCGCCAATCGTTGCACGGGCGTTGGAAAATTCCAGCGACACCGGCAAATCGTAGGCACGATTTATGGGGCTGGAGCAGCCTGATCGTTCGGCACCACGGGCCTGATGAAACACCTCGTGTGCAGACTGGCGAGCGGGATGAACAGGGCGACCGAATATCGCATTACGCGCGACCATACACGGCTTTTGCGCAAAACGGGAATTGCCCTTTGATCGCGTGCGCCGAAGTCGCTAAGTCCGCTGGTCTGATGAACGAATTTTTTCAACACGCCGCCCATACCGATGGCATCTCCGTGCGCGTCGCGGTCAATTTCCTGATGGAACAGTCGCAGCCCGCCGCAGGAAAATGGTTCTGGATGTATCATATCAGGATCGAGAACCGGTCCGAAAACGCAGTCCGGCTGCAGACCCGGCACTGGCGGATTACCGATGGGCGCGGCATGGTCAATCATGTCGACGGGGAAGGCGTGGTGGGCGAAACGCCGCGGCTGGAACCGGGGCAGACGCATGATTACGTCTCCGGCTGTCCGCTTCCTACCGCCAGCGGTTCGATGGAAGGGTTCTACACCTTTACCGACGATGCGGGCGCGCCGCTGGAGGTGCGCATCCCGTTCTTCCCGCTATCCGCCCCTGCAACGGCCGACTGATCGCGGCAAAGGCGGATCGCATGAAACGCACGCATCTCCCGTTGAACGCGCTGCGCGTATACGATGCGGCGGCACGGCATCTGAGTTTCACCCGCGCGGCGGATGAACTGGCGGTGACCCCCGCCGCCGTCGGCCAGCAGATCCGCGCATTGGAAGATCATCTGGGCACCGTCCTGTTTCGCCGCACCAGTCGCGGGCTGGAACTGACACCGGAAGGCGGCGCGGGCCTCGATACTCTGCGCGAAGGGTTCCTGAAATTCGAAGAAAGCGTGCAGGCGATGCAGGCCGGGCAGGCGAGCGACAATTACACCATCGCCGCCCCACGCGAATTCTACGCCCAGTGGCTCGCCCCGCGCCTTGCCGCATTCCGGCGTGAGAACCCCGGCATCCGTTACCATCTGGTAGAGGATGAGAACGCCGATTTCACCGAAGCCAACCTGGATGTCGCGATCCGGCTGGTGGATGGGCCGGGCGATCTGCACGGTGTGGAACTGGCCCCGGCCAAACGCGTGGTCGTGTCCACCACGGGCGCGCCGGACGATTGGATCGACTGGCCCGGCGCGCCTTTGCCCGATGGGGCAGTGGCTACGGTGCAAGTGGGCAATGCGGGCCAGGCGTTGAGCAGCGCGATGGCCGGCATGGGCAAGGCGATCCTGCCGTTCCTGCTGGTGTCGGAAGCAGTGGAGGCCGAACGGCTGGAGATACTGGAAGGCCCGGACGATGGCCGCCGCGCCTATTGGCTGATCGCGCCCGCCCCCCAATGGCGACAGAAAAAGGTCAAGGCTCTGGTGGCGTTTCTGGCGCAGGATTGATCGGCGGCGCAGGATGTTGCTCGCGCACGCCCGATCGATGGCGCCCGATCATTGGTCCGATCGATGCGCCCTGTACGCGGACCGGATGTCGCCAGTCTTATTGTGGTCATAGTCTTGATTTAGCCGCGATCCGATGAAATCCTGTATTGCAATCGCGCTGGCGTCCCTGATCGCCATCCTTCCGGCAAACGCCATCGCGCGGACCGACACTGCCCGTGTGACCGAGCCCGCAGCCGGAACACAGGCGAAGGCGTATCGCAATTCGCCCCTGATTACCGCGTTCGACACTGTGGGCGAAAAAACCAGAGATGCCGGGCGGATGATTTCGCAAGGCTTCACCCGCAAACTGTTCCACGTGTCGCGCGAAACGAAACTGGACGCCGGGACACCGGTGTTTTTCGATACCGGCGACTGGTGGTGTACCGGCCGGGACAATTACTATGCGGGCGGGGGCCGGTTCGGGAAACTGTGCCTTCGGGACCAGGATGGCGATGGCGCTTTCGAACGGGTGCGTATGAACCGCGGTCTGTTGATGCGCACGCTTGATCCGCCCGTCCCGCATAGCGAATATCAGGCGCGATCCGAAACTCGGCCGACCGGCCTGCGCAAGGCTTTGATCTATCGGGGACGCTCCGCCAAAGCGCTGTCGATCGAATATGTCGAATATGTAAAATCCGCCAGCGATCCTGCGGTTTCGCGGATGATCACCGTCCCGTTCGTTGGCGATGCCGGATGGTTCACCGCGGAAGGCGTTACATTCAAAGTTGTCGCGGCACGCGAAACATCACTGGATTATTCGATCGTATCGGGCACCTTGTAACGCCCCTAGTTATAGGCGGACATTTCCGAAGGTGGAGTACCGGTAGAAGGGTTCCGGGTGGTTATAATCGCATGGCGCGTTGGCGACCCGCCTCTTCGTTGATTATGTCGCGCATAACCAGAGGCAGATTGCAAAAAGGATGCGTGTAGGAAAATGGTTTTTCCGATCATTAATGCGTGCCAGGCTTGCCGAGAAAGACAGAACTGCTGCGGCCTGGCCGAGTGACGGCGCAGAAGGCACCACCCGTCGCGCCTCTTGCGTATTGCCGCTACGCCAGTGCGAATTCGTCGAATTTTCGCACGGGCGCATTCTCATCTCTTGTATCGAACACGTAACTGGTGACGAGACCTGTTTCGGTATCGAGAATAGTGAACGCCGTCAGCTGGTTGCTGGCGACGAACGGCACCGCTTCGGGCCGCCCCTCCATTGCCTGCATGGGATTAAATATCGATGGCATCATCATGTCGCGGCCATGCGGTTCTCCATGGGTAGGATAGTCGGCCGGGTTCCATCGGAGTCCGGTACGCGGGGACGTGGCATTCAACCATGCCGGATTGCCCGGCTGGGTCGGGCGCGGTCCGGTACTGGGGTTCTGTCCAGCCTGACGCTCGGGATAGAACATCGCGCCGAAAGAGTTTCCGACGTTCGCGGTTTCCAGATAATTGAGATTGCCGATCTTCGCCCGGTTCCACAGATGCGAATGGCCGGTATGGACGAGATTGACCCCGCCGGACATTAATAACGGTTCGATATCATTGCGCCAATCGTCGTCCGCCAGCGGATATTCGTAGCGCACGTAACGCACGCCCGGACCGGACAGGGCCGCCCGTACCTCCGGCCAGCGTTGCGGCCATTCGGATGCGGGGAACGGTCCGATCAGCGTGCCGCCGTTCAATTCCACCGTAACGCGTTGTTCGGCCAGCACGGGCACTGCATTGTCGCCCAGCCCGGCCATGGTCTGGTGCGACAGCACCACGCGATATTTGGCGGTGCGCGCGGCGTCGCTGCGCAGCACCTGTTCCAGCCATGCATATTGCGTCGAACCCTTGGCGAAGGGGCGGAAGGTAAAGTCGCCAAAGCCCCATTCGTCTGGGTTGGTGTTTACGCCGCCCGTCGCGGAGGCGACCAATTCGGTGAACTTGCCGCGCTGGTTCGCATTCCAGGTCCGCCAGATCCGGTTGGCGTCCAGCGCAATGATAAAGACGTCGCCGAAGCGTTGGGCGTAATAGGCCTTGCCTTCGGGGCCTTCAGGGCAGCGACCACATTTCGCGATAAGTCGTCCAGTCGAAGCTGTTGTCCTGAATCCACTTTTCCATTAATGCGGCGTCGCCGGTAGGATTAACCGTGGCCGCCACTTGCTGGTAGCGCTGTTCCGCATACCAGCGCGGCTGGGGATCGCCATCCATTGCGTTGATGGTCACGGGCCTCGTATTGTTGGGATTGTTCGTGCGCGGATCGAGCCGCCAGCGTCCGGGATATTCGTGATTGCCAAGGCAGCCGTAAAGCGGTGCGTGCTGAAGCACCTCGCCACCGCGATAGACGGCGCCGGGGTTCCAGCGTCGCATCGTTCCCTGCATTGACTGAAAGAACGATGGATTGTTCAACGCGGTACGATCGAACCATTCGCTCGCCCGGTTCGGATTACTGACCAGATCGCCAGGGAACAGGACGGCGTCGACGCGCCCGATCGTTTCCTCCAGCTTCTGATAATTGGCGATGGTCATCGCACCGTTCTGCTGGTCGGACGTCAACAATATCTTGAGCGGCTGTCCTGCAGCGGGCAGCGGCTGCAGCGAATATTCGGGCGAGCGATAGCGACGTCCGTTTTGGCTGCTGACGGCGACATAGGGAACCCGTTTTCCAGGGATTAAGCCCGGTAATCACCGCCTCGTGCCGATAGACCGCACGAGGCTGCGCTTCGGCAAGTCCGGAAGTAATCCGCTGGAACACCTGCGACCCGGCATCTTCGAGCATATGCGACATCTGTGTGGTGGTCGCCTTAAAGGCGTTGGCGAGACCTTCACCCGCCTGCACCAGATGTTCGCCATCGCGGATTCTGAAAACCATACGACCCGCACCGAGTCCGCCTGCGGATTCTGCAGCATTGGTTCCGACAGGATGGTGCGCACTTCGGCGAACCGTTCCTGTGGCAAATTTACGGTTGGAGAGGTCGGTGTCGGAACACTGCCAATCGAATTGTCGTCGTTACCGCATCCAGTCAGGCCGACCACGGCGATGCTGCCGAGGCCGATCTGGAGGAAATTGCGCCGTGTGGGTGGTTCGATCGTAACGTGAAGATTGGAATGTCGATAAAATCCTTGGCCATTGTATGTCTCCCCGATTCGTCACTGAAATAACCGTCTCCCGTGACGGCAGAATTACGGAACGATTAAGGAAAGAAGACAATCGTTCTTTGCGCGAAGATCGTTCAACGTCCCTTGACCCGATGGCCGATCCGACATACAGGGCGTGCCATCCAACGCGTGCTCCCTCTTTTTTGGGCGTGCGCTGCGGACAGATAGAGCTGAACATTGCCGGTTAGGTCCCGGGAGCCTTCTGCCTATGCGCCTGGGCTCTTTTCTATTGGGACTTCCTGTTTCGCTGGCTCCTCGCTTCAGTGGGGCCGGGGAATAGGGCGCTTCGGGGCAACCGCCAAAGTAACCCGGTGGCCGTGTGGGCTGTTTGGTGGAGTGTTTTCAGGCTTGTGCCACAGGGCTTAGGTGGTCGCGAATCGCGTGGTTTCTTGTTCGAGCTGGATCCCGGATCAGGTCCGGGGTGACGGTTTAAAGGCACAGTCCGCAGACACATCATCGGGCATCCCGCTAGTCGCCATCATCATAACGGTGAAGCGAGAAATCTATGCCGACGATCAACCAGCTGGTCCGCAAGGGCCGCGTTCCGCAGAAGGCCAAGAGCAAGGTCCCTGCGATGGAAGCCAACCCGCAGAAACGCGGCGTTTGCACCCGTGTCTATACCACGACCCCCAAGAAGCCCAACTCCGCATTGCGCAAGGTCGCCAAGGTGCGCCTGACCAACCAGCGCGAGGTCATCACCTACATCCCCGGCGAAGGTCACAATCTGCAGGAACACAGCGTCGTGCTGATCCGCGGCGGTCGTGTGCGCGATCTGCCCGGCGTCCGCTATCACGTCCTGCGCGGCGTGCTGGATACGCAAGGGGTCAAGGACCGCAAGCAATCGCGTTCCAAATACGGGGCCAAGCGGCCGAAATAGTTTTTGTTGGGTGCGGCTTCGACATCCGTCGAAGCCTTGCGGCACCAGCCCTCTCCCCCTCCCAGCCACCCGATACGGTATCGGTACGCTGATCGGTTGGCTGGGAGGGGGAGAGGGCCGGCACCGCAGGACGCTCACGGATGTGAGTGGCCTCTCCGAAGGAGTTAGATAATATGTCACGTCGTCGTCGTCCCGAAAAGCGGGTCATTCTGCCCGATCCCAAGTTCAAGGATCTGGTGCTGTCGAAATTCATGAACAATCTGATGCTGGACGGTAAGAAGTCCACCGCCGAACGTATCGTTTACGGGGCGCTGGAAACGGTGGAGGCGAAGGCCAAATCCGATCCGATCCAGATGTTCCACGATGCATTGAACAACATAAAGCCCGCTGTCGAAGTGCGCAGCCGCCGAGTTGGTGGTGCCACGTATCAGGTGCCGGTCGAGGTGCGCCCCGAACGGGCACAGGCGCTGGCGATCCGCTGGCTGATCGGCGCGGCCCGTGGCCGTCCGGAAACGACCATGGCGGCGCGTCTGTCGGGCGAATTGATGGATGCATCCAACAATCGCGGCAATGCGGTGAAGAAACGGGAAGACACGCACCGGATGGCCGACGCCAACCGCGCATTTTCCCACTATCGCTGGTAATACCGGCTGGGGGCGGGGCGTCCTGGTCCGGGCTGTCGGTTCGGGCTGCGGAACGTCTTACCCCGGTCACATTTGTAACTATATAGGGTTTCGAAAACCGCATCGGGCGGTCTTCCCCTGCATCCTTTGAGGTACCATCATGGCCCGCGAATATCCGCTGGAACGCTATCGCAATATCGGGATTATGGCGCATATCGACGCCGGTAAGACCACCACGACCGAGCGTATTCTTTATTACACCGGCAAATCCTACAAAATCGGCGAAGTGCACGACGGCGCGGCGACGATGGACTGGATGGAGCAGGAGCAGGAGCGTGGCATCACCATCACCTCCGCCGCCACAACCACGTTTTGGGCCAATGAAGACGGCAAGGGCGAGAAGCACCGGATCAACATCATCGATACGCCGGGCCATGTCGATTTCACCATCGAAGTCGAACGGTCGCTGCGCGTGCTGGATGGCGCCGTTGCGGTGTTCGACGGCGTTGCCGGAGTGGAACCGCAATCCGAAACCGTCTGGCGCCAGGCCGACAAATACGGCGTGCCGCGGATGTGCTTCATCAACAAGCTGGACCGTACCGGCGCCGATTTCTACTATTGCGTGCAGTCGATCATCGATCGTTTGGGTGCAGTGCCGCTGGTACTGTATCTGCCCATCGGCACCGAAGGCGGGCTGAAGGGTGTCGTCGATCTGGTCAACAATCGCGGTATCGTGTGGGAAAATGACGGCCTGGGCGCCGATTTCGCCTATGTCGACATTCCCGAAGACATGACCGAGAAGGCCGCCGAATATCGCGAATTGCTGATCGAGAAAGTCGTCGAGCAGGATGACGATATCATGGAAAGCTATCTGGAAGGTAACATTCCGGATGCCGCCACTTTGAAGAAACTGATCCGCAAGGGCACAATGGAACGGGCGTTCGTGCCGGTGCTGTGCGGTTCTGCGTTCAAGAACAAGGGTGTCCAGCCGCTGCTCGACGCGGTCGTCGACTATATGCCGAGTCCGCTCGATGTGCCCGCGATCAAAGGCGTGCTGCCTGACAGCGACAAGGAAGAAACACGCGCGTCCAGCGACGATGCGCCGTTCTCCGCTCTCGCATTCAAGATCATGAACGATCCGTTCGTCGGTTCGCTCACCTTTACCCGCATCTATTCGGGCCAGCTGGCCAAAGGCATGGTGCTGAATTCGGTGAAGGAGAAGAAGGAAAAGATCGGCCGGATGCTGTTGATGCATTCCAACAACCGGGAAGATATCGAAGAGGCATTCGCCGGCGATATCGTCGCGATTGCAGGCATGAAGGATACGACCACCGGCGATACGCTGTGCGATCCGTCCAAGCCGATCATTCTGGAACGCATGGAATTCCCCGAACCCGTCATCGAACTGAGCGTAGAGCCGAAAACCAAGGCCGATCAGGAAAAGATGGGCGTCGCGCTTAATCGTCTGGCAGCGGAGGATCCCAGTTTCCGGGTCACCACCGATCACGAATCGGGTCAGACGATCATCAAGGGCATGGGCGAGCTTCACCTCGACATTCTGGTCGACCGGATGAAGCGCGAATTCAAGGTGGAAGCCAATGTCGGTGCGCCGCAGGTGGCTTACCGCGAGTCGCTCGGTCGCGAGATCGAGGTCGATTATACGCATAAGAAACAGTCCGGCGGTTCGGGTCAGTTTGCCCGTGCGAAGGCGACTTTCATCCCGGGCGAACGCGGTCAGGGCATCGTATTCGAAGACAGTATCAAGGGCGGCAATATTCCGCGCGAATACATTCCCAGCCTTGAAAAAGGCATGAAGGAACAGGCGGAAAGCGGCTATCTCATCGGCTTCCCGATCATCGATTTCACGATCCGGGTTACCGACGGCGCGTATCACGATGTCGATTCATCGACCGTGGCGTTTGAAATCTGCGGTCGCGGGGCGATGCGCGAGGCAGCCGAACGCGGCGGTATCAAGCTGCTGGAGCCGGTAATGAAGGTGGAAGTCGTCACTCCGGAAGATTATCTGGGTGACGTTATCGGCGATCTCAATTCCCGTCGGGGTCAGATCCAGGGCACCGATACACGGGGAAATGCGCAGGCAGTGGAAGCTATGGTGCCGCTCGCCAATATGTTCGGTTACGTGAATGAACTGCGTTCGTTCAGCCAGGGCCGGGCCAATTATTCCATGCAGTTTTCCCATTACGAGGAAGTGCCGGCAAGCGTTGCCCTGGAAGTGAAGGAGAAGCTTGCGTAAGCGCAAGTGAATGTCTAGAGGCGGCGCCGGACAAACGGGCGTCGCTTTAACCCCGTTAATTATCAGTCGAAGACTTAGAGGTTATTGAAAATGGCGAAGGAAAAATTCCAGCGGAACAAGCCGCATTGCAACATCGGCACGATCGGTCACGTTGACCACGGTAAAACGACGCTGACTGCGGCGATCACGAAGGTGATGGCAGAAGTGCATGGCGGTTCGGCTGTCGATTTCGCGAATATCGACAAGGCACCTGAAGAGCGCGAGCGTGGCATCACCATTTCGACCGCGCACGTCGAATATGAAACCGGCGCGCGCCATTATGCGCATGTCGATTGCCCGGGACACGCCGATTATGTGAAGAACATGATTACCGGTGCTGCCCAGATGGACGGCGCGATCCTGGTGGTGAATGCCGCCGACGGACCCATGCCCCAGACCCGTGAGCACATTCTGCTTGCCCGTCAGGTCGGTGTTCCGGCGCTGGTCGTTTACATGAACAAGGTCGATCAGGTCGATGACGAGGAAATTCTCGAACTGGTCGAGCTGGAAGTACGCGAACTGCTGTCCGCCTATGATTTCGATGGCGATAATATTCCAATCGTAAAAGGCTCGGCTCTCGCTGCCCTGGAAGGTCGCGACGACAATATCGGCAAAGAATCGGTTATTGCGCTGATGGATGCGGTGGATGAGCACATCCCCCAGCCGGACCGTCCGGTGGACAAGGACTTCCTGATGCCGATCGAGGACGTGTTCTCGATTTCGGGTCGCGGTACCGTGGTTACCGGCCGTGTCGAAACCGGCATTGTCAATGTCGGCGACGAAGTGGAAATCGTGGGTATCCGCGACACGGGCAAGACGACCGTGACCGGCGTCGAAATGTTCCGTAAACTGCTCGATCGCGGTGAAGCCGGCGACAATATCGGCGCCTTGGTTCGCGGCGTGGGCCGTGAAGATGTCGAGCGTGGTCAGGTTCTGGCCAAGCCGGGTTCCGTGAATCCACATACCGAATTCTCCGCCGAGGTCTATGTCCTGTCGAAAGACGAGGGCGGCCGTCATACGCCATTCTTCGCCAATTACCGTCCGCAGTTCTATTTCCGCACGACCGATGTGACGGGCGAAGTGGTTCTGCCCGAAGGCACTGAAATGGTCATGCCTGGCGATAACGTCACGATCGACGTGAAGCTGATTGCTCCGATCGCTATGGATCCCGGTCTTCGCTTCGCAATTCGCGAAGGTGGACGGACCGTAGGTTCGGGTGTCGTCGGTTCGATCAAGAAGTAAGCGGGTAACTCACAGCACGGCGCCCGGCGGTTTTCGAACTGTCGGGCGTTTTGCGTTTCCACGGGCGCGGGATCGGTTGCGGATATTTGCGCGTCGACGGATGTTCGGGGGTTGCCAGCATCGGGGATTGGCAATATAGCGCCTTCAACGAGCGGGATTCGTCTCGTTTTCGGAAAAGTTTCATGTCAGTGGCCCCGCTCTCCCTCGGAGACGGGAGGGGGCGGGCCGCTGATTATTTGTTTGCTCTTTCTCATTGGTAGTTGGACATGGAAGCCCAGAATATTCGCATACGCCTCAAGGCGTTCGACCACCGCGTTCTCGATCAGGCGACTGGCGAAATTGCGGAAACTGCCCGCCGCACCGGCGCGCTCATTCGTGGCCCCATTCCGATGCCGACGAGAATTGAGAAGTTCACCGTGAACCGCGGTCCGCATATCGACAAGAAGTCGCGGGAGCAGTTCGAGGTGCGCACTTATAAAAGGTTGCTCGATATCGTGCAGCCGAACGCCCAGACCGTAGACGCGCTGATGAAGCTCGATCTTGCTGCTGGCGTCAATGTCGAGATTAAGCTCGCTTAATTTCGGCGCTCCGGTATAGGCCGGGGCGAAGACAATAGGGATACCGCCGGATTTATTCGGGCCTGCGTCCCCCGTCTCGCGAAATCCAGGTAACTGGTTCGCATCAGCCCGGACGGGGCGACGTTCATGAATTGGGCAAAACTGGGCCGGTCGCCTTTCGATCCGGTCTGTCACGCACGCGGAATGGTCCGTGTGCCTCTGTATTAGGAGTTCAGACGATGCGCACTGGCGTGATCGCAAAGAAGGTTGGGATGACCCGCCTGTTTCAGGAGGATGGACGGCACGTTCCCGTGACCGTGCTTGCTCTTGAAGATTGCCAAGTTGTTTCCCACCGCACCGCCGACCGCGATGGCTATTTCGCGCTTCAGGTCGGTTCGGGCGTTGCCAAACAGAAGAATGTGGCAAAGCCGCAGCGCGAACATTTCGCGAAAGCGGAAGTTCCGTTGAAGCAGCGTGTGGCCGAATTCCGGCTTGCCGGCGAAGACGGCCTGTTGCCTGTCGGCGCACGTATTTCGGCCGAACATTTTCTTGCTGGCCAGAAGGTCGATATTACCGGACATACGCAGGGCAAGGGCTTTGCCGGCGCCATGAAGCGTTGGGGTTTCGGCGGTCTGCGTGCGACGCACGGTGTCTCGCTATCCCACCGTTCGCATGGTTCGACCGGTCAACGGCAGGATCCCGGCAAGGTGTTCAAGGGCAAGAAGATGGCGGGCCACATGGGCGATCGCCAGCGCACCCAGCAGAACCTCGAAGTGGTTCGCACCGATGCCGATCGCGGTCTGATTTTCGTGAAAGGTTCGGTACCCGGGCACAAGAATTCGTGGTTGGTCGTACGCGATTCCGTGAAGTTGAAGATGCCGGACGATCTGCCTTTTCCCGGTGTCATGCGCCGTAATGAAAGCGAGTTCACCTCGCAGGATGCGACACCCGGCCTGGTCGAGAGCGCAGCGGCGCATGAATTCCAGCCCGAAGTTTCGGCCGAACAGCAGGCAGCTTTGCTTGAAGAGCAGGAAGCTGGCGTAGATACGGCGGTGACCGAAGCCAACAAGGCGCAGGATTCCGTAGAAACCCCGAACTCGGCCGAAGGCAAGACTGCCTCCGACGATAATGGCAAGGAGGGCTGATCCGATGAAGGTGAAGGTCCAGAAATTGGATGGCGGTAAGGATACCGGCGAAGTCGAGCTGAACGATGCCGTTTTCGGTGTCGAGCCGCGGGCCGATATCCTGCACCGTGTCGTAACCTGGCAGCTTGAAAACCGCCGCGGTACCGCACGTCCGACCCGGGAGCGTTCCGATGTGAACCGTACCGGCAAGAAACACGGTAAGCAGAAGGGTGGCGGCGTCGCCCGTCATGGTGCGCGTTCCGCCCCGATCTTTATCGGTGGTGGTAAGGCGCACGGTGCCCGCAAACGCGAGTTCGAACAGTCGCTCAACAAGAAAATCCGCAGGCTCGGCCTGAAGATGGCGCTGTCCAGCAAGGCGAAGAATGGCCTTGTCGTAATGGACAGCCTTACCTTGAAAGACGTGAAGACGCAGGCTTTGAAGGGTCATCTGGACAAGCTTGGCTTTAGCGGCAAGATTCTGGTGATTGACGGTGCCCAGGTCGAAGACGGTTTCCGCAAGGCGGCCGGTAATCTGCCCGGCGTGAACGTTCTGCCAGCGCAGGGCGCCAACGTGTACGACATCCTGAACCATGATACGCTGATCCTGACCCGGGATGCGGTCGAAAAGCTGGAGGCGCGTTTCAATGGCTAAAAAGCAAGAGATCGATGCGCGTCATTACGACGTCATCCTCGCTCCTCATATTACCGAGAAATCTACATTGCTGTCGGAAAACGATGCAGTGGTTTTCAAGGTTTCGAACGATGCCACCAAACCGCAGATCAAGGAAGCGGTCGAGGCGTTGTTCGATGTGAAGGTCAAAGGCGTGAATACGCTTGTCCAAAAGGGCAAGGTTAAGCGCTGGAAGGGTCGCCCGTACAAGCGCAGCGACTTCAAGAAAGCAATCGTAACTCTGGCAGACGGCGGTTCCATCGACGTCACCAGCGGTCTCTGAGGCGTAGAGAAGAACTATGGCACTCAAGAATTATAAACCGACAAGCCCCGCCCGTCGCGGCTTGATCCTGGTCGACAAATCCGGTCTGTACAAAGGCAAGCCGGTGAAGGCGTTGACCGAAGGCAAGCGCAAGACCGGTGGCCGCAACAACAAGGGCCATGTCACTTCGCGCGGCATAGGCGGCGGCCACAAGCAGAAGTACCGCTTCATCGATTTCAAACGTCGCAAGTGGGACATGGATGCGACGGTCGAGCGGATCGAATACGATCCCAACCGCACGGCGTTCATCGCGCTGATCAAATACACCGATGGCGACCAGACCTACATTATCTGTCCCCAGCGTCTGGCCGTTGGCGATACGGTCGTTGCCGGCGAAAAGGTCGACACGAAGCCCGGCAACGCCATGCTTCTGGGTCAGATGCCAGTTGGTACGATCTGCCACAATGTGGAGATGAAGCCGGGTAAGGGTGGGCAGATCGCACGGTCCGCCGGTACATATGTCCAGCTTGTCGGCCGCGATCGCGGTATGGTGATCGTGCGCCTCAATTCGGGCGAACAGCGTTATCTGCGCAGCGATTGCATGGGTTCGGTGGGCGCGGTTTCCAATCCGGACAACCAGAACCAGAATTTGGGCAAGGCCGGGCGCAAGCGCTGGATGGGCGTGAAACCGCTCACGCGCGGCGTCGCGAAGAACCCTGTCGATCACCCGCATGGTGGCGGTGAAGGCCGCACCAGCGGTGGCCGGCATCCGGTAACGCCGTGGGGCAAGCCGACCAAGGGCGCCCGTACCCGCAAGAACAAGCAGACGGATAAAATGATTATCCGTTCGCGTCACGCCAAGAAGAAGAGGTAACGTACGATGGCTCGTTCCGTCTGGAAAGGTCCGTTCGTCGACCTCCATCTGCTGAAAAAGGCAGAAGATGCGCAGGAAGCTGGTAACAGCAAGCCGATCAAGACCTGGTCGCGCCGTTCCACTGTGCTGCCGCAATTCGTTGGCCTGACGTTCAACGTCTATAATGGCCGCAAGTTCATTCCCGTGTCGGTCAGCGAGGATATGGTCGGTCATAAGCTGGGTGAGTTTTCCCCCACGCGGACATTTCCGGGCCATGCGTCCGACAAGAAGGGCAAACGCTGATGGGCAAGGCAAAATCTCCCCGCCGCGTTGGCGATAACGAGGCGCTGGCCGTCGGCACCACTATTCGCGGTTCCGCACAAAAGCTCAATCTTGTGGCGCAGCTCATCCGCGGCAAGAAAGTCGAGGATGCACTGAACATTCTTACGTTCTCGCGCAAATCGATGGCGCGTGACGCGTCGAAGGTGCTCGCATCGGCCATCGCCAATGCGGAGAACAATCACGATCTCGATGTGGACGCGCTGATCGTTGCCGAAGCCAGTGTCGGTAAGGCAATCACGATGAAGCGGTTCCATACGCGCGGTCGGGGCAAAAGCACACGTATCCTGAAACCTTTCAGCCGCCTGCGCATCGTCGTCCGCGAGCACGAAGAACAGGAAGAAGAGGCGTAAGATGGGTCAGAAAAGCAATCCGATCGGTCTGCGTCTGCAGATCAACCGCACCTGGGACAGCCGCTGGTACGCCGAAGGGCGCGACTATGCGCAGCTGCTCAAGGAAGATATCCTGATCCGCAAATATATCATGGATACGCTGCCGCAGGCTGCAATATCCAAGGTGGTGATCGAACGTCCGGCCAAATTGTGCCGCATTTCGATCTATGCGGCACGTCCCGGCGTGATCATCGGCAAAAAGGGTGCCGACATCGAGAAGCTGCGGACCAAGCTTGCGTCGATGACGCCCAGCGAGGTCAAGCTGAACATCGTGGAAATCCGCAAGCCGGAAGTGGATGCGAAGCTGGTGGCGCAGGGTATTGCCGATCAGCTGATTCGCCGGATCGCCTTCCGCCGTGCCATGAAGCGCGCGATGCAATCCGCGATGCGACTGGGCGCAGAAGGTATCAAGATCGTTTGCGGCGGCCGCCTGGGCGGTGCCGAAATCGCCCGTGTCGAGCAATATCGCGAGGGCCGCGTGCCGTTGCATACGCTGCGCGCGAATATCGATTACGCCGAAGCCGAAGCGTTGACCGCTTACGGTATCATCGGAATCAAGGTCTGGGTTTTCAAAGGTGAAATTCTGGGCATGGATCCGACTGCACAAGACAGGCTGATGATGGAAGCACAGACTTCCGGCGTCCGTCCTGCCCGCTGATAGAGTTCGAGAGTACGCACCATGCTGCAACCGAAAAAACATAAATTCCGCAAGGCATTCAAGGGCCGGATCCACGGCGATGCGAAGGGCGGCACTACGCTGAACTTCGGATCGTATGGATTGAAGGCTCTGGAGCCGGAACGTATCACCGCCCGCCAGATCGAGGCTGCGCGTCGGGCGATCACCCGCCATATGCGCCGTCAGGGTCGTTTGTGGATCCGTGTGTTCCCCGATGTGCCGGTTTCCAAGAAGCCTGCCGAAGTTCGTCAGGGTAAAGGCAAGGGTTCGGTCGAATATTGGGCCGCACGGGTAAAGCCGGGCCGGATATTGTTCGAACTCGATGGTATTCCCGGCCCGCTGGCAGCCGCCGCGTTCGAGCGTGCTGCCATGAAACTTCCGATCAAGACCCGCGTCGTTGCCCGTCTTGGCGACACGACGCATCTGGAGGGTTGATCATGAGCAAGATCGAAGATCTCCGCACCAAGTCCGACGATCAGCTTACCGCCGATCTTACGGAATTGAAGCGAGAACAGTTTAACCTGCGTTTCCAGGCGGCCACGAACCAGTTGGAGCGCCCGGCGCGCATCAAGGAAGTCCGCCGGTCCATCGCACAAATCAAGACCCTGCAGACGGAGCGCGTGGGCGCGTCGGCTGCGGCGTCTGCCAAGTCGTAAGGAGCACACGATGCCGAAACGTATTCTTACCGGAACCGTAACCTCCGACAAGACCGACAAGACCGTTACCGTACAGGTCGAACGCAAGGTAAAGCACCCGCTTTACGGCAAGATCATGCGGCGTTCGAAGAAATATCACGCCCATGACGAAGACAATTCGTTCAAGCTGGGCGATACGGTCCGGATCGAAGAAACCCGCCCTATATCCAAGACGAAATCCTGGAAGGTGCTGGACACTGTGTTGGCCAGCAAGGGCCAGGCGATCGACGCGGATATCGAAGTCGAAGCTGCTGCGGGCAGCAATACGTAATTCACGCGGCCGCATTGCCGGGCGCAAGTTTGGAACTGCCGAACGATGTTTCGGCAAGCCGATTGAGAAGGGACTGAATCGATGATTCAGATGCAATCTAACCTCGACGTCGCTGACAATAGCGGTGCGAAACGCGTGCAGTGCATAAAGGTGCTTGGCGGGTCCAAGCGTCGCACGGCCAGTGTCGGCGATGTGATCGTGGTATCGATCAAGGAAGCGCAGCCGCGCGCCAAGGTCAAGAAGGGCGATGTCCATCGCGCTGTGATCGTGCGCACCCGCAAGGACGTTCGCCGTCCCGATGGCAGTGTCATCCGGTTCGACGGCAATGCCGCAGTGCTGGTCAACAAGAGTGAGGAGCCGATCGGCACCCGTATCTTCGGCCCTGTGGTCCGCGAATTGCGTGGCCGCGGTTTCATGAAGATCATCAGCCTCGCTCCGGAGGTTCTGTAATGGCATCCGCGCGTATCAAGAAGGGCGACAGCGTCGTCGTGCTGTCCGGCAAGGATAAGGGCCGCACCGGTACTGTCAGCAAAGTCATGCCCAAGGATGGCAAAATCGTGGTAGAAGGCATGAATATCGCTGCCCGCCACCGCAAGCCCAGCCAGGAAAATCCGCAAGGCGGCATCGATCGTTTCGAAGCGCCGATGCATATCGCCAAGGTCGCGATCGCCGATCCCAAGGATGGCAAGCCGACCCGCGTTCGTTTCGAAGAGCAGGACGGCAAGAAAGTCCGTGTTGCGGTAAAGTCCGGAGACAAGATCGATGGCTGATTATGTGCCTCGTATGAAAACACGCTACGACGACGAGATCGTCAAGGCGATGACCGAGAAATTCGGCTACAAGAACCGTCTGGAAGTGCCCAAGCTTACCAAGGTCGTGCTCAATATGGGCGTGGGCGAAGCGAGCCAGGACAAGAAGAAGGTCGCGACCGCAGCGGAGGAAATGGCATTGATCGCCGGGCAGAAGCCGGTGATCACCAAGGCCAAGAAATCCATTGCGCAGTTCAAACTTCGCGAAGGTATGCCGATCGGGTGCAAGGTCACTTTGCGTAAGGATCGGATGTTTGAATTCATTGATCGGCTCGTTACCGTTGCCATGCCCCGTATTCGCGATTTTCGCGGGTTGAATGCGAAATCGTTCGATGGCCGGGGCAATTACGCGATGGGTCTGAAGGAACAGATCGTCTTTCCCGAAATTTCGTACGACAAGATCGATACGGTCCGGGGCCTGGACGTGATCGTGACCACCACCGCAAAGACCGACGATGAAGCGCGCGAGCTGCTTCGCCTGTTCGGTTTCCCATTCCCTGCGCCCGAAAAAAGCGGTGCGCAGGACGAAGAAAAGCAAGCTGCGTGAGCGGCGTGTCAGACGTGAATACACAAAGGAAGAGAGCTTAAGTCCATGGCGAAACTGAGTTCCATCAACAAGAACGAGCGACGCAAGCAGCTCGTGAAGAAGTATGCTGCGAAATATGCGAAGCTGAAGGCGATTGCGGACGACCGTTCGCTCGACGAAAGCGAGCGCATGATCGCACGGCTCAAGATGGCTGAAATTCCGCGGAATGCGAATCCCACCCGGGTGCGTAACCGCTGTGCGACGACCGGGCGCCCGCGCGGTTATTACCGGAAGTTCGGCCTGAACCGTATCGAGCTCCGCAATCTTGCCAATCGTGGCATGATTCCGGGCGTCACGAAGTCCAGCTGGTAAGGATCTGACAGATGGCTATGACCGATCCACTGGGTGATATGCTCACCCGCATCCGCAACGGGCAGCGTGCGAAGAAGGATTCCGTCCTTTCGCCCGCGTCCAAACTGCGTGCGAATGTTCTCGAAGTGCTTCAGCGCGAAGGCTATATTCGCGGCTATGCGGCGGATGAGAGCGGGAAGCACCCGGCGCTGCGTATCGAACTGAAATATTTCGAAGGCGAACCTGCGATCAAGCATGTCGCCCGCGTATCCAAGCCTGGCCGCCGCGTCTATTCGGGTTCGAAAGAACTGCCGATCGTGCGCAACGGCCTTGGCATCACCATCGTCTCGACTCCTCGCGGCGTGCTTTCGGACAACGAAGCGCGCAGCGAGAATGTCGGCGGCGAAGTGCTTGCGGAGGTGTTCTGATGAGCCGTATCGGTAAACGCGCCGTCGCCATGCCCAATGGGGTTTCGGCGAACATCGAAGGTGGAATGCTGAATGTGAAGGGGCCCAAGGGCACGCTTTCCATGGGTATGTCCGACCAGATCGATTACAAGATCGAAGGCGAAGAGATCCAGGTCAATCCGGCCAACGACACCAAGACGGCCCGGTCGTATTGGGGTATGCACCGGACGCTGGTTTCCAATCTGGTGCAGGGGGTGACCGAAGGGTTCAGCAAAACGCTGGAAATTACCGGTGTCGGCTATCGTGCCTCGGCCCAGGGTCAGAAACTCAAACTGCAACTTGGCTTCAGCCATGATGTCGATCTTGAAATTCCGAAGGATCTGGACGTGAAAACGCCCGACCAGACGACCGTGATCATTTCCGGGATGGACAAGCAGGCCGTTGGTCAGCTCGCCGCCGAAATCCGCCGCTGGCGCAAGCCCGAACCGTATAAGGGCAAGGGTATCAAATATCAGGGCGAATACGTCTTCCGCAAGGAAGGGAAGAAGAAGTAAGATGGCAAAACTCTCTCTTTTCGAACGCCGCCGTCGCCGTGTTCGCACCGCATTGCGCAGCCGCTCCGGCGATCGCGCGCGGTTATCGGTGCATCGCACCGGGCGCCACATCTATGCACAGATCATCGACGACAAGGATGGGCGCACGGTTGCGGCTGCCTCGACGCTGGGTGCCGACAAGCTCCGGTGCAAATGTCGATGCCGCAGCAAGCGTAGGCAAAGATATTGCGGCCGCTGCCAAGAAAGCCGGCGTTACGACTGTCGTATTCGATCGCGGTGGTTTCCTGTTCCATGGCCGCGTCAAGGCGCTGGCCGATGCCGCCCGTGAAGGCGGGCTGGAGTTCTAGATTATGGCCGACGACAACAAAACGCCCGAGACCAGCTTAGATGCAAAGCCCGATGCAAAGGCTACCGATACCAATATGGCAAAGGTCGAAAATGCGCCGGTAACGCAAACGCCGACAACGGCGGCAGACAAGCAGCCCGAACTGGCAAGCGCGGGGTCGACACCGACGCCCACAACGACCGAAACGGAAGCGTCGATCAATCAGTCGGCCGCCGGCGGTGCGCCTACGCCGGCGCGCACCCAGCAGGATGTTCGTGGCGGCAACAATCGTGGTGGCCCTGGCGGCAACCGTGGTGGACGTGACAATCGCGGTGGTCCCGGTGGCGGCCCCGGCGGCAATCGTGGCCGTGGTGGACGTGACAATCGCCGCGGTGGCCGCGATGAGCCGGATGACGGCATTGCGGAAAAGCTGGTTCACATCAACCGCGTATCGAAAACCGTCAAGGGCGGTAAGCGTTTCGGCTTTGCGGCGCTGGTCGTAGTCGGCGATGGTTCGGGCCGCGTAGGTTTTGGCCATGGTAAGGCACGGGAGGTTCCCGAAGCCATTACCAAGGCGACAGCTGCAGCCAAGAAGAAGATGATCCGGGTTGCCTTGAAAGAGGGCCGCACGCTGCATCACGATGGCAATGGCCGTTTCGGTGCGGGCAAGGTTACATTGCGTACGGCTCCTGCGGGTACCGGCATCATCGCCGGCGGTCCGATGCGTGCCGTGTTCGAAAGCCTGGGCGTGTCGGACGTAGTGACCAAATCGGTCGGTTCGTCCAATCCCTACAACATGATCCGCGCCACGTTCGATGCGTTGGCCCATCAGACTTCGCCGAAGTCTGTGGCACAGCGCCGCGGCAAGAAGGTCGCCGATCTTCTGGGCCGTGGTGGTGGTATCAGCGAAGCCGAGGCGGAAGCCGATGCTGCAGCGGTAGCGGAGTAAGACAGATGGCCGATAACAAGACAGTCAGGATCAAGCAGATCGGTTCGCCGATCCGTCGCCCCAAGGATCAGCGCCAGACGCTGATCGGCCTGGGCCTCAACAAGATGCACAAGATCGTCGAATTGCAGGATACCGCCGAAGTGCGCGGTGCAATCGCCAAATTGCCGCATCTGGTTGCCGTGGTCGATTGACATAATACAGTTGAACAAGGGGCCCGGTCTTTGTACCGGGCTCTTTCCATTTTTGGCGCGAACAAAAGCGAAAGCGAGTGCAATCCATGAAACTGAACGAAATCAGAGACAATCCCGGTGCCCGCAAGGTGCGCACCCGCGTCGGTCGCGGGATCGGATCGGGCAAGGGCAAGACTGCCGGCCGCGGACAGAAGGGCCAGAAGGCACGTTCCGGTGTGGCGATCAAGGGCTTCGAAGGCGGTCAGATGCCGCTGCATATGCGGCTCCCGAAGCGCGGCTTCAACAACCCGTTCGGCAAGGATTACGCCGAAGTGAATTTGGGCATGGTCCAGAAGTTCATCGATGCGGGCAAGCTGGATGCGAAGAAGGATATCGATCACGCGGCGCTGAAAGCCGCCGGTCTCGGCAAGGGCGGCAAGGACGGCGTCCGGCTGCTGGGCAAGGGTGAACTGACCAGCGCGGTGAAATTCATCGTCAACGGCGCATCGAAAGGCGCTTTGGACGCTGTCGGGAAAGCGGGCGGTTCGGTAGAAGTGCTGCCGATCCCGAAACATGATGGCGGTCAGGGCGACAAAGCGCCCAAGGGCAAGGCATTCGAGCGGGCCAAAGCAGCCAAAGCCGAAGCGTCCAGCAAAGCGGGTTCGGGCGCGAAAGCCGACAAAAAAGCCAAATAACCGGGTAAACGGGGGCGGGGGGTTCGACATCGGACTGCGCCGCCCCTATGTATCCTGCCTAAGCCTCTCCTCAAACCGGAGCCGGTAAGTTTGGGTCCATTCTCCAGCAGCCCCGGCGCCCGATTAGGATTTTGAAGTTCTCATGGCATCACGCGCCGACAATATTGCGAGCAATCTCAGTCTCGCCAATTTCTCCAAAGCGTCAGAGCTCAAGAGCCGTATCTGGTTCACCCTGGGCGCGCTGATCGTTTTTCGGTTCCTCAGCTTTGTGCCATTGCCGGGTGTCAATCCGCAGGCGCTGTCGCAACTGGCGGAATTGACGCAGGGCGGCGTTACCGATCTGCTGAATGCATTTACCGGCGGCAGTCTGGAACGGATGAGCCTGATCGCGCTGGGCGTAATGCCTTATATCACGGCGTCGATCGTGGTGCAGATGGCATCGTCGCTGCATCCCACGCTGGCCGCGATCAAGAAAGAAGGCCAGTCCGGGCGGCAGAAACTCAATCAATATACCCGCTACGGCACGGTGTTTCTGTGCGCGATCCAGGGCTGGTTTCTGGCCGCCGGGCTCGAGGCCTTCGGCGCGTCCAGCGGTATTGCCGCCGTTGTGGACCCGGGATATATGTTCCGGATCGGCGCGGTCGTCAGTCTCGTGGGCGGAACCATGTTTCTGCTGTGGCTGGGTGAACAGATCACTTCGCGCGGGATCGGCAACGGTGTTTCGCTGATCATCATGGCGGGCATCGTCGCCCAGTTTCCGACATTCGCCTCCAACCTGTTCGAAGGCGGCAGGTCCGGCAGCATCAGCGCCGCGCTGATCATCGGCTTCCTGGCGATGATCGTGGTGCTGATCCTGATCATCTGTTTCATGGAACGGGCGCAGCGTCGCCTGCTGATCCAGTATCCCAAACGGGCGAGCGCGCGCGGCATGATGCAGGCGGACCGTTCGCATCTCCCGCTGAAACTGAACACGGCCGGCGTTATTCCGCCGATCTTCGCCAGTTCCCTGTTGCTGTTGCCACTCACGATCACGCAATTCGCCGGCAATTCGCTGGATACGTCCACCGGCACGGGCAGTTTCCTGCAGCAGGTCCTGCAATATCTGCAGCACGGACAGCCATTATATATGACGCTGTATGCGGCGGGAATTATATTTTTCTGCTTCTTCTATACTGCGGTCGTGTTCAATCCGGAAGAAACGGCAGACAATTTGAAGAAGAATGGCGGGTTCATTCCCGGTATCCGCCCGGGCAAGCGGACCGCCGACTATCTCGATTACGTTCTGACGCGTATTACCGTGGTCGGCGCGCTGTATCTGACACTGGTTTGCGTATTGCCGGAATATGTCATCGCACAAACCGGCATTCCGCTGTTTCTGGGCGGGACCAGCCTGTTGATCGTGGTCAATGTCACGGTCGATACGATCAGTCAGGTTCAGTCGCATCTGCTGGCCCATCAATATGGCGATCTGATCAAGAAGGCGAAGCTCAAAGGCCGGATGCGCTGAGCCATCGGGTTCTTGTGGAACCGGTTGCGAATTGTTGGGGAATTGTGACGTGAATATCATTCTTCTGGGACCACCGGGTGCGGGCAAGGGCACGCAGGCCACCAATCTGGAAGAGCGGCATTCGATGATGCAGCTGTCGACCGGCGATATGCTGCGCGAAACGCGAAAAGCCGATACCGAGCTTGGCCGGACGGTTGCCGATGTGATGGATAGCGGCGGGCTGGTGTCCGACGATATAGTGTCCGCCATGATCGATGCGAAGCTAGGCAGTATGCCCGCCGATGTCGGTGCGATATTCGATGGTTATCCCCGCACCGAAGCGCAGGCCCGATCTCTCGACGACATTCTTGCCCGCCACGGACGCACGCTGGACCATGTCATCGAACTATCGGTTAATGAAGACGCTTTGGTCGATCGGATTACGGGCCGCTACACCTGCGCGAAATGCGGCGAAGGCTATCATGATCGTTACAAATTGCCGGAAAAAGCGGGCGTTTGCGATCGGTGCGGGTCGCAGGAATTCAAACGACGGGCCGACGACACGGAAGAGACTGTGCGGCACCGGATGCAGGAATATCGCGCAAAGACCGCGCCGATCCTGCCGATCTACGAACAGCGCGATATCGTGAACCGCGTCGATGGCATGGCCAGCATCGAGGACGTGTCCGCAGCACTCGACGCGATACTGGGCTAGAGAGGTATTCTCGGCATGGGCGGCCTTTGGTCCGTTTCTGCGCCGTCTCCGGCCGGTCGTCCGGTTTTCGTTCGGTGGTTGTCCAGCCTAAGTTCTGCCGTTGATCGACTGGAGCCCTGCTTGCCGATCGCGCGTTTGTCTTTCCAATCCGGCCCAGCTCTGGAATAGCCGACCTTCGAACAATTACCGTTGGAGAAGCCAGTGTTGGAACAGGGTGCGTCAGGATGGAAAGTATGGTTCATGCATAGATCGATTTTTGCAGCGGCGGTTACCGGCTGTATGCTGGCAATGGCGACAGCTGTTCCCGCCCAGGCGGAAGTCGTCAGCGCCGCGCCGGATGCGTTCGTGGTGCGCCACACTGTCGCGGTTACGGCAGATAGGCGCACGGCGTGGCTGGCTCTTATAACGCCGTCGAAATGGTGGACCCCGGCGCATACTTTTTCCGGCGATTCCGGTAATTTGAGCCTGATGCCCAAGGCAGATGGATGTTTCTGCGAAGTCGTTCCCGCTAAGGAAAGCGCTGCGGTTGTCGGCCTGCAGGGCAGCGTGGAACATATGCGCGTCATATTGGCGCTGCCGGATCAGGCTCTGCGGATGCAAGGCGGTCTGGGCCCGTTGCAGAGCGAGCCGGTCAATGCGGTTCTCACGATCACCCTGTCGCCGGTCGATGGGCGCGATGGAACGCGGATTACTTTCGAATATGCGGTTGGCGGATATATGCGCTTTGAATCGCCGGCAATAGCGACTTTGGTGGACCAGGTCGTCGGTGCGCAGATCGCGGGTCTGGCAAAGATGCTGGGACCGGTCGCAGCGATCGATGCGAGCGAGACCGCGGTAGCGAGCGATACGGATAGCGATACTGTCACTGATGGCGAGGGCCCCGATAATGGGGGCGAAACCGCAGGCGAACGCTAGACCGGGCGGGCGCTTCTTGCGGTTAGTCGGCATGGGCCAGCACACCGGGCATTGGCCTATGGTCAGGCGCCTCTGCTTCTTTGCGGCCTCGCACGGTTTCGCGGTAGCGGCAGGACTGTGGCAACGGGACTGGCGTTGGCGGATCGTTGCCGCCGCGATGACCCTGTGGACGCCGCCTTTGTGACGCAGCGTTCTTCGCGTGTTGACGTCTCTCACGAATCCCTATAAGCGCGCCTTTCATTCGAAAGTTTCGGGTAACCGGCAATTGGCCGCCATTGCGTGCTGTCATTTGCATACCAGTTTCTTGATCCCGATTTCGGGCAGGGACCGGTCAAGTATCCGCGACAATCGGTGAAATACGCTATGAGATAAGGGCGCGGCATTTTTCCGGTAAGCGGATGGCCGCAGAGCCTTTGTGGAGCATGGAGAATCAAGTGGCTCGTATTGCCGGGGTAAACCTCCCCACGAACAAGCGCGTTATTATCGCGCTCACCTATATTCACGGTATCGGTCGGACCAAGGCTGTGGAAATCGCCGAAAAGCTCGGTATCGATCAGACCCGCCGGGTTCAGGATCTGTCGGACGGGGAAGTTCTCCAGATTCGCGAAACGATCGACGCCGATCATCAGGTCGAAGGCGATCTGCGGCGTGAAACCGCGATGAACATCAAGCGTCTGATGGATTTGCGATCCTATCGCGGTCTGCGTCATCGTAACGGTTTGCCCGTTCGCGGCCAGCGCACCCATACCAACGCCCGCACCCGCAAGGGCAAGGCGAAGCCCATCGCGGGCAAGAAGAAGTAATCCGGCCGGGCCGTTCATTCGGCCGCCGCTTGCTCTCTTACAGTTTCGATATAGGATTTCCATATTATGGCACGCGAACCAGGTCGGGTTAGAAAACGCGACAAGAAGAACATTTCCAGCGGCGTTGCGCATATCAACGCCAGCTTCAACAACACCATGATTACCATCACCGACGCGCAGGGTAATGCGATCAGCTGGTCCAGCGCGGGTACGATGGGTTTCAAGGGCAGCCGTAAGTCCACGCCCTACGCGGCGCAGGTCGCCGCCGACGATGCCGGCAAGAAAGCCGCCGATCATGGCGTGCGCACGCTGGAAGTCGAAGTGAAGGGTCCGGGGTCCGGCCGCGAAAGCGCGCTGCGGGGCCTTGCCGCGGTCGGTTTCACCATTACATCCATTCGCGATGTCACGCCGATTCCGCATAATGGTGTGCGGCCATCGAAGCGCCGCCGCGTCTAATCCGAATTTGCCTGGCGATCCTGCGTGGTCGCCGCGTCTTTCCGGTCCGGACACGCTGAATTAGGCACTCGGCGTTTCGGCCCAACCCGTATTCGAACCCAGGGGAATTTCATGTCCGTCAATATCAAGAACTGGCAGGAACTCAAGAAACCCAACACCCTCGAGATGAAAGATGGCAGCGACAAGTCGCGCAATGTCACTTTCGTTGCTGAACCGCTGGAGCGGGGCTTCGGCCTGACGCTTGGCAACGCGCTGCGCCGCGTGCTTTTGTCCAGCCTGCAGGGTGCTGCGATTACCTCGATCAAGATCGAGAACGTGCTTCATGAATTCAGCTCGCTTGCGGGTGTTCGCGAAGATGTAACCGACATCGTCCTGAACGTGAAACAGATCGCGTTGAAGATGGAAGGCGAAGGCCCCAAGCGGCTGCAGCTTTCCGCCACCGGCCCTGCCGAAATCAAGGCGGGCGACATTGCCGTTACCGGCGATATCGAAGTGATGAACAAGGATCTGGTGATCTGCCATCTGGATGAAGGCGCCAGTTTCAACATGGAACTGACCGCCGATATCGGCAGTGGCTATGTCCCCGCCGTGCAGAACCGCCCGATCGATGCGCCGATCGGCCTGATCCCGATCGATTCGCTGTATTCGCCGGTGCGTCAGGTCAGCTACAAGGTGGAAAAAGCCCGTGTCGGTCAGGAACTGGATTTCGACAAGCTCAGCCTGACAGTCGAAACCGATGGTACGGTTACGCCTGAAGATGCCGTGGCCTATGCCGCGCGGATCCTGCAGGACCAGCTCACCTTGTTCGTGCATTTCGAAGATGGTGTGCCGCAGCCGCAAAGCGCGATGATCGGCCATGCCGCCGCACCGCAGGAAGACGATGCAAACCAGCTGAACCGCTATCTGCTGAAGAAGGTGGACGAGCTGGAATTGAGCGTGCGTTCAGCCAATTGTCTGAAGAACGACAATATCATCTATATTGGCGATCTGGTTCAGAAAACCGAAGCCGAAATGTTGCGTACCCCGAATTTCGGGCGCAAATCCTTGAACGAAATCAAGGAAGTGCTGTCCAGCATGGGCCTGCGTCTCGGCATGGATATTCCAGGCTGGCCGCCTGAAAATATCGAGGAAATGGCCAAGAAGCTGGAGCAGGAACTGCTCGGCTGATTATGGTTGAGGCGGCGCGCCACAAGCGCCGCCAGTACCGGGCTACCTTGTACGGGCCCCTTACAAACGAAGGACACTACAATGCGTCACGGTATTTCGCAGCGCAAGCTGAGCCGCAAGTCGGGCCACCGCAAGGCCCTGTTCCGCAATATGTCGGCCGCGCTTATCAAGCACGAGCAGATCATGACCACGGTTCCCAAGGCGAAGGAACTGCGCCCCTATATCGAAAAGCTGATCACGCTGGCGAAGCGCGGTGGGCTGTCGAACCGCCGTCTGGCGCAAAGCCGCCTGCTGGACGATGCGCAGCTGAAAAAACTGTTCGATACGCTTGCCGATCGGTATTCCGACCGTGATGGCGGATATACCCGCATCATCAAGGCCGGTATGCGCGGCAGCGATGCGGCGCCCATGGCCGTAATCGAATTGGTCGACCGCGATGTCGATGCCAAGGGTCAGGATAGCGGCCCGGTCATGAATGCGGACGAGGACGAGCGCGAAGACGCGTAATCGTCGCGCCGGTTCCATACAAAAAAGGCCGCGGGGGAAACTCTGCGGCCTTTTTGGTATGCGGAACACTAAAGGCGGCACCGGGTTCGCCATCCAAACATCCTGCGCTTTGCATATGGGCTGCGACGCATTACACCCTGCTGCAATGAAATCATCTGTTTACGGGAGTAACCGAAATGACCGCACGCACTGTTCTGCTTGGCGCAACGGCGGCCATCGTCGCCATGGCATCGCCGCTCGCCGCGCATGATGCCGGCGAATATCCGGCCACCCGCGCCAGCGACGTGGTGGATGTGAAGTTCGGCCAGCAAATTGCCGATCCCTATCGCTGGCTGGAAAACGACGTGCGCGTCGATCCGCAAGTCGCCGCATGGGTCAAGGAACAGAGCGAATTTACCGCCAACTATCTGGCCGGTTTGCCGGGCCGCGATGCCTATGCCGCGCGGGTCAAACAATTATACGATTATGAACGGTTCGGCCTGCCGGTCGAAAAGGGCGGCAAATATTTCTATACCCGCAATGATGGATTGCAGAACCAGTCGGTGCTGTACGTTCGCGATGGGCTGGATGGCGAACCACGGGTGCTGATCGACCCCAATGCATGGGCGGCGGATGGCGCAACGGCGCTGGCGGATTGGGTACCCACGCAGGACGGGTCGAAACTGCTCTATGGTATTCAGGATGGCGGCAGCGACTGGCGCACGGCCAAAATCATCGATGTGGCCACCGGTGCGATCATGGACGACACGGTAGAATGGATCAAATTTTCCGCGCTGGAATGGGATAAGGACGGCAGCGGCTTTTACTACAGTCGTTTCCCCGTCACCCAGGACGGCGAGACGTTTCAGGCGCTGAATACCGATCAGAAAGTGTATTATCATGCAGTCGGCACCCCGCAAAGCGCGGATCTGGTCGTCTTCGAAACCCCGGACCGGCCGGAACTGAACAACACCGCCGTGATCAGCGACGATGGCCGCTATCTCGTCGCATCATCGTCCAGCGGCACGGACAGCCGCTACGAAGTGTCGCTGATCGATCTGCAATCGCAAAATCGCGCCGCGCGTGTCATCGTGCCCGGTTTCGATTACAATTATACCTTCATCGGCAATGAAGGCGGGCGGTTCTATTTCCTGACCAATGAAGACGCGGCCCTGCAGAAAGTGGTGGCGATCAACATTGCCGACCCCCGCCTTACGCGCGAGACGATCGTGCCGGAACGCGAAATGAAGCTGGAAGGGGTATCGATGGTTGGCGGCAGGCTGATCACGGAATATCTGGTCGACGCGAAAAGCGAAATTACCGTGCACGCCATGGACGGCGCGCTGATCCGCGAAGTGGAACTGCCCGGCATCGGCAGTGCCGGCGGGTTTGGCGGCGATGCGCAGGACACCGAAGTGTTCTACGCCTTTTCCAGTTTCAACCGCGCCCCCACTATCTATCGCTATGATCTGGAAACCGGCAACGGCAATGTCTGGGCGCAGCCCACGGTCGCTTTCGATCCTGACGATTATACGGTCGAACAGCAATTCGTCACTTCGAAAGATGGCGCGCAGATACCCATGTTCATCGTGCGGCGCGCGGATATTGCTGCGGCGGGGCGGGCCGTACCGACGCTGCTATATGGCTATGGCGGGTTCGATATCTCGATAACCCCCGGTTTCAATCCGGCGCGCATCGCCTGGCTGGATGCCGGCGGTGCCTATGCAGTCGCCAATATCCGCGGCGGCGGCGAATATGGCAAGGCGTGGCACGATGGCGGCCGCCGCGCGAACAAGCAGAACGTGTTCGACGATTTTGCCGCCGCCGGCGAATATCTGAAGGCGAACGGCATCACGACACCGAATGGTCTGGCGATCGAAGGCCGGTCGAATGGCGGTCTGCTGGTCGGTGCCGTCGTCAACCAGCGACCCGATCTGGTCGATGCGGCCCACGGGGCGGTCGGCGTGATGGATATGCTGCGGTTCGATCAGTTCACGGCAGGGCGGTATTGGGTGGATGATTACGGCTATCCGGACCGGGAGGAGGATTTCAACATCCTGCGCAGCTATTCCCCCTATCACAATATCGCATCGGGCACCGAATATCCTGCCGTGCTGGTGACGACTGCGGATACGGACGACCGTGTCGTTCCCGGCCACAGCTTCAAATATGCCGCAGCGTTGCAGGCGGCGGACATTGGCAGCAAGCCGCATCTTATTCGGATCGAAACGCGGGCCGGGCATGGATCGGGCAAGCCGACCGACAAGGCGATCGAGGAAGCGGCAGATATCGGCGCGTTTCTGGCACATTGGACAGGTCTGGACCTGACCGCCATTCGCCCTGACCAGACTGTTCAGTAAAACGCCCCTGAATATGAACGGATGCTGCCAACCCAATTCAGCATGGGATCAAACGCGGTAGCCTATTTCCGTATCTGAAGCCGGGGCATGTTGCTCCGGTTCCGGACCAAGGAAACCGTGATGAAAATCATACCCAGGGCTCTTGCCAAAACATCCATGGCCGCTGTCGCCGCAGGCGCGCTGGCTCTTACATCCGCAACCCCGGCATTTGCCCGGGATCGCGACAACGGCATCGATGCGGGCGAAATCATCGCTGGCGCAGTCATTCTTGGCGGTATCGCCGCAGTCCTGTCGTCAGGCAGCGACCGTGACCGCTATCGCGACGATTACCGCAGCCGCGACCGCAACTATCGCGACCGCAACTACCGGGGTGGACGGTACGATGCGCGGCGCGGCAACGGCCAGCGCGCCGTCCAGAAATGCGTCCGCGCGGTGGAACAGGATGCACGCCGCGCCGGCTACCGCTATGCCAATGTCACGCAAATCCGCGACATCGACCGCGAACGCCGCGGCTGGGAAGTCGAAGGGCGACTGGAAGTAGACGGTCAGCGTGGATATCGCGGCGACCGCAACTATCGCGGGACGGTACGATCGCCGCAGCCGCGCCGATCGTGGTCGGTTCACCTGCGATGTATCGCGGGGCCGGGTAACCCGCATCGATTACGATGGTATCCGCGGGCTTCGCTAGGCTTCGCCCGGAATTACCGGTTGAGCGGTTCAGGCCTGTGCAAGCCTGGGCCGCTTAACTTTTGCCGATCTTACAGGAGTTTGCTTCCATGGTATTTCGCATAATTTCGCCGACCCTGTGTTTCGGGGCGGCTTTGTCCATGGCGATCAGCCCGGCCGCAGCCGCCGATCTGCCCGTTGCCAGTTCCGTTTCCGCGATTTCGCAGGCCGGTGAGTGGGCCGATGGATGGGCCGATGGATGGGCCAATGGATGGGACGCCGATGCCGTCAACGCGGAACGGTATCGTCGCTACCGGCATGGCCGCCATCACCGCAATCGCGGTGTCGATGCGGGCGATGTGCTTACCGGCGTGCTGATACTGGGCGGCATTGCGGCGATTGCGGATGCGGTTTCAAATCGGGATCGGGACGATCGCTATCGCCGCGATCCGGCGCGATATCGCGACCGGACCGGCAGCCCCAATTATGACAACGCCAGCGGGCTGGACCGTGCCGTGTCGATGTGCCGCAACGCCATCGAAGCCGATGCGCGGGTGGAGAGCGTGGACAGTGCGCGCCGCACCGGGTCGGGCTGGAATGTGACGGGCCGGCTGTTCGACGGGGCGGGGTTTGCCTGTTCGATCGACAATAACGGGCGCATTTCCGATATTTCCTATGGCGATGGTCTGGCGGCAGCCGGCGATCGGCAATATGATGACGATCGGTATCGCACGGCCCGTCTCAATTCCGATCAGGCCCGGCTTGCGCAGGGCGGGACCGTCGGGCGGACGACAGACACAGGCTATCAATATGCGGTTCCCGCCGACAGTGCGAATGCCGAACGATTGCCGGCATATCCCGGCGGTCCGGTGGATGGCGATATCATCTATGACGATGATACTGGTAACTGATTGGGTTTCCGGCAGGCAACGGTGGGCGTTTTAGATATCGTCCAGCCCGGTCTTGCCCTGGCGATAGGATGGCAGAGCCAGATTGAACCGGATGGCGGCGCTGCGCAAAGTCAGTCCTGCCATCGTTGCCACCGGCCAGGTGATCCAATCGGGCAATGCAAGCAGCATCCCGGCAACGCATAGGCACGATGCAAGGGCCGCGGCGGTCACATACAGTTCCGGACGCATGATGATGGATGGCCGCCCCGCCACCACATCGCGGATGATACCGCCGACACAGCCGGTCACGATCCCCATCAATACGGCAGGCACGGGGGGGATGCCGTAGGATATCGCCTTGGCCGAACCGAGCACGGCATAGGCGGCCAGGCCGATACCGTCGGCATAATCCAGCAGTTTCCCCTCCCACCAACGGGTTGGCGTCAGCCAAGTGAGGAAGGCGGTGCCCAGACAGATTGCCGCGACCCATGCATCCTTCACCCAGAATACCGGCGCATCGATCAACAGATCGCGGATCGTGCCGCCGCCGGTGCCGGTAACCAGCGCGAAAAACGCCATGGTGACGAATGTCTGCCGCTCCTTCGCCGCCAGCAATGCGCCCGACAGGGCAAAGATGGCAACGCCCAGCAGGTCCAGCACATTGATGACCGGGGTGAGAATGGCCTGATCAACCGGCACGGGCGGTTTTCCTGCGGCGGAACAAAAGGACGCAGCCGAGCATCGAACCGATTGCGGCGAGCGCTGCAAATATGATGAGCACCGGATGCGATGTGTCGGACCGTTCATCCAGATCCATGATATGCAACCCCCACATTACGTCGAAAATGCGCCAGAACCGTGTGCGAACGGCGGCAATCTCTCCGGTTTGCTGGTGCACATAGACATGGGCACCGTTCTCCAGAACAATACGCCAGCTGGGAATGGGGCGTCGCAGCTCCAGCGGCGCTGCATCGGCGGGGAAAAACGCGCTTGCGACAACCCGATTGCCGCCATCGATCCGTTTCGCGACAATCCGGCGTGCGGCATTTTCGCCCACGTCCGGCAATTGTGCGCCGGTCGCATCGAAACGCGCGATACTATCGTCGAGATATGTAATGGTCGTAACTGGCGCCCCGCCATACATGGCGGTCGTGACGGATTTTGCCATGCGGGCCCCCTCGGCGGGCAATCGTATGGCGATATCCGTGTTCGCAGGCAAAGCGAGCTGGGTGATATCCCTGCGAAGATGTTCGCCGCGCACTTCCTCGATCGGGCGCGATACCATTACCAACCCGGTTACGGTCCACATGACGAGCGGCAGCCCGATCAGCCATCCCAGCCAGATATGCCACCGTGCCAGCTTACTCATCACGATGTATCGCGCCATAGATAAGCTCTTCGTCGATCGCAATTGCGCGCATCGTGCAGGATGATCCGGCATTCGCCAGCTTCAGATCGAAAACCGTCCCACTCGGTTCCGGGCCCGAACAGCGTTCTATCGGCGTCCTGCATGGATCAGATGTGGATGGCCTTGCCGCGCACGGCCATCGCCGCTTCCTTCAACGCTTCGGCATGGGTGGGGTGGGCATGGCAGGTATAGGCGATATCTTCGGATGTCGCGCCGAATTCCATGGCCTGCGCCGCCTGTGCGATCATCGTTCCCGCCAGGCTGGAGACGATATGCACGCCCAGCACGCGGTCGGTTTCCGCATCGGCCACGATCTTGACGAAACCGTCCGTATCGCGATTGGCCTTCGACCGGCTGTTGGCCGCCATTGGAAATTTCCCGATCTTTATCTTGTGCCCTTTTTCGACCGCTTCGTCTTCCGTCAGGCCGACATCGGCAAATTCCGGCATGGTGTACACGACGCCGGGGATGATCGCATGATTGATGATGCCCGTCTGACCGGCCACGTTTTCCGCGCAGGCGATGCCTTCATCCTCCGCCTTATGCGCAAGCATCGGGCCGGGAACGACATCGCCGATAGCCCATACGCTGGCGACTTTCGTACGGAATTCGCTATCCACCTCGATCTGGCCGCGCTTGTTCGTTTCCAGTCCGATCGCGTCGAGCCCCAGCCTGTCGGTATGGGGGCGGCGACCGATGGACACCAGAACATGGCTGGCTTCGATGGTTTCCTCAGCGCCGCCATCGGCAGGTTCAAGCGTAAGCGTGACCGTCTTACCTTTCACCGATGCGCCGGTAACTTTGCTTTTCAGCTTCAATTCCATGCCCTGCTTCTTGAAAATCCTGCCCGCTTCCTTGCGCACATCCTTGTCGTAACCGGGCAGCAGCATATCGAGATATTCGATTACGGTGACTTTCGCGCCCAAACGCCGCCAGACGGAACCCAGTTCCATACCGATCACCCCGCCGCCGATCACGACCAGATGTTCGGGCACTTCCGCCAGTTTCAGCGCCCCTGTGGAATCGACGATCCGTTCATCGTCCACTTCCACGCCGGGCAAGGGGGTGCAATCGGACCCGGTCGCGATGATGATGTCCCGTGCGGTAACCGTCTCGTCGCCGACATTGACGCTATGCGCATCCTTGAACGTGCCATGGCCCTTGATCCAGGTGACCTTGTTTTTCTTGAACAGGAATTCGATACCGCCGGTCAGTTCGCCAACAGCCTTGGTCTTTTCCGCCATCATGGCGCCCAGATCCAGCTTGGCTTCGGCCTTGATACCCCAAACAGCCATGTGGCCGCCCGCCGCTTCTTCGAACAGTTCCGATCCGTGCAGCAGCGCCTTGGACGGGATGCACCCGACATTGAGGCACGTGCCGCCCAGCGCATCGCGGCTTTCGATACAGGCGGTTTTCAGGCCAAGCTGCGCCGCGCGAATTGCGGCCACGTAGCCGCCCGGTCCGGCACCGATGACAAGGACGTCGTAATCATATTGCGTATCAGCCACCGGTACTCTCCACAGGCGAATTGTTGTCGGGCGCGGCCACATCGGCACCTGTGCTCTGCGCGCAGGTACGGACGATTTCCTCCACGCGGGCGCGGTCGATCTGCGCCATCTGCTCGGGGTTCTTTTCCATGAAAGTGTCCGCCGTGCATTCGCAGATAGGCGTTATGAACTGGCCTGCAATGCCAAGCCCCTCGGACACGCCCTGGCATTGGTCGACGATGGCGGTGCGAACCTGACCGCCGATCTGTTCCTTCGCCATATCGCAGGCCGTGAGCGAAAGCGCGGCGGCGGCGATGATTGCTATCTTCAGTTTCATGACCAATTATCCCTATCGCATCAAAGATCGATCAGCATCCGGGTCGGATCCTCGATCGCATCCTTGATGATCTTCAGCGCCGTCACGGCCTCGCGGCCGTCGATCAGGCGATGATCGTAACTGAGCGCAATATACATCATCGGGCGCACCACTACTGCGCCATCCACTACGACCGCGCGGTCTTCGATGCGATGCAGGCCCAGAACGGCGCTTTGCGGTGGATTGATGATCGGGGTGGACATCAGGCTGCCGAACACGCCGCCATTGGAAATGGTGAAGGTACCGCCGGCCATATCGTCCATCGTCAGCGTGCCGTCTTTCGCGCGCTTGCCGAAATCGGCAATGTCCTTCTCGATTCTAGCAAAGCCTTTCTTGTCCACATCGCGCACGACCGGCACGACCAAACCGTTGGGCGCACTGACCGCGACCGAGATATCGACATAATCGTGATAGACGATCTCGTCGCCTTCGATCTGCGCGTTGACGCTGGGTACGTCCTTCAGCGCCAGATGTGCGGCTTTTGCAAAAAAGCCCATAAAGCCCAGTTTGATGTCGTGTTTTTTGGCGAACAGATCCTTGTATTTCGTGCGCGCTTCGATGACCGCAGTCATGTCCACGTCGTTGAACGTGGTCAGCAGGGCGGCATTGTCCTGTGCGCTTTTCAGCCGCCTGGCGATGGTCTGGCGAAGGCGGGTCATCTTCACCCGTTCGGTATTGCGCGCGGTGGCGGGGGCATCGCCGGTTTCGGCCTGCGCCGATGACGCCGAAGCGGCAGACACGGCCGCCTCACCAGCATTGGCGCCCGAATTGTCGCCCTTGGCCTTGGCGGCGGCCAGCACGTCTTCCTTAGTCAAACGGCCATCCTTGCCGGTGCCCTTGACCGTGGATGGATCGATACCGTTTTCCAGCACTGCGCGGCGCACGGCTGGGGACAGCGTCTGCGATCCTTCGCCGCCCGTGGGATCCTGGCGAACTTCATCTTCGCCGGCCTTGTAACTGTGCCCCTGCGCCTGCGCGCGTTCCTGCCTGCCGTCTTCAGCCTGTTCATGCGCGCGCCCAGCTTCCTCGCCCGGTGCAGCAGGCGCACCCCCGGCTTCCACTATGGCCAGCACGCCGCCGACTTCCACCGTATCGCCAACTTCCGCCTTCAATTCCTGGATCACGCCGGCAATGGGGGATGGAACCTCCACCGCCACCTTGTCGGTTTCCAGGCTGACGATCGGTTCATCCACCGCCACGGCATCGCCAGGCTGTTTCAGCCATTCGCCGATCGTGCCTTCGGTTACGGATTCGCCGAGCGCGGGGACTTTGATTTCGGTGGCCATGATCTTGCTTCCTCAGCCTTTAAAAACAGGCGGCTTATTGTTCCGGCGGACGGGTGATGGTGACTTTAGCGGTTTTGCCGACATTCGCGAGATCGAGCGCCAGACTGACCAGCGATTCCTGCTGCGCCTTGTGCCGTTTGGCAAGGCCGGTGGCCGGCGATGCCGCGTCTTCGCGCCCGGCATAGATCGGCCGCAGGTTTTTGCCCACGCTCAACGCGGCGTCTTCGATCAGCCGGTCGACGAACGACCATGCGCCGTTATTCTTCGGTTCTTCCTGACACCACACGATTTCCTGCAGATTGGGCATTTTCCCGATCCGTTTCGCCAGCGGTTCGCCCGGGAAGGGATAGAGCTGTTCCAGACGGACGATGGTGATATCGTCGATATCGTGTTCGTCCCGCTTTTCGATGAGATCGTAAGCAACCTTGCCCGAACACAATACCAGGCGGCGCACATCCTTGTCGGCAATCTCGCTGGTGTCGGATTTGATCCGCATGAATTGATGGCCATCCATGAACTCGCTGGCATCGCTGCGCGCCATGGGATGCCGCAGCAGGCTTTTGGGGGTCATGATGACCAGCGGTTTGCGGAACGGGCGCAGCATCTGCCGGCGCAGGACGTGGAAATAATTGGCCGGCGTGGTAATGTTGCATACCTGGATATTGTCGTTCGCGCACAGTTGCAGGAACCGTTCCAGGCGGGCGCTGGAATGTTCCGGACCCTGCCCTTCATATCCATGCGGCAACAGCATGACCAAGCCGTTGGCGCGCAGCCATTTCACCTCGCCGCTGGCAATGAACTGGTCGATCATGATCTGGGCGCCATTGGCGAAATCGCCGAACTGCGCCTCCCACAAAACCAGCGTTTTGGGGTCGGCCATAGCAAACCCGTATTCGAACCCCAGCACGCCATATTCGGACAGGGTGCTGTCATACACCTCGAACTTGCCGTGCGGGAGCTGGGTCAATGGGATGTATTTGCGTTCCGTGTTCTGATCGACCCAGACCGCGTGGCGTTGGCTGAACGTGCCGCGCCCGGAATCCTGACCCGACAGGCGCACGCCATATCCCTCGGTCACCAGACTGCCGAAAGCCAGCGCTTCGCCTGTGGCCCAGTCGAAACCGGTGCCGCTTTCGAACATGTCCGCCTTCGCCTTCAGCACACGGCCCAGCGTCTTGTGTATTTCCAGATCGCCGGGCACCGCGGTCAGGGTGCGGCCCAGGGAACCGAACAGTTTCTTGTCGATCGCGGTGTCCACATTGCGGCGCGCATTTTCGGGATCGACCGGTTTGCTGAGGCCGGACCAGCGCCCGCCGAACCAGTCGGCCTTGCTCGGTTCGTAATCCTTCGCCGCGTCGAATTCGCCCTGCAGCAGGGTTTCGAATTCGTCGCGCAATTGCGGCGCGGTGCCTTCTTCGATGACGCCCTGCGCCAGCAATTTGTCGGAATAGAGAAAACTGACCTTGGGATGTTCGCGGATGGCATCGTACATCAGCGGCTGGGTGAATTTGGGCTCATCGCCTTCATTATGGCCGAACCGGCGATAGCACCACATATCGATCACGATATCGCGCTTGAACGTCTGGCGGTATTCGACAGCCAGTTTGCAGGCGAAAGTCACAGCTTCGGGATCATCGCCATTGACGTGCAGGATCGGCGCCTGAACACCTTTCGCCACGTCGGAGGGGTAGGGCGAACTGCGTGCGAAATTGGGGCTGGTGGTAAACCCGATCTGGTTGTTGATCACGAAATGAATGCAGCCGCCGGTGTTGTAACCCGCCACGCCCGACATTCCGAAACATTCCCATACGACACCCTGGCCCGCAAAGGCGGCATCGCCATGGATCAGCACGGGCAGCACCTGTTCATGCACATCCAGATCGTCGCGAATGGCCTGCTGTGCACGGACCTTGCCGAGCACGACGGGATCGACCGCTTCCAGATGGGACGGGTTGGGGACCAGCGACATATGCACCGAAATCCCGTCGAATTCGCGATCCGTACTGGTGCCCAGATGGTATTTCACATCGCCCGATCCGCCCACATCTTCGGGATTGGCGCTGCCGCCGGAAAATTCGTGGAATATCACCTTGTACGGCTTGCCCATCACATTCGCGAGCACGTTCAAACGGCCGCGATGCGCCATGCCGCAGATGATTTCGCGCACGCCCGCCTGCCCGCCATGCTTGATGACGGCTTCCAGCGCCGGGATCATGCTTTCGCCGCCATCCAGACCGAAGCGTTTGGTGCCGACATATTTCTTGCCCAGAAAGTTTTCGTAACCTTCCCCGCGGATCACGGAGGCAAGAATGGCTTTCTTGCCTTCGGGCGTGAACTGGATGGTGTCTTCGGGGCTTTCGAACTTGTCCTGCAGGAACCGGCGTTCTTCGGTGTCGGCGATATGCATGTATTCCAGCCCGACATTGCCGCAATAGGTGCGGCGCAGCACGTCGAACAATTCCCCGACCTTGACCCATTCGTAACCGAAAATCCCGCCGACGAAGACTTCGCGGTCCCGCTGTCCGGCAAAACCGTGCCATTCCAGCGTCAGATCTTCCGGCGTTTCGCGATTGGCAAGGTTCAGCGGATCGAGATTGGCAGCCAGATGCCCGCGCACCCGGTACAGACGCACCAGCAACATCGCGCGGATGGAATCGCTCGCCGCTGCTTCCACCGCGGCAGCATCCATCGCCTTGCCTGCATCGCGCGCGGCCTGTTCGACCACGATCTTCATCGCCGTGGGATCGAGCGCCTGGGTGAGATCGCCGTCGCTATCGACCACCTGGGCCAGCCATTTCGGATTGCCCCAGCTTGGGCCGGGCTGCGGCCCGTCCTGATCGGTCATTTCAGGAAGGAAGCTGTTCTTTTCATTACCCATGGGGGCTACCTTTGACACCGGGGCGACCGGCGGGACATTGCATGACGGGAATGCGCACCGGGCGCACCCCCGCGATCGTTCAGGCCATTTCCTTCAGCATGGCGTCCAGCGTCGTGCCCAGTTCGCTGGGCGAAGGCGATACGCGGATACCGGCATCTTCCATCGCCGCGATCTTGTCGTCCGCACCGCCCTTGCCGCCCGAAACGATGGCACCGGCATGACCCATGCGGCGACCGGGAGGGGCCGTGCGACCGGCGATGAAGCCGACGGTCGGCTTGCTGCGGCCCTTCGCGGCCTGTTCCTTCAGGAATTCGGCGGCTTCTTCTTCCGCGCTGCCGCCGATTTCGCCGATCATGATCATCGATTTGGTTTCCTCATCGTCGAGGAACAGGTCCAGCACGTCGATGAAATTGGTCCCGTTCACCGGATCGCCGCCGATGCCGACCGCCGTGGTCTGGCCCAGACCGACCATCGTGGTCTGATGCACGGCTTCGTAAGTCAACGTGCCGGAGCGGGAGACGACGCCGACGCTGCCCTTCTTAAAGATCTTGCCGGGCATGATGCCAATCTTGCATTCGCCCGGCGTCAGCACACCGGGACAGTTGGGGCCAATCAGGCGCGACTTGCTGCCTTCCAGCGCTGCCTTGGCGCGCACCATGTCCAGTACCGGGATGCCTTCGGTGATGCAGATGATCAGTTCGATCTCCGCATCGATCGCTTCGCAGATGGCATCCGCGGCAAAGGGTGGCGGGACATAGATGCAGGTCGCGGTCGCGCCGGTTTCCGCCTTCGCCTCGCGCACGGTGTTGAAATTGGGCAGACCAATATGGGTGGTGCCGCCTTTACCCGGCGTCACACCCGCAACCATCTGCGTCCCGTAATCGAGCGCCTGCTGCGTGTGGAACGTGCCGGTATCGCCGGTCATCCCCTGCGTGATGACTTTGGTGGATTTGTTTACGAGGATGGACATGGATTTTATACCGCCTGATCGTCATCCCGGCATAGGCCGGGATCCAGTTCAACATATCGACTCGAACAGATCGTTCCAGTCGGGGTTCATTCTTTCAATGGCGCCGATTTTCCAATCGCGCCGCCATTCCTTCATCTGCTTTTCGCGGCGAATGGCTTCGTCGACGCGATCGTAAACTGCATACCAAACCAGCAACTTGCAGCCATATCTTTTTGCAAAACCCGCGATGGCGCCTTCTCGGTGCTGCGCTATGCGTTTTGGAAGATTGCCAGTGACGCCGATATATAAGGTTCCGTTTCGCTTATTGGTGACAATATAAACATATCCGCGTTTTTCGATCATATTGCCAACCACCTGGATCCCGGCCTTCGCCGGGACGACGGAATGGTGTTACAGTGAGCTATCCAGCCCTTACACGCCGCCAGCAGTTCCTCGACCGCGTCGACGCTGACCTGGAAGCCCTTCTTGGCTTCGTCGTTCAGTTCGATTTCCACGATCCGTTCCACGCCGCCCGCGCCGATCACGATGGGGACGCCGACATACAGGCCGGTCACGCCGTACTGCCCATCCAGATAGGCGGCGCAGGGCAGGACGCGCTTCTTGTCCTTGAGATAGGCTTCGGCCATCTGGATCGCGCTGGTGGCGGGCGCGTAATAGGCGCTGCCATTGCCGAGCAGGCCGACGATTTCGCCGCCGCCCTTGCGGGTGCGGTCGACGATCGCATCCATCTTTTCCTGCGTGGACCAGCCCATCTTGATGAGGTCGGGCACGGGAATGCCCGCAACGGTCGAATATTCCAGCACCGGCACCATCGTATCGCCGTGGCCGCCCAGAACGAAGGCGGTGACATCTTCCATGCTGACGCCGAATTCGTCGGCGAGGAAATGGCGGAACCGCGCACTGTCGAGCACGCCCGCCATGCCGACAACCTTGTTGTGCGGCAGGCCGGAAAATTCGCGCAGCGCCCAGACCATCGCGTCCAGCGGGTTGGTGATACAGATTACGAATGCGTCGGGGCAGTTGGCCTTGATCCCTTCGCCGACGGCCTTCATGACTTTCAGATTGATGCCGATCAGATCGTCGCGGCTCATGCCGGGCTTGCGCGGCACACCGGCAGTTACGATGACGACATCGGCGTCCGCGATATCGGCGTAATCGGTCGTGCCTTTCAAATTCGCATCGAACCCCTCGACCGGGCCGGACTGCGACAGATCCAGCGCCTTGCCCGCGGGCATCCCTTCCGCAATGTCGAACAGCACCACATCGCCCAATTCCTTCATGGCCGCCAGATGGGCGAGCGTGCCGCCGATCATACCTGCGCCGACAAGCGCGATTTTGTTGCGGCGGATTGCGTTGCGGGCGCTGGCATGGGCCATAAAAAGAATTTCCTTCGATGCGCGCGGGACGTGAATTCGCACAATCCAGCCCTATCTGGCGCACCCGGCATCCCGCGGCTGGGCCATGCCGAACGATCGGGCCGGTAGACAGCATTTGGTTAGGCGGGCGAAGTACCCTTTGCAACCGTAAACCGGAGCCGTGGCGAACTATCTTTGCAAACAGTTTGCATTAGCAATTGATGCAGAGCGACGGGGGCAATTGCAGAAATTCGGTCGAAGTTGGCGCATATAATTACACGCAACGCCCGTATGCATTCGAACCACCAAACGCATCGTGCGCTATCGGGCGAATCTGCCATAAAAAGCGCTGTGGCCTGATCAGCAGGCAACGGAGCCGGCCATGGCCCCGTCACTGGTCCCGTCTTCGGCCCCTTCATCGTCATCGCGTTCGCGGGCCAGCAGCATCGCGGCCATGTAATCGGGCACTGCGCGGCTGAAATAGAAACCCTGCCCCAGGGTACAGCCGGCTGCGCGCACCGATGCGACCTGTTCCCGGGTTTCCAGCCCTTCGGCCACGATGTCCATGCCAAGCTTGGCCCCCAGTTCGGCCACGGCATGAATGATTGCGTCCGTCTTGCGTCCGACATTCGGGCCCGACACGAAACTGCGATCGACCTTGATTTTGCGGAAGGGATAGTTCTGAATATAGGACAGCGAGGAATAGCCGGTACCAAAATCATCGAGCGCGAACCGCACGCCGATGTCGGACAGTTCCTTCATGAAACCGGCGGTCGCTTCGTTGTCGTCCACAAACACGCTTTCGGTGACTTCCAGTTCCAGCCGGGAGGGGTCGAGACCGGCGGCGCGCAAAGCGTTGATGATGCCCAGCGCCGCGCCCGGTGCCTTGATCTGGAGCGGCGACAGATTGACCGCGATTGCGATATCGCCGGGCCATTTTGCCGCTGCCTGCGCAGCCTGCGCGGTAATCCAGTTGCCCAGGGTTACGATAACCCCGGTTTCCTCCGCCACGGGAATGAATTCGTCGGGCCGCAATTCGCCTTTCTGCGGGTGGAACCAGCGAACCAGCGCCTCGAACGCGCAGATGCGACCGGTGCCCAGATCGATGATCGGCTGGTAATAAAGCGACAGTTCGTTGTTCACGATGGCAGCGCGCAGTTCCGCCTCGATCTCGCGGCGGCGGGCCAGGTCGCGGCTCATCGATTTGTCGTAGAAACAGGTTTGCTTGCGGCCATTCATCTTGGCATGATACAGCGCCAGATCGGCGTTCTGCATCAGCGAGTCGGCATCTTCGCCGTCTTCCGGCAACAGGGCGACCCCGATGGATGCGCCGATTTCCAGCCGTTCGCCGTCGATCCGGAACGGGCGCATGATTTCTGCGTGAAGTTCGCTGGCGAGGCGCACGCTTTCCGCCCGATCCGCAACCTTGCAGAACAGTACGAATTCGTCCCCGCCGAAACGGGAAATCGCATCGTCCGCAGATGCGACGGTGCGAAGGCGCGCCGCAACTTCGCTCAACACCTGATCGCCGACCGGATGGCCCAGCAGATCGTTCACTTCCTTGAACCGGTCCAGATCGATCCAGAACAGGGCAAGGGTGTGATCGTCTTCCACTTCCATCAGCCGTTCGACCAGTTCGTGGTTGAGACCGGCACGGTTGGACAGGCCCGTAACCACATCGGTGCGGGCCAGTTTGCGCATTTTTTCCGCAAGCCGGGCGTTGGTTTCCGCCGATCCGGTGGAATCGCGCAGCACCTTGAACAGGTTGAAAGTGATGGACGCCATCGCCGGCAGCAACAGGGCGATGTTGAAAGCCAGCGCATAGAACGCCAGACCGCCCAGATATAGCGACGCCAGAAAGATCGGTGCCATCACCAGGCTCATCTGCCACATCGCGATGGCCGGGCGGCCGGCGTTGCGGGCGCAGATCGCAACCGCGTAGCAGGTGGAATTGGCGATCATCAACACTTCGAGCGGGGCACCGATATCCAGGATCAGGGTCGCCGCGGCGAACGAACCCAGCGTCAGCGAATAGCTGAAGGCCCCGATTTCATAAGATATTTCCAGCTGCCGGGCGGAACGCCTGCCATGGTCCGGCAGCAGGCCATACGCCAATGCTACGCGCCCCGCCGCGATTACGGTGAGCAGGATACTGCCATAGAGAAGCAGAGGTTCGCCGCTGACCCACGCGGTAATGATAGTGCAGAACACGCCGTTGATTGCGCCTGCGAGCAAAGTGCCGGGCTGGCTGTACAGCGTGCGGACCAGCGTGTGCTGTACCCGTTCGGACAAGGTATCCGTGTGCCGCGACCGCGTAAAATAATCGACCATCCGCACGAAAGAACCGGTCCATTCCATCCATACGCCCTATGACCGATAGGTCACCGTTTGGTTAATTCAGCGTCATTCGCGTACGGGACAAGCGATTGCCGGTGTGGTTTGCGCATTGGCTTGCGCATGGGTTTGCGCATGGGTTGGGGCGCCAGGTGCGTGCGTTCCAGCCTGCGCAATCTCCCGGCCGAGCCGGCTGTCCAGCGTGCGGCAGATGCCCAGCCAGTGCAGATAGGTTTGCCGGTCCCCCGCAAAGAATGCGTGCTGTGCCCGTTGCGCGGCAAGGGCGGCGGACCCCAATCCATGCCGTGCGAAATGATGCAGGGCCGCGCGCAATGCCGCCGGATCGGCGATGGCCGAACCATTGTCGTTTGCGGCATTGCGATGCGCCCGCCGGGCAAGAATGCGGGCAAGCGGCGATGTTCCCGAATTGCGCGCGGCGGCGAAGTGAACGGTCATATGCGCTGGTTTTCCCGATGAATGTCAGTGGAATATCCATTCGATAGCACCCACGCCCCTAAACTTTGGTTCCGGCTTAGGGTTGCCGCCGCGTTAATCCGTACAGATGTGCGGGCGCCAGTGTATGGGCCGCCAGTGTAAGGGCCGCCGGCCCGTGTTCCCCGGTGGGGGGTAATGCTTGCGTCGCTGTACGCGCGCGTCTATCGGACCGGCGACGTCATAGGTTGTCCGTCCGGCCGATACACCGGCAGGGCGGAACTAAGAGGGAAAGAGGTGACCCGCCACGGGAAATCCTCTGCTGCCCCCGCAACTGTGACCGGGGAGGGCCGCTTCCATCATGCCACTGGCTTGTGCTTCGGCGCGGCCGGGAAGGCGGAAACGGCGTTATGATCCGGGAGCCAGGAGACCTGCCCATGCGTGTCGTTCATGTCGCGGGCGGGGTGTACCGATGGCAGATGGAAAAGCCGCGATTTCGTGCGGCTGCTTCCGTCCTGGGCGACTTCGCTCATGGAAGGAAGTTTTATGCGTAAATATCTGTTATTGTTGTCGTGTGCCGTGTCCTGCCCCATCATTGCACAGCCCGTCACTGCACAGCCCGCCATCGCACAGGATGGTTCCGGCAGCGATCCGATCATCTTCGCCGACCGTGTGGTGGACGATGACACCATCACCGTCACCGCCACCGGGTCGCGATCCGAAGTCGAGGATACCGGGCAGGCAGTGACCGTGATCGGCCGCGCCGAAATCGAAAAAGTGCAGGGGCCGGACCTGACCCGCGTGCTGGAACGGGCGCCGGGCGTGACCTTCACCCGCAATGGCGGACTGGGCGCCTTTACCGGCGTTCGCGTGCGCGGGGCGGAGGCGGAACAACTTCTCGTCTTGATCGACGGGGTCCGCGTGGCCGACCCGGCATCGCCATCCAGCGGTTTCGATTTCGGCAATCTTACCACCGGCAATATCGACAAGATCGACCTTCTTCGCGGTTCCAATTCCACCATCTGGGGATCGGATGCGGTCGGCGGCGTCATGCTGGTATCCACCCGCGACGAAACGGGCGTGCAGGCCAGCGCCGAGTATGGCGCGCGCGACACGCTGTTCGCCAGCGCGGCCGGCGGCGTCCAGAACGACACTGGCTATCTGGGCCTTTCGGGCAGCTATGTTGTGACCGATGGGTTTTCCGCCGCAGCCGCCGGCACTGAACCCGATGGTTTCGAACAATACGCATTGGCCGCCCGCAGCAGCCTGTATCTTACCGATGCGCTGTCACTGTTCGCACGCGGGCGCTATGTTGAAAGCGATCTGGACATCGACGGGTTCGTATTCCCGATTGGCATAGCCGATACCGACGGGGTTCAGGATACCACCCAATATTCCGCCGCCGCAGGGGTTCGCTACGACAGCGGGGCCTTGCTGCTCAACGCCGCATATTCCTTCGCCGATACCGAACGCCGCAATTTCGACAGTGCTGCCGCGCAAGCCGGCGATGCGCAACCCGGCTTTGCCAGCGACGGGCATTCGAACCGGGTCGATATTCGCGGCGAATGGCGACCCATCGGCCCGCTGATCGTAAATTTCGGCGGCGAAAGCGAATGGACGAATTTCAGCACCAGTTTCGACGACCGTGAAAGCGCGCATATCATTGGCGCCTACACCCAGCTGGGCGTGGAATATGGCGCCCTGTCCGGCCATGTCGGGGTGCGGCACGACGATCACGAAGATTTCGGCGGTGCCACCAGCTTCGGCGCGGATGTGAGCTATGAAATCGTGAACGATATCCGCCTGCGCGCCAGTGTGGGGGAAGGGTTCAAGGCGCCTACCCTGTTCCAATTGTTCAGCGATTTCGGCAATGTCGCCCTGCAACCGGAAAACAGCACCGGATACGATCTGGGCATTGCCTGGAACGATCGCAGCCAGCCATTCTACGCCGCCGCCACCGCGTTCCGGCGCGATGCGGAAAACCAGATCGAATTCGTTTCGTGTTTTTCGGTCGCCGATGATCTGTGCGACGATGGCCGGTTCGGTTTTTACGAGAATGTCGGACGGGTGCGGGCCGAAGGCATCGAACTGGAACTGGGGGCCAATCCGTCCGACCGTTTCGCGATGCGCGCCGCCTATGCCTATGTGGATACGCAGAACCGCACGCCGGATGCGGTGAATGCGGGCAATGTGCTGGCCCGCCGGCCCAAGCACGCGCTCACCGTGTCCACCGACTGGACCACGCCGCTGGCCGGCATCACCATCGGCGGCGATATCAGGATGGTGGGCGACAGTTTCGACAATGCCGGCAACACCGTTCGGCTGGACGGGTATCGCGTCGTCACCCTGCGCAGTTCGGTGCCGGTGGGCGATGCGGTGGAGCTATTCGGCCGTATCGAAAATGTGTTCGACGATGATTACCAGACCGCTGCGGGTTACGGGACACCGGGGCGCGGCGCATTCGTGGGGGCGCGGGCGAAATTCTAGTTGCGCGATCTTCCCGTTCGGCTTCCCGGCGACGGCATGGCGCCGCGACGGGGAGGCGGCCATCGACGCGTTGGGTTACCGCCCTTGCGGGCCTGACCATGGCGACGACCTTTGCGGTGGGCGGATGCGCGGAGGCGACAGGACCGTCTCCTTTGCCGGAGCGACCTACGATCGTGAGCCTCAACCCCTGCAGCGATGCCATTCTGGCCGATGTCGCGGCGCCGGGGCAATTGCTGGCAATCTCGCATTACAGCCATGATCCGATATCCACTTCGATGGACCACGCGGCGGCGCTGAAATACCCCATCACCGGTGGAACGGTGGAAGAAATCGCGGCCCTGCAACCCGATATGGTGGTGGCCAGCAGTTTCATGGCGCCGACAACCCGGGCCGCGCTGATGGATATGGGCATCCGCGTCGAAACCGTCGGCATCGCATCCTCTATCGCCGATAGCCGCACGCAGATCCGCGAACTGGCCCATGCCAGCGGCAATGTGGTCAGGGGCCGGGCGCTGATCGCACGGATCGACGATGCCGTGGCCCGCAATACGCGCCGCGGGGAAAAGCCCGCCCGCGTCGTTCTATGGCAGGCGGCGGGTATCGTGCCCGGCGAAAACACTCTGATCGGCGAAATCATGGCCATCGGCGGTTTCACCAGCCACAGCGCTGCGATGGGGCTGGGGCAGGCGGATTATCTATCGCTCGAACAGATGCTTGCAAACCCACCGGACGTGCTGGTGCAGGCGGGGCGGGAACGGGGTCAGGATCATCCCGCATTGCATATGATGGCGCGTAAGGGCGATGTGACGCTGGCGCGGCTGGACCCGGCATTGCTGTATTGCGGCGGGCCCACGATCATCCGCGCGCTCGATCGCATGCGCGCCATTCGCGGCGGGGCGGCATGAGCCGGGTCAGCGCGGTGCTGTTGTTGTTGCTGGGCAGTGCATTTGCGGCATCCCTGTTTGCCGGCCGGGTCTGGCTGGATTTTGCGCAAACCCCGAATGCCATGATCATTCTGGCCGAATTGCGCCTGCCGCGCGCACTGCTGGCGCTGGCGGTGGGCGGCGGCCTTGGCGCGGCGGGGGCGGCGATGCAGGGCTATCTGCGGAACCCGCTGGCCGATCCCGGCCTGTTCGGCATTGCGCCCGGCGCGGCATTGGGGGCCGTCGCCAGTTTCTGGGTCGCTCCGATACTGAGTGTGTGGGCGGTGCCTGATGCGATCGGTCGCGCCCGTTCAATGCATGGCTGCTTCCCACATTCGCGCTGGCGGGGGCAGGCGGCGCCATGGGCCTGCTGGCGCTGATTGCGGGGCGAACCGGCGGCATCGCGCTGTTTACATTAGCGGGCATGATGATCGCCAGTCTGGCCGGTGCTTTGATGAGCCTGGCGATCAGTTTCGCGCCCAACGCCTTCGCCATGAGCGAAATCGTGACCTGGCTGATGGGCGCGCTGACCGATCGCAGCTGGCGCGACGTGTATCTGGCTGCGCCGCTCACGCTGGCGGGGATCGCGTGTTTCTGGATGGCGCGCCGCGATCTCGATGCGATGATGCTGGGCGACGCGGCGGCGCGATCCATGGGAATGCGGCCGCGCGTTCTGCAGGCGTGGCTGATCGCAGGCGTCGGCCTGACTGTGGGCAGCGGAGTTGCGGTTGCCGGGATCATCGGCTTCGTCGGCCTGATGGTGCCGCATCTGGTGCGCCCCTTCACCGACCGGCGGCCATCGTCGCTGATCGTGCCCAGCGCCCTTGCCGGGGCGCTGCTGGTGCTGATCGCAGACAGCGTGGTGCGCATCCTGCCGACGGTTACGGAATTGCGGCTGGGCATTGCGCTCAGCCTGATCGGCGCGCCGTTCTTCCTGTGGCTGCTGCTGAAGATGCGGCGTGGCCATGCGGGGATATGGGCATGATGCTGCGGGCGGACGGGATCGCAATTGCCGGCCGGCTGGCGGGCGTTTCGGCAGATTTCGCGCGCGGGCAGATTACGGCCATCTGCGGCCCGAATGGCGCGGGCAAATCCACCCTGCTGGCCGCGTTGGCCGGATTGCTGGATCTGGATGAAGGCCGCGCGCTGCTGGATGATGAAACGGTGGGCGCAATCGCGCCGAGGTTGCGGGCACGGCAGATCGGGTTTCTGCCGCAGAACGGCGAAGTGGCGTGGGATGTTTCGGTCCGCAATCTGGTCGCGCTGGGCCGGTTGCCGTTCGGGGATCGGATATCGGCGCCGGTGGACCGGGCGATCGCGGCGATGGAAATGGGCGACCTTGCCGACCGGCCGGTGTCCACGCTTTCGGGCGGGGAACGGGCACGGGCGTTGCTGGCGCGGGTGCTGGCGGGCGAACCACGCTGGATATTGGCGGATGAACCGCTGGCCGCGCTGGATCTGGCGCATCAGATGCATCTTCTGCGATATTTTCGGCAGATCGCCGCAGCGGGGACGGGTGGGCACGCAGATATGGGCACCGGTGTGATTATCGTGCTGCACGATCTGGCACTGGCGATGAACCATGCGGACCGCGTGCTGGTGCTGGATCGGGGGAGGGTCGCCGCCTTCGGACCGCCGGACATCGCGCTGGACGCAGAACGGATCGCCGCCATCTGGGGCGTCGAAGCGCGCTGGATCGGCGAAGGGACGCAGCGGGCACTGATTGCCAGTTAAGGCATTGAAGGGGCATGGCCGATCCGATCATCGTCGACGAATGGAACACGCTGACCCGGCAAACCATGCCCGCATTAGCCGCCGAACGCGGTTGGCCGGTTCATCTCGATCATTGTTTCCAGCGCATCCTGCTGGACAACGCCTTGGGCGGAAAATGGCGCGAAATCATCGCCGCGCCCGCCTATCGCCATGCCAGCAATGCACAGTTGCGCCGTGCCATCACGCTTGGCAAGCGCGCCATCGAAGACGAGGAAAGCCTCTCAGACATGAACGCCAGATCATTGAATTGGCGCCGTTAAAAAGGCGCCGATAGAAAAGGCGGGGCAAGTCAGATCGGCAGCCCCGCCTTTGGTCATTCAGCGACTGGTCGTGGCCGGTGGAAGGGCGCCGTCCGAAACGCTATCGGCATCGGCACTGTTGCCGGTCAGCCCGCGTGCCTCCAGCATCGGCGTGACGTCGGGCTGGCGACCGGCGAAATTCTGGAACATCTTGAAATAGTCCATCGTTCCGCCCCGGCTCAGTACCGTGGCACGATAGTGATCGCCATTTTCGCGGGTCAGACCGCCATTGTCCATGAACCATTTGCGGCTGTCGCGGTCCAGCATCTCCGTCCACAGATAGCTGTAATAGCCCGACGAATAGCCTGCCGGACTGCTGAAGATATGGTTGAAATAGGTGCTGCGATAGCGCGGCGGAACCAGTTCGATTTCCAGCCCCAGTTCCTTCAGGGCATTGCGTTCGAACGCATCGACCTTTTCGGGCGTATCGATAGCGGCGGCCTGCTGCGGGCTCAATGCGTGCCATTTCATGTCGAGCAGCGCGGCTTCCACCACTTCGCCGAAATCGTAGCCCTGGTTGAACCGGGCCGCGCGTTCGATCTTCGCGATCAGTTCTGTCGGGAATCGTCTCGCCGGTTTCATAATGCTTGGCATAATTCTGCAGGATAGCGGGATAGGTCGCCCACATCTCGTTCACCTGGCTGGGATATTCCACGAAGTCGCGGGCCGTCGCCGTGCCCGATATGCTTGCGAATTTCTGGTCCGCGAAAAATCCGTGCAGCGCATGGCCGAATTCATGGAACAGCGTGTTCACATTGTCGAAACTGACCAGCTGCACTTCCCCATCGGCGGCTTTCGGAATGTTCAGAACATTGTAGATCACCGGCTTGGTCTTATTGAGATAGGACTGATCCACGAAATTGCTCATCCACGCGCCGCCGCGTTTGGACGGGCGCTGGAACGGATCGAAATAGAACACGCCCAGTTCGCTGCCATCCCGGTCGAACACGGTATAGGTGCTGACATCGGGATGGTAGACCGGCAGATCGCCGCGTTTTTCGAAATTGAGACCGTACAGTTTGTTGGCGGCGAAAAAGATGCCGTCTTCCAGTACGCGGTCCAGCTGGAAATAGGGTTCGACCGCGCTTTCATCGAAGGCATAGCGTTCGGCCTTCACCTTTTCGGCATAGCGATACCAGTCCCACGGCTGCACCTTGAAATCACCGCCTTCTTCGGCGATTTTGGTGTTGAGCAGGGCCGCTTCCCGCCGCTGTGTTGCGGCAAGGGCGGGGACCATCTGTTCCATGAAATCGAGCGCGGTTTTCGGGTTCTTCGCCATGCGGTCATACATGGTATAACTGGCCCAGTCCGGCTTGCCGAACAGGGCGGCTTTCTGCGCACGCAGCCCGGCGATCTCGGCAACCAGCATCCGCGTATCGAATTCGCCGGGCTGGTCGTTGCGGTTGACACTCAGCCTGAACAGCTTTTCACGCGTCGCCCGGTTTTCCAGCGCAGGCAGGAATGGCTGCTGCGTGGTGTTCTGCAAGGCGATGGCGAATTTGCCGGGCATACCCTTCTCGCCCGCCAGCTTGGCCGCCGCGTCGATCGCGGAATCGGGCAGACCGGCCAGTTCTTCCCGCGTGTCCACCACCAGCGCGCTGGCGACGGTTCCTTCGCGGACCATCTTGCCAAAATCGTTGGTCGTTTCGGACAGTCGCGTGTTGAGTGCGCGAACCTGGTCCTTCTGCGCTTCGGTCAACAGCGCCCCGGCCTGGACCATGCCTTCATACGTGTCTTCGAGCAGCGCCGTTTCCTCGGTATCGAGGCCCAGCGTACTGCGCGCATCGTATACCGCCTTCACCCGTGCGAACAATACCGGATCCAGCGTGATCGCATCGCTATGCGCGCTCAGTTTCGGGCCCATTTCCGCCTGGATTTCGTCCAGCGTATCGTTGGTGTTGGAACCGGTCAGCGCAAAGAACACCGTGGCGACACGGCCCAGCATATCGCCGGACTGTTCCAGCGCCACAATGGTGTTGTCGAAGGTGGGCGCCGCCGAACTGGTCTTGATCCGTTCGATCTCCACATTGTGGCGGGCCATGCCCTGTTCGAACGATCTGCGGTAATCGCCATCGGAAATTTTGGTAAAGTCCGGCGCCTGGAAGGGCAGAGTGCTTTTGGCGGCGAAATAGCCGGTGGCTTCGGGCATTTGCGTGCCGGTTGGTGCAGCAGTCATGGCGCTATCGTCCTGCATGGTGCCGGTGGTGGCACAGGCGGAAGTGAGGATCAGCGCCATTGCGCTGGCGGTTGCATGGTACGGTTTCATAGGTGTGTGCGACTTTCGTAAGGCTGCGTATACATGGTCAGGCGTTGTAACGATCAAGGCCTGTCATGCGGATGGGATGATTACGGCAGGTTGAACCGCAGATTGCCGCCGATTGCAAGATGCAGTCTTTCCGGGGCGCATTGGCGCTTTCCTGGAGTTGGGGCCAGAGCCGGGAATCAACCGGCCCACACCAAAGGCCCCACACCAAAGACCCAACCCGAAGGCTACGCGCTCGCCACATCCCGCGGATTGTCGTATTCAGCGGCGGTAAAAATGGCGACGCGCCTTTCGCTGCGGATTTCCAGACCGGCCGGGGCAATGCTGCCCGCGCGCAGATAGTCGAGTTCCGCTGCGATACCATCATGGTCGCGCAGGGCGATGGCCGCGTTGAGTTTCGGACTGTTTGCCGCCGACAGCGACCCTTCACCCACATTGAAGGCCAGATCGACCAGCGCGTCGAATTCATGCTGGTACAGGGGCGTGTCGCCGGCCAGCCGTTCCACCACCTGTTCCGCATAGGCAAGATCGGTTTCGAACAGATCGAGCACGGCATCCCTGGTCAGTTTTTCGCCGACCGCCAAACCATCGTCGGCCTGCACCAGATGGCCGACGCCTACGGTCGCAAACCCGGCAGCGTCGCGATATACGGTATAGCGCACGCCTTCCTCTTCGATCATCGCTTCTTTCATTTCGGCACTGGTGGAAAGGGCGGTGGCAGGCATTCTGACATCGGCCATCTGCACGATGTCGGTGCTTTCCAGCTGGGCCACGGCGGGTGCGATGACCGAACTTGCGGCCATCACGCTGGCCGTCAATGCCAATGCAGTCTTGCGTTTGCGTCTGGTGGTACGCGAACCTGCGCGTATTCGCTGAAGACGCCGTTCGAAACGCGCGCCACGTCGTTCGCGAAGCCGGTGTATGAGACGGCGCGTTCGCGATGATGGGGTGTATGTCGGAGTATCGGTTGTGTTGTCTAAAAGTGTTTTGCCATTCGGCATTCAATTCTCGTTCGGTCTGCCAGTTTCCGCCATTCCTTCTACCAAATCGTTGATTTGCTATTCATCTGTCGCGCCCCGTAATAGGCCGGTTGCGTGAAACTGTAGGTTTCTTTAGCCAATCAACGGGCCAATAGTACAAAAGGTCCGAATTTTTCCGTTCCGTGCGCATTTACGGATGATTTTGCCGGTTCCGACATGATTGGAGCACGGGCCGAAAAGAAGGCCGGAAAGGGGCCTTTCTGAAAGGTCAGGCCATCCTGCCAATCACGCCATCCTGCCGATCATGACGCCAGTGCCACTGCGGGCGCGACAAAGGGTTCTTCGCCCGCAAGTACCACCTGATCCCGCCCGCGATCCTTCGCCCGGTACATCGCCAGATCGGAACGCCGCAGGGCCTTGTCGATGGTTTCATCATCGCCGATCCGCGCCACTCCGATAGACGCCGACACCTTCAGCACGCCGCCCATATCGAACCGGTGCGGGATCAGCCGCAATTTGCCGCGCAGCCGTTCCGCATGGCGATAGATATTCATGGTATCGATGCCATGCACCAGAATGACGAATTCCTCTCCCCCGAACCGGCAGGCGCGATGATGCTGCCCCGGCATTTCATCCAGCAACGCGTGAATTTCCTGCGCCGTGGCAGTCAGCACCCGGTCGCCCATATCGTGTCCGTGAACATCGTTGATCGTCTTGAAATGATCGAGATCGAGAGTCATCAGGAACCGTTCGCCGGTACCCGCCACAGGGTCGTCGATACGGTCGAAAAAGGCCCGGCGATTGAGCAGCCCCGTCAACGGATCGCGGGTTGCGAGATAATTGGCGCGTTGGAGGGATTCCTGCAATTGCGCTTCCAGCCGCCGGTTCATGACCAATGCGCGCGATGTGCCGATTTTTTGCCGCGCAGTGGCGTTGGAAAAACTGACCAGGCTCCACCCCATCGCCAATAATGCACCGACAGCGGTGAAGGCGAATGTCGGATTGGCCCACGGCAGTGACATGCAGAAACCCAGAAAAAATCCGCCGGCAAAGGCAAGGCCGACCGACCGCATCTGCGCGAACATATTGAAAATCAGCGCGATCGCCATGATCACCGTGCCGCCCAGCGCGACCCGTGCGGGATGAACGATGGTTTCATGCAGCATCGGGAACAGCAGCAGCGCCCAGGTGACCCCCGCCACGAACAGGGCAATGCGCATCAGTCGCAGCGATGGCAATCCGACCGGGTCCGCCGCCAGCTTCGCACGCAGCCGGTTCCATGCCGTTCGGTTGAGTAACATCGCCGCGATGCGCAGGATGACCGGAATTACGAAAGATTGGGCATTGGGCATGACGGCGGCTGCGGCCACCACCACGCAGAACGCGATGATATTCGCCCAGAAACCGTGTTTTTCGATGTAGCACACCATCTGCAGGGTTTCATGGCGAACCTCGTTCTCGAAATCGAGGTCTTCGATTTCGGGGTTGGCGATTTCAGACTTGGCGATTTCGGGGTTGGCAATTTCGGGCTCTTTGGTGTCGGGATGGGCCAGTTCCGGTCTATCGGGCAATTGGCTGGCAACCCCGGCGGTTGCTACCATGGCGGCTATCTGTCGTCTTGCCCTGTTCCCGTTATCCATCATACGCGCCCTTTTCTCACTGGCTACGATCTAGGGGGAAGGACTTGCGCCCATATGCGCGGGATCATGCGTATCAACACGTAGCGGGGTGGGCGTTCAGGTGGGGGGCGGGCGCGCCATTGGATGGGGCGGTGAACCGATCCCCGCGCCAACCCTTGACCCGTGCGAACATTTCGTGAACACGCGATGATCCGGGGAGAGCGGGGTATGCTCTCTGGAACTTACCGTCCCTTATCCCCATCTGGCGTGTCATGGCATTCAGCAAAATCTCCGTACGCGGCGCCCGGGAACACAATCTCAAGGGTATCGATATCGATCTGCCGCGTGATGCGCTGATCGTGATTACCGGCCTTTCGGGTTCGGGCAAAAGCTCGCTCGCCTTCGATACGATCTATGCCGAAGGGCAGCGGCGCTATGTGGAATCGCTCAGTGCCTATGCGCGGCAGTTCCTCGAAATGATGCAGAAGCCCGATGTCGAACATATCGACGGGCTGTCTCCTGCTATTTCCATCGAACAGAAGACCACGTCGCGCAATCCCCGTTCCACCGTGGCGACCGTGACCGAGATTTACGATTATATGCGGCTGTTATGGGCGCGGGTGGGCGTGCCCTATTCCCCCGCAACCGGCGAACCGATCGAAGCGCAGACGGTCAGCACCATGGTGGACCGGGTGATGGAACTGCCGGAAGGGACGCGGATCTACCTGCTCGCGCCCGTGGTCCGCGCGCGCAAGGGCGAATATCGCCGGGAACTGGCGGAATGGCAGAAGGCCGGCTTTACCCGTGTCCGCATCGATGGCGAAATGTACGGCATCGAAGAAGCGCCCGCGCTCGACAAGAAGCTGAAGCACGATGTGGAAGTCGTGGTCGACCGGTTGGCGATCAAGGCCAAGGACGACCGGGGGCTGGAAACGCGGCTGGCGGATTCCTTCGAAACGGCGCTGAAGCTGGCGGACGGACTGGCCTATGTCGATCTGGCGGACGGTGTGGTGCCGGGCCGCGAAGATGACGGCGTATCGGGCGGGGCGATGAAGGGGGCGGGCATCCCGGCTAACCGCATCGTATTTTCGGAACGGTTCAGCTGTCCGGTGTCGGGCTTCACGATCGAGGAAATCGAACCGCGCCTGTTTTCCTTCAACTCCCCGCAGGGTGCGTGCCCGACCTGCGACGGGATCGGGGAAAAACTGCTGTTCGATCCGCAATTGGTGGTCCCGAACGAAGAACTGTCGCTGAAACAGGGCGCGGTGGTGCCATGGGCGAAATCCAACCCGCCATCGCCCTATTATATGCAAGTGCTGGGATCGCTGGCGAAAGCTTACGATTTCGACCTGACCACGGCGTGGAACCGGCTTGGCCGATGAAACGCAGGCCGTCATCCTGTACGGGACGAAGGGCAAGCGAGTGCCGCTGACTTTCAAGGACGGGCGCAAGCAATATACGGTGCAGAAAGCGTTCGAAGGGGTGATCGGCAATCTCAATCGCCGGCTGATGCAGACCGAAAGCGCCTGGATGCGGGAGGAGCTGGGCAAGTTCCAGACCGCGCAGCCGTGCGAAACCTGCCATGGCGCGCGGCTCAATCCCAAAGCGCTGGCGGTGAAGATCGGGGGCCTCAAAGGATCGGGGAACGCCGCGACCGATATCAGCATCCCCACCCGGATGAGCGTGTCCGACGCGAAAGACTGGTTCCTGGCGCTGGACGATCATCTGAACCCCACGCAGAGCCAGATTGCCAAGGCCATCCTGAAGGAAATCAACGAACGGCTGGGCTTCCTCGACAATGTGGGGCTGGATTACCTCAATCTCGACCGGACCAGCGGCACGTTGTCGGGCGGGGAAAGCCAGCGCATCCGCCTCGCCAGCCAGATCGGCAGCGGGCTGTCGGGCGTGCTCTACGTGCTGGACGAACCCAGCATCGGCCTGCACCAGCGCGACAATGACCGCCTCCTCGAAACGCTGAAGCGCCTGCGCGATCTGGGCAACACCGTGATCGTGGTGGAGCACGACGAGGATGCCATTCGCCAGGCGGATCATGTGGTCGATATCGGCCCCGGCGCGGGCGTGCGCGGGGGGGAGATCGTGGCGCAGGGCACGCTGAAACAGGTGCTGCGCAACAAGAAATCGCTGACCGCCGATTACCTCACCGGGCGCCGCCGTATCGAAGTGCCCACCACCCGCCGCAAGGGCAATGGCAAGAAACTGACCGTGCATGGCGCGCGGGCGAACAATCTGCAGAACGTGACCGCCGCCATCCCGCTGGGCACGTTCACCTGCATCACCGGCGTCAGCGGATCGGGCAAATCCAGCTTCACCATCGACACGCTGTATGCCGCCGCCGCGCGGACGCTGAACGGCGCACGGGTGATCGCGGGCGCGCATGACAAGGTCACCGGCCTTGAACATTGCGACAAGGTGATCGAGATCGACCAGTCCCCCATCGGCCGCACCCCGCGCAGCAACCCGGCCACCTATACCGGCGCCTTCACCCAGATCCGCGACTGGTTCGCCGGCCTGCCCGAAAGCAAGGCGCGCGGGTACAAGCCCGGCCGGTTTTCCTTCAACGTGAAAGGCGGCCGGTGCGAAGCGTGCCAGGGCGACGGCCTCATCAAGATCGAAATGCACTTCCTCCCCGATGTGTATGTCACGTGCGAGGAATGCGGCGGCAAACGCTACAACCGCGAAACGCTGGAGGTGAAGCACAAGGGCATGAGCATTGCCGACGTGCTGGACATGACGGTGGAAGATGCGGGCAGCTTCTTCCAGGCGGTGCCGGGCATCCAGGGCAAGATGGCGATGCTGAACGAAGTGGGCCTCGGCTACGTCAAGGTCGGCCAGCAGGCGACGACGCTATCGGGCGGGGAGGCGCAGCGCGTCAAACTCGCCAAGGAACTCAGCAAACGCAGCACCGGCCAGACGCTGTATATCCTGGACGAACCGACCACCGGCCTGCATTTCGAGGATGTCCGCAAATTGCTGGAAGTGCTGCACCGACTGGTGGAGCAGGGCAATTCCGTGGTGGTGATCGAGCACAATCTGGATGTGATCAAGACGGCCGACTGGGTGCTGGATTTGGGGCCGGGCGGCGGAGTGCGGGGTGGCGAGATCGTTGCGGAGGGGACGCCGGAGAAGGTGGCCAAGGTGAAGGGGAGTTGGACGGGGGGGTATCTGGTGCCCATTTTGGGGCGGTCCCAGAAAGCGTAGGAGGTAGGAAAGTAGATTGCTAAGAGAGCGTTGGGGCGGGGAAAAGTTCTTCAACAACCTTTTGAAAAAACGTTTCCGAGCGAATAGTGTCGCGCAATTTCTCCCTGTTGTCCGGCGATAGCTCTTTAGTTATTTTCGAGAACGCTTTCGCATATTGTTTGATCGCTTTTTTAAATTTCTCTTCATCCTTTGCAAATTCGATAATTTTCTCGGCATGCGCGGCATAATGCGTCGTTTTCATCCCTTTCGTGAAATTCGAATTATCGGTCGCTTCCCGGAATGCGGCCCAGATTATGTAAAAACGAAATAGCTTAAGCTCAGGATCAATTCTATTGTTTCGCCATAGAAACTCGAGACGGTAATATAGATACGCAATTGCATGGTAAACCTGAACATCAGAATTATCACTGAAAAGCAAAGAAGAATTATCTTTGAATAGCTTTTTATAATCCCTTGGAGAGCGATTAGGCTGTTTTAATATAGTAGCTGACACTGCTTTCATCAAGACAGGAAGCGGCATGATTCGCGCCCGTTCAATGCTCTCGTGCTGATATTGATACTCTCGTCGCTCAAGGAAAACACGAAAACTCTCATCAACTGAACGAGCATACTCTTCCAAGTTCTTGACAAACGGAAGAAGCGCCAAAAATTGCTCCGGCTTAACTTGGTTCTGACTGTTTGTACCGACGATAATCGACGAAATGAATTCGTCATCGTCTGAACCTATTAATCGGAAAGGGATCGCGACACCTTCTATGTAATCACGGTTCTGATATAGGACATTTGTCGTCTGACATCCGTTCACTATCTGATAGTCTTCAATCGTAAATTCGTCAGCTGTTCGATGAATGGATTTGGCGATTACAGTGACCCCGTTGTTCCGAAAAACAAAATCGCTTCCTTGGCCATTCCGAAGAGTTTGACCCACAGAACGATTTAGCGGTGATTTCTCGTTGTAGTCTCGAATGTTATCGAAAAACGCGAAGCGATTGATGCCAACGATTCCTCCATCATCATCTTTAACCTCAACCAATTTGAGGACTTCGGCGGCATCAATGTATCCAACGTAACCTTGTTCGACGCGAGGATTCTTCGGCAACGCAGTCTGCCTTGGAAATTCAATCTTTGCCGTCGACGATCGTTTGGCGGATCGATAAAAACTTTGAAGCTTTTTAGCACCGAGCATTTCCAACTGCATACGCGACGGATCGAAAATGCTCATTTCTGTTAACGTCCGCAAACGTCGATCAAGTAGATTTTCGATCTTGTCGGGTTTGTTGTAAGTTCCCGTAGTAGCATAGTAAATACGAAGAGCTGGATTTCGTCGTGTAACCGCAATATCGAAAATAAGGTTTTTTACAGCAATTAAATCATCTAATTGCTGACTTTCTCCCAACAATTCATCACTGAAAAACTGTTCCACACCATCGAACATTTTGCCAATATCGCCATAATCGTAAGACGTACCGGTCTTTGATTGGAAGAATATAAATTCAACATCGGGATCGACTACGTCATCAAGCAGCGCTACAGCTTCATCGGTGTCAACAGCCAACTTTCCCTGAATAAGGATTCCGACACCATCAAGGCCGAACTCGTCGCCTTTCAAGTGAACGGAGAGTGGGTCTACGCCATAGCTTAACTGTCCGGCAATGACGGAATAAATTGTATAAGCTTCAAATGCTTCAGCCTGTGAAAGGTCTTCCAGGTTGGCTTCCCTCTGAAACGTTTTCGTTTGAGTTTTTATCACAGGGTTCATACTGTAACTCCTTTAGACAGGGCCTGAAAACTTACGATTGGCGATGCCAGACTGGGAAAGCTTAGCTTCCAAATTTTCTCAGGCGCAGAACGTTCGAAATCAGACATCGCGATTATCATGCTCATTTTTCGTTTATAGCGGTTCGCATAGTTCGCGGTTATCTCATCAGCTTCGTCAGTAGACAGCGTTAGAGAAAAGACAGCATTTTAGCATGATAAAAGAGGCTATGTACGCGAGCGTCGTACTTGGTGCAAATTGTTCGAGCACTGGAAGGCGGCATTCGTACTGACTGTGGTGGTAGTGAGTGATTTTCAAATTATCGCGAGCGGGGGCCGCGTAAGCGGCGGCCTTGGCGGTTGGCTAATCAGCCGCGTCTGGCGTTTTCTTGTATGCTACGCCGTGGTTTCGATCTTGAAGATCAAAAGGCTGGTAGGCTTCGCCTGCTATGACTTTCGCTTAGGCTTAGATGATTAACTTTCGTTGCTTGTTAACACCGCTGATACCTTTCCTACACCCCCATCCCCCTATAACTGGTCCGGTTCCCTGAACACCAAACACAGGTGAACCTATGACCAGACGAACGACACTTCCCCCCATATTTCCCTCCAACCATCCCGACCCTATCGAACATGCGGAGCGGTGGCTGGCGCATGTGCGGGCCGGGCGGATCGGGGTGGGGCCCTCGACCACCGCCGCGCAGTTGACGCGGCATTTTCGCAATGAGCGGGTGCTGTCGGGAGAGCGGTCGTGAGTAAGACCGTCCCGGACAACATGCAGGATGGGCGCGAGCGGCTGGTCGCGACGCTTCGGCGGCGGGGTGCGATGGCGGGCGGGGCGGCTTCGGCTCCGTACGCGGCGGACAATGTCGTCGATCCGGCGCGGGTGGGGGCGGGGGATGCGCCTGCCCTGGCCCCCGACCGTTCGCAGCCAATGACAGGGCAGGAGCCGGAACAGGTCGCCGTGCGGGCCGTGTGCGATGCCGACGGGCGGATCGTTTATCGGGAAGCCGCGGCGGGGGAGGCTTCGGCAGGGGAGGATGGGGTGTTCCTTATCGACCGCACTATGGCGTACGAGCCTGCGGCCCATCCCGTCCATGCGCAGGATAATAGGGCCGGGGACGATACGCCTCCTGCGCATTCGCCCGAACCGGGGGCTGCATCTCCTGCCGAACCGGGCGCGCCGCAATCGCTCTCCGCCCTGATCGGCGATTTGCCCGATGACGATACGCGTGTGGCGCAGCATCAGTTCTGTCGGGAGCGGCAGGCGAAGTTTCTCAATCGGCTGGCCGCGTGCGGATCGGCGCGGTCGGCGGTGCGCAGTGCGGGGGTCTCGCATCAGACGGCCTATCGCCAGCGGCGGGCCTGCGCCGCGTTTCGCCGCGCGTGGGATGCGGCGCTGCTGATCGCGCGCGAACAGGCGGAGGAGGCGCTGGCCTGCCGCGCGATGGAGGGGGTGGAGGAAGAGGTGTGGTTCCACGGCGAGGTCGTGGGTACGCGCAAACGCTACGACACGCGGTTGCTGCTCGCCCATCTGGCGCGGCTCGACCGGTTGGGCGATCGGGCGGATGTGGCGATGCTGGCGCAGGATTTCGACGCGGTGGTCGCGGCGCTGGAGCAGGGACGCGATCTGCCGGAGGCTCCGGTGTGCGAGCGGCGCTTCACCGCGGACGGCGGATGTACCGCCGGGACGCCTGGTGTCGGGAGATTTACCATCAGGACCGTGTAACATCCGGTCCATGTCTCCTGTTGCGGGCACGGCGACGCACGGGTTTGCGGAGCCGGAATGCGATTGCCCCGCAGCCGCCGCCGCAGCCAACTCGCTCGGGGCGGGTACCGGGGTGGCGCATTTCCACATGACCGCGCAGGGGCTGGCGCCGGTGCCCAATGTGGATGGCAGCGGCCCGTGCTGCGATGCGCCGCAATGGCCCGCCTGCCGCGACTGTCCGCATTACCCCGCGGTCGGCCGCTTGCTGGAGGAAATGGCGGAACAGCGCCCGCCAGCCGCGCCGCCGCTCCATCTGCTGGGCGAAGCAGGCGCGGTGGAGGCGTGCCAGATGGACGCCTTCGAAGCCGGCGATGCGCAATGGTGGCGCTATGGCGAGGATTACGTGACCTATGCGCGCGATGCGGATGGCAATTGGGTCGCGGAGGCGGAGGAGAGTGCGGACGGGGCGCCGATGCGGGAGGTGGCGCGGGAGGTGGCCCGGGCAGCGGAAACCGCGTAGTCCGGTCGCTTACTTCAGGAGCGCCAGTTCCACCTTGCCATGCCCGCGCTGGACGATGCCGACCTGCTTCGCGGCGGCCCGGCTCAGATCGATGGTGCGGCCATGGGCGTAAGGGCCGCGATCGTTGATGCGCACGGTCACACTCTTGCCGTTGCGCGGGTTGGTCACCAGCACGCGGGTGCCGAAGGGCAGCGTCTTGTGCGCGGCGGTCAGTTCGTTCATGTCGAACCGTTCGCCATTGGCGGTGCGGCGGCCGTGGAACCGCTTGCCATAATAGGACGCGATGCCGCCAGCGATGCTGCGTATGTCGGAAGGTTCGGGGACTGCTTCCTCGATCTCGACGGGCGGAGTGAATTCGGTGATGTCGACCATATTGCCCTGCGCTTGCGGCATGGCAGGCAGCGCCGCGAAATCGTCGAAGCTTTCCGCGAAGGCTTCCTCGTCGACGGACTCTTCCGCCGTGGCATAACCGGCGAGCGGCAATGGCAGCACGGCGACCAGCGCCAGCACGGCCAGGGTGCGCTTCAGGAAGGATGTGCGGGTAGGCTTAGGCATGGAACCGTCTCGTCTGTGACGCTGTTGGGAATGGAGGCGCCTTACCCCGACCGGGCAAAGGGTTCCAAACCGGCGCAACGGTTCATCGACGCTCTGGCGCGACCTATCCCGCAATCGCGCTCAAAATGCGGTGTGCTGCATGGTTTCAGGTGAAACGAAAGGCGCGGATTTAGGCAAATCCGGGCGAATCGGGGTCAGAACACGAGCCGCGAATCGCCCGCGCAATACCATATCTAGCGGTCCCGGCGTGCCAGCAACCGCAAGCGAAGGGCGTTGAGCTTGATGAAGCCTTCCGCATCCTTCTGGTCGTAAGCGCCGGCATCGTCTTCGAATGTGACATGGGCCTGGGAATAGAGCGAATGCGGCGACTTGCGCCCCACGACATCGGCATTCCCCTTGTAAAGCTTCAGACGGACAGTGCCGGTGACTTTGCCTTGACTGTGATCGATCGCCGCCTGCAGCATCTCGCGTTCGGGACTGAACCAGAAGCCGTTATAGATAAGCTCCGCATATTTGGGCATCAGCTCGTCCTTCAGATGCGCGGCGCCGCGATCCAGGGTAATCTGTTCGATCCCGCGATGGGCACGGGCGTAAATCTCGCCGCCCGGGGTTTCATACATTCCGCGCGACTTCATGCCGACGAAGCGGTTCTCCACCAGATCGAGCCGTCCGATCCCATGCTTACGGCCCAGTTCGTTGAGCGCGGCCAGCAGGCTTGCGGGGCTCATCGGTTCGCCATTCAGCGCGGCACCGTCTCCCGCTTCGAAATCGATGGTGACGTATTCAGGGGTGTCGGGCGCATCTTCGGGATCGACGGTGCGGGAATAGACATAATCGGGCGTTTCTTCCCACGGATCTTCCAGCACCTTGCCTTCGGAGGATGTGTGCAGAAGGTTGGCGTCGGTCGAAAACGGGCTTTCGCCGCGCTTGTCCGTAGGCACGGCGATCTGGTGCTTCTCAGCCCATTCGATAAGCGCGGTCCGGCTGGTCAGATCCCATTCGCGCCAGGGGGCGATCACCTTGATATCGGGCGCGAGCGCATAGGCGCTGAGTTCGAACCGGACCTGGTCGTTACCCTTGCCGGTCGCGCCGTGGGCGATCGCATCGGCGCCGGTTTCACGCGCGATTTCGACCAGTCGTTTGGAAATGAGGGGGCGGGCGATCGATGTGCCGAGGAGATAGTCCCCTTCGTACCGGGCGTTGGCGCGCATCATCGGGAAGATGAAGTCGCGCACGAACTCCTCGCGCAGATCCTCGATGAAGATGTTTGCGTCCGGAATGCCCATCGCGCGGGCTTTGGCACGGGCGGGTTCGATCTCTTCACCCTGGCCGAGATCGGCGGTGAAGGTCACGACTTCGCAGCCCCGTTCGACATTGAGCCATTTTGCAATGACGCTGGTATCCAGCCCGCCGGAATAGGCGAGCACCACTTTGTTCACTTGCGACATTCCGTTTTCCCGTGCTTGCGGACCACGATGGCCCAGCGGCGCCGCCTATCAGATACCGGCATACCATTGATAGCCCGAACGGTCTTCCCAATAGCCGCCCTTGCCTTCGCCGATATCATCGAGACTGTCGACAAGTTCGATACCGGTGAGATATTTGGCGTGTTTGTAACCAAGCTGCCGCTCGATGCGCATGCGCAGAGGCGCCCCGTTCTTCTCCGGCAACGCTTCGCCGTTCAGCATATGGGCGACGATGGTTTGCGGGTGATAGGCATCCACCATATCCACGCTTTCGTAATAGCGCGCCCCGTTCAGATCGTCGGCACAGCGGAAGATGGCGAATTTGGCGTTATCCTTTACCCCGGCAGCGTCGAGGAGTAGCGATAGCTGCGGCCCGGTCCATTGCCCGATTGCGCTCCACCCCTCCACACAATCGTGCCGGGTGATCTGGGTGCGCTGGGGCAGGGCCCGAATGTTGTCGAGCGTCAGCGATAGCGGGCGATCCACCAACCCGCCGACCGTCAGTCGCCAATCGGCAAAACCGCCGGCAAGCGCAGCCCGGTAGGCCGCAGTATCCACGGTCTTCGAACCATTGCCCCGAAAGGTCGGCGACAGATCGTCCATATCATATTCGCGTGCCAGTGCCATCCGGTCCGCCAGCGAGCGATGGATGCCCTGATGCCAGCTGCTGGCAGCATCCAGCAGACTGCCACCTATATGGCTGTCGGCGACCTTGTTGCAGGCGCCCAGAAACAGCGTTCCCAGACCGGCGATGAAGCCGCGGCGGGCAAGGGGATAAGTCATCGACGCCCGCCTGTAATCATGGCGCGCATCTGGTCGATCGGGCCGGATAGCAGCACCAGCAACACATGAACCACGATGAAAGCGACCAGCGCCCAGGTGAGAATGAAATGCACGGACCGTGCGCTCTGCCGCCCACCGAACACATCCACCAGCCATGGTGCGGCAGGTTCGAAACCGGGACTGATCGCCATGCCGGTCAGCACGATACCGGGCAGGATGATGCCCAGCACCGCGCCATAGGCGGCGCGTTGCAGGAAGTTGTATTTCGCGTTTTCGCCGTCGATTCCATGATCGAAATTGCGCTTGAGATGTTCGATCACATCGCGCGCGATCGCTGCCGGTCGCCATTCACCAGGCCGCGTCCGGATATCGCGCCAGAAATGCCCGTTTGCCAGCATCGCAGCCCACATTACCAGCAATCCCACAGCGAAGGGCCAGGCAAACAGGATATGCCAGTCGCGGGCCTGGGCAAGGCTGTAATAGCCGGGAATGGTCGCCCAGCCGGGGAACCGGATTACCGACAGCCAGGCTTCCGCCGGATCGAACCCGTAATTGCCCCAGTAAAGATGGCGATGCGCATTCGATATGTTGAGGCCGGACATGAACAGGATGACGACGCACAACACATTCAGCCAGTGCCATAGCCGCGTCACTATACCATGCCGTTCGGTCTGCGCGGCGCTGCTCATGTCGCGAGGTTTCCTGCCATATTCCTGGCAAGGTAGATGACGTCGCGCGGTTGGTCCAGCAGGTGTTGACCGCTATCGATATACAAGGTTTCGCCGCTTGCCAGATGCCCTTCGGCAAGGAACAGTGCGGCATCTGCGATTTCGCCGGCACCGGTCTTGCGTTTCAGCAGGTTGAGCACATGAGACGCATCGGTTTCCGCTTCGGTCTGGTCGTGACTTGCCAATATTGCACCCGGAGCGATGCCGTAGATCCGGTCATCGGCGCGGATGGCGCCATCGGCCAGCATTGCTATCGTGGCATCCAGCGCGTGTTTGCTCATCGTGTAGCTAAAGAAATCGGGGTTCGAATTGACCAGTTTCTGATCGGTAATCTGGATGACCCGGCGGCCCTTTGCGGCATGGGCCTGTTCCAGATAGACCTGCGCCATCCGCGCCGGCGTGCGGGCATTGATCGCCATCGAACGGTCGAACACGGTGCGGTCCAGCGCGGTCACATCGTCGCGGCGGAAGATTGCGGCGCAGTTGATAAGGCAGCGCCAGTCCGGCAGCCGCTGCGCCAAGTGAGCGACCATCGCCGCCGCCCCGTCGGTATCGGCCAGATCGCAATGCACCGTTTCGGCCGATGGCAGGGTTTGCGCCAGCGCTTCTGCCTCTGCGGTTGAACTGCCGTAATGGATGACGACGTGCCACTCCGCCGCCCCGAAAGCGGTCGCGATTACCGCCCCGATACGCCGGGCGCCGCCGGTTACCAGCACAGCAGGCCGATTCATGAAATCGCTCCGCAAGGTGCACAAACCGGAGACATGGACCGCATGTTACACGGTCCTGACGCCAAAAGTTTGTCGGCTTCCCAGCGCCTCGTGATGCCTGTAAACTGGTAAGGATTGTCAGGGCCGAACATGGATTGAACCGGAGCATAGTCGGGCCAAGTAGGGAAGAGGCAATCGCATCACGCCAGACGCGCGGCAAGCTGGTGTTTGAGGTCCGGCGTCAAGGCGCGGCACGCGGCCAATCGTGCAATTTCGCCATTACTGAACGCACCCGACGCGCCCCAGATTGCGGCAAAAGCGCGTTCGACAGTCCATCTGCCATGGCTGGAGTGATCGCCATCGCCACTGCCACCGCCGTCGCCAGCATCGATCCTGAACAGGGCGTCGCCCGCCGTGGCGATGCCGCTTTCCAGCACGCGGAAATACCAACCACAGCGACCGGTTTGCAGAATTGTTGCCACCATGCCCTTCACACCGAAGCGCTGCTCGATCTTCCAGCACGGCTTACGCGGCTGGCTGATTTCGAGCAACGCCGTGCCCAGCCGAAAACGATCGCCGATATGCACCATATTTTCGGTCAGTCCAGATACCGCAAGATTGCTGCCGAACGCACCGGGATCGTCCAGCAGATCATGCGCGCCGATCTCACCGGCCCAGAACGCATGGTGATCGACGGGATAAAGATGCACTGCCATATCCGGTCCGCCATGCGCGCGCTCGACCTGCTCGTCGCCCGCCAGCCCCAAGGCCCCGATGGCAACCGGTCCGGCGACCGGATGTTTGGCAATCGCGCTGGTTTCGCCATCGCGGAACGGCGCGGCCTTGCCAATCATCAGGGCAGTCACGGTCGCGCAACCATCCGGCATTCAGCATTCCCCCTTTTGTACAGTCATCGCAATCCAGTTCCGCGTAATATCGTCCCATCCACTGCCGGGATAGATCGAAATGTCTGCGATGGCAAAACCGGCGCGGCGATACTTCCGTTCAAGCCACTGTGCCGACGGGAAGTTGTAAAGCCTGCCCAATGCATCGCGGTTTTCGCCATCACCCAATTTGTAATTCGCGTAATGCCAACCGCCGGGCACAAGCGCGCGATGGATGGATGCCAGAACATGCGCCAGTTCCCCGCGCGCGCAATGCAGCAGGCTGGCGTGCGCCCAGATCGCATCGTATTCCTCCACGCTTTCCAAGGCGTCGAAGCGCATGTCCCGCGCGCCCAGAGCGAAGCGTTCATTGGCCTTGCGCACCATGGCGGCAACCCCATCTGTCGCGTCAATTGCAAAACCGCGATGCCGCATATGCGCCGCATCGCGCCCCGCGCCGCAGCCCAGCTCCAGAATGCGCGCGCCCGGCGCCAACCGATCGCAAAACGCATCCAGATCGCGGGCCTGACGCTGCGCGCCACTGGCGGTATAGGACGGTGCCTCCCGCTGATAGAATGCCAGAGTTGCCGGGTCGCTCACGCAGCCGTCTTGGGCGCTGGCGTGTCCGACGGTGGGCGGCGATAGCGCGGGGCCATATCGACCAGAATTTCGCCGCGGGCATAGCGGAACACCAGCAGCATCAGGCCCATCGCCACTATGAAATCGGCGAAAGTCGAATACACCAACCAGACATCGGTGGACGTCCACATCGCGACGGCCTGGTTCGCGCCTGCCATGACCAGTCCCATCAGACCCATCCCGATACCGAGCCGGGCGGGATCGAGATCGCTATAGGGCAGATACTGCATCAGCCGCGTGGCCAGCCGCTTGCCCCCGGACACCCCGTCTGCGAAAAACAGCGCGGCGCTGATCAGACCGATTACGGTGGTCCGGTATTTTACCGCCTCGTCGCTCTGGAATAAAAACGCCAGCCCCGCCGACATCAGCAGCAGGACTATGCCGAACAGTGCCAATCCGCCAAGCAGGTCGATCTTCGTCAGGCGCTGGACCAGTAGCAGGGCGATGCCGACGCCCGCGCCGACCAGCGCCGCCGTGGTGAGATCGGTCAGCTTCGCAACCACAAAGAACATCAGCCCCAGCGCGATATCCACCATCAGCGGGATGCGGTTGCGTTTCAGCTTGCCGAAATCCAGACCGTCCTGTTCGGTTTCCTTCATCGCATTCCGCATCGCTTCGCCGACGGTTTCGCCGCCCATGCCAACTGCCGCTTCGCGATACTTTTCAGGATAGGCGATGATGCGGCCGGGGTGGCTTTCGTGGATCGGCACACCATCGCGATGGACCGCGATGCCGGTGTTCATGGTGCTGATATATCCGGCAACCACTTCGATCAGCGACCCGTCGGGCTGATGGGCCGACAGGCGGTGATTGCGCACGCTGTCCGGCCCGCCCATCGGTGTGTGGTCCCGCGCCGCAAGTTCGCCATCGAGCAACAGTTCGGAAGCAAGCCCGTTGGAACGCGCACGGATAACGACCATCGCCGCCACGCCATCGACCTCGAACCGCCGGCGATAGCGCCATATAGTGAAACCTTCGCTCACCGGGTCTTCTCAGCCCGCAGCCTTAGCCTGTGCCGCCGCCCCGCCTTGGCCAGCGCTTTCACGATCGCGTTCGGCGCGGCTAATTTTCTGCGCGGTAGTTTTCAACTGTCCGCAGGCCGCGTCGATATCCCGGCCGCGCGGAGTGCGAATGGGGGCGCTGATACCGGCTTCGAAAATGATGTTGCTAAAGCTGCGAATGCGGTCGGGCGCAGAACATTGATAGGCCACGCCGGGCCAGGGGTTGAACGGAATGAGATTGACCTTGGCCGGTAAATCGTACTGTTTGAGCAGGCGGACCAGTTCATGCGCATCGGCATCGCTGTCATTCTTGCCCTGCAGCATGACATATTCGAACGTGATGCGCCGCGCGTTGGAAGCTCCGGGATAATCGGCGCAGGCTTTGAGCAATTCGTCGATCCCGTATTTGCGGTTGATCGGCACAATCTCGTCGCGCACAGCCTTGGTCACGGCGTGCAGCGAAACTGCCAGATTGACGCCGATTTCTTCCCCGCAGCGATACATTGCGGGCACCACGCCGCTGGTGCTCAGCGTAATACGCCGTTTCGACAGGGCCAGCCCTTCGCCATCCATCACCAGTTTCAGCGCATCGCGCACATTTTCGAAATTATAAAGCGGTTCGCCCATGCCCATCATCACGATATTGGTAAGCAATCGCCCGTCGGCGCGATATTCGGCCGCATCCTCCTCCTCCTCATCATCGGCCAGCGTCACATCCATACGCCCCTTGGGCCATTCACCCAGCGAATCGCGGGCCAGCATGACCTGCCCCACGATTTCACCAGGCGTCAGATTGCGGACCAGCCGCATCGTGCCGGTATGGCAGAACGTGCAGTTGAGCGTGCAGCCCACCTGACTTGATACGCACAGTGTGCCGCGTGTCGCATCGGGGATGAAGACCATTTCGTAATCATGGCCATCGTCGGTCTGCAACAGCCATTTGCGCGTTCCGTCGGTAGAATGCTGCGCTTCGATAATGGCGGGGCGACCGACGACGAAGCGTTGGTCCAACCAGGGGCGCATCGTCTTGGCGATATCGGTCATCGCATCGAAATCGGTCGCGCCGCGGTGGTACAGCCAATGATACACCTGCTTGGAACGCAATTTTGCCTGTCTCGCGTCCAGCCCGGCCTCCGCAAACAGTTCAGCAATCCGCGCTTTCGGCAGGCCAAGGAGATCGATGCGTCCATCGCTGCGCGGTGTGATACCCGCAGATACGCCCGGTCGCGCTACGGGAACCGGATCGGTTTGGCCTGGAATCGACATGAGTGCGGTATCTGCCATGCCCCGGCATATAGGGGTGCCACCAGCACTTGGCCACAAAAGCCATGCATCCGTGGTTTTATCGGTTCGTCGCAAAAATATCACACAGATGAAGCCGCCGGTCGGGCTGCGATACCGGTTGGTCGCTCTTGATGTGTTATAAATACCACGTTGATTTTGTTGTCTCATATTCATGGAACCTAGGTTCAGCTTGCGTGGTTATGGCAGCTCGTGACGCACCCCCAAACCCGCGTCGTGAAAGAGAAAGAACAAGGAATACAATATGAAAAAAACATTGACCTTTATCACTGCCGCATCGCTGACCGCGATGGCCGCTCCTGCATTCGCACAGGACGTGCAGGACCAGAGCCCGTTCACCGGTCTGCGCGGCGAAGCGCTGGTCGGATTTGACAGCATCCGCGCCGGCAGCGACGTGGATGACGAGCTGAACGAAGATAACGACCAGTCCATCGATGGCGTATTTTACGGCGTGGCGCTAGGTTACGATATCGATCTTGGTAGCGTGGTCATCGGTCCGGAAGTGGAATTCAGCGATTCCACTGCGGATGTCGAAACCAATGATGGCGACACCGAAGGCTTCGGCTTCGGTAACGTATCCGCCGGACGTGACCTGTATCTTGGCGCGCGCGTCGGGATCAATGCTACACCCAACACGCTGCTTTACGTAAAGGGTGGTTACACCAACGCCAAACTGAACGTGCGCGGCGTGGCCGATGACTTCGAATTCGACGAGGATTTCGATCTCGACGGGTTCCGCGTCGGTCTGGGCGGCGAATATGCGCTGAACCAGAACAGCTTCATCAAGCTGGAATACCGCTATTCCAACTATTCGCGGGCCGAGGTCGATTTTGAGGGTGAAGACATCCTCGATTCCGGTCGTTTCGATATCGATACCGACCGTCATCAGGTCGTCGCCGGTGTTGGCTTCCGCTTCTAATCTGCGGTAACCGCACGGCTTCGCGCTGTTTCGAAGGAGGGCCGGGAAGCAATTCCTGGCCCTTTTCAATTCTATCTTCGAGGTGCGGCGAACCGTTTCTTCAGCGTTTGCGGATACGTGCGCAGCCTATGGTTGCCGCATCCATTGCAGTTGCGACGCCGCGCAGGCGATACCGATCCGAAAACCGGCGCCCTTTGGCATCGACAGAACGTACGATCATCGTGTCCGCAGAGCGCATGGCAGCAACGATCGCTGCGTCCATTGTACGGTTTTTTGCCCAGGCGTTGCTGCGCCGGCCAACAAGCGCGAAACTCTGCCGGCCAATCGTCAGGCTGACCGGCGCCTTGTCCCGGATGGTGCGCGAAAGCCGCATATGCATCTGGCCACGCACATCGCGCCGGGGCCAGGTGCCGATACTGGCGTAAGGGTCGTGATCGCGTTCCAGAGTGCTCGGCCGGGCTTTCGCAATGGCATAACAGCGCGGCACGCCGGCATCGCGAAACGCCCCCCAGTGGTCGTATATGCCGAGATTATCCCGTGCCAGAGCGGTTGAAGCAGTCGCAAGCGCCGCCCCCACTCCCATCCCAACAACGCCTGAAAGAACGCAGAAATGGCGAATGGCGCGAATGGCAAACCGGCACTTTGCGCGGGACGTGCCGGCATTTTCCATGATGTTCGTCGCGTGGTTCACACCCGATCTTTATGGTGGGGGTTGTTCATCGGCAAGGCGAAAGGCTAGGTTGGGTTGAGATGGGCTGGGCTGCAGAGTTTGAAGGGAGATAACAATGCGTATCATCATCGTATCGGCCATGGCACTGGGTGCAGCCGCCTGCAGTTCCGACAGCGCTGGCCCTGCGGCAACAGGCGGCGATCTGGAAATGCTTGCCGGCAATTGGTCCCAGACAACAGTCATCGAATCCTTCGAAATGCCCGGCGTTCCGCCGGAAGTCGCGGAAATGTTGCAGCAGGTGGTGGGTCAGACGCAAACATCGCAAACCTGCATGACGCGCGATCAGATCAAGCAGGGTTTCGAGGAACAGGCGCAAAAATCGATGGCGGGGCAGGATTGCACGACCGAGGATTTCAGTTCGGATGATGGCAAGCTGTCCGGCAAGATCGTGTGCCGCAAGGACGGGGGGGAAGGGGCCGCCGTCACCATCGATGGCCGATATACCCCTGAAACGATGGCCATGACCATGACCGCCGAAATCACCGATCCCTCGATGCCGGGGGGTAGCGGCGTCATGGTGATGAAAATGACCGGCGAACGGGTTGGCGACTGCGACGCCTAAGCGGATCGGGAGCTGCGCGCTTTATAGAGTGGGCGTATTATAGAGTTGGCGTATTATAGAGAATGCGCGGGGATGCGCAAAAACATGTTCGCGCGCATCCTCGCATATGATGGCAATTATACTGCCGGTACAAACTGTCTTTCGCGCCGCGGTATGCGCCGGCACATTACCGCAAATAACCGCTCAGTACGCGCGGCGTCCCGAAGCGCGCCTTTTGCGGGTGAAGATGTTCATACACCACCGCATTTTCCAGCACACGCTGCACATAATTCTTGGTTTCGTAGATCGGGATACGCTCACCCCAAGTGACCCAGTCGATCCCGCCCTTGCGCGGATCGCCATTGGCGCGCAGCCACTTGTTCACATTGCCGGGCCCCGCATTGTAGGCGGCCACCGCCAGCGGGTAAGCCCCATCGTAATAGGCCAGCATACGCGCGAAATAGGCATCGCCCAGACGGATATTATATTGTGGATTGGCGATCAGATCGGACTGGCTGTAACCCAGCCCCAGCTTGCCTGCCTGTTCCCGCGCCGTGCCCGGCATCAATTGCAGCAAACCGCGTGCACCGGCATGGCTGATGGCATTTTCCGCAAACTGGCTTTCCTGCCGGGCGATGGCGTGCACGATGGTCCAGTTCGCACCCTGCGGCACATCCAGCGTAGGGTGGCCGAAATCGGTAAAGCTGCGAATTTCATCGGACCCGGCCGCATCGTGCACATTCACGGCCAGATCGCGCCGTCCGATATCGCGGGCGAGCGAAGCGACCATGGCATGCTGTTCCGGAGTATCGGCGCTTTGTGCGATGGCACGGTAGAACTGGATACCGGTACGCCAAGGTGAATTGCGCGACACCTCGCGGACTGCCTGGGTCAGCGGGGCGTTCAGGAATTCCGCCGTATAATTCGCCTGCGTGCCGACCGGCGCATCGAGCGCGCGCAGATCGGGCATGGTGCGGCCCAGCTTGTCGAGTGCGAGCATCCCGTAAAACCGGTCGGGGAATTTTGCTGCCATTTCGTAATAGCGGTTCGCGCCTTCCAGATCGCCGGATTTCTGGGCCGACATACCCGCCCAGTAAAACCCCTTGGATCGGGTTTGCGGGGTCTGGGCCGCCGCGCCGTAGCGATAGAATAGCGGTGCAGCCGATGATGGATCGTTGAGCTTCCACAGGGATTCGGTGCCACCCAGCCACATCAGCGACGTGTAATCATCCCGCACGCGGTAGGATTTCGTGCGGATATCGGCGTTCTGCTCGAACAGATCGTCGGCCTTGGCGGCAATCTGCTGTGCCTGGCGGGGATTGCCGGTCCGCGCGATCTTCAGCATATCGGTAAGGAAGGGTTCCGCGTCGAACGCGGTCTTGTCGAAAGCAGGTCGGCTCGCCAGCAGATTGACCGCCGCCTGGTTCTGGCGGGTTTTGCGCAGATACCGTATCTGGTCGTAGACATAACCCGGATCGCGCGCGGCATCCGTGGGGACCGGCAGGCCGGCGGCACTGGGCGACTGGTTCTGCAGAAAGGCGAGCCGCGCCATGAACAAGGGGCGTTTGCCGGGCGTGACCCGGGCAATCTGGCGCCGCGCGCTTTCCAGATCGGCCTGCCACAGCAGTGCCTCCATACGCGCGTCGTGATCGGCCTGTGTGAATTGCGCACCGAACAGACCTTCCAGATAGGCGCTGGACGGGCCGCTCATCTCTCCGCCGCGCCATGCCTCGCGCGCAATCTGCGCGGCCTGCGGGCGGTTCTGATCGGCCAGTGCCAGGGCATAGCGGGCGCGCGCGGAATTGCTGAGTGGCGCAAATCTGTCGAAGAAAGCCACCAGCCTCTGGGCCGAGACCGGATTGCTGTCCAAGGCCTTTTCCGCGCGGCCTTGCAGGACACTTTCCCGCGGAAAACCCGGATTGGCAAGCATGAAGCCGGCATAATCATCGAACCCGAGCCGGTCGTTTCCAGCGAGGTATTCCCACCGGGCAATGGTTTGCGATGCGCGGGTGGGGGAACTGGCCGCCATCTGCTGGCGGGCCTGATCCCACTCCATCGGCGTCTGCGCGCTTGCCGGGGCGGGCAGCGCGGCCGCGCACAGGGCGAGCGACGAGGTGGCAAGAAGGGCGACGGGGAAGAATGCTTTTCGGTCCATGCTGGACATAATGGTGGCAGGCTCCTTATCAGACGGTGAACGACGCGCCTGGAATTATGGGTCAACTCCGATTCCCATGTCGGCAATGCAAGGATTACGCAAATGTTCGCAGGCTCGATACCGGCCCTGGTCACCCCTTTTCGCGATGGATCGTTCGACGAGGCCGCGTTTCGCCATCTGGTCGATTGGCAGATCGAGGCAGGCAGCACGGCGCTGGTGCCTTGCGGAACCACGGGGGAAGCGTCCACCCTGTCCAATGCGGAACATCACCGGGTCATCGAAATCTGTGTGGAACAGGCGGCGGGCCGCGTGCCGATTATCGCCGGATGCGGCAGCAACGATACCCAGAACGCGCTGCTGCACATGAATTTTTCGCGCAAGGCTGGCGCGGCGGCGGCATTGTGTGTTGCGCCCTATTACAACAAGCCGAGCCAGGCGGGCCTGCTCGCGCATTTCAGCCATCTGGCGCAGAATTGCGAATTGCCTATCGTTCTCTACAACGTGCCGGGACGGACCGTGACCGATCTGGCGCCGGAAACCACCATCGAACTGGCAAACCGCTTTCCCGACCGGATCGTGGGGATAAAGGATGCGAGCGAAGACTTGTCCCGCGTGGCCGATCACCGGATGGGTATCGGCCGCGATTTCTGCCAGCTTTCCGGCAATGACGAACTGGCGCTGCCGTTCAATGCGGCAGGTGGCAAGGGCTGCATTTCGGTGACCGCCAATGTCGCGCCGGAACTGTGCGCGCAGTTTCAAAAGGCGTGCGCCGACAACGATCTGGTCGAAGCGCGGCGTTTGAACGACCGGCTCTATCCGCTGCATTACGCCATGTTCGAAGACAGCAGCCCCGCGCCGGTCAAATACGCGCTGAGCCGGGTGCGCGATTGGGCGACCGACGAGGTACGCCTGCCCATCGTGCGCGCCAGCGACCATGCGCGTAAATGCGTGGACGATGCGCTGGCTCATGCCGGACTGGTCTGATTATCGGGGCAAACGGGCGCTGACGGTTTTGCTTTAATTCAGCGGCGCGTGTCCCTACATCCCGGCCATGGCCCGTCCCAAACCTGAAACCTTCGACAAGCTGAAAGTCGTTGCCGAAAATCGCCGTGCGCGGTTCGATTACGCTATCGAGGACAAGTTCGAAGCCGGGCTGATGCTACAGGGCACGGAAGTCAAGGCGCTGCGGGCGGGGCAGGCCAGCATTGCGGAATCCTATGCCGAGGCGAAAGACGGGCAGGTCTGGCTGATCAATGCGAACATTCCCGAATACAGCCATGGCAACCGGCTCAACCATGAACCCAAGCGCCCCCGCAAATTGCTGTTGAATGCGCGGGAAATCAACAAGATGTTCGGCGCGGTGGAACGCAAGGGCATGACGCTGGTGCCGCTATCGGTGTATTTCAACAAGACCGGCCGCGCCAAGGTGGAACTGGCGCTGGCGAAAGGCCGCAAGGCGCAGGACAAGCGCGAATATGTAAAAGACCGCGACTGGCAGCGCGACAAGCAGCGCCTGATGCGCGACAAGGGTTGATGCCTGCGAGCCGTGGCCGGGTTCAGTATCCGTTTAATCGCAGGTCGCTATCCCAATCCGATATGACCACCGGATTGCCCCGAAAACCATTGCGCGCCCGTTTTGCGCGCGAATGCATTTATGCAGGCCAATACAATTTTGCAGGGTTGCGAAAAATAGCCGCCGCGCCCAATGCGTTGGCGCTGTCATGACCACTCCGCGCGCTAAGACTTTTGTTTCGGATCTGATCCGCAAATACACGCCCACGCGTGCGCAGATGGCGCGCAACAAATATCTGCAGCCGATCGCCCATCGCTTTCTCGCGCCGGAATTGTGGCGTTTCACCCGCCGGTCGGTTCCGCGCGGCGTGGCGCTGGGGCTGTTTGCCGGTTTCATCATTCCGCTGGGGCAGATATTTCTGGCCGCATTTCTGGCACTGCCCGCGCGGGCGAATGTCCCGCTGGCGGCGCTGGTCACGTTCATCACCAACCCGTTCACCTTTCCAGTATGGGCTGTCATCGCGCATCGCTTGGGCGCGATCATTCTGCAGCTGGACCGCACCCATACCGGCGGCGAAGCGGCGGCGGAAATGAACAGCGGGCGATATTCCTGGTTTCTCGATCTGTTTCAGGGCGTGGGCGTGACGGTACTGGAAACGGTGTTCGGTTTCATCGTGCTGGCGGTGGTCGGCGCTGCGGTCGGTTATGTCGCATCGAGCTTTGTCTGGCGCCTGATGGTGCACCGCCGGCGCAAACGGCGGTTGAAACGGCTGACTGCGCGGCTCGATCAGCGATTGAAGGCCAAGGGCGGATGAACTCCGTAGCTGACGGCGCAAATGGTCCATTATGGGGCCGCGCCACCAATCCCTATCTTCTCGGCGCGCTGGGCGGCGGCGTCCTTGCCAGCGCGGCGCTGCTGTGGTGGGTCAGCGACGATTTTCTTCTCGCTTTCATATTCCTCATCGGACTTGGCGTGCTGAGTGCGGGCGCGGTTGTTTCGGGCGCCATGGCCAGGCCGCGCGACGGCGATGCGCTGGCCCCGCCGGACTGGTCTGTTACCGTTGCGGCCATCGAACAGCCGGGACTGGCCGTTGCCATCACCGACCGCGCCAACCGCCTGACCTGCGCCAATCGCACCTATCACGAATGGTTCGCCGATGGTGCCGCGCCCCCAGCGCTGCCCCTGGACCGTGCCGCGCAGGAGATGTTGAGCCGCGCCGCGCGCGAAGCGTGGCGGGACGGGCGTGCCGCAACCGGTGCCTTGATCGCCGCCGACGGCACGACCAGCTGGCACGCGGAAGCAGAGCGTGCCGGACGGGGCGACGATTATCTGGTGTGGCGGTTCCGGGAAGCGGCGCAGGCGGATCATTCCGGACTGATTGCGGATTGGATCACCGGCGAATTCGGGGCGATCCTGTCTCTTGCCGGGATCGAGGCGGCATTGGTGGATCCGCGCGGGTTCATGCGCGCGGTGGGGCAGGGATTTGCCGCCCGCGCTTCCGGCGATGGCGAGGCAACGCTGGCCGGACAGGAGTTCGTGCGGCAATTGCGCAGCGACGATACGGATCGCATCTATTTCGCGCGCGAGGGGCGCAAGGGACCGCCGCAGACATTGGTGCAGATCCCGCTCGACCCCGATATCGCCAATGCCGGTTCCGCAAATTCGCTGATGCTGCTGATGGAAAGCGGCCTGGGGATCGGTGGGCCGGTGGAACGCACGACTGCGGCAGCGACGCCGCAATTGGAGGCACTGCTGGAAGCCTTGCCGCTGGGCCTTGCCATGACCGATCGCGATGGCCGTTTCCTGTTTGCAAATCCCGCATTTCTCCGCGCCCTCGATTGCGGGGAGGACAGCCTGCCGCAATATCCGTCCGATCTGGTCGTGAAAGACGATAAGAGCGCGCTGTCGGATGCCGTTCGCCGGTTCGGCAAAGGGATGGTCAGTACCGGAGACATGGCGGTGCGACTGCGCCATATGCCGGACGAACCGGTATCGATGGGTCTTGCCGGAGTGCGCGGGCTTGGCGAAGCTGCGGTTCTGCTCAGCCTTACCGATACGACGGAAGAAACGCGGCTGAAACACCAGGTCGCTCAGGCTACGAAAATGCAGGCGGTCGGCCAGCTTGCCGGCGGGGTCGCACATGATTTCAACAATGTGCTGACGGCCATTATCGGTTATTGCGATCTCATGCTGCTGCGCCATACGCCGGGCGACAGCGATTACGACGATATCCAGCAAATCCGCGCCAATTCGAACCGGGCGGCCAGTCTCACCCGCCATCTGCTCGCCTTTTCCCGCCAGCAGACGCTGCGCCCGGAAATATTGCAATTGCCCGATGTGGTGAGCGAAGTCAGTCAGTTGCTGACTCGCCTGCTGGGGGAAAAAATCACGCTCAGCGTTCGGCACGATCGCGATCTTGGCCTGGTGCGTGCCGATCCGCAGCAGCTGGAACAGGTCATCATAAATCTGGCGGTGAACGCACGCGATGCGATCCAGTCGCGCGGGGACGGCAGCGGCGAATTGTCCATGGCCACGCGCCGGGTTTCGGCCGACGATCTTCGGCGGACGGGTTCGGAAATCATTCCTGTGGCCGATTACACGGTACTGACGGTGCAGGATACCGGCGGGGGAATACCGCCCGAATCGCTGGGCAAGATATTCGAACCGTTCTTCACCACGAAAGAAACGGGAAAAGGCACCGGCCTTGGCCTGTCGACCGTATACGGTATCGTCAAACAGTCGGGCGGGTTCATCTTTGCTGAAAATGTCAGCGGTCCGGGCGGCCGTATTTCCGGTGCGCGCATGACGCTGTACCTGCCCGTGCATCGCGGCGAGATTCCGCGCAAAGCGGAACCTGTAAAGAACCGTCCGGCAAGCGACTGGTCGGGCGGCGGGCGCGTATTGCTGGTGGAAGACGAGGACATGGTTCGTGCCGTGGCGGAACGCGCATTGTCGCGCGCGGGCTATACCGTGGTCACTGCTGCGGACGGCGAAGAAGGGCTGGCCGCCATCGCCAATGGCAAAAGCAGCCCCGCCGATGACGGCCGGGATACGACCGTGCCCGCGATGCCTTTCGACATTATCGTATCGGATGTCGTCATGCCGGGCATGGATGGGCCCAAAATGATCAAGGCGGTGCGCAGGCTCTATCCCCAATTGCCGGTTCTGTTCATGTCGGGTTATGCCGAAGAAAATCTGCGCGACGAGATCGATGTCGACAATATGTATTTTCTTCCCAAACCGTTCAGCGTGCAGCAGATCGCGGACCGGGTGGACGCGATTTTGGGCGGCAAAATCTGAACATTGCGCCTGCGCGCCGGTTCGCCAATCGGGTCCGCAACGCACGTCCGAGCGGGCGCGCGCGTGCGCTGTCGAAAAATATGTGTTCTACTCTTGTTCTTATAGAACAAAGCGCGTACATGGTTCCATACAGAACGAAGTTCAACGCCGCTCTAGGCAACTGATGGAGGCCGTGTCATGGCAGCAAGTCTCAAGCTTGTAGAAGGTAAGGAAAAGAACGTGGACCGTCAGAAAGCTCTAGACGCGGCACTCGCGCAGATCGATCGTGCATTCGGCAAAGGTTCGGCGATGAAGCTGGGTTCGAAGGAAACGATGAATGTCGAATCCATTTCGACAGGCTCGCTCGGGCTCGATATCGCGCTGGGTATCGGCGGGTTGCCGAAGGGTCGCGTGATCGAAATATACGGCCCGGAAAGCTCGGGCAAGACCACGCTTGCGCTGCACGTGTTGGCGGAAGCCCAGAAGGCAGGCGGAAGCGTTGCGTTTGTGGATGCGGAGCATGCGCTCGATCCTGTCTATGCAAAGAAGCTGGGTGTGGATATCGACGAATTGATTATTTCGCAGCCGGATACGGGCGAACAGGCGCTGGAAATTACCGATACGCTGGTACGTTCCAATGCGATCGACGTGCTGGTGGTGGATTCCGTCGCTGCGCTGGTACCGCGCGCGGAAATCGAAGGGGAAATGGGCGATACCCATGTCGGCCTGCAGGCGCGGTTGATGTCGCAGAGCCTGCGCAAGCTGACGGGATCGATCAACCGGTCTAAATGCATGGTGATCTTCATCAATCAGCTGCGGATGAAAATCGGCGTGATGTATGGCAACCCGGAAACCACGACCGGCGGCAACGCGTTGAAGTTTTACGCGTCTGTCCGCCTCGATATTCGCCGGACCGGACAGATCAAGGATCGCGACGAGGTGATCGGCAATTCCACCCGCGTGAAAGTTGTAAAGAACAAGGTGGCACCGCCGTTCAAGCAGGTCGAATTCGACATCATGTATGGGAAAGGTATTTCCAAGACCGGCGAAATTCTCGATCTTGGCGTCAAAGCCGGATTGGTCGAAAAATCCGGATCCTGGTTCTCTTACAATTCGGTGCGGATCGGCCAAGGGCGGGAGAATGCGAAAAACTTTCTCGATGAAAACGTGGAAATGCGCGACAAACTGGAAGCTGCGATCCGTAGCCGCACCGATGAAGTCGCCGAAGAGATGATGGCAGGCCCCGATGCAGAGGCCAGCGACGAGGACTGACATTCGTCTTTTCAAGCGGACGTTTTGTGTGGGCCGATTGCCCCGTCGTCCGGGAAAACGGAAAACCGGCGCGCGTGTTCGAAAGAACCGGCGCCGGTTTTTCTTTTTTTAACAATTGTTGCATTGTCGCAGGACAGCTGCAAAGGCGGCGTCGGTGGTCGGGGTAGCGTGACGAGGCGCGGCCGCCGAAAGGCACATGATGACAACGAAACAGGACTGGATCGGCAAGACAGGCGATAGCTGGTCCGCCCAATGGCAGCGAACCGATCGCAGTTTCGGTGGCCTGACCGATCGCCTTCTGGATGTTGCCCGCGAAACATCGTTTACCAGGGTTGTGGATTTGGGCTGCGGCGCGGGGGAACTGTCGCTCGCAATTGCCCGTGCGCGTAAAAATGCCGATGTGCTGGGTTTGGACATCAGCGAAAAACTTGTCGAGGTTGCGCGTTCGCGGGCCGGCAATTTTCAGAACGTCGCATTCGATATTGCCGATGCTTCACACTGGAACGCCGGGTCCGACCGGCCAGACCTGTATGTTTCGCGCCATGGGGTCATGTTTTTCGATGATCCGACCGCCACCTTCGCCCATTTGCGCCTGCAGGCAGCCCCTGATGCGCAGATGATTTTTTCGTGCTTTCGCGAACCCGACAGCAATCCCTGGGCATACCGTGTTCAGGGATTTCTGCCGGCAGGCAGCGTCGCGCCGTTCGAGCCCAACGCGCCCGGGCCTTTTGCCTTCGCCGATGCAGACCGGATTACGGCAATTCTGGACGATGCGGGCTGGTGCAATATTGCGATCGAACCGTTCGATTATGCCTACATCGCCGGTACCGGGGAAGATCCGGTAGCAGATGCCCTGGAATTTTTTCAGCAAATCGGCCCCGCTGCCCGTGCTCTTGCATCACTGACGCCCGACGAGAAAACCACATATCTCGGCAAATTGCGGAATTATCTTGAGATGCAGGAAGATAATGGCATCATCGCGATGAAGGCGGGTGCGTGGGTGGTAACCGCCGCCACCGGGCCTCACCGACGCGGGTGATCTGCGAGAACTGTATCTAGGTATGGGTCAGGCATGGGTCAGGTTCGGGCTAGGTACGGGCCTACTTGCGCACACGAACTTAACCGCTTGTCGCTGCGCACGAGTCTGCGTAATTGCAAACCCATGCAATCGACCAACGACATTCGCCGTTCCTTCCTCGATTATTTTGCGGGTCAAAGCCACGCTGTCATGCCGAGCGCGCCGCTGGTCCCGTATAATGATCCCAGCCTGATGTTCGTCAATGCCGGGATGGTGCCGTTCAAGAATGTGTTTACCGGTCTGGAAACTGCGCCATCGCCGCGTGCGGCCAGTTCCCAGAAATGCGTGCGGGCGGGGGGCAAGCACAACGATCTCGACAATGTCGGATACACTGCGCGACATCACACGTTTTTTGAAATGCTGGGCAATTTTTCGTTCGGCGATTATTTCAAGGAACAGGCGATTACCCAGGCGTGGAATTTGCTGACGAAGGAATGGGGCTTACCTGCCGACCGGCTGACGGCGACGGTCTATCACACCGATGATGAGGCGTTCGATCTGTGGCGGTCCATCGCCGGTCTGCCGGAACACCGGATCATCCGCATCGCCACGGCCGATAATTTCTGGTCGATGGGCGATACCGGACCGTGCGGGCCGTGCAGCGAAGTGTTCTACGATCATGGCGATCACATCGCGGGGGGGCCGCCCGGATCGCCGGACGAGGATGGCGACCGGTTCATCGAAATCTGGAACCTGGTGTTCATGCAGTTCGCGCAGGATGCTGCGGGCAACCGAACCGATTTGCCCAGACCTTCCATCGATACCGGCATGGGTCTGGAACGTGTCGCGGCGGTAATGCAGGGTGTGCACGACAATTACGACACCGATACGTTCCGCGCGCTGATTGCCGCGTCTGAAAGCCTTACCGGCGTTGCGGCCGATGGCGTTCATCGCGCCAGCCACCGCATTATCGCGGACCATCTGCGATCCACCAGTTTCCTGCTGGCCGATGGCGTGCTGCCGTCCAACGAAGGGCGCGGCTATGTTCTGCGCCGGATCATGCGCCGCGCCATGCGGCACGCGCATCTTCTGGGCGCGAGCGAGCCGCTGATGCATCGGCTCGTGCCGGAACTGATCGGCGAAATGGGGCAGGCGTTTCCGGAATTGCAGCGCGGCCGGGCGTTGATCGAAGAAGTGCTGGAACGCGAGGAATCCCGGTTCCGCCAGACTCTGGAGAACGGACTGCGCCTGCTCGACGACGCGACTGCGACCATGTCTGCGGGAGACCGCCTGGATGGAGAAATCGCGTTCAAACTCTACGACACGTTCGGTTTTCCTTACGATCTGACCGAAGATGCCCTGCGTGCCCGGAATATCGGGGTCGACCGGGCCGGGTTCGACAGCGCTATGGCCCAGCAGAAAGCCGCAGCACGCGCCGCGTGGAAAGGATCGGGCGATGCGGCATCCGACGATCTGTGGTATGATATTGCCGAACGCGAAGGCAGCACCGAATTCACCGGCTATACCGCAACCAGCGGCGAAGGCCGGGTGGTCGCCCTGATCGTGGATGGCGCGGAAGTGCCCCGGATATCCGCCGGCGCGCAGGCCACCATCCTGACCAACCAGACACCATTCTATGGAGAAAGCGGCGGCCAGTCGGGCGATGCCGGAACGATGACGACGACGGAAGGGTTCCGCGCGGCCGTGCGCGATACGTCCAAACCGTTGGGGCGTCTGCATACGCATCAGGTCGCGGTCGAACATGGGGCGATTGCCATCGGCGATATCGTGCATCTGGACGTCGATGCGGAACGCCGGCGCCGTATGGCGGCCAACCATTCGGCCACGCATCTGCTGCACGCGGCGTTGCGCGGCGCCTTGGGCGAACACGTGACGCAGAAGGGTTCGCTTGTCGCGGAGGACCGCCTGCGGTTCGATTTTTCCCATCCCAAACCGGTGACGGCGGATGAACTGGCGTCGGTCGAAGCGGAAATCAACGCGGAAATTCGCGCCAACGAGGCCGTCAACACGCGGCTGATGAGCCCGGATGACGCGGTGGAGGCGGGCGCATTGGCATTGTTTGGGGAAAAATACGGAGACGAAGTGCGCGTCCTGTCGATGGGCACGACCAGCGAATCCAAACGCAATTATTCGGTCGAACTGTGCGGCGGAACCCATGTCGAGGCAACGGGCGACATCGGCTTGCTGCGGATCATCTCCGAAAGCGCGGTATCGTCGGGGGTAAGGCGGATCGAGGCGCTGACGGGAGAAGCGGCGCGCGCATGGCTGATCATGCGCGACGAAACCGTAAGACGCACGGCGGACCTGCTCAAGACATCGCCGGGCGACGTAGTATCAAGGGTGGCGGCATTGCTGGAAGAACGCCGCGCCATGGAACGGGAATTGGCGCAGGCCCGCAAGCAATTGGCCATCGGCGGCGGACCGGCAACCGGTGCGGCCGAGGAAAAGATCGGCGATCTAGCGTTCAGCGGTCAGGTTCTCGAAGGGTTGGACCCCAAGGAATTGCGCGGATTGCTGGACGATGCGAAAAAACAGCTGAAATCAGGCATAGCAGTCGCGATCGCAGTGAACGGTGGGCGCGGTGCAGTCGCGGTAGCGGTAACGGACGATCTGGTCGGCCGGTTCGATGCCGTCCAGCTCGTGCGTGTCGCAGTCGAAAAAATGGGCGGCAAGGGCGGGGGTGGCCGGCCCGACATGGCGCAGGGCGGCGGACCGGACGGCGCCAATGCCAACGCGGCTCTCGACGCCATCCGGGCCGCAATCGCCGCCTGAAATATCAGCAGCGATCAGCCGCCGGATTTGCCGGTTTGCGGTTCGCTACCACGCGAAACATCGTGTTCCATATTGCGCGGCTTGCGGCCGCTGCCGGTCACGCTACCGTGGCTTTCATCGGCGACGTTTTGCGGTTTGAACTTCTCGTCATTGCTGCGGGGCTTCGTGGGATCGGGATTGGTCATCGGTAAAAATTCCTTTCGGAACAACAATGCCCGAACCTGTGTGTTTGTGCCCGGACCATCAGCTTTCGGCGGTGGAGGTGCGTAATTTGGGTTTGTAATCCAGCGCGCCGTCTTTCTCGATCCGATGGCGAAATTCATCGCGTTTGGCATGGATCGAAGCGATGACCGGCCCCATCGCAACGCCGATGTCGACCAGCACCGCTTCCGATAATTGCAGGGAACTTTCCAGATTTTCCGGCACGGCATGGGTCGCGCCGGCCCGATACAGCTCGGCGGCATGGGCCGTATCGCGGGCGCGCGCCACGATCAGCAGATCGGGGTGTTCCTTGCGCATCTTGCGGGTCAAGCGTTCCGCCAGAACCGGTTCGTCCATCGTCAGAACCACAGCGGGTGCGCGGTCGATGCCCAGCTTGTTCAACGCATCACCGCGGGCGGCATCGCCGAAAATGGCGCGATAGCCTTTGCGCTTTGCGCTTTCGATAAGGTCGGCATTGGAATCGATGGCGGCATAGGGTTTTTGATGCACATCCAGCATCTGTGCGATCAGGCGCCCGACGCGGCCCATCCCGATGATGATTACCGGGGGTACGCCGGACGGGTCGTCATGAAGGACCGGAACGGGTTCTACACGGCGGGCGATGATCCGGCCCAATCGCGCCAGCAAAGGCGTGATGGTAAGCCCGATCGCGGTGACGATCTGCCAGAATTGCGCGGTGCCGGGCTGGATCAGCAAGGCCGCACTGGCCGCTGCCAGCACGATCAGGGTGGTTTCCGAAGGGCTGGCCATCAATATACCCGTTTCCGCGGCGGTGCTGCGGCGTGCGCCCATCATGCGAAGCAGGAAACCGGTGACGAACGCCTTGAACACCAGCACCGCCACGACTGCCAGCATGATCGACCACAGATCGGCCCAGATGGTGGCAAGATCGATCGACATTCCCACCGTGATAAGAAAGATGCCCAGGGCCAACCCCTTGAACGGCTCGATGATTCCCTCAACCTCGCCGTGATATTCGGTTTCCGCGATGAGCAGCCCCGCGATCAGCGCCCCCACGATGGGCGACAGTCCGACGACCGAAGTAGCCAGGCTGGCCCCGATCACGACCAGCAGACTGGCGGACAGAAACAGTTCGGGACTTTTGGTTCGCGCCGCCTGGGCGAACAAGGGGGGCAATGCCAGACGCCCAAGAATGAGCAATGCCGCAACCACGGCGCCGCCCTGCCACAACACGGTGACCAGGCCTTCCCACCCGTCCGCCTGTGCCGCCGGGCCCATGGCCCCCAGCACGAAAATGATGGGCACGATAATGATGTCTTCGAACAACAGCATCGATAGCGCAGCTCTTCCGACCGGAGACTGCGTTCCGGAAATCGGCAGCACGATGGCGGTGGACGAAAATGCCAGCGCCAGCCCCAACGCCAAAGCGCCGGTCCAGTATTGGCCCATCATCGACAACACGATCCCCATGATCGCGGCGCCGATCAGCACCTCCAGCGCGCCCAGGCCGAAAACCATCCTGCGCATCTGCCACAGGCGCTTGAACGAAAGTTCGAGCCCGATGGTGAACAACAAGAGGATAATGCCGAATTCGGCGTAGGGTTGCAGCGCCTCCGGATCGGAAATGGTGACATGCGCCAGCCAGGGCGCGCCATAAACCAGTTTGCCCAGTCCGAACGGGCCGACCAGCAGACCGATAAGGATGAACCCGATAACGGGCGTGATACGAAATCGGGCGAAGACGGGGATGACCAGACCGGCCGCACCCAGGATTACCAGTGCATCGCCGAGCGACGAAGTATCGAGTTCCCCTGCCATCGCCAACACCTACCGCGAAGGGCGTGCAATGTCATGGCAAAACGGGCGCTTATCCGCCGCCTGCCGAATGGGTGCCGATGGGCGCGCGGCGCGGTTTGGTCTTGCCGGGATGCTCGCCCGCCTCGTCCCATTCGATGCGATACAGGTCGAACCGTCGGTCCGCCAGATTGCGTACCGTGCCTTCTGCCCGGGCCCAGCTGAGATCGGCAAGATTGATGTCGCTGATCGTCAGCGTTTCCACATTCTCGCTGGCTTCGGCAGCGATACCGTCGCGCGCAAAGGGAAAGTCGCACGGGGTCAGAATACAGCTTTGGGCGTATTGAATATCCATATTGGCGACATTGGGCAGATTGCCGACATTACCGGACAGCACCATGAAGCACTGGTTTTCGATGGCCCGGGCCTGCGCGCAGTAGCGGACGCGGAGATACCCCTGGCGACTATCCGTGCAGAACGGCACGAAAATAATTCGCGCGCCTTCATCCGCCAGACGCCGCGACATTTCCGGAAATTCGCTGTCGTAGCAGATCTGCACCCCGATGGGGCCGCAATCGGTCTGGATGACATTGATGGCATCGCCGCCCCTGATGTTCCACCAATAGCGTTCATTGGGGGTGGGGTGGATTTTTTCCTGTTCGTGCACCGAACCGTCGCGCAGGCAGACATAGGCGACATTGTGAATATCGCCATCGTCCATTCGGGTGGGGTGGGAACCGGCAATGATGTTGATGTTGTAACGCATGGCGAAATCGGAAATGTCGGATTTCAGGCGCGGCGTATATTCGGACAATCGCTCGATAGCTTCGACCGGGGACAGTTCCTTTTCCTCGAAACTCAGCAGCATCAGCGTGAACAATTCCGGAAAGACGATGAAGTCGGCCTCGTAATCGCTGGCAACGTCGATGAAATAGCGGATGGCGCGCAGAAATTCGTCGTAATCCGCCACTGCGCGTGCCTGCAACTGGCAGGTCGCCACACGCACCGATTCCACACCGCGCGGAATGCGCTGCTTCACCGGTTCGTCGCGATCCACATAGGGGTTGCGCCAGACCATCAGCACGGCGTTGGCTTCGGATTGTTTGTCTTCGGGAAGATAGCCGGTCAAAATCCGGTCCGGTTCGAACCCGTTGGCGAGCTGGAACCGCAGGACAGGATCATGGATCTTGCCGCCGATCACCTTGTCCAGATAATCCTGCGGACTGTCGGCGCCGTTGGTCTTGCGGCGTTTCGCGCGGGAATAGCCGGGCATACGGCCGCCAAAGATTATGCCGGTCAATTCCTTTTCTTCCGCCAGCCCGCGCCGTTCTTCGTACAGACGCCGGCCGATGCGCACGCCGCGCACCTTGGGGTCGACACACATTTCGTAGCCGTACAGCCAGTCGCCGGTCGGATCGTGGCGGCTGCCATAGCCGTTGCCGGTTATCTCGTCCCAGTCATGGTCGGCAAACACCACCGGTTGCGGCAATTGCATGGACGCACAATAGCCGACGATCTCGTCATCCAGCAGGGCCACGAAACAGCCTGCGGGAAAATTGTTGATCTGCCCGCGTATTTCGCCCTGCGTATAGGGCGGCAACTGCGTATAGACGCGGCGGATCAGCGCGGCGATCGCACGCACGTCCTTGGCCCGTGCATTGCGGATTTCCAGACGGCGCGATCCGAATTTCTCCGCAGCCTTGCGCGATTTTCGCGGTCGGGAGGGGGCCGAAGCAGGTTTTTCAGGTGTCAAATGGGCATCTTCAACAATCGAGGGACACAGTAAGAAAGGCGGATACCGAACCGTGCCGACACCCGCCCGAATTTCTCAAGGGGTACTGCTATTACGCGGCCATTTCCTTTTCCAGATTGGTCACGATAGCTTCAAAAAACTGTTCGGTGGTCAACCAGTTCTGTTTGGGGCCAATCAACAGGGCCAGATCCTTGGTCATCTGGCCATTCTCGACTGTTTCCACGCAGACGCGTTCCAGCGTTTCGGCGAATTTCACCACTTCGGGCGTGTCGTCGAACTTGCCGCGATACATGAGGCCGCGGGTCCAGGCGAAAATACTTGCGATCGGATTGGTCGATGTTGCCTTGCCCTGCTGATGCTGGCGATAATGGCGCGTAACGGTGCCATGCGCGGCCTCCGCCTCCACCGTTTTGCCGTCGGGGGTCATCAATACGGATGTCATCAGGCCCAGCGAACCGAACCCCTGCGCCACGATGTCGGATTGCACATCGCCATCGTAGTTCTTGCACGCCCATACGAATTTGCCGTTCCACTTCAATGCGGACGCGACCATATCGTCGATCAGGCGATGTTCGTAGGTGATTTTCGCTTCGGCGAACTGGTCCTTGAATTCCGCATCGAAGATTTCTTCGAACAGATCCTTGAACCGGCCATCGTATTTTTTGAGGATGGTGTTCTTCGTCGACAGATATACTGGCCATTTGCGGTCGAGCCCGTAGGCGAAGCTGGCGCGGGCGAAATCGCGAATGGAATCGTCCAGATTGTACATCGCCATGGCGACGCCGCTCGACTGGAAATCATACACGTCCAGATCGATGTTCTGGCCATCGGCCCCCTCGAACAAGAGCCGCAGTTTTCCGGGGCCGGGAATAAGCGTATCCTTGGCGCGATACTGGTCGCCGAACGCGTGGCGGCCGACCACGATCGGATCGGTCCATCCCGGAACCAGGCGGGGCACATTGTCGATCACGATGGGTTCGCGAAAGACCACGCCGCCCAGAATGTTGCGGATCGTGCCATTGGGCGACACCCACATTTTTTTCAGGCCGAATTCCTCGACGCGGGCTTCATCGGGCGTGATCGTCGCGCATTTTACGCCGACGCCATGTTCCTTGATCGCATTGGCCGCGTCGATCGTGATCTGGTCGTCCGTTTCGTCGCGCTTTTCGATGGAAAGATCGAAATATTTCAGGTCGATATCGAGATATGGCAGGATCAGGCGTTCGCGGATCCACTGCCAGATAATCTTGGTCATTTCATCGCCGTCCAGTTCGACGACGGGGTTCTTCACGGTGATTTTCGCCATGGGTTTCCTGTTACCTTTTCCTAAGTTCCCCGCGCTTTAGCAGAGGCGCACATAGAGGCAAGGATCGCAGGGTGTAGTAGACAGGACCGGGTGCGTTTCAACCTAAGGCCGCCGCAACCAGGCACTGCATTTTGTCGCGCTACCGACCGGGAAACCGTTACGAAACCCTGTGTTCGATGGTGGGCGTAGAGAGAGTTGAACTCCCGGCCCCTACAATGTCAATGTAGTGCTCTACCACTGAGCTATACGCCCGCACCATCGGTCCGCCGCATCGCAGCAGCAGCGCCATTAGCTGGCACGACCGGCCCGCGCAAGAGGCCGCTTGGCATATTCGCGTGGGCACCATGATCAGGGCCATGATCGGGCCATGATTTGGGCCATGATCCGGGCCACGATCGGGGCAGGTGCGCACCGGTGCGGCAATTACAGCGAAGCCTGCGCCTGATCTTCGAAAATGCGTTCCACCTCCAGCACCAGATCGCGCAGATGAAACGGTTTGGACAGGACTTTGGCACTGGGTTGTTCGCGGTTCGCCTTCAGCGTCACGGCGGCAAAACCGGTAATGAACATGACTTTTGTCGCCGGGCTGACCTCGTTGCAGCGCTGCGCCAGTTCGATACCATCCATTTCGGGCATGACGATATCGGACAAAAGCAGATCGAAATGCTCCTGTTCCAGCAGAGGCACCGCCTCCGTCCCCCGGTCGACTGCCCGCACATCGTAGCCGTGTTTTTCCAACGCCCGCGCCAGGTAGCCGCGCATACCGTCATCGTCTTCGGCCAGAAGGATCCGTAAAGCTGGTGAATTCGTCATGCACAGGTCGTTAGCCGGTTTTGTTTAAGAAATCTTTCCGCAAAACCGACACACGCCCGGTTTGATACAGGTTGCGGTGCGCAGCTTCCAGCCAACTGCTACCTTTAACTGGCACGCGCGCAATGTTTTTTGACATGCCGCCCCTGATTGTCCAGCACGTTCCGCAATGTCCGGCCCACCCCGATATCCAGACGATTCGCTTGCCGGCCAGGAGGAAGGGCGGTCCCTGGAACGCGGAGGACTGGTTCCTGGAACGCGAATGCCTGCCTTCATCCTGTCGCAGCGCAGCGATATGCCGATACCCGTCCTGCTGGCGGTGCCGCATGCCGGACGATCCTATCCCGAAGCGCTGACGGCCCGTATGCGCAAGCCGGATTTCGCCAAGATCCGGCTGGAAGATCGCCGGGTTGATATGGTGGCTTCGGGCGCCGCGCGATCGACCGGGGCGGCCTTGCTGACCGCCGAAGCGCCGCGTGCGATGATCGACCTCAACCGGGCACCCGAAGACGTGGACTGGGACATGGTGACGGACGCACCTGCGAAGGATGCGCGCCATTCCGCCGCCAATCGCCGGGCACGCAGCGGATTGGGATTGGTACCGCGCCGATTGTCGGGATTGGGCGAAATATGGACCGGCCCGATGAAGGCGGCGGAACTGCACAGCCGTATCCGCCGTATTCATGCCCCGTATCATACGGCGCTGGCCAGCCATCTTGGCGCGATTGCAGACCGGTGGGGCGCGGCGTTGCTGATCGATATCCATTCGATGCCGCCATTGCCGCAGCCATCGCGGGGTGGGGCATCCGCCAAATTCGTGATCGGGGACCGTTTCGGCGCCAGTGCTGCGGACGCCGTGGTTGCCGGCGCCCTGCGATATCTGGCCGATCAAGGCTGTGCCGTGGCGCATAACCGCCCTTATGCAGGTGGTTACGTGCTGGACCGTCATGCGGCTCCGCAGCGCAATATTCATGCGATCCAATTGGAAATCTGCCGGTCTCTGTATCTGGACGATGCGATGCAGGAACCCGTGGCCGGGATCGAGCCGCTGACTGTCCTGATTGCCGGCCTGGTGCGCAAACTGGGCGAGGATGTGGCACGAATGGGTTCCGGCAATCGTTATGCCTTGGCGGCAGAATAGGGGCCCTGGCGGCAGAATAGGGCAGTCCCCTCAAGAAAAAACCACCCCGTGCACGATGCACGAGGTGGCCAAGGTTCAGGGAGATTGCACAATCCTGTGCAAGTCCGGGGGGCTTTAAGAGGGGGGAAGGGCCCGCCCGGACAGTCCCGATTTGGGAACTGTACGGCACCGTTCAACCCCTTCACCGGTAATTATTCGGCGAAGCCGGCGGACAGAGCCGGTATGGTTCGCACCTATTTTTTTGTCGGCGTCACCACCGTGTCGGTTGCAGGCTTGGCCCCCGAATTGGACCCTACACTGGCCGCAGGGGCGGTTGCGGCACCGGCGGCTGGTATGGCGGTGGCAGCTTCCTGTTTGGGTGCAGTTCCCTGCTGCACCTGACGGGCGAAAATCACCCGCATCAGATCGAGCGACATGATATGCCCGTAAATTAGGGCCAGCATTCCGTTGCGGTTCCATTCGCGGAGCACATCCCCGCGCACATCCTTCAGCTTTTCCTGATTGACCATCTGGAAACCGCGATACAGAAACGGGCGGTCGGGATTGTCGTTTTGCGAGATCGAAATTTCGCCATCCATCAGCAATTCGTGCTTCTTCAATTCGTCGATAAACGCCTTGGTGCGCTGGCCCGCGCCTTCGAAATGTTCGCAGAACTGCAGGATGTTCTGCGTGGCTGCGCTGGCTTTGCCTTCATCGTCGAACAGAGGTTCGCCTTCTTCGAAATCGCCCACGGTCCCGGCAGTCGGATCGAAACACAGCGACAGATCGTCACCGCCTTGGGTCAGTTTGGCCAGCATGAAGGGATAGCGGCGGATATAGGCGGGAAGGTAGATCGGATCGTCGATCTTGCCATCATCGTTGACATAGGTGTTCACACCTTCGTTCAGGCCCATCAACGCCAATGGCAAAGGATTGTCGCCGGACGAAAATACGATCGGGAAATTGCGCTGCGTCTGGACGAATTCGTCGACCGTCACCGGAATGGCGTGCTGCGTTTTCAACCATTGCGCTGAATCCATCGGCCGCGTTTTCCATCCGGCATGATCGCGGCTGTTGAGCGGCATGAGATCGTTGTAGAACAGGGGCAGTTGGGGCTGCGGCGCGGTGGCCATAAGGTGTCTCCAGTCGGTCGTATCGGACGGTGGTTACGCTGCGACAGATGCAATTGCGCCCCCCGCGTGAACCGCGCGCTTTAAGGCTTGCCGCAGTGCGGTGCAAGTCTGCTGGTCGCTTAGCTGCCGGGCCCGCCATCCGCCCGATCGGGCGGGACCAGCTTGCCGGGATTAAGCAGATTGTGGGGATCCAGCGCGTGTTTGACCTGCCGCAGGATGGACAGGGATACCGGATCGCCCAGTCTTCCGAACTCCGCCAGTTTCATCTGGCCGATCCCGTGCTCCGCGCTGATCGAACCGCCCCACTGCGTTACCCGGTCGTGCACGAATGCGCTGATTTTGGATCCCTGCGCGTTTTCCCATTCACCGCGGGAGGCCTGCGATCGGGGCTCCGATCCGGGCTGCGATTTGGCCTGCGATTTGGTCGGCGCGAGAACATGGAAATGCACATTGCCATCGCCAAGATGGCCGAACGCGAGGGCTGTGCAACCCGGAAACGCCCGCTCCACATCCGCAATCGTCGCTTCGATGAATTCAGGCATTTTTTCCACCGGCACCGAAATATCGTGCTGCATTGCCGGACCGATGGCGCGTTCCGCTGCGGAAATGCTGTCGCGCAGCAGCCAGAACCGGTCCGCCTGGCTTTCGTTTGTGGAAAAGGTGCCATCCTGTATCCAGCCGCGCGCGAATGCACGGGTCAGAATATTTTCCGCAATCCCGGCAAGAATATCCGCATCGCCGGCTTTCGCCACGATTTCGATCAGCGCATACCAGCGATGCCGCCGGTCCAGCGGATTGCGGGCGTCGGGCAGATAATCCAGCACCGCGCCAAGACAGTGATCGGGCACGATCTCGAACCCCTCCAGCGCATCGCCATGGTGGGCGTCGCAGTCCAGCAGCAACCGGCGTGCATCCGCGACATTGTCCATACCGGCCCACAGCACCACGCGCCCGCCGACAGGCTCCGCCAGTTTCAGCGTGGCCCCGGTCACTATGCCTAAAGTTCCTTCGGACCCGATCAGCAATTGTTTCAGGTCGAAACCGCGATTGTCCTTTTTCAGCGGAACCATGGCATCCAAGATACCGCCATCGGCCATGACCGCTTCGATCCCCAGCACCTGCGCCCGCATCGTGCCATGACGCAGCACCTGTGTGCCGCCTGCGTTGGTCGATATCAATCCGCCGACCGTCGCCGATCCCTTGCCGCCCAAGGTCAGCGGGAAACGCAAATTCACGTCTGCAGCCGCATCGTGCAGATGCTGCAGGATCAGCCCGGCATCGCAGCGTATCTGGCGGTTTTCGGGATCCATCATGCGGATGGCGGCCATCCGGCGCAGCGACAGCAGGATCGCAGTGCCGCCAGTGCCCGGTGTTGCGCCGCCGGACATTCCGCTATTGCCGCCTTGTGGGACGACAGGGATGGAATGCCGCCCGCATAGTTTGATCAAGGCGGATACCTGCTGCGTGCTGGCCGGCGATGCCAGCGCAATCGCGGTTCCGGTATAGCGCCCGCGCCAATCGGTCAGCCAGGGGGTCAGTTCGTCGGGATCTGCCGTGAATCCCTTCGGTCCAAGCAATTCGGCGGCGGCGGTCAGAAAGGCGTCATAATCGCTCATGATCGCGGCATGGCACAAGATGGGGCCGCAACGCCAGAACTTGCGTTGCAATGGCAACGGCGATTAAGCAGTCGTTCAATCTGGATGTCTATTCAGGACTTTATGAAGCACCCCGTCATGTATGCCCGATCCGGGCAGGGAATATCCCCCGTTTCGCAATGAACAGATATCTCGCCTTGTTGGCGCCGGTTGCGCTTGCGGTTCCGTTTCCCGGGGCGATTGCCGGTATTCCGGGCGCAATGGAACACGGTTCCGCCACTTCCCCGCAGGCGACTACCACACTTACGCCTGCTGCACTGACGCCCGCCCCGCAGACCCGCCAGTCGCAGATGCCGCCTGGCTGGCTGCAGCTCGATGGCCCGGTACTGGAAGGGCGGACCAGCGCACCGGTGGAACAGCAGATCAGGATCGAGCGCCGCATCGTGATCAGGGTGTCTCCGCATCGTGCGAACCGCACCGATCTCGCAGCGGACAGGCGCCCGGCTGCGCCGCCGCCCAAACTGGTGGAGCGCCGCATTGGAAAATGTTTCGCGATGGACGAGATCGGGGCCGTGCGGACGACACGCGACGACCGCCTGCTGCTTTATATGCGGGACCGTACCTTGATTGCCGCCGATCTGGAAAAATCATGTTCCGCCCGTGATTATTATCAGGGTTTCTACGTCGAACCCAGCAAGGATGGAAAACTGTGCGTGAACCGCGATCGTCTGCAATCGCGCACCGGCGTCAAATGCCAGCTTAACCGCATCCGCCATCTGGTGGCGGAAGGGCGCTGACAACATCGCCTTTTCGGTGGCCGGTTCACGGCTGTGCGTTCGATCGCTGAATATTGACTTTTACCGCGCCGGGTTGCAAAGGCCGCGGCGGTTTTACGCTGGGGCAACCGCTTCGGCGCGTTTGGGCCGATGCCCCCATATCCGGATACTCTATGTCATTTGCCGATCTCGGTCTCTCCGATGAACTGCTGAAAGCGGTCGAAGAGGCCGGCTATACCACGCCCACGCCCATTCAGGCCCAGGCCATTCCCGCCATCCTGATGATGAAGGATCTTATCGGGATTGCGCAGACGGGTACGGGCAAGACCGCCAGTTTCGTTCTTCCGATGATCGATGTGATGGCCAGCGGCCGTCGCCGTGCTCTCATGCCGCGTTCGCTCATCCTGGAACCGACGCGCGAACTGGCGGCGCAGGTTGCCGAAAATTTCGAGAAATACGGCGCGAACCACGATCTGAAAATGGCGCTGCTGATCGGCGGCGTGCAGATGGGCGATCAGCTGAAGGCGCTGGACGAAGGCGTGGATGTGCTGATCGCGACCCCGGGCCGGCTGATGGATCTGTTCGAACGCGGCAAGATTTTGCTCAGCGGATGCGAACTTCTGGTGATCGACGAAGCGGACCGGATGCTGGATATGGGGTTCATTCCCGATATCGAATTCATCTGCGACAAATTGCCCGAAACGCGGCAGACCATGCTGTTTTCCGCCACCATGCCGCCGCCCATTAAGAAACTGGCGGACAAGTTTCTGTCCAACCCCAAACAGATCGAAGTCAGTCGCGCCGGCGATACCGCTGAAAACATCGCGGCCTTCAAGGTCCATGTGCAGCCGCGCCAGAAACGCGAAACGCTGGAATGGATGCTGCGCAACGATCATGTCGAAACCGCGATAGTATTCTCCAACAAGAAAACGACGGTGCGCGAACTCAACAAGCATCTGCAGCGCAGCGGGTTCAAGAGCGGGGAAATTCACGGCGATATCGACCAGTCCACCCGCCAGCAGGAACTGGAACGGTTCAAAGCGGGGGTAATAAATATTCTCGTGGCGTCGGATGTGGCCGCGCGCGGGCTGGACATCAAGGGCGTCAGCCATGTGTTCAATTACGACACGCCCTGGCATCCCGACGATTACGTGCACCGTATCGGCCGGACGGGGCGGGCCGGCGCGAGCGGGCGGGCCTTTACCTTCGTAACCAAGGAAGATGCGGAGGCTATCGGCAATGTCGAGAAGCTGACCGGCGCCAAGATCGCAATTTTCGGCAAGGACGATGTTCGCGTTACGCTGAAGGACGAAAGCGTGCCCGACGCCAAACCTGCAAGGCGCGCACGTACGCCCAGGTCCGAAGCGCCCAAGCCGGAAACGCGGGGTGATAGTGTCGACAAGCCGGCGCGGGCGCGCAGATCCCGCCAGGAAGCACCGAACGATGGTGACCCACCGGTACAGCCACGCAAGACCGCGTCAGCGCAGTCGCGGAAGGCCGAGCCACGGCGCGAATATCGCAACGACGACAGCGAACCGGTTCCAGCGGGTGAATGGAATGGCCCGAAACCGGATTTCCTGGATTTCAGCGCAATTTAAGCGGTATGCAGTAACAGAACCGGAACGGTTTTCACGGCGGGTTTTCCGGCAGCACTCCGGAAATATTCAGCCTTCCAGCCGGACGAAACTGTCGATCACGCGCTTTTCACCAGCGTTTTCGAAATTGATGACCAGCTTGTTACCATCCTGATCGATAACCGTTCCGCTACCGAATTTGTCGTGCATCACCTGCGCGCCGATCGCGATGTCGTTGCGCGGTTTCGCTGCAAAGCTGGCGGCGCTGCGGCGGCTTTCCTTCACTACCGATTGTTTCGTCTCATAGCCGGTGGCAAGTGCCCGCTGCCATCCCGGTCCGCGCGCGCTGCTGCGATCGGGCTGCGCCGCGCTGACATGGGCGAAGGGATCGTCTCCTTCGGACCAGTTCGCCTGCCATAGCGATTTTCCGCCCGCCATGGTCGTTTCCGCATCGACATATTCACCCGGCAATTCGTCGATAAAGCGACTGGGGATGGAACTGGTCCACTGGCCATAGATCCGGCGATTGGCCGCATGCATTATGGTGCAGCGACGTTTTGCCCGCGTGATGGCGACATAGGCAAGCCGGCGCTCTTCCTCCAGGCTGGCCAGGCCGCCTTCGTCCAGCGAACGCTGCGATGGGAACACGCCTTCTTCCCAGCCGGGCAGGAAAACATTGTTGAACTCCAGCCCCTTTGCCCCGTGCATGGTCATGATAGTGACCTTTTCGTCGTCGGCCGACGCTTCATTGTCCATCACCAGGCTGACATGTTCGAGGAAATCGCCGAGCGATTCATATTCCTCCATCGCGCGGGCAAGTTCGGACAGGTTTTCGATGCGTCCGGCGGCTTCGGGCGACCGTTCTGCTTCCAGCATGGCGTTATAGCCGCTTTCCTCGATCACGGTACGCAGCAGTTCGGCGGGTGCGGTCTGCGGTTCCATGTCACGCCAACGCAGGAAGTCGCGCATCAGATTACCGATGGCATTGGCGGCGCGTTTGGGCAATTCGTCGCTATCGGCCAGTTGCAGCGACGCAGCCGCCAGCGGCATCCGGCTGGCACGCGCATATTGATACATTTTTTCCAGCGTCTTTGCGCCGAGCCCGCGCTTGGGCTGGTTGTAGATACGTTCGAACGCAAGATCGTCTGCCGGTTGGGCGATGACACGCAGATAGGCGAGCGCATCGCGGATTTCAGCACGTTCGTAAAAACGAAAGCCGCCGATGATCCGGTAATTGAGGCCGATCTGAATGAAACGATCTTCGAATTCGCGGGTCTGGTATTGCGCGCGCACCAGAATAGCGATCTCGTCCAGCGAGGCGCCTTCGCGTTCCAGCCGTTCGATTTCCTCGCCGACACGCCGGGCCTCTTCCGGCCCATCCCAAACGCCGATCACCCGCACCTTGTCGCCATTGGGTATCTGGGTCCACAAAGTCTTGCCCAGCCGCTGGCTGTTCGCATCGATCAGGCCGGATGCCGCCGCCAGGATTTGCGGGGTGGATCGATAATTCTGTTCCAGCTTCACCACTTTTGCGCCCGGAAAATCGCGGTCGAACCGCAGGATGTTGGCAACCTCAGCTCCGCGCCAGGAATAGATCGACTGATCGTCATCCCCCACTACGCAGATATTCCGGCGTTCCTGTGCCAGCAGCCGCAGCCACAGATACTGGACCGCATTGGTATCCTGATATTCGTCCACCAGAATATATTTGAACCGTTGCCGGTATTGTTCCAGCACATCGTGATGCTGCCGGAATATGTTCAGCATATGCAGCAAAAGATCGCCGAAATCGCAGGCATTCAGCGCTTTGAGCCGGTCCTGATACAACCCGTAGAATTTCTGGCCCAGACCGTTGGCATAGGATTCATTGTCGACCGCATCCAGATCGGCGGGATTGAGCCCGCGATTTTTCCACCCGTCGATCAGTCCAGCCAGCTGCCGGGGCGGCCAGCGTTTTTCATCCACCTCGTTGTCGCGGATAAGCTGTTTCAGCAAACGCAGCTGATCGTCCGTATCGATAATGGTATAATTGCTTTTGAGGCCGACCAGTTCGGAGTTGCGCCGCAGCATCTTGGCGGCGATGGCATGGAACGTGCCCAACCATGGCATCCCTTCCACCGCAGGGCCGATATGCCCGCCGACCCGTTCGCGCATTTCACGCGCAGCCTTGTTGGTGAAGGTCACGCACAGGATTTCGCTGGGCCATGCCTTGCGCATCGCCACCAGATGCGCGAGCCGCGCAGTCAGGGCCGCCGTCTTGCCGGTGCCCGCGCCTGCCAGCATCAATACCGGCCCTTCGGTAGTCAGCACCGCTTCTTTCTGCGGATCGTTCAGCCGCGCGGCATAGGCGGGCAACTGGCCGCCATCGGCAGATTGGGTCTGGGGAAGATCATCGGTCATGGGACAAGTGAACAGTTAGGGAACAAGGGCGCCCTTCGCAAGCTGCATCACCCGCATCCTGTCAAAAAGGGGGGCCACCGCATTCTGCCCTGTTTGCGGCACGCCCGACGGTTTCCCGCGCCCGGTTTGGGACGAACGGTGCAGGGCGATATTGCGTCATCGTAACACGGGCAGGTACACCACCCCTGTCTTCGGATCGTTTTCGGAGCCGTTCGTCACGCAAGGGTCACTCATAAGGAGACTACCATGCGTACATATATGATAAGCACCGCTTCGCTGTTGATGGCGGGTGCCGCGATACCGGCCACGATACCGGCCATTGCACAGGACGTGCCGGTGGAAATTCCGCCAGCGCCGGGTACCGGGATGCCAGTGGATCCCGCACCGCCGGTCACCCCGCAAGCGGCCCCAATGCAGGAGGCGCCAATGCCGGAGCCGATGCAGAATATGCCGGAGGAGGCTGCACCGCCTATGTCTTATCCGGCCATGTCTTCCCCGCCCGTATCCTCCCCACCGACGGCTCCCGATACCGCCGCGCTTCCGATGACGACGGAACAGCAGGCGTCCTACGACGCGCTGACGCCGGAACAGCAACAGGCTCTCGCGCTATGGCCGGGGGAGGTCCAGGCCTATTACTGGACGCTTCCGGTTCCGAGGCAGGATCTGTTCTGGCGATTGGGCGATGGCGACCGGATGGCGTTGAGCGCGCTATCCCCGGAAGACGGTAACGCTGCATGGGACATGATAGAACGCCGCGCCGCCGAATTGGAATCGTCCGCCAATGGACCGGACGATGGCGTGTCAGATGACGGGTCCGATAGCGTATTCGATAGCGGGTCAGATGGCGTGTCAGATAGCGGGCCGGACGGTATGTAGGCGCAGCCCGGCATTACAATGGTTAATCGGCAAGGCGCAGTATCGTCAGCTTCGCCTTGCCGACCTTGCGATCGGTGATCATATCCAGCCCGTCTATCGTTACCGTCTCGCTACGCCCGGTTTCCAGTGCGATCAGCGTCGCGGGCGCAATCCAGCCCAGCCGGTTCAACTTGTCGAGCGCAACCATGCCGGCGCCGGTGTCATAGGGCGGATCGAGCAATATGACATCCAGTGGCGCCCGTGCCGGACCTAATGACAGGACAGAACCGGCCCTGATATCGCAGCGGTCCCGGGCGCCCAGCGCCTGCGCATTGGCGCGCAATGCCGCCACGGCACGTTCCTCGTTTTCGACGAACAGACAATGTGCCGCCCCGCGCGACAGCGCTTCGAAACCCAACGCGCCCGATCCGGCAAAAAAATCGGCCACGCGCAGCCCCTCGAAGCTGCCCAAGCGGCTGGTGAGAATGTTGAACAGGGTTTCGCGGGTACGGTCGGCGGTGGGACGGGTCGTTTCGCCTTTCGGCGCGGACACCGTGCGTCCGCGCCAGTCGCCGGCAATTATCCTCATTTCTTCTTCTTCTCGCGCTTCAGTCTGTCCCGTTCGATATCCTTGCGGTAGCGTTCGACGTCGATCTGCGCGATCTCGGCTGCCGCGCCGCGTTTGATATCGCCCAGAACGAACGGGCCGTAGGCGGTGCGCATCAGGCGGCTGACCTGTAGCCCCAGAAATTCCAGCACATTGCGCACTTCGCGGTTCTTGCCTTCGGTAATGGTCATCTCGATCCATTTGTTGCGGCCAGAACCGCGTTCCAGATTGGCGTCGATCTGGCCATAACGCACGCCTTCGATCGTGATGCCATGCATCAGATCCTCCAGCTGGCTCTGCGTGACATCGCCGAAAGCGCGGGCCCGATACGTGCGCGGAATACCGGAACTGGGCAGTTCCATGGCCCGTTTCAATTCGCCATCATTGGTCAGCAGCAGCAGGCCTTCGGTGTTGATATCCAGCCGGCCTACCGGCATCACCCGCGGCGCATCGCGGGGCAGGGCATTGCGCAGCGCATCGTAGATCGTCGCCCGGCCGGAAAAATCGCGTTCCGCCGTCAGCAGGCCGGGGGGTTTGTTGAAACAGAACAGGCGGGCGGCCTGCGGCTTGCCAACGGGCTTGCCATCCACCGTTACGCCGCGCAGATCGGGAATGATGGTCGCGGCAGTGTCCAGCACCGTCCCGTCGATCGCCACGCGGCCGTCGCCGATCATCCGCTCGACCTCCCGGCGGCTGGCGATACCGGCCCGCGCGAGCAGTTTGGCGATGCGATGCCCCTCGGGCCGTTCGCCGCGCAATTCCGGGGATGCAGTGGTATCGATATCGGTCATGAGGTGGCGGTTACGCGCTCCACCCGCTGCGCGCAACGCTTCGCTGGATGGTTCCACTTTCGTTCATGGGGCAAAGTCCCTAACGGGCTAGAGGTACATGGCCGAAGCGCGCCGCACATAATCGAAGCGCACGGCACGAACAGGGAAGATGGTACTATGGCAAACACGGCCCAGAAGCCAGGTTGGCGCACGGTTGCGCGCGCAATGCGGCACCGCAAAACCGGTTTCATGGCGCTGTTCGGCTTTGCCAGCGGCCTTCCGTTCGCACTGTTTCTGGGCACGCTGTATGCCTGGTTGTCGGAAGCGGAAGTGGACTTGGAGACGATGGGCGTGTTTTCGCTGATCGGTCTGGCCTATGCCTTCCAGTTCCTGTGGTCGCCACTGATCGACAAGGTGAACATTCCCGGTTTTGCCAGGCTGGGCAAACGCAAACAATGGATGGTGCCTGCACAGATCCTGCTCGGCGTGATCCTGATCGGCCTGAGCCTGTCCAACCCGACCGACAGCAATATGGGCTGGTTCAGTCTGCTGGCGGGTATCGGCGCCTTGGCCAGCGCGACACAGGATATCGCCATAAACGCATGGCGCATCGACGTTGCGGATGAGGAAGCGACGCTGGATATCCTCTCGACCGTCTATCAGATGGGATATCGGCTGGCGGCGCTGGTCGGCGGGGCCTTGGGGCTGATTATTGCGGCCCGTATCGGCTGGCCGCAAACCTATCTCATCATGGGTGCGATCCTGCTGGCTATCGGGATCGCCGGGCTGTTCGCGCCGGATACCAAAGTGGGCGACGCGGTCGCTGGCGATGCGGAGGATGCGTTGATACATTCCCTTCGCGACAAGGGGGAACTGGAACCGGGCATTCGTGCCCGTGCGCTGGCCATCGTTGCGCTGTTATGGGGCGGCGCCATCGGCGTTGTGCTGACATTCATGGTAATGTCGTTGACCTACGCGCCGGAAGATCGGCCCAATCCCACGGACTTCACCCTGTATTGGGGGCCGTGGATCATCATCGCAACCGTCGTCGTACCGGCGTTGATCGCCGGATGGCTGCACAGCCAGAAAGCGCAGGGGCGCCATGTCCTTACCCATGATACGCATGGGGAGGCAGGCACAAGTTACGTAATGGACCATCTCTATCGCGCTTTGTTGCTGCCGCTGGTCGAATTCGTCGGCCGGATCGGGTGGTCGCTGGTGCTGATCCTTGCGCTGGTGCTGACTTACCGCATCTGCGACGCGATCTGGGGCACTTTTGCCTATCCGTTCTATCTTGGCGAACTGAACTACACCAATGACGAAGTGGCGTTTGCTTCCAAATTCTTCGGGGTGGGCGCCATTCTCGCCGGGCTGGCGCTGGGCGGCTATATGCTGACGGTCATCGGCCGCATGGCCACGCTAACCATCGGCGCATTGCTGGCGGCGCTGACGAACCTGCTATACGCCGATCTGGCGCGGGGCGGGGCCATGATGCAGGTGGCCAGCGATGCCATCGGTTTTACCTCGCTGATCACCACCATGGCCCCCTTCGGGTCGGAAGGACTGGCGCGGCTGACCTTTACCGTCATGTGGGAAAATCTGGCGATCGGTATTGCGGGCGCGGCCTATGTCGCATGGCTGTCCAGCATCGTTTCGAAACAATACAGTGCGGTGCAATATGCGCTGCTGTCGTCGCTGACCCTGCTGGTGGGCACGCTGGGCCGCGGGGCGTTGGGCGAAATGATCGAGGATCGCGGATATTACGATGTGTTCATCCTGACCACGCTGATCGGGTTTGTGGCTGTGGTGCTGTGTATCATGGAATGGATACGGGTGTCGCGCCGCAGCAGGCAGGGCGCGGCGGATGACACGGCGATGGCGCAGGCGTAACATTGTAATCATGCCCCCGCTCGAAACCGTTCTGCTGATCATCGTGGTCATTGCCGCTCTGGCAGGCGGACTGTTTCTAAGGCGAAACCGGGCATGATCGTGCTGATCGCTGCGTTCGGTTATTTTATCGCGGCGGTTTTCCTGTTCGATCGCGCGGACCCACTCTGGTTCGTAACGCTGATGATGGGGTTCTGCCTGGCGGCAGTGGGCGCGATGGTGGGGGCGTTTTCGGGCCGGGCCCTGTCCAAATTGCTTCCCCGCAATACGGGCGGGCGCGACTAGGCCGGAACTTCGCCATTGGCGCGCAGCACGTCGCCCGCCAGATAAAGCGATCCGGCAATCAATATCGGCAAACCATCGCGGGGCAGACTGGCCAGCGCCTGCTGCACGGATGCGGCCTCACGCGCCTGCGGCCCGAATGCGGATGCCGGGTGGCTGTCATGCGTGCTGATCGGAACCGCGATTATGCTGGCGAGCGACGGGCCGAGCGGTTCGATCAACGCATCGGGCGCCTTCGACACGATCATGCCGACGATCAGATGCAGTCGATTGCCGGCGAAATGGCGCGCAAGGGCATTTCCCGCATCGCGATTATGCCCGCCATCCAGCCAGATTTCGCGATCCTGCGATAGCGGCCCGGCGGCAAGTTTCTGCAATCGCGCGGGCCAGCGGGCATTGCGGATACCCTGCGCCATGGCTGCCGGCGCAACGGTAACCGTATCCTGGTGCCGCAGCATCGCCACACCCAGCGCGGCATTCAGCGCCTGATGCCGGCCCGCCATGCTGGGCAGCGGCAGCAGTAGATCGCCGTGCCGGTCGTTATAATGCAGCGCTTCGGCAAGCTGCGCGGACCAGTCGCGGTCCTGCATATGAAGGATGGCGTTATTTCGCAGCGCCGCCCGCTCCACCTCCAGCGCCGCGGCTGCGGGATAACAGAACGTCACCAGCGGAACGCCCCGTTTGGCGATGCCCGCTTTCTCGAACGCGATACGGGCGATGGGTTCGCCGGGTACGCCGTATTCGGGCGCGAGCAGGAAGCGTTCGTGATCGATCCCCAGCGCGGCAATGCCGCAGATGGCCGGTCTGGCGATTACGTTCGTCGCATCGAAACGCCCGCCCAGACCGACTTCGATGACGCAGGCATCCGCCGGGGTCCGGGCGAAAGCCAGGAATGTCGCGGCAATCGTCACTTCGAAGAAACTGGGCACCAGTTCCGCACGGCCTGCCGACCCCGCGCACGCATCCAGCACTTCGGCCAGCAGCGCGGCCAGTTGCGTATCGCCGATCAGTTCTCCTGCAATGCGAATGCGTTCATTGTATCGCACCAGATGCGGGCTGGTCGCCACATGGACGCTGTGGCCACCCGCCTCCAGCATGGCGCGCAGATACGCGCAGACGGAGCCTTTGCCATTGGTGCCGGCGACATGGAACACCGGCGGGATCCGGTCCTGCGGGTCGCCCAGCCGCTGCAATAGCGCGCGGATCGTATCGAGGCCGAACCTGCCATCCGGCAGCGACAGCTGGGCCAGCCGGTCCAGTTGCGCCTGTACCGCCGGATCGTCGGATGTGCCGAAATCCATGACCTTGCGTGGTCTAGTCGGATCAGCGCGGTCATGCGGCCTGCTTCGCCAGGTCCGAATTTTCCGTTTGCAGATAGCTCAGCAGCATGGCCAGCGTGGCACGAAGTTCGCGGCGATGGACCACCATATCGACCATACCGTGCCGGTGCAGATATTCGGCGCGCTGGAACCCTTCGGGCAGTTTTTCGCGAATCGTGTCTTCAATCACGCGCTGTCCGGCAAACCCGATGAGGCTGCCTGGTTCCGCGATATGGACATCGCCCAGCATGGCATAGCTGGCGGTAACCCCGCCCGTGGTCGGATCGGTCAGCAGCACGATATAGGGCAGGCCGGCTTCCTTCAGCCGCCGCGTCATGACCGTAGCCTTGGGCATCTGCATCAGGCTCAGGATACCTTCCTGCATCCGGGCACCACCTGCTGCAGTGACCATGATGAAGGCGCATTTGCGGTCGATCGCTTTCTGCGCCCCGTCGCAGAATGCCTGGCCCACGGCCATCCCCATCGACCCGCCCATGAAATGGAAATCCTGCACACCGACCACTGCTGCGTGCCCTTCGATCTCGCCCGAACCCACGCTCAACGCATCGCGATGCGGGTTCTTGGCGCGGGCGGCTTTGAGGCGATCCGTGTATTTCTTGGAGTCTTTGAACTTCAGCGGATCTTCGCGGACCTCCGGCTGGGGCAGCAATTCATAACCGATGTCGAGCAGGCCGTTCAACCGCTCATCCGCAGTCAAGCGCCCGTGATGGCCGCAATTCGGACACACCTTCTGCGCTTCTTCGTAATCCTTGGTGAACAGCATTTCCTGGCAATCGGGGCATTTGACCCACAGCGTATCGGGTGTTTCCCGCTTATTGCCGAAGGGTAACGAATTGCGGACCTTGGTGAGCCAGTTCATGCGGAATGTCCTTCACGGGCCGAATGGACGGCCATTGCGAGCTGCGTGGTCAATTCCCTTAGCGCGTCCGGCGCGTTCGCGCCATGTGCGGCGACCAGTTCCACCAGAGCGGAACCGACCACGACCCCGTCCGCGACCTTGGCTATGGCCGCAGCCTGTTCCGGCGTGCGCACGCCGAAGCCGACCGCGACCGGCAGATCGGTCTGCGCCTTGATGCGCGCGACCGCTTCTTCGATGGAGGCGGTCTGTGCCTGCTGCTTACCAGTGATCCCCGCAACGGAGACGTAATAGACGAACCCGTCCGACCCTTCGAGCACCTGCGGCAGCCGCTTGGCATCGGTGGTCGGGGTGGCGAGGCGGATGGGTGCGATGCCTCTGGCGCGCAGTGCAGGGCCGAGCGCATCGTCTTCCTCCGGCGGAATATCCACGCAAATTACGCCATCGACACCCGCTTTCGTGCATTCCTCCGCAAACCATTCCGGCCCGCGCCGAACCATCGGATTGGCATAGCCCATGAGAACGAGCGGGATATTGGGGTGGCGTTTGCGGAACGCGGCGGCCTGATGAAACACATCCGCCGTGGTGGTTCCCGCCCCAAGGCTGCGCAGATTGGCATTCTGAATTGCAGGCCCGTCCGCCATCGGATCGGTAAACGGCATCCCCAGCTCGATCACATCCGCGCCACCTGCGACCAGCGCATCGAGATTGGCCGCAGTGTTACCATCGCCTGCTGTTATAAAGCAGACGAGGGCGGGGTTGGCGAAGGCGGTTAAGAGGCGGGTCATTTCTCGGACCGGAACCAAATGATCATGAGCGAAAGTAACCCAAAAGCGAATGAGCCGATTCCGATCCAGCCTGCGACAAAGGGCATATCCGGCGCGCAATAGTCGAAACAGAATTGATCAGGTCCCGCCGCGGGTGCCTCCCCACCGTAAAAAGCGATGAAAGATTCCCAGTTGGAGTCCATGACTGCGGACCGAATGTAATTCCGGATGACAATGGCTTGATAACTTACTGTCGCCGCTGCCGTCAGGAAAAATCCGATGGGTACTAACAGTCGGCGTTCCCGTCTCAAATCTCCACTCCCAGCTTTTCCGCCACGGTGAAAATGTCCTTGTCCCCGCGCCCGCACAGATTGGCCAAAATCACCGCATCCTGCGGCATCTCCTTCGCACGCTGTGCTACGGCGTAGATCGCGTGGGCGGGCTCCAGCGCCGGAATGATGCCTTCGGTGCGGCACAATAGCTGGAAGCCTTCCAGCGCCTCGTCATCCGTGACGCTGGTATATTCCACGCGGCCGGTGTCCTTGAGCCACGCATGCTCGGGCCCGATACCGGGATAGTCGAGGCCGGCGCTGATCGAGTGGCCTTCGGTTATCTGGCCGTCTTCGTCCTGCAGCAGATAGGTTTTGTTGCCGTGCAGCACACCGGGCGCGCCGCCGAGCAGGGACGCTGCGTGTTCGTCGCCGTCTAACCCATGCCCGCCAGCCTCGACGCCGAGCATCTTTACGTCCGCATCGTCCAGAAACGGATGGAACAGCCCCAGCGCGTTCGATCCGCCGCCGATACAGGCGACCAGCAGGTCGGGCAGACGGTCTATCCGCGACAGCATCTGCGCGCGCGCTTCCGTACCGATCACGCTTTGAAAATCGCGGACCATTTCGGGGTAGGGATGCGGCCCGGCGGCGGTGCCGATGATGTAGAACGTGTCGTGCACATTGGCGACCCAGTCGCGTAAGGCATCGTTCATCGCATCCTTCAGCGTGCCGCGCCCGCTGGTGACGGGGATGACTTCCGCGCCCAGTAATTTCATGCGGAACACGTTGGGCGATTGGCGGCGCACATCTTCTGCGCCCATATAGATGACGCAGGGCAGGCCGAAACGCGCGCAGACGGTGGCCGTGGCGACGCCGTGCTGGCCGGCGCCGGTTTCCGCGATGATGCGCGTCTTGCCCATGCGGATGGCGAGCAAGATCTGCCCGATGCAATTGTTGATCTTGTGCGCACCGGTGTGATTGAGTTCGTCGCGCTTGAACCAGATTTGCGCGCCCATTCCTTCCGTTGCCTGCGCGGCAACGGCCTCCGTCAACCGTTCCGCAAAATACAGGGGCGAGGGGCGACCGACATAATGTTCCAGCAAATCGTCGAACTGGGCCTTGAATGCTGGGTCGGATTGCGCGGCGCGATATTCGCGTTCCAGATCGAGCACCAGCGGCATCAGGGTTTCGGCGACATAGCGCCCGCCGTAATCGCCGAAATGCCCGCGCTCATCCGGCATCTGCCGGAAACTGTTGGCATCCGGCATCTGCCGCACACCGTCGGTGGCGGGCTCGGCGCGCAGGGAATTGGGGTTGTGATCGTTCATGATAAGTCCGTTCGGGCAGTTCGCGCAGCTTCGCAAAATTTGCGGATCAAGGCTGCATCCTTCACGCCCGGTGCAGTTTCCACCCCGCTGGACGTGTCCACCAGTTCCGCGCCGGTCTGGCGGATTGCCTCCCCCACATTATCAGGGTTCAGCCCACCCGCCAGCCCCCATGGCGTCTGATGATCGAAATCGGCCAGTATCGACCAGTCGAATCCGGCACCGTTGCCGCCGGGTAGCCGCCCGGCCGGTGCATCGAACAGCAACCGGTCCACCTTGCCTTCGTAACGCCGCGACTTTTCCAGCGTGGCCGCATCCTTGACGCCCAGCGCCTTCCACACCCCGATCCCGGTCTGCTTGCGTACCAGTTCGACCCATTCGGGCGTTTCGCTGCCATGGAACTGCACGATATCGGGTGCCACCGCTTCCAGCGCCTGTGCGGTCGGGCCGATTTCGGCATTGACCAGAAGGAGCACCGTTTTCGCCCGTCCGCGTGCCATCGCCCGCAGCTGCCCCGCATCGGCCAGCGATACGTGGCGCGGGCTGGCGGCGAAATGCACCAGGCCGACATGGGTCGCGCCGGCACCCAGCGCCGCCTCCATCGCAGACGATGAACCAATACCGCAGATTTTCACCATTCGTTCGGTCATGGGCGGCAGTCTTTAACGGTTACGCCGCACGCCGCAAGCCGTCCCTGAGCGCGTGTTCGTAAAACAACTTCTTTACCGTTTTGTGCGATGGATTTCGGGTAATTCACAAGGGGCGATTTTCATGAATATTTTCGCAATCGGTGGTCTGGGTACGTTAACCGCGGGACTGTTGTATGTCTTTGTCGATCAGACCCCGGCTCAGGTTTACGACCAGTCCGTGCCGCAAGTGTATCAAGCGCTGACTGCCACCGATCTGGGCGCTTCCACGGCGCCGGAATGGTCCAGTCTGCAAACGAAGGTTTCCGGCAACGGCACGGATACGATTTTCTGGACTACGCAAACCTCCCATTCCGGGCGGCAGTGCCGGATCAACCTGGCCCCGTTCGAAGGCGACGACAGCAAAACGCATATTTCGATCAATTGCAAGGGCGGCGGTGCGGGCGACGGCGCCGCAGCGGGCATGGCGCACAATATGGCGCGCGACAGGATGATCGAACGGATCGATTCGCTGCTGACCGACCGTGAATTCGATGCCGCGCGCGCCGGTGCCACGGCGGCACGCTGGCCCGGCGACGGGGTCGATGGCAGCATGGGCACCGCGATGAAAAAATCGCTCGAGATGAATAGCGAAATGAACAAAATGGCTGCCGAAATGCAGGAAGAGGCGCAACGCAATCGCGATGCCGGTGGTTCGGCGGACAGCGACTGGGGGAATTGATCGGGCTGTCGGCACCATATGTGCGCGGCAGGGTTGGAACGGTCGCGGCGGTCAGTCCAGATCGGCCGCCAGTTTTGCTGTTCGTGCGATTGCCGCGCGGTCTTGCGCGCCACTATGGCTCATCGCGATGATCCGCGCGTCGGGAAATGCGGCGGCGAACCGCGCGACAGCCGCCCTGTAATTCTTTGTATCCGCTTCGGCCAGATTGCCGAGCGATGTGGCATCGGAACCCTTGATCAGGCATCCGCCGAACGCGAGGGATGCGGCGCCGATGCCGACCGTGATATTGTCGCGCGTATGGCCGGGCCCGGGATAGAACACCCGCAGCGGCCCGAATGCGGCGGGTCGCGCCCCGGTCAATTCCCCATCCGCATCGAAGACCAGAGCGTTGCGGGCGGGTAGCAAACCCTTGTCCGGCGCGATCGCATTGCTCGTTTCATGGGCGTAGGTTGCGATATTGGCGGCGTGCAGCGCAGCCATACCGCCCATTTTGTCGCTATGGGCATGGGTAAGGATGGCCACGCGAACGGGTTTGCCCAGCCGCGCCTGCGCCCATTGCAGCAATTGCGCAGTCTGGTCGTCGGTCCACGCCGTATCGACCAGAATGGCTCCGTCGCCATCAACCACGATCAGTCCGTTGGACGGAACCGATCCGAAGCCGGGCAGATCGAGATAGCTGGTATGCTGCCACACATCGGGCGCGATCTGCTGGAACCGCATTGCGCCGAACCGTTCGATGGGGGCATTTTCTGCCGATCCGCGTTCGACCTGCGCGCGTTGGGCATCCTGCGCATCGGCGGATGGCCGTATTTCGCGATAGCTGCAACCATGAAGCGTGATCGCCGCGCAGCACAGCATTACCCCCGCACGCATGGGCTAAAGCGTCGCTTCGATGTCGCGTGCCGCCTGCACCGGATCGGCAGCCCGGCTGATCGGACGGCCGATCACCAGGACATTGGCACCATCATCGCGCGCCTGACGCGGCGTGACGACCCGTTTCTGATCGTCCGACGCCCCGCCTTTCGCGCTGTTCGCCGTTCCGCCGTTCGGGCGAAGACCGGGAACCACCAGAAATCCGTTTTTCCACTGCCCGCGCACTGCCGCGACTTCCCGGCCGGAACATACGATGCCGTCTATACCGGATTTTTCCGCAAGTTCGGCCAACCGCATCACGTGATCATGCGGCGTTCCCGCAATGCCCTGACGCATCAGATCGCGTTCGTCCAGACTGGTCAGCATGGTCACGGCCACGATTTTGGTATGTTCGGCAGCGGCGGCTTTCGCGTCTTCCAGCATTGCGCGGCCACCGCTGGCATGAACGGTAACGATTGCGGGTTCCAGCGCATGGATCGCCTGCATCGCCGCTGCCACCGTATTGGGTATGTCGTGCAGTTTGAGATCGAGGAAGATCGGTAACCCGACACGGGCGATTTCATGCACACCGTGCGACCCGTGCGCGCAGAAGAATTCCAGCCCCAGCTTCAACCCGCCGACATGGCCCCTGACCTTTTTTGCCAAGACGGTCGCGGCATCGAGCTGCGGCAAATCGAGCGCGAGGTAGACCGGGCTGGTCATGGCTGCCGCGTAATCGCCGGGTCGGCGGGCCGTTCATTGGGCCCATCGATTGTCCGGTCGAGATCGCCAGGCGGCGCAATGACTACCGGGTCGGCAGACAAGGTGGGCGCCAGTTCGGGTTCGGTGGTGGCAGGATCCAGCGAAGCGGGCGACATCATGGGCGCGGCAGTCGAGGTCATTGGCATGGATGCGGTATCATCATCGGCGTGCTGCATCATGGCCGCCGATTTCGCGGCATTTTCCAGTGTGTTGATCCGCCGTTTCAACCGCCATTTCGTGCCGCGCAAAAGCAGCCAGGTGGGGATCATGCCAAGGAGGAAGGAAACGATGACCAGCGCCGGCACCTTCGTTTCCAGGATCAGATTGTCCCAGATGGTGACTTCCACCGGCTTCCAGTTGAAGAACGAGAAGGCGAGCAGCCCGACAAAGAGCAAGACCCATAATATTGTGCGGACGACCTGCATAGTTTTACTCCGGAAAATTTCGTGAAACCAATGCTACGCGCTGCGCCCGCCGATGGGAAGAGGGAGGGCTTACCCTGCTGCGATCACGCAAAAACCCGGTCGAAAATATGATCCACCGCCTTGAAATGATAATCGAGATCGAAGCGCGATTCGATTTCTTCGATGGACAGGGCGGCGGTTACATCCGCATCTTTCTTCAGCAGTTCCAGCAGCGACAGTGCGCCATCGGATTCCCACACCTTCATCGCATTACGCTGGACCAGGCGGTAGGCATCGTCGCGCGTCACGCCATTCTGCGTCAGCGCCAGCAGCACGCGCTGCGAATGGATAAGGCCGCCCATCCGGTCCATATTGGCCTGCATCCGTTCGGGGTAGATCAGCAGCTTGTCGACTACGCCGGTCAACCGCGACAGCGCGAAATCCAGTGTGATGGTGGCATCCGGTCCGATGAAGCGTTCCACGCTGGAATGCGAAATATCGCGTTCGTGCCACAGCGCCACGTTTTCCAGCGCGGGCAGGGCATAGGCGCGGATCATGCGGGCCTGACCGGTCAGGTTTTCAGTCAGGATCGGATTGCGTTTGTGCGGCATCGCGCTCGATCCCTTCTGGCCGGGCGCGAAATATTCTTCCGCCTCCAGCACTTCGGTGCGCTGCAGATGGCGGATTTCCACCGCGAGGCGTTCGATAGACCCGGCAATGACGGCCAGCGTGGCGAAATACATCGCGTGGCGGTCGCGCGGAATGATCTGGGTGGAAACCGGCTCCGGCGTGAGGCCCAGTTTTTCAGCGACGTAATCCTCCACCGCCGGATCGATATTGGCGAATGTGCCGACAGCGCCCGATATGGCGCAGGTCGCGATTTCAGCACGCGCATTGACCAGCCGTGTCCGGCAACGGGAAAATTCGGCATAGGCCTGCGCCAGTTTGAGGCCGAAGGTCATCGGTTCTGCATGAATACCGTGACTGCGGCCGATAGTGGGGGTGTATTTATGTTCCAGCGCCCGGCGCTTCAGCGCGGCGAGCAAACCATCCAGATCGTCCAGCAGAATGTCCGATGCGCGCGTCAGCTGCACCGCCAGCGTGGTGTCCAGCACATCGGAACTGGTCATGCCCTGATGCATGAACCGGGCTTCCGGCCCCACCTGTTCCGCCACCCAGTCGAGGAAAGCGATGACGTCATGTTTCAGGACCGCTTCCTTGGCGTCTATGGCCGCCACGTCGATCATCGGGCCGGTGTTCCACCAATCCCACAGCGCCTTTGGCCCGCTTGCCGGCACCACGCCCAGATCGCCCAGTTTCTGCGTGGCGTGCGCCTCGATCTCGAACCAGATGCGATAGCGCGCCTCCGGTTCCCAGATGGCGGACATTTCGGGGCGGGCGTAGCGGGGGACCATGATCGACTCCAGATCGTGACTATGGGATTGGCGGTCCGGCTAAGCTGCGGCGGTTACGCTGGCAAGGGCGCAGGTGCTGGAAGGGCGCGGTGCTGGAAGGGCGCGGGGACGATACTGGCGCAGCTCCTGTCGGCCAGCTTATATGCGCCGACCTATATCAACCCCTTGGCCCGCAACGAAACATGGCCGCCGCGCCCGATGATGACATGATCGTGCACCACGATGCCGAGCAGCCGCCCCGCTTCCGCGATCCGATTGGTAATCTGGATGTCGGCGCGGCTGGGTTCGGGATTGCCGCTGGGGTGATTGTGCACCAGAATGAGTGCAGTCGCGCCCAGATCCAGCCCCCGGCGGATGACTTCGCGCGGATGGATTGCCGCCTCGTCGATCGAGCCATCGCCGACATGATGATCCTGGATGAGCCGGTTCTGCGAATTCAGATAAAGCACGCGCACCCGCTCTACCGTCAGATTGGCCATATCGATGGTCAGATAGTCGAGCAACGCCTGCCAGCTGCCCAGGATCGGTTTGTCCAGCACCGCACTGCGCGCCATGCGCCGCGCCGCCAGTGCCACGGATTTCAGCGCGGCGGCGCTGGTCCGGCCGATACCGGGCACCGCCTGCAAGGCACCCGGATCGGCATCCAGAACCGCCGCGAGAGAGCCAAAACGCGTTATCAGCGCCTTTGCCGCCGGCTTGGTATCACCCTGCTTGATCGCGGCGAACAACAGATATTCCAGCACTTCGTAATCGGCCAGCGCCTCCGCCCCGCCGGTCAGCAACCGGTCGCGCAGCCGCGCACGGTGGCCGGAAGCGCCCTGTTTCGCAGGCGCGCCCGTTTTTAAGCCGGGCGAACCCGTATGATCATCGCTGCTCGGCACTTGGCGCCCCTGATATGTGTACGATTTCATTGCCTTTGCCATAACCATCGCGCAAGTGGTAACGATGGCATCGCCGCCCGATCAGATTGCCGATGCCACGGATGGCGAACCTGCACGCGCGCGTGGCTGGCGGTTCGCGCTGGGCCGCGCTGCGGTGCTGTTGCTGCTGCTGCTTCTCACGCTCGTCATGATCGGCTGGTTGCAGCGGGACCGGATTGCGCGCGACCTTATCGGCGATCAGCTGGAAGCGGCGGGCATCTCCGCCACCTACACCGTCGACAGCATCGATACCGAACGCCAGATCTTGTCGGACGTGGTGGTCGGCGATGCCGCCAATCCGGACCTGACGGTAGAGCGTATCGAGGTGGAACTGGTCTACGGTTTCGGCATACCCGACATCGGCCGCGTCACGGTAATCCGGCCGCGCCTCTATGGCCGTCTGCGCGATGGCAGGCTGAGTTTCGGCGCGCTCGACCCGGTGCTGTTCGGGGGTAAGGCAGATGATGGCGGACTGCCCGCGCTGGATGTGGTGCTGCGCGACGGACGCGCGGCTATCGCGACGGATTATGGCGATGTGGGCCTGAAGCTGGACGGGGCGGGGCGGCTGGATGGCGGGTTTACGGGCACACTGGCCGCGATTGCCCCCAGCCTTGCGATCGGTGGATGCACCATGCGTCGGACCACCGCCTATGGGCGTCTGGAGCTTCGCGGCGACAACGCGGTGCTGGGCGGCCCGCTGCGACTGGCGCAGATGCGTTGCTCCGGCAACGGTCTCGCCATCGCGCAGATCGCGTGGCAAACGAAGACGCAGGTTGGTTTCGACGATCTTGCAGTCACGGTGGAAGGTGCGCTTCGGTCAGGACCGGTGTCGGCAAATGGCGTCAGCCTGGCGGCACTCAAGGGTCCGGTGAAAATGGCCTATGGCGCCAGTAACAGGGGTGGCAACAGTGGTAGAGACGTCACGGTCGATTTCGACATTGCCGGAAATGGTCTGCGATCCGCGCAGGGCACGGCCGAGACGATCGTTCTCGATGGCACTCTGCGCAGCGCGGGCGCAGTTCACGAAGTTCGAAAGCACGCTCGATTTCGCGGCCGACGGGATTGCTGCCGGCCCGCAAATACCCGCCCGGATTGCAGCCCTTGCCAGTTCGACACGCGGGACGCTGCTCAGCCCCCTGCTAGGCAAATTGCGCAGTGCGTTGATGGCCCGATTGCGCGGCAGTTCGCTGAAGGGTTCGCTGATTGCCCGTCTGGATGGCGGCGCCGTATCGGTGACAGTACCGCAGGCCGAAATGCGCGGGCGCGGCGGCGGCATCATCGCATCGTTGTCCCGCCTTCAATATACCGGAAGCGGACCGGGCACTGGACGCACCCTGCCGCAGATCGCGGGCAATTTCCGTATTATCGGCGATGGTTTGCCGCAGCTTACCGGCAGGATGGAACAGGGTGCGCGCGACACCGTGTTTCGCCTGAAGATGCAGCCATACCGCGCCGCTACCAGCAGTCTTGCGATACCGGAGCTGCTGGTTACGCAGACGCGCACCGGCGCCGTGCGCTTCGATGGAACGGCCATTGCGAGCGGATTTTTACCGGGCGGGCGGGTACGGGCGCTGCGACTGCCCCTGTCCGGCACATATACCGCCGATGGCGGACTGGATCTGTGGCGTCGCTGCACGACGATACGATACGAATCATTGGTCTACTCCAATCTGGAACTGATCGATCGCGCTATCATCATCTGTCCGGCGCGGGGTCGCCCGGTCCTGCGATATGCGGGCGGGGCCCTGTCCATCGCCGCCGGGCTGCCGTCGCTCGATGTCGCGGGACGGCTGGCCGGCACGCCGATTGCCATCACCAGCGGCCCGATCGGTTTTGCCTATCCCGGCGTGGCGACTGCACGGCAGCTGACCGTGACGCTCGGCCCGCCCGCCCGCGCAAACCGGTTTACCATTTCGGGCCTGACGGCGCGGTTCGGGCAGATTATCGGGGGCACTTTCGAAGGGGCGGATGTCGGCATTGCGGCGGTGCCGCTGGATCTTACCGAAACGCAGGGCAACTGGACCTATGCGGGCGGCGTATTGCGATTGTCCGATGTGGGTTTCATCCTGTCCGACCGACAGGATGCGGACCGGTTCGTACCCATGCCGGTAACCGGCGGCGAACTGGCGCTGCGCAACAATATCATCACGGCGTCGGCAACGATACTGGCCCCGACCGACCGGCGACAGATTGCGGAAGTGCGGTTGATGCACGATCTGTCGAAAGGTGTGGGCCATTCCGATCTGGCTGTTCCCGATCTGCTGTTCGACAACGGATTGCAGCCCGCCGATCTCACCCAGTCGCTTCGCGGTGTGGTCGCGAATGTGAAAGGCCGTGTTACCGGCACCGGGCGGATCGACTGGAACGCGGCGGGGGTGACCAGCACCGGCGAATTTTCATCCGAATCGCTCGATCTCGCGGCGGCCTTCGGTCCGGTTACCGGGGCAAGCGGCACCGTGCGGTTCACCGATTTGCTGGGCCTGACCACGGCGCCGGACCAGACCATCAGGGTCGCCACCGTCAATCCGGGTATCGAAGTGAAAGACGGCACTATCCGCTACAGTTTGCGCGGCGGCCGGTTATTGGCGGTGTCGGGCGGAAGCTGGCCATTCATGGGCGGGATGTTGCGGCTGCAGCCGGTCGCGCTCAATCTGGGCGAAAGCGAAATCCGGCGCTATGTGCTGGAGGTCGAAGGGCTGGATGCGGCGGTCTTCGTGGACTCCCTTGATCTTGGCAATATCGCGGCGACAGGGATTTTCGACGGGGCTCTGCCGCTGGTGTTCGACGAGGTCGGCTTCGGCACGATCGAAGGCGGCAAATTGCTGTCGCGGCCACCGGGGGGCAATGTGTCCTATATTGGCGAACTGACCTATGAAGATTTGACGCCTATTGCCAATTACGCGTTCCAGACACTGCGCAGTCTGGACTATCGATCGATGGCCGTATCGGTCGACGGGCCGATTACCGGGGATATTCTGACCCGGGTGCGTTTCGACGGGGTTACGCAGGGCGAAGGCGCAAAAACCAATTTCATCACCCGTCAGATCGCCAAATTGCCGATCCGCTTCAACGTGAACATCCGTGCGCCGTTCTACAAGCTGATGGGCAATCTGAAATCCATCTACGATCCGGCCGCCGTGCGCGACCCGCGTGAACTGGGCCTGTTGGACGATGACGGAACGCGGTTCGTGGTCCCTGCCGAACCGGACCCGCCATCGGTGCCGGCCCGGCCCCCGCGCACACCCGCGGCCCGGTTGCCCGATGCCCGCCCGCCCGACGATGTTTCTTCCGCACCACCCATTGTTCAGACCCCAGACAGCGAGGATTTGCCATGACGGCACTGAAATTGACCTGCGACCATGCGCCTGCGACATATGCTGCCATGAAGGGCGCGTGTTCTATGGCCAGGAAACCTGTGTTGGCGATGGCCCCCCTTGCGCTTTTTGTCCCGCTTCTGGGGGGATGCGTAACGGTAAACGCACCGTCCGAACCGATTGTGATAGAACTCAATATCAACATCACGCAGGAAGTGATCTATCGGCTGGCGAAGGATGCTGGCGAGACGATCGACGAAAATGCGGATATATTTTAAGGCTGCCGCAATATTGCGCGTGGTATCATCGAGCTGGAAATAGAAATTCGGCCCAGTCCGGGAAACAGGAAAGCGTCATGAACAAGACTGTCACTGCAGCCATAGCGGTTGCCATCGCGCTGACCGGTATGGCCGGCACCGCCGCGGCGCAGCGCGAACCCGGCTATGCGGAGGCAAGAGCCGCAGGCCAGGTGGGCGAAAAGATGGACGGATATATCGGCATCGTCGGCCCCGCCACCGGCGAATTGCAGCGCGTGGTCAACGATATCAACATCAAACGCCGCGCCGTTTATGCACAGCGGGCACAGGCCGCGCGCTCCACGCTGGAAGAATTCGCTTTCACCGCAGGATGTCTGTCGATTGCCCGCACCTCGCGCCGGGGAAAAATACCAGGCACCCGATGGATCATGGCAAACCCGCGGCAATGGTCCGCCCCAGCGCGATGCACGTTGCGCGGGCGTTTGATCGCGGAGCGCATCGGTAGCCTTGAGGGAAATCTTTTCGTCGTCCAGTTTTCTGCTGCATTGCAGCGCCCCATCGGTTGACTTGGCGCGACCCCCCGCTTACAGGGTCCACGCCCTTGGCGGGCAGCTGGTTTGCCTGTGCCGCGTACCCTGGCCAAAGCACCCCGATACGGTGTGTTTCAAGAAAGGATCACGGCATGAGCGACCAGAAGCCCGCACGGGAACCCATCGCCGAGGATGCGCGAATTGACTCGCTCGAAGCGCGGCTATCCGCTGCCAAAGAACGGGAACATGACCGCAACCGACCGCAGGCAGCCGGGGCCGATGCGAATTATCGCAGCGGCAACCGGGTTCTGGCGGATCTGCTTGGCGGGATTCTCGGTGGATTGGTTATCGGCGCAACGATTGATTATTTTGCCGGTACCTCGCCCTGGGGTCTGTTGGTGATGCTGTTCCTTGGAATAGCGGTCGCTTTCAGGAACATTTTCCGAATGGCGAACACGCAATCGGACGAACCGCCCGCGCAGTAAGCGGGTCCGGCACGTTCGATATGCGATGTTCCTTCACGCGTAGGGGCGTTTGAGACGTGGCAGCCGAAGATGGCAGAGTCGATCCGATGCACCAGTTCCAGATCGAACCCCTCATGGGTTCGGGCGGATGGGAACTGGCCGGGTTCAATATCGCGTTCACCAACAGTGCGTTGTGGATGGCGATCACCACCGTCCTGCTGACGCTGTTCGTCGCAGGGGGCATGAAACGCGAACTCGTTCCCGGTCGCTGGCAGATGATGGTGGAAAGTTTCACCGGCTTCATCGACGATATGCTGGAAGCGAATGTGGGCAAGGCGGGGCGCAAATATGTGCCTTACATCTTCTCGCTGTTCATGTTTATCCTGTTCGCCAACATTCTGGGCCTGTTGCCGCTGGGTGTGATCGGCGTGCATCCCTTCACCTTTACCAGCCATTTCACGGTTACCGGCGTATTGGCGATCCTGAGCTTTTCCATCGTCCTGATCGTTGGTTTCGTCAAACACGGGATCAAGTTTTTCAGTCTGTTCGTGCCTCACGGTACCCCATGGCCGATGATCCCCGTCCTGTTTCCCATCGAACTCATATCGTTCATGGTTCGCCCGTTCAGCCTGGCATTGCGATTGTTCGTGGCCATGATGGCAGGGCACGTCCTGTTGAAGGTATTGTCCAGTTTCGTTATATCCGGGACCAATGCCGGTGCGGGTTTCGCGTTTCTCGTCGGCCTGCCCACATTCATTCTGATGATCGGTATCAGCGCGCTGGAAATTCTGGTCGCCGGTATCCAGGCCTATGTTTTCGCGCTGCTGACGTCGCTTTACATCAACGATGCGGAAAATCTGCACTAAGTTTCTATCACCAAACCACGATTGTTTTTTTAAGGAGTAATACCAATGGACGCAGAAGCAGCAAAGCTACTCGGTGCGGGTCTCGCAGCGATCGGTGCCGGCATCGCCGCACTGGGTGTCGGCAATGTGTTCGCATCCTTCCTCGAAAGCGCATTGCGCAATCCCGGCGCGGCTGACGGTCAGCAGGGCCGTTTGTTCATCGGCTTCGCCGCGGCAGAGCTTTTGGGCCTTTTGTCCTTCGTGGTCGCGATGATCCTGATCTTCGTCGCCTGATTGGCGGCTTCCGGCGGTTGTGACCCCCGTGTCCCGACCGCCCGGAGCCGACGCCGTTTCCTCATCCGATTGGCTGCACGATTATGCCCCAGATCGCTCAAATCATGGAAACCTATTCCAGCCAGATTTTCTGGTTGCTGGTGACCTTTGGCTTTGTGTTTTTCGTCGTCGGGCGGGGCATGGTGCCGCGCGTGATGGAAACCGTGTCCCAGCGCGACGGCCAGATCGCCGCCGATCTTGCCGCTGCCGGTGCCGCGCGTACGGCGGCGGATGCGGAGGAGGAAGCCTGGCGCACGCGTGAAAACGAAAACCGCGCCAATGCCCAGGCCCTGATTGCCAAGGCCAAGCTGGACGGGGCGAACGCAAGCGAGAAAAAGCTCGCCGCCGCGCAGAGCCGTCTCGATACCAAGCTGATCAAGGCCGAAGCCGAGATTGCGCAGGCGCGCGATGTTGCCTTGACCGAGATCGAAAGCGTGGCGGCAGAAGCCGCGCAGGACATCGTTCAGCGGATCGCGGGCGTGAAGATTACGGCAGCCAGTGCCAAAACGGCAGTGAAAAAGGCGATGGCCCATGTCTGAACTGCTGCTGGTTCTATCCGCAGGCGTTGGCGCGCCGGTCGATCCGCTGGGCCCGACCCTGTGGGGTCTTGAACCCTATCAGGTTGTTTCCATCGCGATGCTGGTGCTGATACTGGTCATGGTGTGGAAGAAAGTGCCCGGCATGATTACCGGCGGGCTGGACCGCAAGATCGCCGCAATTCGCGAACAGCTGGACGAAGCCAAAGCCCTGCGCGGCGAGGCGGAGGCTTTGCGCAATGAATATGCGGACAAGATCGCCAATGCGGAAAAGGATGCAGAGGCGATGCTGGACAGCGCCCGGCGGGAAGCGGACGCGGTTCTGGCCAAGGCGGAAGCCGACAGTTCGACCATGGTGGAACGGCGCAAGCTTATGGCGGAAAACAAGATTGCCGCTGCCGAACGCGAGGCGCTGGACGATGTGCGCAATCGTGCGGCCATGGCCGCCACAGCCGCGGCGAAGGATCTGATCGCTGCCAAGCACACCAATGCCGCCGATGCCCGGTTGGCGGACGAGATTATTTCCAGCCTCTAACTGCCGGGATGTTGGCGCGGGCGGCAGTTCTGCGTGACCTATTGCGGTATTAAAGGCCCGGTTCGAAAATCACCTTGCCCACCAATTGGCGGTTCGCCATTGCGGCAAATCCTTCCATCCAGCGGGACAGGGGCAGCACGCGGTCGATGACCGGGTCGATCCTGCCATCCGCGGCCAGTTGCGCGACCGCACTGGCGATACGCCGTCCCCGGTCCGGAAACCGCCGCTTATATTCGCCCGCACGGACACCGACGATGGAAAATCCCTTGATCAGCGGAATGTTGGTCGCGACATCGGCAATCCGCCCGCCTGCAAAGCCGACGACCAGAAGTTTCCCGCCAAATGTTACGCAGCGGGTGCTTTCATCGAACACATCGCCGCCCACCGGATCGCAGACCAGATCGCACAAGGCGCCATTGGTAATGCTGGCCACAGCCTCGCGGAAACGGTCCTTCGCCAGGATGACTGCATCGGGGGCGTAAAGCTGTTCGATACGCGCAAGTTTGTCCGGCGAACCGCTGGCCGCAATGACTTTTGCGCCGAAGCTTTTCGCCAGATCGCAGGCGGCCAGTCCCACCCCGCCGCTCGCGCCGTGGACCAGCACCCAGTGCCCCGGCTGCATATTGCCAAGTTCGACCAGGGCGGTGTAGGCAGTGGTGTATGCAGCACCCAGACCGGCTGCCTTGTGGTACGACAAGCCATCGGGGATATGGCGTAGATTGCAGGTCGCAACGCTGGCGACTTGCGCCATGCCGCCGGTTTTCCCGCCACCCATGACGCGGTCGCCGATGGCAAAGCCGCTATCGCTGTCCGCTTCGACGATCTCGCCCGCCAGTTCCATTCCGGCAATGAACGGCAACCCCGGTATGTACTGATAATCGCCGCGGGTCATCAGCAGATCGGGGAAATTAAGCGATGCGGCGTGAATACGGACAAGAGCTTCGCCGGGCCCGCGAACCGGCGGCGGCATATCGGCAAGGGCGCAGCCGGACAGATCCGGGCTGAGATGGGTTACTTCGCAGGGCTTTCATATCTTATATTCCGTGCATCACGGTCTTGCTGTTCCCGCGATGAAAAGGCACGCTAGAACGCGTCTTTCCCAGCGCGCAATGCCGCGAAGGTTTCGGCGGGGTTGCTACCACCCCAGATCGCCGCGATTGCCGGATCGTCTGCCCGCAGAAAAGGATTGGTCGCCAATTCGCGTTCCAGCCGCGTGGGCACGGTCGCTTCGCCGGCGGCGCGCTTCCGGTCGATCTCCGCCGCATAATCCGCCAGCGCCCGATTGGCGGGATCGGCATGGACGGCGAAGCGGGCATTCGCCTGCGTGTATTCATGCGCGCAATACAGCATGGTCTGCGGCGGCAGGTTCTTGATCCGGGACAGGCTTTTCCAGAATTGCGCGGGCTGGCCTTCGAACATCCGCCCGCAGCCCAGCGCAAATATTGCGTCGCCCACGAATGCAATTTCCGCATCCGCCAGATGGAACGCGATATGGCCGTTGGTATGGCCGCTCACATCGATCACCTGCGCGGTAAATTTGCCCAGTGCCACGGTGTCGCCATGCTGCACCACGCGATCCGGTTTGGCGATCCGTTCAACCTCCGCCGGGGCAATGATCGTGCAACCCGTCGCGGTCTTGATCGCTTCGTTGCCGCCCGCATGATCGGGATGCCAATGGGTGTTCCAGATATGGCTGATGCGCCAATTGCGCGCTTCCGCCTGGCGCAGATATTCTGCGGCGTCCGGCGTATCGATACAGGCGGTCTGGCCGCTATCGGGATCGTGCAGCAGAAAACCGTAATTGTCGGACAGGCACGGGAATTGATGAATTTCCAGCATGATTGCAGTGTAGGGCGATCGCCGGATATAGGAAAGGCCCACTCTTCCATCGGAAGAGCGGGCCTTTCGCAGAAGCTTCGTGTGAAGTGGCGAGAATTATTCGCCCTTCTTCAACGCCGCGCCGAGGATGTCGCCCAGCGATGCGCCGGAATCGGATGAACCGAACTGTTCCACCGCTTCCTTCTCTTCGGAGATCTGACGCGCCTTGATCGAGAAGTTGGGCTTCTTCGAACGATCGAAACCGGTGACCATGGCATCGAACTTGTTGCCCGCCTGGAACCGGTCGGGACGCTGTTCGTCGCGGTCGCGGCCAAGATCCGAACGCTTGATGAAACCGGTAGCGCCATCGTCGCCGGCCTGCACTTCCAATCCGCCATCGCGAACTTCGAGCACGGTCACGGTAACCACATCGCCGCGCTTCAGTCCGCCGCCGGCGGCACCGTCGGCCGATGGTGCACCCTTTTCCAGCTGCTTCATGCCCAGGCTGATACGTTCCTTGTCGGTATCGACATCGAGAACCACGGCCTGCACTTCTTCGCCCTTGCGATGCAGGGCCAGCGCATCTTCGCCGGAAATGCCCCAGGCGATGTCCGACATGTGAACCATGCCGTCCACGTCCCCGTCCAGACCGATGAACAGTCCGAATTCGGTGGCGTTCTTGACTTCGCCGGTAACCGTGGTGCCGACCGGATTCTTATCCGCGAAATCTTCCCATGGATTGCCCTGCGCCTGTTTGAGGCCGAGCGAGATGCGGCGTTTTTCGCTGTCCACTTCCAGAACGACGATATCGACTTCCTGCGATGTGGATACGATCTTGCCGGGATGGACGTTCTTTTTCGTCCAGCTCATTTCGGACACATGGACCAGGCCTTCGATGCCCGCTTCCAGTTCCACGAATGCGCCATATTCGGTAATGTTGGTGACCGTACCGGTCAGCTTCGCACCGACCGGGTATTTGGCGCCGACGCCATCCCATGGATCGCTTTCGAGCTGCTTCATGCCGAGCGAGATACGCTGCGTTTCCTGATTGATACGCACGATCTGCACCGTAACCGTCTGGCCGATTTCGATGATTTCACTGGGGTGATTGACCCGCTTGTAACTCATATCGGTAACGTGCAGCAGGCCGTCGATACCGCCGAGATCCACGAATGCACCGTAATCGGTGATGTTCTTGACCACACCGTCGATGATCTGGTTTTCGGACAGCTTGTCGATCAGTTCGCTACGCTGTTCGGCGCGCGTTTCTTCCAGAATGGAGCGGCGCGAAACCACGATATTTCCGCGGCGGCGATCCATTTTGAGGATCTGGAACGGCTGTTCGATATCCATCAGCGGGGTGATGTCGCGCACCGGGCGGATATCCACCTGGCTGCCGGGCAGGAAGGCTACGGCGCCGTCCAGATCGACCGTAAAGCCGCCTTTGACGCGGCCGAAAATACGGCCGTTTACGCGCGCTTCTTCGCCAAATTCGTTTTCCAGCTTGTCCCATGCGGCCTCGCGGCGGGCACGGTCGCGGCTGAGCATCGCTTCGCCATCGGCGTTTTCGACACGGTCGACATACACTTCGACCTCGTCGCCTACGGAAAGTCCGTGATCGCCATCGCCGCGGCTGAATTCCTTGAGATCGATACGGCCTTCGGATTTCAGGCCCACATCGACTACGGCCTTGCCGTTTTCGATGACGGTTACGGTGCCTTTTACGACGCGACCTTCGAAGCCGCCATCTTCGGCACCACCGAGTTGTTCATTAAGCAGCGCTTCGAAATCGGAGCGCGTAGGATTGGCTGAAGTTGCCATAGAGTTGGGATTTCCCATATATTTTTTTAACCGGCCGCCGGGTTGGAGCAGAACTCGTCCCGGGGTCTTTTCTCCGCCGCCGGCACCATTGCCGACTTGCGGGCCAAGAGGCCGAACTCTCCGCATCGCCGAATGCGTATGCGAAGGACCGGCGGGCGCAGGCACCGGCCGGACACCGGCGCCCTTAGGCGAATTGCCCCCTGAAAGCAAGGCTTCGCATGGTGGCCGTGCTGCACGCTGGCGGGCCACAGGTTGGGGGCATCAGTCTGCGGCTGCAGAGCCGCGCGCGGCGGCGTGTTCCACCGCCGAAAGCGCCGCTTCGAAGGCATCATCGATAGTCATGGCGGATGTATCGATGACCACCGCATCGGGCGCAATTGCAAGAGGCGCGTCCTTGCGGCCGCTGTCGCGCGCATCCCGGCGGCGCAGATCGTCGGCCAGTTCGGCCAGCGTCCGGGCGGAACCCAACGCCTGCATTTCCCGGAACCGCCGTTCCGCCCGCGCTTCGACGCTGGCGGTGATGAACAGTTTTACGTCGGCATCCGGTGCGATTACCGTTGCAATATCGCGCCCGTCCAGCACTGCGCCGCCCGGCTGCCGGGCGAATGCGCGCTGCCGTTCGAACAGGGCCTGGCGAACGGCGGGATGGATGGAGGCGCGGCTGGCGAGGCCGCCCGTACCTTCGTCGCGCAGGGCGGGATCGGCCAGCAATTCGGGTGGAAAGGCGGTGGCGGCCAGAGCATCTGCCGGATTGTCCGGATCGCCGCCATCGCGCTGTGTTTGATAGCCGACGGCGCGGTATAGCAAACCCGTGTCGAGCAGTGGCAGACCGTAATGGGCGGCAATCCGGCGCGATATTGTCCCCTTGCCGGATGCGGTCGGGCCGTCGACGGCGATAATCATAAGCGCGCCGCCGCAGTGCCCGCTGTTACGCGGGCCAGCATGGCTGCGAAATCGGGAAAGCTGGTTGCGATAGGACGGGTGTCATCCACCGTCACCCCATCGGTGCTGACCAGCCCGGCAACCGCCATGCTCATGGCGATACGGTGGTCCAGATGCGCGGCGATTGCATGGTCTCCGGTTCCACGCAGGGGCGCACCGCCCGACCCTTCTATCACCAGACCGTCGTCCATCTGCGTTACATGGGCGCCGGCTGCCGACAGGGCTGCTGCCATCGCCGTCAGCCGGTCGCTTTCCTTGACCCGCAATTCCTGCAATCCGGTGGTAGTGGTGGTGCCCTGCGCCAAGGCGGCCGCCACGAACAATATGGGAAATTCGTCGATCATGCTGGGCGCGATGGCCGGGTCCACCGTGATGCCGGTCAGGCGCGAATGCCGCACGCGCAGATCGGCCACCGCTTCCCCCCCACATCGCGGCGCTCGACCAGATCGATTGCGCCGCCCATCTGCCTCAGCACCGCGATCAGCCCCGCACGCGTAGCATTGATGCCGACATTCTCGATGATAATGTCGCTGCCTTCGACCAGCAATGCGGCGACGATGAAAAACGCGGCGGAGGACGGGTCGCCGGGCACGACCAGCGTCTGCGGGGTCAGATCGACCTGGCCGCGGATACGAATGATGCGTTCCGGCCCATCCGCCCCGCCGATTTCCTCGACCGTCAGATCGGCGCCGAAGCCCTGCAACATCCGTTCCGTATGGTCGCGGGTGGCCACCGGTTCGATGACTGAAGTTATGCCTGGCGTGTTCAGTCCGGCCAGCAAAACGGCGCTTTTGACCTGCGCGGAAGCCACTGGCAGGCGGTATTCGATGGGAACGGCAGGCAGGCTGCCGCGCACGATCAGGGGCAGTGTGTTGCCGGAGCTGGCTTCCACGCTTGCGCCCATCTGCGTCAGCGGTTCGATCACCCGGTCCATCGGCCGCTGCGACAGGCTGGCATCGCCGGTAAAAGTTGCGGTGATCCCGTGGCTCGCGACCAGACCCATCAGCAGCCGGGTCGATGTGCCGCTATTGCCCATGGCCAGCGCACCGCGCGGCTGCAGCAGACCGCCAATGCCAACTCCATGCACGATCCAGTCGCTGCCATCGCGCCGGATCGTCGCCCCCATCATCGCCAGCGCATCCGCTGTCGCAACGACGTCATGCCCCTCCAGCAGGCCGGAAATGCGGGTTTCCCCGATTGCCAAGGCACCGAACATCAGGGCTCTGTGGCTGATCGATTTGTCGCCCGGCACCCGCATTGTGCCGCGCAACGGCCCGCTTTTCGCGAAATGGGCGGGACTGGCTGCGTCTGGCAAGGTTCGTTCCACGAATGCTGGCGGGGTGGGCGGGCTTTGACACCGCGTACACCCTATGGCAAGGCGCGCCAGCTTTCAATCGGGCGCACCGCATCAGGACTTGTCTTATACAGGTGCCGTTCCCAATAGCAGTCAAGAAATTTCAGTTCCGGGTTCAAGGTCCGGACAGCATATAAGGATGTATCATGGTCAAGCCAGAATGGGGCACGAAGCGCAGCTGCCCGAAATGCGGCACGCGCTTCTACGATTTGAACAAGGATGACCCCGTCGCCTGCATCGAATGTGGGGAGGAATGGACGCCGGAACCCGTATTGAAGACAAAGCAGCCGATCCCGTTCGAGGATACGAAAAAGAAAAGCGGTGAAGCGGATAGCGATCTGGCCGATGACGACGATCTGAGCGATGTCGACGAGGAGGAAAACCGCCCCGACAGCGACGTCGATCTGGGTGACGATAATGAAGACATGGCCGTGTCGAAAGGCAAGGGCGACGACGAGGAACCGGAAAGCTGATCTTGGTTTGACCCTGCGGGCGCCGGCGTTTGAGGGCCACGCAAACAAACATCTTGCCCTCTTGCGACTTTATCAATAGGGGGCCGAACTTGAAATTTCGGGGCCTTAGCTCAGCTGGGAGAGCGCAACACTGGCAGTGTTGAGGTCAGCGGTTCGATCCCGCTAGGCTCCACCAATATACTCCGGATCGGCCCTGGTCGGGCTGCAAATCGCGCTTCTCCGCGCTTCCGGTGCTCACGTAGCCAAAGCTACGCTGCGCGCCGGTTCACGGCGAAACCCGATTTTCGCTTCCGACCAAAACCAATTCGAAGCATATTGAACCATACCTCGTCATTGCGAGGAGCGGAGCGACGTGGCAATCCAGGGTGGGTTGGCGCGACGTTCCATTTAGAACTGATCAAGTCGGGTTTCTTTTTTGAAATTCGCGCGCTGGCCGACGAGGTTTCGTTCGCCGGCGTTTTTGGCATTTGCGGTTTGCGGCCCGTTTTCAGGGCGCAAGCGATTGGGAGTGAGCGTATGTTCGACAGTCTGTCCGATCGCCTTTCCGGTGTGTTCGACGGGCTGCGTGGTCGCGGCGCGCTGCGCGAACAGGATGTGCGCGACGCCATGCGCGAAGTGCGGATCGCGCTGCTCGAAGCCGATGTGGCTTTGCCTGTGGTGCGCCGGTTCATCGATGCGGTCACCGAAAAGGCAATCGGTGCCGATGTCCTGAAATCGGTCACGCCCGGTCAGCAGGTCGTCAAGATCGTTTCGGACGAACTGGTCGAAATGCTCGGCGGCGATGAAACCGTCGGGCTGACGTTGGATGCCAAGCCCCCGGTCGTCATCATGATGGTCGGCCTGCAGGGTTCGGGCAAAACCACCACAACCGCCAAGCTCGCCAAGTTCATTCGCGAAAAGCACGGCAAGAAGGCGCTGATGGCGTCGCTCGACGTCAACCGTCCCGCTGCGCAGGAGCAGCTGGCGGTGCTGGGCACGCAGATCGATTGTGCGACCTTGCCGATCGTGGCGGGCCAGCAACCGGTCGATATCGCTCGCCGCGCCTTGGAATCGGCGAAATTGCAGGCCGCCGATGTGCTGCTGCTGGATACGGCAGGCCGCCTGCACGTGGATGAAGCACTGATGGCGGAGATGAAGGCGGTGTCCGCCAACACCACCCCGACCGAAGTGCTGCTGGTGGTCGACAGCCTGACCGGTCAGGACGCGGTCAATGTCGCCAAGAGTTTTACCGACGAAGTCCCGCTCACCGGCGTGATCCTGACCCGGATGGATGGCGATGCACGGGGCGGCGCGGCGCTGTCCATGCGCCATGTCACCGGCAAGCCGATCAAATTCGCCGGTACGGGGGAGAAGCTGGACGCGCTGGAAGCGTTCCATCCCAAGCGTGTCGCCGACCGTATTCTGGGCATGGGCGATGTCGTGTCGCTGGTGGAAAAAGCCGCCGCGACGATCAACGAAGAAGACGCCGAAGCCATGGCCAGGCGCATGGCGAGAGGTCAGTTCGATCTGAACGATCTGCGGACGCAGCTCAACCAGATGAATCAGATGGGCGGGCTGGGTATGCTGGCCGGAATGCTGCCGGGCATGAAGAAGGCCAAGGCCGCGCTGGCGGATAGCGGAATGGACGACAAGGTGCTGGTCCATATGGATGCGCTGATCGGGTCGATGACGCCGAAGGAACGGGAAAACCCGGCCTTGCTGAACGCCAAGCGCAAACGGCGTGTGGCAGCCGGTGCAGGACGCAGCGTGCAGGAACTGAACAAGGTTCTGAAAATGCATCAGGAGATGGGCCGCGCCATGAAGCAGATCAAGAAGATGGGCGGATTGAAGGGTCTGGGGGCATTGTTCGGTAAAGGCGGTATGCCGCCGGGCCTTGGAGCAATATTGGCGGCAATATGGGTGGGGCCGGTGGCGGAATGCCGGGCGGGCTTCCCGGCCTGGGCGGGCCGAAAAAGTAATTCATTTTTATTCATCAAATTAAAAAATTACATTCGAAAGGTAATCCATAATGGCAATTGCACTCAGACTATCCCGTGGCGGCGCGAAAAAGCGTCCTTATTATCGCATCGTGGCAGCCGACAGCCGCCGTGCGCGCGATGGCAAATATCTGGAACAGATCGGCACTTACAACCCGCTGCTCGCCAAGGATGATGAAAAGCGGGTTTCGCTGAATGAAGAACGTGCGAAATACTGGCTTGGGGTAGGCGCGCAGCCATCGGACCGGGTCGCCCGTTTCCTGGATGCAGCAGGCATTCGTGAGCGTGATGCGCGCAACAACCCGAACAAGGGCAAGCCGGGCGAAAAGGCCACCGAACGTGCGGAGGAAAAGGCCGAGAAAGCCACCGCCGCCAAGGAAGCCGAGGAAGAGGCAAAGAAGACGGCTGCTGAAACTCCGGCCGAAACTCCGGCAGACGCGCCCACTGAAGACAAGGCGGCAGAGGCCGACAAGTCCAACGAGAATACCGCAACCGGTTCTGTCAAGACGGAAGAAACCGCGCAGGCGGTGGCCGACGCCGTGTCGGATGTGGTTTCCGAAGATGCGACTGCGCAGGATGCGGCAGCCGTGGCGGAAGAAGTCAACGAAGGCGGCCCCGTGGCCCAGCCACAGGCCGACGCACCGCAAGGCGATCCGAAAGCGGAAGAAAAGTCTGACGACACGGCGGACGCAAAAGCCGACGACAAGCCGAAGGACTAACGCGCTTGTCACACGACAAACCCGTCACCCTGGCCGCCATTTCCGGCGCGGTCGGCGTGACGGGCGAAGTGCGCCTCAAACTGTTCGGGGAAGGGATTGCGCAGTTGAAGCATTATGGTAGCTTCAACGATGGCACCCTGACCCTCAAATCCATCCGCAACGATAATAAGGGCGGGGCGGTTGCCCGTTTCGCGCAAGTTGTGGATCGCAATGCTGCGGAAGCGCTGCGCGGAACCGTCCTGACCGTAGCGTCCACCGCATTGCCGGAACTGGCGGAGGGCGAATATTACCATTCCGACCTGCTTGGACTGGCGGCGGTCAGTGAAACCGGTGACCCCCTCGGCACGGTGGTTGCCGTCGAGAATTACGGCGCGCAGGATGTGATCGAGATCGAACGTCCCGATAAAAAGCGCTTCATGATCCCGATGACAAAGCAGGCCGTAGTCGACTGGGACGATACGAAGCTTGTCGTGAGCGACGATTTCGCGGAAGAATGAAGGCATGACCTTCGCCGCAACCATCCTAACCCTGTTTCCCGAAATGTTTCCCGGGCCGTTGCGACTGTCGCTGGCCGGGCGGGCGCTGGAGGAGCAGAAATGGTCGCTCGACTGCGTGCAGATCCGCGACTTTGCGACGGACAAGCATCGCAGTGTCGATGACACGCCGGCAGGTGGCGGTGCGGGGATGGTGATGAAGGCGGACGTGCTGGCAGGGGCGGTCGATCATGCCCGGCGGGTGCAACCGAACGCGCCGATCCTGGCGATGACGCCGCGCGGTACGCCGATTACCCAGGCCCGTATTCGCGATTTGTCGCAGGGGCCGGGGGTGACGATATTGTGCGGCCGGTTCGAGGGGTTCGACGAAAGGATTTTCGATACGCGCGATATCGAACAGGTCAGTGTAGGCGATATCGTTCTGTCGGGCGGGGAGCCTGCCGCTTTGATGATACTCGATGCTTGCATCCGGCTGCTTCCCGGCGTAATGGGCGCGGCTTCGAGTGGTACCGAGGAGTTTTTCGAAGAGGGGCTTCTGGAGTATCCGCAATATACCCGACCACAGGAATGGGAAGGGCGCACGATCCCGCAGGTGCTGCGATCGGGGGATCATGCGAAGATCGCCGACTGGCGCAAGTCGATGTCGGAAGATCACACACGGTTACGCAGACCGGACCTTTGGGAGCGTTACGATGACGCTCGGGTCCAGTCTGCCTCTGGCGCGCGGCATGAAAAGAAGGAATGAGGGCACATGAACCTGATTCAGACACTGGAAGCCGAAGCCATCGGCGCATTGGGGAAGGATATCCCTGAATTTCGTGCAGGTGACACCGTACGCGTCGGCGTGAAGGTGATCGAGGGCACGCGCGAACGTATCCAGAATTTCGAAGGCGTCGTAATCGCTCGCTCCAACCGCGGTATGGGCAGCAATTTCACCGTCCGCAAGATGAGCTTCGGCGAAGGGGTGGAACGCGTGTTTCCCCTCTATTCCCCGATCGTCGACAGTCTGACCGTGGTGCGTCACGGTATCGTGCGCCGTGCGAAGCTGTATTATCTTCGCGGCCGCACCGGTAAGAGCGCGCGGATTGCCGAACGCCGGATGAACGCACCGAAAAAGTAGTTTTCGGTATCGAGTTACGGGAGGGGCGCTTCGGGGAAACCGGGGCGCCCTTTTTCTTTGTGCCCATACGGTTCTTGCAGGCGCCGACCATTGTATGGGGGGGGATTGGACAAGACCCGTGCGCGCGTTACACAGGTGGCAACCTCCCATGAAGGATATCACATTGATATGCGCCTGTTGCTTGCCGCCGCTGCCACCATCGCTTTTGCTACAACCGCCGCCGCGCAGGACACGATGACTGGTACACCCGACCTCACACCCGACCTCACATTCGAACGCGTTTTCGCTTCGCCATCGCTCGACGGGTCGAGCCCGCGGCAGGCCAGGCTGTCGCCCGACGGGCGCTATCTCACCTTGCTCCGCAATCGGGCGGATGATCGCGACCGCTACGATCTGTGGGGTTACGACCGGGAACGCGGCGTATGGACCATGCTGGTCGACAGCGAGAAGCTGGGCAGCGGCCGCGCATTGTCGGAAGATGAAAAGATGCAGCGCGAACGGGCGCGGATTGGCAATCTGAAAGGCATCGTCAGCTACCAATGGACGCCGGATGGATCGGGCGTGCTGGTGCCGCTGGACGGCGATCTGTATCTGGCGAAGCTGGACGGCCCGGGAAACGGGGGTGTGACGCGTCTGACCGATACCGAGGAAAGCGAACTCAACCCGGCACTGAGCGAGACGGGCAAATACGTATCCTTCGTGCGCGACCGGCAATTGTGGGTGGGCGAGGTGGGAGCGGACGCCGCACCGATCACGCCGAAAGAAGGCGATACGATTCGCTGGGGCGAAGCGGAATTCGTGGCGCAGGAGGAAATGGGGCGGCTCACCGGCTATTGGTGGAGCCCGAACGACGCGCAGATCGTAGTCCAGCGCACCGATGAAAGCCGCGTCGGCGTGGTGACCCGCGCGGCAATCGGCGCAACCGGTACGCAGGTTTTCGACCAGCGTTATCCCGTGGCCGGCAGCGACAATGCCGTGGTCGAACTGTTTTTGATGGACCCCGATGGCGGCAACCGGATGCAGATCGATCTGACGACGAATCAAAGCCCGACATTCTACAACGCGGACGATCCGACTGACTTTTATGTGGCGCGGGTCGATTGGGGACCGGATGGATCGTTGTACGTCCAGCGTCAGAACCGCCAGCAAGACTGGATGGACGTTCTGAAAGTCGATCCCGCCACGGGGCAAACCGAAATCGCGCTGCAGGAAGAGGACGCGATGGCGTCAAAGGGCGGACGCGGCCAATACTGGATCAATCTCAGCGACGATTACCGATTTTTGAAAGACGGATCGCTCATCTGGTGGAGCGAACGGGATGGCTACGGCCATCTCTATCACTACAATGCCGATGAGGATTTGCGCAGCTATCAGCGTATCACCAAGGGGCAGCGCGTCGTCACCAAGCTGGTCGGCGTGGATGAGGAAGCGAAGCACGTTTACTACACCGCCACCGGCGCGGACGATGTGTTGGAACAGCATGTCTATTCGCTGGCCTATGAAAGCGTCGATCCACCGGTGGAAACGCGCCTGACGCAGCCCGGATTCACCCACGGTGCCAGCATGGACAAGGCCGGTAAGACGCTGCTCATAACCCGTTCTGCGAAGGACCAGCCGCCGCAAAGTTACCTCGCGGATACGGACGGCAATCGGCTAGCCTGGATCGAAGAGAACGCGCTGGACGCCGACCATCCCTACGCGGCTTTCCTGCCCAGCCACGTTATGCCCGAATACGGCACGGTCGCGGCTGAGGATGGGACGCCGCTGCACTGGATGATGCTGAAACCCGAAATGGAACCGGGCAAGACATACCCTGTGTTCTATTACCATTATAGCGGCCCCGGACCGCAAGTGGTGGATCGCGGCTGGAACGGCGCGCTGGCACAGGCGATCGTTGACAAGGGCTATATCTGGTTCGCGCTGGACAATCGCGGCAGTGCCAATCGCGGCGTGGCGTTCGAACAGCCGCTGTATCATGCGATGGGCGGGGTGGAGGTTCGCGACCAGAAGCTGGGTGCGGAATATCTCAAATCGCTGCCCTTCGTCGATGCGGACAAGATCGCCCTCTATGGCTGGTCCTATGGCGGCTATATGACGCTGAAACAGTTGCAGGCCGATCCCGGATTGTATGCCGCGGGCATATCCGGCGCGCCGGTTACCAAATGGGAACTATACGACACCCATTACACCGAACGCTTCATGGGCGACCCGCGCGTGGTGCCCGAAGCATATGAGAAAGCCAGCGCCATTCCCGATGCCGGCAAGATCGCCGATCCATTGCTGCTCATCCATGGAATGGCCGACGACAATGTGGTGTTTGAAAATTCCACTGCCCTCATCGCCGCCATGCAGGAAGACAATGTTCCGTTCGAAATGATGCTGTACCCCGGGCAGACGCACCGCGTTGCCGGGGAAAATATCAGCCCGCATATGTGGAACACGATCTTTCGTTTTCTGGCCAGACACGGTGTGACCCCACCGGACTGATCGTCGTGAAAATCCGGTGCACCCGGCGCCGCGATAGGGCATATCGTGATTTAGGGTTCGGACAGCCATTGCAGGGCAACCTGCGCGGTGGGCTGCGGCGCTTCGACATGGGGGTAATGTCCGATATCGGATAGCAGATAGGCCCGCGCATCCGGCAGCAGATCGACCCACCGGTTGAACATATGTTCGCCCGATACCGGATCCTGTGCCCCGGTGATCAGTCCGATCCGGTTCTGGGTCTGCTCCAGCGCCCCGACCCAGCGCCGTTCATAGCGAACGCGTTCGTCGATATAATGCAGCAGCTTGTGCAGAATGTGCCGACCCCGGTTTTCGCATACGGTGGTATAGAAATCATCGAGTTCCGCCGGCGTCGGCCTGGTATCGGGGCCGAACACTGCCGACAGGTTCTTGCCGAACCGTTCCCGGGACATCATGCGTCCCATCAATGCGCCGATGGGGGATGTGCCCAGTTTCTGGATCGGCCGTGCCCGGTGTTCTTCCGGAAAAATACCGCCATTCAGGAATATTGCTTTACCCAGCCCGGCCGCGCCCGACCCTTCCAGCTGGCGGGCCAGCAATTCCTGCGCTACCGATACGCCGTAATCCTGAACCAGCGCATCGAACGCATCGATTTTCAGCGTGGCCAGCACATGTTCCTGAAGATCGGCCTGCATCGCGATGGAATAGTCGATATCCGGCTTCGCGCTCATCCCGAAGCCCACCATGTCGCAGGCAATCAGCATATGATGCGCCGCAAGCCTGTCCCAGATGCGGTGCCAGTCCCACGATGCCGTGGGAAAGCCGTGGGCAAGCAGCAGGGGTTTGCCCCGGCCACCGGTCCAGTAGGCGACCTGATGCCCTTCGAACGCCAGCCATTGCGCCTTGGCGCGCCATTGTTGCAGAGAGATCGCCACCGCTGATCCCCTTAAGATTTTTCCGGCCGTGAACCGGTTCTTCACCGAATGCCTGGCTATCGTGTAGCACATTAGCTGCTAGGGACGACACCACAGTATAGCTACAGGAGAATGACGTTGGGTTACCGGGTTGCAATCGTCGGCGCGACGGGAAATGTCGGGCGTGAAATGATGGCCGTTCTGGCCGAACGCGAATTCCCGATCCAAGAGATTGCGGCAGTCGCCAGTTCGCGTTCCCACGGGTCGGAGGTGGAGTTCGGCGAGACCGGGAAGATGTTGAAATGCAGGAACATCGAACATTTCGACTGGACCGGATGGGACATCGCCCTGTTTGCGGCGGGCAGCGGGGTTGCGCGCGAATATGCGCCCCGGGCGGCGGCCGCCGGCTGTGTGGTGATCGACAATTCGTCGCTTTACCGTATGGACCCGGACGTGCCGCTGATCGTGCCGGAGGTCAATCCGCAGGCCATCGACCTTTACAAGAAGCGCAATATCATCGCCAATCCCAACTGTTCGACCGCGCAAATGGTCGTGGTGCTGAAACCGCTGCATGATGCGGCGCGGATCAAACGCGTGGTCGTATCCACCTATCAGTCCGTTTCGGGGGCGGGCAAATCCGGTATGGACGAACTGTTCGAACAAAGCCGCGCCATTTTCGTAGGCGACAAACCCGAACCTGCCACCTTCACCAAACAGATCGCTTTCAATGTGATCCCCCATATCGACGTGTTCCTGGACGATGGATCGACCAAGGAAGAATGGAAGATGATGGCGGAAACCAAGAAAATTCTCGATCCGAAGATCAAGCTGAATGCCACCTGCGTGCGGGTGCCTGTTTTCGTCGGCCATGCCGAAGCGATCAATATCGAATTCGAAAATGAGCTTTCCGCCGAACGCGCACAGGAAATCCTGCGGGAGGCACCGGGCATCATGCTGATCGATAAGCGGGAAGACGGTGGCTATGTCACCCCGGTCGAATGTGCGGGCGACAGCGCCACCTATGTGAGCCGCGTGCGGGAAGATCCCACGGTCGATAACGGTCTGGTGCTGTGGTGCGTGGCGGACAATCTGCGCAAGGGCGCCGCCTTGAACGCCGTGCAGATCGCGGAATTGCTGGGCCGCGAGCATCTGAAAAAAGGATGATGATGCAGATGGCGGACGGCAGGCATGACCGTGAAGCGCAACGGGATGGCGGACTGAGACTGAGATGACTGATATCACGACCGAAATGATCGCTTCGTTCGATGGCACGAAACTTGCGGTGCATCGCATGGGTGCGGGCAGCAGCGGGCGCCGGCCCGTGCTGTTGCTGCACGGCCTGTTTTCCAATGCGCGGACCAACTGGATAAAATTCGGCCATGCGGCAAAACTGGTGGAGGCAGGGTTCGCGGTAATCATGCCCGATCTGCGGGCCCATGGCGACAGCGCGGCGCCACACGATGCCGCCGCCTATCCGGACGATGTACTGGCTAAGGACGTTCATGCATTGGTGGAGGCGTTAGGGCTAGACGCGTTCGATCTTGCCGGATTTTCGCTGGGTGCGCGCACTGCGGCACGGGCGGTTATTACCGGGCTGGGCCCACGCAAGCTGGTGCTGACGGGCATGGGGCTGGAGGGGTTGTCCGGCTGGGACGGGCGTGCTGCGTTCTTTATCGATGCCATCGACCGGTTCGACACGATCAGGCGCGGCGACCGTGCATTCATGGCCAAAAGTTTCATGAAAACCATGAAAGTCGATCTGGTAGCCGCACGATTGCTGCTGCAATCGGTAGCCGATGCCACGGCCGAGCAACTGGCGGCGATAATCATGCCCACGATGGTCCTGTGCGGGGCAAAGGACCATGACAATGGTTCCGCGCCGGCTTTGGCCCGAATGCTGGCCGATGCGCAATATGTGGAAATTCCCGGCACGCATATGAGCAGCGTTACCGAGGGCGCTCTGGGCGATGCAATGGTAAGTTTCCTGTCCGATCATACCAAGCGCCGCTGCATTGAAACACTTGCACGTCCACCATCCGCAGTCCAGGCTGCAGCCATCTAAAGTCACTCTTTTTTCAAAAGGTTCGCTGCCATGACATTCGCACCCAAGTTCCTGTCCGCTTCCCTGTCCGTGATCGCCCTGTCGCTGACCGCGCCGGCTTTTGCCGATAGTCACGGCGATAGTCATGGGGGCGATCACGATGCGATAAAGCGATGGTCGCGCAGGCAATGGTCTTTCCCATGACGCCGCAGGGCGCAGTCCGACTGGATCGATATGGTCGAACGCGATATGTTCGATTTTTCCATAAGGGCATCGCGGGTCTATTGGGTGAATTCCACCTATCTGACCGAAGATACCGATGCGATGGCCGCACAAGTGGGCGCAGAAGGCACCGAGAAATCGGTTGATTACGCCTTGGAAGCGGCCAAATACGCGACTGTCCCCGGTCTTGATACGGAAGTGGCGCGCAAGCTGGATATGCTGCGCAATGGTATCGTTCTGCCCGCGCCGACCGCCGATGGTGCCGCAACCGAACTCAACCAGATCGCGACCAGCCTGAACAGCCAGTATGGCAAGGGCAAGGGCACGCTGAACGGGAAGGAAATAAACGGTTCCGATATCGAGGCGGAGATGGGCAATCTGGAACGCACACCTGCCGAACTCAGCGAGATGTGGGCCAGCTGGCACACCAATGTCGGCGCGCCGATGAAGGAGGATTATGCCCGTATGGTCGCCATCGGCAATGCCGGGGCCAGCGAATTGGGCTTCGACAATGTGGGCGCGATGTGGCGTTCGGGATACGATATGCCGGCCGACCGGTTTGCCGCCGAAACGGAACGGATGTGGGCGGAGGTCAAGCCGCTTTACGACAGCCTGCACACTTACGTTCGCAGCAAGTTGAGCGCGCATTACGGTGCGCAGATCCAGCCTGCGACCGGGCCGATCCGCGCCGATCTGCTCGGCAATATGTGGGCGCAGGAATGGGGCAATATCTACCCGCTGGTGGCCCCGGCGGGCGCGGGCGATATCGGTTACGATGTCACCGAACTGATTACCGCGAAAGGGTATGATGAAAAACAGATGGTCCGCGTGGGCGAACAGTTCTTCTCCTCGCTCGGCTTCGACGCGCTGCCGGACACGTTCTGGACGCGCAGCCAGTTCACCAAGCCGGCCGACCGCGAGGTCGTGTGCCATGCCAGTGCGTGGGATATCGACAATAAGGACGATATCCGCATCAAGATGTGCATCAAACGCAACGCGGATGATTTCACCACTATCCATCACGAACTTGGCCATAATTATTACCAGCGCGCCTACAAGGAACAGGACTATCTACATCTGAACGGCGCGAATGACGGATTTCACGAGGCGATCGGGGACATGATCGCACTGTCGATCACGCCGGAATATCTGGTGCAGATCGACATGCTGGACCGTGCGCAGGTGCCGGGCGCCGACAAGGATATCGGCCTGCTGCTGCGTCAGGCGATGGACAAGGTCGCGTTTCTGCCCTTCGGCCTGCTGGTCGACAAATGGCGCTGGGGCGTGTTCGACGGGTCGATCACACCGGCGACATACAACAGCGCCTGGCATGAACTGAAGCGCGAATATCAGGGCATTACCCCGCCGGTGGATCGCCCCGCCGACGCATTCGATCCCGGTGCGAAATATCACATTCCGGGCAATACCCCCTATTCGCGCTATTTCCTGGCGCGCATTCTCCAGTTCCAATTTTACAAGGCCGCCTGCGATCAGGCGGGCTGGGAAGGGCCGCTGCACCGCTGTTCGTTCTATGGCAATGCGGATGTGGGCCGCAATCTGAATGCCATGCTGGAAATGGGCGCAAGCCAACCCTGGCCCGATGCTCTGGAAGCGTTCACCGGTACCCGCGAAATGAGCGGCACCGCCATGCTGGAATATTTCGCGCCGCTGAAGGCATGGCTGGATGAACAGAACAAGGGGCAGCCTGTGGGATGGTGAGCGGCAATTCAGGCAGCGCGCCGCAGCCGTAACTGCCTTGGTCGCAGCACCAGCGACCGACATGGTAAAAATGCATGGGTTGCGGTGAAAACGCCGATACGACTTGTCATGAGGCATCTGTGGAATTGACGCGCGTTGCGGTTGCCTGATCGAAATGGGCAAACGGTTTGGTAGCGCGCTGTTGCTGGAATAGGAGGGGTCCAATGGTACGAATTGCGTGTATCGGCATAGCCGTGTGGGCCGGTCTGACCGGCTGCAGCCCGATGGCGCCGATACAACAGGCTGGAGAACCGGCCCATGCAATCGCGGGTACGCTGTTCGTGGCCAACAAATTCGGCAACACCCTGTCGCGTGTCGATCTGGCAACCGGTCTGGAAACGGACCGGGTACCAGCCTGCACCAATCCGCATGAATTGGCGACATCGCCCGATGGCCGCCATCTGGCCCTCGCGTGTTATGGCGGCCAGACCCTCGATATCTTCCGGACGTCCGATCTGGCGCGGCTGAAATCCATCGATCTTGGGGAAAATGCGCGGCCGCACGGGATCGTGTGGCACCGCAATGGCGATCTCTATGCGACCGCGGAGGGGCGCAGATCGGTGTTTTGGATCAGGGCCCCGATGAGCAAAAATCCCAGGCCCATCGAATATGGCACAAGGCGCGATGGCAGCCATATGCTGGCCGTGTCGGCCGATGGCAATCACGCATGGACGACCGATCTCGGCTCCAAAACGGTAACACTGATCGATCTGAAGACCCGGCGCGCCCCGCAATCGGTGGAAATCGGGATCGAACCGGAAGGCATCGCGCTGTCGCCGCGATGGCGCATCCTTATGGGTGTCGGCACGCGGATCGAACAGGGCGTTCGAACTTGATCCGATGACGCTGGACGTGCGCCGTTCCGTGGAAACCGGGCGCTTTCCCTTGCGTCTGGCCATCCGGCCGCAGGGCGATGTCGCAGTCACGTCCAATCTGCAGGACGGTTCGCTCAGCGTTATCGATCTGGCCACGGGCGCGATTAGCCGCACGATTGCGGTTTCCAGCGCGGCCGAGGCTGAGGAACGGTTTCAGGTCACTATTCTGTGGTCACCCGATGGCGCACGGGTTTACGTGGCGGAAACAGCCAGCGATACGGTGGCCGAAGTGGATTATGCGACCGGCGTCGTTCTGCGCCGCCTGGTCGTGGGCGATGGCGGAGACGGAATGGCGATTTTGGAATGAGCCTGAAATGAGCATCGAGCGCAAGGCACTGCCCATCGTGGGTTGGCGAGAACTGGTTCATCTTCCCGAACTGGGATTGCACGCGATCCCGGCGAAAATCGACACCGGCGCGCGTACGTCGTCGCTTCACGGAACCGTGCTGGAAGATTTTGAACGCGACGGCGAAAAATTCGTCCGTTTCGCCGTGGACTTCGCGGACCGGAATGTCCGCCAGATCTGCGAAGCGGTGCATGTCGATATTCGCGGTATCACCAGTTCCAATGGCGAAACGCAGCGCCGCTATGTCATCAAGACGCCGCTGACGATCGGGGAGCGGCAGTTTCGCGCGGAAATCAGCCTCGCCGACCGCCGCGATATGCAATTTCCGATGCTGATCGGGCGGTCGTCCCTCCGTCGTAATTTTGTCGTAGATTCGGGCTATTCCTGGTTGCAGACGCTTGAGAAAAAAACCACGATACGCACTCAGCCATGAAAGGCTCAGCATGAAGATCGCAATGCTTGCACGCAATCCGAACCTGTATTCCCATAAACGTCTGGTGGAGGCGGCGGAGGCGCGAGGACACAGCTGTGACATCCTCAACACCACGCGGTGCACGGTAAACATTGCCAGCCATCGCCCCACCGTGATGTACAAGGGCGAAACGCTGGCAAAATACGATGCGGTTATCCCCCGCATCGGCGCGTCGATTACCGCTTACGGGCTTGCCGTGCTGCGACAGTTCGAAATGGGCGGGGTATGGCCGCTGAACGAAAGCGTTGCGATCGGGCGCAGCCGCGACAAGCTGCGTTCAACCCAGATCATGGCGAAATATGGCTTGGGGCTGCCTTTGACCGCCTATGCCAACGATCCCAAACAGGCGGAACAGATCATCAAGGCCGTCAACGGCCCGCCCGTAGTCATCAAATTGCTGGAAGGCACACAGGGCATCGGCGTGGTGCTGGCCGAAACGCTGAAAGGCGGCGCTTCTATTATCGAGGCATTTCGCGGTGCCAATGTTGCCATCATGGTGCAGGAATTCATCAAGGAAGCGGGCGGTAGCGACATCCGTTGCCTGGTCGTAGGCGGCAAGGTGGTGGCGGCGATGAAGCGGCAGGGGGCGGAAGGGGAATTCCGCAGCAATCTGCATCGCGGCGGGACTGCGCAGCTTATCAAGATCACGCCCGAAGAACGATCGACCGCGGTGCGCGCTGCCAAACATATGGGACTGAATGTGTGCGGCGTGGATTTGCTGCGATCCAATCACGGCCCGGTCATCATGGAAGTCAATTCGTCTCCCGGTCTGGAAGGCATCGAGAACGCGACGGGCAAGGATATTGCCGGCCAGATCATCGAATTCATCGAAGCCAAGGCGGCCAAGGGCAATACGAAGACCAAAGGGGCGGGCTGAACCGGTGAGCGCGTCCGAACTCGAAGACCGCCTGCGCGATGTGGAGGCCGAACTGTCCCGGCTGAAAGATGCCAACGATATCCGGGACACCGCCCATGCCGAACAGCTGCGCCTGTTCGAAGGTATGATTGAAACGGTGCCGGTCGGTGTCGCGATTACCGATATCGATGGTCAGATCGTGCAGGGAAACGCGGAACTGGAACGGATGGTCCGCCATCCCATCCTGCATTCCAAGGATGCGGATAATTACGGCGAATGGGTATCCTATCACGCCGATGGCCGCCGCGTGCAATCGTTGGAATACCCGCTGGCACGGGTAATCCGCGAAAATATCGATTATGCGGAACTGACCGTACATTATCAGCGCGGCGACGATACGCGGTTCTGGATGCGGATCATCGGCAAATCGATGCGCGATGCCGATGGCGTGCTGATCGGCGGTGCGGTCGCCTGCGTGGATGTGGATAAGGAATTCCAGCTGCGCGAAGCGAAGGATGTGCTGATCGCGGAACTTAACCACAGGGTAAAAAACGCATTCAGCGTCACCAACGCCATCGTCGGCCGTTCGCTGCGTCAGGCCGGTGTCAAAAGCGACTTGCGCGCCGATATCGACAAACGGCTGAATGCCTATGCATTGGCCCACGCGACGCTGGTCGGGGCAGATTACCGCAACGCGCCGCTCGAAGAAGTAACCCGGATGATCCTCGACAAAATCGACGCGGACCGGATTGTCATCAGCGGCGAAGCGATCACCTTGAGCACCCGCACCGCGTTACCGTTTTCGATGGCGATTTACGAATTGGCAAGCAATGCCACCAAATATGGCAGCCTGTCGGAACCTGATGGTGTGGTTAATCTGACCTGGCGGCGGGAACGCGAAGGCGGCGGCAATGTGCTGCATGTTTCCTGGATCGAACGCGGCGGGCCGCCGGTCAGCGAACCCGACAGCGAAGGTTTCGGATCATTCGTGATCGGGCGTGCGCTGATGGCGGAAACCCAGGGTCAGGTGCGGCGCGAATTTGCGCAAGAGGGGTTTGAATGGCATTTCACGATGCCGCTTACGGAGTATGAAGAGCCAATGTTAACCCGTGATATTTCCCGCATCCTGATCGTCGAGGACGAAGTGTTCGTCGCATTCGAGATGACCGATATTCTGGAAGATCTTGGCTTCGAAGTGGTCGGACCCAGCCTGAATGTGGAAGAAGCCGAAAAACTTGCCAGCACGGCACAAATCGATGCTGCATTCCTCGACGTAAATCTGGGGCAGGGCAAAACCAGTGAGCCGGTGGCGAAAATCCTGCGCGAACGCGGCATCCCGTTCGTATTCATCACCGCCTACACTCCCGATCAGATCACGTTCCGCACCAGCGACGACCGGGTTCTGGAAAAACCGGTCACGAGCGGCAAGATTATTGAAACCTTGCGCTCGGTCATCCCGGATCTGGAAGATACGGAAGACACCTGACCGTCAGCGAAAGGGCGGTTCGTTGAATGCGCGCAGTTTTCGGGAGTGCAGGCGGTTGCCTTCTTCGCGCAGTCGGTTGCAAGCGGTAACGCCGATCATCAGATGCGCGGCGATCGCCTCTTCGTAAAATTTGTTCGCCTGACCCGGCATTTTTATTTCGCCATGCAGCGGCTTGTCGCTGACACATAGCAGGGTGCCGTAAGGCACGCGGAAACGATAACCCTGAGCGGCGATGGTGGCGCTTTCCATATCGATACCGACCGCCCGGCTCAACGACAGGCGGCGACTGCTGCTGGTGTAGCGCAATTCCCAATTTCTGTCGTCCGTCGTCACCACCGTACCCGTACGCATGCGTTTTTTCAGGTCGGCGCCGTGTTCGCCGCTGACCGCTTCGGCCGCGCCGGCCAAGGCCTGCTGCACTTCGGCGATGGCGGGAAGGGGAATTTCCGGCGGCAGGACCGGGTCCAATACGTGATCGTCGCGTAAATAGGCGTGGGCGAGCACGTAATCGCCGATCTTCTGGCTGGGCCGCAATCCGCCGCAATGGCCGATCATCAACCACGCTTCGGGGCGCAGAACGGCCAGATGGTCGCAAATGGTCTTCGCGTTGGACGGACCGACCCCGATATTCACCAGCGTAATCCCGCCGCGCCCTTCGCCGACCAGATGGTAGGCCGGCATCTGGTGCTTGCGCCAAGCCGTATCCGACAATTGCGCCGCTGCGTTTTGCGTGGGCTGTTCGAGATAGAGCCCCCCTGCGCCGGCCAGCGCCGTATAGCCGTTCTGCCCAAGCTGGCCGCCCGCCCAATCCACGAATTCATCGACATAGCGGTGGTAATTGGTGAACAGGATGAAACGCTGGAAATGCTGCGTATCGGTGCCGGTATAATGCGCCAGCCGGGCGAGCGAGAAATCGGTCCGCAGTCCATCGAACAACGATAAGGGAATAGTATCGCCGGGATCGTCGATCTCGATACCATCGGCCAGCTCGTCGCCGATATCGGCAAGTTCGGTGGTCGGGAAATGGCGCGCAATGATCTGGGGGCTTATGCCCGCCAATTCCGCCGCAGTTTCCCCGTCCAGAACATAGGGGAAGGGAATTTCCTGTTTGGAAAGTCGCGCTTCCAGTTCGATTTCATAATCGCTGCCGATCAGATCCAGCTGTTCGCGCAAATAATTTGCGAACATGGCGGGCCGGGTAACGGTAGTTGCGTAGGTTCCCGGCGCATTGAGGCGGCCAAAAGCGCGGCTGCGGTCGGCGGGCTGATCGCCGCCCATGAACCGCATGACCAGTTCGGGATAGGCATAGCTGCCATCGCTGCGGCGTTCCTGCGACGGCAGCGATCCATCGCGCGCGAACGCGATGACATCGTTGCGCAGGCGTTCCACCGATGACTGGTACAGGCGTTCCAGTTCGGTAATAATTGTATCGGATGATTTCATGATGCGGCGATATACGGGAAGGGGCGTGAATTAAAGCGTTCTCATCCGCGTAAGATAAGACCCCTCATGGTTCGGGTCATGGTTCGGCGGGTGGACGCAGCGCCGCCGGAACGAAAAAGGGGCGCAAACCCGATTGAGTTTGCGCCCCTGTATAATCGATCCGCGACCGTATCAGCCGGCGTCCGTTTCCGGATCGGTGGCTTCGATCAACGCTTCCGTGGTCGTCATGTCTTCCGGCTTGCTGATGCCGTCTTCCAGCATATCTGCGGGAATTTCGCCCGGTTCCAGACCTGGATCGCGGTTCGGTGCGTTTGCCTCGGCCGCTTCTTCGATCTCGCGCTGTTCGTCTTTGAACATCTGGGCGAGAACGTCGACACCTTGGCTCTGCAGTTCCGCCTCGTCGTCGCTGCGGGCGACATTGGCCTTCACGACGATTTCGACTTCGGGATGCAGGCGAACGGTGACATCGAACATACCGATGGTTTTGATCGGCGCCCCCAGAATGATCTGTTTCTTGTCCACATCATGGCCTTTTTCAGCCAGACCGCTGTGGATGTCGCGAACCGTGACCGAACCGTAAAGCTGGCCGGAATTGGACGAAGCGCGGATCAGCACGACCTCGGCGCCATCCACATCCTTGCCGGATGTTTCGGCTTCGGTGCGCTTTTCCGCATTTTCCTGCTCCAGCCGTTCGCGATTGGCTTCGAACACTTTCTTGTTCGATGCGTTGGCACGAAGGGCTTTCTTGTTGGGCAGCAGAAAATTGCGGGCATAACCGTCTTTCACGGTTACGACATCGCCGATCGTGCCGAGACGTTCGATCCGTTCGAGGAGAATGATATCCATGTGTCTTCTCCCTTATTTCACGAGATAGGGCAGCAGGCCGATATGGCGTGCGCGCTTGATCGCCTTGGCCAGCTCGCGCTGTTTCTTGGCGGATACGGCGGTGATGCGACTGGGCACGATCTTGCCACGTTCGGACATGAACCCCTGTAGCAGGCGCACATCCTTATAGTCGATCTTGGGTGCGCCCTCGCCCGAAAACGGGCAGGATTTGCGGCGGCGGAAAAATGGGCGTGCCATCAGTTGCTGTCCTCCCGATCGGAACGACGTTTCTTGTCGCGATCGTTCTTGCGCATCATGACCGACGGCTCATCCTCATGCTCGTCCACACGGATGGTCATGTAGCGGATGACGTCTTCGTTGATGCGGGTCTGACGCTCCAGCTCGGCAACGACGGCGCCGGGGCCTTCGATGTTGAGCAGTACGAAATGCGCCTTGCGGTTGCGATCGATCTTGTAGGCCAGGTTTTTAAGGCCCCAGGTTTCGGTCTTCACGACCTTACCGTCGTTCGCTTCGATAATCTCGGTGGCGGTGGTGGCCAGCGTATCGACCTGAGCCTGGCTCAAATCCTGCCGCGCGAGAAAGATATGCTCGTATAGAGCCATCTTCGCTATTCCTTCATCCAATGTAATGCCGATCGTTGGCTGATCCGCACGATTGCGGGGCCCCTCCGGCTTTCTTCGTACCCCGGCATGAACCGGAGAGACGCGCACATAGCGAAACCAACACCGAAAGCAAGGCTTCATCGCGCTTGCCTTGTCCGCCACCGCCCCGCTAAGCGCGCGGTATATCAAGGAGTATGCGTATGCCCGGCGGACTGGTTGCCCTGTTAGACGACGTTTCGATTATCGCGCGCACTGCGGCCGCATCGCTCGACGATATCGGTATCGCCGCAGGCCGGGCAGGCACCAAGACGGCGGGCGTGGTGATCGACGATGCGGCGGTGACGCCATCTTACGTCACCGGGCTGAGCCCCGCACGCGAATTGCCGATCATCTGGAGCATCACGAAAGGCAGTTTCAAGAACAAGCTGCTGTTTCTGCTGCCAGGGGCGATATTGCTCAGCGAATTTCTGCCCGCAGCGATCATCTTCATCCTGATGCTGGGCGGCTGCTACCTGTCTTACGAGGGGGCGGAGAAAGTGATCGAGAAGCTGGGCGGCGAAAAACATGGCAAAACGCTCGACGACGTGATCGAGGATCCGGTCGCTTTCGAGAAAGAACGCATCGCCGGGGCGATCCGGACCGATCTGATATTGTCGGCGGAAATCATGGCGATTACGCTGAACGAGCTTACCGATCTTGGCACCTGGTGGGAACGTGCGATTGCCCTGGCGATCGTGATGGTGGTGGTTACCGTCGCGGTTTACGGGGCAGTGGCGCTGATCGTGAAGATGGACGATCTCGGGCTGCATCTGACAAAAAAAGCGTCGAATTTTGCGCAGGCGACGGGCCGGATGCTGCTGAAGGCGATGCCGCTATTGCTGATCGCCCTGTCCTTCATCGGCACGATAGCAATGCTGTGGGTCGGCGGGGGTATCCTGATTCACGGATTGCACGAAGTCGGCCTGCACGATCTGTCCGATTTCAGCCATGGGTTGCAGCACGGAGTCGAGGAATTGACCGGCGGGCTTGGCGGATTCCTCGGTTGGCTGACCTATGCTGCGATATCGGCGATCGTCGGGCTGGTTGCGGGCGGGGTGCTGGTGTTCGTATTGCACAAGGTGCTGCGGATCGGCCATTCCGGCGCGGCGCACTGACCGGCGGTGGGATGCTTCAGGAAATGAACAGGTTCACCCCATCAATTATCGAGCTGTTCCAGTAGCGTCTTTGCAAACTGCGTCAGCGTATCGTCGCGCGCACCCATGATCACGATACGGTCTCCCGGTTTCGCCATCGACACGATCAGCTTGCCGCAATCGTCGCGCGCCGCGACATGATCCGCCAATCCACCGGCATCCTGGATCAATGCCACGATCCGTTCGCTGCCGATGCTGCGATCGACCGTGCCACCGAAATACACAGGATCGCACAGGATCGTCACATCGTCCGGCCCCAGTTCCCGTGCGAACACTTCGGCCAATTCGTGCCCCATCTGGCGAAGCGGACCGTATCCATGCGGCTGAAAAAATGCGATCACCCGCCCGGGATGCGTTTTCAGGGTTCGCAATGTCGCCGCGCATTTTTCCGGATTATGGCCGAAATCGTCGATCACGGTAATGTCGCGTCCGCTTGTCCCGATGATGTCGAACCGCCGCGCCAGGCCGGCGAACCCCGCCATCGCGGCGACAGCATCCGATACCGGAACACCGGCGGCCACCGCCCCCGCAATGGCCGCCAGCGCATTCGACAGATTGTGCCGACCGGGCAGGTTCAGGACCAGCGAATGTTCGCTGCCGTCGTGCCGGTCGACCACGCGGGCCGCCTGACGGACCGGACCGTCGGCAATGCTGCCGGGCACGATGCCGATCTGCGCGTGTTTCTGATCGATCCCGAATGTAATCGCTTGCTTCGCATGGGGCAGCAAAGCCAGCGCCTCCGCATCGTCCGCATTGATCACCGCGACACCGCTGCGCCCCACAAAATCTGCGAACAAGGCGCGCAGCTCGGCCATACTTTTATGGTCCAGGCTGACATTCAGCAGCACCCCGACCGCCGGGCGATACAAAGCAATCGAACCGTCGCTTTCATCCACCTCGCTGACGAAAGCACCCGGACCGCCCACAATCGCACTTGCGAAGGGGCGTTCATCGCTGACGAAGTTTTTCATCACCGCACCGTTCATGATCGTCGGATCGCGGCCGGTCGCATACATAATCCAGCCCAGCATTCCGGTTACGGTCGATTTGCCGCTAGTCCCGCCTACCGCGATACCCGCGCCGCTGGTGTTGAACAGCACGGACAGCAATTGCGCGCGGCTCATCCGCAGGCAGCCCAGTTCCTTCGCACGTGCGATTTCAGGCACGCTGTCTTCCACCGCAGCGGAGGCGACCAGTATCTGGTCCGCGCTGGTAATGCCGCTGCCATCCTGCGGGAAAAGTTTAATAGTCTGCGCGTCCAGAGCCGCGAATTTTTCAGGCGTCCGGCCCTGATCGTGGCTGCGGTCCGACCCGGCGATCCGTGCCCCGCGCCCGTTCAAGATCTGCGCCAGCGGCAGCATCCCCGACCCGCCGATGCCGCAGAAGAAAAAGGGGCGGGCCAGCAGTTCTTCATAAGTGGGGAATACGCTCATGCACCGCGCGGTATGCAGTTGTGCGCGTGTGTGCAAGATGGCTAGATGCCCGGATGGAAAAACCGCCATGCTGAATATTGCGATCTGTGCGCCGGGCAAACGCCTGAAACGGTCATGCGCGGCGCAGGTCAGCGCGCTCGCGGCGCAGTATCCGGGCATTACGTTGCATTTCAATGACCAGTGTTTTGCCCGGCATGGCCATTTTGCCGGCAGCGATGCGATACGTCTTGCGGCACTGCTCGAATGTGCGAACGACCCGGTGATGGACGCGGTGTGGTTCGCCATGGGCGGCTATGGCGCAAACCGGATTGCTGCCCAGGCGGTGCACGCAATGGAAGGCGCGGCGGGCGCGAAACCCTTCCTCGGCTATTCGGACAATGGGTATCTGCTGGCCGCACTTTACAAGGCGGGGATCGGGCAGCCGGTCCACGCGCCACTGGTGGGGGACATCAGGCGCGGCGGGGGCGACGCGGCCGTTCGCCGGGTGCTGGACTATCTCGGCGGCGCGCAGGCGGGGCTGGAGCCTTCGCTGGACGGGCGACCTACGGTTGCCTTCAACCTGACTACGTTGGCCATGATGGTCGGCACCGAACTGATGCCGGACTTGTCGGGCCATGTCGTGATGGTGGAAGAGGTGGCCGAGCATCTTTATGCCGTAGACCGTCTGTTTTTCCACATTATGCAGCATCTGCACGGCATCGCAGGCCTGCGGCTGGGGCGTATTTCCGATGTCCCGGAAAACGACCGGCCGTTCGGCTCTACGCCCGAACAGATCGCGCAATATTGGTGTGCGCAATCCGGCATTCCCTATCTGGGAGCTGCCGATATCGGGCATGATTGCAACAACAGGATCGTGCCGTTCGGGCTTGCGAGCGCGCCGCGCCGCGCATAGGCCGCGCGCACACATTCGAAAGGCCGATAGTATGAGAGCATTCGTTTTTCCGGGTCAGGGCAGCCAGAAAGTCGGCATGGGCGCACAGCTGGCCGATGCCAGCGCCAGCGCACGGCGCGTGTTGGAGGAGGTGGACGATGCGCTGTCGCAGAATCTGTCCACCATCATGCGCAGCGGCCCGGAAGAAGAACTGACGCTGACCGAAAACGCGCAGCCCGCGATCATGGCAAATGCCATCGCCACCTTGCGCGTGCTGCAGGACGATTTCGGCGTCGATCTGACAACCGTTGGCGATTGCGTGGCCGGCCATTCGCTGGGCGAATACACGGCCCTATGCGCGGTCGGTGCGTTTTCGCTTCCCGAAACGGCGCGATTGCTGAAGCTGCGCGGCAAGGCGATGCAGGCGGCGGTTCCGGTCGGAATGGGCGCCATGTGCGCGCTGCTGGGTGCGGATGTGGCACAGGCGCAGAAACTGGCCGATGCCGCCGCACAGGGCGAAGTGTGCGAACTGGCCAACGACAACGATCCTAGTCAAGTGGTCCTGTCCGGTCATACCGGCGCGATCGAGCGGGCGGTGACGATGGTGAAGGATTTCGGGATCAAGCGCGCTGTTCCCTTGCCTGTATCCGCGCCGTTTCACTGTTCGTTGATGCAGCCTGCCGCCGATGCGATGGCCGATGCGTTGGGGGAAACCCCGCCGCAGCCATTGGCCCTGCCCATCTATGCCAATTTCAGCGCCGCGATGGTGGACGATCCGGCAGAGGAGCGCCAATTGCTGATCGATCAGGTGACCGGGCGCGTGCGCTGGCGGGAAACTGTGCTGGCCATGCGGGCGGCGGGCGTCGAACATTTTGTCGAACTGGGCGGCAAGGTGCTCGGCCCGATGATCGGGCGGACCGACCGCGATGCGCAGGTGGCCAGCATGATCACGATGGACGATATCGAGAATTTGGCAAAGGAACTGGGATGATGTTCGACCTTACGGGAAAAACCGCTTTGGTGACCGGTGCCAGCGGCGGTATCGGTTCGGCCATCGCCATCGCGCTTGCCAGGCAGGGTGCGCGTGTGGCCCTGTCGGGGTCGAATGGCGAAAAGCTGCGTGTATTTCGCGAACAGCTCAACGATGAAACCGGCGGCGATCATGTGGAGATTACCTGCAATCTCGCCGATGGCGACGACGTTGAAAAACTGGTGCCGGCAACCATCGATACGCTGGGGCGCATGGACATCCTGGTCAACAATGCGGGCATCACGCGTGACAATCTGGCCATGCGCATGAAGGATGACGAATGGGACGCGGTCATGACGGTCAATCTCAAGGCCGCCTTTCGCCTGATGCGCGCCGCCGCCCGTCCGATGATGAAAGCCCGCTGCGGCAGGATTGTCAGCATAACCAGCATCGTCGGCGCGACCGGTAATCCGGGACAGATGAATTACGCCGCCGCGAAGGCCGGGCTGGTGGGCATGTCCAAAAGCCTGGCGCAGGAACTGGCAAGCCGGGGCATAACCGTCAATTGCGTCGCCCCCGGTTTCATTCGCACTGCGATGACGCACGAATTGCCCGATGCACAAAAAGACGCGCTCAATGCCCGCATTCCGATGGGCCGGATGGGGGAAGGCGGCGATATCGGGGCGGCGGTAGTCTATCTGGCATCGGCGGAAGCAGCCTATGTCACCGGGCAGACGCTGCATGTGAACGGCGGAATGGCCATGTTGGGCTAGGCGGGCCGAGCTAACCGAACCGGGCCAACCGGGCCGCTAGCTGAGTTGGGCTAATCGGGTTGGGCCAGTCGGGTTGGGCCAGTCGGGTTGGGCCAGTCGGGTTGGGCCAGTCGGGTTGGGTTAGTCATTGGGGATTTATCCCCCAGGGAATCGGTATCGCACGCCCTTCTTCCTTGCCCCGTCATGCACCGCCGTTAAGGGTATACCGACTTTACCGGCGCTGGCTGGCGATTCCGGCCATATGCGCGCAACAGGGATTTGGATTGCGATGAAGGCCACAATCGAACGCGCTACGCTGCTGCGTTGTCTGTCACACGTGCAATCGGTGGTCGAACGCCGGAACACCATCCCCATCCTGTCCAACGTGCTGATCGAAGCGGACGAGGGGGGCGCACTGAAAGTCATGGCGACCGACCTCGATCTGCAAGTGGTGGAGAATATGAGCGCGGCCAGCGTGGACAGCGGCGGCGCGATCACCGTATCGGCCCATCTGCTGTTCGATATTGCGCGCAAGCTGCCGGAAGGCAGCCAGGTCGGTCTGGAAACCGCGGAAAACCGTATGACGGTAAAGGCCGGACGCAGTCGGTTTTCCCTCCCGACCCTGCCGCGGGACGATTTTCCCACTATCGTGGAAGGCGATCTGCCGACCGGTTTCGAACTGCCTGCCAAAATCTTGGCCGAACTGATCGACCGAACGCGTTTTGCCATATCCACCGAAGAAACGCGGTATTATCTTAATGGCATTTTCTTCCATGTGGCGGATGATGGCGCCAGTGGTTCGGGGCCAGTGCTGAAAGCCGCCGCGACCGACGGGCACCGGCTGGCACGCTATACCATTGCCCAGCCGGACGGCGCGGAGGGGATGCCCGACATTATCGTGCCGCGCAAAGCCATCGCCGAACTGCGCAAACTGTTGGAAGAGGCGCTGGACGGCAATGTCCAGATCGATCTGTCCGCCAGCAAAATCCGCTTCACCATGGGCGGCGAAGGCGGCGTGGTACTGACATCCAAACTGATCGACGGGACATTCCCCGATTACAGCCGCGTCATACCGACCGGAAACGACAAGCTGCTGAAGATCGATCCGCGCAGCTTTTATGCAGGGGTGGACCGCGTTGCGACCATCGCCACCGAAAAAACCCGCGCCGTGAAAATGGGGCTGGAAAACGACAAGGTCGTATTGTCCGTGACCAGTCCGGATAACGGCACGGCGACGGAAGAAGTCGCCGCCGAATATAGCGCGGACAATTTTGAAATCGGCTTCAATGCCAATTATCTGAAGGACATTCTGGGGCAGATCGACAGCGACGAGGTGGAACTGCATCTGGCCGATGCCGGCGCGCCGACGCTGATTCGCAAGGACGATAAGAGCCCGGCACTCTATGTGCTCATGCCGATGCGGGTCTGACCGCATCGAAACCGGACCTTCAACAGAACGGCCTCTCGGCAAACTGGCGCCTTAACAAGCTGGCCCCCCCAACAGATCGGGTCGCAGGAAGAAAGCATTATGCAAAGCTCCGTTCATGTTCGCCGCGACGATCTTTCCGCTGCCGAAATCGTGCAAACGGCGATCCCGCAGCTTCCCGATGGCGCTGTCCGTCTAAAGGTGGAAAGTTTTGCGGTTACCGCCAACAACATCACCTATGCGCTGATGGGCGATCAGTTCGGTTACTGGAATTTCTTCCCGGCGCAGGACGGCGCCGGTATCGTGCCGATGTGGGGTCATGCCGTGGTGGAGGAAAGCGCACACCCGCAGATCGCGGCCCAGGAACGGGTATATGGTTACCTGCCGATGGGCACGCATCTGACGGTCATGCCCGGCAAGGTGACCGCGCATGGTTTTACCGACATCGCCGCGCATCGCCAGCCGATGAGCCCGATCTACAACCAATATTCAAGGCTTTCCGCCGATCCCGAACATGACCCGGCGAAAGAGCCGCAGCGCATGATATTCGGCCCGCTGTTCAAGACCGGCTTTCTGATCGAAGCCATGTTCCGCGCAGAAAACTGGTTCGGTGCCGACGCGGTGATTCTAACCAGCGCATCGTCCAAAACCGCGATGGGTCTGGCCAGCGTGGCGAAGGATCGTTCCCCCCATATAAGGCGGGTCGGGCTTACATCTGCGGCAAATCTGGAATTTGTGAAGGACAGCGGACTGTATGACGATGTGCGTGCGTATGATACGCTCGCGCAGTTGGATAAAAGGGCTACGGTCGTGGTCGATTTTGCCGGCAACAAGGCGCTGCTGCGATCGGTACATGACCATTTCGGGGACGCGCTGAAATATTCCTGCCTGGTCGGCGTCACCCATGTTCAGGCGCAGGTTGATGGTGGCAGTGACGGGGGCGGTAATGGTGGCGGCGATGGGAACGGCGGCAATGTTGGGGATGCACGCACACGCCTGACCGGACCGGAGCCGGTCCTGTTCTTCGCCCCCGATCATGCCGTTGCGGCAATCCGGAAACTGGGGGCTGCCGCCTTTGGGGAACAGATCGCGGAAAGCTGGCACCGGTTCCTGGGTGATGTGGCCGATACGATTGATGTGGACCGGCGCGATGGCATCGACGCGGCGCGGGCGGCCTATCTTGCGATGTTGGCCGGTCAGCTGGACCCTGCACGCGGCATCGTGATCCATCCCTGACCGATCGGCAACAGGTGGGTGCGCCACCGAACACGGCCTTCCCCGTGCGGACCGGCAACGCCGATAATCACCGCGCGGCCTGTATCATTGCATCGGTATCCACGAATTTTTCCCGGGGCGAACCCTCGCGCGCGGCGGCCAGTTCCGCCCGTTCGATGTTCTTCCAGTTGGCAAATGTCACCACATCGAGCCCGCGTTTTTCGGCCAGCGCATCGAACCCTTCGCGCCCCGCCTTCACAGGTGCATCATGCGCGCCGGTTTCCAGATCTTCAGCCATTTTCGCGACTACGGCATAGCCATCGGGGCGGTTGGTGCCGATAGTGCCGGACGGTCCACGCCGGGCCCATCCGACACAATAGAGCTGCGGCGCGATCCGTCCCTCGCGATTGGCGAACCGGCCTGCACGGTCGTCGAAAGGGACCCCCGCAATCGGCGCCGTGCGGTAACCGATGCAGGCGATCAGCAAATCGGCGGGCAGGATGGTGGTTGCGCCCGTACCGACAAGCGTGCCGTCGCGAAATTCCGTGCGTTCGACAATGATTTTCTCGATGCGATCGCCACCCTCGATCGCGATGGGTCTGGCAAAAAACCGGAAATTCACCGTCAGCGGCTTATGCGGTGTCTGCGGCCCGCTTTCTTCCGCAAACTGACGGATCAGCGCCACCGATTTGCGCAGACCCGGTTCCAGCGCGGCATCGTCCTGAAGGTCGGGCAGGTCGGCAGGATCGACGACCGGCATTGCACGGTGGAGCGTGGCCAGTTCGCCCAGTTCCTTCGGCGTCATGGCGATCTGGTGGGGCCCGCGGCGACCCAGAAACGTGATGGATTCCAGCGTCGATTCCGCCAGGCTATCCAGCGCGTGTCGCACGATGTCGCTGCCTTCGAATTCCGCTTGCGTCTTCGCCAGGATGCGCGCGACATCCAGCGCGACATTGCCCATGCCAATGATGATCGCGTGCCGTCCCGAAAAGTCGGGCGCCAGCGCGGCGCATTCAGGGTGACCATTATACCAGCCGACAAATTCCGCGCTGCCGAAGATATTGGAAAGATCGTCACCCGGAAGGTCCAGCGGCCGGTCGTTCGGCGCGCCGGTAGCCAGCACCACCGCATCGTAAAGCCCGGTCAGTTCCACGATGGAAATATCGGTCCCGACCGATACGTTGCCGACGAAACGAACATTGTCCGTCAGCGCGGTCTTTTCGTACCGGCGCGCGACGCCCTTGATCGATTGGTGATCGGGCGCGACCCCGGTGCGGATCAGGCCGTAAGGTACGGGCAGACGGTCGAATATGTCGATGCGGACATCGTCGCCCCAGTGTTTCTGCGCCGCTTCCGCCGTGTAGTAGCCAGCCGGACCGGAACCGATGATTGCGATGTGGCGCATTGTTCCGGCTCCCATGCGATCTAGGCGGCTTTGGACTGTTCCTGAAAACCGTCGGGCGCGTCCAGAAAATCGCGGATTGCCGCAACGCTTTCCTGCTGGTGGCTCAGCAGGAACAGATGCCCGCCGCCCTTGATCACGATCAGTTCGCTGTTCGGGATCAGGCGGTTGAGAAACTTGCCGTTGATGACCGGAACGATCTGGTCGTCATCGCCCATCAGGATCAGCGTTTCCTTTTTCAGGAATGGCAGCGCGGGGGCACTGGTCCAGCCGAGCATGGCGATCAGCTGGTACATATAGCCGCGTGGGCTGGGCGGGGTAAGGCGGCCGATATGATCGGTCTTGCCGTCGGTCTGCCCTGCCGCCAGTTCGTTCGGGGCCAGTGCTTTAGAGGCCAGTCCTTCAGACGGAGCCGCAGCGCCCAGCGCACCGCCATACAGCGTCCGGAAATGCTTGGCCATGTAATCCGCATCGACATAGCGCCGCGGATTGGCCATTTTGGTAAGCGCGCTTGGGTTGCCCGGCACCATCAGCGCCCCGGCACTGGTGGCCAGCAGCACCAGACGCCGCGTCCGCCCCCCATGTTGCAAGGCAAAATGCTGTGCCATCGCGCCGCCCCAACTGATGCCCATGACATCGACGACATCGATCCCGAACCGGTCGAGCAGCCGCATCGCCGTCCAAGCCATTGTCACCGTGTTGTAGGGAATGACGGGATCGGGCGATTTACCCGTGCCCGGCATATCGAACATGATGAAACCGCGGTCGGGCATGGCCGCAGCCAGCGGTGCGACCGCTTCGATATTGGCGCCGATACCATTGAAAAACAGGATCGGGGGATGATCGCTGGGCCGATCGCTGGGCCGATCGAGGTTCCAGCGCGCAACCCGTAGAATGCGCCGCCCGACAGTTTCCATCGTTACGGTGGCAGAGGCCATGGGATCGGTCATCGAAGGTTCCTTGAAAATCGCAGCAGCGGGCTTGAGTAACTTGCGTGCAGCTGGGGGCAATTGTAGAAAGCGAGGTGGAGGGTCAGACGTCTTCCAAAACATAGGTGCCTGGCGCCGCATCGGTCGGCGGATAGGCCCGGTTGCCCAGCTTCGCGGGCGCCGACTTTTTCTTGCCGGCACGCGCTTGCAACCATTCCATCCAGAACGGCCACCAACTGCCCGAAACCTCTTCGGTTCCCTGCAGCCATGCATCGGCGGTGTCCGGCAGCGGGCCCGATTTCTTCTGTTTGAAGAATTTCGCCTTCGGATTGCCCGGCGGATTGAGGATCGCCTGCATATGGCCGGATTGACTGAGAACGTAGGTTACATCCTTCGACCCGAACAGGCGGGTGGAGCGATAGGTCGCCTTCCATGGGGTGATATGATCCGTTACCCCGCCAAGGATGAACAGGTCGCTTGTCACCTTCGACAGATCGACCTTGTGATCGACCATGTCCACTTCACCCTTTTTGGTAAATGCCAGCGTTTCGAATGCGGTCAGGAAATCGCCCATCAACGCCCCCGACAGATTAGTGGCATCCGCGTTCCAGAACAGCACATCGAATGCGGGGGGATCGTCGCCCAGCAGATAATTGTTGATGACGTAGTTCCAGATGAGATCGTTGGGCCGCAGCCAGGCAAATCCGCGTGCCAGATCGTCCCCCTTGATGATCCCGTTCTTCGCGGCCCGGCGGCGTGCCAGCGCAATACCGTTTTCGCTGACCAGCGCGCCGGCCTCGATATCGTTCTGTTTGGGATGCAGCACGCAAACCATCAATGTCAGCGCACCGAGCAGATCGGATTCGTCCGCCGCCAGCTTGCTGGCCAGCATCGCCGCCGTCTGCCCGCCGGAACAGCCGGCAGATACATTGACCTTTTTCGCGCCCGTAATTGCCGCCGCCGCGTCCATCGCCTGCCGGCAGGACGCAACATAATCCGCCATGTCCCAATGGCCCTGGTCCTTCGACGGATTGCGCCACGAAATCACAAAAGTCTGGATGCCATTATCGACCTGCCATTTGACTACCGATTTTTCGGGGCTGAGATCGTTAATATACATCTTGTTGATCTGCGGGGGAATGGTCAGCTGGGGCGTTTCGTAAACCTCCGCCGTCGTCGGTGCGTAATGGATCAATTCCATCATTTCGGTGCGCAGGACGACCGCCCCTTTGGACGTCGCGACATTTTCGCCCAGTTTGAACGGCCGCTTGTCGACCTGGCTGACCATCCCCTTGTTGTGGACCATGTCGGTATAGGCGTTTTTCAGGCCCTTGATCAGACTGAGCCCGCCGCTGTCGACCACACGTTTCTGTGCGGTCGGGTTGCCGATCAGCGTATTGGTGGGGGCCAGACCGTCGATGATGATATTGGATATGAAATTGGCGCGATCCCGCTCCAGCTCGTCTAGTTCCAAATCGGCGAGCCAGTTGCTCATGCCTTTCTGCACGGCCAGATAATATTGCGCACCGGCACGGAAGAACGGATTGTATTGCCAGGCAGGATCCTGAAACCGTTTGTCGCGCAAATCGGGTGCAAGATCGGATTTGCCCGTCATGATCCGGACCATGTCCTGACCCATCTCCTGCGCGTGCTTCATCGAACGCATCGGGTCGGACGCCGTTTCCCGCAAAAGCAGCGCCACTGCGCCGACGAAATCTTCCCGTGCCAGGCCGATCATCGGGCCCAGTGCCGTCGTCGACTGTGCCGCTTCGTCCTGCAACTTCGTAGCTTTTGCCATACGGTCTATCGCCCCATCATTCCTGTCCCTGTTGCCATGATCTTGCACCGCGCAGGGCGGTATTGCAAGCAAGGGCGCCCATAGTTGCCATGTCCCTCCAGAACCGCCGCATCGGTCGGCCGATTATGCAGCAATGCCATGGGTAACAAAAGCTTACCGCGCACTTAACCAATTTTCAAAGCGTATAGGGCATCGGTTCGCAATGGGCGAGGAACCATCAAGACTATTGGCAGACCCGGCGCTTGCACAGCCACGAAGCGACACGCCCGATGGCGCCGCGGCATTTTTGTTGCCCGATGCGTCAGAGGACTGCCCCAAACCGCGCAACAGGAGCGATCCGGAACACAATATCGCACAGGGCCGCAACCCCTACATTCTCGATCGCCGCGCCACCACGCTCCGCCGAAAACAGGCATCGCAGCAACGCAAACAATTCGATGCCCAACGTCACAAACGGCAGCACATAATCCCCCGCCCCTGGTGGTTCATGGCAATCGGATTCGGACTTTCTTTCCCGATGACGGCGTTTCTAGCCAGGTCGCTTCCGACCCTGGAGATAACTATCTATGCCAGCCTGGCGCTTATTCTCGTGTTGCTCGCGCCGTCTCTCGTGCGCATCGAACGCCGGGAACGCCAGCCCGGCCTGACGTGGAAGATTGCGGCATGGACAACCATCGTAATGCCGATGGTCAGCTATGCCTATTCGCTGGTCCTTTGGGTCGATCAAATCGGTCTTTCCTGGTCCTGGCTGCTGACTGCGATGATTACGCTGAACTATCTGGCCTTTGCGCTTCTGCCGCAGCGACAGGTGGCGCAGGTGGCCTGTCTGGGCAGCAGCTGGGCCGTGGTGACGTTTTCGGTCGGCACTATCGATGCCATTGCCGCGTTTGTTGCGTCGTTCTGCTTCATCTGTGCGATTGCGCGATACCAGATCAATGCCAACGCTTTCTGGTTCGAAACATTGCAGATGCGGGAACGCAGGCGGCACCGCGCCGAAGACATCATGAATGATTACGAAGAAACCGGGCAGGGCTGGTTCTGGGAAGTCGACCGCCGCGGCTGCACATCCTATCTTTCCCAATCGGTCCTGAACGTGCTTGGCCGGGATGAACGTGCCGTGATCGGCAAGCCGTTCCTCGATCTGTTCCATTTCGATGCGGCGCATGAAAAGGATGACCGGACCCTGTCCTTTCACCTGTCTGCACGATCTTCGTTTCAGGATCTCAGCGTGCGTGCCGCCAGCACGGAAGAAGAAAGATGGTGGTCGATCAGCGGACGGCCTGCCTATGACGATTTCCACAATTTCATCGGCTTTCGCGGCTCGGGTACCGATCTGACGGAGCAACGCAGGAACGAGGCCAACGTAGCCCGGCTTGCGAAATATGATTCGCTTACAGGCCTGGCAAACAGGTTCCAGATGCAGCAGATTCTGGAAAAAACCCTGAGCGCGCCCCAGCCACGGCAGCGTGAATGCAACGTCATGCTGCTCGATCTCGATCGTTTCAAATATGTCAACGATACGTTCGGCCATCCGGTCGGCGACAAATTGCTCAAACAGATCGCGCAAAGGCTGGAACGGTCGGTCGATCTGGTCGGCCGTGTCGGGCGTCTGGGTGGCGACGAATTCCAAATCGCCATACCGGGCCGGATGGAAACCGATGCGCTGGCGCAGCTTGCGCAGGATATCATCCATTCGGTGTCGCAACCCTATTCGATCGACGGCCAGCGTATCGTAATCGGTGCGTCGATCGGCATGGCCCGGTCGCCTGAAAATGGTACCACCGGCGAAATGCTGGTACGCAATGCCGATCTGGCGCTCTATGCGGCCAAGGATGCGGGGCGCGGACGCCATCGTTTCTATTCCCAGGATCTGCACTCGGCCGCGGAAGATCGTGCCGGGCTGGAGCGTGATTTGCGTGAAGCCCTAGCGCGGGGCGAACTGCAACTGCATTATCAGCCTGTCATTACCACAAATGACGGCAAGATCGCCGGTTTTGAGGCGCTGTTGCGTTGGAACCATCCGGAACGCGGATGGATTGCACCCGCTACATTCATACCGATTGCCGAAGATACCGGCCTGATCCTATCGATTGGCGAATGGGCAATCCGCATGGCCTGCACCGATCTCTCCCGGTGGCCCGACCATATTCGCTGCGCCATCAACGTATCGCCCCTGCAATTTGCCAACTCGCAAACCCCGGCAATAATCGCTGCAGCCATCGCGGAAGCAGGCATAGCGGCATCGCGGATCGAACTGGAAATTACCGAAAACGTATTTCTGCAGGACGATGCGGGATCGGCGGCAATCTTCAAGGCACTCAAGCGCGTGGGCATTCGCCTCGCGCTGGATGATTTCGGGACGGGTTATTCGTCGCTTGGTCATCTGGAAAAAGGGCCGTTCGATACCATCAAGATCGATCACAGTTTCGTGCGCGGCGCAGCGCAGCCGGAAAACCGCAATGGCGCGATAATTCGTGCGATCACCAGCCTGGCCAGATCGCTGGGTATGGACACCACCGCAGAAGGGGTCGAACGGCTGGACGAACTGGCACTGGTGCGCAAATTGGGATGCAGCCACGTGCAGGGGCACGTCTTTTCCAAAGCGGTGAACGCCGATGCGGCAACACTGCTGATCGATGAAGGCCGCCAGATGCCGGCAGACGATGTGCAATCGTCGCGGAACACGCGCTATCCATTGCGGCGCAAGATCATGCTCTACAGCGATGACGAAAGTTTCACGGGAACGATCTGCAACATATCGTCGGGCGGTGCCATGGTGGAAGGGTTGCGCCATATCGGCGTCGGCACCGAATTGACTATGGCTATCGGCGCCGAGCGGCGGTTGAAGGCGCGCACGGTGTGGCATCGGCAAAACCGCATTGGCTTTCAGTTTTGCGAACCGCTCGATCTCAGCGATGCAGGATTGCCGGTCGTTTTGCTGTAGCGGTTGCACGTAGCGGTTGGACGTAGCTGTTGGACGAAGCTGTAGGGCGTAGTTGTGAGATAGGACACATGGGTAGTCGGCGGCGGCGAGTTGCGCTGTGCAAGCTGTCCGTAATTCGCACCCTCTTTCGATTGCCGGACATTCATGCTGACAGCGCCCGCTGCACCCGCTATCTGCCGGGGCAATGACCGACCTTTCGAAAATCCGCAATTTTTCCATCATCGCCCATATCGACCATGGCAAAAGCACGCTGGCCGACCGGCTGATCCAGCAGACCGGCGGGCTGACCGCGCGTGAAATGTCGGAACAGGTTCTCGATAATATGGATATCGAGAAGGAGCGCGGCATCACTATCAAGGCGCAGACCGTGCGCCTCGCCTACACCGCGCAGGATGGCGAAACATACGCGCTCAATCTGATGGACACGCCGGGCCATGTCGACTTTGCTTACGAAGTCAGCCGTTCGCTTGCCGCCTGCGAAGGGGCGTTGTTGATCGTGGATGCGGCGCAGGGGGTGGAGGCGCAGACGCTTGCCAATGTGTACCAGTCGATTGAACACGACCATGAAATAGTCCCTGTCATCAACAAGATCGATCTGCCCGCTGCCGAGCCCGAACAGGTCCGCGCCGAGATCGAGGACGTTATCGGCATCGACGCCAGCGAAGCGGTGCTGGCCAGCGCAAAAACCGGTGTGGGCATTGCGGAGATTCTCGAACAGATCGTCCTGAAAATTCCCCCGCCCAAGGGCGACCGCGACGCGCCGCTCACCGCCAGCCTGATCGACAGCTGGTACGATCCCTATCTTGGCGTTGTCATCCTGGTGCGCGTGATCGACGGATTTCTGCACAAGGGGCTGCCCATCAAATTCATGGCGGGGGAGACGGAACATCTGATCGACCGCGTCGGCTGCTTCACCCCCAAGCGCACCGATCTGCCTGAACTTGGCCCGGGTGAAATCGGTTTCATCACCGCCCAGATCAAGGAAGTGGAGCAGGCCCGCGTCGGCGACACCATCACGACAGTCAAAAAAGGCGCGACCCAGGCATTGCCGGGGTACAAGGAAGTCCAGTCGGTCGTGTTTTGCGGAATGTTCCCGGTCGACGCCGCCGATTTCGAAAAGCTGCGTGAAAGCATCAGCCGGCTGCGGCTGAACGATGCCAGCTTTACCTTCGAAACGGAAAGCAGCGCGGCGTTGGGCTTCGGCTTTCGGTGCGGGTTCCTCGGCCTGCTGCATCTGGAGATCATTCAGGAACGGCTGACGCGCGAATATGATCTGGACCTTATCACCACCGCGCCCAGCGTCGTCTACCGTATCCAGCTCAACAAATCGCGCACCGACCCGGCGCAGGAACTGATGCTGCACAACCCGGCCGACTACCCCGATCCCAGCCGCATCGACACGATCGAGGAACCGTGGATCAAGGCGGTGATCTATACGCCGGACGAATATCTCGGCAGCATTCTGAAACTGTGCCAGGACCGGCGCGGCGTTCAGGTCGACCTGACCTATATCGGTGGCCGCGCACAGGTCACTTACGAATTGCCGCTGAACGAGGTCGTATTCGATTTCTACGACCGGCTCAAAAGCATCAGTCGCGGTTATGCCAGCTTCGATTACGAACAGATTGGCTTGCGGCCCGGCGATCTGGTAAAGATGAGCATTCTGGTCAATGGCGATCCGGTGGACGCGCTGAGCATGATCGTCCACCGCGATGTGGCGGAGGCGCGGGGCCGCGGCATGTGCGAACGGCTGAAAGACCTCATCCCCCGGCATCTGTTCAAGATCCCGGTGCAGGCGGCCATCGGCGGCAAGGTGATCGCCCGCGAAACCATCGCCGCCATGCGCAAGGATGTAACCGCCAAATGCTATGGCGGCGATATCAGCCGCAAGAAAAAGCTGCTGGAAAAGCAGAAGAAAGGCAAAGCCAAGATGCGTGAATACGGCAATGTCAGCATCCCGCAGGAAGCGTTCATCGCCGCATTGCGGATGGGGGAGGAATAGGCGCAAACCGGCCTTCCCCACCATACCGAACCTGCCGGGCACGCCCCGGCCAACCAGAAAGAAACGATTTGCCATATGGCTGGATATAAAGCCCCCACTCTCGAAGAACGTCAGGCTCTTGCGGAAAAGGCACGGGCCAAGGCGCTGAAACTGCTGGCGAACAAGCCGGTCGCGGATGAAGCGACCATCGCCAAACGCAGGGCCGCCCGCGAAGCGCGCGAGGCCGCCGCCGCCGAAAAACGCGCCGCAAAACGCGCCGAAAAAGAAGCCGCGATCGCCAAGGCCAAAGCCGACAAGGCCGCCGCCGAACAGGCCGCCGAAGAAGAAGCCGCCGCCGCCAAACGCGCCGCCAAGGAAGCGATTGCAGCGCAACCGACCGAAGAAGAACTGAAAGCCGCCCGCGACGCGAAATATGCCGCACGCAAGAAACGCAAGAAGAAGAAGCGGTAAGGGTTGGGGAGTGTGGGCTCGAGTTTTATCGACTGCCCTCGAAATTAGCGCCGCGATATGCGGGAACGTGACGGCTAACTGCTATAATCGTGATATCAGCCGCAAGAAGAAGCAGAAGAAGGGTAAGGTCCAGATGCGCGAAGTCGGCAATGTGCGCATTCCGCAGGAGGCGTTTATTGCTGCGGTGCGAATGGGGGAAGAGTGATGGCATCCAAAAAGACACCGGTTGTTCTATATCTTTTCGAGAAGTTAGAATCGGAGGGTAGAACCGTCGCCACTTTCGACGATGTGTCAGCTGCGATCCGCGAATGTAATGAAACGCTTGGCCTCGAGCTAAGCGAGAACAACCCAGCAAACTTCATGAAGGACTTACTTCGAGGCATGAATGCCTCTAATAATTGGCCCTCCGAACTGACGGTAAGAAGAGTTAGCGGCCGCCAACTCACTGGCGATGGCAGAATATTCGAGTTCATCCCTTTCGATGACAACCAAACTGAAGCATTTCCAAACCCTTTCGAACCTGATGGTGATGAAGATGAGCTCGTCATGGAGTCGCTAAGCCTGCCGTTGGCGACCAAAGCACTTGGGCGCGATGATGAGGCTTGGCTTGTACAAGTATCGGTCTGGATGCGATTGCTTGAGAACCACTTTGCGCGAGTGAGTGAACAAAATCTTGTCGAGGTCTCGCATCTTCAGAACAATATCAAATTAGGTCGGTCAGAAATCGATGCACTGTTCTTGGCTGTCGAAGAACACAGTGACGGTTCTCACCACAATGTACTGATCACGTGTGAAGCCAAGCAGCAGAAAGATCCGATCTTGGGCGATCAAATCACGCGGCAAATATCTGCGGCTTTTCGAAGCATCGACCATCTCGATCTCAGCGTAAGCAAAGCGATTCCAATCGCAATAAAGGCGGTCAAGGGGAAGGGAAGTGTTTTTGTTGTTGAGTTCGATGAGTGGTCTCGCGACGAGGCTCTCTTGAACGAGGATGAGCAAAAAGAGCTCGCCGTAGCGTCAAAGGCAATTTATCGACTGGTTCCCCCAGTGCCTGGCATTGGTTATGATCGCCACCGCCGGAAAGGTAGTCTTAAACCGAGGCTCTAAGCCTAGCGTAAAATTCGCCATCGGAAATCTCGCTTTGTTTCCGTTTTTTTGCTCCGCTTTTGGTAGTACGCTTTGAGGGCGGCGCCTCCACGCCAAGTAGTTCGGCTGCTTGCCCAACCGTGAGTCGAAGCAGCGAAGGATCGCCAAGTGCTATCGGTGTTTCAGGCGCGCAAATTGAAAGTCCCATTGCTTTGATCACTTGGGTGCCTACAGCGCGCGCTAACGGCGGTGGAACAGAGTTTCCTATCTGCCTCGCTCCGTGCCATTTGGTTTCATTGAAGCGGAACCAATCTGGATAGCCGTGCAGGCGCGCCATTTCCCTGACCGTGATGCATCGATCATAATCGGGGTGGATTGGCCGCGGACTAGTAAAAGCACCTCGAGCTCCATCGGTGCCTGCTCTCAAAGTATTGCTCAAACCATCTGAACGAAGTTTATAGAACCGCGAAATAGGCTCGGTCTCACCGCCTGCTGTTTCCGAGAAGCGGTGACGAGAGACCTCGGTGTGCTCAGTACGCGCACTTGAAGTAAGTGTATCTCGATCCCACTCGCGGACTATTCCGTTATGCCAAGCCAAGTTGGTTCGGCATCGCATCTCCATCGCGTACGCTGAACCATCGATCCAGTCGCGAAATACCACTTCATCGGTTTTTCTGAGCTCTTCGAAAACTTCCGCGTCGGGGATGTCATTAAGCGCGTTTGATACCGAGGGTCCCTTTGGAAGACCTTCGAAGACTTTGCGTTTACCATCGGCGGGATTTGTCCAAGGAGCTGGATAATTAGGTAGCGTTTCGCTCTTCTTCGCACCGAATAGGATAAGACGTTCTCGGTGTTGAGGAACAGAATAGTTCGCTGCATCGAGAACCTGCCAGGGTATACGGACGTCATAGCCGAGGTCGTTGGCATACTCTATGAACTCTTCGAGAAACTTGCGGTGCTTCCCCACGGTCAAACCTTTGACATTCTCGAAGGCAAAATAGGTTGCATCGAGCTCCATAACGATTCGCAGAAAGTCGCGAACCAGCTGATTGCGCGGGTCATCTAATATTCTTTGCCCAATCATCGAGAAACCTTGGCAGGGCGCTCCGCCGAAAACCACGTTAACAACGCGGTTGCCTAATCCTGCAGCTACGCGGATTTCGCTGCCCTTCAAGCCTTCGACCGAGCGTGGGATAACTGCGCATTCTGGAAAGTTGAATTTGTGCGTAGCACAATGAACAGGATCGATTTCTACGGCAGCTTTGACATCGAACCCCGCTTGCTCGAAGCCCAAGCTCATGCCGCCTGCCCCGGCGAAAAGGTCGATTCCAATAGGCCGCATAATCAATTCCTCTACCTGACTAACGGAAGAACTTTAGCAGAACATTCAACGCATGTCGATCGAATTCGTGGAGCCAAGAAAATTTTGCAAACGTCCCTTAAGCACCTGTGTATCTTTGATTTCGCACTGCCAGACCTCTTCGACTTGCCAGCCAATCTGCTCCAGTTCGGACCTTTTGATGGCGTCACGCTCCCGATTGCGTTCAATCTTAGGCAGCCAAAATTCGAGATTCGACTTTGGCGGTTGTCCAATCTTGCAGCCATGGCCATGCCAGTAACATCCATGCACAAAGATCGCCTTCTTGCGACCGATGAAAACGATGTCCGGTTTGCCAGGAAGCTCCTTTCGATGAAGCCTGAAGCGATATCCCATGCTGTGGAGCAATGAGCGGACAGCGAGCTCCGGTCTTGTATGCTTCGAGCCGATCCTAGACATCAACCGGCTACGGCTTTTTTTGGTTCTGTTATCCACCATCGAAGAAAGAATAGCCTTCAATTCCATTGTGGCGAGGAGTTATTTGTTTGGACCCTGCGGGCGGCGGGCATCCGCCCGCCTTGCTGCCTCGCATAAGCTCGGGCGGGCGGTCGCCCTTGCGGACCCTATCGGGTCCGTTCAGTTCCGCTCTATTCTCTTTGCGCTGGTCACCTTTCCTCAGCCCGTTTCGGCTTCGGGTTCCTTCGACGGTTCGGGCGGGGGTAGCGTCGCCGGGGCGGCGGGTCTGGTTCGTGGCCATGCGATCGGCGCTTCGTACAGATCGTGCTGGGGGTCTTGGGTGCAATCGTAACCGGTGGCTTCGTCGTGCAGCTTCAACCGCTCATATTCGGCGCGGGCGGCCAGGGTGGCGGGGCTGTGGCGGGCGTCGCGGTCGATCCATTCCTGTTTCATCGCCATGATCTTCGTATCGATGGAATCGAGCACATCCTGATCGTTGACGATTGCGGCGACGCGTTCGCGTTCCCATTTGGCGCGCCATTTTTTCTTGAGGCGGCGTTTCTTCATCTTGGTGATGGCATCGGGGCGGCTGGGGTGGGGCCCGCTGCCCGTCAACCCGTGGGCGAACCGTTCGGGTGCGCGGTTCCGCAGCAGGAACATCAGCAGCCGGTCGTTATATTTGCGGCGCGTGCCGACGATCTCGCCGCCGGAATAGACGGGTTCCTCCACCCCGTGCAGCGCGCGGTCCATCGCCACATCCTCGATCCGCTGGATGCCGATATCCAGCGCCGCCTCCCACGCGGCGCGGAATTCGGCGGCTTGCGGGTGGCGGCGGATTTTGTAGATCTGATGTTCGCCCACGCCCATCGCGCGGCAGGCGGCCCGCACGGAACCATGTTCGGCCAGATGATTGATGAATTCCACCTGCCGCGCCGCGCTCCAGCCGTTTTTGCGCATGCGCTGGCGCGGGACGGGGGTGAAGGTGGGGAGCGTGTTGCAGGGGTGCGCGGATGTGTGGGGCGGTGTGCGCGGGCGGTGTGGGCATCTGCGCGGTGAAGCAAAATCTGCCCGTGTAGGACAGTGTGCAAATGCGCGCCCTTTCACTTGGCGTTCAGCCGGGCGGGGGGTATAGGCGGGCGCATGACCACATTTCGACGCACCGCTGCATTCGCCATTCTCGCCCCGTTGATGCTGGGCGGCTGCGCCTCGCTCGGCGGTGGCGGGGGCGGCGGGACGGACGATACCGCCTATGTCGCGCGCGACGTCGAAACGCTGTATTTCAGCGCGAAGGACAAGCTGGATCGCGGCAACACCCCGCTTGCCGCAGCCCTGTTCGACGAAGTGGAGCGGCAGCATCCCTATTCCCCCTGGGCGCGCCGCGCGCAGTTGATGAGCGCGTTCAGCTATTACAGCGGGCGCGATTACAACAAGGCGATTGCCAGCGCGCAGCGGTTCCTGTCCATCCATCCGGGTAACAAGGACGCGCCGTACGCCTATTATCTCATCGCCCTGTCCTATTACGAACAGATCAGCGATGTTCAGCGCGACCAGAAGATCACCGATCAGGCCCGCATCGCCCTGACGGAAGTGAACCGCCGTTTTCCCGCCACCGAATATGCCGCCGATGCGCGGCTGAAACTGGACCTGGTGAACGATCATCTGGCGGGCAAGGAAATGGAAATCGGGCGCTATTACCAGCGTTCCGGACGGTGGCTGGCCAGCCAGATCCGGTTCCAGAACGTGGTCGACCGGTTCCAGACCACCAGCCACGCGCCGGAAGCCTTGTACCGCCTTACCGAAAGCAGCCTGGCACTGGGCATTCCGGCAGAAGCACAGAAATACGCCGCCGTGCTGGGCGCGAATTATCCCGGCAGCGACTGGTATGACAAGGCATATGAGCTGATCAAGGATGAAGCGCCAAGTTTGGCGGCACGGTAATAACGATGCCGTGAAGCGGGGCGTGGTAAAATGGGGCTCGGTCGGGCCGGAGTAACTCGGCAGGTCAGTCCCTCGTGCTTATGGGGGTCGGCGTCCGCGCTGCCGCGATCGGGCGGCGTTGTGCGGAACAGACCTTGCGCCAGTCTTGCTGCGTCGCCTCGGTTTCGGTGAGAATGCAGCTATGGCCGCGGTCGCCGCCGGGCGTCGCGACACTATCGGGCAATATCCATGTCACGGAATGTGCGCCGCTCATGCCGGCCGGAAAATGCGCGATCGGCCCTAGGATTTTGAACCGGTTCCGGTCATCGCGCTCCACCCGTCCTTCGCCGATCAGCTGCGCGACACCCATCTGGTTCGGCAGAACGGCATATGGCGAAACATCCCCGGCGGCGATGACTGCGGCAGGATCGATCCGCGAAAGCCCGCCGGGATAGAAACGCACCGCTTCGCGCCAGGCCTGATCGGGAAACCCATCCGGAGCGGGCTGCATCTGCGTTCGATCCGCTTTTTCCAAAATTCCCGACGGCAGCGATACGCGCGTAGCCGACCGGGCATCGATAGCGGCGTCGGGCTGTTTGCCGAACACCAGTTCCATCCGCTTTTGACCTATCGGATTTTGCCCCGAAGCGACAGCGTAACTGAGGCAATCGGTATTCGTAATCATAATTGCGTCGCGCGGAACTCCGACGATGCCGACGGCGGACATGGCGGCATTATCGCGGCGAGAGGCGCGTTCCGGCATATCCCCCGATTGGGGTTCGTTGCCGATCTTCGCTGCCGACGAGGCGACGATCCGGACTATCCGCCCGGTATCGCCTGTAAATCGCCATATATTTGCCGAGAAACTGCCAAGAAGCAGATAGATCGGTTGCCGCCCCTCCTCGATCGCAACGTCGATCACCGTGGTTTCATTCATCGATCCACCAACGGCGGCAGTGGATATTGCCGGCCCTTGATATGCGGTCAGCCAGATCATCCGTGCGTTTTTCGGCACCGCAGGAAATATGCAGCCCGCATCGCGCATCTTGCGGGCTTCTTCGAATGCTTTTGCAAATTGCACCGCCGGTTCGGCTTCTTCGCCGGATAATACGCCGTTACCGTCACTATCGTATTTGGCAAAAACAGGTCCGCCCAACGCGATCATGGTATCGCGCGTCAAATTGCCGCCGGTCTGCGTCAACAGCAATGCGAACAGGTCTTCCGGATTGCGCCTGCGCGATCGGTAGGGTTCGCCGCGTTCTTCGATCATTTCCGCAATCACGATCCGGCCATCGTCATTGCTGTCATATCGTTCGAAAAGGTCGTTCACGATCCGGTCGCGCCGTTCCTTTGCGGCATCGTCGTATTTCTCGATTTCAGCGGGCGTTATGATCCCGTCGCCATCATGATCATGGGACATGGCAGTGCGTATGGCATTCGCGCGCGCTTGCGTTTTGCGGTTGATCTGCACGCGCTGGATATCGGCCATATCGACGCCGTCGGAATCCCGGTCCAGTCGGTTCAACGATTCCGTGAGGCCGGACAGATATGCCTCGCGCGTCAATTCGGCGCGAAGCGCGGACGCCAGCGCAGCTTCGATTTCATCGCGGTCATTCGCCGCTGCCGCAACCTGCGCTGCGACCGGACTGGTCAGGACCGCCAGCGTTCCCACAAGGGCGATACCGAAATGCAGTTTCATCGTAAAAATCCCCACTCGCCCATAGCGTAATCGCGAACAGGTTAACGAATTACGATTGCTGCGAATGGCCCTCTATGCCGTGACAGTCCACGGTAGCCATCGGATGTATCCCGCAAGGGCCGCCTTCCCGCGTGACGCAGACATACAATTCGGCTACCGAATCGCGTAAACATGCTCAGCCAGCTTTCCATCCGCAACATCGTGTTGATCGAGGCGCTCGATCTGCAATTCGCAGGCGGGCTGGGCGTGCTGACCGGCGAAACCGGCGCGGGAAAATCGATCCTGCTGGATGCGCTGGGGCTGGTGCTGGGCAACCGGGCCGATAGCGGGCTGGTCCGCGCCGGCGAAGCGCAGGCCAGCGTTACCGCCACGTTCGATTTCGATGCAATGCCGCACGCCCTGGCCCATATTCTCGACGATGCGGAGGTGGAGATCGAGCCGGGCGAACCGCTGATCCTGCGGCGCCGGGTCAAGGCGGATGGCGGATCGAAGGCATTCGTCAACGATCAGCCGGTGGGGGTGGCCCTGCTGCGCGAAATGGCGGGAACGCTGGTCGAACTGCACGGGCAGCACGATGATCGCGGGCTGGTCAACCCGCATGGCCACCGCCGTCTGCTGGACCGTTATGCTGGCGCTGATACGGATGCGTTGGCGACGGTCTGGACCGATTGGCAAAAGGCGGCGGCGCGTCTGAACGCGGCGGAAGCCGGGATCGAACAGGCGCGTCTGGATCAGGATCTGCTGATTGCACATCTGGCCGAATTGACGGCGCTGGAACCCGTTGCGGGCGAAGAAGCGCGACTGGCTGCAACCCGGTCCGATATGCAGAAGGGCGAAAAGCTGGCGGGCGATCTGGAGGAACTGCGCCACATTTGGGAGGGTTCGGATTCGCCGCTGGCATCGCTGCGCAGTGCGGCACGGCGGCTGGACCGGATTGCGGGCGAACACACGCTGCTGAAAGATGCGCTGGAATCGCTGGACCGGGCGGTGATCGAAGCGGGGGAGGCGGAAGATAAGCTGGCGGCGGCCGGCGATGCGCTGGTGCACGATCCGGCCGCGCTGGATACCGCCGAAACGCGCCTGTTCGAATTGCGCGCCCTTGCCCGAAAACATCGCTGCGAAGTGGATGAACTGCCGGAATTGATGCGCACCATGCGCGCCCGGCTGGACGCGATTGAGGGCGGGGAGGCTGAACTTGGTTCCCTGCAAAGTGCGGTCGCTGAAGCAGCCGAGGCATACCGGGTGAAAGCGCAGGATTTGCACGATCTGCGGGTCGAAGCGGCGACCAGGCTGGACCGCGCGGTCGCAGCGGAACTGGCGCCGCTCAAACTGGATGCCGCGCGGTTCCTGACCGACATTACGCAATTGCCGGAAACCCGGTGGAGTGCGCTCGGAATGGACAATGTCGAATTCCTGATCGCCACCAATCCCGGTGCGGATTTTGCGCCTTTGGGCAAGATTGCCAGTGGCGGCGAACTGTCGCGTTTCATCCTGGCGCTGAAGGTTGCGCTGGCGGAGCAGGGGGGCGCGGCGACGGTAATTTTCGACGAGATCGATCGCGGCGTCGGCGGCGCAGTGGCCAGCGCCATCGGCGAGCGTCTGGCACGTCTGGCCGGTCCGCAGACGGGCGGCGGACAATTGCTGGCCGTGACCCACAGCCCGCAGGTGGCGGCGCGCGGATCGCATCATTACATGATCGCCAAATCGAGCGAAGGCACTGTCACGCGCACATCGGTCGGCCTGCTGGACGCGGGCGGACGCAAGGAAGAAATTGCGCGAATGCTGTCCGGCGCGCAAGTGACACCGGAGGCGCGGGCGCAGGCGGATCGGTTGCTGGAGGCATGATGCGATACCGGCATATGGCCAGAACAGTTACGATCGCGGCAGGGGCCTTCATGCTTAAGGGATGCGTCGGCGAATACGACATCGTGCGCAATGCCGATCAGGCCGGGCCGCTCGTTCGGGCGCATTCGGACCCACAGGTCGCGCTGCTGGATTATATCATCGGCGTGCGCCGGTCCGCTGCACTTGCCCAATACGACACGCTGTGCGTCGGTATCAGGGAGGAAGGCCGGTTTGAACGAACCTATGCACCGCTTCAACCCGCACAGGTCGCCGCATTGCAGAGCCGGCATCCGCGCGTCGCCGATCTCGATCGGTGCCGTTGGGCCGACGATGCTTATATGACGGAATTGGGCGCACCGGCGGCCGTGGTCGATATCCACGAATTTTCCTGCTCGTCGCCTACACATTGTACTGCATGGGCAGGGTTTGTCGGCGATCTCAGGACGAATGGCTGGACCTGGTTCGATATGCGTTTCGATGGCCGCTGGATGATCCGGCGAAAGGATTTGGGTATTGTGGTCACGGGAATCGGGACGAACGCGGACCGGATCGAGCGCAATGACCGAACTGTCCGAAGCGCAGGCCGCCAACGCACTCATGCGGCTGGCCCGGCAGATCGCACAGCACGATGCGCTGTATCATGGGCAGGACGCGCCCGAAATCAGCGATGCGGAATATGATGCGTTGCTGCGCCGCAACCGCGAATTGGAAGCGGCGTTTCCGCAGCTGATCCGCCCGGATTCGCCGTCGCAGAAGGTGGGTCATGCGGTCGCATCGTCGCCCCTGTCCAAGGTCCGCCACGAACAACGCATGATGAGCCTGGACAATGCGTTCACGGATGACGAGGTGGCGGAATTCGTGGGGCGTGTGCGGCGGTTTCTCAATCTGGCGGATGATGCGCCGATTGCGTTCACGGCGGAAGACAAGATCGACGGCCTGTCCTGTTCGCTGCGTTACGAAAACCGGCAACTGGTGCGGGCCGCGACGCGGGGCGATGGTCAGACCGGAGAGGACGTGACTGCCAATGTCGCCCATATCGCCGATATTCCGCAGACATTGCCCGGCGCTGCGCCGGATATTTTCGAAATACGCGGCGAAGTGTATATGGCCATCGCCGATTTTGCCGCGCTGAACGAAGTGCAGGCCGCGGCAAATGCGAAATTGTTTGCCAATCCGCGCAACGCGGCGGCTGGCTCACTGCGGCAGAAAGATGCGAGCGTTACCGCCCGGCGGCCGCTGAAATTCTGGGCGCATGGATGGGGCGATGTGTCGCAATTGCCGGGTGAAACGCAGGGCGCGGTGGTTGCGAAACTGGCCGAATGGGGGCTGCCGGTATCGCCGCAATTCCGGCGCTGCGACACATTGGCACAGATGCTCGCCGCCTATGATGCGATCACCGCCGCGCGGCCCGGTCTGCCTTATGAAATCGACGGTGTGGTGTTCAAGGTGGATCGGCTGGACTGGCAGGATCGGCTGGGTTTCGTCACCAAATTTCCGCGCTGGGCGATTGCGCGCAAATTTCCGGCGGAACGTGCGGAAACCGTGCTCGAAGCGATCGATATTCAGGTCGGGCGCACGGGCAAGCTCACGCCGGTGGGGCGGCTTGCTCCGGTGCTGGTCGGCGGCGTTACCGTCACCAATGTGACGCTGCACAACCGGGATGAAATTGCGCGGCTGGGCGTGCGGCCGGGGGACCGCGTGCAGGTGCAGCGTGCCGGCGATGTGATCCCGCAGGTGGTCGCCAACCTTACGCGCGATGAAACGCGTGAGCCCTACAGCTTTCCCAAAGCCTGTCCCGAATGCGGCAGCGATGCCGTGGCGGAGGAAGGCGAGGTCGATATCCGCTGTACCGGTGGGCTCATATGCCCGGCACAGCGGACCGAACGGCTCAAACATTTCGTCAGCCGCGGCGCGCTGGATATCGATGGGCTGGGGGAAAAAACCATCGACCAGTTCTTCGCTCTGGGCTGGCTGGAAAGTCCGGCAGACATTTTCCGGCTGAAGGATCGGCGCGCGGAAATCCTGAAGCTGGAAGGGTGGCAGGACAAGTCTGTGGATAAGCTGTTGGCTTCTGTGGAAAACAAACGCCGGCCCGACGCGGCGCGGCTGCTGTTCGGGCTGGGCATCCGCCATGTCGGGGCGGTAACGGCGCGCGATCTGCTGAAACATTTTCACACCCTGCCGGATGTGCGGGCCGCGGTGGCAATGCCCGACACGATTACGGCGATAGACGGGATCGGCGAAGCAGTGGCGCAGGCGCTTGGCGACTTTTTTCATGAACCGCACAATGTCGCGGTATGGGATGATCTGCTGAATGCAGTCGATCCGCCGCGTTACGAAGTGGAAACACGCGACAGTCCGGTCGCGGGAAAAACTGTCGTGTTCACCGGCAAGCTGGAAACCATGAGCCGGGATGAGGCCAAGGCGCAGGCGGAACGGCTGGGCGCCAAACCATCGGGAGCGGTCAGTGCAAAAACCGATCTGCTGGTGGCCGGACCGGGCGCGGGCAGCAAGCTGAAAAAAGCGGCCGAACTGGGGATCGAGACGATCGACGAGGCAGCGTGGGCCCTGATCGTGCAGGCGGCTGGGTGAACATTCTTACTGTCATATCTGCGGTGTTGGCCGCGATCGTGCTGACCGCGTGCGCGCCCGAAGCTGCAGCGCCGGCCCCGGGTCGCGATGTCCCGCAAATCGCGGCCGAGCCCGCCAGACCCCTGCCGCCGACACCTGCAACGCGCGTTCTGTTGAAGCGGATCGTTGCGCTTGGCGAAGAATTCCCTGGTGAAGTGGCAATCGCAGTGCAGCCGGTGGCGCAGACCGCGCCGGGTGTCGGTTTCCATGGCGACAGACTGATGCCGCAGCAAAGCGTCAGCAAATTATGGGTCGCCTTGACCGCATTGCAGCAGGTGGCCGACGGAACGCTCGATCTCGATGAGCGGGTGCGCATCGGCGCGCAGGATCTCACGCTGTTCTATCAGCCGATTGCGCGGATCGTGCGCGAGGCTGGGTGGTTCGACAGCACCTTCGGCGATCTGATGATCCGCGCCCTGGCGAGCAGCGACAATACGGCGAATGATCGGCTGCTGCGCCGCGTGGGCGGGCCGGCGGCGGTACGCGCTATGCTGCGCAATAAGGGACTGGCCGATATCCGGTTCGGTCCAGGAGAGCGCGCCATGCAAAGCGCGATTGCCGGACTGCCTTGGGATCAATCCCTATCCGCCGGGCGCAGTTTTTACGACCGGCGCGCAAATGTTCCCGAAGCGCAGCGGCAGGCAGCGTTGGAGGCCTATCTTGCCGATCCGGTCGACGGTGCGACGGCGTTGTCGATGGTGACTGCGCTGGTGCGTCTGGCACGCGGAGAATTGCTGCCGCCCAGGGAAACCGCGCGCTTTCTGGCAATCCTGCGGACGACCAAAAGCGGGCCGAGACGCTTGAAAGGCGGGCTGCCCGACGGGTGGACCATCGCGCATAAGACGGGCACCGGACAGGTGCTGGGGGCGCGCCATACCGGCTACAATGATGTGGGAATTCTCACCGCCCCGGATGGAACCCGCTACGCCGTCGCCGTGCTGATCGCGCAGACGGAGGCGCCGATCCCGGTGCGGATGGAACTGATGCACGAAACCGTGCGGGCCGTGGTCGATTACGATGCCGCGCAGGGTCAAGATGCAATCTGACGCTGGACCTGATTGGGGGCCCGATGCTGGGCCCGACTTTGGTCAAAAGTTGTAACCACTTATGAACCGCGCCGCTTGCGCAGCCACAGGATCGACCAGTCGCCTTTCACCAGGCGTTTGGCGAGGCGGAACCCCGCGCGGCGATAGGCGGCGCGAACCCCCTGTTCCTGCGTCGTCAGCAACCCTGCCAGCACAAGATTGCCGCGATCCGCAACCGTATCCATGAAATCGGGCGCCAGTTCCTGAAGCGGTCCGGCCAGGATGTTTGCGATCAACAGATCATAGGGTGCGCGTGCTTGCAGAACGGGGTGGTCCATCCCCCCGGCGATCAGCATTGTCAGTGGGCCGCGCCCGTTCCCGCCAACCTCTTTGTGCAGGGTCACCTCGTTCAGGGCCACACTGTTCAGGACCGCATTGTCCTGCACGACTTGCGCGCACACGCTGTCGATGTCGCTCGCCGTGGCAATCGCGCGCGGCCATAGATCGAGAGCCGCAAATGCGAGCAGACCGGTGCCGGTGCCGATATCGGCAACATTGCGCACGATCACGCCACCGCGTTTCATATGCGTCAACATGGCGAGGCAACCGGCAGTCGTTTCATGCTGGCCGGTGCCGAATGCCTGGCTCGCCGGAATGACGAAGCTGCGGATGGCGGGGTCGGAATGCGGCGCATGATCGGGCGTATGCACATAGAACCGGCCCGCCCGGATCGGCGCGACGCTTTGCTGGCTTACGGTCAGCCAGTCGCGATCTTCCAGTTTTTCCGATTTGAGGGATGGTGCGCCGTTGGCGAACAGACCGGCGATGGCGGCGTGGTCCGCGGCATCGGGCCGGCGCGAAAGCCAGGCTTCCAGCCGCCATCGATCCGGTTGCCGTTCATCCACTTCGCTGCCCGACAACACGATGTCGGCATCGAAATCCCACGCTTCCTCATGCGCGAGCAGGGCGGCCTGTATCACGCGCTTTTCGGCCAGCGCGGTAAGTTTCCAGCTATCGGACATAGCTTGCGCCATTCGCGTCCAGCGTCGCGCCGGTCATGCTGGCAGGCGCGTCGAGTGCGCAATATACGGCGATATTGGCAATCTCATCCGGTGTGGCGACGCGGCCCAACGGGATATCGGCCAGCAATCCCGGCCCGCCCCGGCTTTCCAGATAATCGCCTGCTCCCGACCCTTTTGGCGTGGTGTCGACGAAGCCGGGGGTGATAGCGTAGCTATAGATCCCGTCTTTCGCATAGGCGCGGGCGATGGTTTTGTGCATCGCCAGCATACCGCCTTTCGCCGCTGCGTAATGCCAGTGCGCCGGGCTGTCGCCGCGATGCCCCGCACGGCTGGCGATATGGACGATGCGGCCCGGCGAACTGCGTTCCTGCCAATGCAGCACGGCGAGACGGGATAATTGGGCCGCAGCCGTCAGATTGATCTGCAAGGTGCGCTGCCAGGCATCGGCCCAGACGGCATCGTCGGCATCGATCGCGATCCCGTCGAACAGGCCGGCATTGTTGATCAGCACATCGATCTGCCCGCCTAATCGTTCCAGCGCGGTGGACCATAATTCGGCGGCTGCGCCGTCCTGCGCCAGATCGACGCCGATCGTATCGGCGTGGTATGTCCGGCGCGCATGACCTGCGAAGGTAATGCCGCGCGCCCGCAATATATCGGCGATGGCAGCGCCGATCCCGCGGCTGGAGCCGGTTACGAGTATGTTCGTCATCGCGAAAACGCCTGTTTGATAGTTTGCGTGTCCTATCCGAAAATTTGCAAGTAAAGTCGAGCGCGCTTCCCTTGCCTGAGGCACGCTTTGCGTTAAGGGAAGGGGTTCATTCAGAACTTGCCGGAACAATCTATGTCGAACAGGCCGCTTTCACCGCATCTTCAAGTCTGGAAATGGGGCCCGCATATGCTGGTGTCCATTCTTCACCGCGCCACGGGCGACGGTATGGCGCTGGTGGGTCTGGGCGTGCTGCTGTGGTGGCTGGGCGCAATGGCGAGCGGGCCGGAAGCCTATGCAACCTTCCACGATCTGGCTTCGAGCCCGTTTGGCTATGTCATTCTGGTGGGCCTGTCCTGGGCGTTTTTCACCCATATGTGTTCCGGCCTCAGGCATTTCGTGCTGGATATCGGTGCCGGCTACGAATTGAACACGAACAAGCGCTGGTCCGTCATGCTGCCGATCATCGCCATCCTTCTTACCGCCGCCTTCTGGGCCGCGATCATCCTGTTTTGAAAGATTTGCAAGCATGGCTAACGGAATGACGCCGGGCAGCACGCACGGCACGACATTGGGCAAAGTGCGCGGGCTTGGTTCCGCACATGAGGGCGCGCATCACTGGCTGGTGCAACGGTTCACCGCGATCGGCAATCTGGTGTTGATGATCTGGCTGATGGCGTCGTTCATCCTGCTGCCCGATATGTCCTATGGCACGATTACCGCCTATCTGGCGGGTCCGGTTCCGGCCACGGCCATGGCCCTGTTGCTGGTCAGCGTGTTCTGGCACGCCCGGCTGGGGCTGCAGGTGCTGATCGAGGATTACGTGCACGCTGCCGGCAACAAGTTCGCGCTTATCGCATTGCTCAATCTTGCTACGCTGGGGGGTGCCGCGTTCGGTATTTTCTGCGTCATCCGTCTCGCGCTTGGAGGCGCTGCATAAATGGTTTCGACTTCGTCCAACACCGCCGATGCCTACAAGATTATCGACCACCTGTATGACGTCGTCGTCGTCGGGGCGGGCGGTTCCGGCCTGCGTGCAACCATGGGCAGCGCCGAGGCGGGGCTGAAAACGGCGAATATTTCCAAAGTGTTCCCGACCCGGTCGCATACGGTTGCGGCGCAGGGCGGTATCGCGGCATCGCTGGGCAACAATACGCCCGATCACTGGTCGTGGCATATGTACGACACCGTGAAGGGTGCCGATTGGCTGGGCGATCAGGATGCGATCGAATATCTCGCCCGCGAAGCACCCGCCGCGGTATACGAACTGGAACATGCCGGGGTGCCGTTCAGCCGCAACGAAGACGGTACGATCTATCAGCGGCCGTTTGGCGGGCATATGCAGAATATGGGCGAAGGGCCGCCGGTGCAACGCACCTGCGCCGCTGCCGACCGCACCGGCCATGCGATGCTGCACGCGCTGTATCAGCAGAGCCTGAAATACGATGCGGATTTCTTCATCGAATATTTCGCGATCGACCTCATCATGAACGATGGCCGGTGCGTCGGGGTGATCGCCATGTGTCTGGACGACGGATCGATCCACCGCTTCCGTGCGCAGAATGTGGTGCTGGCGACGGGCGGCTATGGCCGCTGCTATTACACCGCCACATCGGCGCACACCTGCACCGGCGATGGCGGCGGCATGGTGCTGCGCGCGGGATTGCCGATGCAGGATATGGAATTCGTCCAGTTCCACCCCACCGGCATATATGGGGCGGGCGTGCTGATTACCGAAGGCGCACGGGGCGAAGGCGGCTATCTGACCAATTCCGAAGGCGAACGGTTCATGGAACGGTACGCCCCGTCGGCAAAGGATCTGGCATCGCGCGATGTGGTCAGCCGGTCGATGGCGCTGGAAATGCGCGAAGGGCGCGGCGTGGGGGAGGATGGCGATCATATCCATCTGCATCTCAACCATATCGATCCCGCCGTGCTGGCCGAACGACTGCCCGGTATTACCGAAAGCGGCAAGATTTTCGCCGGTATCGACCTGACGCGCGAGCCGCTGCCGGTTACGCCGACGGTGCATTACAATATGGGCGGAATTCCGTGCAATTATCACGGTGAAGTCGTGACCGTCGGGCCGGATGGCAATCCCGACACGGTGGTCCCCGGCCTGTTTGCCGTAGGGGAGGCCGCGTGCGTTTCCGTGCATGGCGCGAACCGTCTGGGGTCCAATTCGCTGATCGATCTGGTGGTATTCGGCCGGGCAACCGGGCACCGCCTGCGGGACATCACCACAGCGGGGGCGGCGCAGGCCGAATTGCCGAAAAACAGCACCGAGATGGCGCTGGGCCGGCTCGACCATTTTCGCCATGCGTCGGGCGGATCGCCGACAGCGGCAATTCGCGCGGATATGCAGAAAACGATGCAGAAACACGCGGCGGTGTTCCGGGATAGCAAATTGCTGGCGGAAGGTGTGTCGTCGCTTGCCGCAACGTACAGCCGGATGGAAGATATCAAGGTGTCGGACCGGTCGCTGATCTGGAACAGCGATCTTATCGAAACGCTGGAGCTCGACAATCTGATTGCGCAGGCCAGTGTGACCATGTCCTCTGCCGACAACCGCAAGGAAAGCCGCGGTGCGCATAGCCACGAAGATTACCCGGATCGCAACGATGCCGAATGGATGAAACATACCGCCGCCTGGTTCGAAGGCTGGGGCGGAAAGGGCGGCGGGGTAAAGATCGACTATCGCCCGGTCCACGAATATACGTTGTCGGACGACATCGCGTATATCGAGCCCAAGAAGCGGGTGTATTGACCGGCGCAAAGCCGGGTTGATTGCGCATTGTTTATAGGTCAGTGTTCATATTCGGCGGTGCATTTGCGTCGGCTATAAGGAATAATGATGCGCGATCGCAGCCCCGGTATGAAGCTGTTGCTTACCGCGCTGATCGGTGGGGCGCTGATGATCCCGTTGGCGATGGTATATATGTTGATATACGATCGGCAGGATCAGTCGCGGACGGCGCAAGGTTCGATCATCGCGGGATGGGGCGATGCGCAGACCGTTACCGGGCCGGTGCTGGTCATTCCTTATAATGAACAGACCGTGGAAACCGTCACTTCCGGTGGGCAAAGCCGCACCCGTACGGTCATGGTGCGGCGGGAAATGTTCGTGTCGCCCCTGCGGCAGAGCGTGACTACGGCGCTGGCACCCGATGTCAAAAGCTATTCCATCTATCGTTCCGTCATATACGCTGCCGAATTGTCCGGCACGGCACAGTTCGCGCTGCCCGCCGATCTCGATAGAAGCGGGGTCGAACGCGGCGACCTGTTGTTCGCGCAGGCGGAATTGCGGTTCGGCGTATCCGACCCGGCCGGGCTGACCGACGGTACGCAGGTTCGCGCACAGGGCCGGGCGCTGAAACTCGATCCCGGCAATGGTCCGGCGGCAACCCGCGGCTCCGGCTTTTCGACCGCTTTGGAATGGGATGGCGCGCGGACGCTGCAGGTCCAATGGCAATACGGGCTTCGCGGCAGCCGCTCCATCGCGCTGATCCCGCGAGGGGGCGAAACCGAATGGACCATCACTTCGCCATGGGAACATCCCAGTTTCGTCGGTGATTTCCGCCCCGATAGCAGCACCGTAACGGCGGATGGGTTCACCGCGAAATATAACGGCATCACCAATCTTGCTTTGGGTGAAGCATTGGTCAATCTGGCGGATGCGACGCCGCCGATACTCGAAGGTCCGGGCGCTCTATGGTATCGACTATCCCGAACCTGCGCGCGCAGAAGGCCGCGAAGCCGCGATTGCCAAGGCCGCTTCCGTTCGCCTGATCGAACCGGTGGATTTGTACAGCCAGGTCGATCGCGCGGTGAAATACGGTTTCCTGTTTATCGGCTTCACCTTCGTCGCTTTCTTCATGTTCGATGTGGTTGCAGGCGCGAAAGTGGCAGCGGCGGAATATCTGCTGACCGGAACAGGGCTTATCCTGTTCTTCGTGATGTTGCTGGCATTCGCCGAAGTGATCGGTTTTGCCTGGGCCTATCTGGTGGCGAGCGCATCGATCATAGGCTTGCTCACCGCCTATAGCGCGGCAGTGCTGGGCGGTTGGCGGCGCGCACGGATGATCGGCGGGATGCTGGCGGCTTTATATGCCACCCTGTATGTGCTGCTCAATCTTGAGGCATGGTCGCTGCTGATCGGATCGGTGCTGCTGTTCGTGGCGCTGGCGGCAGTCATGTATACCACCCGCAATATCGAATGGACGAAGCGCGACGAGGACTGGCCCGCTGACGATGCGCAGCCGGGCTGACGCAGTGGCGTCACCCGTGATGGGTGACAGGCCCCGCGTATAAGGGAAATGGAAAAGGATACTTCGCGGGCAGGCGGGCAGGGCGGGCAGGGTGCCAAAGGTGCGCGCTACCAAGTCCACCGGGCCAGGAACGTCATGCAGCCGCGATTGTCATCAGCCTCGATCGCGAACCACCTCAATTACGCCTCGCCCCGGTTCTCGCCCGGTCAATCGCCCTGTATCTGCGGTTGCGAAACGAAGGTCACGCCATCGGTTCGGGGCGCTGGAACTGTTTTATCGGCAAAGCTGCGGCGTATTTCGCCATCCGTGGATGGAAGATCGCCCATCGAAATACGGGTGGTTGCCGGACGGGCGGGATAGGGGCAATCGCGTGCCTGCCCCAGACCCTTCAGATATCCGCGGCGAACGGCGCCGGCATAGATCGCTTCCTGAAAATCGCGCTGGTGATCGGCGGCCCCGCTCAATTCGCGTATGATACTGCGAAACGGTATGAACGAGCCGACGGCGCTTTTGGCGACTTTGCCCACAGTAATATCCTTACGGTCTTCGGTGTCGATATCCAGATCGGCCCCCAGAACCGCATCCAGCCGCGCAACCTCGCGTTCGATATCGGCGCAGCTGACCATCCGTTCGCTGGCATAGGTGGCGGTCACAGCGTCCAGCAGAGCCTCCGGGATCGGATCTTTCTTGAGATTGAGATCCTGAATTGGGGTGGCGGCGATGTCCATCGCATCGGGGTCGCGGTCTTTCACCACCTGATTGTCGCGATCCTGCGCGATGGCTGGTGCCGCGCCGCCGAATATCAGCGCCGCTGCAACGACCAGGAATTTACCCGACTTCGACAATTCGATCACATTGCGTATCATCGCCACTCTCCAAGCCCAGTTTGAGGGCATTCATGCGTTGCTGGCTGGTGCCATGGGTAAAGCTTTCAGGGTTAACGCGCTGCCCTGCGCCGCGTTGCAGCGTATCGTCGCCAATCGCGCTCGCCGCCCGCAGGCCTTCCTGCATATCGCCCGGTTCGATGAGGTTGCGGTTCTTGCCCGCCCACACGCCGGCATAGCAATCGGCCTGCAGTTCCATCAGCACCTGCAACTGGTTGGACTGGCGGGGATTTTGCTGTTGCGCACTGCGGATCGCGGCAGCCACGCCGGTCAGTTTCTGGATGTGATGCCCATATTCATGTGCGACGACATAATAGCGGGCAAAATCGCCGCCTGCGCCCATCTGGCGTTCCATCTGTTCATAGAAAGCGACATCGATATACATGGTTTCGTCCGCCGGGCAGTAAAATGGACCCATTCCCGTCGCGCCAGCGCCGCAGCCGGTGTTGAATTGACCGGCCGTAGGGAACCGCAGTGTCGGCTGCTGGAATTGCACGCCCGCCCGCTGGAAAACGGGCTGCCATGTGTCGTTGAGGGAACTGAGCGCGTTGCAGGTTTCCAAGGCATATTGGTTGGACGAACACAGCGCCTCTGCCGATTGCTCCCCGCCGACCTGCCGCGTCTGCTGCGTGGGCTGATCCATCCCGCCGATCGCGCCGATGGTCTGCATCGGATCGGCGCCGAATACGAAATAGGCGATGGCCGCGATGATGATGGTGCCGCAGCCGATCTTGCCCCCACCGCCACCGGGAAAACCGCCGCGCCCGCCCGCCGTGCCAACGCGAATATTGTTGGGATCGAAACGATTGAGCCGCATAATGAAATCCTTCTACCCCTATTCGGCCAGACCGGGCCCGACCAGTCATCGCGATCTTAGATCTTGGTTATCTGGTGATTTGCCTCATGATGGACGCAAATATACCGACACGCAAAGATTCGCAGACAAATTATGGGTGAAATGAAGATGTTCCTTTCCGGCAAACGCGCATTGGTAACCGGATCGACATCCGGAATAGGGTTGGCAATCGCGCGCGCATTGGCGGCCGAGGGCGCGGAGGTGGTGCTCAACGGCTTTGGCGAAGCAAGCGAGATTGCGGACCTGACCGCGGAACTGTCGGCCCCCCATGTCGCGGCGGATCTGTTGACGCAGGAAGGGTGCGAGCAGCTGATGCGGCAGGCCGGGCCGGTCGATATTCTGGTCAACAATGCCGGAATGCAGCACGTCGCCCCGGTGGACGAATTTCCGGTCGACCGCTGGAATGCCATCATCGCCCTCAACCTCACCGCCGCATTTCATACAGCGCGGCTGGCCATTCCGCATATGAAGGCACAGGGCTGGGGCCGGATCATAAATACCGCCAGCGCCCATTCCAAAACCGCCAGCCCGTTCAAGAGCGCGTATAACGCGTCGAAACACGGGATCGACGGCTTTACCAAGACAATCGCGCTGGAACTGGCGCAGACCGGAGTGACGGCGAATTGCATCAGCCCCGGCTATGTCTGGACGCCACTGGTCGAAGGACAAATTCCCGACACCATGAAATCTCGCGGCCTGTCGCGCGAACAAGTGATGAACGACGTGCTGCTGGCAAAACAGCCGACCAAAAAATTCGTTCAGGTGGAGGAAGTGGGCGCACTCGCACTGTTCCTGTGCCGCAATGAAGCGCGCAATGTGACCGGCGCCAATTGGAGCATCGATGGCGGCTGGACGGCGCAGTGAGAAGGAAAGTGACACACGAACGCCTGAGCCTCTAACGAACGGCCAATTCAAGTGCCCCTCCGCGTCGGTCCGCCCGCATCAGTCATGCTCTTGCCCGCGCACTAGCTATCCGTAGCCCACGCGGTTACATGGACCGCCGCGATTCTTGCAGCAGGACCCATAAATAGTGGCGCAGTTCGACATTCCCCTAGGCCTCACTTTCGACGATGTGCTGCTGCGCCCGGCGCAAAGCGATATTCTGCCCAGCATGGCGGATACCCGCACGCAGCTGACGCAGAAAATCGCGCTCAATATTCCCGTCATGTCGGCGGCGATGGACACGGTGACGGAAGCCGACATGGCAATCGTGATGGCGCAGATGGGCGGGATCGGCGTGCTGCATCGCAATCTGGAGGTTCCTGAACAGGTCGCGGCCGTGCGCGCGGTCAAGCGGTTCGAAAGCGGCATGGTCGTCAATCCGATTACCATCGGCCCCGATGCGACGCTCGGCGATGCGCAGGATTTGATGACGCAGAACAATATCAGCGGCATTCCCGTGGCGGATCGCGATGGGAAGCTGTGCGGTATCCTGACCAATCGCGATGTGCGGTTTGCGGAAAATCCCAAACAGCCGGTGCGCGAATTGATGACCACCGAAAATCTCGCCACCGTGCCACTGGGCACCGGAGAGGAAGCGGCAAGGCGCCTGCTGCATCAGCGGCGTATCGAAAAACTGATCGTGGTGGATGACGATTATCGGTGTATCGGGCTGATAACCGTCAAGGATATCGAAAAGGCGGTGAATTATCCCCATGCGACCAAGGATGCTGCCGGGCGGCTGCGGGTGGCGGCGGCGACCACGGTCGGGGACAAGGGTTTCGAACGGACGCAGGCACTGATCGATGCGGAATGCGACGTCATCATCATCGACACGGCCCATGGCCACAACAAGGATGTGTCCCGCGCCGTCGAACGTGCGAAAGCCATCGGCGGCGATGTCCAGATCATTGCCGGCAACGTCGCTACGGCGGAAGCGACGCGGGCGCTGATCGATGCGGGCGCGGATGCAGTGAAGGTCGGTATCGGGCCGGGTTCCATCTGTACCACCCGCGTGGTGGCCGGGGTGGGCGTGCCGCAGCTGACCGCCATCATGGAAGCGAGCGAAGAAGCGTTCAAATCGAACATCCCGGTCATCGCCGATGGCGGTCTTCGCACATCGGGCGATGCGGCCAAGGCGCTGGCGGCCGGCGCATCCGTCGTCATGATCGGTTCGTTGCTGGCCGGCACACAGGAAGCGCCCGGCGAAACCTTCCTGTATCAGGGCCGCAGCTATAAAAGCTATCGCGGTATGGGCAGCGTCGGCGCGATGGCGCGGGGCAGTGCGGACCGGTATTTCCAGGCTGACGTCAGCGCGTTGAAACTGGTTCCGGAAGGGATCGAAGGACAGGTGCCGTATAAGGGCCCGGCCAAGGATGTGGTGCATCAGCTTGTCGGCGGGATCAAGGCGGCGATGGGCTATACCGGTTCGGCAACCATTCCCGATCTGCGCGAAGGGGCGCGGTTCGTCCGCATCACCGGTGCGGGCCTCAGTGAAAGCCACGTCCACGACGTCGCGATTACGCGCGAAGCACCGAATTACCCGACGCGATGATCGTTCATGATCCAATATCGCGGTGTGGGCCGGGGCCACGTCCGGTCATGCAAATGTTTGCAAAAAGCGACGGCTGGCGTGTGGGAACGGATCTTCGATGACCCCCGCCGCGCGTGTGCAATCCGCCATCGTTATCCTGGACGATATTATCGACGCCGCCCGCAACCAGGGCGCCCCGGCAGACCGCATCGTGAAGGAATGGGCGCGGAACAATCGCTATGCCGGATCGAAGGACCGCCGCGCGATCCGTGAACTGGTCTATGGCGCCGTGCGTGCCTGCGGGCCGGTGCCGTTGAGCGGGCGTGCCGCGATGTTGCGTTATGGCGAAGTGGCGCCGGAAATTCTGCCGCTGTTCGACGGATCGCAATATGGCCCGTCCGCCATCGGCAAGTCGGAAGCTGCGGCGCAGGGCGGGGTCGCACCCCCCTGGGTCGTGCGGCATCTGTTGAAATCCGAAATCGGCGGCCCGGAACCCGAAGCGTTGCTGGACCGTGCCCCGCTGGATATCCGCGTCAACGCCTTGAAGGCGGCACGCGGCGATGTAGATCTGCCCGAACCGGGCGAGGCATTGCTTGCGCCGAACGCGCTACGGTATCCATCCGGCACGCAGGTGGAACAATGGGCAGCGTTTCAGGATGGTCTGATCGAAGTGCAGGATCATGGCAGCCAGTGGGCGTGCCATGCACTCGCTGCAAAACCGGGCGAGACTGTGATCGATCTTTGTGCAGGTGCGGGCGGTAAGACATTGGCACTTGCGGCGATGATGGAAAATCGCGGTACGCTGATCGCCAGCGACACCGATCGTGGCCGGTTGCAGCGTCTGGCCCCCCGCGCCGAAAAGGCCGGGGCAGGCATTATCGAAAGCATCCTGCTGAACCCCAACAAGGAACTGGAAATCCTGTCGCAATATCGCGGCATCGGCGGATGCGGTCCTGGTCGATGCGCCGTGTTCCGGCACGGGAACCTGGCGCCGCAACCCCGAAGCGCGGTGGCGGCTGGGCAAGCAGGAACTGATCCGGTTCGCCGCGATGCAGGACCGGCTTCTGGACATTGCCACGGCCTTGGTCAAACCGGGCGGAAGGATCGTTTACGTAACGTGTTCGCTGCTGGATGAAGAGGGCGCAGACCGGGTCGCTGCCTTCCTGAAAGCCCGGCCGGGCTGGCGCGCGCAGCCGCTGGACCTACCCATCGGCCGGGCACGTCCCACCGATGGTAGCGGCGGCACCCGTCTGACCCCCTATCACGACGGCACCGACGGGTTCTTCATCGCTTCGTTGACTTCCCCAAGTTGAAACAAGCTGATAACCGCTAGACAATGGCAGTCATCGAACCTGCATATCGGCCCATCGCCAAGGAGATCATCATGCGTTTCGCGTCCATCGCTGTCACTCTGTCGCTGGCCTATGCCGTCGGATCCAGCGTAGCCCCGGCGCAGGAACCGCAGGCCGATCCGCGTGCGGCCGTACTGATTGCACAGGGCGAAGCGGCGTTGGCCGCGGGCAAGGCGCAGCAGGCCGTCGATTATTTCGAAGCGGCGCTGGTGGTCGACCCCGGTTACACGCCGATTTATCTGGATCTGGGCCGGGCGGCACGCAGTGATGGCTTGCAGGGTAAGGCAATTGCCTATTACCGCGAAGCGTTGCGGCGCGACCCCACGAATTTGGCGGCGCTATCGGGCGAAGGTTCTGCCCTGGTTGAGAAGGGGGCGGTCGGAAAAGCGCGCGAGAAACTGGCGCAGCTGGAACAGCTATGCGGTTCGTCCTGCGATGCGACGCGCGAGTTGGCGGCAATCATCGCGCAAAGTCCGCAGCCCCGGATATTACGCGCGGAAGCCATAATGCCGGAACCGGAAGTTTCGCAAAACTGACCGTCAGATCAAGGCGCGGAATTCTTCGAGCACGGTACGATACAGCAGTTTCTTGAACGGCACGATGATCCCGGGCAGGTCTTCGGGATCGATCCATTTCCAGGTTCCGAATTCCGGCGGATCATGCGCGTCCAGATCGATGTCGCTGTCTTCCCCATGAAACCGCGCCAGGAACCAGATCTGTTCCTGCCCGCGATATTTGCCGCCCCACATCTTGCCGATGAGATCGTCCGGCAGATCATAGCGCAGCGGTTCCTGCGTTTGGCCGATTATGGTAACCGCATCGGCGGACACGCCCGTTTCTTCGGCCAGTTCGCGCAAGGCGGCAACGCGCAAATCTTCGCCCGGATCGACGCCCCCCTGGGGCATCTGCCAATAGCCTGCGGTGTGATCGCGCGCCTTGCTGTCCAGCCGCTCCGCCACGAAGACCTTGCCTTCGCGGTTGACCAGCATGATGCCGACGCAGGAACGATAATCGGTCGTTTCGGGTGTGATGGGTTTCATTTCGTTCATGGGCGGACCCGTTCCAGCATTGTTTTCATCGCGGCGAAGACGGCTGCGACATCGGCCTGTGCGCTGGGTACGGCCTTGCGCAGATTGGCAAAGCCATGGACCGTGCCGCGAAATTCCAGATAGGTCACGTCCGTGCCATGTTCCACCATCCTGGCAGCATATTCGCGCCCGGAATCGCGCAACGGATCGAGGCCGGCGGTGCACAGGACGGTAGGCGGATAGGGTGCCGCATTGTCCAGCATCGGGTGGTTTCGGGGATCGTCAGCCGGGCCACCATATTGCTGCGTAAACCAGTCCATCGTTGCCCCGGTCAGGACATAACCTTCTGCAAAATCGCGGCGGCTATCGTCGGAAGAGACATCGTCGGCAACCGGATAGATCGGGACTTGCATGATGACCGGAACGCCAGCGGGTTCATGGGTCAGCGCGTTGGCGGTTACGAGGGCGAGGTTGCCGCCCGCGCTGTCGCCCATGAGTATCAGGCCGTCCACGGTCCTGCCCAGTGCGTCCCGGTTCGCTGTATCGGGGTTCGATGCGACCCAGCGTGTCGCCGCTTCGCAATCGTCCGGCGCGGCAGGGAAGGGGGCTTCGGGCGCAAGCCGGTAATTCACGGCCACGACCGGAAGATCCATCGCAGCCGCAATTTCGGTGCAGAGCGCATGATGCGATTCCAGATCGCCGATTACAAATCCGCCGCCATGATAGAACATGATGACCGGCCCGGGACCGCGCTGCGCCCGGGCATCGTAAAGTCGCAATTGTATTGCACCGGCCGGGCCGGGACAGGCAAGATCGCGAATTATGGCCAGCTCACGCGGCGGTTCATCGACCATCGCGGCCATGGCCAGATAACCGGCGCGACCTTCCGCCAGATCGGCATTTTCCAGCGGTGTTCCGCCCATCTGTTCCAGCATCGTCAACAACGCCTGCACATCATCGCGAACGAAATGCGCAACATCGCCGGTTCCCACGGTGTCCATGATCTTTTCCCCCCTGTCGTCGAACCCGATCGTCGAACCCAGTCATCGGCCCTGTCTCGACCCCAGTCTTCGGCCCTATCTTTGACCTGCGCCCTTATATGGGAACCAGCACCGGGCGCGACCTTTCTATAACCGTGCGCCATCACCAGGGTTCCCGATCTTTTCTCAACCGAACTTTTGCAAGCGACGCAGAAAAACTTCATTGCGGCGGTGGGTCGCGGCGCATAGGCGTGACACCCGGATTGACGGCGCATATTCATCCCGGCGCGAGAAGGAACGAGAATGGCGACCAAGGCCGCAGATACGCAGACACCCACCATGCCGGAACCTGCCGCACCCGATGCGGTGGTCGTCCGCTTTGCTGGCGATTCGGGCGATGGAATGCAGCTCACCGGCGGTCAGTTTACCCTGTCGACGGCGCTTGCGGGGAACGATCTGGCGACTTTCCCGGATTTTCCTGCGGAAATCCGCGCACCGCAGGGTACGTTGTTCGGCGTCAGCGCATTCCAGATCAATTTCGGCAGCCGGCAGATCAATACCGCGGGCGACGCGCCCGATGTGCTGGTGGCGATGAACCCGGCGGCGCTCAAGGTAAATCTCGCGGCGCTGAAACCGGGCGGGCTGGTGATTATCGACACCGGCGAATTTACCAAGCGCAATCTGGACAAGGCAAAATACGTTGTCTCGCCGCTGGAGGACGATACGCTGGCCAAGCACGACGTGCTGGCTTTCGACATTTCCGAACTGACGGTTCAGGCGGTCGAACCGTTCGGGCTGGGCAAGAAGGATGCGCTGCGGTCCAAGAATATGTGGACGCTGGGGCTGGCCCTGTGGATGTTCGATCGCAGCCGCGCCCCGATCGAGGATTGGCTGCGCGCGAAATTCAAATCCAAGCCCGAAATAGCGGACGCGAATATCGCCGCGCTGAATGCGGGCCATGCCTATGGCGAAACGGCGGAACTGGCCGGGCCGATCAAGCAGGTCACGATACCGCCCGTTAAAAGCGAACCGGGCCTGTATCGCACGATCACGGGGGCGGAGGCGATCTCGCTGGGTCTGGTAGCGGGCGCGCAGTTGGCGCAGTTGCCGATGTTCTTCGGCGGCTATCCGATCACGCCGGCCAGTGCGATCCTGCATCATCTGGCGCGGCTCAAGGAATTCGGCGTCACGACGTTCCAGGCGGAAGATGAAATTGCCGCCATCTGTGCCGCCATCGGTGCGTCCTATGCCGGGCAGCTTGGCGTCACATCGTCGAGCGGTCCGGGCATTGCGCTGAAGACGGAGGCGATGGGTCTGGCGATCATGACCGAACTGCCGCTGGTTATCGTCAATTCGCAGCGTGGCGGGCCATCGACCGGACTGCCGACCAAAACCGAACAGAGCGATCTGTATCAGGCGATCTACGGTCGCAACGGTGATGCGCCGATGCCGGTGATTGCCGCACGAAGCCCGGGCGATGCGTTCGAATGTGCGATCGAGGCATGCCGGATCGCGACCCAATATATGACGCCGGTGATGCTGTTGACCGATGGCTATATCGCCAATGCGGCAGAGCCCTGGAAAGTGCCGGACCCCGACAATTTCGAACCGTTTCCCGCGCAGTTTCTCGATACGAAGAATGCCAAGAACGATGACGGGGGCGACGATCTGTTACCCTATAAACGCGATGCGAAGGGTGCGCGGCCGTGGATCAAGCCCGGAACGCCCGGTCTGATGCACCGCATCGGCGGTATCGAAAAGGCCGTGGATACCGGCCATATCGACTACGCGCCCGACAATCATCAGGCGATGACCGATGCACGGGTAAACAAGGTTCTGCGCGTCGATGTGCCGGAGCAGGACGTTGCCGCCGGTGAAACCAGCGGCAAGCTGGCGGTGGTCGGCTGGGGATCGACCTACGGCCCGATCCATCAGGCGGTAAACCGTTCACGCGCGAAGGGTTTGGACGCCAGCCACATTCACGTCCGCCACATCTGGCCGCTTCCCGCCAATCTGGGCGATCTGTTGCGCGGTTACGACCGTGTGCTGGTCCCGGAAATGAACACGGGCCAATTCAAGACCGTCCTGCGCGACCAGTTCCTCGTCGATGCTGAGCCGTTGACCAAAACAAGCGGACAACCGTTTTCCATTGCGGAACTGGAAAGTGCGATCGGCAAATATTTCGATGGGATCGACGGCAACGAAGGCGGGGTCGTGCCCGCGAACGACCACCAATTGCCCAGCACGGAGATCGACGCATGAACGCACCAGCAAAATTCGAAACCAGTCTCAAGGATTGGGAAACCGACCAAGAGGTTCGCTGGTGTCCCGGTTGCGGTGACTATGCCATTTTGAAGGCGGTGCAGCGCACGCTCCCGCAGCTTGGCTGTGATCCGTCCAACACTGTGTTTATCAGCGGTATCGGCTGCTCCAGCCGCTTCCCCTATTATATGGAAACATACGGGTTCCACACCATCCATGGGCGGGCGCCGGCGGTGGCGACGGGGGTAAAGCTGGCCAATCCCGATCTGGATATCTGGCTGGTGACTGGCGATGGCGACGGGCTATCCATCGGCGGCAATCACATGATGCACGTGCTGCGCCGGAATGTGAATATGCAGATCATGCTGTTCAACAATGAGATTTACGGACTGACCAAAGGGCAGGCATCGCCCACCAGCAGGGAAGGCACCAAAAGCCCGTCCACCCCCATCGGTTCCTATGACCGTCCGGCCAATCCCTGTGCGTTTGCACTGGGTTCAGGCGCGCGGTTTATCGGGCGTGGATTCGATGTGTCCAAGAACCTGCCAGATGTTCTGAAGGCGGCTCATGCGCATCAGGGCGCGGCCTTTATTGAAATATTTCAAAACTGTATCGTCTACAACAAAGATGTGTTCGAGGATTTTGCAGCACCTAAGGGTGCAGGGGACCGGCAATTGTGGCTGGACCATGGAAAACCCATGTTGTTCGGCGATGCCAAAACCGGCTTCGACAAGGGTATTGCGCTCGACCGGCAGAACATGGCTCTCACGGTTGTGGATGTGATCGACGGCGATTGGGAAGATGCAGGCGTGATGGTGCACGATGCAACCAATCGCACGCTGGCGCATCTCCTGATCGAAATGCCGTTTGGTCCGTTCCCCATGGCGCTGGGTGTTCTGTATGACGATCCCGCACCGACGTTCGAAGCCGCTGTGGTGGAAGAACGCGCACGCGCGGCTGCTGGCAAGGACGGCAACCTCGCAAAACTGCTGGCTAAGGGACAAACATGGACTGTCGATGGAACAGCGCAGGATCCGGTTTGATCGCTGCTTTCCTATTTGGGGTTGCCCCGGCATTTCATACTTTTGATCGGAAACCGCGTCTCATCCGGGCCACATCTCCGATAATTGCAGGTTTGCGCGACCATGGATAATCTGACCCATTCGCTAACCGGCGCGCTGATCGGGCAGACGGGGCTGAAGCGCAAAACCGGTCTGGCCATGCCCGCGCTGATTATCGGGGCCAATCTGCCCGATGTGGATGCCGCGTGCTTCTTCTGGCTCGAAGGGTTGGAGCATCTGGCGTTCCGGCGCGGTATCACCCATGGGCCACCTGCGCTGGTGCTGTTGCCATTAATCCTGGCCGGTGTCCTTTACGGATACGATCAGTGGCAGACGAAGCGTGGCAAACGACCGGAAGCCCGCCTGCCCGTCAGCTTCAAATGGTTGTACATTCTCGCATTTGTCGGCTGCCTGACTCATCCTGCGCTGGATTGGCTGAATGTCTACGGCATACGCCTGCTCGAACCGTTTTCGAGCCGCTGGTTCTATGGCGATACGCTGTTCATCATCGACATATGGCTATGGGGACTGCTCGGTCTTTGCGACATGGTGGTCGCTACGGCAGGAAAAGCGCGGCGGGAGCTGGCGCAAGACGGGACGTCAGGCTCTGGCTGTCGCATTGGTGTATATTGGCGTCAATGGCGCGATTACGCATTCCGAAGAACGCATGACGCTCAGTAACGCAAGCGGTCCAACAATTGCCAGCCCGGTCCCGTTCGCGTTCTGGAAACGCGAAATGATTGTTCCCGTCGATGACGGTCGCTACAGGATCATCCCCAATTGGAGCGAACCTGGTGAAGGTGCTGTGCCTCCGGTCAGCATCGGCGATCCGGTTGCTGCATCGTATTGCGATCTTTCACAAGCTTCGAAGATGGATAGCTCGGTTGCCGCTTTCCTGTTCTGGTCGCGGTCGCCATTTCTCGAACGCGCAGCCGATGGAACCATGCTTCTGCGCGATGCACGCTTCACCGATCCCCGCGCGCGGGATGGATTTACGGTCGCGTTACCGCAGGCCGCTTGCACGAGGATACCCGCGCAATGACCAGTCCCCAAATCCTGTGGCTCAGGCGCGATTTGCGCATGGCGGACAACCCGGCGCTGTATCATGCGGCTCAGGCCGGGCCGGTGGTCCCGGTCTATGTGCTGGATGACGATGCGGCGGGCGAACACGCCTATGGCGGCGCATCGCGCTGGTGGCTGCACCGCTCGCTCGAAAGTCTTGGCACAAGTTACGGCGCGCGCAATTCGCGGATCGTGCTGCGGCGCGGCGATGCGGCGGAGCAATTGGCCGCTATAGCCAAGGAAATCGGTGCCCAAACCATTCACGCAAACCATCATTACGAACCGTGGTGGGCGAAGGCGCAGGACGCGCTGGCCGACCATGTCGATCTGCAGCTGCATCACGGCAATTATTTGTTCCCGCCAGGAACAGTCACGACCGGATCGGGCGACCCTTACAAGATTTACACACCGTTTGCCCGCGCCATTCTGTCCCAGATGCCCCCGCGCGATGTGCTGCCCCAGCCGGAAACGCTGCATTCCCCCGAACAATGGCCCGACAGCGACGATTTATCCGCCTGGAACCTGTTGCCGACCAAGCCCGACTGGTCCGGCGGGCTGGCGGATTTCTGGCAAGTGGGCGAGGCGGCGGCGCAGGACCGGCTGGACTGGTGGGATGATCCCGTGGCCGATTACGACGATGCGCGCAATCTGCCGTCGCAGGATGGTTCTTCCAAATTGTCGCCGCATTTGCATTGGGGCGAAATTTCGCCGGTACAGATATGGCACACCTTCAAGGACAAGCGCAGCGAAGGTTGGAAGACATATGAAAAGGAGCTGATCTGGCGCGATTATGCGCAGAACGTGATCCGCCAGTTTCCCGCATATCCCCGCGAAAGCTACCGCGATTACGACCAGTCCCTGTGGCGCCATCCCAATCGCGGGCATATTATTCAGGACGATCTGGAAGCGTGGCAGCAGGGGCGCACAGGCTACCCCATCGTCGATGCAGGGATGCGCCAATTGTACAAGACCGGTTGGATGCACAATCGCGTGCGCATGATCACCGCCAGTTTCCTGGTCAAACATCTGCTGATCGAATGGACGCATGGGGAACGCTGGTTCTGGGATTGTCTGGTCGATGCGGATTACGGATCGAACGGCACGAACTGGCAATGGGTCAGCGGCACGGGTGTCGACAGCAATATGTTCAGCCGGATCATGGCCCCATTGAGCCAGTCGGAAAAATTCGATGCGGCCGGTTACATCCGCGAATATGTTTCCGAACTGGCCGATCTGTCCGATGACGTCATTCACGATCCCGAAGATGCGGGATGCAGGCCGGATGATTATCCACCCAAGATCATTGGCCACCGCGAAGCGCGCGAGCGGGCGCTGCAGGCCTATCGCGAGATGAAAAACCAATAGTACACTTGCCGCATGCCAAGCGCCATTGCATAGGCGCGGGCATGAATGTGCATGGCGGGCAAACGGGGCAAAATCGGCAGCAACCGGCCGGTGGTGCGCTGCTGAAAGGCAGCAGGCGGTTCGAACGCAGGCCGGGCCTGATTTCGCGGCTGATTGCGCCCGCTTTTCAAAAGGTTGCGGATCGGATCGATGGCGGATTGGCAACCGGTTCCATCCTGGCGCATTTGCCGGATGGATCGACGCGATTGCTGGGCGGCCGCGCACCTGGGTTCGATGCAGAAGTTACCATAGCGGACTGGCGCGCGGTAATGCGGCTGGCCACCAATGGTTCGATCGGCTGGTATCAAGGGTGGGAGGCTGGCGAATGGTCCAGCCCCGATCCGGTCACGCTGTTCGCGATCTTCAACGCCAATGCCGCGACGCTGGGTGCGACCGGGCGGGCCAAGGGGCCTTTCCGGCTGGCGATAGCGCTGGCGCACCGGCTTAATCGCAACAGCAAGATCGGGTCGGCGCGCAACATTCATGCACATTATGATCTGGGCAATGATTTCTACGCCGGGTGGCTCGATCCCACCATGAGCTATTCCAGCGCAATATTCGCGCCGGGGGATGAACTGGAAGCGGCCCAGCGCCGCAAATGGGGCGCGCTGGCGGAGCGCATCGGTAAACCGCGTTCCTTGCTGGAAATCGGATGCGGATGGGGGGCGATGGCCGATTATTTTGCGCGGCAGGGCGCGCAGGTGACGGCCATCAGCCTGTCGGACGAACAGCTGGCCTGGGCACGCACACGGCATCACCATTCGATCGATTTCCGGCGCCAGGACTATCGCGATTGCCATGGCAGCTTCGACGCCATCGTGAGCGTCGAAATGGTGGAGGCGGTGGGCCGCGAATATTGGCCGGGCTATTTCGACTGTCTCGCGCGCAATCTGAAACCCGGTGGACGCGCAGCTATCCAGTTCATCAGTTTCGATGATGCGTTGTACGATGCCTATGCCGCCAGTGCGGATTTTATCCAGGCCTATGTGTTTCCCGGCGGCCTGCTCATCCAGACGCGTGAATTTCGCAAACTCGCTGAAGAGCGCGGGCTTAGCTGGGTAAACCAGCAAAACTTCGCGCCCGACTACGCCGAAACCCTGCGTATCTGGCGATGCAATTTCGACAAGGCGGTAGAGACCGGCAGCCTGCCAAAAGCATTCGACGAGCGTTTCGTGCGGCTGTGGCGCTACTACCTCATGTATTGCGAAGGCGGGTTTCGCGCCGGCGGTATCGATGTTAGCCAGGTGACATTGATAAAGGAGGGTTAGGATGAAGAACGCGATTTGGGTGTTGCTGACTGCCACAGCGCTGGCGGGATGCGACAATTTCAATCTGCCGCCGCCCCAGTCTACCGCCGCAGTGCCTGCGACGCAGGAACAGTCCGTACGGCTGACCATGCCCCCCGCCAGTGTCACGCCCGACGATCTTAACGTATTGTTCTGGAACGATGACCAGCGTGCCGACCGGTTTCGGCATATGGAACGCTGGTTTGCCGGTTACGAAGTTGCGCCGGCAAAACAGCGGCGCGATTTTGCCTCCGGCCCGGCGTTGCCACAAAGTTTGCAGAACCGGATTGCCGCCTTTGTGGCGCAAACCAATGCGGCAGGCATCATGGTGATCGAGGATGGGCGGATGCGCCATGCCGAATACGGGCTGGATTTCGATGCCAGTCAGCGCTGGACCAGTTTTTCAGTGGCAAAGTCCTTCACATCTACTTTGCTGGGCGCGGCGCTCCGCGATGGGCAAATCGCCAGTCTGGACGATCCGGTAATTACCTATCTTCCCGAAATGGCCGACAGCGAATATGCAGCGGTTACAATAAGACAGCTCGCCACCATGACGTCAGGTATCCGCTGGAACGAGAATTACGCCGATCCCGAAAGCGATGTGGCGAAAATGGGTTCGTTCGTTGCCGAACCCGGTGAAGACGCGATCGTAACCCAGCTGAAAACGCTGACGCGGGAGGCCCCGGCAGGCGAGAAATTCGTGTACAAGACCGGCGAGACCAATCTGCTGGGTGTGCTGGTCGAACGGGCCGTCGGCGTCAGCTTGGCGGAATATTCCAAGACAAAAATCGCCGATCCGGCAGGATTTGCGTCACCCATGTTCTGGATGATCGAACCTTCGGGCCGTAATATCGGCGGTTGCTGTCTGTCCCTGACATTGGGCGATTATGCCCGGTTCGGTCAGTTCGCTTTGGAAAATGGGGGGGATGTCGTACCCGAAGGCTGGTTCGCGGAAGCCGGCGGAGAGCAGGTTTCATTCGGCGCGAACGGGTTCGGCTATGGCTATCAATGGTGGACCTATCCCGGGGCGGCTTTTGGCGCGCAGGGGATTTTCGGACAGGCTATCACCATCGTGCCCGACCGCAAACTGGTGGTCGCAGTCGTCAGCAATTGGCCAAGCGCATCCAGCCAGGAAAACCGCCGCAAGTGGCAGACGCTGGTCGGAGACATTGCAACAGCGGAATAGACCGGCATTGCGCCAGTTGATTCACACGCTCCGCCGGATTGTGGCTGGGCTGTAGCGTTCCAGAATGTTTTCGTGCACCACTGCGCTCAACAAATCGGTAAAGGCACACCCTACGATGCTGTTTTCCCACCATATTACTTCGCCCTGAAGCGAACTGAGGCCGGGTAATGTGATCCAGCAGATCTGCCCAGGTCGCACCCGGCTGATAGCGGCGGCGGAAAAGCCCGAAATCGAAAGATCGTTTACGATCGTCTGGAATGCGCGCCCGCCCGATACGCGCAATTGTGCGGGTATGGTCAGGCGTGTGCGCGGGGAGCAGCGATCTTCCTGCGCGGCCTGTTCGTAACTGTCATAGGTGTCGACCAGCATAGAGAATTCCTGAAACTTGAACCAGTTTAGCGAGACAACACCGCTGGCCCGCGCCGCTGTCTGATGTCACCATGGTCACATCTGATTGCCGGGGTGTTACGCCAGATGGTTAAGCGGAATTCACGATAGTTTCCCGATGCCGGGTCGGGAAATCCGTCCGTAGCATTTCCGCGATACCATCCGCCACGGTTTGGGGCGATTTTACCGTTTCGGGATCTTCGCCCGGATAGGCCCTCGCCCGCATGGCGGTGCGGGTCGCGCCCGGATCCACTATGGCGACACGCACCTGGCCGATATTCTCGACTTCCTGCGCATAGCTGTCCAACAACGATTCGAACGCAGCCTTGGTCGAACCATAGGCTGCCCAGAACGCGCGCGCATCGCCGCCGACGCTGCTGGTCAGCCCGATAACGCGGCCGGCATCGGCACGTTTCAACAGCGGATCGAAGGCCGCAAGCAGCGCCTGCGTCGCCAGCAGATTTACTGTCAGGGCCTGACTGAACTGTTTTTGATCGATCTGCGTTACCGGCGTCAAGGTCGGCAGATAAGCTGCTGATATCACTAAAATATCCAGCGCGTCCCAGCGTCCGGCAATCGCGGCGGCAAGGCGGGTTATCGCATCCGTTTCGGTCAGATCGAGGGGCGCTATCGTCGCCTGCCCGCCAGCGGCATGGATCGTATCTTCGACCGCTTCCAGCGCTTTGACATCGCGCCCGGTCAGAATGACGTGGGCACCCGCCGCCGCCAGCGTGACGGCCGTTTGTGCGCCGATACCGCGGCTTGACCCGGTCACCAAAGCGGTCTTGCCGGACAGGAATTGCGGGTGTGTCATAGAGCAACCTTCGCGAAGGAAAGCTGGGCTTCATCGCCCTCTTTACGGGTAAGGTCGGTCAATCGGGTCGGATAATCGCCGGTGAAACAGGCATCGCAATATTGCGGGCGGGCGGCATCGCGTGGTTGTTGGCCAACCGCACGATACAGACCGTCGATAGATACGAAAGCGAGGCTGTCGGCTTTGATGAACTGGCGCATCGGTTCCAGATCCATACGGGCGGCCAGCAATTTGGAGCGTTCCGGCGTATCGACGCCATAATAACAACTATGTGCGGTGGGCGGGCTGGCAACGCGAAAATGCACTTCGCTGGCGCCGGCATCGCGCATCATCTGAACGATCTTCATGCTGGTGGTGCCGCGCACGATCGAATCGTCGATGAGAACGATGCGCTTGCCGGCTACCAGCCCGCGATTGGCGTTATGCTTGCGGCGGACGCCGGAATGCCGCGCACCGTCGGAAGGTTGAATGAAAGTGCGCCCGACATAATGCGACCGGATAATCCCCAGTTCGAAAGGTATGCCAGATTGCTGGGCGTAGCCTATGGCAGCGGGAACCCCGCTATCGGGAACCGGCACGACCAGATCGACATCGACGGGATTTTCCTTTGCCAGTTGCGCACCGATTGCCTTGCGGGCGGCATATACGGACTGCCCGTCGAAAATGGAATCGGGTCGGCTGAAATAGACGTGTTCGAAAATACAGGGACGCGCCGCATGATTGCCGAACGGGCGCAGGGATTTCACCTTTCCGTCAAAACCCACGCGGATCAGTTCGCCAGGCTCCACCTGCCGGATGAATTCCGCGCCTACGACATCGAAAGCCACGCTCTCGCTCGCAAACAGGATGGTATCGCCCATCTTGCCCCCCATCCTGCCCATGGCAAGCGGCCGGATGCCCAGCGGATCGCGGCAGGCCATCATGCCTTCGGGGGTCATGACGACCAGTGAATAAGCCCCTTCGACCAGTCGCAGCGCGTCCACCAGCCGGTCGATCATGGTCGGATAGCGGCTGGTGGCAACCAGATGGATGATTACTTCTGTATCGGATGTGGACTGGAAGATGGCGCCGCGCCGGACCAGATCGTCCCGCAAAACGCCGGCATTCGAAATATTGCCATTATGCGCCACGGCGAAACCGCCGCTGGCCAGATCGGCGTATAGCGGCTGCACATTGCGCAGACCGGAACCCCCGGTCGTGGAGTAGCGGACATGGCCGCTCGCCATGAAACCGGGCAATTCGGCCAGCGCTTCCTGCGAAGAAAAATTGTCGGCTACATGGCCGGTGCCGCGGATGGAATAGAATTGCTTGCCGTCGAAACTGGTAATTCCGGCCGCTTCCTGTCCGCGATGCTGCAGCGCATGAAGCCCCAGTGCCGTCACGGCGGAGGCATCGACGGCGTTGATCGCCCCGAACACACCGCATTCCTCGCGCAGTGTGTCGCCATCATCGTCGATAAAAGGATGCGTAAGGTTCATGGCTGTTCGATCGCCCGAATAAAGCTCGCCCGAGGATTGCGGCAATGGATGGCTCAATGGCGGCGTTGCCGCTGGATTACAAGCTTAGCGAACGGGCGCGGCTGACCGGGCCGGATACCGTTCCGTAGCACTATCCGCACGTGAAATGCGCCGGATCATTGCAGGGTGCCCATTCCGCGACTAGGGCGAAGCGAAAGCGGCGCTGTGCCGCGCATCGATCCGGAAGCTTCCCACTTGCTACTTTCTCCCTTCGAATGGATGGTGACAAAGCGTTATATGCTGCCCGGAAAGGGTGAGCGGTTCATTGCGCTTGTTGCCGGGATCAGCGTCGGCGTCGTCATGCTCAGCGTGGCGCTGCTGATCGTGGTGATGAGCGTGATGAACGGATTTCGGGGCGAATTGCTGGACCGGTTCGTTAATCTCAATGGTCATGCCATCATCCAGGGTTTCGACGGTCGGCTGGATGATTGGGAAGAAATCCTGCAGGACGTGCGCGAAACACCCCGGGTGACCGACGCATCCCCGCTGATCGAACAGCCCTTGCTGGTGACGTTCAATGGCCGCGCCGAAGCCATTCAGCTGCGCGGTAACACGCAGAAAGATATCGCCAAACTCGCGCCGAACCTGGTCCAGGGCAATCTGTCGCAATTGCAGCCGGAGGCAAACCGCATCGCCTTGGGGTCGCGCCTGGCGATCAAATTGGGCGCACGGGTGGGCGATATCGTAACGATCATCAATCCGCAGGGCCGATCCACCCCGTTCGGCGTCGTACCGCGCCAGGTCGGTTACGAAGTGTCGGCCCTGATCGAAACCGGCGTGTATGATTTCGATCAGGTGTTCGTAATCATGCCGATCAAGGACGCGCAGACATTGCTGTTGACCGGCGATACGATCGGCCTGATCGAAGTGACTACCGAAGATGCCGAAGATGTCGGCGAAATTTTGGCGCCGCTGCAGGGCCGATTGCAGGGCCGGGCGCTGATCAACGATTGGCGCACCATCAACTCCAGTATTTTCGAAGCGTTGGAGGTGGAACGCGCCGCGATGTTTTTCGCCCTGTCGCTGATTGTACTGGTGGCGGCATTCAACATCCTGTCATCCCTCGTCATGCTGGTGCGGGCGAAGACACGCGATATTGCGATCATGCGCACGATGGGCGCCACGCGGCGCAACGTATTGAAGATATTCGTTGCCACCGGCACGGTGATCGGTGCTGTCGGCACATTGAGCGGGCTGGTGCTGGGCTTTCTCATTCTGTATTTCCGGCAAGGTATCGTCAGCGTGTTCGAAGCGCTTACCGGCCAGGCCCTGTGGGATCCGTCGGTCCGGTTTCTCACCGAATTGCCAGCCCGGGTCGATCCGGCCGAAATTTTCGGCATTTGTTCGCTGGCGATGGTGCTGAGTTTCCTCGCCACGCTTTATCCTGCGTACAAGGCTGCCAATACGGACCCGGTACAGGTGCTGCGTTATGAATGAACCGGTCGTCGAACTTGCCGGGCTGACCCGATCTTTCACCCAGGGCGACGTCAGGATCGACGTGCTGCGCGGGGTCGATTTGACGATCCAGCCGGGGGAGATCGTGGCGTTGCTGGGGCCATCGGGTTCGGGCAAATCCACGCTTTTGCAGGCCGTGGGGCTGCTGGAAGGCGGCTTTGGTGGGAAGATTGCCATCAACGGAACCGACGCAAGTGCCCTCCCATCGGACGGGCGCACGCAATTGCGGCGCCAAAATCTGGGCTTTGTGTACCAGTTTCATCATCTTCTGCCCGATTTCAACGCGACGGAAAATGTGATGATGCCGCAAATGGTCATCGGCAAGACCGGCGGGGAAGCGAATGCGCGGGCGGTTGAACTGTTGTCTGCGCTGGGTCTCGAACACCGGCTGGACCACCGGCCAAGCCAGCTTTCCGGCGGGGAGCAGCAACGCGTCGCCGTCGCCCGCGCACTGGCCAACCGCCCCGCTCTGGTGCTGGCCGACGAGCCGACGGGCAATCTCGACGAAAAAACCGCCGACCGGGTCTTTCTGGAATTTCTCGGTTTGGTCCGGGAGGAGGGGAGCGCCGGGCTGGTCGCGACCCATAATGAACGCCTCGCCGCGCGTATGGATCGTGTCGTGCGCCTGCATGATGGCGTGTTGCATTGATACCACCACGCGCCCATTGATGCGCCAACATTCAGCGTGAGGATTTTCCATGACCGACCATCCATCGACATATAAAGGCGATCCCAGCAATACGGGCGCAATCCAGTGGCACGACCGCGCGTCGCTGGAACGCGCCGACACGGGCGACGGATTGCTGGATGGCGCGGACAATCTGCGCCGAGGCAGCTTTGCCGAACTGATCCGGCACATGATGCTGTTGCCACCGGAAGATCGCGCGAAATATCGGCTCGAAAAAGCTGGCGACCGCGAATATAGCGCCGAAGAAGTCGCGGAATTGTATGAGCGGAAAGACTTTCCCAAAGCAGATGGGCCCAAAGCAGATGGGCCCAAAGCGGATGGACTGGCATGAGCGACCCGGCAAATTTGGGCGACTTTACCGTCAAGAACGCGGACGGATCGGATCTGGATCTGTCGGGCAAACACGGTAAGGTCGTGTTGATCGTGAATACCGCCAGCAAATGTGGTTTCACTCCGCAATTTGAAGGTCTGGAAGCGCTGCATCGCAAATACGCCGATCGGGGTTTTGAGGTTTTGGCGTTTCCCTGCAACCAGTTCGCTGCGCAGGAACCGGGCGATGCGGAAGAAATCGCCAGTTTCTGCAAGCTTACCTACGACGTCACCTTTCCGGTGATGCAGAAGGTGGACGTCAATGGCGATGGTGCCAGTGCGCTATTCGACTGGATGAAAGGCGAGGCGCCCGGCCTGATGGGTAGCAAGGCGATCAAATGGAATTTCACGAAATTCCTGATCGACCGCGATGGCAAGGTGGTGCGCCGCTTTGCCCCGCAGGACAAGCCCGACCGGATCGACGCGCATATCGCGGCTCTGCTCTAGGCGTCCAGTCGATTAGAGCAACGACGGATCGCAAACGGATAAAACGCAAATGTTCGATGATTTCAATCGGTGGTTCCTGTCGCTTGGCGCGGAATATGGGGTGAATCCCTATATATTCGGGGCGATCTATATCGGGGCGATCCCGTTTTTTCTTCTGTCGATCGCCTGGCTGGTGCGTAATGCACGTGCCGGAAAATCAACGCTGTTACCGACCCTTGCGGCGGGCTTCTTCTTCGTTTCGGCCTATCTCTATCTCGCCATTGTGGGCAATAACATTCCCGTCTGGGTTTGGTTCTTTATCGCCGCAATGGTGATCTACGGTGCATGGTCCAGCATTCGCGATACGCGCAAGAAACTGGTGGCGGCGCGGGGTGAAGCGAATGTCGATTAGGGTTTGGGCATTTCGTAAATCTGGCGGTGAAGGGCTCGTGTAAAAGCCTTCGCCGGCCCTTCACAACGTGCATGGCAGCGCGCATATTCCGCCGATGCCATTCGCCCCCTTTGTGCCTCTTCGCGTCATGTCGTCCTATTCCATGCTGGAAGCGGCGATCGATCCCAAGCAAATCGCCAAATTGGCCCAGGAACGCGGGTTTCCCGCCATCGCCATCTGCGATCGCGACGGTCTGTACGGGGCCGTGATGTTTGCCAAAGCGTGCGCCGACCAGGGTGTGCAGCCCATAATCGGCGCATTGCTGGGTATCGCGCGCGACGCCGAGGGGCGGCAGGTCGATTATCTGCCGCTCTATGCGCAGGATGAAGCGGGTTACGACAATCTGTGTCATCTGGTGAGCAAGGCGCATCTGGGCCGTCCGCTGGAATGCAAACCTCATGTTCGCCTCCGCGATCTGGAAAGCCATACCGATGGTTTGATTGCGCTGACCGGCGCTGGCGACGGTGCATTGTCGCGGCTTATGGGAGAAGGGCAGCGCGAACAGGCGGAAGCGGTTCTGGATCGGTTGCAGACCCTGTTCCCCGACCGGCTTTATATAGAATTGGCGCGCAATGGCGATCCCGTGCAGGACGCGGCAGAACCGGCGCTGATCGAATGTGCCTATGCGCGCGATCTGCCATTGGTCGCGACCAATCCTGCCTGTTTTGCAGAGCCGCATATGCACAAGGCGCATGACGCCATGCTGTGCATCGCCAATTCCACCCATATCGAAGCCGACGAACGCCCCCGTTCCAACCGGGAAAGCTTCGTGAAGTCCGCGCCGATGATGGCAGAAACCTTCGCAGATATTCCCGAAGCCGTTCAAAATTCACTGACGGTCGCTCAGCGATGCGCCTTCGCGCCGCCGTCACGCGATCCGATCCTTCCCAGCCTGGCCGGCGACCTGGCGGGAGAGGCCAAGGCACTGGCGCAGGATGCACGGGCAGGGCTGGCCGACCGCCTGGTTGCGTATTTTCCCTATAGCGAACGGGACGAATTGATCGAAGCCCTGTCACAGCTTGCGGCGGGCGGTTCACAAGACGGGCCTTTGTTCGACAAGTTCAGAGCGAACGATGATCTGGACGAATTGCGCGGCTATGCGGACCGGCTCGAATTCGAAGTGGAAATTATCGCCGGAATGGGGTTCCCCGGATATTTTCTGATCGTCGCGGATTTTATCAAATGGGCGAAGGACAATGGAATTCCGGTTGGTCCGGGGCGCGGGTCGGGCGCCGGCAGTCTGGTGGCCTGGGCGCTGACGATCACCGATCTGGACCCGATCCGGCTGGGCCTGCTGTTCGAACGGTTTCTGAACCCCGAACGTGTATCCATGCCGGATTTCGATATCGATTTCTGCGAAACGCGGCGCGGCGAAGTGATCCGTTACGTGCAGCAGAAATATGGGGACGATCACGTTGCCCAGATCATCACATTCGGGAAACTGAAAGCGCGGGCGGTCCTGCGCGATTGCGGGCGTATCCTGCAGATGAGTTACGGCCATGTCGACCGTTTGTGCAAACTGGTGCCCAATCACCCGACCGATCCCTGGACATTGCCGCGCACGCTGAACGGGGTCGCCGAGTTCAAACGCGAATACGACAATGACAATGCGGTAAAACAGCTGGTCGATCTGGCGATGCAGCTGGAAGGGTTTCCGCGCAACAGTTCCACCCATGCCGCCGGCGTCGTGATCGGCGACCGTCCGCTGGCACAGCTTGTGCCCCTCTATCGCGATCCCAGATCCGATATGCCGGTTACGCAGTTCGATATGAAACATGTCGAAACCAGCGGCCTCGTCAAGTTCGATTTTCTGGGTCTGAAAACCCTGTCGGTGCTGCGCAAGGCCACCGATCTGCTGGAAAAACGCGGTATCACCGTCGATCTTGGCACATTGAAATGGGACGATCCGGCAGTGTTCGAACTGCTCAAGGCCGGCAATACGGTAGGCGTCTTCCAGCTTGAATCGGAAGGGATGCGCCGGACGCTCACCGCGGTCAAACCCAGCAAGTTTGAAGACATTATCGCACTCGTTTCGCTGTACCGCCCGGGCCCGATGGACAACATACCGCTGTTCGGGAAACGCAAATCCGGCGAAGTGCCGATCGAATATCCGCACGACAAGCTGGCCGGTATTCTTGCCGAAACCTACGGCATTTTCGTGTATCAGGAACAGGTGATGCAGGCCGCGCAGATCCTGGCGGGGTATTCGCTGGGCGATGCCGATCTGCTGCGCCGTGCGATGGGGAAGAAAGTCCAGGCCGAAATGAATGCCCAGCGCCAGCGTTTTGTCGATGGCTGCCAACAGGTGTCCGGGATCGAAACTGGGAAGGCCAACGAACTGTTCGATCTGATCGACAAGTTTGCAGGATACGGTTTCAACAAATCCCATGCAGCCGCATACGCCCTGCTGGCCTATCAGACCGCATGGCTGAAGGCCCATTATCCGCATGAATTCTATGCCGCTTCCATGTGTTTCGATATGCACCAGTCGGAGAAACTGGCGCTGTTTGTGGATGATGCACGGCGGCACGATGTCGCCGTGGCGCCGCCGTGTCTCAATCGTTCGGTCGCCGAATTCACCGTGGAACGAACCGATGATGGCTATGCTGTCAGATATGCCTTGGCCGGTATTCGCAATGTCGGTGAAAAGGCGATGGAGGCTATCGTGGCCGAACGGGATGCCAATGGCTGGTTCGACAATCTGAAAAACCTGTTCGAGCGGCTGCCGCCGGGATCCATGAACCGGCGGCAGCTGGAAGGGCTGGTCTGTGCCGGTGCGCTGGACCGGATGGAGGCGAACCGCGGCAAGCTGTTCGGCAATGTCGAATTGCTGCTGGCCACTGCGGAAGCCGCGACACGCGAACGGGAAAGCGGGCAAGCCGGCCTGTTCGCCGGGGAGGATGCGGCCAACGATACGATGCGTCTGAGAGAAGTGGACGATTGGTCCCGCCCGGAACGCATGGCGAAGGAGCGCGAAAACTTCGGTTTCTATTTCTCCGCCCATCCGGTGCAGCAATATCGCGCAATCGCTTCTGCCAATGGCGCGCGTACCTATCAAAGTCTGATGGAATCGGGGGCACCCCCCGGCGGACGGCAACAGGCGGTGATGGCCGCCATGATCGAGAGTGTGAATGTGGGGAAAACCCGCAAAGGCAAGGATTTCATCCGTGCCGATTTTTCAGACACGACCGGCCAGTTCAGCGCCGCCTGTTTCGAAGAATCTCTGGTGGCAAGTTTCCGCCAATGGTCCGCCGATTCCATGTGTATCCTCCTCAATGTCGAACTGGATTCGCCCAGTCCCGATGAACCCCCGCGGATAACGGTGCGCGGGGGTCGGCCGCTGGAAGAGATCAAGGGCGGATCGCGGATGGTTCTCAATCTGGAACTGGCGGATATTGCCGCGCTGGAGCAGCTAAAGCGGGAACTGTGTCCTGGAACGCCCGGTCACGGCGAAGTGGTGGTAACATTGAAAACCGGCACGCAGGACCGGCCGATGATTCGCCTGGGACGCGATTTTGCGCTGGATGGCGAATTGGCCGAACGGCTGGTGCAGGTTGCCGGGATCGACAAGGTCGCACTGACCACCCGGCGCGGGGCGGCGCATTTGCAATTGGTCGCCTGAAGCCAATTGCCTTGCCGCATACGGCTTGCCATGGTGCGGTGCATAAACACGATCGGGAGAGACAATCGATGACGGCGAAAGCGTTAGGCGCAATGCAGGACTGGACCATGCGGATCACGCATGTCATCGATCACGCCGCGCGGGAGGCGGGCAGCCGCGAAATCGTGACGCGCTGGGCCGATGGCAGCGAAAGCCGCACCGATTGGGCCGGTATTCGCCGCGATGCCCTGAAAATGGCGCAGGCCCTGCAATCGCTCGGGATCAACAAGGGCGACCGGGTTGCCAGTCTGGCCATGAACCATTCGCGCCATCTGGTCAGTTGGTATGGGGTCGCGGGCATGGGCGGCGTTCTGCATACGATCAACCCGCGCCTCTTCGAAGACCAGCTGGAATATATCGCCAACCACGCCGAAGACCGGGTGCTGTTATACGATGCGGCTTTCCAACCGATCGTCGACAGGATGCGCGACAAATGGACGACCATCGAACATTATGTGTGCTACGATCCGCCAGCCGGTTTTGCGGGGATCGGGTTCGAGGACTGGATCGGCGCGCAGGACGGCCATTTTGCATGGGTCGGCGGGGATGAACGCGATCCGTGCATGATCTGTTACACCAGCGGCACCACCGGCCATCCCAAAGGCGTGCAATACGAACACCGATCCACGGTGCTGCATGCGATTTCCGGATTGCAGCCATCGACCTTCAATTTCAATTCGGCCACCGTCATGCTGCCGGTTGTGCCCATGTTTCACGCGGCCAGTTGGGGCTTGCCCTATGCTGGTGCGATGGCGGGCATTAAATTCGTGTTTTCCGCAGTCAATGAACCGGCGGTTCTGCATGAACTGATGGAACGTGAAGGCGTGACCGACAGTGCCGGTGTTCCCACCGTCTGGCTGGCGCATTTTCAATATTGCGATGCCGAAGGCCTTGACCTGCCCAAACTGAAAGCGGCCACGATCGGCGGATCGGCAGCGCCAAAATTCATGATCGAACGGCTGATGCACAACGGCACGCGTGTCCAGCATGCCTGGGGGATGACCGAAACCAGCCCGATCGGCACCGTGGGTGGGCCGACAGTGGATTGGGATACGCTGAGTTTCGAAGAGCAGGTGGCGAAAACCGCGATGCAGGGTCGGCCCATCTTCGGCGTCGAATTGCGGATTGTCGATCTGGACAACGCCGCAAAAGAGCTGCCGCGTGACGGCAAGGCATCCGGTGCGCTGCACATTCGCGGCCCGTGGGTGATCAAGCGTTATTTCAAGGCGGATGAGGACGCCACCGACGCCGATGGCTGGTTCGATACGGGCGACGTCGGAATTATTCACCCTGACGGCACCTTGCAACTGACGGACCGTACGAAAGACGTCATCAAGTCGGGCGGCGAATGGATCAGTTCGGTCGAACTGGAAAATGCGGCGGCCGGCCACCCGGGCGTGGCGGAAGCGGCGGCGATTGGAATGTATCATCCCAAATGGGACGAACGGCCGGTACTGTTCGTAGTCAGGAAAGAAGGCGCGGATATCGGCGCGCAGGATGTGCTGGAATATCTCGAGCCGCTGATCGCCAAATGGTGGATGCCCGATGCGGTGGAATTCGTGGACGATATCCCGCACACCGCAACCGGAAAAATCAGCAAAAAGGACCTGCGCGAGCGGTTCAGCACTTACAAGCTTACGGATATCTGAGCCTTCGTGAGCCGTCTCATCCTGCTCAACAAACCGTTCGGCGTGCTGTCGCAGTTTACCGGCGGGAAAGATGGCGTGGCCGACACGCTGGCCCATCTGATCGATGTGCCCGATGTCTATCCTGCCGGCAGGCTGGACAAGGATAGCGAAGGGTTGCTGCTGTTGACCGACGATGGGCGCTTGCAGGCGCGCATCGCGGAACCGCGCTACAGAGCGGAAAAAACATATTACGCGCAGGTCGAAGGACAGGCGGACGATGCGGGTTTGAACCGACTGCGAGAAGGCGTTGCGCTGAAGGATGGCATGACTGCCCCGGCGAAAGCGCACAATATCGATCCGCCTGACCTGTGGGAACGCGACCCGCCGATCCGTTACCGCAAGAATGTCGCCGACAGCTGGATTGCGCTGACGATTTGCGAAGGACGCAACCGGCAGGTCCGGCGGATGACGGCGGCGGTAGGGCTGCCGACGTTGCGCCTCGTGCGCTGGAGCGTTCGGGAATGGACGGTTGAAGGATTGGCACCCGGCGAATGGCGGGAAATGGACGTTTAAGGGAGAATTGCCGATGCAACGATATATCGATCCAGGCGAAAAGAACTTTCGTACATTCAAGGACCTGCCGCGCGATAGGCCGATCCATATGTTGAACCTGCTGCTGTTTCGCGATCATGCCGATTATCCGGCTGGCCATGCAAACGCGGACAGGGGATGGACGGGGCGGGAAGCCTATGCCGAATACAGCCGGACCAGTGGCGCGGTTTTCCAGCGTGTCGGCGGGTCCATCGTATGGCGCGGTGCGTTTCAAACGATGGTAACGGGTCCGCATGATCGCGAATGGCATAGCGGTTTCGTGGCGCAATACCCCGATAGCGGCGCCTTTTTCGCAATGATCAAGGATGCCGAATATCAGGCGGCTGTGGCGAACCGCACGGCTGCTTTGCTCGACAGCCGCCTCATTCGGTTCGAACCAGAGGAAACCACTACCGGTTTCGCCTAATGCGCGCCGTCCAGATCCTTGCGGCGGATGCGCGATCCGTCCGGTGTGGATGGGTGATTGTCGCATCGCGTGCCGGCGCCATCCAATGATCGCCGGGTAAGGCGGCGGCGAAGGTCGGGATCGGTTTTCTCGATCGCTTCGCATTCGTTCGCCGCTTCTATGATTTCGGCGACATCTTCGATAAGATCGTCGGCCCGGTCCAGAACGTCGTGCTGCGAACTGCGCCGATCCAGTTCGGCCTTGACGCTTTCGACCATCCGTTTGGCCGTTTGCAGCTCTTCTGCCAGCCGCAAATCGATCGCGTCGCTGGTCTTTTCGACCGGTTCCGGCACCGTATAGCGCCCCCGGATCGCTTCGAGTTCTTCCTGGGGAATGCGCTGCAGTTCCTCGGCGCTCAATTCCCGCCCGCCGAAGATAGATTTTCCGAATTCGAATGCCATCCCCGTGCGTTAGACGCCAAATGGTTATTGCAATATTAAGCGCAAAGCAGTTTTGCGAAGGATTACAATAGCCGCATCTGACCGCTTGTTTCCGGCTTGCGAAACCGGCTGCAATCGAGTTTGAGCGTCCGCTTGCCGATACCGGCGCGTTTGCAGGCAAGTTCGAAACGGGAACGGAACAGGTCCGCCCATACGCCGGTGGGTTTCAGCCGTGTGAAAAAATCGGGATCGTTGTCCCTCCCGTTGCGGATGGATCTTACGATGCCCATCACCTTTTTCGCGCGGTCGGGATAATACACATCAAGCCATTCGCGGAACAGGGGTGCGACTTCATGGGGCAGGCGCAACGGAATCCACCCGGCCGTCCTGACGTTCAAAGCGCCAGCCCGTTCCACAATCGCTTCTAGAAACTCGTCCGTAATCGCGGGGATGACCGGGCTGATGGAACAATGGGTCGGGATACCGGCATCCGCCAGTTTACCCAGCGCTGCCAGCCGTTTATCCGGCGCAGCGGCGCGCGGTTCGAGCAGCCCCGAAAGCCGCGGATCAAGACTGGTTACGGAAATCGACACGGCGACCAGATTGCGCGCCGCCATATCCTTCAGAATATCGATATCACCCAATATCCGGTCGGATTTGGTCGTAATGGTCACCGGGTGCCGGGCATCCAGACAGATCTCCAGCAGCTGCCGCGTTATGCGATAATCGTTTTCCACCGGCTGGTACGGATCGGTATTGGTACCCATGGCAATAAAGGCTGGCTTGTAACGCGCCCGTGCCAAGGTTTCGCGCAGCAATTTTGGCGCATCAGGTTTTGCAAACAGCTTCGTTTCGAAATCCAGACCGGGCGACAGATCGTGATAGCTATGGGTAGGGCGGGCGAAACAATAAACGCAGCCATGTTCACACCCGCGATAGGCATTGATCGACCGGTCGAAGGGAATGTCCGGCGATTGGTTGAAGCTGAGTATGGTTTTTGGAAATTCCTGCGTGACGGTCGTTCGCAATTTCACAGGCGGCCCGTCCAGCGCCACCATGGCATCGCGCCAATCGCCATCCTGCAGGCGATCCGGCAGGCCGAAACGCTGCGATGGGGCGCCGGATTGGGCGCCTCGCCCCCGAATGTTCTGCCGTTCCATAGGTTAGAACATATACAGAACATTGATCGTGCGCCAACAGAAATTATCGGGTAGCCGCGTTCATCGTTCCGTCAGGCGCGGTATCAGGTCCACGAAATTGCAGGGTCGGTTTCGGCTGTCGAGCTGTTCTGCCAGGATCCCGTCCCAGCCATCCTTCACCGCCCCGTTCGATCCGGGCAGAGCGAATACATATGTCCCTTTTGTCACCACCGCGCAGGCACGGCTCTGCACAGTGCTGGTGCCGATCGACTGGATACTGAGATAGCGGAACAGTTCTCCGAACCCCGGAATATCCTTGTCCTTTACGCGGTTCAAAGCTTCCGGTGTGATATCGCGTCCGGTCAGTCCGGTTCCGCCCGTGGTTACGATTACGTCGATCCCGCGATCCATCGCCAATGTTTCCAGCCGGTTCGTCAGTGCATCCAGATCGTCACGTTCGATTGCGCGCAACACCAGATTATGCCCGGCTTTTGCGATCCGGTCCGCCAGAATGTCGCCCGAACTGTCCGTTTGCGCGGTGCGTGTGTCGGAAACCGTCAGCAAGGCGATATTCACCGCGATGAAATCGAGAGCCGGATCGATTGCCATCAGAACCGCCTAGCGGGCCGTAGAAACACGCACCGGCGAACCGCCGGCAAAATCCGGAAAGCCCGGCCATTCGCCCTGCGCCAACGCCCTGCGACTGGGCGATGCCGCCGCCGCCTGCCGTTCGTACATCCAGTAATTGCGCATCACGATCGCGACATAGCCGCGCGTTTCCCAGTAAGGGATGCTTTCCATATATAGCAGCGCATCGTCCTGATCCCGAATTTCGCTGTTCCACCGCGTCACCGGGGTGAGGCCGGCATTATAGGCGGCCATGATTTTCGGCAGCCGACCCTGCGTGGCGCTGCTGCGGCGCAGCATATTGAGATGCTCCTGACCGAAGGCCAGATTGACCGCCGGTTTGGAAAGGTCGCGTGCATTCCCGGCTATGCCCAACCTTCCGCTATGGTCGCGGGCCGCAGCCGGCATGATCTGCATCAATCCCTGCGCGCCTGCCGGGCTGACCACCTTCGCCCGGAAATTGGATTCCTGCAACGTATGCGCATAGGCCAGCGCAGGGTCGACTTTCCAGCCATTCACCGGCTGCCACCGCGGTGCGGGAAACCGCAAGGCCGGTTCCGCACGCGCGCCACGCGGCGCGTTATGCGCCATCCATAATTGGGTGGACGGTACGCCCAATTCGCGGGCCAGCCGGGACAGTTCGTTATATTGCGAAGCATCGCCGATGCGCGCCTGATGCCGCAGCATTTCGTCCGCCAGGCTATCTTCGCCGATTTCGGCAAGAGCAACCGCCAGCCTGACATTGGCGACCCCGCGCAATGTCTGCCAGTCGGCATCGCTGAAATCTGCCGACGAATGGGTTTGCGGCATTCCCTGCGCCAATTGTTCGCGCGCCAGCATACCATAAAGCGTTTCATCGAGACGGGCCGCAGCGCGCAGCTGTTCCGTGACCTTTTCCGGTGCCCGACAGCGCGTATAGGCACGGCTCGCCCAGTACCGGCCAGCCGCCGTCAGTTCGGGATTGGTCGATCCGATTGCCGTTTGTTCGAAATAAATTCCTGCACTGCCGCAATCGCCCATTCGCCACGCGGCAAGTCCGGCAACCCAGTTTCCTTCCGCGACCCATGCGCCCGACCCGTCATTGACGGTCTGGGCCAGGGCAAATGCGGCGGGATCGTTGTTTTCTATATAATAGCTCCATGCCACGCGCTGACGCCATTCGGCCCGGGCGGCGGAACTTAATCCGGCGTCGATACCGTCCAGCAACTGGCGCGCCCCATCGGGATCGTCGCTCTTGATCCGGTCGAGAATGGCGGTCTGAATGCTGCCTGGCATCGAACCGTCATCGATCCCGCGCGGAAGAATTCGTTTCGAGATATATGGTTGCCGAACCAGTGCCTGGTCCGTCGGCAGGGTGTAGCTGGCGGTCAATCCGCGCCGTTCGCCCAATCGGCTCATCTGTTCCGCTTGCGGAAGGTAGCGCCCGGTGGACAACCATTGGGCAATCCGATCCCCTTCCACCCGCGGACTGTTGGCATGGAGATAATATTCCGCCTTGGCGATATCATGCAGCGGCCCTTCGCCGCGTTGTGCCAGCAGGGTGTCCACGCGCGCCCAGTTTTCATCATCGATGGCGGCGAACAGACTGCGATAATATTCGCGGTCGGACGCGCTCAGCACCGCAGGAATATCCGGTGCCGATACACGGCTGCGAAAATATTCGGCTGCACTGGCGCTCACCGGGGTCGGAACCGCAATCGCAGTCATGGCCGTGCACGACGCCAGCACGAAGGCCAGCCGGGCAGAGATTACGCGCATAGACTTGGTAGCTTTCTCATTTGTCATCGGTCCAATCGAGCAACTCGTGCCAGAATTTCCGCCTTCGCGGGGCGGACCGCAGCAGTTCGGACAGCGAACCGGCGCTGAGCACGGGGATTTCGCCGGACGGTCCATCAATTCGGTAAGAAAGGGCAGCGCCTTGCGCCGTATCGTTCCCCAAAAGAGGCGGGAGGTTGCGGCCGAAGGTCAAGACGCGCTGCGGCGCCACCAATCGGATGTGATGGCGTACCAGACTGCCAAGTCCGGCGTCCTGCAATTCCCCCCAGTCCGGCATCGGCGTGTGCCGGCGCAAGGCCGCAGCAACATAGGCGTCATCGCCGTTTCCGATCGCTGCAAGCATGGCGCGGAGCAAATTACCGGCTGGACCGGCCATCAGCGTGCGCTTGTCGCTTTCTTCCGGTTCGGGAACGATTACCATGATCCGGGCTCCGGCGTCGCCGGTAGGGGCGACGATGGGATAGGAGCCGTTATCGGCGATATTTTTTGTGACCATCCACCATTCGCGGAATGCGGGAAGATCGCCGGGCCAGTCTCCCGCTTCGCCGGCAAATTTTTTCTTGACCGTAGGGCGTTCGGTAATCGCCCGCTTTACCGCAGGCGCTTTTTCCAGCTTTTGTCGGCCCGATGCAACGATAGGTGGAGCCAGCCAGTCCGTAGCGTCGTCTGCATAGTCCTGATCGACCCCGGCCGCCGCCCACCAGTCCAGCGCAGACTGAAAATCGGCCGCGATATCGGCCGTGATATCGTCTGCGGATGGGGGGGTATCGACATGGTTCATACAAGACGGGGTCTTGACCTGCCGTGCCGCAGTATTCAAGGGTTTGTATTTATTCGACACTGTTTTCAAACCGCCATTTCGGCCCGCTGACGGGAACGAACGGGCGAAGAAGGATCGAGCGGAAATGAGCGAACGGGAATCGATGCCATGTGATGTCGTAATCGTGGGCGGCGGGGTTGCCGGGCTGGCAGCGGCAATCAGGCTCAAACAGATCGACGAAAATCTGGAAGTCGTCGTGCTCGAAAAAGGGTCCGAAATCGGGGCGCATATCCTGTCCGGCGCCGTGGTCGATCCGGTTGCGATGGACGAACTGTTGCCGGAATGGCGGGATATGGATTGTCCCATGGCGAAAGTTCCGGTGACCGAAAATCACCACTGGATATTGTCCAAGGGCAAGCAATATGAAGTGCCGCACATCGCGCTGCCGCCCTTTATGTCAAACAATGGCTGCTACACCGTGTCGCTGGCCAATCTTGCCCGCTGGATGGGCGAACAGGCCGAAGCGCTCGGCGTGATGGTATTCCCCGGCTTTCCCGCGTCCGAGGTGATGTTCGATGATGCAGGTGCCGTAAGCGGCGTGATAACGCAGGATATGGGAGTCGCCGAAGATGGATCGCACAAGAGCGATTACCAGCCCGGCATGGAAATCGAGGCGAAATACACCCTGTTTGCCGAAGGCGCGCGCGGCAATCTGACAAAACAGATGAAGGCGAAATTCAATCTGGAGGCCGATTGCGAACCCCAGGTCTATGGCCTGGGCGTAAAGGAATTGTGGGATATCGATCCGGCCAGACACGTACCCGGCCGGGTTATCCATACGCAAGGCTGGCCCTTGTCGGAAAGCGACACATGGGGCGGCGGATTTCTGTACCATCAGGCAGACGGACAGGTTTCTCTTGGGTTCGTAACCGCGCTCGATTACAAAAATCCGTATGTTTCGCCGTTTCAGGAGTTTCAGCGCTGGAAAACGCATCCCGCAATCCGCGAATATCTGGAAGGCGGCAAACGCGTGGCATACGGTGCGCGCGTCATCAATGAAGGTGGCTGGCAGTCCGTCCCCAAACTGGCTTTTCCCGGCGGCGCGCTGATCGGTTGCGCGGCGGGTTTCGTCAATGTTCCGCGGATCAAGGGTAGCCACACCGCGATGAAAAGCGGCATGTTGGCGGCAGAAGCGGCGGCGAAGGCCATGGCCGACGATCGTCACCATACCGAACTTACCGATTACGACGCGAATTTGCGGGAAAGCTGGATCGCGGCGGAATTGAAAAAAGTGCAGAATGCGCAGCCGATGGTCGCCAAATTCGGCGGCGATGTGGGCACTGTGCTGGCCGGGATCGATATGTGGATGCGGCAATTGAAAATCGGACTGCCCATTCGCATGAAGCATGAACCCGATTATACGATGACCGGCCGGGCCGACCTGTTCAAACCCATCGTCTATCCCAAACCCGACGGGGAATTGACGTTCGACCGCCTGACATCGGTCGCATTCAGCTATACCAATCACGCAGAAGACCAGCCCAACCATCTGAAAGTAAAGGATTGGGATCTTCAAAAACAAAGCGAGCTGAAAGTTTTCGCCGGACCATCGACGCGGTATTGCCCGGCAGGGGTGTATGAATGGCTGGAAGATGAGGAGAGCGGGGCGATGAAGTTCCAGATCAATTCCCAGAACTGCGTGCATTGCAAGACCTGCGACATCAAGGATCCGAACCAGAATATCAACTGGACGACGCCCGAAGGTGGCGGCGGACCCAATTACCCCAATATGTAAGCGCTGTTTGTTTGCCGATTACCGAAACCGCCTTTGCCAAGATCAATCTTGCCCTTCATGTTCGCGGTCGCCGGGCCGATGGCTATCATGAGCTGGAAACGCTGTTCGCTTTCGTAGATGGCGGCGATAGTGTTACGGCGGCACAGGCCGATCGCGATACGCTGAGTATTTCTGGTGACTATGCCGGGCAACTCACTGATCCGTTTGATAATATCGTTCACAGGGCGTTGGGTGCCGTGCCCCGAGACTATGGCCTGCGGATTGCGTTGGAAAAGAATTTGCCAGTCGCCGCCGGCCTGGGTGGCGGATCGGCGGATGCGGGCGCCATCTTTCGTATTGCACGGTCCATGGGCGGTTTACCCGACGACTGGCGAATGCGGGCCGCAAAACTGGGTGCGGATGTGCCCGTTTGCGTCGACAGTCTGACCGCGATCGGACGTGGAACCGGTGCCGATATCGAGGCGGTAGCCAGCGATCTGACCGGAACGGCAGTGTTGCTGGTCAATCCCGGTATACCGCTGGCGACAGCGCAGGTTTTTGGGGCTTGGGATGGCGAAGATCGCGGTGCAATGCCGCACGGCAGCGTGTCGACTATCGCGGATCGGGGACGCAACGATCTGGAGCGACCGGCCATCACGCTGGTTCCCGAAATTGCCGAAGTGCGCGATCAACTGGAACGCTCCGGTGCATTCTTGAGCCGGATGTCAGGATCGGGCGCTACCTGTTTTGCGCTATATTGCAGTCATGACGCCATGCAGCACGCTGCCCGAACGCTCGCCGCAGCGCGTCCGGAATGGTGGCAGATGGCGGGATCGCTGAGGTAACGAATGGCGTCGTCAACCGATCATCTGCCGTACCGCCATGTGGGCGATGTTCAGTTGGGCGATGTTGGCATTGGCGGGATAGTGTGTATCGCCGATCATGCATCCAATCATGTGCCGGACGACATCGATCTGGATATTCCCGACACACTTCTGGACACGCATATTGCGGTGGATATCGGCGTGGAAAGGATCGCGGAAACCCTTGCACAGCAGCATGGAATAGCGGCCCATATTGCCACGGTCAGCCGGCTCGTGTGCGATCTGCACCGCCGCGAGGATGAGGCCGGGGTCGTTCCCACCAACAGCGATGGCCATCTGAATTCCCGGCAATGTCGGTGCAGATGTGGAGCAACGTCTCGATCGCTTCCACCGCCCGTATCATGCGGCTCTGCACGACTGGCTCAACGTGCTGCAGCCGGAACTTATCATTGCGTTACACAGCTTTACGCCGCAATTGGAAGCCACCGTCGAGGATCGCCCGTGGGACGTGGGCTTGCTATACAACCAGGATGATCGCGCCGCGCGTCACGCGATCCGCCTGTTCGGGGAACAGGGCCTGTTCGTTGGCGACAACCAACCCTATTCCGGCAAACAGTTGAATGCGACCATGGACCGCCACGCAGAGGCGGCGGGGCGCAGATATCTGACGGTGGAAGTCAGGCAGGATCATATTTCCACGCCCGCACAGCAGATACGCTGGGCAGCCAAGATCGCAGACGTGGCGCGCCGGGTGGCAGTGGCATTGCGTCAGGCAACATAGGAAACCGTCGCTGCCGGCACTGCGTCAATGCGGATTAAGACCGGTCCAGCACATAACGGACAAAGAAATTCTGGTTCGCTTCGGCTTGTGCGTAGGCTACGCAAGGATGGAAACCTCTCGTCCGAACCGGAGACACCGATGCCAGCCTATCGTTCCCGCACCACCACCCATGGTCGCAACATGGCCGGCGCACGCGGATTGTGGCGGGCCACCGGCATGAAAGACGGCGATTTCGGCAAACCCATCATCGCTGTGGTCAACAGCTTTACCCAGTTCGTGCCTGGCCATGTGCATCTCAAGGATCTTGGCCAGCTGGTCGCGCGCGAGATCGAACAGGCAGGGGGGGTCGCCAAGGAATTCAATACGATAGCGGTGGATGATGGCATAGCCATGGGACATGACGGAATGCTGTATTCGCTGCCCAGCCGTGATCTTATTGCCGATAGCGTCGAATATATGGTCAATGCGCATTGCGCCGATGCGATGGTATGTATTTCCAACTGCGACAAGATCACCCCCGGAATGCTGAACGCCGCCATGCGTCTGAACATTCCGGTCGTATTCGTGTCCGGCGGACCCATGGAAGCGGGCAAGGTGGTGCTCAACGGCAAGACGAAGGCGCTCGATCTGGTGGATGCCATGGTCGCGGCTGCGGATGATAGCTATTCGGATGCGCAAGTGACGGAAATCGAACGCGCAGCGTGCCCGACCTGCGGCAGCTGTTCGGGCATGTTTACGGCAAATTCGATGAACTGCCTGACGGAAGCGTTGGGGCTGTCGCTGCCAGGCAATGGCTCGACCCTGGCCACCCATGTCGATCGCAAGAAACTGTTCCTGCGGGCCGGTCGGCTCATCGTTACCCTTGCCAAACGATATTACGAGGAAGACGATACCAGCGTCCTTCCACGATCCATTGCCAGCTTCTCCGCATTCGAAAACGCCATGTCGCTGGATATTGCGATGGGCGGGTCGACCAACACCGTGCTTCATCTGCTGGCCGCCGCGCACGAGGCGCAGATCGATTTTACGATGGCCGATATCGACCGGTTGAGCCGCAAGGTTCCCTGCCTTACCAAAGTCGCACCGGCCAAGGACGATGTCCATATGGAAGACGTGCACCGCGCCGGGGGCGTCATGTCGATCCTGGGACAGTTGGACAGGGCTGGCCTGCTGAACACTGCCTTGCCTACGGTACACAGTCCGACCATGGCCGATGCACTGGACGATTGGGACATTTCCCGCACGCAGAGCGACGCCGTTCGGAAATTTTTCGCCGCTGCTCCGGGTGGGGTGCCGACTCAAACCGCTTTCAGCCAGAGCAACCGTTGGCCCCAACTGGATACCGACAGGGAGTGCGGGGTAATTCGCAGTGCCGAACACGCGTTCAGCCAGGATGGCGGCCTGGCCGTTCTGTCGGGAAACATCGCGTGCGATGGCTGCATCGTGAAAACGGCCGGGGTGGATGAAAGCATTCTGACCTTTACCGGGCCTGCAAAGGTTTTCGAAAGCCAGGACGATGCCGTAACGGCAATTTTGACGGAACAGATCGTAGCGGGCGATGTCGTCGTCATCCGGTATGAGGGGCCACGTGGCGGGCCCGGAATGCAGGAAATGCTGTATCCGACCAGCTATCTCAAATCCAAAGGTCTCGGCGCGTCCTGCGCATTGCTGACCGATGGGCGCTTTTCAGGCGGAACATCCGGCCTCTCGATCGGTCATGTCTCTCCGGAAGCTGCGGAAGGTGGGGCGATCGCACTGGTGGAGGACGGGGATATGATCGCCATCGATATTCCCGGGCGCGGGATTACCCTGCAGGTTTCCGAAACGGAATTGAACGATCGGCGCGCAAAACAGGGCACACGAGGTGATGCCGCATGGCAACCTGCCAAATCGCGGCCGCGCGCGGTTTCTCCGGCGTTGCAGGCTTACGCCGCCATGACCACCAGCGCGGCGCGCGGCGCGGTTCGCGATGTGTCGCAGATCAGGCGGCGGTGATGCTGTTATCCTGGGGTAAGTGTAGGGCGGAACAATTCGGCAAGTTCGGGGCGATAGCGCGTAATCCGGCCCGTATCCCGACCCGTTCGGTCTTGCTGAAACGCTGGTAGCGGCCTAGGCGCCTTGCCGTGACCGCACCCAACATTATCGTCCGACTTGCTGCCAAAGGAGATGGCATCACTGCCGATGGCACGCATATGCCGGGAACCGCGCCGGGCGATGTCGTCCGTCCCGATGGATCGGTTCTGGCCGGACCGCACCGGACAACGCCGCCCTGCCGCCATTTCGGGCGATGCGGCGGATGTCAGATGCAGCAATGCGACGACGATAGCCTGACGCAGTTCATCCGGGATCGCGTGGTCAACGCGGCGCTGGGGCAGGACATCGATGTTGACGAGGTTCTGCCCGTTCACCTGTCCCCACCGCGCAGTCGGCGCCGTGCCACGCTTCATGCGGCGAACAAGGGCGGCAAACCGGCTATCGGCTTCCGCGCTGCGGGCTCGCACATGATTGTCGATATGGCCGAATGCCATATATTGCGACCGGAACTGTTTGCCTGCACGATTGCGCTGCGCAAATTGCTGGCACGGCGCAAAGGCCGATACGCCTGCGATATCGAAATGACCCTGGTCGATCAGGGCGTCGATATCTCGCTGAAAAATCTCGAGATGGACGGGCTTGAAGAAACCGAGGCCATGCTCGATTTTGCGCGCGACAACGATTTGGCACGGTTGACTTTGGATCAGGGGTACGGACCCGAAACCCTGTGGGAGCCGGTTCCCGCGACCGTTACCTTGTCAGGCGTTCCGGTCGGTTTTCCAAGCGGCAGTTTCCTGCAAGCGACCGATGATGGTGAAGGCGCGCTGGTGACGGATGCGCGGGCATGGCTGGCAGCCACGCGAAACGTCGCGGACCTGTTTTCCGGACTCGGAACATTCGCCCTTGCATTGGCGGGAGAAACGCGGGTTCTTGCCGTCGAGGCTGCGCGCGACGCGCATCTGTCGTGCAAGATCGCAGCAGCATCGGCAGGTCGACCGGTTCAGGCCGTGCACCGCGACCTGTTCCGCAACCCACTGCAACTGGAAGAGCTTGGCAAATTCGGCGGCATATTGCTCGACCCACCGCGGGCCGGTGCGCGTGATCAGATTGCACTGCTGGCGCAAAGTTCGGTTGAACGCATTGTCTATATCAGCTGCAATCCATCGAGCTGGGGCCGCGATGCCAGCAAACTGGTCGATGGCGGCTATAGGCTGATGAAACTGCACCCGGTGGGTCAGTTTCGCTGGTCGAACCATGTGGAACTGGCCAGCCTGTTCGTTCGGGATTAGCGCGAGGCCGCCATTATCGGCCTATGCAGCGAATTGCAGATTGGCCGCCCCAGTCATGCCCCGGTTTTCGCTTCTGCAAATGCGAGAAGCCCGCCATAGGTTTCCAGCATTTCAGCATCGACGTCGTCATCTTCGATGATGATACCAAGCCGATCTTCCATTTCCGTCAGCAAGCCTGCCACGGCCATGGAATCGAGTTCCGGCAGATGGCCGAAAAGGCCGGTATGCGTATCGAACATGGCCACTGCGCCGGTATCCAGGCCAAGCACCTCGCACAGAATTGCGCGAAGCTGGATGTCCACATCCGGCCCATCCGTCGCCGCCTGCGTTACCGGCTCCGTCGCCGTTTGCGTTGCGCCATCGGCACTCGCAGATGGTTCGCCGGCAACGCCCGTGCCGCGCAATTCGCCAGTGTTTTCATTCATCTGATCGCCAGCCATGCGTTCGCAAATTTCATCGCTGTCGCCCTTACCTTCCGCCGCGCGGTCGTGCAACCCGCCCATATGAGGTCCATGCAAGGACATGATCCGGCCCTTGCACAATGACGCTGCGATGGTGATAGCGGACATCGACCATATCAATACAACGCTTCGTCCGATCGGATCACCAATGCGCGAACAGACGGTTCCGGAATCCAGACCGCTCGACCATCTTGCTCTTTGCGGCAGGTTGGACGATCCGGCTCTGGTACTGCGCGACCGGACCCTGAGCTACCGGGATTTGAACGACACGATTGCAAAAATGGCGGGATGGCTGACCGAAGTGCTGCCTGAAAAGGGCGCGCGGGTCGCAAGCTGGGCAACCAAAAACGAACTGACCTGTCTCATGCCGCTGGCCGCTGCGCGTGCGGGTATGGTCCATGTGCCGATCAATCCGCTGCTGAAGCATCCGCAGGCAGCGCATATTCTTACCGATAGCGGCGCACGATTACTGGTCGCCACCCAGTCGCGACTAGACAGCCTGCGCGCGTATCGGTGGTCCACTGAGTTTACCGCGGTCAACGAAACCGATGTTCTCCATTCGGTGTCGCAAGTACGAAATCCTGTGTCTCCTTCGTCGCAGGATCCTGCCAGTCTTTGTGCGATCCTGTACACCAGCGGATCGACCGGCCAGCCCAAAGGCGTGATGCTCAGTCACGCAAATCTCTGGCTCGGCGCAGTCAGCGTGGCGGATTATCTCGCAATGGGCAGCAGCGACGTCACTCTGGCCGTCCTGCCACTGGCGTTCGATTACGGCCAGAGCCAGCTGCTCAGCACGTGGTATGCCGGTGGCAGCGTAGTGCCGCTGGATTATCTGTTCGCGAAAGACGTCATCCGGTCCTGTGCCAGACATGGCGTCACCACTCTGGCGGCCGTTCCGCCATTATGGCTGCAATTGGTCGAACTCGACTGGCAGGATGACGCCCTTGCATCGATGCGAAGACTGACGAATAGCGGCGGCGCATTGACGCGGGAGCTGGTGCAAAAGCTGCGCCATACTTTTTCTCAGGCCGACATATTCGCGATGTACGGTCTGACCGAAGCGTTTCGCTCGACATATCTCGACCCCACCCTGATCGAGGCGCACCCGACATCGATGGGCAGTGCCATCCCATTTGCCGAGATACTGGTAATCGCCGATGACGGAACGATTGCCGAAACGGACGAAGAAGGTGAATTGGTCCATTGCGGCCCGCTGGTCGCACAGGGATACTGGCAGGATGCCGAACGCACGGCGCGCAAATTCAAACCCGCGCCCGATGGATCGCGCTATGGCGGAAATGCGGTCTGGTCCGGGGATCGGGTCAGGCGTAGTGCCGATGGCCTCCTATATTTTATAGGGCGGCGCGATGGTATGATAAAAACCGCCGGCAACCGTGTCAGCCCCCAGGAAATCGAAGATGCAGCACACGCGACCGGGCTTGCTGCCGAGGCCGTAGCGCTGGGATTGCCCGATCCGCAATTGGGCCAGCAAATTCATCTTGTCGTCCGTCCGACGGCCAACAACACCGACCATCAGGAACGATTGCCAAAAATGCTCGAAAAACAGCTTCCCAATTTTATGCATCCCGCCGCAATCCATTGGCGCGAAATCATGCCGCTCAACCCGAATGGCAAAATCGATCGCGCAGCGCTTTTCGCAGAATTGTCGGAACTGGCAGGCCCAGCGTGAAACCTTTAGGGCCGATCCCTTCCGGCTACGACGTAAGAAACGGGGAGCTGGTAATCGGTGGCTTCACGGCCAGCGAACTGGCCCAACGCGCTGGATCGACACCGTTTTTCGTGTATTCCCGCAATCATATGGACGAACGGATCGCAGCGCTACGCCGCGCGATGCCGGAACGCCTGGGTATCAATTACGCGATAAAGGCAAATCCCTTCGCCCCTGTATTACAGCACATGGCCGCGATGGTCGACGGGCTGGACATTGCTTCGGACGGGGAACTGCAGCTGGTCCGCGCGACGGGTTTCGCACTGACGGATGTCAGCTTTGCCGGTCCGGGAAAGCGCGATGCCGAAATCGAGGCGGCAATCCGCGCAGGCGTCACCATCAATCTGGAATCCGGCAACGAAGTGCGGCGCGCTCTGACGATTGCAGAAGCGACGGGGATAACGCCCCGCCTTGCCCTGCGCGTCAATCCCGATTTCGAATTGCGCGGATCGGGGATGAAGATGGGTGGCGGAGCAAAGCCGTTCGGCATCGATCAGGACCAGGTCCCGGATCTGGCGAAACAGGTAATCGGTGCAGGAGCGCAATGGCGCGGGCTGCATATTTTCGCGGGCAGTCAGGCCCTGAGCGCGGAGGCATTGATCGAAGCGCAGGGCAATACTCTTGATCTGGCAGCAATGCTTGCCGACCGTATCGCAGAGCGCCTGCCCAAACTGAATATGGGCGGCGGATTTGGAATACCGTATTTTTCGGGAGATGCGCCGGTGGACATCGCAGCCATCGGCGATGCATTGAAGGACCGTTTCGCGAACCTTCCGGACAGTCTGTCGCAAACCGATTTCTGCATCGAACTGGGGCGTTATCTGGTGGGGGAGGCGGGTGTCTACCTGACCCGGATCGTGGACCGGAAGGAAAGTCACGGCGTCACATATCTTGTCTGCGATGGCGGATTGCACCATCAGCTGGCAGCTTCGGGAAATTTTGGTACAGTGGTGCGCCGCAACTATCCGGTCGCAATTGCTACCCGTTTTGGCGAAGAGGCGGCGGAGGAAGTCAATGTCGTCGGGTGTTTGTGCACCCCGCTGGACCGGCTGGCCGATGCGGCCCATCTGCCGGTGGCGGATGTTGGCGATATGGTCGCCGTGTTTTGCGCAGGTGCCTATGGGGCAACCGCGTCGCCTGCCGCTTTTTTGGGACACGGGCCGGCTGCCGAAATCCTCGTTTGATGGCGTGATAACATGACCCGCGCCTGCATCGAGCAGTCCGGACGGTCGGTCGCTCAAGGCACGTAAACCGGTTGGCAACCCGGCGTAATTATGGGTAGTGATAGCGCGGCATATGCAGCGCTGGGCTAGAACAGGAGGCTTTGATGGCACAGCCGGTTGCGCAACATTCGGGGAACGCTGCTGAAACGAATGCCGATCGGGACGTGGAACCGGACCGGCGCGATGTTCAGATTGCGGAATTGCAGGACGCAGTAATTGAAATTTCGCGGGTGATATCGGATCGCGATACTGTCGGTGTTGCCAAATTGCATGACCGGATCGAAGCGCTCGAAGCGAAGCTGACTGAACAGGAACAGGCCGTCCGGCACGTTTTGACCATGCTGATCGAATGGGGCGAAACCGGTGCCGTTCCTGGCGAAGGCGAACAGACCCCAAACTTATAGACGATCCACATTTCTCGTTTTCGCGGTCGGCATGCCTTTCCTTGGGCAGGCGTGTGTTTCGAATGCATCCACAGCAGGCGGATGACCGAGCTGCGTCCGCAGGATCGTACGACGCGGTGAAAATTATGGTTTGCCAATGGACTCGGACGTCCTGTAGCCTGCGTGCACGTGAGGATACCAAGTGATGGTAGCAGGGACGGGGCAGAAATATGGACGTCAGTGCGCGCCGGAATAGAACAGCCGGACTGAAAGATCAGGCCGATATTACATCTGCCCTGCCGGCGTGTTCGGGCAAGACGTCCCTCGCGCCGACGGACATTCCCGACAGATTGCTGGCGCTTGCGGAACTGGACGTTTTCTACGAGACCGATCGCGAAATCTTGTGGACGTTCATGCGTCCGGCAGGGCGGCCAAGCTTCACCCCGTCACTCCTCACCGATTTCGAGGAATGGCAACGCCTTATAGCCGGCGTGTTCGGCCCGGGCCGATTACCGCTTAAATATCTGGTTCTGGGCAGCCGCGCCCCCGGAGTGTTCTGCCTGGGCGGCGATCTGGAACTGTTTCAACAGCTGATCCGCGCCCGCGACCGGTCGGGTCTGGAGCAATATGGCCATCGTTGCTGCAAAATATTGCACCGGAATATGAACAGCCTCGGCTTGCCTGTGCTGACTGTCGGACTGGTCGAAGGGGCCGCACTGGGCGGTGGGTTCGAAGCCCTGCTTTCATTCGATTATATCGTTGCGGAACGCAGCGCCACATTCGGCCTGCCTGAAATCATGTTCGGCCTGTTTCCCGGAATGGGCGCCCATGCATTTCTTTCGCGCAAATTGGGCAGCGCGCACGCGGAACGCATGATCGGTTCCAACACGGTCTATTCGGCGCAGCAAATGTACGATTTCGGACTTGTTCACCACCTTGCGGACGATGGCGATGGGTTGGAGGCGTGTCGCAGCTTTATCCGCAAATCCGATCGCCGTCATGCCGGCCTTGTCAACGCGCGGCGGGCCATGAAGGTCTGCTGGAACCTTCAATTGTCGGAATTGACCCGAATTACCGAGCTATGGGCCGATGCCGCACTGCAGCTGAGCGAGCGGGATCTTAAAGTCATGTGCCGTCTGGCTTCTGCACAGCACAAACTTCCAAACGCCGCCTGATGGGCCCAACGGCTGCTGCGTATCATAAGTCGGTTCTAATCGGTCATAGCCTCCGATGATCCATGGCCCAGCGCCATATATTGATCGCTCTGCATTTCCATCAGCCTACTGACGGTGCGTTCGAATTCGAAACTGCCATCGCCTGCCTGATATAGATCGGCAGGTTGCGCGGCTGCGGCGGCGAACAATTTTACCCGTTCTTCATACAGCGCATCGATCAATGTGACGAAACGTGCCGCTTCATTTCGATCGTCCGGGCCCATAACGGGTATGCCCACGATTATGACGGTGTGATAGGTTTGCGCTAAGGCGAGGTAATCGCTGGCTCCGCGCGGTTCGCCACATAGCCGCTTGAAACTGAACACGCCAACGCCTTTCAGCGACCGTGGAACATGGAGAACGCGATTGCCGCCAAGGTCGAGATCGGCAGATGGCACATTGTCGCCATCGTCCGGATCGTAATCGGTCAAGCGGAAAAATGCTTCACGGACCTGCGCCGTCGCGGCGTCACCCAGTGGATAATGCCAGCTTGCCAGACCCCCGATCCGATCCAGCCGGTAATCCGTAGGGCCATTCAACGGTACGATGTCCAGGCGGTTTTGGACAAGGTCGATGAACGGTAAGAAATGTTCGCGGTTCAGACCGTTTTTGTACAGATCCCGCGGTGGCCGGTTCGATGTCGTCACGACCGTGACCCCTTCGTCTTCGATCAATGCCCGGAACAGACGGCTCATGATCATAGCGTCGGCGCTGTTGTTGACCACCATTTCATCGAAGCACAAGCAGCGCACGTTTTCGGCCAGATCTTTTGCGACATGGGGGATGGGATCGCCGGGATCGGATTGCCGCCGGTCGCGCATCCGGCCGTGGACTTCCTGCATGAAGGCGTGAAAATGTACGCGGCGCTTATGCCGGATCGACAGTCTTTCGTGAAACAGGTCCATCAGCATCGATTTCCCACGTCCCACGCCGCCCCACATATACACCCCGCGAGGTTGCATCGGCTTGCGGCCCAACAATCTGCCCAGAAACCCGGAAGGCGCAGCATGGTTGAGATCCACGCGAAGTTGGGCCAATCGGCGCGCCGCAGCCTTCTGTTCTTCGTCCGGCTTCAACTCGCCGGCCGCAACCAGTTCTTCATATCGCGACACCGGACTTTCAGTCATGGTCGCGGCGACGGCTTGCGAACCAGGCCGGAAAACGCGGCGACACGCTGCTGGCCCTGCAGAACCTCGCCGCGCATGAAGATCAGCCGACCGGTTTCGCGCATGATTTCTACCAGCGAATCCAGCGGTTTGCCGATCGTGCCCGCACCGATGAACTGGGTGGACAGTTCCAGCGTCACCGCCATTCCAGCCTGGCGTTTGCACAGCAAATGCATTGCGGCGAACAACGAAATGTCGATGAGAGACAAGGTCACTGCACCATGCACCATATCCTGAAGATTGCTGTGCTGGCGCTGCGGCGTCATGCGCAAGCGGCACTTTTCCGCCTCGCGGCGCACCTTCATCGGTCCCATGACCTGCGAATTGAACCGCGTATCGTCTTTCATATCCCAGCTGAACCAGTCCGGATCATTGGGTAGCGGCGCGTATAGGAACAAATCTTCGGGACCATGCGTGGTCATGGCAATGGCGGGCTTGCGACCTGGCAGCAATCAGATCGCGCGTTCGGCCATCATCTTCTTGGTTTCGGCGATGGCCTTGGCCGGGTTCAGACCCTTGGGGCATACATTCGCGCAGTTCATGATCGTATGGCACCGGTAAAGCCGGAAAGGATCCTCCAGCTGGTCGAGCCGTTCGCCGGTCATTTCATCGCGGCTGTCGGCTAACCATCGATAGGCCTGAAGCAGAATTGCCGGCCCCAGAAACTTGTCGCTGTTCCACCAATAGGATGGACACGCAGTAGAGCAGCAGGCGCACAATATACATTCGTAAAGCCCATCCAACTGCTCGCGCTGCTCCGGCGATTGTAGCCGTTCCTTACCACTTGGCGTTGGCGTCACGGCCTGCAACCAGGGGCGGATGGACGCATATTGCGCGTAGAAATGGGTAAAATCCGGGACCAGATCTTTCACCACGTCCATATGCGGAAGCGGCGTGATCTGCACTTCGCCTTTGAGATCCTCGATGGCTGAGGTGCAGGCAAGACCGTTCTTGCCGTTCATGTTCATGGAACAAGACCCGCAGATCCCCTCCCGGCAGGACCGCCGGAATGTCAGCGTCGGGTCGATTTCGTTCTTGATCTTAAACAGGGCGTCCAGAACCATCGGACCGCAATCGTCCAGATCGATTTCAAACGTGTCGTAGCGCGGATTTGCGCCCGTATCGGGATCGTAGCGATATATCTTGAACGACTTCAGCCGGTTCGACTTGCCCCCGGCGCTGTCGGCTCGGAAAGTCTGGCCCTTGCCGTTGATCTTCGAATTTTTCGGCAGGGTGAAAGTCGCCATAATCTTGAAATCCCGGTCGGTTTTAAATGTTCGCCACGTGTTTAGCGTATGATGGGTTCAACACAAGCGGCTGCGATTGGTGCCCGGCATAGACGACAAAGTCCCCATACGCACTATGGAAATCTCGAACCGATATTGCGTTCGGTGCACGCCGTAGTGAACACCCGCACACCAATCTATCCCGCGCAATCGGGGAACTTCAGGTCATTCCAGCGGTCTCAACATTATGGAGCCGGACCGCATGAGCCACGACATTCAAACCGCTGCCATATTCGGGGCGACCGGCGGGATCGGAAGTGCGCTGTGTCACGAACTTGCTTCGCGCGGAGTGATGGTTTGGGCCGGCTCGCGCGTAGGAAAAATGCCGCGGGCCGACAATATCCGGCCGTTTCCCTTCGATCTTCATGACGAAGCGAGCATAATCGCAGCCGCGGCGATGATGGTGGCAGAGCCGCCCCAACTGGTCGTAGTCGCTTCCGGCGTACTGACCCTGGACGACGGCAAGGGACCGGAGCGCACCTATCGCCGGATCGACAGTGATACGATGGCACAAATTTTCGCTATAAACACCATAGGACCAGCGATAATCGCCAAGCACATATTGCCGCTATTGCCGAAGCAGCGCCGGTCTATATTCGCGGCGCTTTCCGCCCGTGTCGGGTCGATCGGCGACAATGGATTGGGTGGCTGGCATTCCTACCGCGCATCGAAAGCGGCGTTGAATATGCTGCTGCGTAATTTTGCGATCGAACTCGGCCGCACGCACAAACAGGCGATCGTGGCAGGGCTGCATCCTGGAACAGTGGATAGCGAACTGTCCAGACCGTTTCAGGGAAATCTGCCGGACGGCCAGTTGATGACGCCCGACGATGCTGCACGTAATCTGCTGTCAGTGCTGGACACGCTTGCGGTGTCCGACAGCGGAAGCGTATTCGACTGGGCGGGTGAGAAGATCGCACCGTAAGTTCTAAGACCGGACGGGGCCGCGCAACTTTACAGTAAGGCGAGTGGGCGGCAATCCGCAACGGGGTGTCGCGCAAACGCCATTGCCCATTCAATACGCACCGGCTCAGTACGAAAAACGGCCCCGATCGCCATAAGCGGGCGGGGCCGTTTTCTATCGACCTATTCGCCGAATGTGCGTTGCCACCATCCCTTTTTGGCTTGGCCCGGCTTGTCTGCGACCGGCTTGTCCAATGTCGGCTTATCCGATGTCGCCTTATTCGGTGCCGGTTGGGCAATGGACGCGCTTTTGGGAGAAGCTTTCTTCGGCTTGTCCACAGGTGCCGTTTGCTTGCCGGTACCGGAAGGTGAAACGCCCGCAGCATCATCCACCGCCTGAACGGCACTGTCCTTGGCAGATTTTGCCGGTGCCCGTTTGCGAGGGGCGCGTTTCGGCTTCGGTTTTTCGGCTGCATCCGCCGCCTCGGTGCCTGGGGCAGTATCACTTTCTGCCGAACCCTTCGGTGGTGCTTTCTTGCGCGGCGCGCGCTTGGGCTTGGTCGCCGCGTCCGCCGAGGTTTCTGCTTTTTTCCTCGGCTTACGGGCGGCTTTCGGTTTTTCGCCCGCGGCTAGAGCTTCGGCGGTTTCGGGCGTATCGGACGGGCCGGCGACCACCACCATGTCTTCCTTCACATGATCGGAGACCCCCGCAAGATTACGGGCATCGTCGGCGGTGATTTCGATATCACCCTTCGCACCCTTATCCTGTCCCGAAACGGACTGGTCAGCGCCATCCTGATTGCCATTTTCGGTGCCGTTTTCACTCTGACGGTTGCGGTTGCCGCCTCTGCCGCGCCCGCCACGGCGGCGGCGCTTTTTCCGGGGCTGGCCGTCGGCATCGCCATCGTCACCGTCGTTCGCGTGCGCACCGCTGCTGCGGGAATTCGCATCGCCGGCAGTGCTTTCGCCGTCATCGCCATCGTCGCGCCGGTTGCGACCGCGCCCGCCACGGCGGCGGCGTTTTTTCCGGGGCTGATCGTCATCGTCGCCATCGTCGCGCTCGACGACATCGTCCTTGTCGTAATCTTCGTCCAGAACCGCATCATCGTCATCATCGTGATCATCATCATCGTCATCATCATCGTCGACGATGGGTTCGAACCTGGGCGCTTCGGTTGGCCGCGGACCCGAACTGGATACGTCCATCTTGGCGCCTTCGTCCTCGCCTTCCGGAACCACTTCCACGGCGACATTGTACCGCTTCTCGATTTCGGCCAGATCGGCGCGTTTCGAATTGAGCAGATAGACGGCCGCTTCGGTGCTGGCCGAAAGCGAAATGGTCGTGCCTTTCCCCTTGGCGGCCTCATCCTCGATCAGGCGCAGGGCAGAAAGTCCGGCGCTGGATGCAGTGCGCACCAGGCCGGTTCCATCGCAATGCGGACATTCGCGCGTCGTCGCCTCCAGCACGCCGGTACGCAGACGCTGGCGGCTCATCTCCATCAGGCCAAAGCCTGATATCCGCCCGACCTGAATACGCGCACGGTCGTTCTTGAGCGAATCCTTCATCGCTTTTTCGACCTTACGTACGTTCGAATTATACTCCATATCGATGAAGTCGATCACGACCAGACCGGCCATATCGCGCAATCGCAACTGCCGCGCGATTTCCCGCGCAGCTTCCATATTGGTCGCAGTCGCGGTTTGTTCGATACCGTGTTCCTTGGTGGAACGCCCTGAGTTGATGTCGATCGAAACCAGCGCTTCGGTCGGGTTGATGACAAGATAGCCACCGGATTTCAGCTGCACCACGGGATCATACATTGCGCGCAATTGGTCTTCCGCGCCATAACGCTGGAACAGTGGTACGGGATCGGAATACGCCTTTACCCGGCGGGCATGGCTGGGCATCAGCATTTTCATGAAAGCCTTGGCGGATTTGTATCCGTCTTCGCCTTCCACGATCACTTCTTCGATTTCGCGATTGTAGATATCGCGGATGGCGCGTTTGATAAGATCGCTGTCCGAATGGATGAGCGCGGGCGCGCTGGACCCGAGCGTATTCTTGCGAATTTCGTCCCACAAACGTGCCAGATAATCGAAATCGCGTTTGATTTCGGTCTTGGTGCGGCTGAGGCCGGCGGTACGCACGATCAGGCCCATGCTCTTCGGCAGGCTGAGATCGCCTACGATCTGCTTCAGCCGCTTGCGATCCTGGCCACTGGAAATCTTCCGCGAAATGCCGCCGCCATGGCTGCTGTTGGGCATCAGTACCGTATAACGGCCGGCGAGGCTGAGATAGGTGGTAAGCGCTGCGCCCTTATTACCGCGTTCTTCCTTGACGACCTGGACCAACAAGACCTGGCGGCGCTGGATAACATCCTGGATTTTGTAGCGGCGGCGCAGTTCCAGGCGCTTCGCGCGTACTTCGTCCACTTCCTTCGCGCGGCTACGTCCACCGCCCTTGCTGCCATTTTTCTGGCGGCCGTTTTTACCTGTCCGGCCACCGCGGCCGCGGCCGCGGCGATTGCGCGAGGAATCCATGTCCCCGTCGCTCTCGCTTCCGGTAGCATCGTCCTGCGAATTATCGCCATCGCCATCGCCATCGCCATCGTCAGCATCGTCGTCATCGTCGTCGGTATCGTCGACATGACCTTCCTCGATCGTGGCGACCTTGTCTTTTTCCGATGTGTCGATTTCTTCCATGCCGCTTTCCGAAAGATCTTCGGCCAGCGCTTCGGCGGATTCATCATCGGCATCGTATTCATCGCCGGGAAGATTGCCGTCCTCTTCTTCCTCGTTGCGCAGGCGCGCTTCTTCTTCGGCGGCTTCGGCTTCTTCGGCCAGCAAAGCCTCGCGGTCTTCTTTCGGGATCTGATAATAGTCGGGGTGGATCTCGTTGAAGGCCAGAAAGCCATGGCGGTTGCCGCCGAAATCCACGAATGCTGCCTGCAGAGACGGTTCTACCCGGGTTACCTTTGCAAGATAGATATTGCCTTTGATCTGCTTGTGTTCTGCAGATTCGAAATCGAATTCCTCAATCCGATTGCCTTTTAATACCGCCACCCGGGTTTCTTCCGAGTGACGCGCATCGATTAACATGCGCGTTGCCATTGAATGTTCTCCATGCGTGCCCGGGCGGTGCAGACGAGCGGACAAGGCCGCCATTCAGCACCGTTGGAAAGCTACGCAAATTTATGTGTAAACTGCGCATCATACCGGATCGTGCGATCGGTTCATGCCCAGCAATGTGAGATCGGCGACGACACGGTCCAATACCCGTATCCGTGTCGTGCCGCGGTGATGTGTCTGCTGACATGAATTCGCGCATCATGTGCGAAACCAGACCCGGACGCGACGAAGCGCAGCACAGATGCTGCATCGTCGGGGTCTGGGAAAAGCTATTCATGTCTGCATCAACCTGTAATCGTCCAAACCCGGGGGCGTGAACATGTCTTGCGCCGTATCCATTTCGCGGCAGGCGCCCGATCCAAAAAACAGGCGCCAATGCGGCGAACGGAACAATTCCGGTGCAATGCAAAACGGCTAGCACTGCCGATTTCTTTCCGCAACCATGTTGCACAATATGGCGACTGCCCGTTAACGCTGTGCCGCAATGCCGCTGCGTCTGCAAATCTGGATGGTGTTTCTGGCACCCGTCGCCATATTGGGCGCGCTGTATGTGGCGGGGATATCGTTACCGGTGCCGCATCTCGGCCGCGATTATGTCGTTCGTCTTCTGCTTCCCGATGCCGATGCGCCGGTGGACCTTCCCACTATCCTGGGGCCGCAGGACCGTTCGCGCCCGCTGGTGGTGATCGATGCCGGGCATGGCGGGCGGGATCCAGGGGCCAGCGCGAACGGTTTCGAGGAAAAAACCGTGGTGCTCGGCCTCGCCGCCGCCTTGCGCGATGAATTGCTGGCAGGCGGCGGCATCCGCGTTGCCATGACCCGAAGCGAAGATACGTTCCTGCGCCTTACCGACCGCCCGGAAATGGCGCGCCGTCTGGAAGCCGATCTGCTCATTTCCATCCATGCGGATTCTTCGGGCGAAGTCAGCGGCGTGCGCGGCGCCAGTATCTACACTTTGTCGCCCGAAGCATCGAGCGAAGCCGCCGCCCGGTTTGCGGAGCGGGAGAACCGGGTCGGCCCGCTAAATGGTCTGGTTGTCGGTGGAGCCAATTCGAAGGTGAACGATATTCTGGTCGAGCTTTCGCAAAGGCGGGTACAGGAAAATTCCGCGGAATTCGCACGTCTCGTCATTCGTGAAGGCGGAGGCGTTCTGAAATTCCATCCGCAAGCCCGCCGTTCCGCCGCTTTGGCCGTATTGCGTGCGCCCGATGTGCCGGCGGTGCTGTTCGAATCCGGATACATCACCGACCTGGACGATGCCGAACGGCTGACTTCGGCGGATGGCCGCGCTCAGTTCTCCACCAGTATGTCCCGCGCCATACGAATATATTTCGCCCGGCAGCGCGGCGAATGACCGGTCCGGATTCGCGCAACCCGTGGCCTGCGGATACGCAATTGCAGATGGCAAATGGTTCTGGTGACAGACAGATTTGCCGTGCTAAAGGCGGCGACTGATCATGGCTGAACTTTCTAGATTTGAAACGCTGAGTTATCGCATTCGCCGGGACGCGGGCGGCGCGTTTGCCTGGATGCAACGCAATTGGCGTGAACGGCGCTGGGTTCGCTGGGGCAGTATCGCACTGGGCGGGTTGTTCATCCTTTGGCTGATCGTTTGGGCGATGCTGGCGCGCAGTTTGCCCGATGCCGAAACACTGCTGGATTACGAGCCGCCTTTGCCCACCGTGGTCCGCGGGATCGATGGGGATATCGTGCATTCCTATGCGCGGGAGCGCCGGGTCCAGTTACAATATGCCGATTTCCCCAAAACCCTGATCGAAGCCTATCTGGCCGCAGAAGATAAAACGTTCTTCAGCCATGGCGGCATCGATGCTGGCGGTCTGTTCGGTGCGGTTGTCGATTATGTCGGAAAAATGGGTTCGAACGAACGTGCAGTAGGCGGCTCTACCATCACGCAACAGGTTGCGAAGAACGTATTGTTGACGGATGAATATTCGATCACGCGCAAATTGAAGGAAATGCTGCTTGCCCGCCGTATCGAAGGCGTACTGACGAAGCAGCAAATTCTGGAGCTTTATCTCAATGAAATCGCGCTTGGTCGCCGGTCCTATGGCGTTCAGGCCGCCGGACGCGCCTATTTCGACAAGGATGTGGCCGATCTGGATTTGCATGAGGTCGCTTTCCTGGCGATCCTTCCCAAGGCACCCGAAGTCTACGGGCGTGCAAAGAATGCCGATCGCGCGATCCAGCGGCGCAATATCGTGCTGGGGCAGATGGCAGAAAACGATTTCATCACACCCGAAATGGCGAATGCGGCAAAGGCCCGGCCGCTGGGTCTTGTCCCGCAGCGTTCTGCCGTGGCATCGGTAGATGCCGGATATTTCCTGGAAGAAGTCCGCCGCGAATTGATCGACAAATTCGGCGAGAATGCCGAAGCGGGCAAGAACAGCGTTTACGGCGGCGGCCTGTGGGTGCGCACATCGCTCGATGCGGAGTTGCAGGACGCGGCGCGCGACGCCCTTCGTCAGGGCATGATCCGTTATCAGGGCAATCGCGGATGGGCCGGGCCGATCGCGACCATCGATCTGGACGATGGCCCGTGGGCGAGCCAACTGGCCAGTTCCTATCTCGGCATCAATTACAAGAAATGGCGTGTGGGCGTGGTTACGCAGCGATCCGGCGGAACGGCGAATATCGGCTTTTCCGATGGCGAGGAAGCACCGCTCACAGGCTTGCCGAATGGATTGAAAGCGGGCGATGTCGTTGCGGTCGAAAGCACCGGCAACACGTACCGCGTGCGCACTGTGCCGACTGTATCCGGCGGCTTTGTCGCCCAGAACCCGCAGACCGGGCGCGTGCTGGCAATGCAGGGTGGTTTCGACAGCAGGCTTGGTTCTTTCAATCGGGCAACGCAGGCGCAGCGCCAGCCCGGATCCACCATAAAACCTTTCGTCTATGCCACCGGGCTGGACAATGGAATGACCCCGGCAAGCGAAATTCCCGATCAGACCTATTGTTACTATCAAGGTTCGCAGCTGGGCGAAAAGTGCTTCCGCAATTCCGGCGGCGGCGGTGGCGGCGTGCATACTATGCGCTGGGGCCTGGAGCAGTCCCGCAATCTGATGACCATAAACATCGCGATGGAATCCGGAATGTCCAAAGTGGTTCGGACCATAAAGAATTTGGGCATTGGCGATTACGATGCGTATCCAGCTTTTGCCCTGGGTGCGGGCGAAACCACGGTGGTCAAAATGGTCAACGCCTATTCCGCCCTGGCCAATCACGGGCGACAATTCGAACCCACCCTGATCGATTACGTACAGGACCGCCGCGGCAAGGTCATCTATCGGGCCGACCGGCGCGAATGTACGGGGTGCAATATGGCCGAATGGGATGGGCAGCCGATGCCGCGTCTCGCACCCGGCGGCAGGCAGGTTATCGATGCCCGCACCGCGTTTCAGACCGTTCATATGCTGGAAGGTGTGGTGCAACGCGGAACCGGTACGGTGCTGCGCGACCTGAACGTACCGATGTTCGGAAAGACGGGTACCACCACCGGACCCAAAGACGTGTGGTTCGTGGGCGGAACACCGGAAATAATCGCGGGCACTTATATCGGGTTCGACACGCCGAAAAATCTGGGCGGCTACGCGCAGGGCGGAACTGTGGCCGCACCGATCATCAAGCAGTTTTTCAAGCAAACCGAACAGCGTCTATCGGGCGATCCATTCGTCGCACCCGCAGGCGTGCGTATGGTGCGGGTCGATCGTATGTCGGGCAAACGCGTGTTCGATGCCTGGCCGGGCAGCGAGCCCAAGGCCAGTGTGATCTGGGAAGCATTCAAGCCCGATACGGAGCCACCCCGCATCACGCGCAAGGATGAAATCGAAAGCAAACGGCGGGAAATTCTATCGCTCATTCGCCGCGGTACGCAGGCGCGCAAGGCGCCGAACCGCAGGCGAGAAACCGTCGAGGAACCTGAAGATTTCGTGGAAGAGCAGGGCGGGCTTTACTGACCCGCATCTTCGATACGTGTCGATACGCCCGGCCGCGCTGCTACCGAACTTTACAATATTCGCCCGTCCGTTAAGCGGAGCGTCCAACCCAGCGGAGAACTGCCATGCGTGCCGAAGGGCAGGCCCATATCGACCGGATCGAAGCTGCGTTACAGCTCGTGCGCCAATCCCTGGATTGGGAACGTGCATTGCGCCGCCTCGATGAACTGAACGCCCGGGTGGAAGACCCCACATTGTGGGACGATCCCAAACAGGCGCAAGCGCTGATGCGGGAACAGAAGCAGCTGGAAAGCGCAGTGAAAACGGTTCGCGAAATTTCTTCCGAAATGTCGGATGCTGTCGAATTTGTGGAAATGGGCGAAGCGGAAGGTGACGACGACATCGTGCGCGATGGTCTCATCAGCCTCGAACGACTTGCCGACCGCGCAGATGCGGACAAGGTCCAGGCGCTGCTGGCAGGGGAAGCCGACGCCAACGATACCTATATCGAAATCCATGCAGGGGCCGGGGGCACCGAAAGTCAGGACTGGGCCGAAATGCTGCAGCGCATGTATAGCCGCTGGGCCGAACGCAAAGGTTACAAGGTCGAACTGGTCGATTATCATGCTGGCGAGCAGGCGGGTATCAAATCCGCCACCTTGCTGGTCAAGGGCGAAAACGCATTCGGTTATGCAAAAACCGAAAGCGGGGTGCATCGGCTGGTGCGGATCAGCCCGTACGACAGCAGTGCGCGGCGCCACACTTCCTTCAGTTCCGTCTGGGTCTATCCGGTGATCGACGACGATTTTGAGGTCGATATCAACGACAGCGATCTGAAGATCGACACCTACCGCGCTTCCGGCGCCGGTGGGCAGCACGTCAACACGACCGATTCCGCGGTTCGCATCACGCACCAGCCCAGCGGTATCGTGGTCGCCAGCCAGAACGATCGCAGCCAGCACAAGAACCGCGCAACGGCGATGAATATGTTGAAAGCGCGCCTGTTCGAACGCGAAATGGCGGAACGCGAAGCGGCTGCGGGGAGCGAGTATGAAGCGAAAACAGAAATCGGCTGGGGGCACCAGATCAGGTCTTATGTCCTGCAACCCTATCAGATGGTCAAGGATCTGCGCACCGGCGTAACGTCGCCTGCGCCGGACAATGTGCTGGATGGCGATATCGATCTATTCATTTCTGCCGCGCTTGCGCAGCGCGTGACTGGCGAAACAGTCGAAATCGAAGATGTGGAATAAGGCGGCACCGATGGATATCGCCGGACACAGGATTGCAGCCGCCCCGCGCACCCGGTATTCTACCACGATGTTGAAGGCTGTTACCGCATCCGTGTTGGCCATCGCTCTGTCCGGTCTGGGGGCTTGCAGCGCAGCGGATACCTCCCGACCGGACAGTGCGCGCGAGTTTCCCCGGCCGGACCGCCCGGTTTCGGCCCTTTCGTCCAACCAGTTTTCGACGGAAACCGCGCGCGACAGCCGGGGTGAAGCGCAAAAAGTCATGGATCTTGCCGCTATCGAACCGGGCATGACCGTCGCCGATATCGGGGCAGGCGAAGGCTATTACACTGTGCGGTTGGCAGAGCGTGTCGGATCGGAAGGCCGGGTGCTGGCGCAGGATATCGACCGTGATGCACTGGAACGGCTCGGTATCAGGGTGGAAAAGGAACGGCTGGACAATGTGTCCATCAAACTGGGCGCGGGCGACGATCCACGGTTGCCGGAAAACAGTTTCGACCGGATATTTCTGGTTCATATGTATCACGAGGTGCGCGAACCGTACGCGTTTCTGCATCGTTTATGGCCCGCATTGAATGACGGCGGTCAGGTTATCGTGGTCGATGTCGATCGCCCGACCGATCAGCACGGCATTGATCCTTTGCTGCTATCGTGCGAATTCAGCCAGGTCGGTTTCGAACTCGTCGCGTTCCGCGATGCGCCGGAACTGGCAGGGTACTATGCACAATTCAAAGCAGCGGCTACTAGACCGCAACCCAAAGATATAAAGCCGTGCAGGGGTTCGCAAAAACAGGCCGCCAATCGCGCCGGTTAGATAAATCTGCCAGAAGGCAGCTTAAGGACACAGGTAACAATGGCATTCAAGGGGCTGAGCCCGATCACATATGGCGGCCGCGAAGTGCTGCCGCTGGTGGAAGGTGGCAAGGGCGTTTCCGCTACCAACCACGCCAGTTCCGGCGCATGGGCCGCAGCCGGCGGGATTGGGACCGTCAGCGCCGTCAATGCGGACAGTACGGATGAAGATGGCAATATCATCCCGCAAATCTACCCGCAGGCCACGCGTAAGGAACGGCATGAACAGCTAATCCGGTATGGCATCGATGGCGGAACCGAACAGGTTCGCAAGGCCTACGACATTTCCAATGGGCAGGGTGCGATCAACATCAATGTGTTGTGGGAAATGGGGGGCGCACAACCGGTTCTGGAAGGTATTCTGGAAAATACCAGGGGACTGGTGACCGGTGTGACGTGTGGGGCCGGAATGCCTTACAAGCTGGCGGAGATCGCGGCGCGTTACGGCGTGCAATATTTGCCGATCATCAGTTCTGCCCGCGCTTTCAGGGCGTTATGGAAACGCAGTTACAGCAAGGTTCCCGAACTGATGGGGGCGGTTGTTTATGAAGATCCCTGGCTGGCGGGCGGTCATAACGGGCTGTCCAATGCGGAAGATCCGCGCCAGCCGCAGGATCCCTATCCCCGCGTCGCGCAACTGCGCGAAACAATGCGGGCCGAAGGCGTGTCGGAAGATTGCGCCATCGTGATGGCGGGCGGGGTATGGGCGCTGGCCGAATGGGAAAACTGGATCGACAACCCAGAAATCGGCAAGATCGCGTTCCAGTTCGGCACCCGTCCGCTGCTTACCACGGAAAGCCCGATCCCGCAGGAATGGAAGGACATGCTCCGCACGATAGAGCCAGGCGATGTCCTGCTGCATAAATTTTCACCGACCGGTTTCTATTCCTCCGCCGTGAAGAACCCCTTTCTGTTCGATCTGATCGACCGGAGCGAACGCCAGATCGCATTTTCGAAAGCGGAAAGCGGCGGGCATAGCGTCCAGCTTGGCTTTGGAGGCAAGGGGCGGAAATTGTGGGTGGCGCCGGAAGATCGCGAACAGGCGCGCGTATGGGCTGGGGAAGGCCATAGCGAAACGCTGAAAACGCCCGACGATACGCTGGTATTCGTGACCCCGGAAAAACGCGATATGATCCGGGAAGACCAGGCGGCCTGCATGGGCTGTCTGTCCCATTGCGGGTTTTCATCGTGGAAGGATCACGACGACTTCACCACCGGCCGGCTCGCCGACCCTCGCAGTTTCTGCATCCAGAAAAATCTGCAGAATATCGCTCACGGCGCGCCGGTCGATGAAAATCTGGCATTCGCCGGCCATGCTGCATACCGGTTCAAGCAGGATCCGTTTTATTCCAACAATTTCACCCCGACGGTGAAGGAACTGGTCGATCGGATCATGACCGGGGCCTGACCCCCCCGCAGGGGGCTTGAAGGCGCTTACCGCGCCATCAACGCGTAACGGCCAGTGCGCAATGGCGCTGCACACGATACAAAGTTTTCACCCGAACGCCTCCAGCACCTGATCCGGCGGGCGATGCCCGTCGATCCAGAAACGGATGTTGGCGATGATTTTTTCGCCCGAAGCCTCCCGCCCCTCTATTGTTGCGCTGCCGATATGGGGGATCGTCATTACATTGGGATGCGCGAGCAATCGTGGGTCGACACGGGGTTCGTCGGGAAAGACATCCAGCCCGGCCCCGATCAGCCTGCCGCTCTCCAGCGCCGCCACCAGCGCATCCTGATCGACCAGGTCGCCGCGCGCCGTGTTGATCAGGGCCGCGCCCTCTTTCATTCGGGCAAAGCGGCCTTCGTCGAAAAAACCAATTGTCTTTTGCGTTGCCGGGCAGTGCAGGGTCACGATGTCGGACGCTGCAATCAGATCATCCTCATGTGCGTGATATTCCGCGCCAAGCATGGTCTCGATCGCGGCGGGCAGACGGTTGCGGTTGTGATAGGCAATTTTCAACCCGAACGCCCGCGCGCGGTACGCCACCGCCTGACCGATGCGGCCCATGCCGATGATGCCCAAGGTTTTGCCGCCCAATCTTCGACCCAGCATCGCCGATGGCGCCCAGCCGGTCCATTCCTGGCGGCGGATCAGCGCCACACCTTCGCGGACCCTGCGCGGTACACCGATAATGAGGCCCATGGTCAGATCGGCCGTATCATCCGTGAATACGCCGGGCGTGTTGGTCACGATAATTCCGCGTGCCTTGGCCGCCTTCAGATCGATATGATCGGTGCCTGCGCCGAAACTGGCGATCAACCCCAGCCGTTCGCCAGCCGCTTCGATGATCGCCCCGTCGATCCGGTCGGTAACGGTGGGCACCAGCACGTCGCAATTGTCCATTGCGTCGGCCAGCTGGTCGCGGGTGAAGGGGGTGTCGTGCTGGTTGAACGTAACTTCGTAAAGCTCCGCCATGCGCGCTTCCACGGCCGGCATTAATTGCCGGGTCACGATTACTTTCGGTTTGCCGGTCATGCGGCGCCGGGCCGTGTCGCTTGCTGCCATGAACGCGGCGCTAGGATGCAGGGCAGCGATGCGTCAAGCGCGTTTGCGATTTTAAGCGGACGATCCCCTTGTCGCGGCTGCTGGAATGGCTGTATTAGTTGCCGATGCCCAACCGTTACCTGTCGTTCCTGTCCATCGTTTTGATCGCGATATCGATGATAGCGCCAAGCATCGCCAACGCCCAATCGCGCACGGTGCCTTACTGGGCCACCATCCGCACGGAACAGCTGAATATGCGCGTTGGACCAAGTCGGCAATACAAGATCCAATGGGTCTTCCAACGCCGGGGGCTGCCGGTAAAGATCGTTCGCGTGGTGGAAGCCTGGCGTCTGATCGAAGATGCCGAAGGTGCGCAAGGATGGGTGACGGCCAATTTGTTGAGCAGCGATCGCGGCGGCCTGGTGACAGGACAGGCACCTGCGGAAATGCGCGACGCACCTTCGCCTGGCGGGCGGTTGAAATGGATGCTCGAACCTGGTGTCGTGGGCGTCCTGGGGGCGTGCACTGATGGTTGGTGCGCCTTCGATGTGCGCGGCCATACCGGCTTTGTCGTGCAGTCACGCCTGTTCGGCGCGCAAACGCTTACAGCCGGCTAGAGATCCGCGCTTTATAGTATTTCCAAAGCAATCGCAGTCGCCTCTCCGCCGCCGATGCACAGGCTGGCAATACCGCGCGTTTTGCCTTGCTGTTTGAGGGCATTCAGCAAGGTCACGATGATCCGCGTACCGCTGGCGCCGATCGGATGCCCCAACGCGGTTCCCCCGCCATTGATGTTGATGCGATCATGGGGAATGCCGATATCGTGCATGGCAAACATGGCAACGCAGGCGAAGGCTTCGTTTATTTCCCACAGATCGACATCGTCTTTGGACCAGTCGGCCGCTTTCAACAGTTTTTCGATGGCACCGATGGGCGCGGTGGTAAATTCGGACGGTGCCTGCGCATGGGCCGCTGTGGCGATAATGCGTGCGACCGGCTTATGCCCAGCCTCTTTCGCAACACTTTCCTGCATCAGCAAGACCGCAGCGGCACCATCGGAGATCGAGCTGGAGGTTGCCGCCGTAATCGTTCCATCCTTGGCGAAGGCAGGACGCAAGGTCGGGATCTTGCCCGGATTGCCGCGGCCCGGCGCCTCGTCCGTGTCGACCACATGATCGCCTTTGCGGGTGGTTACGGTTACCGGCACCACTTCGTCGGCGAAGGCACCGCTTTCGATAGCAGCATTGGCACGGCGTAGGGATTCGATGGAATAGGCGTCCATATCCTCCCGCGTCAGCTTGTAACTATCGGCGGTATCCTGCGCGAATGTACCCATGGCACGGCCTTCTTCATAGGCATCTTCCAAACCATCCAGAAACATATGATCGTACGCCATGTCATGCCCCAACCGTGCGCCGCCGCGATGTTTCTTGAGCAGATAGGGCGCATTCGTCATGCTTTCCATCCCGCCAGCTACGATGATGGATGCGCTGTCGCTGGCAATCGCTTCGGCGCCCATAATCACGGTCTGCATTCCGGAACCGCACACCTTGTTCACGGTGGTCGCCTGCACGGATTTGGGGAGCCCCGCCTTGATGGCCGCCTGCCGCGCCGGGGCCTGACCCAGACCCGCGGGCAGGACACAGCCCATGTAAATCCGGTCGACCGCATTGCCGGCAACACCCGACCGTTCCACGGCAGCCTTTACCGCAGTCGCACCCAGATCGGTCGCGGACACTTCTGCCAGCGCGCCCTGCATACTGCCCATCGGCGTGCGCGCGTAGGAGAGGATTACGATCGGATCGTTGGCGGAAAGTCTGGGCATGATAGGTCTTTCAAGTTCGAGGTGTTGCTATGGGCCTAATGCTGCACCGCGGCAAAATCAATCGCGGCGTAGAGGTTCGCGGCGAGTTCATATCGAGTCAGTCGGCCAGTGTCTGGCCTCTGTAACCCCCGCTCGTCCGCCTCTCTCGGGTCAGCCTTGCAATTGGCTCATTGCTGGTGAAGAGTAGGTTTCGAACGGATACCCAACGGAGAACCCAGATGGCCGACGACAAGACCGCGGAAATGAACGCAATCCTGACATTGCAGCGCGACGCCTTTACCAATGCGCGGCCCGAAGGGCAGGGCGTGCGGCGGGATCGCGTCCAGCGGGCGATTGCGTTACTGGTCGACCATGCGGACGCGCTGTGCGACGCGATGAACGAGGATTTCGGCAATCGCAGCCGTAGCCAGTCGATGATGACCGACATCATCAGCACCGTGAATTTCGGCAAATACTGTCTCAAGCACATGGATGCCTGGGCAAAACCCGATAAGCGCAAGGTCCAGTTTCCGCTTGGCCTGCTCGGCGCGAAGGCGGAAGTGCGGTATGAACCAAAGGGCGTAATCGGTATTCTCAGCCCGTGGAACTTTCCGGTCAATCTGTCTTTCGGTCCGCTGATGCAGGTTCTTTGCGCGGGCAACCGTGCCATGATCAAACCTTCGGAGTTCACGGAAAAAACGTCCGATCTTACTGCCGAACTGATCGGTAAATATTTTGGGCAGGACGAAGTTGCCGTGTTCACCGGCAGCCCGGAAGTGGCCCAGGCATTTACCGCGCTCCAGTTCGATCATCTGGTCTTTACCGGATCGACGGCGACGGGCCGTAAGGTGATGGAGGCAGCGGCAAAGAACCTCGTTCCGGTCACGCTCGAACTTGGCGGCAAATCGCCGGTCGTGCTCGGTCGCAGTGCCGATCTGGAAAAAGCGGGCGCGCGCATCGCGATGGGCAAGATGATGAATGCGGGCCAGATTTGCCTCGCACCCGATTATATGATCGTGCCGGAAGACAAGGAAGAAGCCGCAGTGGCTGCCGTACAATTGGGGGTTTATAACCAATATCCGACGCTGCTCGACAATGACGATTATGCCTCCCTTGTGAGCGACCGGCATTTCGACCGGTTGCAGGGCATGATCGAAGACGCAAAAGCAAAAGGCGCGGAAGCGATCGAGGTCAATCCGGGCGAAGAAGACTTTACCGGCACCAACAAACGCAAGATGCCGCTGACCATCCTGCGCAATGTCACCGACGATATGGAAGCGATGCAGGAAGAGATTTTCGGGCCCGTACTGCCGGTGAAAACCTATTCCGATATCGGGGAAGCTGTCGCATATATCAATGCGAAGGACCGTCCGCTCGGCCTCTATTATTTCGGTGACGACGCGGATGAGCGCGAAACGGTGCTCAACAAGACGATTTCGGGCGGGGTCACGGTGAATGACGTCATTTTTCATATTTCCATGGAAGACCTGCCGTTTGGTGGGGTAGGGCCATCGGGCATCGGTTCGTATCACGGACCGGAAGGGTTCCGTGAATTCAGCCATGCGCGGTCGATCTATTCACAGCCGAAGATCGACATCGCCGGTATCGCCGGGTTCAAACCGCCTTACGGGGCAAAGACGAAGAAAGCGATTGCAAGCCAGCTCAAGAAATAGTCGATCCCGCGTCAAGCAAGGGTTTTCGCCAATTTTGCAAGCGTCGCGCCCTTGCGCCGGTTCGGCGGCAGGCCTAGGGCACGGCTAACCTTTTGAAGCCACTCGAGTCATGCCCTTGGTCGATACAAACCAATATCTAAGCCAATATCTTCCGATCCTGATTTTCCTGTTCATCGCATTGGGAATTTCGGCCCTGTTCGTGTTCCTGCCCATGGGCGTGTCACGACTGACCGGCACGCATAACCCCGACGATCAGAAACTGAGCGAATATGAATGCGGGTTTCCCGCTTTCGAAGATCCGCGCAGCCCGTTCGATATTCGGTTCTACCTCGTCGCGATCTCGTTCATAATCTTTGATCTGGAGGCGGCTTTCCTGTTTCCATGGGCGGTCAGCCTTGGGCAGACCGGCTGGCAGGGCTGGCTTGGTATGATGGCATTCCTGGGCATATTGGCGATCGGCCTTGCCTATGAATGGAAAAAAGGGGCCCTCGATTGGGAATGAGGCACTGGTCATGAGTAATTTGATTACCGAGAACACCAAACTGCCGCCTGCGGCGCAAGGCGGGGATGCCTTGCACCCCGATGCAGACTATTTCCGTGCGATGCAGACGGAGGTGAATGACAAGGGTTTTCTGGTGACCAGTACCGAAGACCTGTTCAATTGGGCGCGCACCGGTTCCTTGTGGTGGATGACATTCGGTCTCGCCTGCTGCGCAGTCGAAATGATACACGTGAATATGCCGCGCTATGATATGGAGCGTTTCGGCGTGACTCCGCGTGCGTCCCCGCGCCAGTCCGACGTGATGATCGTCGCCGGGACATTATGCAACAAGATGGCGCCTGCATTGCGCAAGGTTTACGATCAGATGTCCGATCCGAAATATGTCATTTCGATGGGCAGTTGTGCAAATGGCGGCGGCTATTATCATTACAGTTACAGCGTCGTGCGGGGCTGCGACAGGATCGTGCCGGTGGATATCTATATTCCTGGTTGCCCGCCCACGGCAGAGGCTTTGCTTTACGGCGTCATGCAACTGCAGCGCAAAATCCGCCGCAGCGGCACGATCGAACGCTGATGGGTGATCGCTGATATGGCTGTACTCCACTCCGCACCGAAATACGCCGGCAACGATAGCGTGCGCGCTGATCTGGCGGACACTATCGGCGATGCACTGCTGTCATCCAGCGAAGAGCATGGTGAACTGATTTTCACCGTCCGGCGCGATGGCATCGAAGATGTGTTGCGCAATCTGCGTGACAACCATGAATATCAACAGCTGATGGAAATTGCCGGTGTCGACTATCCGGGCCGGGCCGAACGGTTCGAAGTGGTGTATATGCTGCTGTCGATCACCCGAAATCATCGCGTCATGGTGAAACTGACCACGAGCGAAGATGTGGCGGTACCTACCGTCACCACCCTATGGCCGAATGCCGGTTGGCTGGAACGCGAGGTGTTCGATCTGTTCGGCGTATTGTTCGACGGGAACACCGATCTGCGTCGCATTCTCACCGACTACGGCTTTGAAGGACATCCCTTCCGCAAGGACTTCCCGCTCACCGGATACACCGAATTGCGGTATTCCGAAGAAGAAAAGCGCGTGGTGTACGAACCGGTTGAGCTGGCGCAGGATTTGCGGCAGTTCGATTTCATGAGCCCGTGGGAAGGCGCCGACTATGTCCTGCCCGGCGATGAGAAAGCCGCTACACCGCCGGTGGACGAACCGAAGGTGACCGAAAGTCCCAAAGATACCGGCGCCGGACCAAAAGCCGATGCGAAGGCGGCAAAACCGGTTGGCGCGGGGGCACCTGCGGAAAAAGATAGCGGTACGGCGAGCGCTGCTCCGCCCGAACCGACGGAAGACCGCCCGGCAAAGCGTGCGCGCCAGGGAAAGACAAGCGACACCAAAGCGGCAACCAAGCCAAAGGCAAAATCCGGCGCAGAAAATAAAGCGGCGCCGAAAACAAAAACAGGGCCGGCGAAAGGCAAGGGCGCGAAATCATGAGCATGTTACTCGAACAGTCGCCGACGACCGATGGCGAGGTGGTTTCCAACTACACCATCAATTTCGGTCCGCAGCACCCGGCGGCCCACGGCGTATTGCGGATGGTGATGGAACTGGACGGTGAAATCATCGAGCGTGTCGACCCCCATGTCGGCCTGCTGCATCGCGGCACCGAAAAGCTGATCGAGCATAAAACCTATCTGCAGGCGCTGCCCTATTTCGATCGGCTCGATTATTGTTCGCCGCTCTGCCAGGAATATAGTTACGTTCTCGCGATCGAGAAATTGCTGAACATCGAAGTGCCGGAACGGGCGCAATATCTGCGCGTGCTGTTTGCGGAACTGACGCGCATTTCCAACCATATGCTGAATATCGGTGCGCATGTGATGGATGTCGGTGCGATGACGCCCAATCTGTGGGTTTTCGAGATCCGCGAAGATTGCATGAATTTTTTCGAACGGGCATCCGGTGCGCGTATGCATATGGCCTGGTTCCGGCCGGGCGGCGTGCATCAGGACGTGCCGTTGAAACTGCTGACCGATATTGGCGACTGGATCGACAACCGCCTCCCCGAATTGTTCGGCGATGCGATGAGTTTGGTGATCGACAACCGCATTTTCAAACAGCGCAACGTCGATATCGCGCATGTAAGCAAGGATGACGCGCTGGCGTGGGGTTTTTCCGGCCCTATGATCCGTGCTGCCGGTATCCCGTGGGATATTCGCAAGTCGCAACCCTATGACGTGTATGATCGCATGGACTTCGAAATTCCGGTCGGGACGAATTCCGATTGTTACGACCGGTTCATGGTCCGCGTCGAGGAAGTGTATCAAAGCGCGAAAATCATCAAACAGTGCATCGCTGAAATGCCGGCCGGCCCGGTGGCGAGCGATGACCGCAAAATCGTGCCGCCCAAGCGCGGTGAGATGAAACAATCGATGGAAGCGCTGATCCATCATTTCAAACTTTATACCGAAGGCTTCCATGTGCCCGCCGGCGAAGTGTATGTCGCGACCGAAAGCCCCAAGGGCGAGTTCGGCGTATATCTGGTGAGCGACGGATCGAACAAACCCTATCGTTGCAAAATCCGCCCGACGGCATTCAGCCACCTCCAAGCCATGGATTTTATGTGCAAAGGCCATATGTTGCCGGACGCAACCGCCATTCTGGGCGCGATCGATGTGGTGTTCGGGGAGTGTGACCGGTGAGCAGGTTCAATCTCATCGGCACGGGTCTGATCATCATCGGTATTGTCATGATGGTGGCAAAATGGATGTTCGGTGTCGAGCAGATCGGCAACTGGACGCTGGTCCCGCTTATTTCCGGCATAGCGATCAACGCGCTTGGCAGGCGCCGTGAAGGAAACATCAATGGCTGATCGCGCGCCTGCACCCGATACGCCCGAACTGCGCAATCGCTGGGGTTCGTTCGCATGGACCACCGATAACAAGAGTGTTGCGGACAGACATATCGCCAAATATCCCGAAGGGCGGCAGAAATCCGCGGTAATGCCGTTGCTTGATCTGGCGCAGCGTCAGGTTGGCGCCGATACGAATACGCAGGGCTGGTTGCCATTGCCGGTGATTGAATACGTTGCGGACTATCTCGATATGCCGGCAATCCGCGTGCTCGAAGTCGCCAGTTTCTATATGATGTACAACCTTGCGCCTGTCGGCAAATTCCACGTCCAGGTGTGCGGCACCACGCCTTGTATGCTGCGCGGCAGCGACGACATCATGGCCGCCTGCAAACGGCGCGGAATGGCAAAAGGCAAGGTGTCGGACGACGGGCTATGGACCCTGACCGAGGTGGAATGCATGGGCAATTGCGCAACCGCACCGATGGTGCAGATCAACGATGACAATTACGAAGATCTGACCCCCGAACGGCTCGATATTGTTCTGGATGCTCTCGCCGCTGGCCGTCGGCCGGAACCCGGAACGCAAGAGCCTGGGCGCCATACGTCGGAACCCAGCGGCGGACCTACGACGCTCAAGCAAATGGTCGATGCAAACCACGATTATCGGAGCGAATGGTAATGGATATCGTGACAATTATCGTCGCATTAGTGCTGGTGTTTATCGCGTGGAAAGTGCTGATGGGCATCGTCAAATTCGGCGCTATTGCCTTGATTATCGTGGCGGCCATCTATTTCCTGTCGACAGGAGCAATCGGATGAGCCTCGCTGACAAGGACCGCATCTTTACCAATCTCTATGGTTTTCAGGACTGGGGTTTGGCAGCCGCTCGGAAACGTGGCGATTGGGACGATACCAAAGCGTTGATCGCGCGCGGTACCGATACCATTATCGACGAAATGAAGGCGTCCGGACTGCGCGGGCGCGGTGGGGCGGGCTTCCCCACCGGCCTGAAATGGTCGTTTATGCCCAAGGAATCGAAGGATGGGCGCCCGTCCTTCCTCGTTATCAATGCCGACGAATCCGAACCGGGTTCGTGCAAGGATCGCGAGATCCTGCGCCACGATCCGCATAAGCTGATCGAAGGCGCTCTGATTGCCGGTTTCGCCATGCGCGCGCGTGCTGCGTATATCTACATTCGCGGTGAATATATACGCGAGGCCGAAGTGCTGCAAAAGGCTATCGATGAAGCCTATGCCGCGAAACTTATCGGCAAGAATGCGGCAAAATCCGGCTATGATTTCGATGTTTTCATGCATCGGGGCGCCGGTGCGTATATCTGCGGCGAAGAAACCGCGATGATCGAAAGCCTGGAGGGCAAAAAAGGTCAGCCGCGTCTGAAACCGCCATTTCCCGCGGGCGCAGGCCTTTATGGCTGCCCCACTACTGTGAACAATGTGGAAAGTATCGCAGTCGTGCCCACGATCCTGCGGCGCGGCGCGGCTTGGTTTTCCAGCTTCGGCGCGGAAGGCAACCATGGGACGAAACTGTTCCAGATCAGCGGCCATGTAAAAAACCCGTGCGTGGTCGAAGAAGAAATGAGCATTCCGTTTCGCGAGCTGATCGAGCGGCATTGCGGCGGCATTACCGGTGGCTGGGATAATCTGCTTGCCGTAATCCCGGGCGGATCGTCCGTGCCATTGGTGCCGGCCGAACAGATCATGGACTGCCCGATGGATTTCGACGGACTGAAGGCGGTGGGGTCCGGTCTTGGTACCGCGGCGGTCATCGTAATGGACAAGAGCACGGATATCGTGCGCGCGATCAGCCGGATCAGCTATTTTTACAAGCATGAAAGTTGCGGCCAGTGCACGCCGTGCCGCGAGGGTACGGGATGGATGTGGCGGATGATGGAGCGCTTGCGAACCGGCGATGCCGCGATCGAGGAAATCGATATGCTGCAGCAGGTCACGAAACAGGTGGAAGGGCATACCATCTGCGCGCTGGGCGACGCGGCCGCCTGGCCGATCCAGGGTCTTATCAAGCATTTCCGCCCGGAACTGGAACGGCGGATCGAAGAACATAATGCGCAATTCGCGGAGGCTGCGGAGTAGACAATGGGCAAACTACTTTATCTTTTAGCCGCGCTCGTCCTTGCGAGCGCTACTAGCGCACAAGCGCAATCTGATATCCAGGAAAAATCCGATGCGCGCTATGAAACCTGGTTGAACGGTGATGCGCTGGCATTGGTCAACCATCTCGCGGAATGTACCGTTGAACGGTATCCTGCTGCGGCGGCGTCCTTCGTTCTCAACACCGATAATCCTCAATACTTTCAAAACAATTTGGGTCCACTCATGGACGGTAAATGCCTGAAGTCGTACGTTTTCCGGTCGTCGAAAACACCGGTAACGCCGCCTGTATATCAGCCCTTGCTTGCTCAGGCGCTATTGTTGAAAGCGCAATCTGTCGGTAAATTGGCGCGGGTGGATCAGGTTGAAGGCGCGAACGATCGTCCCAGCCTTCCTGCTGTGGATGTTTCCACGGTGCATCCTTACTACCGGGATATGTTTTTGTTGGATCAAGATACAGTAAAACTGGGCGTAGTCAGCGAATGCATCGCGCGGAAACATTCGGCTATGATCATGCAGCTTGCGGCAACGAAGCTGGGGTCGAATGAAGAGCAAGCGATATTGACCGAGATCGACCGCAAATAGCACGGCGTGCCAATTGTCGGATCTATCTATAGCGTTTCCGCCTTTCGTCCGTAGAGGCGAGCTGATGCTTGAATTGTATCGCCTTACACATCGGGCGCAGAATGATGGTCTATCGAGGACACCCGATGCCTAAAGTCACCGTAGATGGCACCGAAATCGATGTTCCCGATGGTGCAACCGTGCTGCAGGCGTGCGAACTGGCGGGGAAGGAAATTCCGCGTTTCTGCTATCATGAACGGCTGTCCATTGCCGGCAATTGCCGGATGTGCCTGGTTGAGGTGAAGCCGGGCCCGCCCAAACCGCAGGCGTCGTGCGCGCTGCCAGCGGCGGATGGTCAGGAAATCCGCACCGACAGCGAGATGGTCAAGACTGCACGCGAAGGCGTGATGGAATTTCTGCTGATCAACCATCCGCTCGATTGCCCGATCTGCGATCAGGGCGGCGAATGCGATCTGCAGGATCAATCCATGATGTATGGACGCGGCGGGTCGCGATATACGGCGAACAAGCGCGCGGTTACCGAAAAATACATGGGTCCGCTGATCAAGACCGTTATGACGCGCTGCATCCACTGCACCCGGTGCGTACGTTTTTCGGAAGAGATCGCCGGGGTCGACGAAATCGGCGCGCTGTATCGCGGTGAAGATATGCAGATCACCACCTATCTGGAACAGGCTGCGTCCCACGAATTGAGCGCCAATGTGATCGATCTGTGCCCGGTCGGCGCGCTGACGTCACGCCCTTATGCGTTCGAGGCGCGACCGTGGGAACTGAAGAAAACGATGAGCATCGACGTTTCCGATGCGGTCGGTGCCAATATCATGCTGTATTCCAAAGGCCGCGAAGTCATGCGTGCCTTGCCGCGTATCAATGATGCGGTGAACGAGGAATGGCTGTCCGACAAAGGTCGTTACCAGGTCGATGGTTTGATGAAGCGGCGGCTGGACAAGGTTTATATCCGCAGAAACGGCACGCTGGAAGAAGCGGGCTGGGACGATGCGTTTGGCGCCATTGCCGATATGCAGCCGGGCCCGAATATCGCGGCGATTGCCGGCGATCTGCTCGATTGCGAAACGATGTTCGCGGCCAAGACATTGCTGGCTGCGATGGGTAGCGATCTGCTGGAAGGGCGGCAGACCGGGATGGATTACGACGTATCGAACATGGCGGCGGTTAATTTCAATTCGACTTTCGCCGGTATCGAACAGGCCGATGTCATCCTGATCGTCGGCAGCAATATCCGTGCCGAAGCGGCGCTTGTGAATGTTCGTCTGCGCAAGGCGGCGAAACGTGGCGCGCAAATGTTCATTGTCGGACCGGAATGGGACACGACCTTTCCCGCGACTTTCCTTGGCGAAGATGCGGGTGTCCTTGGCAAACTGCCAAAAGCAGTCGCCGAAGCATTCAAGAAGGCGGAACGTCCCGCGATAATTCTGGGCGGGGCTGGCTTGGCAAAAGGTGCTTTGCATCCGGCGCTGAAGCTGGCCGAAACCTATCGACTGGTTCGCGATGGCTGGAATGGTTTCAATGTGCTTCATATGGCGGCAAGCCGAATGGGCGGGTTGATGATGGGCTTTTCGCAAAAGGGCGGGATCAAGGATATCGTTGCCGCAAATCCAAAAGTGGTTCTTGCCCTGGGTGCAGACGAAGTGGACTTCACCAAATTCCCGGACAGCCTGAAGGTCTATATCGGCCATCATGGCGACAAGGGCGCGCACGCCGCGGATATCATCCTGCCGGCTGCATCCTACGCCGAAAAGGATGGCACCTATATAAATACCGAAGGCCGTGTCCAATATGCGGAAAAAGCCGTGTTCGCACCGGGCGATGCACGCGAAGACTGGACCATTTTGCGGGCCCTGGCCGATGCATTGGGCGTGGATGTCGCTTTCGACAGCTTTGCCGAATTGCAGAACGCGATGATTGCTGCTGTGCCCGCATTTGGGGAAGAAGGGCTCGTCGATATGATGGCGCTATCGGGCGGCGCGCTGCCTGTGGCAGATACCGCGCACAAAGCGCGTGATGCGATCGTCTATCCGATTGAGGATCCCTACCTTACAAATCCGATCGCCCGGGCCAGCGCGACCATGCAGCAATGTTCGGCGCAATTGTTCTATGGTGGCGAATTGGCGGAGGCTGCCGAATGACCGATCTGTTCATGTCCTGGGGTATGGCAGACGGATGGGCATGGTTCCTGGCAACCGTAACCGGCATCCTTCTGATTGCCTTGCCGCTGATGCTGGCTGTCGCGATGGTCATCTATGTCGACCGCAAAGTTCTGGGCGCTGTAATGATGCGGCGTGGGCCGAATGTGGTGGGTCCGTTCGGGCTGTTGCAGAGCTTTGCCGATGGACTGAAAGTGTTTCTGCAGGAAACGATCATTCCCTCAGCTGCGAACAAGGGGCTGTTCCTGATTGCCCCGATCATTACGTTCACGGTCGCATTGGCGGCCTGGGCGGTGATCCCGTTCAATTCCGGAGCGGTGCTGGCCGATATCAATGTCGGGCTGCTCTATGTGCTCGCAATCAGTTCGCTGGGTGTTTACGGAGTCGTCATTGCGGGTTGGGCATCCAATTCGAAATACCCGTTTTTCTCCGCCATGCGGGCGGCAGCGCAGATGATTTCCTATGAAGTGTCAATCGGCTTCATTCTGGTCTGCGTCGTGCTGTGGGCGGATTCATTCAATCTCAACGATATTATCGAGGCTCAGCGCGGGCACGGCCTGGGTTTCGTAAACGCATTTGCGTTCAACCCATTGTTGTTTCCTCTTTTCGTAATGTTCCTTATCTCCGCCATGGCCGAAACTGCGCGGGCTCCGTTCGATCTGACGGAGGCGGAATCCGAATTGGTTGCCGGTTATCAGACGGAATACAGCTCGATGGCGTTCGCGCTGTTCTGGCTGGGTGAATATGCCAATATCCTGCTGATGTGTGCGCTGATGTCGATCCTGTTCTGGGGCGGTTGGCTGCCGCCATTCGATTGGGCGCCGCTATATGCCGTACCGGGCTGGATTTGGTTCTTGAGCAAGACCTTCCTGTTCTTCCTCGTATTCAGCTGGACCTGGGCCACCGTGCCGCGATATCGTTATGACCAGCTGATGCGCCTGGGGTGGAAAGTCTTTCTGCCGATGAGCCTGTTTTTCGTGGTCATCATCAGCGGTTATCTAATGTTGACGAGGCATGCGCCGCTATGAACACTATCACCCATCTCATAAAGTCGTTTACCCTGTGGGAAATCGTCAAGGCGCATATGCTGACCTTGAAATATTTCTTCAAGCCGAAGGTGACGATCAACTACCCATATGAAAAGAACCCGCTAAGCCCGCGGTTTCGCGGTGAGCACGTGTTGCGCCGATATCCCAACGGGGAAGAACGCTGCATTGCCTGCAAACTGTGCGAGGCGGTCTGCCCGGCGCAGGCGATCACTATCGAGAGCGAGCCGCGCGAGGATGGCAGCCGCCGCACGACCCGGTACGACATCGACATGACCAAATGCATCTATTGCGGATTTTGTCAGGAAGCGTGTCCGGTCGATGCAGTGGTAGAAGGCCCGAATTTCGAATATGCAACCGAGACGCGAGAAGAATTGCTGTATGACAAGGCGAAACTGTTGGCAAACGGGGACAAGTGGGAACGGGCGATTGCCGCAAACCTTGAAGCCGATGCCCCATATCGCTAACGGCCCGTAACTTTGATTTTACCTACCGCCAACCGGCACGGCTAAGCCACGAAGCAGGGGCCATGATCCAGACTTTCGCTTTTTACCTATTTGCGGTGCTCGTAGTGGCCGCAGGAACGCTTACCATCATGGCGCGCAATCCGGTGCATTCCGTGTTGTGGCTGATCGTCGCGTTCTTCAACGGGGCGGGATTGATGGTGCTGGTGGGCGCGGAATTCGTCGCGATGCTGCTGGTGATTGTCTATGTCGGGGCAGTCGCGGTGTTGTTCTTGTTCGTGGTGATGATGCTCGATATCGATTTTGCCGAAATGCGCGCAGGGTTCATCAAGAATTTTCCGCTGGGCATCGCCATCGCGGTCGTTCTGCTGGCCGAACTGGTTCTGGGTATCGGGGCCTATCGCGCCGGCGCGCTCGATCTGGGTGTCGCCGACGGAGCGTCCGTGCCGCTGCTGGGTGAAAGCAATACGACCAGTTTGGGTGCACTGCTTTACGGCCGATACATTTTTCTGTTCGAGGCTGCCGGGATCATTCTGTTGGTCGCGATGATCGGTGCGATCGTGCTGACCCATCGTCAGCGACCGGAAGGCGCGCGCGGTCATCAGGATATCGGCAAACAGAACCGCCGCCGTCCCGAAGATGCCACCAATCTGGTCCGCCCTGAAATCGGCAAGGGTGTACAATTATGACCGGCGGCGTGGGTATCGAACATTATCTGGTGGTGAGCGCGATTCTGTTCGTGCTGGGCGTGTTGGGGATCTTTCTGAACCGCAAGAATGTCATCGTGATACTGATGGCGATCGAGCTGATCCTGCTTTCGGTCAATATTCAGATGGTCGCCTTCAGCGCGTTTCTGAACGATCTGGTCGGTCAGGTCTTTGCCATGTTCGTATTGACGGTTGCGGCGGGCGAAGCTGCGATCGGCCTTGCCATCCTGGTCATCTATTTCCGCGGACGTGGCACCATAGCGGTGGACGACGTTAACCGGATGAAGGGGTAGCCGGCGTGCACGCGTGGATCATTCCTATCGTCTTTCTTCCGCTGGTCGCCGCGATCATCGGTGGGCTCGGCAATCGTATGCTTGGCAACACGGTGGTCAAAACCCTTACCACCGGCGCTTTGTTTGTATCCTGTGCGCTGAGTTGGCCGATCTTTCTCGCTTTCCTTGGCGGCAGTATGACCGCCGAAGTGGTACCGGTTCTGCAATGGGTGCAGTCGGGCAATCTCACCTTCGATTGGGAACTGCGCGTTGATACCCTGACTGCGGTCATGCTGGTCGTAATCACTACCGTTTCGGCGCTCGTGCATCTGTATAGCTGGGGCTATATGGACGAAGATCCCGACCAGCCGCGGTTCTTCGCCTATCTGTGTCTGTTTACCTTCGCCATGCTGATGCTGGTGACGGCGGACAATCTGGTACAGATGTTCTTCGGATGGGAAGGGGTGGGGCTTGCGTCTTACCTGCTGATCGGGTTCTGGTTCAAGAAACCCAGCGCCAATGCCGCAGCGATCAAGGCATTCGTGGTCAACCGTGTGGGCGATCTGGGCTTCATGCTCGGCATATTCGGCACGTTTCTGGTGTTCGGAACCACGTCGATCCCGGAAATACTGGCTGCGGCCCCCGGCATGAGCGGGTCGAGCATCGGTTTTCTCGGTTACCGGTTGATGACGATGGATATTCTGTGCATCCTGCTGTTCATCGGGGCGATGGGCAAGTCGGCACAATTGGGTCTCCACACCTGGCTGCCGGACGCGATGGAAGGGCCGACGCCCGTGTCCGCACTGATCCATGCAGCCACTATGGTCACCGCGGGCGTATTCATGGTCTGCCGTCTTTCGCCAATGTTCGAAACCGCACCGACCGCGCTGGCAATGGTGACTTTCATCGGCGCTGCCACCTGTTTCTTTGCAGCCACGATTGGTACCACGCAATGGGATATCAAGCGCGTCATCGCCTATTCCACCTGCTCGCAGCTTGGTTATATGTTTTTCGCAGCTGGCGTTGGCGCTTACGGCGCGGCAATGTTCCATCTGTTTACGCACGCATTTTTCAAAGCATTGCTGTTCCTGGGTGCCGGATCGGTCATTCACGCGATGCATCACGAACAGGATATGCGATATTACGGCGGTCTGCGGAAAAGAATTCCCTTCACTTTCTATGCGATGCTTGCCGGGACACTCGCAATCACCGGAGTAGGCGTGCTCTATGTGTTCGGCTTCGCAGGGTTCTATTCCAAAGATGCCATTTTGGAAGCCGCTTTCGCGCGCGGCACCGATATGTCGATCTTCGCATTCTGGATGGGGGCATTCGCCGCCCTGCTGACCAGTTTCTATAGCTGGCGTCTCATGTTCCTGACCTTCTGGGGCAAGCCGCGCTGGATCGAAAGCGAACATATAGTCCATGCCGTCGATCACGGAAGCGACGCGCCGGACGAACACAATCCGCCCATCCAAGAAGATGCCGGAAATGATGCGACCCATTCGGTGCCGGCGGCCAGTCGGTATGACGGCACTGGCGGTTATCATCCGCATGAAAGCCCGTTGACGATGCTTGTTCCATTAGGCGTGCTGACATTGGGGGCGGTGTTTGCCGGGTTCCTGTTCACCGATGGTTTCATCGATAGCGAGGCATTCTGGGCCGGGTCCATCTTTTACAACCAGAACCTCATTCACGAATTGCATGCTGTTCCGTATTGGGTGAAACTCACTGCGACTTTCGTTATGCTTCTTGGTTTTTTCGGTGCCTGGCTTGCCTATATTCGGGACACGTCGATCCCCGAAAAGTTCGTCGAACAATTCCGCTATCTTCACCGGTTCGTTTCGAACAAATGGTATTTCGATGAACTGTACAATATGATTTTCATCCGGCCCGCGTTCTGGCTCGGCCGGAAGCTATGGATTATCGGCGATCAGGGGATTATTGACCGGTTCGGCCCCAACGGCGCGGCGTGGATCGTTTCCAAGGGAACCGTGGCCGCCAAGAAACTGCAATCCGGATATCTTTATAGCTATGCGCTCGTCATGCTTCTGGGCCTGGTAGCCGCGATTAGCTGGGTTTTGTTTTGATGGCCGGCTTTCCAATGCTTACGACAATGCTTGCTGTGCCCCTGGCGGCGGCCATTCTGTGCCTTTTCCTCGAAGCGAAGGCCGCGCGCGCTGTCGCATTGATGGCGACTTTGGTTAATCTTGCCTTGGGTGCAACCCTGTGGGTGTCTTACGAAATCGGGGGCGCGCAATGGCAGTTCACCGAACGTGCCGATCTGTTTGCCGGTTTCAGCTATGCGCTGGGTATCGATGGCATCGCGTTGATGCTGATCGTATTGTCGGTATTCCTGATGCCGATCTGTATCCTGGCCAGCTGGAATTCCATCCAGCAGCGCGTCGGCGAATATATGGCAGCGTTCCTGTTCATGGAAACGCTAATGATCGGGGTGTTTGCCGCTCAGGATATATTCCTGTTCTACATCTTCTTCGAAGCCGGCCTCATTCCGATGTATCTGATTATCGGAATTTGGGGCGGCGATAACCGTATCTATGCGAGTTACAAATTTTTTCTCTATACGCTTTTCGGATCGGTTCTGATGCTGATCGCCATGCTTTGGATGGCGGATCAAGCAAATACTACCGATATTCCAACCTTGATGAATTACGATTTTACGGCGCAGGCACAGACTTGGCTGTGGCTTGCGTTTTTTGCCAGTTTCGCAGTCAAGATGCCGATGTGGCCCGTTCATACCTGGTTGCCCGATGCGCATGTGCAGGCTCCTACGGCGGGGTCGGTTATTCTGGCAGGCGTATTGCTCAAGATGGGGGGGTATGGGTTCATCCGGTTCAGCCTGCCGATGTTCCCCGAAGCAAGTGCGCAGTTCGTTTGGCTGATTTTCGGCCTGTCGATGGTTGCGGTTGTGGTAACCAGCCTGATCGCGCTGGTCCAACACGATATGAAGAAACTCATCGCCTATTCGTCCGTCGCGCATATGGCGATCGTTACCGCCGGCCTTTTTGCGTTCAATGTGCAGGGTCTCGAAGGGGCGATGATCATGATGCTCAGCCACGGGCTGGTCTCGGGGGCTTTGTTTTTGTGTGTCGGCATTATCTACGATCAACTGCACACGCGAGAGATCGGCCGTTACGGCGGGCTGGCAATCAATATGCCAAAATATGCAATTTTCTTCCTGCTGTTTACCATGGCAAGCATCGGACTTCCTGGGACAAGCGGGTTCGTGGCAGAATTTCTCGTACTTGCGGGCGTTTATGAAATATCCAGCTGGGCAACATTCATATTGACCACCGGGATCATTCTCGGTGCGGCGTATATGCTGTATCTGTATCGCCGGGTCATCTTCGGTGTGCAAACGAATGCGGATGCCGCTGCGATGAAGGATCTGTCGCTTCGCGAATGGTTGATGCTGGGCCCCATTGCTGCTGCCGTGCTGTGGATGGGGATCTATCCCGAAAGCTTTCTTGCGCCGATGCGCGCGGATATTGCTGTATTGGATGCCCGTCTGGCACGGGCCGCCCCGCAAGGTGATGCGCGGATAACCGTCGGAAACGCGCGTGTGAAAGCCGCAAACGCAATGCCGGATGCCGGGCACACTGATAAGGAAGTGCATTGATGGATTATGCAACTTCCTTTTATCTCACTGCCGCCGAGATAGGGCTGAGTCTGGCCGGTCTGGCGCTGCTGATGGTGTGCGCATTCGTCGGTGACAAATCGGCGCGTATCGTTACCATATTGGCAGTCGTCGCTCTGGTCGGCGCTTCGGCGTTTTCCATCGATCTGTTCAATACTGTGGACGGGGTTGCTGCATGGAACGGTGTATTCGTGCAGGATCGGTTTGCCAGTTTCGCCAAGGTTCTGGTCTATATTGCGACGATTGGCTGTCTTATCATAACCCCGAGGTTTTTCGATGCCAGCGGCGAATATCGTCCCGAATATCCGGTATTGATGATTTTCAGCGCCGTTGGCATGTCATTGATGGTATCCGCTGCCGACCTCATGCAACTGTATATCGGCCTCGAACTCATGAGCCTTTCGTCTTACGTTCTCGCGAGCTTTTCGCGCAGCGACGACCGTTCGGCAGAGGCGGGCCTTAAATACTTCGTTCTCGGCGCCCTTGCTTCCGGCATTCTGCTTTATGGCATGAGCCTGCTGTATGGTTTTACCGGGTCCACGAATTATCAAGGAATACGGACGGCCTTGAGTGTCGATATGAACACCGGCGCGTTGTTTGGCGTCGTTTTCGTTCTTGCCGGACTGGCTTTCAAGATCGCTGCAGTGCCGTTCCATATGTGGACGCCCGATGTGTATGAAGGCGCCCCCATGCCTGTCACCGCTTTCTTTGCCACCGCACCGAAAGTCGCGGCAATCGCGATCTTGATGCGAATGGCACTGGTTCCGTTCGGCGCACAGGTGGATGCATGGCAGCAAATCGTAATCTTTGCGGCGTTGGCATCGATCGTTGTCGGTGCGCTGGGCGCTATCGGGCAGGACAATATCAAACGATTGCTGGCGTATAGTTCGATCAACAATGTCGGGTTTATTCTGGTCGGTCTTGCGAGCGGAACGGTACAGGGCGCTTCGGCGATGCTGGTTTATCTGGCGATCTATGTCGCTATGTCGCTGGGCAGTTTTGCGGCAGTATTGATGATGCGCGACGCCGATGGGCGGGCGGTCGAAGGAATTGCAGGGATGGCCGGCCTTTCCCGGTCCAATCCGTGGTTGGCTTTGAGCCTTGCCATGATGATGCTGAGTTTGGCTGGCATTCCGCCATTGTTTGGATTTTGGGGCAAATTCGTGGTCTTCCAGGCCGCGGTGCAGGCCGACATGATCCTGCTGGCTGCGATCGGGATTGCAGCAAGTGTGATCGGCGCATTTTATTACCTCAAGATCGTCAAGATCATGTATTTCGACGAGCCTGCCGATGTCATTCAAGGCGGCGGCGGAACGGCCCATTGGGTGGTTCTGTCAGTAATGGCGATTGTCGTTTCGCCATTGGGGTTCCTGCTTACGCCCTGGCTTGGCAGTGTTTCCGACCAGGCCGCACGCGCACTGTTTTTCATTGTCTGACCCTCCGCTGGCGAAGCCGTCGATACGATATATAGCCGAAACGGGATCGACGAATGGCGATCTTCTTCGAGCGATGCAGGCGGGCGAGCAACCAAGCGAAGGCGATTGGCTGGTGGCCGATCGCCAAACAGCCGGGCGCGGGCGGCGCGGGCGTGAATGGCTGGACAGCACCGGCAATTTTATGGGTTCGACCATTGTGCGATTGCAGGCTGGCGATCCACCGGCACCGTCATTGGCGCTGTTGGCAGGTCTGGCCCTGTATGAAACTTGCGTGCCGTTTTTGACGGACCCGAAATCCCTATCGTTGAAATGGCCGAACGACTTGCTGGTCGGGGGCGTGAAGGCGGCCGGCATTTTGCTTGAACGGCATGGTGATGCGGTAGTGGTGGGTATCGGCGTCAATCTGGTAAAAGCCCCGGCGGCCCAAGGGCGCGATACGGTTGCTCTCGCGCAGGTTGGTCATCCGCCCCCGCGTAATGATTTTGCGGACCGTCTGGCAGCCCAGTTCGTGGCGCATATCGGTCGCTGGCGTATCTATGGACTGGAACCGGTCCTGCACAGCTGGCAGCTGGCGGCGCATCGACGGGGAAGCGTTTTGACCGTTCATGAAGCGGACAATGTTGCCGTAACCGGAACTTTCGACGGGCTTTTGAACGATGGATCGTTGTCGCTGCGCTTGGCGGATGGAACCATACGTGCCATCCGTTCTGGCGATGTCTCCCTTGGGTAAAGGATGTTCGATGCTGCTGGTCGCCGATGTTGGAAATACGAATGTTGTGTTCGCATTGTGCAAGGATGGCGAAATCGTAACCCGTTGGCGCATCGCGACCGATCCGCGCCGAACCGGGGATGAATACGCAGTCTGGCTGCTGCAGCTCATGACGATAGAGGGCTTCCGGCGCGAGGATGTCGCGGCGATCATATTCGCGTCGGTAGTTCCGCGCGCAGACCACAATCTTTCAGTGCTGGCACAGAAATATTTCGGTATTACGCCGATGATCGCGGGGAAAGGGCCGGCACAATGGGGCTTTGATATCGATGTCGATCAACCCACATCACTTGGTGCGGATCGTGCGCTGAACTGTCTTGCCGCCCACGCCAAATATGCAGGCGATCTCATCGTGGTCGATTTCGGAACGGCGACGAAATTCGAAGCGGTCGATTTCAATGGCGCCTATAAAGGGGGTATCATAGCGCCTGGTATCAATCTGTCGCTCGACGCGTTAGTAGGCAAGACCGCGAAACTGCCCCGCATCGCTATCCGAACCCCCGACACCAGAAACGTAATCGGGCGAAATACCGAAGACCAGATGCTGATCGGCGTGTTCTGGGGGTACGTGGCCATGATGGAAGGGCTCATCCAGAGGATGCGCGCCGAAATCGGAAGGCCGGCAAAGGTAGTGGCAACCGGCGGATTGGCGATCCTGTTCGATCGCAGCACCGATATATTCGACGTGGTCGATGATGATTTGACGATACAGGGCCTGGCAATTCTTGCCGACAGGGCCGCAGAAAAGGCAATTACGTGAAGAAAAATTTCAAACCCGAAAACGAACTTCTGTTCTTGGCGCTGGGCGGGTCCGGTGAAATCGGGATGAATGTCAATCTGTACGGATGCGACGGCAAATGGCTAATGGTCGATCTGGGCATGACCTTTTCCGGCACCGAATATCCAGGTGTCGATCTGGTTTTTGCCGATCTGGAATTTATCGAAAGGCGCACCGACGATCTGCTGGGCATCGTTTTGACGCATGCCCACGAAGACCATATCGGCGCTATTCCGTATTTTGCCGCCGATCTCGGCGTCCCACTCTATGCGATGCCGTTCACGGCCGAACTGATCCGCCGAAAGCTGGAGGAAGCGGGCCTGGTCGACGAGGTCGAGCTGAACGTAATTTCGGATTTCGACCCGTTCGAGATCGGACCGTTCGAAATCGAATACGTCCCCCTTGCTCACTCGATCGCGGAAGGGAACGCCCTTTTGATCGACACGCCGTATGGGCGTGTTTTCCATACGGGTGACTGGAAGCTGGATGAGGATCCGATTATCGGCGAACCTGCGACCGAGGCGGAACTGACCGAAATTGGGGACGAGGGCGTCCTTGCGATGATCTGCGATTCCACGAATGTGTTCAATCCGGAACCCAGCGGCTCGGAAGGAGCGGTCTATCGCGGCTTGCTGAAGGAAGCCGGCAAACATGCAGGCAAGCGGCTACTGATAACGACATTCGCCTCCAACGTGGCCCGGCTTCACACGCTGGGCGAAGTGGCGAAGGAAACGGGCCGGCGCATCTGCGTTGCCGGCCGTTCGCTGGATCGTATCCTGGAAGTGGCGCAGGCGCACGGATATCTCAAGGATTTTCCGGAGCCGGTAGATTTCAATGCAGCGATGCGGCTGCCGCGGGGCGAAATCATGATCGTCGCCACCGGCGGGCAGGGCGAACCACGTGCCGCCCTGTCGCGTATTGCGGACGAAAGCCATCCTATCAAACTTACCGAAGGCGATGTTGTACTGTTTTCCAGTCGCCAGATACCCGGAAACGAAATCCCGATCGGCAAGATCCAGAACAAATTGTCGGAACGGGGGATTGTGATGGTGACGGACCGGCAAAGCGAAATTCATGTATCCGGACATCCCGGCCGTCCGGAACTCGAAGCCATGTATTCCTGGCTACGCCCGGAAGTGCTTGTTCCCGTGCATGGCGAGATACGGCATATGCGCGAACAGATCAGAGTGGGCAGGGCTGCCGAAATTCCACATAATGTCTTCCAGCAAAACGGGGATGTCGTGCGATTGGCCCCCGGCACGCCTGCGCGGGTCGGACGGGTGCCGACCGGACGGCTCGTCCTCGATGGTGATTTGATTGTACCCGCCGACGGCGAATCCATCGTCATGCGCCGCCGGATTGCTTTCAACGGAGTTGTCATGGTGGCGCTACAGCCCGATGGCACGGCGATGATCGACGCCGTTGGCCTGCCGCTGGACGAGGATTTCGGTGACTTCGTGGCGGAGGCACAGGCCGATATCCGCACGGCTTTCAAGAAACTGAAAGGTCCGGCGCGTAAAGAACCATCGGCAATGATAGAAGCGGCCCGTCTTGCAACCCGCCGCGCGGCCCAGCGCTGGAGCGGGAAAAAACCGCAGATCCGCGTCTTGCTTGCCGGTGGTAACTAACGCCGATGCAGATTACTTCGATCATCGCAATCTACGCTCTGGTGTGGATTATGACTGCATTCGTCATGCTTCCATTCGGCATAAAAACGCATGACGAGGCGGGGTTGGCAAAAATACCGGGGCAGGCGGATAGCGCGCCTGCAAATTTCCGGCCGGGACGGTTGGCGTTGCGGGCAACGATCGTGGCCGCCATGCTTACCGGGTTATATTACCTGAACTATGTGTTCGGTTGGGTCGGGGCCGATACGATGAATTTGTTCGAACGGTTATTTGCCGAACCGAGCTAACGATCGCGCCCAAGCTTCAATCGCGCCCGGGCTTCAATCGCGAAGCCGCTCTATAGCCTGTGCCAAGATGACATAGAGCTTACCCATGTCGGAACTTAGGATGGTAACGCCCAGCGCATTGCCATCGCGGGTGGACAGCATACTGCGCAGCATGGCTTCGAAGTCGTGGATATACCGGCTGACATTCTCGCGAAATTCCAGATCGCCGTCATAAATATCGGCGATGTCGCGAACTTCGGTGTTGTCGAGCAAGCGGACGGCGCGGCGGGTGAAAATACCCCGATCGCCTTTGAGATAGGATGCCCAGGCGGTATCGGTGACTTCGGTGGACAATGCCTTGGCAATGTCGATCGCATTGGAATTCAGGCTTTCGGTCAGCAGTGCCATCCGCCGGGCAAAATCATTGTTAACCTGCTCCTCCGCTTGTTCGCGGGCTCTGGACACCCGGCTTTCCAGATTACCGGCGAGTTCATCGATCTTGGCCAGTTGATCGCGAAGGTGGATAGCGGCGTCTCGCCCCTTCGAACTTGCCTGCGTAATTGCTTCATCGAGACCCGCGATAGAGGTTTGGGCACGGTCTTTCATTGCATGGTCGAGCCTGGCGCCGGTCTGGTCCGCAAGGTCTGCTGCGATTGCGCCTATTTTGGCGTGAAGTTCCCCGGCCACCAACGCTGGCGTATCCCGTGCAGTAGATTGCAGCGCGGTGATGGCTTCCTCCAGACGGTTTTGGGCGTCTCGCGCCATAACATCGCTATGTTCGGCGAGGCCGGCCAGTTCGGTCTTCAACTGGCGCGCGCCTTCAGTCGCTTCGCCGTGGAACGCGGCAATCTTGCCCTGAGCATTGTCGATATTTGATAGTAAGAGATGCTGATCGGATTGCGCGGTTCGCACATGGGCGGATAGATCTTCCGCTTTGCCAAGTGCCTGCGCAACGATACCATCCAGCGAACCCGCTTCTTCTTTTGCAAGTATCAGACGCGCTTCGGCCTCTTGCAGGGCGGATGGCAATTCGTTCTGCGAATGGGATGCACTTGCCTGCACCAGCTCCAGCAATCGGACACAGGCATCGGTCAGATCGCGTACGGCAATATCGGTGTCGGACAAGGTGGCTCTGCTCACCCCCAGTTTTGCGTCGATATCTTCAGCATGGCGCGCGATATTGGCTTGGGTTTCTTCGGACAAAGCCCCAGCGTGTTCCAAGGCGGCGGACAGTGCTTCGATCCGGCTCCCGACCGCATCCGTTTGCTGCGCGAGAGCATCGGCTTGCGCCAGTTGGCCAGACCGTCGGGCAGTCAGATCGGCGTCGAAATCGGCAAGGCGCGCCGTCAGAAGGGCCAGCGCGGCATCTTCTTCCTCGGCCAGATTGGCACGTCGCCCGGCAATCTGTTCGTGCAGACGCGCGTTCCGCTCTGCAATATTGCTATCGACGGCTTCGGCCTCCAAACGCAGCGAATCCAGTTTGGCATTGGCGGAAGCGAGAGCGTCTTCATCGACCCTTCTTATTTCGTCGATGGCGGTAACCAGCTGTGCCTTCAGCGTCTCCACGCGGTCACCCCACAACCGGACTGCAACTTCCTCGCTTGCCCGCAGGGAGGTACCGACAGTGTCCGTTTCTTCGCGAATTGCGGCCACGTGATTTCGCAAGGTTGCCAGGGCCTCGTCCTCGGTCGTTTCGAACACACCGCGTATGGCAGCAACTTCGTTCGAAAGTGCATCGGCCCGGCGCCGCATCGCAGCCAAAGTTTCCACTTCGCGGCTATCGATATCGGTCCGGAAACGCTCGCTGCGATCCTGCAAGGCCGCAAAACGCGCTGCGGCACCTTCGTCAAGCTCCAGCATCCGGGCTTCGAACCCGTCCAGCGTGGTGTCGATTTCACTGCGGATCGTGTCGACCTGGTTCCCGCTTGCCCGCCCGAATTCATTCAGCCGTTCGAACCCGCCGACCAGTTCGGCGATATGGGAATGGGCAGTCATGCCCGCCGTGCCGATATGGTTCGACACGTCTTTGGCCGAATTGGCGATTACCGGCAGATCGTCACGCAGTTTGCCCATGTTCTCCAAAGCGGTGGTGCTTACGGTGGCAATCGCATCGACCTGTTCGCCATTGGTAGAAATCAGCGCCTGCAGTTCATCGGCATGGACGGACAGGCGATCGGTCGCTACCCGGCCCAGCGTGTCCAGTTCACGCGACTGCGAAGCAAGGAATTCACGGGCCAGGCTGAGTTCGCGATTTACAGTAATGAGCCGGTCTTCCAGATTGGCAGCTTCGGCGGACAGGCTGCGAGCGATCGTGCCGAACCGTTCCGCTTCCCGGCTGCTGTTCCGCATGATCAAGAGCCAAGCGGAAATGACTAGAAGCACAGGTACGGCCCATGCGGTTACCCAACCGGTCCACTGGTCCATAGTCCCACCGGCCGTCATGGCGGGATAATGCATGAAGGCGAAAAATCCTGTCCAGCCGACGATCAGCAGAGCGGCGAGCACCGGCCAACTCCGGCGGACTATCGACTTTGCGCGCATGTTCCGGGCAGGCGCGTCGGCATCGTCCCAATATTCTTCCATCTCCTCGCTGGTTCCTTCCAGCGAATGGGCGGACAGTGTGTCGGGAACCTCCGCCGAAGTGTCGCCCTGCGCATTCGATGCGCCCTCCGGGCCGATGGCCCTGATGTTCGATCCGCCGGTCATAAACAGGATTTACCACGTTTCGCCCGCCGTGAAACCCTATCTTAACCCAGTTTGCCGTAATCCTGTCCAAATGTTGTATGAAAACGGCAGTATGAACGCGACCCTGGCTGCAGCGGCAAGCGACGATCCTGCTATGATGCTGGAATTGCGCCAGGTTTTTGCCGACAGTCTGGCAGTCCAGATCGATTTGTTGCGACGGTCGCGCTGTGATGGCAACTGGAATATGGCGGTTTTGCGTCTGAAAGGGCTGGCAGCGAGTTTCCACGCGAATTCGCTGATCGTGCTTGCCGACGAAGCATATGCCGCCGCCCCCGGGGAGCCGACGGTGATACGACGCATTCAGGAATTTCATACCGAATTTACCGCACAAAGCCGGTAAGCGCCGACTGCGCCGGTTGCGGCGCTTGGCACGTTGCTCCTATCTGATTAAAGGGCAGGCTTTGCAAACGGAGTATACCGTGCGCATCGCGCTTCTTTCAGCCTTGGACAGCCTAACGGATCAAACGCACCGTCTGCGCGCGTTTGTCAATGTGGCCGGGCGACCAATTATCTATCACCAAATAGACCTGGCGATTGCGTTCGAATGCACCAGTATTATTTGTCTGGCCGGTCCGATGACGGACAGGATGCTTGCGCTGAAGACTTATGCCGGACGGTCGGGACTGCAATTCTCTTTCGTGCATTCGGTAAAGGAACTGTCCGATACGCTTGACCCTGAACACGATGTGGTCGCGATTGCGGACGGCACAATGATCTCTATTTCGGCAGCCTTGCCGCATGTGGGTCGCCGCGCAATGATTGCCGCCTTTCCCGCCGATGCGGGTATCGCGGCAGGTTTTGAAAGGATCGACGCCCGCGAAAGCTGGGCGGGACTAATGGTCATACCGGGCGCGCTGGTTCCGCAACTTGCCGATCTGCCAGACGATATCGACATGATATCCAGCCTGTTGAGACTGGCGCTGCAAAACGGGGTTTCTACGCAGGCCCATTCCGAAACCTTAATCGCGAGCAAGCGCTGGTGTTCGATCCGTAGCAGCCCGGATGCCGTTTCGGTCTCTGCGAAAATGATAAGCGACCGGGTGCTACCCACGACCTTTGTCGCGCCCGCTTCTGCGGTGGCGGACCGGGTGGCACATGCGGTAATGCTCCGGCACGATAATCCAGTTCGGGTGGCGCGTCTGTCGCTGTTCATGGCCACAGGGCTTGCGTGTCTGGCCTGCGTCGCGCTCTATCTGGGTCAGGGCACCGCGGGACTGATCGCGATTTTCTTTTCAGGTTTCGCTTCACGGTTTGCGGCTTTTATAGGGCAGGCGACCAGGCCGTATCGGTCGAATTCCAGCTACGGGTTTTTGTCCAAACAGCTTTTTCCCGCGGTACTGGACATTTTGCTGGTCGCAATGGCCGTCGTGCAATTGCCCGGACATGAAACCGCGGACGGGGCCTTTGCGATCCTTGTCGCAATCGGCCTGTTACGCACGGCTACTCTGATACCGGCACCAGCAGAAAGGCCGCTTTTCAGGGATGCAATGGCCGACCGTACCGCTATAATCGCGTTAATGGTTGCCGGGACTGGGTTTGGGTGGTTACTGGCGGGTCTCCAAGCGTTCGCGATTGTCGTTCTGGTTCTTTTATGGGGCCGCCATCTACGCGGCGCACTAACGTAGAATTAACCACGCTGCGTTAGGATCGGGCGATGCACGAAGCGGATGAAATGATTGCTCCTGACCGTTCGCGGGACGAACAGCTTGCCGCTGCGTTGACGCGCGCCGATCTGGCGCTTTGCAGCTCGGTTCCGATTGTGAAACATCTCATCGATGGAACGGACAGCAGCCTGTTCAGCGATGCGATAATTGCGCGTGTGACCGGTATGGCGGCAAATGTCGCATATCAACTTGCCGGCGGTATTCACGATGAAACGATGACCGGAATTGAGAACGCAGCGACAAAGGCGTTCTTTACGCTGCTGGTCGGCGATGACGCGTTCATCGCGCATTGTCATGCGCTGGCGTGTGAATATTCGGTGATTGAGCGGTTGCGCGCGGTACAGTCCATCGATCCGGTTCTGACACCCATGTTGCAGGCGGTCATTGCGTCGGACGATGCGACCTTATCGGGCGAGGCGATGGCGGTTCTATCCGCACAGGCGCGATTTATGCGCCATCTCGAGCGTATGGAGCTACCCCTGTCGGAGCTGCCCGGCGATATTTTCGACACAATCATCGGCTTGTCGTGCGGCGTTGCGCCTCAGGATGGCGAAGTAAACCGAGATCGCGAAACTGCGATGCGCGCCAATTATGATGAAGCTGCGGGGCGGATCGCGAAGCTCGATCGGTTGGTGAACCGCCTGGGCAAAAGCGCCATGGCTGCGCTCGCCATAGATCACGCGGGCGTGGCGCTGTTCCTGTCGTCATTGGCCTGCCTTTCCCATCAGCCGCGCGATATGTTCGCAATGTCTATGGATACAGACCAAATTGTGCGCCTTGCCATCGCAATGCGCGCCGTTGGATTGGATGCCGACAAACTGGCATCGCAGTTGGAACTGATCGCACCTGATTTGCAGACAACCGACATGATCGCCCGGATGGGGCCGGATCGCGCACGCGAATTGCTGGCTACCATGTTTGTCAGCAAGAGCGGCGGTCGGTGATGGGCGTGCTTTCCGGTTCTTTCATCGCTGTCGGGCGAACCGACGGTGCAAACAATTTGATCGAAGCGCAGGAACCGCTGGCGTCGCTGCAGCGACAATGCGGCGGCGAATTGCCGGGCGTCGTCGCCATTCCCGAACTGCGCGAACTGGTGGAGAAAGTTCAGGCATCTAGGCTGAAGCTGGCGCGCACAATCACCGCGTTCGATGGACAGGACCTGATTTCAGCCTGGGTGGAGATCACGCCAGCTGTGGATAGTGTGGGGGGCTGCATGATCGGCGTCGTCAACTGGCAAACACGTCCGATGCCGGAAAACAGCGAAGGCGCCGATGGACTGCGTGCGCAGAATATCGATCTAGCTGCCGGCGAATTCTTTGCCCGGCTAGATGCCCGGCAAAATGTGATGATCGTCCATAACGATGCGCCCGACCTCGCCGATTTTGCAGCCCGGTTGCGCGGCGCAGGCGACAAAGCCTGGACTGATTTCCTGAATTTTCAGGATGCCCGCCAGCAACAGTCCCTGCATTGGCGCCTGATCGACGGATCTGAATGCACTATCGAGGGGTCGAGCCGTAAATGGCGGATTGCCTTGGTTCCGCTAGGGCAGCCGCACCCTGGCAGCGAAGGCTTCAGCGTCACACTGGTTGCGGATCGCGTCTTCGACAGTAATACCGACAGCGGGCCCACGCGGAACCAGGATGCTATGCCCGCCCTTGGCAGTGAGCTGTCACCGATACTCAGACCACCGATTGCGCGGGTGATTGCCAACGCGGAGAAAATTCGCGCCAAGATGGCTGGTCCGCTGGCCGCGGAATATAGCGACTATGCGGCCGATATAGGCGCTGCGGGCCATCATCTCCTATCGCTTGTCGACGATCTCAGTGATCTGGAGGCGGTGGAAGCGGACGATTTTTCGACCGCGTGCGATCGGATCGATGCATTCGAGGCGGCTCAAAAAGCGATCGGTATGCTGTCCGGACGGGCCAAAGAAAAAAAGATCGTGCTCGACTATAGCAGACAGACCGATGCCGTGCCGGTTGTTGCTGAATTCACGCGGGTGACACAGATCGTACTCAACCTATTGACCAATGCGATCCGCTATTCGCCCGAGGGGTCGACAATACGCATAGTGACAAGAAGCGGCGGGGACAAAGCCCAGATAATCGTTGCGGATGAAGGTCCCGGCGTTTCGCCCGAACAGCAGCAGGTAATGTTTGAGAAATTCGAACGCCTTGGGCGTACAGGTGACGGCGGCTCAGGACTGGGACTGCATATCTCCCGGCGTATCGCACGGGCAATGGGCGGTGATCTTACAGTAGAAAGCGCGCCCGGGATGGGGGCGCGCTTCATACTGGAATTACCGTCCGCCGATCCTGTGTGACCGGACCGGGCAGTAGCGACTAACGCTTGTCCACCGGAGTGTAATCGCGTTGTGTAGGTCCGGTATAAAGCTGGCGCGGACGGCCGATAACCTGTGCCGGGTCCGAAATCATCTCGTTCCATTGTGCGACCCAGCCCACGGTGCGGGCAAGAGCGAACAGTGCCGTGAACATCGTGGTCGGGAAACCGATGGCGGATAGAATGACACCCGAATAGAAATCGACATTGGGAAACAACTTTTTCTCGATGAAATAATCATCGTTCAAAGCCATCTCTTCAAGCCGAAGGGCCGTTTCGAATACGGGATCGGTGACGTTCAGCGCTTCGAAAACTTCACGAACGGTCTTTCTGCATCACAGTCGCGCGCGGATCGTAATTCTTGTAGACCCGATGCCCGAAACCCATCAGCCGGAATGGATCGTTCTTATCCTTTGCCCGCTCGATATAATGCGGAATCTTGTCCGGCGTACCGATTTCACGCAGCATATTGAGCGCCGCTTCGTTGGCGCCGCCATGGGCCGGCCCCCAAAGACAGGCAATTCCCGCTGCAGTACAGGCAAAGGGATTGGCGCCAGACGAACCAGCAAGGCGTACGGTCGAAGTCGACGCATTCTGTTCATGATCGGCGTGGAGAATGAAAATCTTGTCCATCGCCCGTTCGACAGCCGGCACCACTTCATATTCCTCTGCAGGGACACCGAAGGTCATGCGCAGGAAATTGCCGGTGTAACTCAGCGAATTGTCCGGCTGCAGGAATGGCTGGCCGACGGAGTATTTATACGCCCAAGCCGCAATTGTCGGCATCTTGGCGATCAGCCGATGGCTCGAAATCTTGCGATGTTCAGGATCGGAAATATCCGTGCTGTCGTGGTAAAACGCCGATAGCGCACCTACTACGCCGCACATGATCGCCATCGGGTGCGCATCGCGGCGGAAACCCTGATAGAACTGCCGCAACTGATCGTGCAGCATCGTATGGCGGGTGATCGTGTTGTCGAAACTGTCGAGCTCGCCCTGACTGGGCAGTTCGCCGTTCAACAGGAGATACGCAACTTCCATAAAGCTGGAATGTTCCGCCAGCTGGCCGATGGGGTATCCACGGTGCAGCAGGACCCCTTCGTCGCCGTCGATATAGGTAAGCGCGCTTTCGCAACTGGCCGTCGATTTATAACCGGGATCGAAGGTAAATGCACCTGTTTGCCCGTAAAGCTTACGGATATCGATCACGTCCGGCCCTACGCTGCCCTGCAGGATCGGGTAATCGTAATTCTCACCAGCGAGTGAGAGCGTTGCCTGTTTGTCAGCCAAATCTATTCTCCTTATCCCGTTCAATCGTGATCCGGCGCTATTGTCTGGGCGTCAAGTCGCGCCAGCGCCTCTTCCCGGCCGAGAAGAACCAGAACATCGAAAATCCCGGGTGACATTGTCGTTCCGGTCAGCGCCGCACGCATAGGCTGCGCCAATTTGCCAAGGCCCAGTTCCAGAGCGTCGGCAAGCGCGTTCGTAGTGGCTTCGAGCGCTTCCGATGTCCAGTGTTTTTCAGCCCGCAAGCGCGCCGAGACCTGCAAAAGCAACGCGCGCGCTTCGTCCGTCAGCAGCTTCGCCGCCTTTTCCGTCATGACCAGCGGCCTCTTCGCAAACAGGAACGCCGCCCCGTCCGCCAGTTCGGCCACGTTTTTCGCCCGGGTCTTCAGAACCGGCATGGCCTGTCGCAACACATTCGCGATCGGGGTCGCCGCCGATAGAACGCGCGGTGATATCTGCAAGATACGTATCGTCGGCCTCGCGGATGTAATGACCGTTCAAGCTCTCCAGTTTCTTAAGGTCGAACCTGGACGGGCTTTTGCCCACGGCGTCGATGTCGAACAGTTCCACAGCTTGCGTACGGGTAATTTCCTCCCGATCGCCATGCCCCCATCCGAGCCGAAGCAGATAGTTGAATAAGGCATCCGGCAAGATGCCCATCTCGTCGCGATAGGCTTCCACGCCGAGCGCTCCATGCCGTTTGGACAGTTTTGCGCCGTCGCTTCCATGGATCAGCGGAATGTGCGCGTAATGCGGTATGGGCCATTGGCCTTCGATCGCATCCATCGCGGTATAGATAGGCAATTGGCGGAACGCGTTGTTGAGATGGTCGTCCCCGCGGATGATATGGGTGCACCCCATGTCATGATCATCGACCACAACCGCCAGCATATAGGTCGGCGTGCCGTCCGCACGCAGGATGATATAATCGTCCAGTTCTTCGTTCTTGACCGACACGTTGCCCTGCACGAGATCGGCAATGGTCGTCTCCCCGGTTTCGGGGGTTTTCAGGCGAACCGTGAACGGGGTGCCAGCTGGCACAGCGGCATCGTCCCGCTCCCGCCAGCGCCCGTCATAGCGCATCGGCTGTTTTGCGGTACGCTGGCCAGCCCGCATTTCCTCCAGCTCTTCCTTGGTCGCGTAACAGCGATAGGCGTGACCGGCTTCGAGAAGTTTCCGAGCCACTTCGCCGTGACGTTGCGCACGATGCGACTGGAACACGGGCGCATCGTCATAATCCAGCCCAAGCCAGTCGAGGCCATCGATGATCGCGTCTATTGCCTCCTGGCTGGATCGGTCGCGATCCGTATCCTCTATACGTAACAATGCCTTCCCGCCATGATGCCGTGCAAACAGCCAATTGAACAGGGCGGTACGGGCGCCACCGATATGTAGGTAGCCCGTCGGCGATGGGGCAAACCGTGTGACGACCGTATCGCTAGTGCTTGCCATAGAACGCTTTTTCCTTTTGAAGTCGCGGATGAGTTCACGGATCCCGCTTGTTCCCATAGACGCAGATGCAGCTACGGAACCGGCACGGACATACGGGGAGGGCGGTGTTTCGGCACGCGACGTTGCAACGTCGCGGCTGTGGCAAAATCATATCGATTTGTCCAGTATCGCCAGCCGGTTTGCGGACCATGTCGAACAATTCCTGGCACGGTCCGGCTTCGACAAGGGGCCGTGGCTGGCCGTGTCCTTCGCAGGCGGAATTGCCGTGTGGTTTATGCTCCGCGAACCATGGCAATGGGCGTCGGCCGTTGGTCTGTTCGCATTGCTTGCCATCGGGGCGGTGGCAATATGGCGCGGCGTCGATAGCCGGTCGGCAATCATGCGCGCGTTTATCGGTGTGGCCACAATGGCGCTTTTGGGCACCACCGCGATCTGGGTGCGATCCGAAATCGTCGGCGCTGAACCGATCGAAAGGCCCGGCGTATCCATTTTTACAGCGCAGGTTCTGTCGCGCGACGAACAACCGGCGCGCGACAGGATCAGGTTGGTTCTGGCAATGCGCGATAGTGAAACGGGCGCCGCGCGCAAGATCAGGGTTAATATCCCGCTGGCAAATGCCGATCCTGCCTTTGTGGAAGGCGCCGTTATCCGCCTTCGCGCGCGCTTGATGCCTCCTGCGCCGCCAATGTTGCCGGGCGGATATGATTTCGCCCGTAGCGCCTGGTTCCAGGGATATGCGGCGACCGGCTCGGTTCTCGGTCCGGTTGCGCTGCTGCGTCCGGCAAACAGTGTCGATATGCTGGCCGATACGCAGCGGACCTTGTCTGCCCATGTTCGAAACAACCTCGGCGGATCGGCGGGGGCGATTGCCGCGGCGCTGGCCAGCGGAGACCGGGGCGGGATCAGCGATTTGGATGAAGAGGCCATGCGCGATGCGGGATTGACCCATTTGCTGTCGATCAGTGGACTGCATGTGAGCGCGGTAATCGGTGCTGCCTATCTGCTCGCGATCAAGCTTTTGGCTTTATGGCCGTGGCTGGCGCTACGTGTGCGTCTGCCTTTGGTGGCGGCGGGGGTGGGGGCGCTGGCCGGCATCGGTTACACCCTGTTGACTGGTGCCGAGGTGCCTACAGTGCGCAGCTGCGTCGGGGCGGTGTTGGTGCTTATCGCGCTGGCTTTGGGACGCGATGCCCTATCCCTGCGCATGGTGTCGGTGGCCGCGCTGTTCGTGCTCGTTCTGTGGCCAGAATCGCTTGTCGGGCCGAGTTTCCAGATGAGCTTTTCTGCCGTGCTGGCAATCGTTGCGCTGCATAATTCGCGACCTGTCCAATCCTTTCTCGCGCCTCGGGAAGAAAGCTGGTTCACGCGTAGTACCCGCCGCGCCATCATGCTGCTGATAACCGGACTGGTCATCGAAATCGCGTTGATGCCGATCGTGCTTTTTCATTTTCATCGCGCGGGTGTGTATGGTGCCTTCGCCAACATGATCGGTATTCCGCTGACGACGTTTTTCTGTATGCCGCTGATTGCCTTGTCGCTGGTGCTGGACCTGTTCGGGGCGGGTGGACCAGTATGGTATCTCACCGGAAAATCGCTCGATCTGTTGATAGGGATCGCGCATCTTACCGCGGCCCAGCCCGGTGCGGTCAAACTGATGCCTGAAATGGGTGCCGGGTTGTTCGCGCTATTCGTCGCTGGCGGATTGTGGCTGGCGCTTTGGCGGGGGAAAGTCCGACTGTGGGGCCTCGCGCTATCCGCATTGGCGGCAATAATATTCTTGGCAAAGCCGGCGCCCGATATACTGGTATCGAGCGATGGCCGGCACGTAGGAATAGCCGGGGAAGGCGAGCGACTGCTGGTACTGCGTGAAAGCCGTAGCGATTATGCCAAGGACAATTTACTGGAACTGTCCGGAATGGATGGCGAACCCATCCCCTTGACCAGATGGCCGGACGCACGGTGCAACCGCGATTTCTGCGTCCTGACGCTTGAGCGTAAAAAAGGCATCGTCCATCTCTTGATGGCGCGGTCTCGCGACCGCATCGATGAACGCGATCTGGCGGCTGCCTGCGAACGGTCGGACATCGTCATTGCGGACCGGTATCTTCCAAGATCATGCAAACCCAAATGGTTGAAAGCCGACCGACGAATGCTGGATCGCACCGGCGGGTTGGCAATCACTTTGGATAACCAGACAGTCCGGGCAGTATCCGAAAGTCAGGGTGCCCACGGATGGTGGCGCGGATCGCCGCAATAGCACAAATACTGCGGCGCCGAGTATCAATGATAGCGCCGAAGCAGCCCCGCCAGCTTTCCTTGTACCTGTACCTGCGACGAATTATAGACCTGCGCAGAATAGCTCGCATTTGCGGGATCCAGGCGAACCTTACCGCCATCATGATGCAGATATTTCAGCGTCGCTTCCTCCTCATCGACTAGAGCGACAACGATTTCCCCGTCGCGCGCCGTATCGACCCGTTTGATCAAAGCGTAGTCACCATCGAATATTCCAGCCTCGATCATGGAATCGCCCGACACTTCGAGTGCGTAATGATCGCCCGGACCCAGCAATGCTGCGGGAACTGGTAGACTACTTTGCCCTTCCAAAGCCTCGATCGGCATACCTGCAGCAATGCGTCCGTGCAGGGGGAGTTCGATCACATCGTTCGCAGGGTGTTGATTCGCGGGGTTCGGGTCTGCAGTATTTGAAGCTGCATTGTGAACGCCGGCAGTCTCCGACCGGCCAACCCGTTTCGACACCGCGGTCGCGACCTGAGCGTTTGCGCTGATGCTCGATCCCAAGTCATTTGCCGCTGAAATCTTTGCAGCCGTGATATTGTCAGGATTCTTCAGCACTTCTAAAGCCCGTGCCCGGTTCGGCAGTCGCCGTATGAAACCACGTTCTTCCAACGCCGAAATCAACCGGTGCACACCGGACTTGCTCTTCAAATCCAGTGCTGCCTTCATTTCTTCGAAAGATGGAGAAATACCGGTTTCTTCCAAGCGTTGCTGGATAAAGCGGATAAGTTCGTGCTGTTTCGCGGTCAGCATGCTTCAAATTCCTCGGTCCAAATTGTGTCGACAATCGACTGAATAGTGAACGAATGAGGAACAATTAGGCAACTTTAATGCCGTCGTCAACTATCGAGAGTATCTCCCGGCAAAAACTTCAGTCCCCGTGAACCGGTTGTCGAGGCGGAGACGCACCCACATCTCCAGATTTGCCACCGGTTTTAGCGAGCAGGCGAATGTCACCGATGACCATGTGTTTATCGATCGATTTTGCCATGTCGTAGATCGTCAGCAAACTGATCGAGACCGCTGTGAGCGCTTCCATCTCCACGCCGGTTTTCGCCATGATTTGCGCCGTTGCGGAAACGGCAATGCCCGCCGCTGAATATTCGAATTCGATATGCACGGCATCCAGTCCTATCGGATGGCACAGCGGGATCAGTTCGGCAGTCTTCTTGGCAGCCATGATCCCGGCAATCCGCGCGGTAGCCAGAACATCGCCTTTCGCGACGTTGCTGTCTTTTATCGCAGACAACGCAGCGGGAGACATGGCGATGAAACCTTCGGCCACAGCGCGGCGTGCGGTCTGTATTTTAGCGGTGATATCGACCATGCTCGCCGCGCCGCTTTCGTCCAGATGCGACAATTTACTCACCGGTCAGCAACCGTCGGGTCGCCGCAGTCAGATCATCCTGCCGCATTAAACTTTCCCCCACCAGAAAACTGCTGATGCCCGATTGGTTCAGCCGTAAACAGTCGGCGTGGGTTGCAATACCGCTCTCTGCCACAAGAGTTACATCTGATGGGACCAGTCGGGCCAGTCTTTCGGTCGTCGCCAGGTCGGTTTCGAACGATCGAAGGTCGCGATTGTTGATACCGATCAGTCGCGAACGAAGCTCCAGCGCCCGCTCCAATTCGCGCTCGTCATGCACTTCGACCAGCACATCCATGGCATATTCGATGGCTGTGGCTTCCAGTTCATGCAACGAAGCACCGTCCAGCGCGGCAACGATGAGCAATATCGCGTCCGCACCAAGCGCACGGGATTCGGCGATCTGCCAGGGGTCCACCATGAAATCCTTGCGCAGTGCCGGCAGGTCGCAGGCAGCGCGCGCTGCTACCAAATAATCATCATGGCCCTGAAAATACGGTTGGTCGGTCAGAACGGAAAGACAGGTGGCCCCGCCATTGGCATAGGATCGCGCGTGCGCGGCCGGTAAAAAATCTTCGCGTATCAAGCCTTTCGATGGCGAGGCCTTCTTGATTTCGGCAATAAGGGCAAATCCGGTCTTCGCCCTGTTTGCCAGTGCAGCATGAAAACCGCGAGGCGCGGTTGCGCTTTCGGCTATCGCTTCCAGATCGGAAAGCGACCGGCGGGATCGACGATCGGCGACTTCGGTACGTTTGGCCGCACAGATTTCTTCCAGCTTGTTCATTGCGCCATTTCAATCCAGTTCTGAAGCAACCGATATGCGCGGCCGCTATCCAGGGTTTCCCTGGCGAGATCGGCCGCGTCCATCCACTCATGTGTCTGTTCGGCAACCAAAAATGCCGCTGCTGCATTGAATATCACTGCATCGCGATAGGCGGTTCTGGTACCCGAAAGCAGGGCCATCAGGGCCGCTGCGTTGAACGCCGCATCGTTACCGCGAATGGCGTCGACCGGGGCTGGTTCCAGGCCGGCCATTGCGGCATCCACGCGTTGCATTTCGAACGAGCCCCCGGCAACATCGGCGACTTCGTTTCCCCCCGCAAGGCTCAGTTCGTCCAACCCTTCATCCCCCGAAACGATCATCGTTCGCCGGGTGCCGAGCGATGCCTTGGCCGCAGCATAGATCGGTACGTATGCCGGGCGCGCTATCCCGATCAACTGCGCGCGAACCCGGGCGGGGTTCGACAGGGGTCCCATTAAATTGAATATCGTCCGGCGGCCGAGCCGTTTTCGGATGGGTTGGATACGCGCCATAGCGGGGTGATGGTTCTGCGCGAACAGAAAGCAGATGCCAAGCCTGTCCAGAGTTTTTTCGGCTGTTCGGCCTGCGGCTTCCATATTCAACCCGACCTGTTCCAGCGTGTCTGCAGCGCCTGATTTGGAAGAGGCCGCCCGATTGCCATGTTTTGCTACGGCAACTCCGGCAGCGGCGACCACGAGGGACACGGCGGTGGAGACATTCAACGTATTGTGACCGTCCCCGCCGGTGCCGCAGACATCGATTGCGCCGTCGGGGGCGCTGATGGGAACAAGACGCGCCTGTAATGCGCGCGCAGCACCGGCAATCTCCGCCGAACTTTCGCCGCGGTCGGAAAGATCAGTCAGAAATCGCGCAATCTCCGTCTCGCTGGTTTCACCATCCAGCAGCAAACCGAATACGGTCTCCGCCTCCATCTCGGTCAGATGTTCATTGGCCGCGGGAAGCGTTTTCATGGGCAGGACTTTGGTTCGATGCCGCAAATGCGCATGAAGTTGGCGAGCAGCGCATGGCCGTGTTCCGTAGCGATGCTTTCAGGGTGAAATTGCACGCCATGAATGGGCAAATTCGTGTGGCGGAATCCCATGATGCAATCGCCGGCCAGACCGGGCGTTTGACTGGTCGCATTGATAGCCAGCACCTCGGGAACATCTTCAACGATCAGCGAATGATAGCGTGTTGCCAGATAGGGGGAAGGGAGCCCCGCAAACACGCCGCTGCCATCATGCGCAATCGCCGTAGTTTTTCCATGCATGAGCGCGCCTTTCGTTACCGTACCGCCAAAATGCTGGCCGATCGCCTGATGCCCCAGACACACGCCTAGCAGCGGTGTGCCGTTATCGGCGCAGGCAGCGACCAGGTCCAGGCTGATGCCGGCCTGATCCGGTGTACACGGGCCGGGCGAGATCAGAATGCCTTTGGCCCCGCTCGCGATGGCAGCGGATGCGGTGATGGCGTCGTTGCGTTCCACCTGTATGTCGGCGCCCAGTTCCATAAGGTAATGGACCAGATTGAACGTGAAACTATCGTAATTGTCGATAACCAGAATCATGAACCGCGCCTATTCCATCCGTTCGACTACGATCATCGGGCCCAGCTGCGCGCCCAGATCGAGACGATCGCCCTGCGGATCCCACAGGGCCGAAACGCTGCCGTCCAGAAACAGGGCGTTCGGGGTTTTCAGTTTGTCGCGATAGAAGCGCGCGAGCACGCCGAATGACAATGGCGCATCGGAAATGACGAAATGGGCGCGTCCTGATGTATCGATGCCCACCGCATTGCGGACCAGCCGCGACGGGCCGTTCTCGGTAATCTCGGGATGTATCTTGCCATCGATCACCAGCATCGGCCCCGATTGGGTGCCGAATTGCGGACGATCGCCGACGGTGCGATAGAAATCCTCGCTCGTGCGCACCTGCCACTGCGCGCCGGAACCATAAAACACCCCGTTGGGTTGGAGATGAAAATTGCCGGGCCCATCGCTGCGGTTCAATTCTTTCAGGCGTCGACCGTCCTCGACATAATAGCCGATGGGCTTTCCTTCATCGTCATACATCCCGCCATTTACAGCAAATGCGACCAGCGCCGCATCCGTGCCGCGCCCTGCGGAAAGTGCCGCAAGGCTACGATAGGGCGTGCCCGCATCGGGGCCGAGATCGGTCGCGATACGGTGTTTGGCCGGGTCGGCGATACAATGGGTTAGCGGAACATTTTCGAATATCACCTTGGTACATACAGAGCTTTCCGCGGTTTCTTTTTCTAACGCTGCACTATCGCCTGGACCGATTTGCGTGCGCAATACGGGCTCCCCTTCCTGAGCATCTTCGCAACCGGCAAGGATAAGCAGCGGGGCCGATATGGCCAGGCGCAACATAGACCGCATCATCGGTCCCCTCATTAGCCCCCTCATTGGCCCCCTCATTGGCCAAACCCCGGTTCCGCCGCGATACGCACGGCTTCCGCTGCGGCCGCAATCAGGGCCCCGGCCTTCGCCTCGCATTCGCGCTGTTCGTAAGCAGGATCGCTGTCGGCAACGATTCCGGCACCCGCCTGCACATGGAGAACCCCGTCCTTCACCACGCCCGTGCGCAGGACAATGCAGCTGTCCACCGACCCGTCGGGCGCGAAATATCCTACGCCGCCTGCATAGGGGCCCCGTTTCTCCGGCTCCAGTTCAGCGATAATCTGGCAGGCGCGTATTTTCGGCGCGCCGCTGACCGTGCCTGCCGGGAAACCGGCGAAAAGCGCATCCACCGCGTCATATCGCGGCGCAAGCTTGCCTACGACGTTGCTCACGATATGCATGACATGGCTGTACCGTTCTACCGTATAGCTGTCCGTCACGGCAACGCTTCCGCGTTGTGCGACACGCCCTACATCGTTGCGGCCAAGGTCCAGCAGCATCAAATGTTCCGCCCGCTCTTTGGGATCGACGAGCAGGCTGGCATGCGCTGCATCGTCGGCGGCCTTGTCTGCCCCGCGGGCGCGGGTGCCTGCGATAGGCCGGATCGTCACTTCCCCGTCGCGCACCCTTACCAGAATTTCGGGACTGGAGCCGACGATCGCAAACCCCGGAAGATCGAGAAAATAGAGGAAGGGCGATGGATTTACCCGGCGCAGTGCACGATACAAGGCAAAGGGCGGCAATGGAAACGGACAGGTGAACCGCTGCGCCAGCACCACCTGAAATATATCGCCCGCTTCGATATAGTCTTTCGCCCGCGCAACCATCGCGCGATAGTCGAGCGGAGACATACTCGGCTGCAGCGCGGGTGTCTGAATATTCTGCCTGGTCCGAACCGGCGAACCCGGCTTGGACAACCGCCGCAAAGCTTCATCGATAATCGTGCCCGCGTTCCGGACCGCAGTGTCAGCGGCGTCCTGCGATGGCCATAAAGGCGCAATTACGAACAGTTCCTGCGTCAGGCCATCGAATATAAGAACCGCTGTCGGGCGAACGAACATCATGTCCGGCAGGTCGAGGGGGTTGTCGGGCGTATTCGGCAACTTCTCGATCAGGCCGATAGTTTCATAGCCGAAATAGCCGACCAGACAGGCCAGAGCGCGAGGCAACATTTCGGGCATATCGATACGGCATTCCGCCACCAGATCCCGCAAGGCCTGGATACTGCCAACACCGCAGGGGACAAACGCGGTCCGGTCCGATTGCCAGTTGGCATTAATATACGCTTCGTTGCCGGCAGCCTTGAAAACCAGATCCGGGTCGAGACCGAGTACACTGTAACGCCCGCGAATTTCCCCGCCTTCGACTGATTCGAGCAGAAAGTCGCCGCGCCCCTCGACCATCAATTTTGCCGCCGCACCGACCGGCGTTTCCGTGTCCGCTACGACCTTGCGCCACACCAGCGAAGGCGCGCCCGATTCCAGCGCCTCCATCGCAATTTCAACATTGCACAATCCAGGCGTGACCGGTTGCACCGTCATGAACCGTTACCGATCAGTTCGAACCGGTCAGCTGCTGACGAACCGCATCGATGGCAGCCTGATTGCGTTCCACTCCCACGCTTTCCTCGATCGCCTTGCGCAGTTGGTCGCTGAATTCCCGTGCCATCGTCTGGTTCAGTTCGCTTTTGATCTGCGCCAGCTGTGGGTCGCCATTCGCAATTTTGCCGGCTTCGATATCGTCGAGCCGCACCACGAACCAGCCCGCATTCTGCGGCGCTTCGAGACGCTTGGTTGTAGTTTCTGCCATGCTGAACAACAGCGCAACGGCAGGGGGCACCTGCTGGCCCTGACCCAATTGTTCCCGGCTGAGATCGATGGTTTCAGGGGCTGGAAGCGCAATTTTTTCAGCGCGTAGGGCCGCCAGCAGAGACGCGCCGCCGTCGACGCGCTTCATCACCCGGTCTGCTGCCTGCTTTGCGCGTTTGGATCCTTCCGACAGCTGCCAAGCCAGTACTGCGCGCTCGCGAATTTCTTTGAGCGGCGCGGCGGCCGACGGCACGATATCGGTAACTTCGAAGGCGAGGAACGTCTTGCCCGGTTCGATCTCCGCAAGCTGGGGATCTTCTTCTTCCATCTGGAAGGCGGTTTGCAGCGCGGGTGCCAGCACATCGCTGACCCGGCCCTGTTCCCCATAGATCTGACCGGCAGCAGTAACCGGCTTTGTAGCGATGACTTTCGTGCGCAGTTCTCCGGCGATGTCGGCAAGCGATTCGCCATTATCCACCTGTTCCTCGACCCGTTCGGCAAGGGTGTTCAAGGCTGCCCGCCGTTTTTCTGCGGTAATTGCCGAAACGATTTCGCCGCGCACCTGCGCCAGAGTTTGCCCGCCTGTGGTGGTCACGGTATCGATGCGGGCCACATGGAAGCCAAGGCCACTGCGGGCAGGGACGGCAACTGTGCCACTTGGTGCGGCAAAGATGGACTGCGCCACCGCGGCGGAGCTTTGCGATCTCAGCTGCGCCCGCGTCACCGGGCCAAGCGTCGTCGTCTGCAAGCCTGCCTGCTGTGCGGCGGCATCCAGTGAACCACCCGCCTGCACGCGCTGGCGGATGGATTGTGCCGCCTGCTGCGTTGGAACGATCAATTGCGTAATGGTTCGCGATTCGCTCGCAGAATATTGCGATTTGTCCCGGCTGTATCGGGCAGCGATCTCGCGCTCTGTCGGTGCCGCGATCGGTCCCAGCGTGTCGTCGCCGAAGGTTACGTAACGCAGGACCCGCCGTTCCGGGCGGATGTAATCGTTTCTGTTGGCGCGATAATAGGTTGCCAGCTGCGCGTCGGTGGGTTGGGTTTTCGGGGCGAAGGCGGTGGCGGGAATGACCGCTATTGCGCCCTTGCGCCGTTCTTTCGACAGAGCGGCATAGCGCGCCGCAATCTTATCCGGCACGCGTCCGCCGAACGCGGCAGGAACCAGCATCTGACGCACGAACAGGCCGGCGCGAAAATCCTCACGCACCATTTCGTCGGTCAGGTTTTGCTGGGCAAGTGCCTGACGATATATATCTTCGCTGAATTCCCCGCTGGGGCCGCGAAAGCCGGGGATGGAAATAATTTCGCTGTTTACGAGGTTGGTTCCAGCGCGAAGTCCCAGCCGTTCGGCAAAGACCGTCAACGACGCGCGCTCGATAAGCTGATCGAGCACTTGTTCCAAGCCGCCCTGCGCCACGAAGGCGGGCATCGAAATGGTTGGATCCTGCTGCCGCAGACTGTTCACCGCCGCATTCGCCGATGTTGCAAGTTCGGACGTCCCGATCTTTTCCGCACCGACAACCGCAACGCGGTCGCCACCGGAAACTCCGCCGAATGTGCCGGTGTTTGCGACATCGCTGCTCGCAAACGCAAAGGCGATCAACCCCAGGAACGCCAGAGTAATAGCGATGCCGAGTTTCGACTGAAAGAAGCTGCGAAAGAACGTGATCATGATCGTTAAGGCATCCGGAGTGAAGTTCGGGCGGAGTGAAATTCGGGCGGAGTGAAGTTCGGGCGGGTACGGCAACGTGACTGTGGCGGAAGCTGCCGTGCGCTCTTATCGCTCCTGCGGCGTCCCCGCAACAGGTCGGCAACTCTTTTGACTGTATGGCGTTTGGCAGCTAGCAGTTTGGTAACAAGGTGCCCATATGGCGCTGTTGACGGCGCGGCCGTGAAACATTCAACAACAGATTCAGGAACATCCTATGGCCGAACGGCCCTATATCGTCGGAAACTGGAAGATGAACGGCACGCGCGGAATGCTGTCGGAAGCGCGCGCCATCGACCGTTCATCGCAGCGACTGATGAAAGTCGAGGTCGCTTTGGCACCGCCTTTCACCTTGATTCACGGGGTTCATCGTGAGGTCAAACAGATCGGTGTGGGTGCACAGGATTGTCATCCGGGCGAAGGCGGTGCGCATACCGGAGATATTTCCGCGTCCATGGTGCTGGATGCCGGCGCAAAATTCGTGATCCTGGGTCACAGCGAACGGCGCCAGGACCATGGCGAAAGCGATGCGCAGATACGCGCCAAGGCCGAAGCGGCAATCGCTGCGGGTTTGCGTATTATCCTGTGCTGCGGCGAGACGGAGGACATTCGCGATAGCGGCAATGCGGAGACCTGCATCGCATCGCAATTGCTGGCATCGCTGCCTGAAACCATCGATAATGTCGAAGAAATGCTGACCATAGCCTATGAACCGATCTGGGCCATCGGGACAGGCCGAACGCCGACGGTGGATGATATTGGCGCAATGCACCGGTCCATCCGCGCTTTGCTGGTCGAACGCTATGGTCAGGAAGCCTCCACCATGGTGCGCATCCTTTATGGCGGATCTGTAAAGCCGGACAATGCGCGCGAATTACTGGCGGCCGACGAGGTTGGGGGTGCGCTGGTCGGCGGAGCGAGCCTTACCGCAGAAAATTTCCTGGGCATTGTCCTTGCTGCGGCGGAAACGCCGGACAACTGACCGCGCGTTCTTCGTTCGGCGGCAAACTTGCCCTTATGGTGCGCCCGCCTTACATGGGGCGCGCTATCAACATAAAAGTGTATGTCCAATGTCCCTTTTCCTGTTTCTTACCGTCGTTCAGGCGCTGATCGCAGCGGCGCTTGTCGTTACCATTCTGATGCAGCGGTCGGAAGGTGGGGGGCTGGGCATCGGCGGAAGCCCTAGCGGTATGATGAGCGCACGGGGCGCGGCCGATTTTCTTACCCGGGCAACGAAGTGGCTGGCGGTCAGTTTCGTAGTGCTTTCGATTATTCTGGCAGCCGTTGCGGTGAAGGCATCGGGTAGCGGAGCGATCACTTCCACCATCGACCGTTCCGTAGGCGGCGACGCTACGCAAACTCTGCCCGCCGCATCAGTACCTGTTGATAATACGGGCGCTGATCCGAGCACATCGCCAGCGCAGACGCCATCGGACGATCCGCTCGCCGATGTGACGGGATAGTCCGCCTTTCGCCACCTGCCCGTAATTGTGGATTGTGGGTGATGCTTCGGGCAATCCGCTTGCCCCGACTCCGATTGCAGCCTTAAGGGCCAACTCCCATGGCGCGGTACATATTCATAACCGGCGGCGTGGTTTCCTCGCTCGGCAAGGGTTTGATGGCGGCAAGCCTCGCGGCGCTGCTGCAGGCGCGTGGCTATACTGTCCGCATTCGAAAGTTCGACCCGTACCTCAATGTCGATCCGGGCACGATGAGCCCGTACCAGCATGGCGAGGTTTATGTAACGGATGATGGCGCGGAAACCGATCTTGACCTGGGCCATTACGAACGATTTACCGGCGTATCCGCGCATCAGAGCGACAATGTCACCAGTGGCCGCGTGTATCAGGACATCATAGCACGCGAACGCCGCGGCGATTATCTGGGTGCTACCGTGCAGGTCATTCCGCATGTGACCGATGAAATCAAGAATTTTGCCCGGGCCGATACGGACGGTCTGGATTTCGTTCTGTGCGAAATCGGCGGCACGGTCGGAGATATCGAATCCCTTCCGTTCATGGAAGCTATCCGCCAGTTGCGGAACGAACTTGAACCGTTTCAGACACTGAGCGTCCACGTGACGCTGGTGCCCTACATTGCGGCCGCCGGAGAATTGAAAACCAAACCGACACAACATTCCGTGCGCGAACTTGCGGCATTGGGTATCAAGCCGGACGTGCTGCTATGCCGCAGCGAACATCCGCTACCCGACAGCGACCGGCGAAAGATCGCGCAGTTCTGCAATGTGCGCGCGCAAGCCGTCATTCCCGCGCTGGATGCGCCGTCGATCTATTCCGTGCCGATGCAATATCATCGTGAAGGTCTCGATACAGAAGTCCTTCGCGGGTTCGGCATCACCGATGCGCCGGAACCCGACCTGTCCCGTTGGAACGATGTGACGGATCGTTATTTCAACCCCGAAGGCGAAGTAACGATAGGTGTGGTCGGCAAATATGTCGGTTTGCAGGATGCCTATAAATCGCTGAACGAGGCACTTGTACACGGGGGTATGTCGAACCGGGTCAAGGTGAACATCCGGTGGATCGACGCGGAGGTTTTCGAACAGGCCGATGGTGATATCACTGCCGAGCTGGAGCCGCTGCATGGTGTGCTGGTACCCGGGGGTTTTGGGGAACGCGGATCGGAAGGAAAGATTGCCAGCGTCCGGTTCGCCCGTGAACGGAGCGTGCCCTTTTTCGGCATATGTCTTGGGATGCAGATGGCCTGTATCGAAGCGGCGCGACTGGCCGGACATTCGCACGCCTCTTCGACCGAATTTGGTAAGACCAGCGAACCGGTGGTCGGTATCATTACCGAATGGATGGGCGAAGAGGGGCTGCAGTTACGGCAGGAAGGTGGGGATCTGGGCGGTACCATGCGACTGGGGGCCTATCCCGCCCGATTGGCAGCGGGCAGTCGTGTCAGCTCCATCTATGGCGGCCTGACCAGTATCTCGGAACGGCACCGCCACCGATACGAGGTGAACGGAAAATATCGTCAGGCGCTGGAAGATACCGGGCTGATATTTTCCGGCATGTCCCCCGATGGCTTGCTACCCGAAATTGTCGAACGCCCCGACCATCCCTGGTTTGTCGGCGTGCAATTTCACCCTGAACTGAAATCGCGACCCTTCGATCCGCATCCGCTGTTCGCCGGATTTATCGCCGCTGCGGTCGCGCAATCCCGGCTCGTATGACCTTCGGGGCGCACCTGGGGACGGATTGCAACGGCAGATAAACGAATGCCCGCTTCATAACGATGAAGCGGGCATTCTTATGGTGTCAGTGCATTACGCAGCGTCGGTTTGATTGTCGTCATCGGTAACGATCGCCAGTTTTGCAGGACCGTTGACGGTAATTTTCTTGGGTTTCATCGCATCCGGCACTTCGCGCAGCAGATCGACAACAAGCAACCCGTCGGCAAGATCGGCATTTTCCACGCGAACATAATCCGCAAGTTCGAACCGGCGTTCAAAACCGCGATTGGCGATGCCGACATGGAGCATGTCGCCGCCATCGTCTTGATCGTCACGCTTTTTGCCCTGAATGGTCAACAGGTTTTGCTGCGCCGTGATGTCGAGATCACCGGGTTTGAAACCGGCCACGGCGAGCGTGATACGGTAATTATCTTCTCCGCGGCGTTCAATATTGAAGGGGGGATAGTTTTCGCCGCTGCTGGATCGCGCCTGGTTTTCCAACAGGTCGAACAGATGGTCAAAGCCAACCGTGCTGCGGCGATAAGGGGTAAAATCGAAACGTGACATAAGCAAATCCTCTTGTGAGCAATCTAGCCTAGGGGGAACCCGGATATCCGGCGTTCTCCCAATTCCATCCCCGCCCAGGTGGCGCAGGGGACAAATTAAATCTAAGGTTCGCCATACAGCTTTCAAGACCGTTCGGCCGTATGGTACCGCAAAATCCGAAGGACAAATATTATGAGCGCACCGAAAATCGACATCTATACCAAATTCACCTGCGGTTATTGCCACCGTGCCAAACAGCTGCTCGATAGTAAAAACGTGTCCTACAATGATATCGACGTTAGTATGGGTGGGCCCAAAAAGACCGAAATGCTCGATCGCGCCCCAGGTACGAACACCGTGCCGCAGATATTTATCGGCGACACGCATATTGGCGGATCGGACGATCTGGTGGCGCTGGATAAGGCCGGTAAGCTGGATGCGATGTTGGCGGGATAGCGCGTGACCCGTATTGGCATCCTGCAAATGAATTCGGGTATCGAACCCGGACCGAACGCACGTATGATCGCGGCCGCATTGAAGGATACAGCACAGGACGGGGCGGCGATGCTGTTCACACCCGAAATGTGCGGACTATTGGACCGCGACCGATTGCGCGCCGCGGCGAATATTCAACCGGAATATCACAACGACGTACTCGAACACATCCGGGCGGCATGTGCCGCCCACAATATCTGGTGCGCAGTGGGATCGTTACCTATTACGCTGAGCGATGGTACATTCGCCAATCGCAGCTTCGTCATCGATGGCAGCGGTGCGGTCGTCGCACGTTACGACAAGATGCATATGTTCGATGTCGACCTGGACAGCGGCGAAAGCTGGCGCGAATCGTCGTCCTATCGTGCGGGCGATGATATCGTCATGGTCGACACACCTGCCGGCAAACTCGGCCTCGCAATTTGCTATGATATCCGCTTCCCTGCCTTGTTCGATGCGCTGGGAAAGGGACGATGCGATATCATTGCCATCCCTGCAGCCTTTACCGTGCCGACCGGCCGCGACCATTGGGAGGTGCTGTTGAGAGCCCGGGCGATAGAAGCAAGCGCCTATGTCGTGGCAGCCGCACAGGCCGGTCGGCACGAAGATGGGCGGCAAACCTACGGTCACAGTCTGGTGGCGGATCCGTGGGGGAAGGTCGTGCTGGATATGAAAATGCGGACAGGATTGGGGTTTGTGGAAATTTCCAAACAACGGATTGCCGATGTTCGGCGGCAGCTTCCCAGCCTGGCCAATCGTCGCAATTTGGCGGGGTGTGAACCGAAATGATCGTGTTCGAACTTTCCTGTGTTCAAGGTCATCGTTTTGAAGGATGGTTTTCAAATTCCAGCGAATTTTCTCGGCAAAACGATAACGGACTGATCGTCTGTCCAGATTGCGGTTCGGCTACCATTGCCAAGGCGCCCATGGCGCCTGCAGTGGCGGCGAAGAGTAACCGATCGCGGAATATGACCCCGGCCGAAGCGCCATCCATTACGCAGAAGCCCATTGCACAAAAGCCCGTTGGACAAAGAACAGCGCCGCTCGCCAATACTCCCATTGCACCAGCGGTAAGAGAGGCGCTGGAAAAACTGGCGAAGACGCAAGCCGAAATGCTTTCCAAAAGCACCTGGGTCGGCAATGATTTTGCAGAGAAATCGCGTGCCATGCATTATGGCGAAGTCGATACGGCCAACATCCACGGTAAGGCGACCTTGCAGGATGCCAGGGATCTGGTGGAGGAGGGTATCGGTGTCGCTCCACTACCGTTCCCGGTCGCTGGACCTGACGAAGTGAACTGATTGCATCGACGCTACGCGGGGCCTACAAAGTGCCGGGTCGCGCCCGTAGCTCAGTCGGATAGAGCATCAGATTCCTAATCTGGAGGCCACAGGTTCGAATCCTGTCGGGCGCACCATTCCCGTTCAGTTCTGGGCACCGCGTGCGGCGGTGTTCCGCTTGCGGCTCGCGATAAAGCGGTCTTACTGCCCATAATGCGGACTACGTCATCGCCGACCTCAACCCGCGATATCAGAAGATCAACATAAGCCTGACGCAAAGGGTTTGTGCGATCGCGCATGGTGCCGGAAATCAGATCCCCGAAGTTTGCCAAAACAACCGGCGTGATCGCTTTAGCGGGGTCTGCGAGCTTTCGTTCAAGGGCGTCGATGTCGGCAGCGACAGCGCGCTTTTGTGCAGCAATCTGCCCTAGCTCCTTTTCGACCTGAGGATCGTCAGGGGAAAGGATTTGCTTACGAACCAGCTTGATGACCGAAGCGCTTTCGGCATCGAGGTGGGTCTGACGCGAACGGAGGCTTTTCAACTCTTTGCGATCCTCATTCTCGCCATTTGCGCTGCGTTTCAGCCATGCTTCCAAAAGCTTGGAAAGGCGGCCGGGTGCCAGCACTTTCTCGATTACGCTCTCAACGACAATATCATCAAGCTTATCCATCGGGGTCCATCGTCCAACACATTCGCGTTTCCCGGCCTTGGTAGCGGTGTGACAGGCATAGTAGCGATGTTGGCCAGATTTTCCTGTTGCAGTCGTCATGCCGCCGCCGCATCCATCCCCATTTCCGGTTCCGCATTTGACCTTCTTAGTCAGAAGGTTCTTTTTGGTGCGCTGCGCAGCACTACCCATTTTTGGGTCGCGCGCGGCCATCTGGGCTTTCGCCAGATAAAAAAGATCTTCGTCGATGATCGGCGGCACACTCACCGGAACCCATTCAGATTCTGGACGAGTGGTTTTTGCACGAGAGTCGCGCTTGTTGAAAAATACGACACCGACGTAAGCTGTGTTTGTAAGAATGAAGTGGATGTTGGAGACGTGGAATTTTTTTCCGCGGATGGTGTGGCCGCGCTCATTCAGCAATGCTGCAAGCTTGGTAATGCCGATCGGTCCTTCAGGTGTGCCGTGCACGTAGGTCTCGAATATGAAGCGCACCAAGGACGCGGTCTCTTCGTCGACGGCAAGCTTCTTACGGTCTTTGCCTTTCGGCTGAGGAACACTGATTGTTTTGAACCCAATCGGCGGTGTCTGACCGTTCCAGAAGCCTCGTCGGGCATTTTCAAGCATCGTGCGTTTGACGTGCTTTGCATTTTCCGCCGAGTGATATTCATCGAAAATCGCCACCATCGAGAGTGCTAACTCTCCTGCCGGATCGCTGGAAAAATCCTGTGTAATCGAAATCAGTTGGATCCCAGCGCAGCGGAATTCTGCTCTCGCCTGCAAATAATCCAGCGCATTGCGGAACATGCGAGACAGCGCAAAAGTGACAACAACGTCGAACTTACCTGCTTGTGCGTCGGCCAACATTTCCTGATAGACGGGCCTGTCGGTTGTCGTCGCGCTTGCACCGGGCTCGACATACGTCCTTACGTGCTTTCCATCTCGCTCGCGGATGTAGCGTTGGCCCTGTGCATCCTGATCCGGAATGGAAATATCGTTGTCTGCCTGACGCGTCGTGCTGACCCGGGCGTATATAGCACATTTTAGGCCTGCTAGACTATCCATGTTAAGTTCCTAAGCGCTTGGTTTCCGTTCGCGGCAATCGAATAGTTTAAGGATCTCGTTTCCGAGCAGGCGATCCAGTATGTCCACTTCTGCGTGAACATCATCGCACAAATCTATAGCTACCGTGATCTTGTTTGGTAGGGCAACCAGAGCGGGTTTGCCGTCCCTTTTTGAGTCATTCTTCCGGGTTGCAGTGCGGCGGTCCATGACCATTGCCAGACAGCTGCAACGTGCAATGATCTCGTCAGTTTAATAATTACATGGGCATTTGGACCTTCTTACGTTTCATCCACGTGAGTTGGGGGTCGGCTGAGAAGGTGCTAATGGTCATCGCGAGGTCACGCACGGCAACAGCTGCCGATACCGCGCCTCCTGTGCTGACTTGGTTTCGCCCTACCTTCTTGTGATGGCGTTCCCCTTGGATACGCTGATGTGGTGCATGACGGGTTTCAGGCAGTTTGTTTGCTTGAGAGACAGCATCAAACGGCATGGTCAGGCCTAAGCTTGCGAAAGATGCGTTCGATTCCCCTTGTCGATCTCGATACCAGCCAAGATCGCCGGTATAGTTTTTGTCATACCACGGCTCAGCAAAATACATTGCGCTGGAACCAAGCTGGTCAGACGGCTGATTCTTCCGTGCTTCTTTCCAGATGTCGCTGATAGCGTGTGTGCGGATTTCATTACTCAAAGTCTCTAAAGCTGCACCGGGGAATGCTGACTTTTCTTCATCGTAATCTTCGCTAAGCCCTCGCATTTGATTTTCAAACGCTTTGCTATTTGCAGTTTCGAGCCAGAAATAGACAATTCTCACCATGGCCTGCTTGAGACCAATTACGCGCCCTGCTTTTGCATTCGTCCTACGATCCAATGGCAGTTTCACTTTGCCATAGGTATCATTGTGCCGCTGAACGGACAAAGCAAGCTGAGCCAGCCCAAACGCTGCGTGATCGAACCAATCGTTTCCCCAATATGTAACGGCGCCTTCATGCCGGCCGCGCATGCGGTTCGTTGGACCGCCCGTAGCAATATCTGGAAACCGGTCATGGTGATTGGCGAGTGACTGTAGCACAAGTGCGGCTGCTTTGCTTCCAGAGCGGCCTGTCATGGCTGCTTCGAACCCATCTCCCGTGCGAGCCAGATTCGTCCTCAGTAAGTCGGATACACGATTACTGTGAACCGTTGCCTGATCTGCATTCCCAGTTTTGTAAGCTTCAGGCTCCGGCAAAAGCGCGTGCGTTTGATAGATGCACATTCCGAGCAAGGCGCGGATATTGTCGTCCAGCGAACCGATTACGTTTTCAGCATCCATGTCCATGGTGTCGTCGATTTTTTCCTTAAGCCGCCGGATGGAAAGTTCTTCGCCGTCCTCATTGAACGACATCCGCATTATAGCGACGCTGTTCTGTCCCAGACGCTGGAATTCTGCCAGGTGGCACAGGAAATAGAATGGCGGAAGATGATTGGCGCCGCCGTGTTTCGCCCAATGTTTTTTGCAGGACGCTGGCCAATCCATCTCTTTAACGTGAGGATGCTGTGCTGCGGCCTTCGTGAACTCTTTTGCCAGCAGCAAAGTAGCGAGCTCGCTGTTCTTTACGTCAAGATCGCGAATGAAGATGGCGCCATCGAGCAAGGAGTGACCAAGCACCGACCGAATGATCGTATCACGAGCGGTTTCTTTCGCGGGATTGATTGGCCGAAAGAAATCCGGCCTATCTACCCAAAGACGGGCTCCGGGATCTGCGTCAGCATCAATGGCCAATAGTTCGCGTGCAGATTGATCGTCAGCAAGCAGACCACTCAGGCGCCAAAACCGAGCGTAAAGATCGTTTTGCGCCAGGCCAGTTTGCAACATCGGCTCCGGTGTAACATCTACAGCCTCATGAAAACTGCCTAGCGAAAGATGGGGCGTGCGCCAGACGCCGAAAGGGGTCGTATCGGCTTCACTGAAATCGGAACAATAGTCCCATCCATCAATCAATCCAGTCACACCATGTGGACGCGGCGATGGGGTGGCCATCCCGCGTTGCAATTGTTCGCGCGCTGCAACGCATTCCATTTTTTCGATTTCAGTCACAAACATAGGTTATTCCGCAAACGGGGATTTCAGTTCCCTGAGCTGCTGCGCTAAGGCCGCTTCCTGATTAGCGTGAAAGGCATGATAGTCAGTTACCCATGCATCATAAAAATCACAAAGCTGAATGATATTGTCCGCGATGTCCTGTGTTTCTGAAAGCCAATTCTCGGGCCGGTTGGTTTGATCTATGGCACCGAACTTGTTCAGTGTTTCTACAAGACCTTCAACAATCGATTGAACTTGCTCAATCGAATTGAAAGTCACCTCGCTGCCACTAATGTCGAGAGTCCGCGGCTGAGCAGGATCAGTCATTGTGGTTGCCAGCCGGAGCGCTCGTTGCTGTGGCGTCATCAATGGCGGTTGGCTTAGCGACGCCGACATTGAAACGAAGGTTGGCGTCCCTCTCGATCAACCAGTCATATGCTTCGCCGCGCTTGATGTTCACCGGCGTCTGAATGTTCAGACGCTGTGCAGTGCGCCACATGAGGAAATACTGAAGGCGTGTCGCTGGCTTGTCGCGCCAGCCAGTCTTATCAGGGTTCTCTGCCTGCCACTGCGCGAAACTGAGACATTCCTCTTGGTATTTCTGCTTCTGCTTTTCATAATGGATAGCCTCGCCCCTTCGCGTCCATTCTGCATGGTTTGCCTTCACGGCTGCATATTCCAAGACGGCGATAGTCCTGTTTTCCTCGTCTGCGGCGACTGCGCTGATGGACCCGAAGTATTCTTTCGCCGAAAGCTGTTTAAGATAATAAAAAGCCGGTCCGTCTTCACCGGTGAGATCGACTTCGCGCATGGGCAGCGCAAGAATTCTTGAATGCCAATTTTCGTGCTTTGAAACGGCCTTTAGCTGGCTTTCCGCGGCACGCTTTTTCCGGTTGATTTCGGCAAGCTGCGCCTTGATTTTTTCTTGCTCCGCCGCCCTCTCCGCCGCGATTTTTTCCAGACGAATTTGGTCCTTGTCATACAGCATGTTCCACTCCTGTTATGGGCTGGAACTACCGTGGCACTATGTCCCGAAAGAAAGTCGGCAGTTTAAGAATCCT
>CAWDNB010000003.1:0-82983 GCA_963803585.1 uncultured Alphaproteobacteria bacterium | reverse complement strand
CCCGCCTTCAGATAGCCGAATGGACGGCAATGTTGGAGTCTTATTAGTTTGACGCAATTTCGATCCGCAGGAAAACTTCCGGAACGATAATCGAAACAAGCATTTGTAACTCCTCAGAGTTCTGATAATCGCAAGATTTATCAGCTTTTGGGAAGCACGGCTATGGAACACACGACCTGGTTATGGATCTACGTAGCATGCATGGCCATCGGTGCGGTGACCATCATGTGGCTCAGCCGGAATCCCAAGGGTGTTCCGCACTACGAATACGCCGCCGCAGCGTTCATTCCCATCTGGTCCGGCCTTGCTTACATGGCCAGTGCGTTCGATCAGGGTGTAATCGAAATCGCAGGACGCACCGTTTATCTCGCTCGATACGCAGATTGGGTAGTCACGACACCACTGCTGCTTGCCGGTCTTGCCTGGACAGCAATGTTCTATACCCGCAAACACGTGTCCTTGATCGTTACGATTATGGGCGCGGACGTCATTATGATTCTGTCCGGCCTGATGGCCGATCTTACGACTTACGAGCCATTAAAATGGCTTTGGTATACCATAGGCTGTGTTTGTCTCGCGATCATCTTCTGGGTCGCGTGGGGACCGTTCCGGCGCATCGCCGCGGAACAGGGACCGGAACTTGCCGCCACTTACCAACGCGTTGCAACCTTTCTGAGCGTGTTGTGGGTCGGCTATCCGACAATATGGGCATTGGGGACTTCCGGTCTTGGCTTGTTTGGCGAGACGACCGAGGTTGCCCTGTTCGTCATCCTTCCAATCTTTTCCAAAGTCGGTTTCAGCCTGTTCGATCTTTCAGAGTTACGGCGTCTTGGCGAAAAAAAGCCTTCCCATGCCGTAGTGCATGGTGTCGATGCCGCTCAAGAAATGCATGTGAGATGAGAGTATCTTCGGTAAGATAAACGCTCGACTTCCTTTGATCGTCGCGGCCTTTATTGTCGCCTCCCCATCGTTGTTGTTGTCGAATCAGATCCAAACAGTGACCGCGTTGGCGCCGTTTGTTATTCCCGAAATATCCGACGGCGTGAGCAATCATCTGGTCCCTCATCTCTCATGAGAGAAATACCTGGGAAAATACGGGTCGCTGCGTGTTCATCGTAGTTCATATCAGAATGATACTCTTTGCCTTCGGTAATGCTTTTTCCGCATGAAAAATTTGTCGGTAATGATCCAGCGTTCAGATTGCTGTAGGAAGCCATAGGTGTCGCGTATAAAATAGATGTCGATTTCTTCGACCCGTCGAACGAAGATGCAACATAGAATTTTATTGATGCTTGCGGCGCGCTCCGTTTCTCGGATCGAGAACGCGTGAAAAAGACTGTTGCCGGAACGGGGGCGAAAAGCGACAATGCTTGTTACTGGATGCTGCCGTGTCGCCAGCTGACCGGTAGTCGAGACGGAGCATACACTCAATGACCCCCACCAGACAGAACGGTTATTTGCTTAAGAAACGGGAAGTGGAGAAAGTCTGGGGCCAGACGAATTTGCCTGCGCGTTTCCAAACAAGTTCCGGGTCCAAGATTGGCGAGATCTGGTTCGAACCCACCCAGGATTGCCCAGACATTCTGGTTAAATATCTGTTTACGAGCCAAAAGCTCTCGGTTCAGGTTCACCCAAAGGACAGCCAAGCTCCGCAGGGGCATAGTGGCAAGGAGGAATGCTGGTACATACTGGACGCAGAACCCGGAGCTAGCCTCGCGATTGGACCGATCAATTCGGTAAGCAAGTCTGATCTCAGGCAAGCCGCGCGCGATGGTTCGATTGAGCAGCTTCTGGAATGGCATAACGTATCGTCGGGGGATTTTTTCTATCTTCCAGCGGGGACGATCCACGCGATCGGGCCAGGCATCAACCTGTTGGAAGTACAGCAAAACAGCGATATAACCTATCGCCTATACGATTATGGACGGCCTCGCGAACTGCATTTGGACGAAGCTTTGAACATTGCACAAAGAGAGCCATATGACAGTGCGAACCATCGCAGACGAGCCATAAAAGGAAGCAGTAATTTGGTCGCAGGTCCCCATTTTCGAATGGACATGATCAAAGCTGGAGACACTTCCGGACTGCAAGAGTTCACTGATGGGGCGCTAATCGTACCTTTGGAAGGTATCACGCGAATTGGCGCACTCAAAGTTGGCGCAGGACAATGCGGTTGGGCCCCAAGTTTCAACGATGTCGACCTAACAGAGAGCCTTTTCACAATGGTCATAAATAAGTAGGTTAAATCTACTTCGCACGATCATTCCGTATTCGTGTTTTTGCTATTTTGGATCATAACTACAAATCTGTAGCATGAAAGTTTGCGGGGAACAGTCAATACGACCTGAAAACACGAGTACAGCATTGCTGCCTTCTGACTTTTCTAGTTAGGCAATAGGCGCTCCTGTCAGTAGCGGTAATTTCCAGTTAATCCAGGCAATTATTTTTTGCTGAGCGATCATGGTCTGGTTTCTGATTTCAGCGCTGGTAACTATATTTCCACAAGTAAGTTAATCCGATCGCCGCCACGACGCTTGTTATCGATTGCGAGATCAATCAGGGTTAAAGCTTTCAAACGTTCTTCGCGATCTCGGAAGACGCGAATACCTACCATCATTCGAAGAGTAGAGTGACAGGATCTGAAACCGATCCCAAGATCCGCCGATACAAATTGATATAGGCATCCGCCATTCGTTCGATTGAAAAACGTTCTGCAACGTTTTTGCGGATGAGGCCGCGATCGAGATCGACCGCACGTTCCACCGCGGCAACGGCCTCTGCCTGACTATGTACCAAAAAGCCGTTTATCCCATCTTCTATTATCTCGGGCATCGCGCCTCGCGCATTGGCGATAACCGGCGTGCCGCATGCCATGGCTTCAATGACCGATAGACCGAACGGTTCATCGAATTCGATCAGATGTAGCAATGCGCGCGCACCGCCCAGAGCCCGCTGACGCGCCTCGCCGCCTACCGGGCCATGAAAGACAATGCCGGAATTTGCTAGCTCGGGACGAATTTCGCGTTCGAAATAAGCTTCATCCTGGATTATCCCATAAAGGTCAAGATCGCGGCCACTTTCGCGCGCAACGGCAATGGCATTGACGGCCCCTTTGTCGGCATGGATCCGACCAAAAAACAACAGCCGGTCAGATCCCTCATCGTCAAAAACGAATGCGCCAGTATCGATCCCATGATGAATCGTATCCGCATAGCGTAAGGCTGGGTGCCGATCCGACTTACTGATTGCCACGAATTGGACCGATTGGTTGAACGGTTCATACATGGGGAGAATGCGGTCTGACGACAGTCCATGAATAGTCGTAACAATCGGGGTATTGGTAAGACCAGCAAAAGCATGGGCTGGGAAATCGGCCTGGTTGTGAATGATGTCGAACCGATCAGCCTGCCCGAAACAATGGGCGAGATGGCGAAATTCCCAAACTTTCGCGTCAATTGTGGAGTCTTCGTTATAAGGCGCCGGCACGATTGCCGACAGTTTTGCGGTTGTGATACTATCCGCCGTAGCGAACAGAGTGACGTCCATACCCCGCGCCACCAGGGCTTCTGTCAGCAAGCTGGTTACCAGTTCCCAGGGGCCATAAGCACGTGGCGGCGTGCGCCAAGCGATGGGAGCCAGCATTGCGATACGCATTTCATTCCCTCCGCCGTGCGGACTAACAGCTTAGCAAAAGTAAGGTTCGGCAACCTTCCGCGTGTCTACACGTTCGCCCTATGTAACAAGCTGTAATTCCAGATCGAAATCAAGACCGAGAAAGTTCACCGGAATGGCAACAAGAACGCCTTTAACCCCGTATTACAAACAGTTGGCGCGTCCAACACAAGAAGTACGCCACAACCGTATCAATCCTTTTATGTTCACGCACGACAAACCGGCCGCCCGATTGCCCGATCCGCGGCGTATCGCGCTTGTCGGCAATTATACGCCGCAGCGCTGCGGCCTTGCCACATTCACGGCGGATACACGCAACGCGTTCGCTACGCATGACAGCGATCCTATCGTCGATACCTATATCATGCATGACGAGGATAGTCTGAAATACCCGCCGGAAGTGACCGAACTGATAGGCCGGAATCGGCAGAAAGACTATGGGCGTGCGGCAGGACGGATTAATGCAAGCGGGGCGGACATACTGTTCCTTCAGCACGAATTTGGCATTTTTGGCGGACCGGACGGCGAATTTATATTGGACCTGATCGAAGGCGTGACAATACCGGTCGCGGTTATGTTCCACACTGTTCTGGAATATCCTACGCCTCAGCAGGATGCCATTATGCGGCGATTGATCGCGTCGGCGCAGATCCTGATCGTGATGGCCGAATATGGTCGGACCATTCTGAAACGACGTTATGATCTGTCCCATGAACGGATTGTAGTCGTACCACACGGCATCCCGGATTTCGCCTATACCGATCCCGACGATGCGAAAGCCCAGTTTGGAATAGCGGGTCGGCAGGTCATCATGACGTTCGGCCTGTTGTCACATGATAAGGGGATCGAGTGGATGATCGAAGCGATGCCCGCAATCGTGGATGCGAGCCCTGATATTCTGTACGTCATCTTGGGCGCGACCCATCCCAACCTGGTTGCGAAGGAGGGAGAAGCACTACGAGAGCGCCTTCAGCAGCGCGCGATTGAATTGGGTGTAGCCAGTCATATTCAATGGATCGACGCCTTCGTCGAACTGAAAGAATTGGTCGAATATCTGAAAGCGACGGATGTCTATGTAACGCCGTACCTTAACCCGATGCAGATAACTTCGGGGACGCTTTCCTATGCAGTCGGCATGGGAAAACCTGTCGTGTCGACCCCGTATATCCATGCATCCGAACTGCTGGTGCGAGGTAACGGCGTTATTGTTCCGTTCCGCGATAGCACCGCTCTGGCGCGAGAAATCGGTGGTTTGTTGCATGATGACAAGCGTCGCAAGACTATGGCACGCATCGCTTTCGAACGAGGACGCGCAATGACCTGGAACAGGTATGCGCAGGCTATACTGGCAAGGTTCGACACTATGATTACGAAACGCGAATGCGATGAGACGGGGCAGTTCGCAACCGCAACCGCCGCTTGACATTGAACCGAACCAGGCCGCTGGGTTATATCGCCATCGATCGGCTGACCGATGATACCGGCATTATCCAGCACTCCTGCTTCGACATACCCAATCGCGCTTACGGGTATTGTATCGACGATAATGCGAGGGCGTTAATGCTGATGGCTATCGCGGACGATCTGCCGTCCGCAGTCCGCCTGAAATGGATAACAATCTACGCTTCTTTCGTGCAATACGCGTGGAACGCGGACAGGAAAAGATTTCGCAACTTTATGGGGTTCGACCGGCAATGGTTGGAACGGGAAGGTTCCGCCGATAGTAACGCCCGCACTATATGGGCACTGGCGATCGTCGAGGCCCAGTTCCCCAATTCGGCCCTATCAAGCTGGGCAGCCACGCTGATCGACCAGACGATAGGCTGTTGTAGTGGGACCCGTTCACCAAGAACATCCGCGTTCTTGATACTGGCGATGGCGGCCATTCGCGATGTGCGCGGCAATGATGGGCCTGCCCCGCAATTGCTCAACACAAGTGCCGACCTGCTTCTCCAGCTTTTCCGGACGCATTCCCGCCCGGGCTGGGTCTGGTTCGAGCCCTATTTGTCGTATGATAATTACCGACTTCCCGAAGCGATGATCGTCGCGGGGCGTGCGCTCAGTCGGCAGGATATGATCCATGTTGGCTATGATGCCCTACATTGGCTGGTGGATCGGCAAACCGGTCCGGACGGGATTTTTCGCCCGGTCGCCACGCAGGAATTCGGCATCGCGCATAGCGAACTGCGCTTGTACGATCAGCAACCGATAGAAGCTTGGGCGGCAATCGACGCGGCAATAGCAGCATGCGCGCTGCAAACCGATAAAGCCTCGATGACACATGCGATGGCCGCCCATGCTTGGTTTACCGGGGCAAACGATGCGAACCAGCCCATTGCCGATAGTGCGAGCGGACACTGCTATGATGGGATCAACGAACAAGGCGTCAATCAGAACCGCGGTGCGGAATCCGTACTCGCCTGGCAGTTCGCCCATCGGCGAATAAGAACCTTGAGCGAACTTGACAGCCGATAAAATTGTCGGCGTGTTATATCGAGTTCAACAAGAGGATCGTTTATGCCGTCGAATGTGCCGGTTCTTGTAAATAGCAGCACTATCTTGCTGCATGCCGATCCGACAAAAGTGCTGGTTCGTCCGTTCGATCTGGCATGGGATACGCAGGACGACGAACCAAGCCGCGCGGAACGCCTATTAGCGCACATTATGGAATTGCCTTCCGGGATTGTCGATCGGGAACTGAAACGGGTGTATCGTGATTTCGCCGGGAGGCATGGCAGCGTGAAAGACATCTTCCTGCGTCGAAGCGCCGGCATTATCGAACGGGCCGATCAGCCAATTGCCTTGAGCGAGGCCAGGGCTGAATTACTAGGTTCCTATTTTTGTCAAGAATACAGCTATGCCTCTGCCGCTGTGACCAACCCCAGTGTTACGTTGCACCCAGACCAGTCCGGTTTGGCTGCAAGTGAACATCGCGTTCTGATTGCCATGCGCGCTGTAGGCGAAGGGCATATTAGTTCGATTACCTTTCGCGAAGGGATCGTCGCAGATTGCGGTACCTTCACGTTGCAGCCCGACCCCGATATCTCGACCGCAGCGAACTTTATGCGATATGTGGGGGATGAGCCAAAAGATGGCATTACCGTGGTGCGCGCCGCGAACTGTTCCCTGTCGGAAACGGTCATATTTCCCATGACGCCTGCACAGGCCGGCGGCCTCGAAGACCTAAGGTTGACGCGAATGGTCGGCCGCGACGGTGCCTATCGATGGATGGGGACCTATACCGCCTATAGCGGTTATGACATCCAGTCTGAAATGTTGCTTACGCAAGATTTCGTACGGTTCGATATGGTCCCGATGCGCGGAGACGCGACCCGGAACAAGGGTATGGCGCTGTTCCCGGAATTAATCGACGGCAAATACGCGATGATCGCGCGGCAGGATGGGGAAAATCTTTATTTTATTACCAGTCCCGATGCGCTTGAATGGTCGGAAGGCGTGAAGATCCTGCAACCGAAATATCCTTGGGAACTGGTGCAGATCGGCAATTGCGGGCCGCCCATTGCCCTGGACGAAGGCTGGTTGGTGTTGACCCATGGGGTAGGGGCGATGCGGCGTTATTCGATCGGTGCGGTGTTGCTGGACAAATCCAATCCGTCGCGCGTGCTGGGCCGGACCAGCCAGCCAATATTGTCGGCGGCCGAAGAACAGCGCGATGGCTATGTACCCAATGTCGTATACAGTTGCGGTGCGATGCGCTGCGGACCAAAGTTGTTTCTGCCCTATGGCATAGCCGATAGCTCAGTTGGTTTTACCTTTGTCGATCTGAAGGGTGTGCTTGATTTGATGGAGTAACGATTCAGCGTCCGCGAATGTGGGTTTAACAAACGTAAAATATGTGACTGACATGAACGATCGAACATTTGCTTTTAGTCAGATCGTTTCCCCAATCTTTCACCGAATTCAATCGGGGCGATGCGTTTTTTGCCAAGCATGTTCGGTTATGGAACGGTTTACCATTGGGGACCATTGCGAAAATATCCGATACTACACCTTTCTGCGGCTATCTGTCGGTTCGACATATTAGCTAATCGCTTGGCAAAGCGTCCTATGACTCGGCCATCGTTATACCTGCCCGTAACGAAGCTGTTTATATTGTCAGCGCAATCGAACATGCGGCACAATCAATTCGCCATGGCGCCCCCCGTTGCACGCTATGTACCGTGGTCAACAACAGCAATGATCTTACCTACAGGCTTGCTTGCAACAGCTTGCCCGTCGTCAGAACATTTGGCACTGATGGCTGCTTAAATTAGCGGAGCATCGGCTTCGTCTTGTTGGTTGATAGTAGGCGGCTATGTTGTGGTGTTGCAAGCGCCGAGGTTCGATGGTCTTTCGTTTGATCTTTTCTCGCTGCTTGATGATGGTTTCTGCCCGACCGAAGTAGGCGTCTGCAGGGGTCACGTTGCTCAGGCTTTCGTGATAGCGCTGGTGGTTATAGTGTTCGATGAAGGCCTCAATCTGTGTCTCGAGATCGCCAGCCGAGAAGTAGTTCTCCAGCAGGCTGCGGATCTTCAGGGTCTGATGTCAACGCTCAATTTTGCCCTGCGTCTGGGGATGGAACGGCGCGCCGCGCACATAGCTCATGCGCTTGGCTTCGATGTATTCCGCCAACTCGCCAGCGATGTAGCTCGAGCCATTGTCGCTAAGCAGTCTGGGTTTGTGCATCACGGCTGCCTGGTCGCAGGCTGAGGCTTCCAGCGCCATATCCAGCGTTATCGCTGACGTTCTCGGCGCGCATGAGGGAACAAAGCTTCCAGGCGATGATGTAGCGCCAGAAATCATGGAGCACCGTGGACAGATAGATCCAGCCCCGAGCAATGATCTTGAAGTTGGTAAAATCAGTTTGCTACTTCTCGTTCACCTGTGTCGTCTGGGTATGGAAGCGATCCGCTGCTTAAATCCCCACATATGCGGAGCTGGTAATCAGATCGTGAGCCTTCAACAGACGGTAAACCATGGCTTCCGACACGAAGTAGCGCTTCTTATTGGTGAACCGCACAGCCATTTCCTTCGGGCTCAGTTCTGACTGTTCCAGAGCCAGCTGCGATGATCTGATCATGAGTATGCGCCGGGATACGGTTCCACACCCCGTTTGGCGCCGATGGCCGATCCTCCAGCGCTTTAGGGCCATCCTCCAGATACCGGTCATGCCAGCGGTAAAATGTCCAGCGTGCGACGCCGAGCCGATCAAGGGTTTGCTTGGTAGGCAGACGCGCTTGCTCGACGATGCGGATGATCTCCAGCTTCTCGGATGCGGGATAACTCATGCCCCGTCTTCCCCACGTCCGCTCATGCTTTTTTTTAAAGCAAACGATTCTCTAGAGTCAGATCCGTCACGCATTCCTTCAGCTCGCGCGCCTGATGCTGCAGGTCCTTTATTTCGTCGCTGGTGTTGCTACGCGGGCAGTATTGCCTGCCAAACGGCGTTTGCCAGCCTCCATCAACTTTTTGGCCTTTGGCCAGCTTCGCTTCCGACCAAGTGTAATACAGGCTCTGAGCAATGCCTTCCTTGCGGCACAGCTCGGCAATGCCGTCATCGCCGCGCAGGCTCTCCAGCATGATCCTAATCTTCTCTTCAGCTGAGAAGTGTCGACGCGTTGCACGGCGGATGTCTTTGACTAACCGCTCAGCACTTGCTCTGGGTTTTGAGGATTTGGGTCTCATCTTCGTTCCTTCGTCACTACGACGAGACCCAAATCCTCCTTAAATCACAACCTCAATTTTATACCATAGGTACTGACGGGGACCAGACCGGATTTACGTCCTGTCCTGTCCAAACGCAGGCTGGCTCTATGTTGGCAGCGCGACTGCCCGAGAGGGGTTTTACAATCGCTGGCAGTCCTATGTCACCACAGCAGATGGCGGCAACATAGGACTGCGCAACATTGACATGAGCGCAGTTCAGGACAGCATTCTGCAGCTGGCTGGCTCGGCCGATAGCCGCGAGGACGTCATCGCTATGGAAGAGCACTGGAAGCTTACACCCGACCATTTGTTTGCCGCGAGCGCATAAGCACGCAGTTCAACAGGTCCTAGATGTTCGATACGGAATGCAGGGCAGCGCCAAACCTCAAATCGCTCTTTTTGTTAACAACACTGGGATATGGTCTAGATTATTACAGTGCAATCTTGAGGGTTTGAACATCATGCAAGATCCGGAACAAGACGTAGCCCGCAGCGTGGCCGACCGCAGAACAGTAGACCAACGGAAAGCTTCAGCACCATTCGACGGAACTGATCGTCGCACCGACGGCCGCCGGAAATCGGAACGCCGAACGTCTGATGATCGTGGCGCTCGTTAATTTTTAGCGTCAGCGTATGGGTCATTTGACTGATGGCAGCTTGCTGGTACTAAACATCAGATAGCGGACTGTCTGCTCCCCCACCCAGAAACGGACATAGACTGAATTCGCTTTAGCGACGAATGCGGTCGTCAATACGGCAAATCAACAGAAATTTTCCAATATTTGAGCGCCCACCTTTTTCTTCATGGGCACCAAACGGTCTAGGAGCGAAGCCCCTTTGCGTGCGCGCGATAAGGGCTGTCATTATCCGCAGATTAAGCCTTCCGGTCTTTACAAGTCCGGTCAGATTGTTTCCGGCAGCGCTGTTGCCTGTGCGAAATGGGTGCAGTGGTAATTCGGGACGGAGGGGAGCCACACGTGGGTTTGCCAAAATGGTCGCAGACATCCGCATTCTTCGCGAAGTCCGTAAAGACGTTGCAAACGCGGTTTGGTGGCACCCGAAACCCGACCCGGTACAATAGCGGGCGGCCAATCAGTGAAAATCCCGCGAGGACGGGATAATCCGCGCATTGCGGGGGTGGTGATTGAGGCTGCCAGGCAGCGGACTGGCCACATGATCGGCCCGTGCGACGCTGGTTTCCAGCAGGTCGTCCGACAGCGCTAGAAGATTGGGCGTCGCATCGATCAGCTGGTGCGCCACTACGTGAATGACATCATCGTCTTTCTGCATACGGCCATGCACTTCCATCATGCGTGCACCCATGATGACCTTGCGGTATCGTTCCATCACATCGGGCCAGATCACCAGATTGATCACGCCCCCTTCATCCTCCAGCGTGATGAAGCATACCCCCTTGGCGCTGCCGGGTTTCTGGCGGATCAGCACGATCCCGGAAACCTTGACGGGCGCGTTGAATTTCCTGTCCCGCAATTGCGCGGCCGGCGTGAAGCCCCGGCTTTGGTAGTCCGTCCGCAAAAATTCGAACGGATGCGCTTTCAGCGACAGTCGCATGGTCTGATAATCGGCGACGACATGTTCGCATTCGGGCATGGAAGGTAGCGATATCCCGTTTTCCGCCCCCTCGTCGCGTTGATCGGTGACGGTGAACAGGGGCAGATCGGGCGACTGTTTCAATGCGCGTGCATCCCACAAAGCCTGTCGCCGGTCGATCCCGGCCGATCGAAACCCGTCCGCCGCCGCAAGTTTTTCGATCGACGCCACCGGGATACGCGCGCGTTCCCGCACGGATTCCACATCGGCATAGGGCCCGGTACGGTGCCGCATGATCGCTTCCGCATCGCCCTGCGCAAAGCCGCCGATCTGGCGAAAACCCAATCGCACCGCCCAGACCCCCGGCCTGGCACCGGGTTCGAGCAGATTGTCCCAGGCGGAATAATTCACATCCGGCGCGCGCACGTCCACCCCGTGTTCCCGCGCATCGCGCACGATCTGCGCCGGCGCATAAAACCCCATCGGCTGGGAATTGAGCAGGGCGGCGCAGAACGCATCGGGGTAGAAACATTTGATCCAGCTGGAAATATACACGAGATGGGCGAAACTGGCGGCGTGGCTTTCGGGAAAGCCATATTCCCCGAACCCTTCGATCTGGCTGAAACAGCGTTCCGAAAACGCCCGGTCGTAGCCGCGTTCCACCATGCGTTCGACCATCCGGCCCTTGTGTTCGGACACTTCCCGCTTGCTGCGAAACGTCGCCATCGCCTTGCGCAGCCGGTTCGCTTCTTGCGGGGTGAATTCCGCAGCGACCAGGGCGATCTTCATCGCCTGTTCCTGGAAGATCGGCACCCCCAGCGTGCGCCCCAGAATATTTCTGAGCTCGTCGGGATCGTGCTGCGGACCGGGAGAGGGATATTCATCCTTTTCCCGCCCCTGCCGCCGTTTGAGATAGGGGTGCACCATATCACCCTGGATCGGGCCGGGGCGCACAATCGCCACTTCGATCACCAGATCGTAATATCGGCGCGGCTTGAGTTTCGGCAGCATGTTCATCTGCGCGCGGCTTTCCACCTGGAACACACCGATGGAATCGCCCTTGCACAGCATATCGTAGACCGCCGGTTCTTCCTGCGGGACTGTGGCCAGCGTGAACCGTTTGCCGTGATGCGCCGCGATCAGATCGAAGCTTTTGCGGATACAGGTCAGCATCCCCAGCGCCAGCACATCGACTTTCATGATACGCAGTTCGTCGATATCGTCCTTGTCCCATTCGATGAAACTGCGTTCGGGCATGGCGCCGTTGCCGATCGGGACGGTGTGCGTCAGCGGCCCCTGTGTCAGGATGAAACCGCCCACATGTTGCGACAGATGGCGCGGCATCCCGATCATCTGGTCCGCCAGCATCACCGCGCGTTTGAGATACGGGTCGGCCATGTCCAGCCCGGTTTCGCGGGCCACCCGGTCGCCATCCATCTCGCTACCCCAGCTGCCCCAGATAGTGCGCGCGATGGTGGCGGTCACATCTTCGGACAGGCCCATCGCCTTGCCCACTTCGCGAATGGCACTGCGCGGACGGTAATGGATAACCGTGGCGCATAATCCGGCGCGCTGGCGACCGTATTTGGCATAGATATGCTGGATCACCTCCTCGCGCCGTTCATGTTCGAAATCGACATCGATATCGGGCGGTTCCTTGCGTTCTTCCGATATGAACCGTTCGAACAGAAGTTCGACCTGGGCGGGATCGACCGACGTAATGCCCAGACAATAGCAGACCGCACTGTTGGCGGCCGATCCGCGCCCCTGGCACAGAATGGGCGGATCGCAGCCGCGCGCGAAATCGACGATATCCTTGATGGTCAGGAAATAGCGGGCGATGTTCATCTTGCCGATCAGCACCAGTTCGCGTTCGATCAGGGCACGCACCTTGTCGGGAACGCCGCTGCCGTAACGCCGCGCCGCCCCTTCCCAGGCCACCTGTTCCAGATAATCCTGCGCCGTTCGCCCGCCCGGAACGGTTTCTTCGGGATATTCATATTGCAGTTCCAGCAGCGAAAACCGGCAGGCATCGGCCACATTGCGGGTGGCGGCGATGGCATGGGGCCAGGGGGCGAACAGACGCTCCATTTCAGCGGGGCTTTTAAGGTAGCGTTCGGCATTGGCATCCAGCAGATAGCCGGCTTCGGCGATGGTCGTCTTCTCCCGAATACAGGTCATGATATCCTGCAAGGGGCGGCGATCGGGCGTGTGGTAATGCACATCGTTGGTGGCCAGGATGGACAGGCCGTTGGTGCGGGCAAGTTTGTTCAACCGGGTGATTCGGGCACGGTCGTCGCCCCGATAGAGAAACGCTGCGGCAATATGGCGAAGGCTGGGAAGCTTTTCGACCAGGGCCGGCAATTGCCGCGCGAAAATGGCGGTGTTTTCACAGGGCAGGGCAATCAGCTGCACGCCTTCGCTATGCCGGGCCAGCATTTCCAGCGTCAGATGGCATTCGCCCTTATCCTGCCACGCACCGTCCACCGTCTGCATCTTGCCTTGCGACAACAGCGCGCAGAGGCGGCCATACGCGGCACGATCGACCGGATAGGCAAGGAAGGAATGCCCCTCCAGCAAATCCAGGCGGCACCCGATGACCGGACGGATCTTGGCGACTTTCGCATTGGCATGATGCTGCACCACGCCGGCCATGGTATTGTGATCGGCGATGCCCAGCGCATGATAACCCAGATCGAAAGCGGTTTCGATGAACTGCTTGGCCTGCGATGCGCCGCGCAGAAACGAAAACGCACTGACCAGCCCCAATTCGACATAGGGCGCAGGCGGGTTCGGCGCGAAATCGCCGGTCCGCTCCAAGATCGGTTTGGGTGGGGTGAGCGAAGGATCAGGCATAGGTCATGCAAACTGGGGTCATGCAAACTGGCCATGCATGAACCATTGCGGCGGACCACCGCGGCCATCGTTCACCACCCCGCCGCGATAGATCCAGAACCGCCGCCCGACCTCGTCCTCCACCTTGTAATAATCACGCAGGCGCGCGGTCGAGCGTTCGCGCCACCATTCGGGCGCGATGCGTTCCGGCCCTTCCACCTTCACCACATCGTGCAGCACCCGCCGCCACCGGAACCGGCGCGGCGGCCCTTCCGGCGTGGCATAGATCACGGTGACGGGTTCGGGGCGGTCGAACAGGCGGATGGGGCGTTCGCGCATCGGCCCGTCGCCGGTCAATGCCAGTTCGCCCTGCAGGGCCGGCCGCCAACCGACGGAGCGTTCCGGCATATGGCTGGCATAGGGGACCGGCCGCTTGACACTTTCAGCGCCGATCCGTGCGCAGATCCGGTCGATCAGATGCGGCAGGGCAATACCCTGCGGCGGCTCTTCGCCCAGCGCCGACTGGTGTGCGGCCATGTCTTCGTGCCACAGCGCGGTAAGCATGAATGCATCGAAGCCGAAACCGGCCTCCAGCGATCCCATCCCTTCTGCAAACAACCCTGCGACATGGCCGGGATCGCGCACGGGCGATGCGGTTTCGGCATGCAGTGTACGGGTCTGCCCATCGACCCTGAACAATTCGAAACATACGCGGCGCAGACCCTGCTGATCGGCAAACAGCAGATCGCACAGATCGCGCGCAAGATCGGCCAGTACAGGTTCCAGCACAGCGGTGTGGCGGATGGGTTCGACAACGCGGGACCGCGCGCGATAGAGCGTGCGCGCAGCCAGCGGCGCCACGGGTTCGGTGATATGACCATGCGCCTGTTGCAACCGGTGCAGGGGATTGGTTGGGGCGTTGGCCCTGCGACTGGCAAAACGCTTCGCCAGGCCGAGCGAACGGAACCGCCGGGCCAGCGAGAGTGTGGGAAGATCCGCCAATGCACCAATGGTTTTGAGGCCCACGCGGCGCAGCAGCAACGCCGTATCCGCATCGATCCGCAACGCTTCTACCGGCAATGGCGCAAGCGCGGCCCGCAACCCCGTCTCATCCACGATTGTACCCATACCGGGGCCAATACCAGTGCCAGAGCCTGTGAACCGGGCGAGCGCCCATGCCCCGCCGATGGTGGGCGCAATGGCGCTGCGACTGACAAAGCCCATGGCTGCAAACCGCGTCTGCATATCGGCCAGAACCTGCGCCTCCCCGCCAAAACAATGGGCAGCGCCGGTAAGATCGAGCAACAGGCCATTCTCCCGCCCGCCGCTTTCCTCCACGCTTACCCACGGGCTCCAGCGATGCGCCCAGCGTGCGCATGATTCCAGCCAGGCGGTATCGCCCGCATGGTCGGACGCCTCGACCATCAGGGCCGGACAGATCGCCCGCGCATCGGCCAGCCGCTGGTCCGGTTTCGCGCCCGCATTGCGTGCGGCAGGGCTGACCGCATCGACGACCATGCCATGCGCACCTTCCGAAGCGAGCACCAGAGGCGCTGTATCAACCGGTGCGCCGTATCTCTTCTGTCCACCGGTCCAGCGCCAATTGCGGGAACCAGATCGACACTATGCGCCGCGGGATCATAGCTTGCGGTCCAGAGCCGGGGCTGGATATCGCGTGCACGGAACAGATCGAGCGACCATACAGGCGCGCCCGGAGCCAGATCGTCGTGCGGATGGGGCAGCGACGGGCGGCTTTCCACCCGCCAGCGCCGCCGCGCACCGCTCAAATCGCAATGGCCGCCCACTCTCACCAGAAAAGCGGGCACGCCATATCGTTCCGCCGCCACCGCCAGCCGCCGCGTAGCGGTGAAATCCAGCGCCCGCGGATCGCCATGAATTTCGCCGATCACAGCGCCAAGCGCGGCGCATTTCAGCGCTTCCGCCATAGTCCACAGCACTTCGCGCCCATCCCGGGCAGTGACGTGCACGATATCCCGGCCCAAGGCGGGCGGTATCCCATGCAGGAACACGCGGCCCATTTCGCGAATCGCCTTCCTGTCCTGAACCCATAATACCGGCCCGGTCGCCGTAGCTTGCGTGGATGGCGGGTCCGATTTGCACGCCGATGCGTTCGATTCGATCTGGGAAAGCACGAAACCTGTGGCGGATGCATCCCCGGCGGATGCGAACATTTCCTGCAGAGTGGGCGCGATCGCAAAGCGCGCGGGCGCCGGATTCGCCATCGCAGGAAGCGATGCGGTAGAGGGGGAAACGGAAAGAGAGCACTGAATATCGACCATAAGAGAATCACCTGTTCTCTTTATGTTCTAAAATTCGATCTGCTGCAATCCCCGCATTGCATCCCGGCTCCATCAACCAGCCGGATTATGAACCGACCGCTATTTTATCCGCCGGTAACATTCATCGTGCGCGCCACCGACGGTGCGGCATCGCGAATGTCGAATTCATGGCGCAGCGGTTTGCCCGCCAGCAACCGGTCGAGCGCTTGGTCGAGTTTTGCCATGTTTCCGTGTTCGGCCCCGTCCCTGGCCCCGTCTCTGGCCCCGTCTTCGCGCATGATCCCGCGCAAATCCAGGCCCTGATCATGGCCCAGACAGCCATAGGCCATGCCCTGTGCGGAAATGCGTATGCGGTTGCAGCTGCCACAGAAATTTTCGCTCAACGGTGTGATGAAGCCGATCCGCTGCCCCGTTTGCGCAATATCGAAATAGCGCGACGGGCCGCCGGTGCGATGGCGCGACGGGCTAAGCGTATAGTGGCGCTCGATACTTTCGCGCGCGGCACATAGCGGCAGAAAATTATCCTCCCGCCCGAAATCGATGGTCCCCATCGGCATCGTTTCGATAAGCGACAGATCGCAGCCGAGCCGTCCGCAAAATTCCACCATCGCCGAAAATTCGGTGTCGTTGACCCCTTTCATGGCGACCATGTTGATCTTCACCGCCAGTCCGGCCCTGCGCGCGGCCTCGATCCCGGCTATCACCCGCCCGAACATATCCCGCCTCGCAATACGCGCGAAAATGGCCGGGTCGAGCGTGTCCAGGCTGACATTTACACGCCGCACGCCCGCCGCCGCCAACGGCGCCGCCGCCGCCGCCAGGGCCGTGCCATTGGTGGTGAGAGTAATTTCATCCAGCCCCGACCCCCGCAATCCACCGATCGCGGCGAACAATTCCATCACCCCGCGCCGCGCCAGCGGTTCGCCGCCGGTAATCCTGATGCGGCGCACGCCGCGTGCCACCAGATGGCGGGCAAGGGATTGCAGTTCGGCAAGCGTCAGCAAATCGCGCCCCGGTGCGAATTGCATATCCAGCGGCATACAATAGGTGCAACGCAGATTGCACCGGTCCGTAACCGAAATCCGGACATAGTCGATGGTGCGGCCATGCCCGTCGACAAGCGCAGGGCGCCCCGCCGTCATCAGGGCCGTAGATGGATGCGCAGCGGACATGGCGCCGACCTTAGCCGTACCGGCCAATCCTGCAACTCCCCTGCAACTGTCCTGCCATATCCATCAGTTCGGCCATGGCCTGAAACATATGGTAGCCGGTAGCGGGCGTGATATCCTGAATAAGAGGCTGCCGGCCGGGACATATGGCATCGATCCAGGCACCCGGCAGGGCGCCGTCCACATGATCGGTAAACAACCCTTCCGCCGAGCGGGCAATGGCGTTTGTCAGCTGGTCCGACGGGGCGATCCGCCACATCGCGATATGCGCTTTCAATTGCTCGGTCGCGCCCCAGCACCGCTGCTTTGCTTCCCGGACGCTGCCGTCGCGATGGTTGGACAGCGGCAAATAGCCGACGCCATCCAGCAGCTGCATCGCACCATCGTGCAATTGCGCCATCCACCCGCGCGGGCTTTCGCCGCCACATTGCAGCAGCCTGCCCAAAATCGCGACCCATTCGAACATATGGCCCGCTTCGGCGTGGTTATCGATTACACCATTGCCGCTGAATTCCAGCAGAAGCCCGCTTTGTGTGTCCATGAAATTGTCGTGTACGAACCGGGCGATAGCTTCCGCATTGCGCAATGCCGACTGCTCTCCCGTGGCTTCGAACCAGGCAAGCGAGGCTTCCGCCAGGTGCATATGCGGGTTCTGCCGGCGGATGGCGGGGGCCGGCAATTCTTCGCGATAGCCACCCACTGCGCCATCGCAGCGCAACCGGCGGTCGATTGCCGCACACACGGCGCGGCCCGCATCCCGCGCATCGTCCAGCGCGAAAACCCGCGTGGCAGTCGCGAACGCCAGCAGCGCAAATGCGGTATCGTAAGCCTGCGCCGTATCGTCGATAAGGCCCGAACCGGGCCGTGCCGATGTACCGTATAATCCATCCCGACGGCGGCAGTCCTGCGTCAGAACGGAAACGCCGCGGCGGGTCAGGTCCAGCGCCCGTGCGCGGTCCCATCCCAGATCGGCGGCAAGCGCGAAAGTGAAAGCCATGCGGGCCTGGACCCGCACGCGGGTGGGTTCGCCTGCTATGCCGCGCCCGCCCAGATCCAGCCGTTCGAAAAAACCCCCGGCGGGGTCGGGGCCGTTGGTGGCCCAGAAGGGAAAGGCGCGTTCCAGCATCCACTGCTGCGCGCGGTCCGCCGCCACGCAGATGCGCGAATAGGATGCAAGATCGACAGGCATATACATAGTCATACGCATTTGCGATTATCAGGAAAGTGTGTTTCGCCGGTAAATATCGGCTAGGCTGGCAGCGCCATGGAAAAATCCATCGAACATTTGCTGGAAGCGGTCATGCGCAAGACGGCCGGTACGGGAACGACGCGAACGGGGATAAGCCGGTGCACGCGGCTGTCCGGCGGGGCCAGCATGGAAAGCTGGTCGTTCGACCGGGATGGCGCGGGTTTTGTCCTGCGCCGGGCAGCGGATACGCGATTGATGGCCGGACGGCCGATCGATCATGCGACAGAAGCGGCGGTGGTGCGCAAGGCGCGCGATTGCGGCGTATCCGCGCCGCAGGTGGTGGCGGTGCTGCAACCGGCGGACGATCTGGGTAGCGGCTATATCATGCAGCGGGTGGAAGGCGAAGTCAGCCCGGCGGCAATCCTGCGCGATCCGGACGAAACGCTGATCGATGCCATCGCGCAGGAACTTGCAGCCATTCATGCCGCCCCGGTCACGCGCAGCGATGGTTTGCCCGCACCGACAAATCTGCAATTGCTGGATGCGATGGATGCCCAGTTCGCAGCGTTCGGCGGCAACCGGCCGATTATCGCGCTGGCGCTGAAATGGTGCCGCGACAACCCGCCCGCCCCGGCCCCGCCGCGGCTGGTCCATGGCGATTTCCGGTTGGGCAATCTGATGGTCGCGGACGGCAGGGTCGCCGCCGTCCTGGATTGGGAACTGGCGCATCTGGGCGACCCGCACGAAGATCTGGCCTGGGGCTGCGTAGGCCCGTGGCGGTTCGCGAATTACGGTTTGCCGGCATTCGGGCTGACGGGGCTGGACCGTTATTTCGCCGCTTACGAAAAAGCAGGCGGGGTTGCTGTGAACCGGGCGAGTTTCCGTTACTGGCTGATCCACCGCACCGCCTGGTGGGCACTGGGCTGTCTGCAGATGGCGGACATCTGGCGGCAGGGGCTGGATCGCGGATTGGAACGGGCCGCTATCGCACGCCGCACGGTGGAAAACGAAATCGATCTGTTGCTTCTGCTGGAACAGGATGCCGCGCATGACAGGCTTGCGAAGGCAGCGTTTCCACCGCCGGTCCGACCGGTCCCGCCGCGCATTGGCAATGGCGAGACGTCCGATGGCGAATTGCTGGAAGCGGTCGGCGAATGGATAGCCCGCGATGTCCGGCCCAGGGCACAGGGCCGCGAACGGTTCCTGGCCGCAGTGGCTATGAATGCGCTGAAAGTGGCAGCCCGCAGCATTGCCGATCCGGTAGAAATGGACGATCGCAAATTGTGCGATGCGATCCTTGCCGGCGCATCCGATCTCGCCGCGCCCGGCATCTTGGCCAGCCTGCGCGAAAAATGCCTGCGCAAAGCACTGAACGATTGCCCCAACTATCCCGGCCTTGCCGCTGCTATAGAGAAATGGACGTAAGCCATGCTGTTCGAACTGCCGCAGGATATTGCCGATTACCTTGCCGAACTGGACGGGTTTATCGAGCGCGAAATCCAGCCCATCGAACGGCGGGACGACAATATACGGTTCTTCGACCACCGCCGCGAACACGCCCGCACCGATTGGGACAATGGGGGCCTGCCGCGTGCCGAATGGGAAGAATTGCTGGGCGAGATGCGGCAGACCGCGGACGCGGCGGGCCATTACCGTTTCGCCCTGCCCCGCGAATATGGCGGGCAGGATGGCAGCAATCTGGCGATGGCCGCGATCCGCCATCATCTGGCGCATCGCGGGCTGGGCTTGCACAATGATCTTCAGAACGAAAGCAGCATCGTGGGCAATCTGGTTCAGCCCTTGCTGGTGCGCGATTTCGGGACTGAACGATCAGAAAAAAGCGTTCATTCCGGCAATGCTGGCAGGCGATATGCTGTGGAGCTTCGGTTTGACCGAGGAAGCGCACGGATCCGACGCGACCTGGATGGAGACACGCGCCGTTCGCGAAACCCGCGATGGGCGCGATGGCTGGCGGATCGACGGCGAAAAAATGTGGACCACCGGCAGCCATATGGCGACGCATTGCATGGTTTTTGCGCGGCATTCGGGCGCCGATGGCAGCGCGAAGGGCATCGGCTGTTTCCTCGTGCCCACCGACACGCCCGGTTTCCAGGTCGGCGAATATCTGTGGACCTTCAATATGCCGACCGACCATCCGCGCGTAACCTTGCACGATGTCTGGATACCGGCGGATGCAGTGCTGGGCGATGTCGATTACGGGCTCGCCTGCGCGCAGGGTTTCGTCCATGAAAACCGCATCAGGCAGGCCGCTTCGTCCCTGGGTGCGGCGCAATATTGCATCGACCAGTCGGTCGCCTATGCCCGGCACCGCAAACCGTTCGGCAAATCGCTCGCCACCAATCAGGCGATCCAGTTTCCGCTGGTGGAGTTGCAGACGGAGGCGGAGATGCTGCGCCTGCTGATCTGGAAAACCGCCGCCGAGATGGATCTGATGGCAAAACCGGATGTGGCCCGGTTGCTTTCGGACAAGATTTCCATGTGCAATTACCGCGCGAACCGGCTCGTCTGCGATGCAGCGGATCGGGCGATGCAGGTGCATGGCGGCATCGGCTATTCCCGGCATAAGCCGTTTGAACATATCTATCGCCATCACCGGCGCTATCGTATTACGGAAGGGTCCGAAGAAATTCAGATGCGCAAGGTTGCAGGGCATCTGTTTGGTTTTATGGGGCCGGACACGGCATCATGACCCAACCGCCCATTGCATCCGCAACCGATCCCGTGCGCGTCGCCGCGCTGTACCGGTTTACCCCGTTCGACGAACCTGCCGCCCTGCGCCCGCAGCTTCTTGCCATGTGCGAAGCTGCGGGCGTGCGCGGCACCATCCTGCTGGCACGGGAGGGTATCAACGGGACCATCGCGGGCGACGATGCGGCGGTGGACAGCGTTCTGGCGCATATCCGGACCCTGCCCGGCTGCGCGGACATCGAACATAAGGTTTCGCACGCGCCGATAATGCCGTTTCTGCGCATGAAAGTGCGGCTGAAGGCGGAAATCGTGAAGATGGGTCAGCCCGATCTCGACCCCGTCGGCAATGCCGGTACCTATGTGCCGCCGCAGGACTGGAATGCGTTGATCGCGGACCCGGACACTATCGTGATCGACACGCGCAACGATTACGAGGTCGATATCGGCACCTTTGCCGGTGCGATCGATCCGCAGACCGAAAGTTTCGGCGATTTTCCGGCATGGTTCCGTGAACGGCGTGCGCAGATGGAACGTGACGGCAAAATGCCCAAGGTCGCGATGTTCTGCACCGGCGGAATTCGCTGCGAAAAATCCACCGCTTTCCTGCGCGGCGAAGGGGTGGAGGATGTCTTTCACCTGCAAGGCGGCATCCTGAAATATCTGGAAACCGTGCCCGAAGACGAAAGCCTGTGGCAGGGCGAATGTTTCGTGTTCGATGAACGCGTCAGCGTGACCCACGGTCTAGCAATCGGCACCCATTCGCTGTGCCGTGCCTGCCGCGAACCGATTTCGGAGAGGGATAAGGCATCCGCCCTCTATGAAGAAGGGATCAGCTGCCCACGCTGCCATCACAAGCGCACCGAAGACCAGCGCGCCCGCTATGCCGAACGGCACAAACAGGCGACCTTGGCCAAACAGCGGGGCGAAGCGCATTTCGGCAAGGTCTATCTACCCGCGACCCAGACCGGTGCGTTCGATGCCCTGCTGGACGATAGCGGCGATGATTTTCCGGGCCGGCTGCATGACGATATCGACGCGAAGAATGCGGGGGAGACACGAGGGCGTCGGGGGGACGCGAATGGCTGACCCGGTCCTTTATAGTTTTCGCCGTTGCCCCTATGCCATGCGGGCGCGGATGGCCTTACGCGTCAGCGATACGCCGGTGGAAATGCGCGAAGTCGTGCTGCGCGACAAGCCCGCCGCCATGCTGAAGGTTTCGCCAAAAGGAACCGTGCCGGTGCTGGTCCTGCCCGCTGGCGGGATCGTGGATGAAAGCATGGGCATCATGCACTGGGCATTGATGCGCAACGATCCGGAAAACTGGCTGGCGGGCGACGACCACGATGTGATCGCGACTGTGGACGGCCCGTTCAAACACCATCTGGACCGCTATAAATATTCATCCCGGTATGGCAGCAATTGCGAAGAACACCGCACGGCCGCGGAAGCGATCCTGCGCCGGTTCGACATGCGACTTGCCGACAGCGCCTATCTGTGCGGCAACGCCCGCACCCTGGCCGATATCGCCAGCTTTCCCTTCTATCCGCCAGTTTGCCAATGCCGACCGCAACTGGTTCGACGCCCGGCCCATGCCGCATCTGCAACGCTGGCTGGCTGGATTGCTGCACAGCGAACTGTTCCGCGCAATCATGGTGAAGCATCCGCAATGGCACGATCGCGCGCAGGCCGGCGACATACCGAAACCTTAACCAATGTCATGATAGGGCTGCATTCATGAATCGGTCCGTCTTTCACTATGCCCGGCTTGTTTGTGCGGTACTGCTGCCCGTTACGGCAATCGGCGCGCCTGCCGCAACCGCCGCACCGCGCCAGCTCAGCATCGTAAGCGACAGCGACCTTCGGTTCGGCGCCTTTGCCGTCATGGATGACGGATACCGGATCGTGAGCCCGACCGGCGCGGTGCAGAGTGCAGGTCTGTTTTCGATCACCGCCGGCGATACGGCGCCCGCCCGGTTCACCATAGTGTACGATCGCGGCAACAATAGCCGTCGGCGCCTCGATCTGCGCATCCAGCTGGTGCTGTCTGCCACGCCGAACGTAAGCCGGGGCGGGGTGAGCGCCCGCCTGTCATCCTATCGCAGCGATCTGCCCGGCGCCGCCAGCGTGCAGGCTGGCCGCATCGTGGATATCGAGATTGCGGATTGCGTGCAGCGCGTCTGCACCAAATCCTTCCATGTTGGCGCCCGGCTGGATGTCGAACGCGATTTCGGCGGCGGGCGGGTGGAAATTCCCATCCCCGTCGATGCCGTCCTGATTTCGGTCAGATAGACGAAAGGCGCACGACGCCGCGTCCCGACGTGTTATGCAGGTGTCACCATGATGCCGCCTATTTTCAGACTTTCCATGCTGCTGCCGGTCCCGGCATTCTTCATTGCGATATCATACGAACCTGTAGCGGGGCAGACAGCCACGGGCACCGGCCGCGCGCACATCGTTCAGCCGCTATCCGTGACGGCGCAGCGCGATCTTTCCTTTGGTGCGATTGCCGTGTCCGCCACTGGAGATGGCACTGTGACCGTCAGCCCGACGTCGGGCGCGCCCGCATATAGAGGCGGCGCGCGGGCGGTATGCGTGGATCGGGCAGGCTGCCGCCCGCACCCGGCGACGTTCCGTGTCAACGGGGAGCCCGGCAGGACATTTGCAATCGACCTGCCCGGCAGTGTTTTCGCCCGCGCCCTGTCAGGGGCCGGCCCGGACCTTGAAGTCGACACGATTATGGTCATCAGCAGCAATAGGAAAACGACCGATTCGACCGGCGCTCTCGATAATGAGGGCAGCGATATGCTGTTCGTTGGTGGAACATTGCGAATTCCCGCAGCCACTGAGAGCGGACGCTATAGTGCTGCGATACAAATGGTTGTGCGTTACGATTAACTTGAAATTAGCTTTGTTTCCAACCTGTTGGAAATGCAAAACAAACTAAAGTAACAGTTCGTTAAACCCTAGGTACTAATCCTTATGGCAGACGCGGTGGACCAAACAGCCGTGTTTTCATGGCGCCCCGCGCCAATGACCAGGACAAAACCCGTCACCGGGTTACTTTAGGGAACTATCTATGAAGAAAATCATCCTCGCGACTGTCGCCGCAATCGTTGCAGTTCCGGCTGCAGCCGCACCGGGCGATACCGCGAATACCAATGGTACCGCAGTTGCCGAAATCGTTTCGCCGATTTCGATCACGCATAACACCAATGCCGCACTCGATTTCGGCACCATGGTCACCGATACCGCCGGCACCGTCACCGTAACTGCAGCCGGCGTAGCCACTGCAACCGGTCCGAAACTTCTCACCGGTTCGACCAGCGCAGCCGACGCATTCACGGTTTCGGGCGATGCGGGCCGCGGCTTCAGCATCGTAACCGGTAACGGTACGGTCAGTTCGGGCACCAACACCATGGCGTTCACCACCGTTCCATCGGCGGCTTCGGGCACGTTGAGCGGCACCACCGGCACGGGCACTGCGCCTTTCACCGTTGGCGGTCAGCTGACCGTTTCGGCAACGCAGGCCGCTGGTTCCTACACCGGAACCTACGCCGCGACCGTCGCTTACAACTAAGTCCGACGATCGACTTGTAATGAACACCGGGCGGGCAACCGTCCGCCCGGTGCTTGCAAAAATGCAGCCTTTTTTCCGCTGCCCAATCGAAACGGACCGCCATCTTCTTACCAGCCATCTTTACCCATGCGTTTTCGCACGTAGCGTTTTTACGCCGTGCGCTGCCTGCTGCGAAGCGTTGTCCGACGTTTCGGGCACGCCTCGCTTTGGGCCTCGTGCCTGCGGTTACGCTTGCCATGGCTGGTCAGGTGAATGCGGCACCGGGCGATACCACCGCCGTTCCCGGCACTGCCGAAGCGGTGGTGATCGAGCCCATCGGCCTTCAGAATATTACCGATTTACGGTTCGGGCGGATCATGCGTCCGGTGGCCAACGGTACGCTGCGCGTGCGCACCAACGGCACGGCTGCCGAAGGCGGCGGCGTGGTCGGCAATGCGATATCGACGCCGCAGAACACCAATGGACGCGGGCCTGGCGCGCTGGCCGCTTTCGGCGATCCCAACCGCTACTTCGTCACTTTTCTTCCCCAGCAGACGACCGTTACCAATGGCACGGCATCCATGCTGGTGGACCAGATGAACTGGGATCCCGTGGTCTTTACCGGATTTTTTACCGGCTTCACTTACGGCCAGTTCGATTCCAGCGGCTATTCGGGGATCGTTGTCGGCGGGCGGCTGAATGTCGGCGGCAATCAGCGGACCGGCCGCTATACCGGGACATATCCGGTTACGATTCTTTACCTTTGACCCCTACATAATCTACAAAGAATACAATCCGTAGAATTACGGGGATGCACACGGGGTCAAGAATGTTTCAATTCACCAGATCGTTTCGCCTTTGCACGATGCATGGCCGCATGGCCGTTGCGGCGGCGTTTGCCCTCCTTGCCATTCCCGGCGGTGCCACGGCTCAGGCCATTGCATCCGATCCCGCGCCTTTCGCACCCGAATCAGGCGCCGCACCAGCGGTTGCCGCACCGATCCCCGATGGCGCAGTGGGGGGTATGGGCGATATCAACATATTCCCCAAACGCGTCGTCATCGAAGGGCGCCGGCAGGTTTCGACCGTCGGCCTTTATAACAAAACGACAAACCCCGGCGATTATGAAATTTCCATCGTGGACATGGCGATGCGGCCCGACGGCCAGTTGCTGCGTTTCGACAATGGCGCCACTGCGGAAGATATCGCACGGGTGAATCCGGCCAGCGAATTTCTGCGCTATTCGCCGCGCCGGGTATCTCTCAACGGAAGCGAAAGCCAGATCATCCGTATCATGGCGCGGGGCGGGTCGGAACTGCCGGCGGGCGAATATCGGTCGCATTTTCTGGTCGTGTCCGTTCCGCGCGACAACGAACAGGGTTTTTCCATCGACGATGCTATCGACGGCGAAGATGCGCCGGGTATCGGCGTATCGATCCAGCCGCGGTTCGGCATTTCCATTCCAATCATCGTGCGGGTTGGCGATACCACGCTGGATGTCGGCATTCGCGAAGCCAAGCTGCTGACCGCACAGGACGGATCGCAGGCAATCGGGATGATCGTGACCCGCGCCGGCACCCGGTCCGCATTCGGCGATGTGGTGGTAACCGCACGGGGACGCGATGCGCCGGTGGCATTGACCAGGGGCGTAGGCATATATCCCGAACTGGACGAACGCACAGTGATCATTCCCATCGACCCCGAAACTCCGGGCCAGTTTCTCGCGCCCGGGCAGACATTGACCATCGCCTATACGGACGATGATTTTTCCCCCGGATCGCAATTGGCAGAGTTTAGCTTCGTCATCCAGTGACGCGCAAACGCACAGTCAGGAATGCCGGAACCGTGTGTGTCGGCACGGTGCTGCTGGGCCTTGGCTGCACCCCTGCGGACGAGGACGATCGCAAGGAGCGCCAGCCTGTTCGCATCCCGCCCGTTCACGAGCCGAAACTTGGGCGTGCCAACGACAACGAACCGTTCGAACTGCCTCGGCCCGTTTTCGGTACGCCGGCCCGTCAGCCTGCCAATCTCGTGCGGTCCGGGATACCGCCGATACCAACAGCGCCGTCCGAAGCGGATGCTCCGCGGGCACGACCTCTAGCGATTGCAGCTTTAAGATCGCCATCGCTGGCGCCATCGCACGCTTTGCCGGCCCGCCTGCGCGATGACCTGCTGACTTCGGTCAGCGAAGCGCCGATGATGCCGATCGTAGGCCCCGCCCCCGTGAACCCGCCCGTGAGCCCGCCCGCGACCCCCCCTGCGACCCCGGTCCCGATTACGGCGAAACCTGCCCCCGCAATTCTGGAACTGCCGGATGCCCGAACAGGGCCCGCAGCCTTCGCAACCGAGCAAGGACCGCAGGACAGTATCGCGGAAATCCGTACCGCCCCTGCCATCGACCCGGAAACGGAATTCGGCACGGAAACCGCCCCTGAAACCGCTACCGAAGCTGCCCCTCATACCGCTAACGTCTCGCCCGCACCGATCGCCGGGTCGCCCGAACAGCCCGAATTGACCCAAGACGACGTATTGAACGCTACCGAAACGCTCGTACCCGCGCGCATCGACGCCGGCGCGGCGCCGGGCATTCGCCAATCCGATAGCGCAGTACTGAACGACGCACGCCGCCGATCCATCCCGGCACCCAAGGAGGACGTGCAGGAAGCCAGCGTCGAACGACCCCCTGAACGCAGGGCCGCAAATCGCACGGAAATTACCGCCGAAGCTGGGGTGGTATCCGCGCCGCCCGCACTTCCTGAAACGGCGCCCGAAACCCAAACCGTGCCCACGCTCGCATCGGTCGTGCCACCCCGGCGGGTTCCGGTCCCCATGGTATCGCGCCAGCTGCCGGATATGGACCGCGCAAGGATGGTGGCCGCCAACGACGCCGATGGGCCCGCCGATACGATGGCCGATATGATGGCCGATACGATGGCCGATAAAGTAGCCGATGAGATAGTCGGTGGAGTTGCGGATAAGGTAGGCGATGACACTGCCAACAATTTTAGCAACAACGCTGCCACACAGGCGCCTGCGCGCATTGCGGACAACGGCGGCAAGACTATCGCCAAGACCGGGTCGCCGCTGCGCCAGACCGTATCTCTTCCCGCTATCTATGCCGGCACCAGCCCCGTTCCCAAAAATCCATCCGTCATCCCGCCGAACCGGACACGAACCACTTTGGGGTTGGGAACCGACCTGCCGCAGCCCGCTGCCCAGGAAACCCCGCAATCGCCCCTGTCCGGCACAGGCGCAGGCAATCTCGCGCAGGAACGCAGCAGCGGCTTTACGCTTTCCGACCAGCCACCGGTGCTCGACTACCAGGATGAACTGATCCTGGAAATTCAGGTGAAGGGCATCGATGCCAGCGATACCATACTGGCTTACGGCACACGTCAGGGCGTGTATCTGCCATTGGGTACGCTGGCCCGTATTCTCGATCTGGCGATTACCGTCGGCGATGATGGTAATTATGCGAATGGCTGGGTGCTGGACCCCGACCGTACGATCACGATCGATGTGCGGCGCGGCAGTATCGATCTTGCAGGCCGGGAACAGAAACTGCCGGTAGGCGCAGCCGTGGCTTTCGATGGCGATCTGTTCCTGCTCGCAAGCCAGATTGCCGATTTCCTGCCGCTGACGGTAGAGACCGATCTGCGCGCGCAGACCGTCACGCTGACCACGCTGGAGCCGTTTCCTTTCGAAGAACGAATGCGGCGCGAGGCGGATCGCGCGCGCCTTGCCAATCGCAGCGGCGTGCAGCAGGACAAGATTTTCGCGCGGCAGGACACACCCTATCTGCTGGCATCGTTGCCGGTGGTGGATGTCGATTTGCGCGCGCTGTCGGATTCCAGTTTCGGTTCGCGTGCGGAACTCGATCTGCAATTTGCGGGCGATCTGGGGTTTCTAACAGCGGAAAGCTTCATCGGCGCGGATACCGCAAACGGGTTGACCACGTCGCTTATCAAAGTCGGGCGGCTGGACCCCGATGCGCAGCTGTTGGGCCCGCTGGCGGCGACCGCTTTTGCATTGGGCGATGTCGCGACCATATCCATGCCGCTGGGCCTGCGCAGCGTGGCCGGGCGCGGTATTGCATTGACCAATGCGCCTTCCGAAACAGTATCCGTATTCGAACGGATCGATCTGCGCGGCATTCTGCCCGACGGGTTCGAGGTGGAGCTGTATCGCAACGACATCCTGGTCGGATCGACACGCGATGCGGTGAACGGCCAATATGAATTTCTGCAAACGCCCGTCGATTTCGGACTGAATGTCTTTCGCCTGGTATTCTTCGGGCCGCAGGGGCAACGCAGCGAACAGGTCAGGCGCATCAGCGTGGGCGACGGGCGGCTGCCAACGGGCAAGCTCGTCTATCGTATGGGCGCCGTGCAGAAGGATGAAAACCTGCTGGGCGTGCGTCCGCCGGATTTCATCCGCCCCCGCGATTTTGGAACCTGGCGGGCCAGTGGAGAAGTGGCCTATGGTGTCTCCCCTGCCATCACCGCTATTGTCAGCGGCGCTGTGTTCGAGGCGGACGAACGCCAGCGCTGGATTTCCACCGCCGGCATCCGCACCGGCTTTGGCGGGTTTGCGCTGAAGGCTGATCTTGCTGCGGGCGATGGCGGGGCATTTGCCCTTAGCGGGGGCATCGGCGGGCGGATCGGCGGTTCGGCCGTCACCCTGTCGCATATCGAATATTCGGGCGATTTCATCGACGAAACGCGCGGCGGCGGGGGTGAATTTCTGACCCGCGCCACCGAACTGGATTTCAACACCACACTGGAAATCGGCAATCCCGTCAGCGGGCTGATCGTGCCGATTACCGCCCGTGCCCGCCGGGTGGAAACCGCACAGGGCCAGACCATATTCGATGCGACGCTGCGTGCGTCCAGCCGGTTTTCCGGCCTGCTGGCATCCAACACATTCGACTATACACAGACCCGGTTCGACCGACTGGGCACGCAGTCGCGCCTGTTCGGCAATTTCGATCTGACCACGCTGGGCCGGTCGCGCACGCGCGGGCGGTTGTCGCTGGGTTACCAGATACTGCCGCAGCCCGATATCGTTTCGGCGGGGCTGGAGCTGGATCACGCGCTGGATGAAGACACGGCCATTCGCGGTTCGGTCGGCTATCTGTTCGACACCGGATCGGTTCAGCTGGGTCTGTCCGCGGTTCGCGATTTCAACCGGTTCAGCCTGGCGCTGGACGGTGCCTATGCCGTCGACCGCAAGGAACATTCGATCGGGCTTCGGCTGGGGTTCAGTTTCGGGCGCGATCCGGTCGGCGGCAGGTTCTTTCTGGCGCGCCCGGGTCTGTCCGGCAGCGGGGGCGCATCCGTGCGTGCCTTCCGCGATCTGGACGGGGATGGCATGTTCGGACCGGGCGATACACCCCTGCCCGATATATCCATCGTCGCCTTCAACAATGCCGTACCTACCGATGCGCGCGGCATCGCCAGGCTCGGCAATCTCAGCCCCGGTCGCGGGGTCAGCCTGCAAATCGATGAATCCAGCCTGCCCGATATCGATCTGGCCCCTGCAACCGAAGGGATCGAAATCGTCCCCCGCCCCGGCCGCATCCATGGTGCGGATTTCGCGATCGTGGCCTTGAGCGAGGTGGAAGGATCGCTGCGGTTCACGCAAGACGGCACGACCAAGGGCGTATCCGGTGTCCGGCTCAAACTGCGTGACACATCCGGCAAGGACGTGAAATTCGCCAAGACCGAGATAGACGGATATTTCTTTTTCGAACGCGTCAAGCCCGGCACCTATGCCGTTGCGCTGGATGAAACCCAGGCCGGGCGGCTGGATTTGTGCGCCGCGCAGGATTATACCATCACCGTGGGTTACGAAGCGGATCTGGTGCGGCAGGATATCGATATCGGCATATGCAGCGAAATCGCGCAATGAATGTGCAGGTGCGCTTTTACGGTCCGCTGGCGGCGATGATCGGTGCAAATGGCCGATGTGGTGGTACCGGCCCCCTGCAGCACGATCGGCGACTTGCGGGCGCATCTGGCTGTGCTTCATCCCGCTGCGGCGGATTTGATGGGCGAACCGCGCACGAAATGCGTTATCGGCGACCGGTTCGTACCCGACCATGAACCGTTGACGGCAAATGCCGTAATCGAATTTCTACCCCCGGTTTCCGGCGGATGACCCGGCCGGATGACCCGGCGGATGACGATGTCCGGCGACTGTGTTCTTGCCCATGAACCGTTCGCGCCCGCCGGTCTTCTGGATCGGTTTACCGCCGCAGCGGATGGTGCCGGCGCAATTGCCAGCTTTACCGGGATCGCACGGGGTCGCAGCAAATCCGGCGAACCGGTTCGAAGCCTGTTTCTGGATCATCATCCGCGGCTGACCCTGCAATCGATGCAGGCCATTCATGCGGACGCGCTGGCCCGTTTCGCTATCATGCACGCATTCATCATCCACCGGTGCGGTATCGTTACTGCGGCGGAACCGATCGTGTTCGTTGCCGCTGCATCGCATCATCGGCGCAGTGCATTCGATGCGGTGGATTGCATGATGGACCAACTGAAAACCGAGGCGGTATTCTGGAAACGGGAAAACGGCGTGCCAAGAGACAGGGCGCATGACAGGGCGCAGGATGGGGCGCACAGGACGGGGCGGAAGAACGCTGGATCGAACCCACGGCAGCGGATTACGCGGCACGCGCCCGGTGGGATTGAACCGCAGCGCTTACTTGGGCCACAACCCCTATTCGTGCCGCAGCGCCTCGATCGGATCCAGCCGCGATGCACGCCGCGCCGGGTAATAGCCGAATACGATCCCCATAACCGCCGAAAAGATAAAGCTGAGCACATTGATGGCCGGATCGAACAGGAACGGCACATCGACCAATGTCGCCAGCCCCAACGACAGGCCGAAGGCAAGTGCGATGCCGATCAGCCCGCCCAGACAGCACAGCACCACCGCTTCTGTCAGAAACTGCAACTGCACTTCCTTCGCCAACGCGCCAATGGCCAGACGGATACCGATTTCGCGCGTGCGTTCGGTCACGCTGACCAGCATGATGTTCATGATCCCGATCCCGCCCACCAGCAGGCTGATTGCCGCAATTGCCGCCACCATCGCGGTCAGTGCGCCGGTGGCCGCGCCCAGCGCCTGATTGACCTGTGCGGTGTCGATGATGTTGAAATCATTGTCCTGCCCGTCCTGCAACAACCGCCTTTCGCGAAGCAGATCGACCAGAGACGACTGGATTGCAGCGCTTTCATAGCCCCCATCATATTTGACGACGAAATACTGGATATCGTCATTCCCGGCGAAACGCCGCTGCACGGTTTTCAGCGGCATCATGACCGCATTATCGTCATCCTGCCCGCCGCCGCCCTGCCCGCGCGTTTCAAGCACCCCGATCACCGTGCACGACACATCGTTCAGCCGCATCGTCTCGCCCACGGGGCTGGTGCCGGCGATAAAGATCGCTTCGCGCACCTTGGGGCCAAGCAGGCAGACATTCTGCCCGGCGGTTTCTTCCGCTGCATTGAACGGGCGGCCTTCCTCCACATCGATGGACTGGGCGGTCAGGAAATCGCGGTTGACCCCTTCCACCGATGTCGCCCAATCCTGTCCGTTGTGGAAGGCGGTCGCGCTGGCGGAAACATTGCCGGCGGCCACGATCACGCCGGCAATCTGGCTGGTTACGGCCTCCACATCGCTTTCATCGAAGGGCCGCCTGCCGCCGCGATCGGATTCCACCGGAAAGATGATGAACACGTTGGAACCAAGGGACGATATGTCCTCGCGAATGGATGCGGTTACGCCATTGCCCAGCGTGACCATCGTAATCACCGCCGCCACGCCGATAATTATGCCCAGTGTGGTCAAAAACGACCGCAGGATATGGCGCCGTATTTCGCGCAGGGACAGGAGCAGCGTCGCGCCGAAAATTTTCATCATGGCGCACCGCCTGCATTGCGTTCCGCAAACATCCGCCCGCGTTCGATCCGTTCGACCACACCGTCGCGAAAATGGACGATCGTGCGGGCGAATGCCGCCATTTCCTGCTCATGCGTAACCAATACGATGGTGATGCCGCTGCGGTTGAGATCGGTCAGCAGTTCCATGATTTCGATGGAGCGTTCGGTATCGAGATTGCCGGTCGGTTCGTCTGCCAGCAGCACATCGGGCTGCGTCACCAAAGCGCGCGCGATGGCCACGCGCTGCTGCTGCCCACCCGACAGTTCCGCCGGCGTGTGATCCGCCCAGGGTACCAGCCCCACCAGATCCAGCGCCTTACGCCCCGCCTCGCGCCGCTGCGTCTTGTTTTCGCCGCGATACAGCAGCGGCAATTCGACATTTTCCAGCGCCGTGGTGCGTGACAGCAGGTTGAATCCCTGAAATACGAACCCCAGATAACGCCGCCGCAGCAGGGACCGCTGGTCCCGGGTCAGCGATTGCACCTGTGTCCCGCGAAACCGGAACACGCCCGATGTCGGCGTATCGAGACAGCCCAGAATGTTCATCGTAGTGGATTTGCCCGACCCGCTCGGCCCCATCACCGCCACGAAATCGCCGCGGTCGATGGTCATGTCCACGCCCTTCAATGCCTGGAAAGCCGCCTGGCCCGTGCCAAAGGTCTTCGTGATGTTTTCCAGCGCGATCAGGGGCTGCGCGGTGGTAGGGCCGGCAGTATCGATCATTCGGGATCGGCCCTGATGCCCGTCACCACTTTCATGCCCGGCTTCAACGCGCTCGACCGTACGACGGTGCGGCGGCTGTCGCTTTGCCCGGTGACGACATCCACGGCGCGCAGGGTGCCGTCCGCTTCCAGCACCTGGACCTGCTGGCGACTGCCCACCCCGATGGTCGCTTTCTGGTCCTGCTGTTCCAGTCCAATCTGCGGGTTGAGCACGCCGCCTTCATCGCTGGTTTCCTCGTCGGGTTTGAACCGCAACGCACTGTTGGGCACCAGCATCTGGCGCCCGGTGCTCTGCGTGGCGATGGTGGCCGTGGCCGTCATGCCGGGGCGCAGCAGGCCATTGCCGTTGGCGACCGTCAATCGCGCTTCGTAACTGACCACTGCGGCGCCCGCTGCGGCTGCCGCGCCGCTTTGATCGCCGGCGGTGTTGCTGGATGCAAGATCGACCCGTTCCACCGTCGCGGGGAAACGGCGCCCGGGATAAGCGTCGACTGCGAACGTGGCTTTTTGCCCCGCATCGATCTGGCCGACATCCGCTTCATCGATGGACACGCGCAACTGCATGGCGGACAGGTCTTCGGCCAGCACGAACAGCGTTGGCGTGTTGAAAGATGCCTGCACCGTCTGCCCCGGTTCCACCCGCCGCGCCAGCACGACGCCCGATATGGGGGACCGGATGACCGCACGGCTGCGATTGGTCATGCTGGACGAAAGCGTCGCCTGCGCGGCGCGGACATTGGCGATGGCGGCGGCTACGGCTGCCCGGTTGCGCGCGACGTTCGCTTCGGCGGCTTCCATCTCCGATTTTGCCGGAACCTTTCCGCCGGAAATACGCGACACTTCCCGCAGGCGGTTCAATTGGGCGATATCGACATCCAGCCCCGCCCGCGCCTGCGCCACCGATGCCTGCGCCGCGTTCACATTGGCACGCGATTGGGCGATCTGGTCTTCGATAATGTCCAGATTGATCTGTGCCAGAACCTGCCCGCGCGACACCCGGTCGTTAACATCCACCATGATCCGGTCGATCCGGCCCGACACTTCGGAACCGACCTCCACCTGGTTGGTAGGCCGCAGATTGCCAGTGGCGGTTACGGTAAGGTCGAGCGATTGGGTGACGACTTCGGCCGTCACGTAATCCGGCCCCTCTTCCTCTCCGCTGCACTGCACCAACAGCGCGACAAGCGCGATTATCGCCAGGCCGATCAACCCGAATTTCAGCCAGCGGCGCCAGCGTGGTTGCGGTTTTTCCCCCAGGAATTCGTCGACGCTGGATGCGGTTCCGGTATCGGTGTTCATGGCTGGGTTCCTGTAATGGGATCGGCACCGTAGGCGTCGGGCGACCAGCCGCCGCCAAGCGCCTGCGTCAGCTGGACGAAGCCGGTTGCCCGCTGCGCTTCTGCGGTAATCAGCGCGTTGCGGGCCGACAGAAGCTGGTTTTCCGCCGTCAGCAATATCTGGAAATCGGTAAGACCCGCCTGATACTGGCTGCGCGCCAGGAATACGGCGTTCTGCGCCGCTTCCCGCGCATCTTCCAATATCGCCAGCCGTTCACGGGCGCTGCGCAGCGCCGCATCGGCGCTTTCGACATCCTCCAGCGCTTGCAGAATGCTGCGGCGATAGGCGGCAAGCGACACGTCCATCTGCGCTTGCGCCTGATCGATCTGTGCGCGGGTCCGCCCGCCATCGAATATCAGCTGCGTGATACCGGCAAACAGATTTCCGGTTATGATGTCGAACAGATTGCCGATCGCGCCCGGCCCTGTCCCTACCGTACCGCTCAACCGCACCAGAGGCAGCAATTGCGCCCGGGCAACGCCGATCCGGGCGCTATCGGCCAGCAGCGCCAGTTCGGCTGCGCGCACGTCCGGGCGGCGGCGCAGCACATCGGCAGGCGCGCCGAACCCGAAAGCTGCGGGCGGTCGCGGCACGGCTTCGCGGCATTGACACGATGGCCAGAACCCGTCCGGGCGGCTCCCCGATCAGGGTGGAAATGGCGTTGGCGGTGGCGGCAAGATCGCTTTCCAGCAAAGGGATGCTGGCGGCGGTCTGTGCACGCTGCACCCGTGCCTGTTCCACATCCAGGCTGGACACCAGACCCGCCTGCAGCCGCCATCGCGCAATTTGCAGATTGTCGTCCTGATTGCGCAGCGTATCGCGTGCGATCGCGATCTGCAGCGCGATGCTGCGCGCGGAAATGGTGCTGTTTGCAACAGTGCCGATAATCAGTCGCTGCACATCGCCCAGCACATAGCCCGCCGCCGCCAGATCGGCGCGCGACGCGGTTATGGAACCGCCGATGCGCCCGAACAGATCGATTTCCCAATCCGCATCCACGCCCGCAGTCAAATCGATGTCGTTGCTGGCGAAATCCCCGAAATCGCGGCGCAGTCCTCCGGTGCCGGAAACATTGGGCAACAATCCCGCACGCGCAGCGGCAAGACCGGCCTGAGCCTGTCGCAACCGGGCGGCGGATTGCGCAATATCGAAATTGTTGGCGGCGGCCAGTTGCACGAATTGCGTCAGGTCCGCATCGCCCAGCCCGGTCCAGTATTCGCCGATCCCAATCCCGTCCTGCGGTATATTCTGCGGATCGTCGCTGGTGCCGGAAAACCGGGCGGGCACGGCAATATCGGCGCGTGGAATTTCGGGCATTTCGGACATTGCCGCCATGTTCGCACAGCCGCTTGCGAGCATTGCCGCACAGCCCGAAACCAGCCAGCGCGCGGCTATGCCCGGTCGGAGCGCCAGATTATTGTGGCGCCTTTCTTGGGGCCCCTTGCGGCGCCCTCTACCATGCCGTTTACCAATATCGCCCAGCATCCGCCTCCCCGCGTTCGCACTGCTATGGCCTTAGCCGCGCGGATCGCACCGCTCAATAGAAAGGCGGCACGTTCATCCAGATCGGATCAGTCATTCGTCGATAGCGAGCAGTGTTTTCAACTTTGCGAGCGCCTGCGCGCGCAATTGGTGAACCCGCGGCACGCTGACTTCCAGCACTGCGGCAATTTCCGTCAGGTTGAGTTCTTTCACGAAAAACAGCTCCAGCACCAATTGCAGCCGCTGCGGCAATTCGCCCATCGCATCCACCAGCCGGTCGCGGTCGTCCAGCGCAGCCAGCGTGTCGAACGGATCGGGTATGTTGCTGGCAAAAGCGCTGTTCCGGTCATCGTAGCTGTCTTCGATCGACGCGATCTGCACACCAGCAGCCTCAATAGCATAGAGTTCGGCCAGGCTGCAGCCCAGATGCGCCGCGATTTCGCGGGCTGCGGGCGCACGGCCAAGTCGCCCCTGCAATTCGGTCACCGCCTGATCGTAACGCTTGCGCTGTGCCGCGATACCGCGGCTGACAGGCATGGTCCTGCGAACCAGATCGAACATCGCGCCGCGCGCCCGCATCTTGGCATAGGCGGCAAAACCATCCTCGCCCGGGCCTTCATGGTTCTGCGCCGCCTGGGTGAGGGCGATCATCCCGGCCTGGACCAGATCGTCCACTTCCATTCCGTCGCGCCCCAGGCCATAGATGTGCCAGGCGGCGCGGCGTACCATCGGCAGGAAACGGCGAATGCGGGCTTCCACATCCTGCGGCGGGGAATAGGCTGCCAGCGCCGCGAACTGGCTATGTTGATGCCTCATAACGCCACTCCTTCAGATATGGGTCCTTCGAATGTGGCCCCTTCGAATGCGGGTGCGATGTTTTGCGGTGTTGCCGGCGACGTTGCCTCGGATGCTGCCTTGGACAGGGCAGGTTCCGATGCCTGTTCACCGATGACACCCACCACTTCGATCGGCTGGCTTGCCGGCAGTTCGGTAATGGCCAGCACCAGCGCCTGCGGCACCCGCGTCTTCAGCAATGCTGCCAGCGCCCGGCGCACCGGCGGCTGCACGATCAACGCCACTGCGCCGCCTGCCTGTTCGGTCAGTTCCGCCATGCGCGCTGCAATCATCGCGCTGCAATCGGGCTCGATCAAGGGTTGTCCGGTGGCCGGATCGATCATCCCACCCAGAATCGCCCCTTCCAGCCCGCTATCCAGCGTGGCCACTTTCAACGGATTGCCCGGTCGGCACACCTGCCCCACGATCCACCCGCCAAGATCGGCACGGATATGATCGACCAACTGATGGGCATCCTGCGTTTTCTGCAGGCCCAACGCCATGCTGGTGAATACCGGTTTCAACTGGCCAAGCCCGATGCCGTCGGTCAGCAGTGCCCGCAATATCCGCGTCAATGCAGCCAGCGACAGCGGTTCGGGATGGATCGCCTCCACCAGACCCGGCGACCGGTCCCGCAGCGCGTCGAGCAGGGCGCGCACTTCCTCCGGACCCAGCAACAGATCGCCGCGCGCCGACAGCAGCTGGTTGAGATGCGTGGCGATGACGGTGCTGGCATCGACGGTCAGATACCCTTCCGCAATCGCCAGTTCGCGTTCGTGCTGCCCGATCCACAATGCCGGGCACGCAAAGCTGGGATCGCGGGTAGCCACGCCGGTCAGGCTGGCACCGGGCGCGACATCGCCGGTGTCGATGGCCAGAATACCGTCGGCGCGAACCTCGTCTTCGCCCAGCACCACCCCGCCCAGCGTGATGCGATAGGCATTGGCAGCCAGATCGAGGCTGTCGCGCACCCGTATCTGCGGCAGGACGAAGCCGAAACTGCGCGACAATTGTTTGCGGATGCCCGTGATCCGCGCGACCAGCGGCGATCCTTTCGCCTCGTCCACGAAATGGACAAGCCCATAGCCAAGTTCCAGCGACACCAGCGTCTGTTCGGTCACGTCTTCCACCCCGAACTGGTCGGGCGATTGCGTTTCCACCGCCACCGGCGCGGGCCGCGCATCGGCCGCCTTGCGTTTGAGCGAATAATACACGGCAAAGGCGATGGCCGCGGCGGGCAGGAACAACAGCTGCGGCATCGCCGGGATCAGTCCGACCGCGCCCAGCACCAGCGCCACCGGCAACCAGCCGCGTGCGTCGGAAAACTGGCCGCCGATCTGGCCGAACAGATCGCTGGTGTCGGATACGCGGGTGACGATTGCTGCGGCTGCGATGGACAGCAGCAATGCGGGCACCTGTGCCACCAGGGCGTCGCCTACGGCCAGCGTGATATAGAATTCCGCGGATTCGCCCGCGCTCAATCCGTGGCTGATCATCCCCAGCGCAAACCCGGCGATGACGTTCACGAACAGGATCAGCAAGGCGGCGATGGCATCGCCCTTCACGAATTTCGACGCACCATCCATCGCGCCGTAAAAATCCGCTTCCACCGCCACTTCGCGGCGCCGCGTGCGCGCCTCGTCCGCAGTCATCAACCCGGCGGCGATATCCGCGTCGATCGCCATCTGTTTGCCGGGCAGCGCGTCCAGCACGAACCGCGCGGACACTTCCGATACGCGCCCTGCCCCCTTGGTGATAACGACCATATTGATGATCAGCAGGATGACGAACACGAACAGGCCGACGATGAAATTGCCGCCGACCAGAAACGCGCCGAAACTGTTGATCACTTCGCCTGCCGCCGCCGCGCCTTCATGCCCGTTGACCAGCACGATCCGCGTGGATGCGACATTCAGCGACAGGCGCAGCAGGGTTGCGAACAGCAATACGGACGGGAATGCGGAAAAATCGATGGGACGCGCGGCGTTCAGCGCAGTGGTCAAGATGGCGATCGACAGGGCGATGTTGAGGACGAAGAATATGTCGAGCATGATGGTGGGGATCGGCAACACCATCAACACGATCAGCGCCAGAATACCTGCCGGTAGGGCAAAAGCGGCGGGTGCTGCGGACAATTGCGGTCCGAACCTGCCGGTGAACCGATGGGCGTAGCGGGCGATCACAAACCGAACACCCGCAACCGGTCATAAGCGCGCCGGGCATGATCGCCGCCGGCGCCGGACTGCGCATTGCCGAGCGCGAAGGTGTGTTGCAGCAGTTCTGAAATGCTGTGACTGGCCGGCGGAGCGGGTGGGGCCAGCGGGGCTATCATACGGTCTGCTGGTCCGTGCGCGCCGGAACCGTTCCTGCCTGAAACCCGCGCGAATTCGCGGCGATAGACGTCGAAATCGCCGCCCCCGAAGGTCGCGGGCGCCCCATGCGGTGCATCATGCGACGTGCCATCGGGCATCGCATTTTCGATCTTGCTGCGCAAAATATCCATTACTCCTGCAAAACTGCGCGCCTGTCCGCCCGGCGTGTAGAAGATGCCGCGATTGGCCTGCGCCGGGCTGGCAAATTCGGTGGCAGCGGGCGCGCCGGGGCGTTGGTTCAGGGCGGTCAGAAACCGGCCGGCACCATTGCTGCCCAGAAAATGCGCGAGATACAGCTCGCCTGCATCGGGGTCGCGGCCCAGCACCGGGCGCAGCGCATCGCGATTGTCCTGCGCCAGCGCGCCCGCCATCAGCGATGCCGCCTGCGGATCGTTGCGCAGCGCCAGTATCCGGCCGCGCAGCAATGGATCGGCAACGCGCCCGCCGCGTGGCCCCGCCTCTATCGCAGCGGCATATTGGCCATAGCCGTGATTGCCGCCATGACGCCGCATGACGTCCAGCCAGGTGGATTCGATAAACTGGAACAATCCGGTGGCGCTGGATGTGCGGGCCCTGGCGGCCGGATCCAGCGACGATTCCACTTTGGCCTGCGCAAACAGATAGCCAAAATCGACATCGGTGCGCTGCGAAGCGCGGGCAATGGCGCTTTCCACGCGCGATGCGGGTCGGCCGCCATTTGCGGGGATGGTGTTGAAACTGGTATCGCTCACCCAAATGACCCTGTGCTGCGACCGGTTGGCGGTCGGCGGTACAGCTTCATCAGCAAGGAGCGTGCCAGTTGCGCGGCGCGATTATCCGCCGCCGCCTTTATGCATCGGCGATGTCAGGCGTTGGCGGCGCGTGGTAGCCGATATGTACCGGCACTGCCGCTCAACGCATCCAGCCGTGCCGCGACATTGGCAGCAAGCAGGTTGCGGACACGGCGATTGACCTCGTTCAGGCGCCGTGCCGTTTCCAGCAGGGCGCGGGTTTCGGGCGACAGGGTTTGGGGCGACGGGGTTTGGGACGACAGGATGGGCGGACCGGTCATTTCCAGTTGGTCGCACAAAGACAGTTTGGCGCTGTTGGACACGACCAGCCCATCCAGATCGAGGGCGGCAAGCGCCTGCCGTTCATCTTCCAGCACGGCAATCATCTGCCGGATATCGCAGGCAAGATCGCTCTGGTCGGGGCCGGATCGCGCCGTCATTCGCGCCGTCATTCGCCGGGTTCCGTCCGGCTGAGTTCCAGCATATGGCGTGCTGCGATCATGGCATCGGCAATCTGCGCCGGGATCAATGGGTAGTCGCCCGTTTTCAGCGCGTTGCGGATTTCGGCAATGCGGGCGCTGTCGACCGGGGGCCCATCGCCTGCGACTGCCCGCACATTGGGCCGCGCATTGGCCGTCCCCGACAGTTCCACACTGACACTGCCGGTCGGCTGGCTGCGGGCGGTGCCGGGCCGGTGTGCGCTTTCGGGGCCGCCTGCTGCGTCCGGCGTTCGCGTGCCGCCGCCGATGGAAGCGGCAGACGCGACGGGAAGATTTCCGGCAGTTTTGCGAACATCGATGGGTGACATCGGTCTTGATCCTTCACTGTGTTGTGCAGAAGAACGGCTGTGTGCGGAATTCTTTAAGGGAGGTTCGATCAACCATCCGGATTTTCAGCCGGATTTGCCGTCTGCCGCCCTCATTTCGCCGGAATGACGACCAGTCCGGGCCGTTCGACCCGCCCCTGGATGGAAGCGCCGCGCCGGTCGCCGATGCGCACCTGGACCCATTCGCCGATGCCGCCATGCTCCATCGCTTCTCCCTGCTGCTGCACCGAAAAACCGCGCCCTTCGATGGCAATGGTCACCATTTGGCCCCGTTCGATGGCGGGTCGCAGCCGCGCCTGCGCAGCGCCGGTATGTCCCGCATGGTTCAACGGCACGAATATCCGCCAGCCGCCAACATCGTTGGGGACCCCGCAGGTAACGGCCACGGTGCGGGTGCCGGTTCCGTGCCAGTCGGCTGCCATAGACGACGGACAAAGCGCCAGCCGCAAACGCCGGTCCACCGGGGCCCGCGCGCCGCCGGGCGCACCGGCGGGCTGGCCGGTAAAATCCTGCACCAGCGCGTCGATCGTCGCTGGATCGGTAAACCGAACATCCTGCGCCGCAGCATGGGCTGCCGGCATGAACACGCTCGCAGCGATGGAAACGAAAACGGTATTACGCATGAACGGGCTCCTGAAAACTTCTCACAAGCCTACGCCGCAACTTTCGTGCCAGTTTGTGGGCTTTGCGATACGCATGAATACGTAATGGGCGGTTCCGCCACTATTCACCGTATGGTGACAAACGCCCGGTGCCTAATTGCTGTAAGGAACCGCACCCATGACTGCCGATCCTGTATTCGATCTGGCGCACAGCGTGCCCGACCACCATTGGGGCCATGCCGCGCGGCGCGATCTGCTGGAACAGATAACCGATCTGCTCCTGCGCCACGATCTGGGCGTGACGCCCCGCAATCTCGCTATCGCACATGGTATCGTATCGGGGGCCACGCCCGGGCTTGCGCGATTGGTGTGCGAACGGGAACTGGCGGGCGAATGTGTCAGCCAGCAATATCTCGACGAAAATTGTCACCCCGATACGCCGCACGATCCCGACCACGCCGGACTGGAACGCCTGATGGACCGGATCGAGCACGCCATCGGCGGCTTTGCGCAAACCACAGCCGCTGCGCATAGCGAGACGGGGGCCATTCGCACATCCATGCAGGGGCATATCGAAGATGTCGGCATCGGAGCCCCTCGCAAGGAAAACATTGTGCGGCTTTCCAACGCGGTTCTGGATACGCTCCAGCGTGTTCAGCAATCGATGCAGCGCAGCCAGGACCGCACGCGCGATCTCCAGCAACAATTGGACAAGGCGCGCATCGCCGCCAACAGCGACCATCTTACCGGATTGCCCAATCGCCGCGCTTTCGAACACGCATTTGGCCGGTTTCGGACAGAAGCGGCGGCAGACGGTCAGCCCCTGTTCGTGGCAATCTGCGATGTCGATCATTTCAAACGGATCAATGACGGTTTCGGACATGAAACGGGCGACCGCCTGCTGCGCGCCATCGCCGGGGTACTGCAACGCTATACAGCGCAAGACTGCTTCGTCGCCCGGCATGGCGGGGAAGAATTCGTTATTCTGATCCGCGGCGCAAACGCCGCCGACGCGCTGGCGCGGGTCAATCGGGCGCGGCGCGAACTGGCAGGCCGCAAATTCGTGGCCCGCCGGTCGCGGCAACCGATCGGACAGGTAACTTTTTCCGCCGGGCTTGCCGATGTGTTCGCGACCGACAATCCCCGCGATGCACTGGCTGCTGCCGATGCCGCGCTGTACCGGGCGAAGCAAAACGGCCGCAACCAGGTGGTGAGCGACTAGAACTCGCTGCGCGCGATCTGCGTCATATCGTCATACGCCAGCACCGCATGAAGATCGCTGGTGACGCCATGTTCCATGAATATCCGCGGGCGATACCCCGCAGCTTCCGCCTGCCGCAACCAGACGCGCGATTGCCGCCAGATCGTATCGTAATCGCTATGGCCATAGCTGGCATAGATAGTCAGTTGCATCCGCCCGTCCGCGCGTTCATCCATCAGCCACTGGTCGAGCGATGCCGCGTCGTTTTCACGGAAAATCGCCTGCGGGGATGCCATGAGCGCCATCCTTGCCGTCGCCGCTGGCGCGGGATCATGGGTTGGCGATTGCAGACTGCCGAGCGCCGCCAGAAACAGGATCAGCGACAGATCGGCCAAGATGATCTGCCAGCCGGCGGGTTTGCGAATGGTCATGCGCCCCTACCGCCTCCAACTACACTGCCCGATCCGCTGCCCGATCCGCTGCCCAATCCGCTACCACACCCGGCACCGCTGACAATTCCGCCAGCAATCGCATCGCGGGTGCGGTCGGGCGGGCAGGCCGGGGCCAATTGCGCGATCAGCCACCGGATCAATCCTTCCCGCTCGATGTCTTCCTGCCGCCCGCGCCGGGCCACTGCGGCGGACAATGGCAGGAACAGCAAATGGGCAAACAGCAATCCGTACAATGTCGACACCACGGCCTGCCCCACTGCGGATGTCAGCGCGCCGGTATCGGGGGTGCCGCCCGCCAGCTGGCTCAAGGCGATCAGCGTACCGGCCAGGCCCAGCACCGGGGCGAGTTCCCCCGCATCGCTCAGCGTTTCCACCGCCTGCCTGCGGCGGCGATTGCGCTGTGTCACATGGCGGCGATGTTCCTGCGCCAGCGCATCTACGGACCGGTGCCGGACCAGCGCGTCGGTCGCATCGCGCAACTCGGTATCAGACAGCTCGGTATCGGACAGGGTAAACGGTGCCGTGCGCATCACTCCGTCACGCTGCATTCGGCCGACCTCGCCCGCCATTTCGGCACGGGCCGCACGGCATCGAACGGTCGTCGCCGCAATTCTGCCAATTGATGCAAGGTTTCGCGGCAATTGGCCCAGCCGCTGCGCACTGCAGTACCGGTCATGACCCCGCCAAGTACAAAGGCAGCGGTTGCGGGATCGATCAGCAGCTGGAAATTCATCGCCATTCCAATCATCCCTGTAACAGATCTTTCATTCAGGACGGCGGGCGGCGGGGTTTGTTAAGCGTGGTTTGAAGGGGGCGCGATTGTGCCGCCTTCCGGCAAAACCTTGCCGCTGCGCGGTTCGATCGACCAGAATATCCTTTTCTTTCAGACATTTTGGCAAAACTGGCACGGGCTTTGCTGTATATGAACCGAAGGGAAATTTGCATGAGCGACAGATTGTTCGGAATTCACGGAGCGGCGCTGGAACTGCGATCGCAGCGGATGGGCGTGCTCACTTCCAATATCGCGAATGCAGCAACGCCGGGTTACAAGGCGCGGGACGTCGATTTTGGGGCGGCTCTGGCCGACCGGACCCGCGGCGGCAGCACCGAACGCGCAATGGCGGACAATACGCTCTACCGTGTGGCAACGATGCAGGCGGCTGATGGCAATACGGTGGAACTCGCCAACGAACAGCTCGCCTTTGCGGAAAACGCCGTGGCCTATTCGGCCACCCTGTCCTTCGTCCAGGGCAAGGTCGATACGGTCACTCGTGCGCTGAAGGGCGAATAGAATGCCCGCCACATCCACGAACCGGCCGATGACTATTTTCACTCTCGCCCAGCGGGGTATGTCCGCCCAGATGGTCCGCATGAATGCCGCCGCGTCCAACCTCGCCAATGCCGGATCGGTCGCGGGCAGCGAAGCGGAAGCCTATCGCCCGATGCGTCCGGTATTCGCGGCACAGCTGGATCGCGCCAGCGGCCTGACTTCGGTACGCGTTGCGTCCGTCATGCCATCGGACATTGCGCCTGTAAAACGCCGCGATCCCGACCATCCGCTTGCCGATGCAGATGGCAATGTATGGGAATCGGCCGTCGATGAAACCGGCGAAATGGTCGAGATCATGGAAAGCGCCCGCCAGTACCAGAACCTGGTGGAGGCGTTGCAGACCGCCAAACAACTCATGCTCGAAACGCTCAGGAGCCGTTGAATATGCCCGATACCGTAACCTCCACCCTGTCCGGCCTGAACGCACCGGGAAACCGCCCGGCGGCCAGCGGCTACACCGCACTGGACCAGGGCGATTTCCTGCGATTGCTGACCGTGCAATTGCAGCAGCAGGACCCGTTCGAACCGGTCGATAACAAGGAAATGCTGGCGCAGATGGCGCAGTTTTCCGGGCTTGCCGGAACCACCGAAACGAATGCCCGGCTGGAAGATATGTCCGCCCAGCTGGAACGACTGATCGCGGCGCAGCGGCAGGCGGGAACTTTGCCCGCCCCTGCAGCTCCCGCACCGCAGCTCCCGACCCCGTTTTCAATCCCGATGTCGACCCCACGTCGATCCAATGCCGAACCCCACCATCTAAGCCCGCCATCTAAAGGAAATCCGATGAGCAGTTTCTACACATCCCTGAACGGCCTGAGAAATGCCGAAACCGATCTGGGCGTCATCGCCCATAACATTGCCAATGCCGAAACCACCGGTTTCAAGAAATCCAGCGCGCAGTTTGCCGATATCGTATCCAATGGATCGTCCGGCGATCCGCGGTTGACGACCGGCATCGGCGCGGCGGTATCGTCCATCGACCAGAATTTTTCGCTGGGTTCGATCGAACAGACCGGTCGCAGCCTCGATCTGGCGCTGGACGGCAATGGCTTCTTCGCCACCCGCAATACCGAAAACAGCCAGATCACCTTTACCCGCAATGGCAATTTGCAAATCGATGGCGGCGGCAATCTTACCGACAGCAGCGGCAACCGGTTGCAGGTGTTCGCCACCGATGCAGCGGGCGCGGTCACCAATACCGGCGCCACGATCGACGCGGTCGTTCCGATCACGAATGGCGCGGGCGCGGAACTGTCCAGCGTCACCGTGGAACAGAACGGCACGGTCTTCGCCACCTATGCCGATGGCACCAGCGATGCGGTAGGCCGCGTGGCGGTCGCCAATTTCATCGCGCCCGGTGGCCTGCGCGAAATCGGGCAGACCCGGTGGGAGGCGACCGGTATTTCCGGTCCGGTCACTTACGGACTGCCCGGCAACGGCAATTCCGGCAGCATCCGTTCCGGCACGCTGGAACGATCCAATGTCGATCTGGCGGAAGAGATGGTGGCCTTGATCACCGCGCAGCGCAATTTCCAGGCGAATGCCAAGGCGATCGATACCGCCACGCAGATTTCGCAGACCATCATCAATCTGCGCACGTAACGGAAACGCAGCGATGGACCGTCTCATCTACACCGCGCTTTCCGGCATGAATTCCGCGATGGACCGGCAACGGACGGTGGCGAACAATCTGGCCAATGCGTCCACCCCCGGTTTTCGCGGGGAAGAATTCGCCGTAACGCCGATCACGGTCAGGGCGCGCGACGGACATGAGGCGCGATCGCTGGCCCAAGGCGCGGTTCGCGGCGCGGATATGGCGCAGGGAACCGTTACACATACCGGGCAGCCGCTGGATATTGCGCTGTCCCGCAATGCGCTGATGGCGCTGCAGGCCCCCGACGGAGGCGAGGTCTATTCGCGGCGGGGCGATCTGTCGATCGCGCCCGGCGGCGTATTGCAAAACGGCGATGGGCTGCCCGTGATGGGCGCGGCAGGCCCGATTACCGTTCCGGCCGGGGCGCGGATTACCATCGGATCGGATGGGGCATTGTTCCAGACCGATCCCGACGCCCCCGATGCGCCGCCGCAGGAAATCGCCCGTATCAAGCTGACCAGCCCGGAAGGCAGCGCATTGGTGAAAGATCTGAACGGTTGGTTGCGGGTACCGGGCAATGGCGCCCTGCCTGCCGATCCCACCGCACAGCTGACTGTCGGCGCGCTGGAAGGATCGAATGTCGATACGGCCACCACGCTGGTCCAGATGATCGAGGCGCAGCGCGCTTTCGAACAGCGTGCAAAGATAATTTCGACCGCCGAACAGCTGGACCAGTCCAGCGCCCAATTGATGAGCCTGCGCTGATTTTCACGCGCCCCGTTTTGTAGAGCCCGTTTTGGAAAGGAAACACCCATGCCCACATCCGCATTGCACGTCGCCCGCACGGGGCTGGAGGCGCAGGATACGCGTATGCGCGTCATCGCCAACAATCTTGCCAATATCGGCACCACCGGGTTCAAGCGCGACCGCGCCGATTTCCAGACGCTGGCATATCAGGACACCCGGGTTGCGGGCGCGCGTTCGACCAACGAAACGGCCTATGCCGTGGGCCTCAATCTGGGCACCGGGGTCAGCGTTCAGGGCACCAGCCGGATCAACAGCCAGGGCACGCTCAGCACCACCGGCAATTCGCTGGATCTGGCGCTGGACGGGCCGGGGATGTTCCAGGTGGAAATGCCGGGCGGCCTTGTCGCCTATACCCGCGCCGGAAATTTCACGTTGAGCGCGGAGGGTCAGCTGGTCACGGCGCAGGGTTATGCACTGCAGCCTGCCATCGAAGTGCCGCAGGGCGCACAATCCATCACCATCGCGCCGGATGGCACCGTGAGTGCGACCGTGCCGGGCGACACCGCGCCGGCCGAACTGGGGCAGATTACCATAGCCAGTTTTGCCAACGCCGCCGGATTGCAGGCGATCGGCGACAATTTCCTGCGCGAAACCGCTGCCAGTGGAGCCGCGGAAATCGGCGCCGGCGGCGAAGGCGGGCGCGGCAATATCCGACAGGGAATGCTGGAAGCCAGCAATGTCAATGTGGTCGAGGAACTGGTCGAGATGATCGAAGCGCAGCGGGCTTACGAGATCAATTCGAAAATGGTCAGCGCCGTCGATGAAATGCTCCGCAATGCGAACCAGACGCTGTGATCGCGGTGAGAAACCGACCCCTGAAACCAGGCCGGACGCTGTGCCTGCTGGCCCTGCCCCGGTTGGTTCTGCCCCGGTTGGCCCTCCCCCTGTTGGCCCTGCCGCTGTTAACAGCATGCGGTACCGATGGCGTGCGCCCTATGCCAGGTTTCGGACCGCCGCCGGTATCCACCGCGCAGATGGCGCCTGAACTGGCTCCGGTGTCAAACGGATCGATCTATCAGGCAAACCATGGCCACGGCGCGCTGCATGAAGGTCTGCGGGCGCGGCGGGTCGGCGATATTCTGACCGTGGTGCTGACCGAAAATATCGGCACTAGCAAAAGCACATCGTCGCGCACCGATCGGGAAGGATCGGCCGGACTTACCCCGCCCGCCGCCGGTCCGCTCGATTTCCTGAACCCCGATGCCCTTAAAGCGCAGGCCGAAGCGTCGTTCTCAGGACGGGGCAATGCCGCACAGCGCAGCACGCTGAACGGCGCGATCGCCGTGTCGATCGCCGAAGTGCGGCCCAATGGAACGGCGCGGATAGTAGGGGAAAAACAGATGGCGTTCAGTCAGGGTCAGGAATTCGTGCAGTTTGCCGGGATCGTGCGGCTGGCCGATGTGGATGCGAATAATCGCGTGGCCTCCAGCCAGGTGGCCGACGCGCAGATCCTCTATTCAGGTTCGGGTGCGATCCAGCGCGCGAGCAAGCCGGGATGGCTTTCGACCTTTTTCGGCAAGATTTCTCCGTTTTGAAAGGCTCGACCATGACATTCGCCATATCGGCCATGCGGCTGTGCATCGCCCTGTCCTGCGCGCTGGCCATGGTGGCCGCGCCGGCCCCGGCCCAGGCCGAACGGGTTCGCGATTTGGGCGCGTTCCAGGGGCTGCGTGCGAACCAGCTGACCGGTTACGGGGTGGTCGTGGGCCTGCAGGGCACAGGGGACGACAATCTGGAATATCTTACGCAGGCCATGCGCGGCATATCCGGCAGGCTGGGCGTGGCATTGCCGCCCGGCGTTTCGCCCGGTCTGAAAAATGCCGCCGCCGTCATAGTCACTGCCGAACTGCCGCCCTTCGCCAAGCCGGGCCAGCGGATCGACATTACCGTGTCCACCATGGGCAAGGCGAAATCGCTGCGCGGCGGGGCCTTGATCCTGACGCAATTGGTGGGCGCCGACGGGCAGGTCTATGCCATGGCGCAGGGCAATGTCGCGGTAGGCGGCCTGGGCGTGTCGGGGCGAGACGGGTCGAAGCTGACCGTCAACGTGCCCACCGTTGGCAGAATTGCCGACGGGGCCAGCGTGGAACGGGCCGTCGCCACCGGGTTCGAGCGGGAAGGCCGCCTGCGTTTCAATCTGCATCAGGCCGATTTCCTGACCGCGCAGCGGATGCGCGATGCCGTCAATACCCGCTTTCCCGGCGCCGCCACTATCGTGGACGGGGTGACGCTGGAATTCGTGCTTCCATTCGGCAATGACGATCGATCGTCCATGCTGGCACAGATCGAGATGATCGAAATCACTCCGGCTGAGCAGGCCGCACGTGTTATCGTAAACAGTCGCACGGGAACCGTGGTCATCAACCAGTCGGTCCGCCTGCAACCCGCCGCGATCAGCCACGGCAAACTGACCATCCGTATCGACGAGGCACCCCGTGTGGTGCAGCCGGCCCCGTTCGGCAACGGGCGCACCGCAATCGAACCATCATCCGCCATTTCCATCGAGGAGCAGGCGAGCAACGTCATCGCCATGCCCGGCGCGGCGTCGCTTTCCGAAATCGTCGATGCGCTGAATATGCTGGGTGTCGGCGCGTCGGATCTGGTGGTCATATTGGAAGCTTTGAAGCAGGCGGGCGCGTTGCAGGCCGAAATGGTGATATTGTGACCGGTCCATCCATAGGTGCCGGCCCGGTGCCAACCATCAGCCCGGTGCCACCCACCAGCCCGGTAAAAATCGACGCCCTGCTTTCGCCCGATCGCCAGCAATTGCGCGAAGCGGCGCAGGCGTTCGAGGCGATCTTCGTGCGCAAGATGCTGGCCGCCGCACGCGCCGGGTCCATCGCCGAACAAACGCCGTTCAGCGGGCCGGGGCTGGAACAGTTTACGGCAATGCGGGACGAACGTCTGGCCGATATGGCGTCGTCCAGCGGATCGTTCGGCCTGGCAGACCAGATCGAACACCAGCTTTCCGGCCTGATACAGCAGGGGCGCCGATAGGCCATGCCGTCCGATCTTCTCAATATCGGCCGCAGCGGGGCCGCAGCGGCCCGTGCCGCGCTGGATGTGACAGCGCAGAATATCGCCAATGCGAACAGCCCGGACTATACCCGCCGGTCGCTGGCCATGGCGGAAGTGAATTCCACCGGCAGCGTCGCCTATTATTCCAGCAGCGCCCTGTCCGGCGTTCGGGTGGAACAGATACGCCGCACCGATTCCCTGTTTCTGCAAAACGAAGCGCGCCGTACCGGCAGCGATGCCGCCCGCGCCAGTGCCGAACTGGCCGGTCTGCGCAGCGCCGAAAGCGGTTTGGAACAGGCCGGGCTGTATCCCGCCATCGTCGAATTCGAAGCCGCGCTGGGCCAGTTGCGCGGCGATCCGGTCAACGGTTCGCTGCGCGCTGCGGTACTGGAAAGCGCGCGGGTGCTGGCCGACAGTTTCCGCCTGGCCGACGGTGCCCTGGTGGCAAATGGCGAACAGCTTCGGTTCGAAGCGGGTGCAGGCGTGGATGCGGTCAACGCCCATGCCCGCGAACTTGCCCGGATCAACGTGGCCCTGGTAAAAACCCAGCGGGGCACCACCGCCCATGTCACCTTGCTGGACCAGCGCGATACGCAATTGCGCAATATTGCGGAACAGATCGGTATCGCGGTCAGTTACGATCCCACCGGCGCTGCGACCGTCCGGCTGGATCAGGCATCCGGGCCGCTACTGGTCGAACGCGGCACTGCCGGCCTGTTCGGGGTGGCTGCCGCGCCTGATGGGACCATCGCTTTCACGCTGGACGGCAATAGCGCCGCTATCGGCGCGGGCGCATTGGCGGGGCAGGCTTTGGGCCTCACCACCCAGCGCGATCTGCGCGGTAATCTGGATGCGCTGGCGGCGCAGATTGTCGCCATTGCCAACACCGCCCAGGCGAACGGAACCGCGCAGGATGGCAATGCCGGACAGATTTTCTTCAGCGGCAGTACCGCCGGCGATATTGTGCTGGCCCTGACGGATGGCGCCGGGATCGCGGCCGCGGCGGCAGGCGCACCGGCCGGTAGCCGCGATACCGCCAATCTCGATGCGTTGCGATCGGCGCTGGCCACAGGGGGGCCGGCGGCGGGGGCGGACCGGTTGCTGTTCCGGCTTGCCAATACGATTGCCGGGCGCAGTATCATGGCCGACGCGCTGACCACTATTGCCGGCGCCGCGCAAACCACGCTGGCCAGCGAATCGGCTGTCGATCTGGATGCGGAAGCCGCCAATCTGGTGCGTTACCAACAGGCATTTCAGGCATCGGGCCGGGTCATCCAGACGGCTGCCGACATTTTCGACACCATATTGGCGATCCGGTAGATGGCCGGTCCCATCATCAATTCGACGGCGGGGTTCTATCGCCGGTCTACCGCGCAGATGAGCGAATTGCGCCACATGGCCGAAGGGTTGGAACGGCAGATTGCCACCGGCCAGAGGCTGGAACGGTCGTCCGACGATCCGGTGGCATCGGCCCGCCTGCGCATGCTGGAACGCGCGGACCGTCTGGCGAAGGTCGATGCGGGCAATAGCGCGGCGGCAAAGGACGATCTGGGCAATGCGTCGGCGCAGCTGGACGATATCGCGGAGGCGCTGATCCGCGCCCGCGCGCTCGCATTGCAGGCCGGCAGCGATACCGTTTCCGACAGCGCCCGCATCGCCATCGCGCAAGAGATCGATGTGCTGGGCGGCAGTATTTTTGCGAGCATCAACAGCCTTGGCACCGATGGGCGGGCACTGTTCGGCGGGGATGCGGCCGGCCCGGCCTATATTCGCGATCCGGCCGGAAATGCGGTCTATACCGGCACGGCAACCAGCGGCGCGATCTCGATTGCAGACGGCATTCGGGTGGAACGCGGGGTGACCGGGCCCGCCGTGCTCGATTTCGAACATGGCGGCGGGCGGACCGATGGGCTGGCTTTCCTGCAATCGCTCGCCCAGGCCATGCGCGGCGGCGTGGCGGACCCGGCTGCTTTCGCCCGCGATGCGCTGGCCGGTTTCGATGCGGCGCTGGACACCGTTACGCGCAACCAGACATTGCTGGGCGCGCGGGCGGCATGGATCGACACTGTTGAAAATACGCAGCTTCTGCGGGCGGAAAGCCGTGCGGCAGAAGGCGGACGGATCGGCGGCACCGATCTCGCCAGCGCGATTTCCCGGCTCCAACAGGTGCTGACTACGCTGGAGGCAAGCCAGGCGGGTTTCGCGCGCCTCTCCTCCCTCACCCTATTCGACAATATCTGAACGGGAACGCACGATATGTTTGCAATCATCGGCATCGTCGTCCTGCTGGTCATGGTCTTTGGCGGCTTCGTGCTGGCGGGCGGATCGCTCGGGCCGGTATTGGCCGCGCTGCCGCTGGAAATGATGATCATCGGCGGCGCCGCCATCGGCGCGCTGGTGATCGGCAATTCGATGCACGAGCTCAAGGCGCTGGGCGGCGGGCTGGCCAAGGTTTTCAAAGGGCCGAAATATTCGCATGACGATCATATCGATGCCATCGCGCTGGCCAGCAAACTGATGAAGATCATGCGCGCCGATGGGGTCGTGGCGCTGGAAACCCATGTGACACAGCCGGAAGATTCCGCCATTTTTGCCGAATATCCCCGCCTCCAGGCCGACCCCGCGGTGACCGGTCTGCTCTGCGATGCCTTGACCTTGCTGGTGGTGTCCAGCGGCAGTCTGGAAACCCACGCGGTGGAAGATGTGATGGACAATGCGATCAAGGGCCGGTTGCATGAACTGGAAGAACCCGCCCACGCCCTGCAAACGCTGAGCGACGGGCTGCCCGCTCTGGGCATCGTGGCAGCGGTCCTGGGCGTTATCAAGACCATGGGTTCGATCGACCAGCCGCCCGCCGTGTTGGGCAAGATGATCGGTGCGGCGCTGGTCGGCACGTTTCTGGGCGTGTTGCTGGCCTATGGTTTCGTCGGGCCGATGGCGGGCCGGCTGAAACAGGTGAACACGCACGATGCGCAGATATTCCATTCGATCAAGCAGGTCGTGATCGCATCGCTTCACGGCTATCCGCACCCGCTGGTACTGGAAGCTGCGCGATCGGGACTGCCTGCGGCCCACCGGCCCAAGCTGACCGAACTGATGGACATGATGCGCGGCAAATGACCAGCGAAACCCCGATCGACATCGATGGCGGCGCGGCGGCGATTGCATGCCGCGCCCCATATACCGCATTCGGTCCCGCCCACCCCGATGCAACTGGCCCCCATCCCGCCCGCCCCGATCATCGTGAAGAAGATCACGATTACGGGCGATGGCGGCCATCATGGTGGCGCATGGAAAGTGGCCTATGCCGATTTCGTAACCGCGATGATGGCGTTTTTCCTGCTGCTGTGGCTGCTTGGCGCAACGACGGAGGATCAGCGCAAGGGGCTGGCCGATCATTTCACCCCCACCCTGGTCAAGATGAAACAGGAAACCGCCGGGGCGGACGGAATGCTGGGCGGCAGTTCGATTACGGAAGTGGACAGCTATCCCAATCGTGCCGGGCAAACGGGCAACGACGCGATAACCATTCCCCGCGCCGCCGCCGGCGGACCGGAGAAAGACGCATCCAGCGCGGAAAGCGCAGAGGCCAAGCGCCGCCTGATCCGCGAACGCATCCAGAAAGGTCTGGCAGCCAGCGAAAGTCTGAAACGCCTGATCAAACAGGTTCGCGTGATGCGCACGCCCGACGGCATCCGCATCGATCTGGTCGACGATGCCGATTTTTCGATGTTCGCGCTCGGTACCACCGTGCTGGTGCCCGAAGCACGCGAATTGCTGGGCGTGATCGCCGATACGCTGGCGCAGAGCGGGGGGGACTTGATCGTGCGGGGGCATACCGATGCAACCCCGTGGAAACCGGGGACGCGGATCAACAATTGGTCGCTATCCACCGGACGGGCCGAGGCAACCCGCCAGGAATTGCTGCGTCACGGACTGGGCGAAGCGCGCTTCACCCGCATCGAAGGGGTCGCCGACCGCGAATTATTGGTGACGGCTGATCCCACCGATCCGCGCAATCGCCGCATTTCCGTGCTGGTGGTACAGTGACGATATGGGCCGGTTGCAGGCAGCACGCAGCTATCCCGTGCCGCGATGCAGGGCGTGTTCGATCACATCGCGCAGGCGCGCCGCCGGTGCCCCGATATGCGCTGCTTCCAGCAATATGATTTCGGTATCTTCCAGCATGGGCAGCCGGTCGCCGGCAGGATCCAGGACGATCAGGTCGGGCGGGACCATATCCTTGGGCAGAACCGTGATCCCCATTCCCGCGCGCACGGCGGCAAGACTGCCCGACAGGGCGCCGCACGTATAGGCGATCCGCCAATCGATCCGCGCCGTGTCCAGCGCATCGGTGGCCCGTTTGCGATAGACGCAGGGCGCCGGCGACACGACCAGACTTACGCGGTCCTCAGTCCAATCGATATCCCGGCTTGCAACCCATACCAGCGTTTCGCGCCAGACCAGCCGCCCCGCCGCCTCCGCAGCCGGTTCGCGTTTGACCAGGGCAAGGTCCAAACCCCCGGCGGCAAACCTGTCGAGCAATTGCATCGTCAATTCGCAGGTCATTTCCAGGGCAATCCGGGGATGGCTATGAGTGAATTTTGCCAGCACGCCCTGCAGATGGGTCGTCGCGAAATCTTCCGGCGCACCGATCCGCACCAGTCCGGACAATTCGGGTTCGGCAATGCGGCCGATCAATTCGGTATTCAGTTGCAATATGCGGCGGGCATGGCTGAGGATCAGCTCGCCTTCGGGCGTGGGGATCATGCGTTGGCCTCCGCTTTGGCCCCCGCCTTGGCCCCCCTTTGACCCTCCGCTGGCCCCCACTTTGAGAGGTGCGTTCGATAAGCGGCACGCCGAGCCGGTTTTCCAGCCGTTTCATCTGCAGGGACACCGCCGACTGGCCGCGCAGCAACCGTTTTGCCGCGCCCGAAAAACTGCCGCAATCCACGATCGTGACAAAGGTTCGCAGCAAATTCGTATCGATTGCCGCCGCTGCATCGCCAGGATCGTTAATCATTGCAATCCCCAATATCAGAAACAATTATTATCAATTATCGCAATATCAAAAATCTGTCTACAGCCACAACACAGGCATTCAACAAGGAACTTCATCAATGTTGCAGAACGATCAGGATCAACCCGCAATTCAACAGCCGCCAGTGGCATCATCCACGCATTCCGTCCCCGTTACGGTGGCCTATGGCGACGGGATCGGGCCGGAAATCATGGCGGCATCGCTCAAGGTGCTGCTGGCTGCCGGTGCCGATATCGCGGTGGAGACTGTCGATATCGGCGAACAGGCGTATCTTTCCGGCGAAAATTCCGGGATCGGCGTAGATGCGTGGGACAGTCTGCGCCGGACCAAAGTGTTCTACAAGGCGCCCATTTCCACCCCGCAGGGCGGCGGGTATAAAAGCCTCAACGTCACCATCCGCAAATCGCTGGGGCTGTTCGCCAATGTCCGGCCCTGCACGGCGTTCGCGCCATTCGTGAAAACACGCCACCCCGACATGGATGTGACCATCGTTCGCGAAAACGAGGAAGATCTCTATGCCGGGATCGAACATCGCCAGACCGACGAAGTGTATCAGTGTCTGAAACTGATGAGCCGGCCGGGCTGCGAAAAGATCGTGCGCTATGCCTTCGAACATGCGCAGGCTTACGATCGCAGGAAAGTCACCTGTTTCACCAAAGACAATATCATGAAATTCACCGATGGCCTGTTCCACAAGGTGTTCGATGAAATCGCAGTGGAATATCCGGACATCGAGGCCGATCACATGATCGTCGATATCGGCGCGGCGCGGCTGGCGGACACGCCGGAACGGTTCGATGTCATCGTGATGCCCAATCTTTACGGCGATATCCTGAGCGATGTCGCGGCGCAGATCACCGGGTCGGTCGGCCTGGGGGCATCGGCCAATATCGGCGAACATGGCGCCATGTTCGAAGCGATCCACGGCTCCGCACCCGATCTTGCCGGGCAGGGGGTGGCCAATCCATCCGGCCTGATCCTCGCCGGGGTTATGATGCTGGTTCATATCGGTCAGGCAGCGGTTGCCGGCCGGCTGCACAATGCCTGGCTGAAAACGATCGAGGACGGCATACATACGGGCGATATCGTCACGCAGGACCGTTCGGTCCGGCAGGTCGGCACGATGGAATTCGCCGATGCGGTCATCGCGCGGCTGGGTCAGCTGCCCGCCACGCTGCCGGCCATCACCTATCCTGAAGACGGGCGCAAATTCGCGGTGCCGACAGCGGTGCGGCGCAAACCCGCGCATAAGGAACTGGTCGGGGTAGATGTGTTCGTGCAATCCACGCAGCAGGTCGAACGGATCGCGGCGATGCTGCAGCAGGGCGACACGCCCGGTCTTTCGCTGACCATGATTACCAATCGCGGGGTCATGGTGTGGCCGCGCGGCGTGCCCGAAACATTCCACACCGATCACTGGCGCTGCCGTTACGAAGCGGCGCAGGATGCGAAAATGACCAAACCGGCGGTGCTGGAACTGCTGGCTGCGATCGACCGGTCGGGACTGGATTTCATCAAGACGGAACTGCTGTATACGTTCGACGGCGAACGCGGCTTTTCGATGGGGCAAGGGCAGTAAAAACCCCATTGGTGCGCCGCAGACAGATTGAAAGCCCGACGCGTGAACGCCGGGCTTTCTTTTTGCCGGAGCAAGCGCTGATCCTACCGCAGCAGCGACAGGACGTTCTGCTGGCTCTGGTTCGCCTGGGCCAGCATGGCGGTGGACGCCTGGCTCAGGATCTGGGCCTTCGCCAAAGCGGTCGTTTCCGCCGAATAATCCGTGTCCATGATCCGGCTGCGCGCATCGGCCAGATTGGTCGAATTGCTGGTTAGCGTGTTGATCGCGGATTCCAGCCGGTTCTGCCCCGCGCCCAGCGTTGCCCGGGCATTGGACAATGCGTTGCGTTCCGTTTCCAGCGTTCCCAGCAGCGTGTTGGCCGCTGCCGCGGTCGAAACGTCGTAGGATGACGCCGCGCCGCCGGAACCGGCCAGCGTAGTGGTGAGATCGGTCATGGCCAGATCGATCGTATCGGCCCCGTTGGCACCGGCCTGAATGGTGACGGCAGCGGTCGTTCCATCGAACAGCGACACGCCGTTGAATTTCGTGTTGGTGATGACCTGATCGATCTGCGCCGTCAGTTCGTCCACTTCCTTCTGCATATAGACTCGGTCGGTCGCGTCCTGATATGTGCCCGATGCGGATTGGGTCGCCAGTTCGCTGATCCGCTGCAGCATATTGGAAACTTCATCCAGCGCACCTTCGGCAGTCTGGGCCAGGGCAATACCGTCATTCGCGTTGCGGATGCCCTGGTTCATACCGCGCAATTGCGCTGTCATGGTAGTGGCGATGGCCAGACCGGCAGCATCGTCTTTCGCCCCGTTGATACGCTGCCCGGTGGACAGACGTTCCATCGCCTGGCCCTGCATACGATTGGCGGCGGCCGATGCGTTCGATGCCTTCATCGCGCCGATATTGGTGTTGATAACGCTCATGTGTAATCTCCTGGGTGTGATGCCGCAGCCCGGTTTGGAACGATGCGGCTGCCACCCAACAGAACGGAAGGGATGCGGGATGTTTAACCGGCCCCGATCCGTTGTCGGCCATATTGGCATAGGTACTATCCCCAGGGGTTAAATTACCCGCGCCTTAGACGTTGGAGGCCCAGCACAGCCCCGGACATGAAATGGTTAATCCGGGGCACATGATGAACGAAGCAAACATTGCAAAACAGGCGCAAAAAAAACACGCGGGCCTGATCGACCGGGTGGTTCCGCTGATGATCGGGCGTTCCGGCGACGATATCCTGCATCTTGTCGATCCGGCCGATGGCGATGTTCCGCACCGTCGGGGCGACCGCCGGGTGCAGCTTGGCTGCGGCGGCAGCCCTGGTATCGCGATGACCGGGCTAAACAGCTGCCTGCTCGCATACGATCCCGCATCCATGGACAGCGCCGCGGCGGCCCTGCTGGCGGCATCGACCGGCACGGGAATGCCCATCGCGGGCGATACGGAAACAATCGCCCTGCTGACGCTGGCCCGCCGGGTTGCGCAAAGCACCATTCCGGTTCTGGTCGAAGGGCCGACCGGCACGGGCAAGGAAGTGCTCGCCCGGTTTCTCCACAATGCCAGCACGCGCAGTGCCGGCCCGTTCGTCGCGGTGAACTGTGCAGCCATGCCCGAAGCCATGCTGGAGGCGCTGCTGTTCGGCCATCGCAAGGGTGCCTTTACCGGCGCGAGCGAGGCCCAGCAGGGTTTCTTCCGCGCAGCCGATGGCGGCACCTTGTTGCTGGATGAAATCGGGGAAATGCCGCTTGCCCTGCAGGCCAAACTGCTGCGCGCCCTGCAGGAAGGGGAAGTGGTACCCTTGGGTGCGACACAGCCGGTGGCGGTGGATGTGCGCATCGTCGCCTGCACCAATCGCGAATTGCCCGCTGAAATCGCTGCCGGACGGTTTCGCGAAGATCTGTACTACCGGTTGAACGTGTTTCCGCTGCGGATGCCGGCCCTGCGTGCGAGACCCGGCGATATCGCGCCCTTGGCCTTTGCCATGCTGCTGAAACACAGCGCGATCGGCGAAAGCGCGCGCTGGTTGAGCGACCGGGCGCTGGCCATGCTGGAAACCCATAATTGGCCGGGTAATGTGCGGGAACTGGAAAATGTCATCCGCCGGGCCATGCTGCTGGCCGGCAATGCGGCAACCATCGATACGGCACATATCAGTTTCGACCGGCCGGTTCGCGCGCTGGACCAGACGGAAAATCTGGCTGATCCCGCAATAGCCGCCTCGACAGCCACGTCCTTTGGCCCCTCGATTGACGAAGATGCCAGCCTGTCGGGTGTCGCATTCCGGTCGCAGGCCCGTGCAATCCTGCGCACGCTGGATGAATGCGGCGGGCGGCGCGGGGATACGGCACGCAGGCTGGGCATTTCCGAACGCACCTTGCGCTACCGGCTTGCCGATATGCGCGATGCCGGACTGGCTGTCGCTGGGGTCGATCTGGGGCCGTAGCGGGCGGCCATTTCAGGGGCGGGGGCATGAACGGCGTCGGATCGTCCGGCGGGGTGCAGCACGTGCTCGCGCTCAAACATGAGATCATGCAGCGTAACGAAGCCCTGCAGCAATTGCGGCAGGCCGATAGCGCCGCCGCACCGCTTGCCCCCACTGCGCTTGCCGCACCCACCGCCCCTGCAAACACGCCCGATTTTGCGGGAACGCTGACCAATGCGGTGCAGTCGGTCAATGCCGCGCAGCAGCGATCGTCGGACATGGCGGCGGCTTATGAACGCGGCGAAGTGACCGATGTGGCGCAGGTGATGCTGGCCCGGCAGGAATCCGGCGTCGCGTTCGAAGCCACGCTGCAGGTGCGCAACAAGCTGTTGACCGCCTATCAGGAAATCATGCGGATGGGGGCGTGATAGATGGTCGACGCGATCGCCACGCCCGATAACACCGCAACCGGGATGGGCGGCGTGGTGGGCCTGCAACTGTCCAGCTTCATGGCCCAGCCGGCCCTGCGCAAAGCCTTGCCCGCCATCGCCGGCATGGCGGCGCTTGCCACGGTGGGCGCAATCTATCTCGCGCTTGCCGGCGGGCCGCAGCGAATGCTGTATTCCAGCCTTACCGACGCGGAACGCGCCCAGGTCGTGACCACGCTGGAAAGCGGCAGCATCGACTATGCCATCGATAATAACACCGGCGCCGTTTCCGTGGCGGAGGATGATCTGTATCGTGCCCGAATGCTGGTGGCGAGCGACGGTTCGCTGGCTACGCCCGAGACATCGGACGATATGCTCAGTTCCATTCCGCTGGGTGCCAGCCGCACGCTGGAAGGCGAACGGCTGAAACTGGCGCGCGAACGCGAATTGATGCGCACCATTTCGGAAATCGACGGGATCGAATCGGTCCGTGTTCATCTTGCCGTCCCCACCCGCAGCGTATTCGTACGCGAAAACACCGCGCCCAGCGCATCGGTAATGGTCCGCCTCGCCCGTGGGCGCAGTCTCGACAGATCGCAGGTCGATGCCGTGGTCAATCTGGTGGCCGGATCGGTGCCGGGGATGGATAGCGGCGATGTCCGCGTGGTGGATCACAACGGTGCGCTGCTGTCTGCCGACGGCGATGACGCCACCGGCCGTCTGGCCCTGCAGACCGCGTTCGAAAGCAAGCTGCGCGATCAGGTTTCCCAATTGCTGGTGCCGCTGCTGGGCGAAGGCAATTTTTCCAGCGAGGTGCAGGTCGAACTCAATATGCAGGAAAGCACTTCCGCGCGCGAAAGCTACGACAAGGATGGCGCCGTTCGCACCGAAAACGAAACACGTTCCAGCCGCACCGATCCCGGCCAGGCGGGCGGCGTGCCCGGCGTATTGGCCAACACACCCCCGCCACCCGCCGAACTGGTGGAAGGCGCACCGCAGGGCACGATTGCCGGGCAAGGCGCACAGGTCAGCGATAGCCAGAGCAGCGCCAGCCGCGATTATGCCGTCGGCCGCGAAGTCGCCGTAACCACATCCACCCCCGGCGATCTGGCCCGCCTGTCCGTCGCCGTGGCGATCAGCCGCGATACGTTGAAAAAAATCGCACCCGCCAGCGAGGCGAAGCTGCAGGCGCTGATATCCGCCGCCGTGGGCGCACAGCCCGATCGCGGCGACCGGGTGACCGTCATGGTCGGCACGTTCGACGCGGTCGCGGTGGAAGAACCGCCTTTCTACGATACGGGCTGGTTCGCCCTGGCCCTGCGTTACGGCGGCGCGCTGGTCGCGCTGCTGCTGATCCTGCTGCTGGGCGTGCGCCCGTTGCTGGCAATGCTGCGCGGTGACCGGAAGGCCGCAAACGATGGCGACAAACCCGCGCTGGACGGGCCGATCGACGGCGGTGAACTGATCGGCGCGACTGCGCCCGCATCCAGCGAACCGGCCCGGCTGGACGTGCAGGTGGCACTTGCGCGGCAGCTCGCGGTGGAACAACCGGACCGTGCGGTGAACGCGCTGCAACGTATGCTGGTCGCGCAGGGTGATGACAATACCGACGGTCCGGCGAAGGTGCCGGCCGGTGAAGTGGCATGATCGCTACAGCCCGCCTGTCCCCGTCCGAATGTGCGGCCGTTTTCGTAATGCTGCTGGACGACGATCAGGCTGCAGGCCTGCTCAGCCGCCTGCCTCCGGAACAGCTTCAGCGGGTGGGTGCCATCATGTGCGATCTGGGCGATATCGAACCGCACCGGATCGCCGCTGCGATTTCCGGTTTCGTGGCCGAGGCGCAAAGCGAAACGCTGGGCGCGCACAGCCGTGCGGAGAAGGTCGGCACGCTGATGAACAGGGCGGTCGGCGAAATGCGCGGTGGCCATATGATGCGCCGTATCCGGCCCGATGCCGCACCCAGATCCATCGAAATGGCCCGCTGGCTCGCCCCGCCGATCCTGGCCGCCCTGGTGGCGGACGAACATCCGCAGGTGGTGGCGGTTCTGCTGCTGTTGCTCGATCCCGATGATGGCGCGCAGGTGCTTGCCGCCCTGCCCCGCACATTGCAGCCCCGCGTGGTCGAACGCATTGCCCGGCTGGGTGAGGTTCCCGGCGAAGCGATCACCATGCTGGACGAACTGCTGACAGTGCGGATTGCCGGAACATTCGGCGCATCGACCCTTAAAGTAGGCGGCGCGCGCGATGCCGCCAATCTCATCAATTTGTCCCATCCCGAAATGGGCGGCATCGTGCTGCCCGATATCGAAACACGCGACCGCGATCTGGCCAGCGCCATCGAAGCGGAAATGTTCACCTTTGCAATGCTGTTCGATCTCGACGCCAAGGATATGGGCCGCGTGCTGCGCGATGTGGACAGTCAAGATCTGATTGCCGCGCTGAAGGGTGTGGACGAAACGGACCGCGAACCATTCTTCGCCGCCATGTCGACCCGCGCGGCGCAGGGCGTGCGGGATGAAATGGAACTGCTGCCCAAACTGAAACGCAGCGATGTTCTGGATGCGCAGAAGACCATCGTCGATCTGGCCCGCGTCCTGGCTGATGACGGCGAAATTGCATTGGGGGCCGGCGATGGCGAATTTGTCTGACCTTGCCGGTACGACGCCGGCGGATATTCCCGCCTGGATCGGCAGGCTGGCGACAAGCCGGGGGTTTCAGGCGCGCGCACAGGATGCGGCGCAGGCCAAGCCCCGGGAATGTGCAGAAGATGCTACCGCGATTGCGGTTCAGGCCGCTTACGAACAGGGCTTTGCCGAAGGTAAAGTTGCGGCCCACGGTGCCATCGACCACGAAACGGGCGTTGCCGGCACGCTGGGGCTGGCACTGGCGAAGCTGGACGATGCGGCAATGCGGTCCATCAGACAACGGCTGACGCAAACCGTCGCCGCGCTGTGCGAACAGGTGATCGAACCGCATCTCACCGATCGCGCCGCAATCGAAAAACGCTGCGGCGATGCGCTGCAATGGTTCGACCAGGCACCGTCCAGGCTCGTTTTACAGCTGCATCCCGATGATATCGCGCTCCTTTCCGCCGATATGCGCGCCGTCTGGACCATTCGCGCCGCGCCGGACGTTGCGCGCGGTACGCTGCAGGTGGAAGGCCCGGACGGCATCATGCGCGACGGGCCGGACGAATGGCGGCGCGCCATCGTTCAGGCGCTGGCATCGTGAACACCCTGTTCCACACCGAACTTGCCCGCATGGGCGCTGCGCGTATCGGCCCCTCCCACGCCCGTCTGGGCCGGGTGGTGTCCTGCGATGGCGGATTGATCGAAGTGGCGGGCCTGCCCGCGCCGGTCGGCACGCTGTGCCGGATCGAGAATGCGGGGGCGGGCGAGAGGTGCACGGCCGAAATGATCGGCTTTCGCGCGGGACATGGCGTGATGATGCTGCTGGGAGACAACGCCATGCTGCAGCCGGGCGCATTGGTGCGGGCGGACGACCATGCAGGCGGGGCGCGGGCGGCGGGGCGGGCATGGTGCGGGTCGGGGAGCCGTTGCTGGGCCGTGCGGTGGACGGTATCGGGCGACCGATCGATGGCGGCGAACGGCCCGATTGCCGCGACTGGCAACCTTTGGGCGGAACCCGCGAAAGTGCGTTGGAACGCAGTTCGGTGGCGGAACCGTTCGATTGCGGCGTGCGTGCCATCAACGCATTGTGCACGATGGGAACAGGTCAGCGCCTCGGCATCATGGCCGGTTCGGGTGTCGGCAAATCCGTGCTGATCGACATGATTGCCGGCGGGGCCGATGCGGATATAAAGATTATCGCGTTGATCGGCGAACGTGCGCGCGAAGTGTCCGATTTCGTTCGCCGGCATATGCGCGGAGCCGACGCGGCGCGTACCATTCTGATTGCGGTGCCCGCCGATCATGCCCCCAATCTGCGCCTGCGCGGGGCCCAGTTCGCCACCGCGGTGGCCGAATATTTCCGGGCGCGAGGCCAACGCGTCCTGCTGATCATGGACAGTCTCACCCGTGTTGCCCACGCCGCGCGGGAAATCGGTTTTCTGATGGGGGAACCCGGCGCGGCACGGGGCTATCCGCCATCCGCCCTTGCCGCCATTACCCGGCTGGTAGAACGCGCCGGCAATTCCGCGGCCAGTGGCGGGGCGATCACCGGTCTATACACCGTGCTGGCGGATGGGGACGATGGCAACGATCCGGTGGTCGATACGGCGCGGGCCATTTTCGATGGCCATATCGTATTGTCCCGCGAACTTGCGCAATTGGGCCATTATCCCGCCATCGACATTCCCGCCTCCCTCAGCCGGGTTATGGACGCGATTACCGGCCCGGCACACCGGGACGCTGCGCGTAAACTGCGATCGCTGGTCGCGGTCCACGGCGCCAATCGCGATCTGGTGCTGATGGGCGCCTATCGCGAAGGGGCGGATGCGCAGCTGGACATGGCGCTGGCCTGCAAGCCGCAGCTCGATGCGTTTCTGCAGCAATCCGCCGGCGAACTGGTGCCGCTCGATACCAGCATCGCGCAGCTTGCCCAAACGGTCGCCCATGTCCCCTGATCGCCGCCGGATCGCCGCCTTGCAACGGATCGAGCGGGTGCGTGCGGTAGAACGATACCGGACGCGGGCCGATCTGGCGCTGGCCCATGCGGAAACCCGGCGGATGACCGATCTGGTCCAGCGCAGCCGGACCATGCTGACCGCTTACGATACCGATGGAACCGACGGACAGGCGCTGGCCGGTCTGTTCGCGTTTCGCAGCGAAATTGGCCAGCTCGCCCGGTCCGCGCAGGATATGGAGCAGACCGCGCAAATCCGCATGACCCAAGCTGCAGACGTAGCCGCAGCGGCCAGCCACCGGCTCGACCTGATCCATGCCCGCCTGTGCGAGGCGCGGGACCGGGCCGACGCATTTGTCTTCACCCCTTCCGAAAGCAGCCGGCGCCAACTGGCACGCAAATTGCACAGCAGCGTCAGTGGCAGGGCCGAAGGAGATGGGCAATGATTTCGACGACGATGACGCAACCAGGTTCAGCCCCGGTATCGGGTCCAGTTTCGGCGCCTGTTCTGGGTCAGGCTTCCGATACGGCATCGCCTGCCGGAGCGATTGCGGGTGCCCCCGCTCTCCTGTCGGGCGACACCCGCAGTCTGGTTTCCGCCCTGCCAACCGCCCCATTCGAAAACGTGCTGCTTGCGCTGTCTCGGGAGCCGGTAGTCGAGGGTGATGGATTGCCGGACGATCCGGCGGCTCCATTCATCACGCAAGGCGGCAAATTGCTGCCACCGGACTGCAGATTGCCGCCGCTGGCGCTATTGGACAAATCCGCCGCCTGGCCGCCCGTGGCGGAGCCTGCTGTCATCGATGCCGTGCGGGAAGAAGCCAGCGAAACGCAGGGCAGTCCGCTCGCCACCCTCGTCGTGCTCCTACCCCGACCCATCATGCACCGATTATCGAACCGGAGATGCCAGCACCACCGTCGCTGCCGCCCCTTCCGTTCTCGCGCGGCGTCCCGCCATCGGCGATGCCCGCCGTGGAAGCCGCGGTTGCAACTGTTCAGTCCGAACGAACGCTGCCCGAAAATCCGATGCTTCAACCGCCCGGAACTGCGCTCGACACCAAATCCGCAAAAACCGATCCCATCGTCAGCCTCCCTTCCATAGCCAGCCGTCCGGATGCCGCCTTGCTCGCAAGCTCCGGCGAGGCGATGCCGTCCGGACCCGCTATCGGCGCCAGCATTCCCCAATCCGCGCCCGGTGCGGCGCGCATCGATGCGCAGCCCGCCCCGGCCACGCCGCTGGAAACGCTGATCGACAATCTGGCGCAGGCGCGGGAAAGCGGGCGGTCCGTTCGCGGGGACATCACGGTACGGCACATGGAATTTGGTGCTATCGCGTTACGGCTGGACCAGAACGATGGCGATCTGACGGCCCGGTTGTTCAGCCGCGACCCCGGCTTTGCCCCCGCCGCACAGGCCGCTTTGGCCATTCAGGCCGAACGCGCAGCCCTTGTTTCCGCGACCTTAGAAAGTGCCACGGCCCAGCATCGCGGGCAGGATAACGGTGCGCATAACAGTGGCAATGGCGGCACCCAGCGCGATCCGGGAACCGCCCAGCACGGCCAGCGCGAACAGGAAGCGCGTGGCGGGCCGGACCCGCAATCCAATATCCGCAATTCCGCCCCCACTTCTGCCCCTGCTCACGATAGGGCCGCCGAACGCGGTCTGCTCGCCTAACATTTCCCAGCGAAAGTCAACCGAACCGATGTCCAAGACCAAACCCGACGAAGCCGCGCCCACGCCCAAAAAGGGCAAGATGAAGCTGTTGCTGGGCGCTGCCGCGTTGCTCGCTATCGGTGCGGGCGGAGCCTATGGCGTGGTTGCGTCCGGCCTTGTCGGAGGGACTGCAAAGGCGGCGGCGCCCGACCTGCCCAAACTTGTCCCAAAGGGTGCGGACGATCCCTATGCCCCGCCGCCCGATCCCGCCGCCGCGAAAGTGGATACCGCCGCCAACTATGGCGAAGGCGGCAGCGAATACCGCACGATCTATTATAATTTCGAAGACGGCTTCACGTCCAACCTGAAAGATTCCGCAGGGCTGGTGCAAGTCAGTCTGGCAGCATCGACCCGGCATGACGGGCGGGTCATGCAATGGCTGGACCGGCATGAACTGGCCGTGCGTTCCGCGATCTTGATCGAACTTGCCTCCACCCCGGAGGACGACGTATTTTCCATCGCCGGCAAGCAGCGTTTGCAGGCGCGACTGACCAAAGCGGTCAATGCCGTGCTCATCGAACAGGAGGGGTTCGGCGGCGTGGAATCCATCCATTTCCAGAGTTTTCTGGTCCAATGAAACCACACCATGATTTCGCCGCCGCCCGCGCATTGGGCCGCGCATTGGCGGGGCATTGCGGCGAACTGTTCGCCGCCACCCGCACCCGCGACGACAAGGGCGCATCGGCCAGGCAATTCAGCGGGCGCCTGTGCGAGGCGCTGCCCGATCCGCTGCAGGCGCTGCTGGTCGGTAGCAAATGCGCGTTTTCATCTGGCGATCCAGTGACGCAGACTGCTGCATCGCTGATGCGCGAAATAGCGCGACCAGCGGCGAATTACCGCGTCACCCTGCCCAGAAGCGGGATTGCCATGCTGGTATCCTTCGACTGCGCCACGGCAACCGCGCTGACGGATCGGCTGTTCGGTGGGGACGGTATCGCGCCTGGTGATGTTCCGGGCGTTGAACGGGATCCGGCAGATGGCACTCTGGACCGCAACGCGGACCGCGGCGGGCAGGATGCAGCGAACACCCCCCTGCCCCTGTCGTCGATCATGGCGCTGGAACGCATGGTCCGCGCCATTGCGATCTGCGCAGACCCCGGCGACCATTCCATTTCAGTGGGAGCCGGTTCTGAGCAAGACGCCCGGACACCAGCGCGCGACCCGGCGCTAATTCCTGCCCCCACAATAACGCGTGATAGCGACGCCGTCCGCCTGATGCCGTTCACCCGCGGGGACTATTGCACCGGCTGGACCTTTACCGTCGCCCAGCAAAACACAGCCGACTGGACCATGCGCATCGCAGTGCTGGAAAGCGATATCGCCGCGCTTGCGGGACGCGGCGATTGTTCGGGCCACCGGTCGCCCGAACATACCGATCGGCTGGCACAGCGCGCCACCTTTGCCGATATTCCATTCGAAACGGTGGCGGTGTTGGCAGAAATGCGCTTGCCGCTTGCGCGCATCGCCGGACTGGCGGCGGGCGACATATTGCCCATCGCACCGCGCCGCGACGTGCCACTGCGGATCGTACAGGATGCGGGCCAGAACATGGGCCAGAACATGGGCCACGATACGGATTCGGCAACGCTCGGCGTGGGCACCATCGGCGTCCTCGACGACCGGATCGCGCTCCAGCTCACATCTATCAATCAGGGAAAGGATTTTGGACCATGACGGTATCATCGGGGGGCCTCGACCGCTTGCTGGGCAATGTGACGGTCAATGTGAGCGTGGAACTGGGCCGGGCGCAGATGCGGCTGAAACAGGTTCTGGCCTTGAGCGAAGACAGCGTCGTGGCGCTGGACCGCCTGACCGATGAATTGCTGGATGTGATGGTCAATGGCCGCGCAATCGCCAAGGCGGAAGTGCTGGCGCAGGATGGCCGGTTCGCCCTGCGGATCGTGGAACTGATGCACGCGGATGACGATGGTTCGCCCATGGCAGCGGCTGCGTTGGGCGCGGAACCGGCGGCGGCGGCTGTGTGATGGGCTGGTATTTCGCCAAGATGGCATTGCTGCTGCCACTGCTGGGTCTGCTGATCTGGGGCAGCCTGAAACTGACCCGGCATATGCAGGACCGGATGACCGCCGGACAGCGCCCGGACCGGAGCGTGAGGCTGGTGGAAACCTGTTTCCTGGGCCCCGGTATGCGGCTGGCGGTGGTGGAGTTTCGGGGCCGGGACATATTGCTGGGCTGCACGAAACACGGGCTGGTCCGGCTGGGCGAAGCCGATTGCCGGCCGGCCAATAAACCCGGCGGCAGACCCGGTGACAGATCCGGTGACAGATCCGAATGCGCGCCAATGTCCGTTTCCGGCATAGCGCCATGATCCGGTTCGTAATCTGCCTGCTGGCGATCGCCGCGTCTATCGCCCTGCCCGACACCGCTGTTGCGCAGCCCGGTCTGGGCGACGCGGTGGAGCGCGCTTTCGGCGAAGCGGGTGCTGCCAGTACCGAAGGGGGGGGTTCGCTGTCCCTGTCGCTGCAGATCCTGCTGTTGATGGGGCTGCTGACCATGCTGCCTGCGCTGGTGCTGATGATGACCAGTTTTACCCGCATCCTGATCGTGCTGTCGATCCTGCGCATGGCACTGGGCCTTCAGCAAAGCCCGCCCAATCAGGTGCTGGTCGGTCTGGCGCTGTTTCTGTCTTTCTTCATCATGGGCCCGACACTGGCCGATGTGAACACCGCCGCCATAATCCCCTATGCAAACGGAGCGATGGACGCCGATGTGGCGCTGGCGGCAGCGGGCGACCAGTTCCACGATTTCATGCTGCGCCAGACGCGGGAAGCCAATCTGGCCATGTTCGCGGATATTGCCGGTACCGGGCCATTCGCTGGCGGGCAGGATGTGCCCTATTCCATCCTTCTGCCATCCTTCGTGACCAGCGAATTGCAAACGGCGTTCCAGATCGGCTTCATGCTGTTCCTGCCGTTTCTGGTCATCGATCTGGTGGTGGCCAGCGTGTTGATGAGCCTGGGGATGATGATGCTGTCCCCCACCATCGTGTCGCTGCCGTTCAAGCTGCTGCTGTTCGTTCTGGTGGATGGCTGGGCCCTGCTGATGGGTTCGCTTGCCATGAGTTTCGCGTGAAAGGGCCCCGACAGTGAACGATGAAGCATCCCTGCTGGCGCTGATGGACCGGATGTTGTGGATCACCGCCCTGGTGGCCGGGCCGATCCTGATCGCGGCGCTGGCGGTGGGCCTGGTGGTCGGCATCGTCCAGGCTGCCACTTCGGTCAACGAACAGACATTGACCTTCGTGCCCAAACTGGCGGTCATCGCGGCGGTGCTGGTGCTGATGGGCGGACCGATGATGATGCTGCTGGGCGATTTTCTGCGCGAGATCTTCGACCAGATCGGCATGGTTGCGCGATAGGCCGGCACCGATGGAAATGACGCTTCTGGGTATGGGGCAGATCGAACAGGATCTGTGGGCATTGCTGTTTCTGTCCGTCCGCACGGGCGCGGCGATGATGGCGGCACCCCTGTTCGGCGCGGCCAGCGTCCCGCCGCAATTGCGCGCTTTTCTGGGTGTGGCGATCGCGGTGTTCATCCAGTCGTGGGTACCGCTGCCGCCGCTGCCCGATCTCATGTCCATCAGCGGCGCGCTGGCCGTGATGCAGGAGGCGGTGATAGGGTTCGCATTGGGCTTCGTATTGCAGATCGCCTTCGCCGTGCCGTTGATCGCGGCGGAACAGATCGCGGGCACGATGGGGCTGGCCATCGCCACATCGATCGATCCGGGCACCGGCACCCAGTCGGGCGTGATCGGCCAGTATTTCTCGATGATGCTGATATTCGTATTCCTCGCTTTGGGTGCGCATCTGCTGTGGCTGGAACTGGTCATCGAAAGTTACCGCGCCCTGCCGCCCGGCAACGCCGTATTCTCCGCACAATCCGCGCAGGCAGTGGCGGATTTCGGCGGGCTGGCATTTGCCACGGCCGCAGCCATCGCCCTGCCGGTGGTGCTGGTGCTGCTGCTGGTGCAGCTGGCCACCGGCGTGCTCAGCCGCTCCGCCCCGTCGCTCAACCTGTTTGCGCTCGGTCTGCCGGCAGGCGTGCTGGCGGGAATTGCAGCGCTGATCGCCGCGCTACCGATATTGGTCGAACAATTTACCCAATTGTCGGAACTGGCGATCGTGCAGGCGGCTGGCCTGGTGCAGTCATGAGCGATCAGCCCGCCGGCGAAAAAACCTACGATCCCACCCCGAAACGGCGGCAGGATGCGGCGAAAAAGGGGGACGTTCTTCGGTCCAAGGAGGTCGCCACCGCGATTGCCATTTTCGTGGGCGGCCTATGGCTGATGCTGGGCGGGCCATGGCTGCTGGAAGGGTTGAAGCGCACCGCCAAACATGCGTTTCGCTTCGACCGGGGCGATATCGACGATTTCGCCCCGGAAAGCCTGATGCTGGCATCGCTGGAAGAAGTGCTGCCACCGGTCATGCTGCTGGGTCTGACAATCCTGGCCGTCACCGTGACATCGCAATTGCTGGTGGGCGATGGGCGTTTCGTGCCCGCCAATCTGGCCCTGAAAGGTTCGCGTCTCAATCCTGCCTCCGGGCTGAAACGGATGTTCGGGACGCAAGGGCTAATCGAACTGGGCAAGGGGCTGCTCAAGATCGGCTTGCTGGGTACGATTGCGGTGTGGTGGGGCATGGGCGCAGTGCCGCCCCTGCTGGGCCTTGGCCGGGGCGAACTCGAAACGCAGCTATCGGCTGCCTGGGATGCGGGGGCGACATTGCTGATGCTGCTTGCCGCCGGGCTGGTGGTGATCGCCATGATCGATTGGCCGATCCAGTATCTGCGGCAGATGAAGCGGCTGAAAATGACGCATCAGGAAATGCGCGACGAGAACAAGCAGAACGAAGGTTCGCCGGAAAACCGTGCGGCCCAGCGCCAGCGGCAACGCGAAATCGCACGCGGCGGCGTGACGAAAGCGATGGACAAGGCGCAGTTCCTGCTCACCAACCCATCGCATTTCGCCGTCGCGCTGACTTACGATCCGCAATTGGCCCCCGCCCCGGTCGTGCTCGCCAAAGGCCGCGGGGAAAAGGCGCTGGCCATGCGCGAACTGGCGGCGGAACGCGGGCTGACCGTGCTGGAATATCCGCGGCTCGCCCGGTCGGTGTATTTCACCACGCGCGAAAGCCAGGTGGTCCGGGAAGAACTGTATGTCGCCATTGCCGCATTGGTCGCGTTCGTTTTCTCGCTGAAACGCGGCGAGCAACCGGTGCGGCCCTATGTTGATGTGCCGGTGGCCCTGCGCTTCGATGCGGAAGGGCGGCCGTCGCGCGCTTAATTCGCGCACGCAATGGCCGTTCTTGAACCCATGGACAGTTCAGTATCTTCGATCGTCAATCGTCTGGGTGCCGGTAGCGGCATAGACATGGTGCAGCTTGCGGGCGATCTGGCGCAGGTGCGATTTGCCGCGCAAACGCAGCAGCTGGAAACGCGCAACGAAAGCCTGCAGGCCCGCATTTCCGCCGCATCCAGTCTGCGCAACCAGCTCAGCCAGCTATCGGCCGCGCTGGGCGAACGTATCCGCACCGGGGATCTCGCCCCGGCACCGGCCATCGGCAATGGTTCGGTCGCCACACCCTCCGTCGCGCCCGGCGCAAGCCCCGGGGGCACTTATCTGCTGGAGGTTACGCAGCTGGCGCAGGGGCAGACACTGGCATCGCGTGCGTTCGGCGCGGGCACCGATCCGGCCGGCGAAGGCACGCTGACCGTGCGCTTCGGCGCGGCAGGCAATGGCAGTTTTACGCCGGACGATACGCGGTCACCCATCCAGATCGAAGTCGGCGCAGACGATACGCTGAATACGCTTGCGGGCAAGATAAACGCGGCGAATGGCGGCATCACTGCCTATGTCGCCATTGGCACGTCCGGCGCGCAACTGGTGCTGAAAGGGGCGGATGGAACGCAGCACGGTTTCGTGATCGAAACGCAGAACGCCGCGCCGTCTTCCGGCTCCGCGCCCGGCGATCTGGACTATCTGGCTTGGAACCCGGCGAACGATACTGGCCAGCTGCGCCAGCGCGCTCAGAACGCGCAATTCACATTGGATACGATCGCTATGACCAGTGCGACCAATGCGGTCAGGGGCCTTCCCGAAGGGCTGCGGCTCGACCTTACCGGAACCAATTCCGGGGCGCCAACCACCATTTCCTTCGCGGACCGGTCCCGCCAGATCGGCAGCATGATGAACGATTTCGTCAACGCGCTGAACGACATTTCGGTGCAATTGCAGCAGAATGCCGCACCACGCGGCGGGGAATTGGGCAATGATTCCGGCGCACGTGCGCTAAAACGCGCCCTCGCCGGCCTGACCGGAACAGCCATCCTGCGCAATCCGGCGCCCGGCGCGCCGAACACGCTGGGCGATTTGGGCCTGTCGTTCAATCGCGACGGCAGTTTCCGCATCGACAATGCGCGATTGTCCGCGACTTTGGCGGCCAGTCCGCAAGGTGCAGCGGCGCTGTTCACCACGGGACCGTTCGGCGTGTTCGCTACGGTGGACGATCTGGCGCGCGGCATGGCGTCGGCCGGCGATCCGGGATCGCTTGCCGGATCGATCGCGCGCTATACCGGCCAGATCGCGCGTAACGACGATCGGTTGAACGGGTTCGCCGAGCAGGAAGCCGTGCTGCGCGAACGCATGGTGAAACAGTTTGCCGCCGCCGACCGGATTATCGCGCAAAGCAATTCGACCCGGAATTTCATCCAGTCGCAGATCGCCATCTGGAATGCGGATAGCAACTGATATGTTGCCCGCCCCCTGTCTGCCGCAGGACATCTATCGCCGGATCGAACTGGATGCGCGGGTGGAAGGTGCTGATGGTATCGGCCTGACGCGCATTTGCCTGGAACGCACGCTGCTGGAACTCGCCCGCGCCGCCGCCGGCCATCGCAGCGCCAATACCCATGTCGTGCGCGATGCATTGATCCGTGCGGCATCCAGCGTAGCCGGTCTGGCGCGCGGGATTGCGCCGGACAATCCGATGCGCGGGCCGCTGCTGCATCTATACGGCGCTGCCGAAATCGCCATTCGGGCCAGCCTGTCGCACTATCGCGCCGACACGCTGGCACGCATTGCCGGCGATTTGCGGGACATCGAAAATCTAATCGGCTGAAGCGGACCTAGGCGTTGCCGCCCCACCTGCCGGTCAGGCGCGGAAGAAACCGAGATCGGGCCGGGCGAACCGGCCGATATTGGGCGCGATCGATGGCAGTTCGGAATTGGACACCCCGAACCAGCGGGCCATGGTAGCCGAATATTCATCCACCGAAGTGGTTGGCAGCAATCTGCCGCGCCCGACCTGATCGTTGCCGGTCACGGAAATTTCCGGCGCGCGGCCATAGAAGCGTCCGCCCTTTACCGCCCCGCCGACCACGAAATGATGGCTGCCCCAGCCATGATCCGATCCATCGCCGTTGGAGGTCAGCGTTCGCCCGAAATCGGATGCGGTGAAAGTCGTGACCGAATCCGCCACGCCCAATGCCACGGTGTTGCGATAGAACGCGTTCATCGCATAATCGAGTTTGCCCAGCAGCCCTTCATGTGCGCCGATCAGATTGTCGTGATGGTCAAAACCGCCCATGGACACCATGAACACCTGCCGCTTCACGCCCAGATTGCGCCGCGCCGCGATCAGCCGGGCCACCACTGAAAGCTGGCTCGCAAGGCCGCTATCGGCCACGATGTCGAGGTTGGGATTGTCCACATCCAGCGCATCGTTGATGAAGCTGGAATAGGTCAGCGATCGCTGGGTCTTGGTGGCATAATCCGCTTCCAGCACATGGCCGTGATGGGTCGACAGCAGGGACCGGATAGCATCCCCCTGATGCGAACCGAAAATCCGGTCCTGCAAGCCGCGAACCTTGACCGCGCCATTGGTCGAAACCTGATAGGGGACGGCGTTGCGTCCCGACAGGAATACCGCATTGCCGGACATATTGATGGCCGTGAACATTGCGTTCGAATTGCTCGACAATGCCAGATCGCCCATGCGCCCGCCCCAGCCGACCACCGACCCTTCGGGCTCCGACGATTGCCAGGTCGATTGCTGGTCGTTGTGCGAAAACAGTTTGGCCGGGCGGGGATAGGCGGTTTCGTTACCGCGTTCGAACTGGTCCTTGGTCAAGGGGGTAACCAGCGGGCCGACATTGAGTATCGGGGCCATTGCCCCTTCGCGGAATAAGGTGGCCATACGCGGCATGGTGGGGGCCAGCGCCAGACGCATATCGTCGGTCAGCACCTGATCGTCCGGCTGGCGCAGAACCGTGTTCGCCAGGGAAGCGTGCGGCAGAGCGATGCCGCTGCTGCCATTGCCGCCGCCGCGTATTGCCGAATAGCGCGCGTAATTGGGGCCATCCACCGGGATCAGCGTATTGGCGTGATCGTTCCCGCCATGCAGGAAAATACAGACCAGCGCCTTGTAGTCGTTGCCAGCCGTGAAGGCCGCCGCTTCTCCGATACCGGCCAGACCCATGGCGTAGGTCGATGCCGTGCCGACAGCGGCAAGCTGCGCGCTGCGATGCATGAATGCGCGGCGGGAAATTTCGTTGGCTTTACCGATGAACATGGGGAAATATGCCTCTTTCGCCGCTATTGCTGGATGAGATAATCGAGGGAGATGGCCGTCAGGAACACGGCAGTATGGACCCGGCGCAGTTTTGTCGCTTCGTCGCTGGTTTCCGTCGCTTCGATACCGTTGACGGCGGACAGGATCGTATCGCGGACAAATGGCGACATCTGGCCCCCCGTCATCAGCAGATCGACCCGCGCAAGCAGGGCGGCGCCGTCATGCGCGATCTTCACTTCTTCCACATAGGGAATGGTTACGTCGCGCATCCACCAGGCGCGGCCATCGACCGATCGTTCCATGAAATTGACATAACCGGCCACGGATGTTTCGTTCACGATCTGAAACTCCGGGGCCACCAGATTGCGGGCCGATGCCTCCGAATTGCTGGGCACGTAACCGGGCCGGAAATAATTGAACACCGATGGGGACCGCAGCGGCGCCTGACCCAGGCGGCTGGCGGGGTCGGACATATCGCCCAGATTCCAGTGACCGCTCGGCGATGTCGCGCCGAAGGTCCGGCCAAGCTGGGCAAACCGCAGCATCGGTTCGCGCAATTTGCCGAATTCGGGATTGGTCAGATTGCCGTCTGCCAACGCCTCTTCATCCAGCAAAATCGCTTTGAACACCGTACGCAGATCGCCCTTGGTGCCATTGCCATTGTCGTTGAAGCGAGTGGCGATGCGCTGGACATAGGCCGGGCTGGGATTGCTGGTCACCAGCCGCTGGATCATCTGGCGGGCGAAAAACGGGCCGACATTGGGATGCTGGAACAACGCATCCAGCGTCAGTTTCAAAGTCTCCGCCGCGCCGGTGCCGGCCGGAATGGTAGTGCCCAGAAACGATTTTTCGGTTTCGGAATGGAAGCCTTCGCCGCGTGTCCGCCGCCATTTCGCGGGATCGGCCGTCATCCGTTGGCGAATATGCTGGACGGTGGGGATCTGCCGTCCGCCATTCCCGTCGGCCTGCACCATTTCCACGCCGGTATAATCATAATCGTAGCCGGTGAACGCTTCGGCAATGCCGCTGACATCTTCGTTAGTATAGGATTCCACGGGGCCTGCCCGCTCCGTCCCGTCGATATTGAGATCATTGAGCCCGATGGAGAACAGCTGCATCACCTCGCGGCCGAAGTTCTCGTCGGGCATCCGGCCAGTACGGGCATCCGCCTTGCGATTTCCCAAGGTGTTCAGGAACAAGCCCATGGCTGGATTGAGGGTAATTTCCTCCAGCAATTCGCGATAATTGCCAAATGCAAGCTTGTTCAGAATATCCCAATATTCGCCCATCGCCTGCGATCGCCAAGGGGTTCCCACCGCCTTTATCGACACGACGAAAAATTCGCTCATCGCCAATGCGATACGTTTGCGAAACTGGTTCGATCCGGACATCAATTGCGACCAAATCATGTTGTCGTTGGGCGATTCCTTGTCGTACCAGCGATTGCTGTCGATCTGGTCGTAACCCTGGGCGACGAAGAACTGTTCGGCCGTCTGTTCGATGGGCGCAGCGATCTCCTGGTCCAGCCAGGCTTCGTAACCGATCGACTTGATCCGGGCGATTTCCGCATCGCTGGCGGCAAACCCTGCCCGCAGGATAAAGCGTGCGGCCTGCGCATCGCTATCGGGTTTGAGGACGACCGGCAGAACTGGCGCGGGATTGCTGCTGGTCGCAGGATTGCCGCCATCTGAACCGCCGCCGCCGCAAGCCGCCGTCGCCAAAGCAAGCGTGGAAATTGCGCCGGCTTTCAGGAAGTGCGCGGATTTTAGGGTCCGCTCCGTATCCCGCCGGTCTTCCGCTGCGGCCAGGGGCGCTGTGTCATCCCCGTCGCACATCGCGCAATCACTGATTTCGGCATTGCTTAGCATCTTGCGCTCCACCCCTTCTCGCAACCGGTTTTTTGACCGTTCACGATTTCTAAGGGACGAATCTCAACACACTGTTGGGAGGCATGGTTAAGCTGTTTTTAACCACCGGCTACGTGATGGTGGCGGATGGTGGCTGATGGCGGCGGGTTGCGGTAGCAAGAGCGACGGTGTGCAAAAGCGCCTTGGTGCCGACTATCGGGGAACCGATTGGTCCAACATCACGATGCCGCTATAGTGGCGGTCGCCGCCTGTCGCTTGAACCAGCCGTCGAGCCGGGCCTTTTCAACTGTATCGAGATGCAGGCCCAGCTTGCTGCGGCGCCACAGGACATCATCGGCCGTTTGGGCATATTCACAATCGACCAGATGGCGCAGTTCCGCTTCGTAGAAGTCACCGCCGATATGTTCCCCCAGATCGGCCAGTTGCGCGGCGTCGCCCAGTATTTCGCGCACCATTGTGCCGTAAGCGCGCATCAGCCGCCGCATTCCGGGTTTGGGAAACCAGGGATATTGGCGTTCCAGTCCGCGCAGAAATGCGGCGGCTTCCGCAGCGGGAAAATCGCCGCCGGGCAAAGCGGCGTTGGCCGTCCACCGCCCGGTACCCGTGATGCCGACCGTTTCGAGCCGGTCGAGCGCGTGTTCGGCCAGTTTGCGGAAGGTGGTGATCTTTCCCCCAAAAACCGACAGGATGGGCGGTTCACCGCCGGACCCGCCCTGCAATTCGAACGTGTAATCGCGTGTCACCGTGGAATTATCGGCGGAACGATCGTCATATAAGGGGCGCACGCCGGAATAGGACCAGACGGCATCCTGCGGGCTTACGGGCAAGCGCAGATATTCGTTGATCGCGTCGCAGATATACCGGCTTTCCGCATCGGAAATGGCGATCCGGTCGCGGTCGCCATCGTACGACACATCGGTAGTGCCCAGCAGGGTAAACTGCCCTTCATACGGAATGGCGAAAACGATCCGGTCGTCGCGATTCTGGAAGATATAGCAGTGTTCGCCGTCGTAAAGGCGCGGCACCACGATATGGCTGCCCTTCACCAGACGCAAATTCTGGTGGCGCCTGCCCGCAAATGCCTGGTCCAGCACATCGTCGACCCACGGCCCGGCGGCATTGACGATGGCGCTTGCCGTAACCGTAAACGGTGCGCCATCTTCCGCAAACAGCCGTGCTTGCCACATCCCGCCGCTGCGGGTCAGGCCGGTACATCTAGTCCGCACGGCAATTGTCGCCCCGCGCGCTTCCGCATCCGCTGCCGTCAGGACGACCAGCCGGGAATCTTCCACCCAGCAATCGGAATATTCGAACCCGGTGGTCAACCGGTCCTGCAAAATCGCTTCGTGCGGCGGGCTGCGCAAATTCACCTTGCGTGTACCCGGCAACAATTTGCGGCCACCCAGATTGTCGTAAAGAAACAGGCCAAGCCGCAGCAACCAGGCCGGTCGCAGCCCCTTGTCATGCGGCAATACGAACCGCAGGGGCCAGATGATGTGCGGCGCCATTTCCAGCAGCACCTCGCGTTCGATCAGCGATTCGCGCACCAGCCGGAATTCGTAATGTTCCAGATAGCGCAGACCCCCATGCACCAGCTTGGTGCTGGCCGACGATGTGTGCTGGGCGAGATCGTCCTTTTCGCACAGCAAGGTTTTGATGCCCCTGCCGGCGGCATCGCGCGCAATGCCCGCGCCATTGATCCCGCCGCCGATTACCAGCAGATCGTAATGTTCCAGCTTCGTCATATTCGTGTTCGTCATATCCCCGTCGTTATGTACCTTTGGTGGTGTACCTTTCGTCACGCCCCGTGTCGTCATGTTCCTATCGTTATGTTCCTGTCGTCATGGGGCAAAGCTGCATCACGGCGGCGCTGCCGTGGCCACAGCATAAAACACCAGGCAGGTGTCCGCACAGGTCAGCGGCAATTGCACATACCGATTTTGCACCGGGCCCCGTCTGCGTCCGTCCCGTCTGCGTCCGCCCCATCCGCATCCCCCCATCCGCGTCCCTCATGGCCCGATCAGGCCAGACCAGACGCAGGCGATAGCGCCTGTCCATCGAACCACAGCATCGTACCACCGCAATCATGGAAGATCTCTATACGCACTATGGGTGATAACGGGCTATGTCGCGTGTCGCCAAGGGTTTGTCGTATGATATGCGCAAACGTGTGGGTCACAATTGTCAGCGTATTCGGACCTAGGCCGGTTTGACGCAGGAACAGCTTTCAGAGCGCGGCAGGCTTACCCAGCAATATCTCAGCGATCTCGAACGTGGAAAGCGTAATGCAACCATCGTTACGATCTATGAGATTCCCTCGGTGCCCGGCGTGTCGCGTGTCGCGTGTCGTTGATGGGCGTTCGCAAGCCGACACCGAGGTAATAGGTCATTCGAATTCCTTCTGCGACAGCTTGAAAGCCACCGTTCACTTTGTCCTTCCGGTATCTACAAATGCGTACGTAGCCCATTGCGCGAAGTTTGGTCCAGCAGCCTGACCTTAAGGCTTATATCGATGCCCTTGTTCCGCTGGATCTGCGTTCACCTGTTGCCGATAGCAAATTAAGAAAATTTCGCGGGAGATCGACGGCGGAGTTTGCGTACCAATTTGGATGACCTGACCATTGTGTCGTCATATACAATGACTATGCAGTCCTTATCCGGTTTTCTGACCTCGAATGGCCCGGTCATCGGGCTCGCAACCGTGGTCCTCATATTCATTGCGTTTGCCATGGAGCGGCGGCCTCCGGTGGTGGTGGCTATGGGTGCTGCGATCCTGATGTGGGTTTTGGGGTACCTTGAGCCGGCGGAATTGCTGGACGTGTTCAAGAACCCGGCCCCTGTCACGATCGGCGGAATGTTCATCCTGAGTGCAGCCCTGCTGCGGACCGGCGTGCTGGAAGAGGTGTCGGGCTGGGTCATTCGGCGCACGGCGCGGATGAAGGGCGGCGTGGTGGCGGAGATCGGCGCCGGGACGATGTTCGCATCGGCTTTCATGAACAACACGCCGGTCGTGATCGTGATGATCCCCATCATGAAACGTCTCGCCCGCGTGTTGCGCATATCGCCTACGCGATTGCTGATTCCGCTTTCCTATATTACTATTTTGGGCGGTACTTTGACGCTGATCGGCACCTCCACCAACCTGTTGGTTGACGGCGTGGCTCAGGAACAGGGACAGGCGGGATTCGGAATTTTTGAAATTACCGGGGTCGGCCTGGTGGCGGCGACGGCCGGTGTTCTTTTCCTGCTGGCATTCGGTCGCCGGTTATTACCGGACCGCGCATCGTCCAGAGGCGATGCAGAAAGCGAAGCCGATCGGTATCTTTCCAATCTCGTCCTTAGCGAAAAAAGCGACATGGTCGGGCAGCGGCTGGGCAAGGCATCCGTATCCCGGCGCCTGGGCATCCGCGTAATTGCCGTCCGGCGCGGGAACAGTGTGGAACGCACCGAACTTGGCGAGCTGGAATTGGCAGCGGGTGACCAACTGGTGGTGGCGGCGACCCCGTCGGAGCTTGCCTCGCTGGCGGAATCCATCGATTTCAAAGTCGGACTGGTCGGTGTCGGCGGGGGTATCGCAACGGCGGGTAAGGCCCGCCCCCGCGACCTGCGCATTATCGAAGCCGTCATCTCTCCTGCCGACCCGATAATCGGCCGCCGATTGCGGGAGATACCGCTGCTGTCGCGCTACAAGGTGCGTGTTCTGGGATTGGCACGGCCGGGCCATGTGGCCGGTCCCGACCTGAGCAATGCCACCGTTCGTGCCGGCGACCGGCTGCTGATCGCAGCAGGTACCGATGCTGCCGAGGCGGTGCATACGGGGCTGGGGCTGCATCACGTGGCGGAAGCATCAGCACGCGGATTTCGCCGGACCAAGGCACCTGTTGCCATCGCAACGCTGATAGCGGTCGTGCTGGGCGCGGCTATTTTCAAACTGCCAATCGAAGTGCTGGCCATTACCGGGGTAGCCTTTGTACTTATCACACGGTGTCTCGAACCGGAGGAGGCCTGGTCGGCGATCGATGGCAACACACTGGTGCTGATCTTTGCCATGCTGGCGGTGGGCAAGGGGCTAGACAATGCCGGCACGGTCAATTTAATTGTGACGGGCGCGGAACCGTTGCTAAATTCCGCCTCGCCGCTTTTGCTGCTCGCCTTTATATACCTGATTGCCAGCGTGTTGACCGAGGTAGTCACGAACAATGCAGTCGCGGTGATACTGACACCGATCGCTATCGGTCTGGGCGAGGCGTTGGGGCTCGATGTGCGCCAGCTGATCGTGGCGGTCATGTTTGGCGCCAGTGCCAGCTTCGCCACGCCCATCGGGTATCAGACCAACACGCTGGTCTATGGTGCGGCCAATTACCGGTTCATGGATTTTGTAAGAATTGGCCTGCCCATGAACCTGGTCGTCGGGACTGCATCCTGCCTTGCTATCTATTTCCTGTTCTAGACGTAATTGGCGATCCATGCGATCGCCATGGCCGATGGAAGCAGCGCCGCCTGCGCCAGCAATGTCCCGGCCAACCGGCTCACGGAAATCCACAGGATCGTCCTGCGAAACAGGGCTTCGGATACTTTGCCCTCGACCACATCGTCGGTCATCACCAACAATTACGGGTCTGTCAAAGCGAGCAGCGATATGGTGGCAAAACCGATTACCACGGCGGAAAGCTGGGATGCGGTGACGCGAAATTCGGGATTGAAAGGGGCGCCGCCATCGGTTTGCGTGCGGGGTTCAAATTATATGAATGACAGATATTGGCTTTTGTCATTTCAATCTACATCTGAGAAATCTCACAATGGAGATAGAATAGGTCCGATACCGCAGACCTCACCCCAACAACGCATCCGACAGATGCAAACCTTGCAGTTGCAAAGCTGGAGTCCACAATGGCGGATCCGTTGCAATCCCCCATCCTGCGTACCCCGGCGCAGTACGACCGTGGCTACGAAGAGGTCTTTTTCCTCTCGATGGACGGTGTGACTCTGGGAAGGGTGGTTTATCCTGGCCCACAGCGATCGCCTCGTTACAGCCAATCACCCGCTTTGGTTCAGTCCCTACGGCTTTCCCGGACACCTCTCAAGGCCCTGATGGCGGCATCGTTCAAAGCCATGTTGGAACTTCCCGGTATTGGGAGTGTGCATATAAGGCCAAAGCCAACTGCGGATATATGCACACATCTATGCACAGAATCACTGGATCAGCCAGACACATCGAGACACACTCCGATATGGAACATGCTCAAATATGGCAGAATACCGCCGCTTTGGCGATATTTTTAGCTATGTCAGGGATTGAGTAAATGGTGCCCAGAAGAGGCATTGCACTGGCGGCGTAACATACTGATTTTTTTCCAGTTTATTTCCTAAACTCTCTCGCTGGGCCCGCAATTAAGCCCCCAAATGGCGGCTACTGCATTGGTTTGATGCCTTTTTTAGGACTCGAAACTTGATTGAGCCACTACCCAAGCACTGCCCCATTTGCCACCACGGTATGAATTAGCACCTGCTCGGGGGCTGGCTTAAATCACGGTGTCACACCAAGCCAACCACAACCTCTCCCATTCAGGAAATCAATTGTGCGGGTCGCTTCTTACACGGAGGAGAGATCCGCTGTTCGTCGCCTCTGCCGCTTCCTGGCTCGCGACTGGGTATGAAGCATAGTCGGCCGCATACCAAGCACTTGGGCGATGGTTGCCGGACTTACCCAATCCTCCAAAAGGCATGGCCCCGCTGGCGCCCGTCGTTGGGCGATTGCGGTTGACGACACCGGCTCGGACTTCGTTCTGGAATGCGTCCCATAATTCATCGTCTTCGCTTATCAGTCCGGCAGCCAACCCAAATTTTGTGTGGTTGGCCGCTCTCATCGCGTCTGACCAATCGGCAACACGACAGATCTGCAACACAGGCGCAAAGATTTCGTCGTCAGGAACATCAATGTTTGTCACGTCAATGATCCCGGGACTTAGAAAAGCCTGACCAAGATCGGAACGGCGGTCCATTGCTAATTTCGGGAATGCTCCCAATTCGATGAGGCGGGCCTGCGCGCGGAGTGCTCCAGTGGCGGCTTCAGCATCGATGAGAGGACCCATGAACGGTTCGGGCTCGTTGTTCCAAGGCCCGATGACCAGCCGCTCCGCCAGATCAATCACGTGATCGACGACCCGATCGCCCCATTTGCCTTTAGATAGAATGAGACGACGTGCGCAGGAGCATCGCTGCCCACCGCTGACAAAAGCCGATTCAGCAATGACAGCCGCTGCCGCTTCGACATTGCCATCCCAAGCGACGATCGGGTTGTTGCCTCCCAGTTCCAGGGCGAGAATTACGTGCGGACGAAAAGCAAGCCTCTTGCGTAAAGACCCCCCGACATTCGACGAGCCTGTGAATAGGACACCATCGATATTCTGATCGACGAGCGCCTCCCCGGTCTCACGTGCGCCCTGAACCAGGCTAAAAAGTCCTTCGGGCAGACCGGCTTCCTTGAATGCCGCAACAAAATGCTCGCCGATGGAGGGGGTCTTTTCGGAGGGTTTGAAGACCACTGCATTTCCTGCAAGCAGTGCGGGCACAATATGTCCGTTAGGCAGATGTCCGGGGAAGTTGAATGGACCGAGAACCGCAAATACGCCGTGCGGCCGGTGACGCAGTGTAGCACTGCCAAAGCCGGTTTTTTCGCTTCGCTCTCCGGCGCGTTCGTCCTGCGCCCGGATTGACAATGCCACTTTGCCGATCATGCCAGCGACTTCCGCACGAGCCTCCCAAAGCGGTTTGCCGTTCTCGCGCGA
>CAWDNB010000002.1:0-535071 GCA_963803585.1 uncultured Alphaproteobacteria bacterium | reverse complement strand
TGGAGGCCCGAGCCGGAATCGAACCGGCGTGCACGGTTTTGCAAACCGCTGCGTCACCACTCCGCCATCGGGCCTCGTCCCGGGCAGCGATCGGGCCACCGGGCGGAAGCGGCGATCTAGCGTCTCGGCGCGTGCGGCGCAATCCGTTTGTTCATCCTTCGGGTTCCCCCGACACAGGGGGCTGGCAACCCAGCGCGTTTTCGGTATCAGCTATCGTATGAGTATACACGATCTTGTCGAACCGATCGGTGCGGATGGCGGCGCGGTTGAACTCAGCCATGCGCAGGCGTGGATGCAGGGCCGCACGCTGTATGGCGGTGCTTCCGCCATGATCGCCTATATCGCAGCGATGCGCGCCTTTCCCGGACTGCCGCCCTTTCGTGCAGGGCAGGTCGCGTTCGTCGCGCCGGTCGGCGAGACTTTCTCATTGCATAGCGAAATCGTGCGGCAAGGCCGGAATGTCACGCAGATACGTACGGAAATCCGCAACGATGGGGCAGTCGCGCTCTCGGCCTTCTGGTTGTTTGGAACGGCGCGCGAAGCCAATGCCTGTCATCCGGCGGCTGCACCGACACCGGACTGCGGTACGCCGCAGGATGCCGAACCTGCCGACACCGGCAATGCGCCTGAATTTCTCAAGAACAATTACGAAATTCGGTATTCACCCGAACGCAGCCAGGCGGGCGAACCGGTGCTTCGCCGCTGGATCCGTTTGAAGGAACAGGCCGCTATCGATCCGGTCGCCGAACTGATCCTGCTCGGCGATACCCTGCCCCCGTCGGCAGCCCGGATCATGCAGCGCCGTGGACCATTGAGTTCCATCAACTGGTCGTTCAATCTGCTCGATCCTGCACCATCGACGCGTGACGGTTGGTGGATGGCCGAATCAGCTTGCGATCATGCGGATGAAGGATATTCGAGCGAGCGGCTGCGATTGTGGAATGCGCAGGGCAAACAAATGCTGTCGGGTATGCAGGCGGTCGCGATTTTCGGTTAGCTGCCGATTGCGGTCAGACGTCGCGGAATTGCGGCGGACGTTTGGCCATCGCCGCCATCACTGCCTCGATCTGGTTGCCGGTGCGCATGATCGCGGCCTGTTCGATGCTCTCTTCCATCAACAGGGCGGTCGTGTCGGTGTCCATCATCGCGTTGGACAACCGCTTCGCTGCCCTGATGGCATGGGGATTGCGGTTTGCGATCTCGGCAGCGATCGCATTCGCCCGTGCAAGTGGTTCGCTGTCGAGATAGGTGACCAGGCCATAATCGCGTGCTTCTTCGCCGGTAAATTCCCGATTGGTGTAGATGAGTTCGCGCAGGACATCGTCGCGCACCAGGCCGCGCCACAGGGCGTACCCGCCCATATCCGGAACCAGACCCCATTTCAGTTCCATGATGGCCATCCTTGTATCGGGCGCAGCAATGCGTATGTCGGCGCCGCTGGCGATCTGCAAGCCGCCGCCGAAACAGACGCCCTGGACGGCGCAGATTACCGGCACCGGCAATTTGCGCCATTGCATGGCAACCTGTTGGAATTTGTTGGAATTGCCATAGGTCCGCTGGGTGAGCGGTGCAGCATCTTCGGCGGGTTCGGCACCGAAACTGGCGGTGTCCAATCCGGCGCAGAAGCTCGGCCCTTCTCCGGCCAGGACGACGGCGCGAAGCCCGCGCATTTCATGCAGGGCATGACCTGCCTGAATGATCCGTTCGAACATTTCGGGATCGAGCGCGTTCATTTTATCCGGCCGTGTCAGCCGGATCTGGGCGACGCCGTTTTCGGAAAGATCGATGGAAACGCGTTCATTTTTCGGAAAACCCATAAGACAGTCACCTGATTGCTAAGACAAACGTGGTGCGCGAAGTGCAGCCCCATGTCCAGCGTGCCTGTGCAGCTGCCTGTCCAGTGGGCGCATTAAAGCCGGGTTCCCGCGCGCATCGAATGGGTATTGCCGTGCGTCACGATAAGATGATCCAGAAAATACAGCCCGAGCATATTGCCCAGATCGGCCAAACGGCGGGTCGCGGCAATATCCTGCGCGCTGGGCGTGCAATCACCCGAAGGGTGGTTATGGGCGAGCAGAAGAGCGCCGGCATTCAGCGTCAATGCGCGCCGGAACAGTTGGCTGGCATCCAGATGGACAGTGTGGGCAGTGCCCCACCCCATTTCCTCGTCGCAAATATATTCGCGGTTCGCGGTACAGAACACGACCAGCAGCCGTTCCTGCTTTCCCCGGCATAAACGGCTGCGCAAATAAGCGAGCAACGCATGATCGCCAGTGTCGATAGGGCGACTTTGCAAGGTATTACGGTCGGTCGCCTCCGCCGGGCGGCGGGCGCCTGTCGGCAATTCGCAAGCCGGAGCGACTTTTCTGCCAACCCGCGCCAAATGGCTGCTCGGCGCAGCAAAAGCGCGGCCGAGTGCACCCAATTCGCGGCGGAGCAGACGGATTAGTTCAGGTGCGCCCTCCCCGGCGAACGGGGCAAGGAGCCCCGCCATTCCCTGTAATGGCCGTGGTTTGTCCAGCGGCGGTGATGCAGCGCGATCCCGAACGCCAATATGACAATCTGAAAATAGAACGGGCCGATCGCCATAATTGCGTAGGCTATCGGTGAAATTGCTCCCGACATCGTCGTCGCAAGATGGGCAAGTAATGCAATGATTTGAAAACCTGCCATCCATAGGGTGTATATCCGATTGGCGTTCAACGCGATTGTTACGAATTGCTGCGGCAGATGCTGCATCAATCGTAAAAAAAACTATGTGGATTTGGGCATATACCAACGGCGAGACCGCTGGCTGCCAAATACCAGTGCGTTGCAATCGCATTGGCAACCAACAACGCGGCTGCGGCGCGTTCCGGCCCGCCGCCAAACCGAAACGACGAGATGGCGAGGAATGCCAGTACGATGAACTGAACAGCGACCCGGTACTCGTTCCAGAACGTAGAGCAGCGTCAGATTGCAAAACCTTTAAGCGAGTTCGGACATCGCATTTGTTGAACGTTCTCCGAGCGCACTTCGTTCTATCTCGGTCGGTACGCCCGTATCGGCAATTGCATAAATTCGCGCAAGCTTGCTCAATTCGTCGTGAACGCGCAACAAGTTCGTGGACATCCCCATCGCTTGCTGTTCCGCCTGGGTCAGACGCAGGATTGCGCGCTGGCCGGTATCTACAGGAATATCGGGGTTCTGGCGCGCTTGCAGCATGGCTTGTTTCAGTTTTGCGCAGGCCAGCATCGTCTCGTCCGACAGTGCTTCGGCTTCGCGAATCAGTTTCTTGATGTTGCGTGCATCTGCGATTGCGGGTAATCATAACGGGCGTAGTCATAACGGGCGTAGTCATAATCGGTGTTCCTGCCTTGGATCGGACGACCCGGCAGAAAAACGGCCTAGGCGCCCTGGGTTTGCGGAGTGATGGCGGCTTTACCGTCCAGAACGTCGCTGACCGTCACGGCGGCCGAAACGACCAGGATCACAGCTGCCACGATCCCGAATGCGAGTGCCACCATGGCCAGCAACCGGGCCCAGACGGCGTTTTCGCCATCGAGAAAGGGTGGAACGACCACCGGCTCCCGGGTTCCTGTCCAAGGCGCTTCGATGAGGACGTGATGCGCATCGGAGAAGATGATTTCACCGGGGTCGTTCCGATCCCTTTGATCGGGGAAGATCGGTTCGTCCGGCAGCTGAGATTTTGTGTATAGAGAATTCCTATAGGGGGTATCGGCAGCCGGCTTTCCGCCAGATTTGGTTGCATTGTCGCCGCGAAAACATTCCACCAGCTCGTTCATGCTTTCGACTTCGAACTTATCTTTCAACGCCCGGATATGCTGATTGATACGCGCTTCGGAAACGCCCATGTCGCCGGCAATGACCTTGATCGGCACGCGCCGGTCGATACGTTCCAGCACTTCGCGCTGCCGATCGCTCAGCTTGATAGCGGTGCCTGCTGTCATGGAAACCTCCTGTGCCTCATAGCTGGCAATGATAATTCACCGGCAGGATCGACGCAACGCTGCCGGTTAGTATTGTCTAACAGCAGCGCCTGCGCTTCGATCCAGTTATGCGGACCGAGTCACTGCGCGCACTCGCCCGCATTTTGCAGAAACTTTTTCACATTGCGCGCCGCCTGGCGAAGGCGCTGTTCGTTTTCGACCATGGCGATCCGAACGAACCCTTCACCCTTTTCGCCGTAACCCACGCCCGGCGCCACCGCGACGTGCGCTTGCGTCAACAGACGTTTTGAAAATTCCAGACTGCCCAGATGGGCCATTGCAGGCGGCAGGGGCGCCCAGGCAAACATCGATGCCGGCGGCGGCGGAATATCCCACCCGGCCCGTCCGAATGCTTCCACCAACACATCGCGGCGCTTGTGATACAGCGCCCGATTGCTTGCCACGATATCCTGCGGACCGTTCAGCGCGGCACAGGCGGCGGCCTGAATAGGCGTAAAGGCGCCATAATCGAGGTAGCTTTTAACCCGGGTAAGCGCGGCGATCAGTGCCCTGTTCCCGACCGCGAAACCCATCCGCCATCCCGCCATGGAATAGGTTTTCGACATGGATGTGAACTCCACCGCCACATCCTTTGCCCCCTTCGCCTGCATGATGGACGGGGTAGGCTTACCGTCGAAATAGAGTTCGGAATAAGCGAGGTCGGACAGCACCCAGACCTCGTTCGCCTTCGCCCAGGCAACCAGCCTTTCGTAAAATGCCAGATCGACCACTTCGGCGGTCGGGTTGGATGGGTAGTTTACGACCAGCACGCTGGGCCGCGGCACGGTGAATGCCATGGCATTGTCGAGTGCGCGCCAATATTCTTCATCCGGCGTGGTCGGTACGGCGCGGATCGTGGCACCCGCGATGATGAAGCCGAAAGTATGGATGGGGTAGGATGGGTTTGGCGCCAGGATCACATCGCCCGGTGCAGTGATCGCCGTGGCCAGACTGCCCAGCCCTTCCTTGGACCCCATGGTTACGATCACTTCGCTTTCAGGGTCGAGATCGACGCCGAAACGTGCCGCGTAATAATTCGCCTGCGCCTTGCGCAGCCCGGGAATACCCTTCGACTGGGAATAGCCATGTGCATCCGGTTTTTCTGCGACTTCCACCAGTTTTTCGATAACATGCGCAGGTGGCGGCTGATCGGGATTGCCCATGCCCAGGTCGATGATGTCGCGCCCGTCGTGCCGCGCCGCGGCGCGCATGGCGTTCACTTCCGCAATGACATAGGGCGGCAGGCGCTTCATCCGGTAGAAATCGGTATTCATATTCGTCCTAATCCGCTGCGGTGTTGACGGGTCATGGCATCGATCGGCATTGCGGCACGCGATTGTTGTGATCTATCGAACCTGCTCTATGCTTGCGCAACCTGCATTGTGCGGTCACCCGATACAATTGCTTTCGGCCGCGATAGCCTCGAACGTATTCAAGGCCCAACGTATTTAAGGAGCGTCATGACCGACACGCCCGATCCCGAACACCCGTTTGCGAACATGATGTCCGCAGATATGTTTGCGCAGGTGATGCGCGCGCAGGGCGAAATGATGCAGAACCTGCTTGCACCGTTTGCATCGGGCATCGGACATGGCGGAGTCGGCACCGGGCCTTCCGCCAATGTCATGCAGCCCGCCGATATGGCGGACTGGGCGGCGGTTACGCGCAAATTGCAGGCCATGTGGACGGATTACCAGTCGCAGGCCGCGCAATCGAACGAAGCGCAGGTCGCAGTGGTGGATCCGCTGCCCTGGATACAGGCGATGCAGGGCTGGTATGCCCGGATGCCGCTGCAGGAACCCGAAACCCAGAAAAAGCTGTGGGAAGACAGTCTGCAACTATGGCAGACCGTGCTGGGCCGCTATGGCATCGGACCCGACGCGGAAGTCGACGATGAACGCGATCTGCCGCGGCAGGACCGGCGGTTCAAGGATCGGCGTTGGCGCGACCAGCCGGCATTCGCGCTGATCCACCAGACCTATCTGTTGATGGCCGAAAGGCTTGGCACCATGGTCGACGAGGTCGAAGGGCTGGATGATGCCAAGCGCGAACAGCTGCGGTTCGCCACACGCGCCATGACCGAAGCGATGAGCCCTGCAAATTTTCCCATTACCAACCCCATCGTGCTGGAACGCACGCTGGAGACCAAGGGCGAAAACCTGGTCAAGGGGATGGAACATCTGATTACCGACCTGCAAAAAGGTCAGCTGACCCATGTCGATCCCGATGCCTTCGAACTGGGCCGCAACATCGCGGTTACGCCGGGCAAGGTGGTGTTCGAGACGGAACTGTTCCAGCTGATCCAGTATTCGCCCGCGACCGCGACGGTACTGGATGTGCCACTGATCATCTTCCCGCCATGGATCAACCGTTTCTACATCCTCGATCTGAACGAGGACAAAAGCTTCATCCGGTGGTGCGTCGGACAGGGCGTGACCACTTTTGTGGTAAGCTGGAAGTCCGCCGATGCGAGCATGAAGGATGTCGTGTGGGACGATTATATCCGCGCACAGATACAGGCTATCGATCATATCCGTGAACGTCTGTCCGTGCCCGCCGTGCATACGATCGGCTATTGTGTGGCAGGCACTACTCTGGCGGCCACGCTGGCAATTCTGCATCGCCGGGGCGATCAGGACATGGTAAAAAGCGCGACGTTCTTCACCGCGCAAGTCGATTTTGCCGAAGCCGGCGAATTGCTGCATTTCATCGACGACCAGCAAATTCAGAAAATCGGCGAACTGTCAGGCGAAGGATATCTGGACGGACGCTATATGGCGGCGGCATTCAATCTTCTGCGCGGGACGGATCTTATCTGGAACTACTGGGTCAACAATTACCTGCTGGGCGAAGATTATCCCGCATTCGACCTGTTGCACTGGAACGGGGATGTCACCAATCTGCCGGTTAAATGGCATCAGGAATATCTGCGCGATCTGTATCGCGGCAACCAGTTGGTCCAGCCCGGTGCGATGAAAGCCGATGGCACTGCAATCGACCTTAGCCTGGTAACCACGCCGGCTTATGTGCAGGCCGGGAAAGAAGATCATATCGCACCGGCTGAAAGTGTGTGGCATATACGGGACCATTTCATCGGCCCGTTGCGCTTCGTGCTTGCCGGGTCCGGACATATCGCCGGCGTCGTCAATCCGCCGGGATCGGGCAAATACCAGTTCTGGACGAATGATGGCGAGGCAGCGACGCTGGGCGAATTCCTGCAAGGTGCCACGGAAACGCCTGGTAGCTGGTGGCCGGACTGGATCGAATGGCTGCGGGGTCATGACCGCGCCACAGTTGCCGCAAAGGGCAAACGCAAACCCGGGGGACGCGGCGATACGGTGATCGAGGATGCGCCCGGGCGGTATGTAAAAATGCGGTAGTAACAAACCTTTCTGCCAATTTTGCTGCACTGCACAAAAATTTGTTGACTTTCGGGTTTGACTGCCTATTTTGTGCACTGCAACATAAACGGGCGCGTCCGTCCGATACGTAAGAGGTGACACTATGGCCACGAACGCCAGCAAGATCGATACAGCCACGCAGAAGGCGCAGGCCGATGCTGCCCGATCCACTGCTCAATCCACTGCCCATTCGAACGAAGAAGTCAGCATCAGCGCAATTGCCGAAGCGGTTGACGCGGATGCGAAAGCTCCTGCGGCCAAAAATTCGGGCAAGAAAAAAACGGCTGTAAAGATGAATAAAGCCAAATCGGCAACCCGTGCGATCGGGAAGCCGGTCGCGCAAATTGCACGCAAGCTTCCATCCAAGGAAACAATCATGAATACCGCACAAACCAAAGCCACCGAATACAAGTCCCAGGTCAAGGATGGTCTCTCCGATCTTCAGGGCCGCGCCAAGACCGCCTATGACAAAAGTTCCGAAATGGCTGGCGAAGTCGGCCAGTTCACGAAGGGCAACATCGAGGCCATGGTCGAAAGCGGCAAAATCCTTGCTTCCGGCATGCAGGAAATCGGCAAAACCTATGTCGAAGACGCCAAGACCGCCGCATCCGTCATGACCAACGATATGAAGGAAGTGGCAACTTTGCGCTCGCCTACCGAACTCATGCAGTTTCAGAGCAAAATCGTCGCACGCAATTTCGACGCGACCGTCGCGGCTGTTTCGAAAAACACCGAAGCATGGTTGAAGCTGGCCAATGAAGCGTTCGCGCCTCTGTCCGGCCGGATGAGCCTGGCCATGGACAAGGTCCGCAAGGCTGCATGATGCCGGCGGGTCTGAGCGTTCCGGCCGGGCAGTTCCCGGCCCGTCTTCGCCGCAGATCCCGATAGGTCATTACAAATACGCACAAAACGGGGCGGATGGTATGGCCATTCGGCCCGTTTTGCTATTTTGCGTTATCCAGCATGCGCATGCTTGCCGCAATAGCATGATTTTTGACGGACTGTGTGTATCTGCGCATATCGGACCAATAACGTCCAACCGAAGAACTGCACGCACCCCTCTTGCGAATATGGTAGCGGATACGATATTGATGAAGCAATGAAGCGTCCTATTTTCACCCATACCGCCATCGCCACTCACGACGCCCCCACTGCGTCCGCGATCCGTTTCCCGATCCCGGTCGGCGCAGTGCGTTCCGCTGCCGACGATAACGGCAAGGATGCCGGGGATGATGATGACATTGATGGCGGGGTTGATGGTGACGTTGATGGTGGGGGCAGCCAGATCGGCGTTGCAACCAAACCGCAGGCGAAGGCCAAGAAGCCCAGCATGTACAAGGTGCTGTTGCTGAACGACGACTACACACCGATGGAATTCGTGGTGCTGATCCTGAAACGCTTTTTCCGCATGGATCTGGAACAGGCAACGCGGGTCATGTTGCATGTCCACCAGAAAGGCGTCGGCGTATGCGGCGTCTTTTCTTACGAGGTCGCGGAAACCAAAGTGACGCAGGTGATGGATTTTGCGCGGGAAAACCAGCATCCGTTGCAGTGCACCCTGGAAAAGGCGTGAATGCGGCCTGCGTGTCCAGAGTATCGGACGTGTCCGGCGTATTACAGGGCATGACCTGCACCGCATAACACGCTAGGGCCAAGCCACCATTCAGCAAGGCAGGCGCATTTCTTTCAGCGTGTTCAAGGCAATCCCATCTGTCGACCGGTACATATTCCGGCTGGTCATCGTGCCGATGCTGGGCGTGTTCGCTCTGGCGGCTTCGCTGCTGGTGCTCGACAAGATGCTGCGGCTGTTCGATTTCGTGGCGACCGAAGGCGGTCCCGTCGGCGTCGTGTTCAAGATGCTGGTCAGCCTCATTCCCGAATATGCCAGTCTGGCAATTCCCCTGGGCCTGCTGCTCGGCATCCTTCTCGCCTTTCGTAAATTGGCAACCACCAGCGAACTGGATGTGTTTCGTGCGGTGGGTATGAGCTATCTGCGCTTGCTGCGTGTCCCCTATATCATCGCGGGCATCCTGATGGCGGTGAACATCGCCCTGGTGTTCTACGTTCAGCCGGTCAGCCGGTATTATTACGAACAGCTGGAATATGAATTGCGGTCGGGCGCGCTTGGCGCCTCGATCAAAGTGGGCGAATTTACCACGCTGAAGGACCGTATGGCCTTGCGCATCGACAAGAGCGAGGAGGACGGAAGGCGCCTCAAGGGGATTTTCGCCCGTGTGGCCGACAGCAAGGGGCAGGTTTTGTCGATTTCCGCGCAGGAGGGGAATTTTCTGGCGACGAGCGACAGTGCGGACACGATCATCCTGCGCCTGGCCAACGGCACGATCGTGCAGGATACCGGCGATGCGCGCGAAACCCCGCGTGTGCTCAGTTTCACGCGGCACGATCTGCCGATAGATCTCCCCCGTGTGGAGCAATTCCGGGACCGCGGCGACGCGGAACGCGAATATATCCTGCCCGAATTGCTACGGGTGGGCTGGTCGGACAATCAACCCACCGAGAAGCGCGATGCCAGTCAGGCCAGCTTCAATTTCCGGCTGGTGGAGGTGGTCATGATGCTGCTGATGCCACTGCTGGCGCTGGCGCTGGCTATTCCGCCGAAGCGATCGAGTTCGGCATTGGGAGTATTCGTGTCCATCGTCATGGTCGTCGCCTATCACAAGGTGAACGAATACGGGGAAGACGTGGCAGCGCTGGGCCGGATCGACCCGGTCATCGCACTTTGGGGGCCGTTCACGGTTTTTGCCGCTCTCATCCTGTGGATGTTCTACCAGGTGGCCTATGTGCCCGGCGGTCAAGCCATCGGTGTGCTGGAAACAGGTGCCGCAAAACTCGGTAGAAAATTACGGGGCATTTTCAGCCGCAGGAAGCGGCCGGATATCGCCGAGCATGACCGGGTTGCGGATTATCAGGGCGCTGTGTCGGCGCCATCGAACGCATCCCCGAACACGCCCCGCCCCCAGCCGGCAGAATAAACCATGCAGTTCGATTTCTTTCCCTCACGAACGCTGACGCTGTATCTCGCGCGGATATTCGTTCTTCGGATCATTGCCATGCTTGCCGTCCTGGTGCTGGTCCTGATGGCTCTCGATCTTCTCAGCACGAGCGGTAAGATATTGGCAGCGCCGGGCAACGGACAGTCGGAACTGATGACTTATATCGGGCTGCGTTTGCCGCAGCTAATTGCCCGGTTTCTGCCCTATTCCGTACTTCTGGCCACCTTGATTACTCTGGTCACGCTGAACCAGAACAGCGAAGTCGTGGCCATGAAGGCGGCCGGTCTTTCCGCGCATCAGGTGCTGGCCCCGCTATTGCTGACCGCGCTGCTTACCGCGGTTGCCAGTTTCGTGTTCAACGACACGGTGGTAACCCGCACCACCGCCACCTTGAAAGCCTGGGAAAGCGCCGAATTCGGCCCCGTTCCTACCGAAGCCGGCATCAGAACGAACATCTATCTGACCGATGGGTCCAGCATCATGACGGCGGCCCGTATCATCGGAACCGGCGCTGCCACCCGGATGCAGGACGTCACCTGGTATGACCGTAGCGACAGCGACACGTTGATCCGGCAATTGCGGGCCGACAGCGCTGTCTTTGCCGATCCTGGATGGATGCTGAGGGATGTCGAACAGTTCGATGTGGGAACGGCGGGAACGACCAGGCTGGACACCGTAACCGTCGGGCAGAATTTGACCATCGCCCAGATCGAACTCGGCGGGGTCGATCCCGACACGCAGGGCTTTTTCGAATTGTCACGTTCCATAGATGCGTACGAGGCGGCAGGCCGGCGGACGGGCGAATTGCGCGCAAAATGGTGGCATAAACTGTCGGGGCCGCTTTCCGCCTTCCTCATGCCGTTGCTGGGTGCCGTGGCCGCTTTCGGTCTGGCACGGTCGGGCCAGCTGTTCGTGCGGGCAATAATCGGGATGGCGCTGGGCTTTGCCTATTTCGTAGTCGATAATGCTGCGCTCGCTATGGGCAGCTTCGGCGGCTATCCGCCGTTTCTTGCGGCATGGGCGCCGTTCTTCCTGTTCGCACTGATCGGCGAAACCGTGCTGATCCGGACGGAAGAATGAACGATTGGTCGCTGCGTCTGGCGCGGCCTGACGATGCAGACGTAATGCCCGCAATCGACGCGCGCGCCATTACGCAATCCGGTAATGGCGAATCCCCGGCGGGTCTGGCGGGGCAACGCGCGATCCCCCGCGACCTGTTGCTCCGTTGCATTGCGAAAGGGCACTGCCTCGTCGCGCATATCGACGCGCGCTTGGCCGGTTTTCTGATCAATCAGCCATTCGGCCGCGAATTGCACATCTGGAAGATCGCCGTGCTGCCCGAATTTCAGCGCCGCGGGATCGGCAGCGGCCTGGTGCGGGCCTGTCTGATCGATGCGCGGAACACGGGATTCGCGGCCGTCACGCTGACGATCTTTCGGGACCTGCCTCGGACCGCGCCGTTCTTTAATGGACTGGGTTTCGAAGAATTGACCGCCCTGGATGCGCATCCCCGATTGGCGCGCGAACTGGCCGTGGAGGCCAAGTACGGCCGGCCGGCGCACGGCCGCTACGCGATGATCCGGTTTCTTGGCTAAGACTTTTTGGAACATGGAGGCCGCTTCGACCGTTTCTTCCAGCAAACCATCAGGAGAAACTTCGTGCGCCTTTTACGCCTCATCGTCCCGTTTACCGCATTTGCTGGTCTCGCTGCGTGCTCGGAGGCCGAAACGCCTGCCGATACCAGTTATGAAGAACAATTGCCCGTGCCCACCCCGACGGGCGACACCGCCTCGCAGCCGGTTCGCCCCAATACATCGATCACCGGCGGCGCGGACGAACAGGTCGATGCCCAATATGGCGGCGACAACATTCCGGTGGAGGAGGACCCCGCCGGCTAAATGTCACGAACGGGGCAACATCGTGCTGCGCGCGATGCGCCCCACCAGCGACCACATACCGGCATGATTCGCGCCCTCGAACGTCGATGACGGTCCCAATTCCCGGCGCAGCCTGCGATGCGCTTCAGGAAGCGAGTGGTAAGGCATGGATGGCATCAGATGATGCAGCGCATGGTAACGCAAACCAACCGGCGCCCAGATTTCCGCGATAAGGCCCGGCGGCGGGACATTCACAGAATCCAGATATTGCGCAGTCACGCTCATCGCCTCACCATCGTTTTCCCACAGATGCGCCACCAGGGTCCGCAACTGGTTGATGACGGCGGTCAACGAAAACACCGCGAGCGCCACCAATAACGGCTTCCATCCCAACACGAAAACGCTGCCGATCAGCACCCACGACCAGAGCATGGCCAGCGTTTCCTGCCAGATCACGCGCGCTTTCAGATCCCCTGCGGGTGGGCGTCTGCGAAAATCGGGATTGATGGAAAGAGCCGATGCCCGTTCCCACACCAATGTACGAATAGCCGGGAACAGTACGCCCAACGGTACCAGAACGCCGAACCGCACCAGTAATGCAGGCGGTGCCAATAGGGCGATCAATACGAACACGGGCAGGGACCAGGGTTTCATCAAAGCGAGCGGAAGATATTCCGGATCTTCTATCGTGCCGTATTGGGTGCGTTTGTGATGCAAAGTGTGCACGCCTTCATACATGAAGGATGGCGTCAGCATCGGAATGCCGACCAGCGCGTTCCAGGCCTTGCGAAAACCGGGCAAGGCCGTGCGATGGATGTGCGACAATTCATGAATGAACAACAATGCGCGATACAGGCACAGCGCCGCAACCAGACCGAGAAGCACGGCCAGCGCACCATTCTGGGTCAATATCGCCCCTGCCAGCGCCGAATAGCCGACGCCTGCCGATGCCAGCATATCCATCCAGTATATCGTTGGCCGTGCCGTATTGATATCCATGGTCAGATCGCGCGCCGCACGCAGCATCGCCTTGTCATCGACCGTCGCCGGGGCACCTGCGCCGGTTGCGCTGCCGATTGCGCCGCTGCCGATTGTGATGGGTTTTTGCATATTCATGATGATAGATATTCCGTAATAGTGCCTTTAGCCCGAAATTGCGGCACAGGATAGTCGCGCGATATCACACGACAGAAAGTTGCGCGCCCCTTCGGGAATCTTGACAATTGCGGCATAGGAAAGACAGTGCAAACGCACGCTGAACAGGATCGATACCCTCCTTTATCCTAAGCAATCGATACAATAGCCGATGTAGCATCGGAATGGGCCTTCAATCTGGGCTTCTAATTTAGCTATCAGTATAGCCATCTAAATAGGGGCGTCGCTTACCGTGCCAAGTTCCATATCCGATACGCAGCAGCTTCGCGCTCTGGACCGGTCCATAGTCATCATCCCGGTTGCAGATCGGACCGGGCGCGCACGGTTCGTCGATTGCGGCCGCAGATTTGCCCGTGAAACTCCGCACAGCATTCCGCAATTGCGCGGCGAACAGATTGAACTGGTAGACCCCGCCAAAAATCCGTTCTTCGATCATGCCCGTGTCCAATTGTTTATTGCGACGCAGGATGGCCGCGATGTCGGTAGAATTTCCGCCCATATCGATGAACTCGCTCTGGCATTGCCGCGCAAACAGGGGTTCGGGCCGGGAACGGGGATGTTCGGATATTTCGATGCGGATAACGAACACATTGCGATGCATCTGCTGCGAACGGCGGAAGACTGGTTGCGCGAACAGGATATGGAGCAGGTGCTGGGCCCGATTTCCCTTTCCATTTGGGAAGAGCCGGGTTTGCTCACTTTCGGCCATGATAAAGCGCCGATCATCATGATGGGCCATCATCCTGCGCAGTATCAGGGCTGGATCGAAAATGCCGGATACCGGTTTGCGAAAAAGCTGCTGACTTACGATCTGGACGTCACCCAGGAATTTCCGCCGATCGTGCGCCGTATCGTGCGATCGGGCGAACGCAATGACCGGTTGCATATGCGGTCGGCAGACAAATCGCATTTTGCGGAAGAGGCGCAGATAATTCTGAAAATCCTGAACGATGCATGGTCGGACAATTGGGGATTTGTGCCCTTCACCGACCGCGAAGTTACCTACGCTGCAAAGAAACTGAAACCGATAATCCATTCCGAAATCGTAAAGATCGTGGAACTGGATGGTGAGCCTGCGGCATTCCTGCTGACCTTTCCCGACGTCAACGGCGTTTTACGTGCAATTGGCGGCAGGTTGTGGCCATTTGGCTGGATAAAAATGCTGCGCTGGCTGCATTGGCCGAAAGGTTCCGCAATGCGCGTTCCGTTGATGGGCGTATTGAAAAAACATCACAATACGCGCTTGGCCAGCCAGATGGCCTGCATGATGATCGACACCGTCCGGCGCGAAGCGCACGAAACATTCGGATCGACTTATGGTGAGATCGGCTGGGTTCTGGACGATAACAGGGGAATGATCGCGATCGCGGAGATGATCAACAGTTCGGTAAATCGCGAATATACGATCTACCGCAAAGATCTGTAACACAACAGCTACGGGAAATAGCGAACAGACGGGAACCATACACGCATCCGCAGCGTTGGGCTGGGGTTGGTGTGAATGTATTTGGCACCTTTACGGAAAGGTCCGCTACCCCATGCCTGACCGGGCCCCTGAAAACGTGCTGATAATCGAGGACGATTTGGTACTTTCCTTGTGGATGGAGGATGTTTTGCAGGAGGCGGGTAGCCGGAAAGTCACCTGTTGCAGCTCTACCGCCCAAGCCATGGTCGAATTGCGCGATGGCCAGCATGACCTGGTCGTTTTGGACGTGCATCTTGCCGACCGCGACGATGGATGGGCAGTCGCGGAACTGATCGACACCGTGACGTTACGTCGCCCGCGGATCGTGTTTTCAACGGGATCCCCCGGCGATATTCCTGAATCGATCGGTAAGCTGGGTACTATTCTGGAAAAGCCTTATTCCCAAAGCGAATTCATCGCGGCGACGCGCCTGCCGGGAAAACCGGAACGAAGAAATTTGCTGAAGGGTCTGGCATCAATCCGCGGATAAGGCGTGTCATACAGCGCGCAGAGGCCGATTGCGCGCCGCCGAGCGGACGATAGAACTCCACTGTCCTTACAAGACTGGCCCTGCAAAACGGGCCCTGCAAATCAGACCTCGAACATCAAAAAAATTGACCGTACCGAATGAGAAAGACCTTCACTCTCGCGTAAGAGTGAAGGTCTTTCGGGATCGTATCACCACCGTTTGGACGGGAGGGGGGGTCTCGGCGGTGATACTAGAAGAATGCACATCCAAAGGAGTGGTTCCCCGATACCAGTAAAATGCGCAATCATTTTTGTTAAGTAACTGATTATGCTATATTTCTTTGATGAGCATTTTTGGCCATGGGCATTTGGTCCGTCGCGTGCGATAGGCATAACGGTCACCGCCACCGATTTGATTCGATGCCGGAACCGATCATACCCGAAAAACGTCTTGTGCGTTTGTCACTCAAGAAGGTCTGTCCATGTCTGTAGGTCAAGAAGTCGCTGCCCATCTACCGTTTCTGCGCCGCTATGCACGCGCTCTCACCGGCTCGCAAAACACCGGGGACACATTTGTTCGCGCTACGCTGGAGGCTGCTCTTGCGGATGAAGAGGTCACGCAAAGTCTCAATGAAGGTCGGGTGCCGCTTTATCGTGCGTTCAACAAGGTCTGGTCCAGCGCCTATCTGGAAATCGAGAGTGAAGATGCCGGGGGCAGCGATCACGAGAATGCCGCGCAGGACAATCTGCGCCGCGTGACCCCGCTCAATCGCCAGGCTTTGCTGCTGACGACTCTGGAAGATTTCAGCATGGCGGATACCGGCACGATCATGGGTATCAGCGAAGAGGACGTGCAGAGCCTGGTCAATGAAGCGGTCGCGGAAATCGACCGGGAAAATACCACCAGCGTCCTGATTATCGAGGATGAACCATTGATCTCCATGCAGTTGGAAGACGTGGTGACCGGCCTGGGCCACGAAATCTGCGGTACGGCCGCCACCCGTACGCAGGCGGCGGAAGTTGTGGCGCAGAAGACGCCGGGTCTGGTGCTTGCCGATATTCAACTCGCGGATGGTTCGTCCGGTCTCGATGCCGTCGACGACATATTGGCCATTGCCAGCGTTCCCGTGATCTTCATCACTGCCTATCCCGAACGCCTGCTGACCGGCGACCGGCCCGAACCAACCTATCTGGTGACGAAGCCGTTTCAGGAATCCACCGTTCGCACGGCCATCAGTCAAGCGCTGTTCTTCGGATCGAGCGCGCCGATCCAGTAATCGGTTCTCTGCGGTCGCGCGGCACCCGGCTCGCGCGACCGCAAACTGAATAAAGCTCAATCGAGGCTATTGGCGCGGATTGCGAAATCGCTTGGCTTGCGAAGCGGAATTTTCAACTTGCACACGACGCCGCTGGCGTGAAATTGCAGATCAACCGGATTGCGCAATTCATGCGCCACGATCTTTTCGATCAGGTTCGTACCAAAACCCGAACGCGTGGGTTTGTCCACTACCGGCCCGCCGCTTTCCTCCCATGTCAGTCCGGCAAAATCGTCCTCCAGCTTTTCCCACGTCACGCTGACTCTGCCGCCGGCTTCGCTCAGCGAACCGTATTTCGCCGCGTTGGTGGCCAGTTCGTGGATGGCCAGACCCAGCGACAGCGCGTCGTTGGGTGCCACTTCGACATCGGGCCCTTCCAGATGAAGCAACGTGTCGGCTTGATGCGCATATGGCGCCAGTTCCGCCGCCACCAGATCGCGGATCGGCGTGGTCCCCCAGTCGGACTGGGTAAGCAGATCATGTGTTGCAGATAGCGCGCGGATCCGCCCATCGAGACTGTCCGCAAAGGTATCGAGCGATGTCGATCGGCGGCGGGTCAGGGCCATGATCGACAGCACGTTGGCAAGTGTGTTCTTGACGCGATGGTTCAATTCCCGCGTCAGGGAATCGCGGATCGAATTCTGTTCTTCCAGCCAGGCGAACCGTCGTTCATCTTCCAGCGTCTGCCGCGCAAGCAAGCGGGACAAAAGCATAAGCAAATAGGCAAGGGATATACCGAACAGCATCGTTGCCATGGACAGGCGCGACAGCGATGTGCCATGTGCGGATTCCAGGACCAGCACCATTTCGTGATCGGCGATGGTTACAATTTTGCTGGTCGTCACGCCGGTATTGTATCCCGGTGCAAGTTCCGCAAGCAGGTTTTCCGGCCGCACTTCCTTGTCGTATAGGCGCAAACCGGTGGTGCCGATCATTTCCGCCTTTACTGCATTTTCAAGCATTCGGGTGGCATTGAACGGTGCGTAAACCAGTCCCTTGGCGCGCGGACCCGGCCGGTCATTGGCGGCTACCGGCATATAGATGATGAACCCGGACTGCTGGTCATCCCCTTCCTGTCGCAGGATCAGCTTGCCGGTGGCAACCGGATTGCCGGTATCTATCGCCCGATCTATCGCGCGTTTTCGTACCGGGTCCGATGCCATATTATACCCGATAGCGCGATTGTTGCGTTCCGACCGTGGACGCAAGAAAGTAACCGGAAATAGCGGGTCGGCAGGCGAAGTCGCCGCCGGGGCGATCGTCATCACGCGCCCGGTATCTTCGAAATATTGCGCTTGAAACGTCTCGACGGCGTTCGGCGCGATACGCGGCGCCCATCCGATGCCATCGGACCCGCCCCCTTCCTCTTTCACGCTTAAAGCCCCGACGAAACGGTCGAATATCTGCGGCGTCATGTCGTCCACCGTCGCAAACAAGGCCGAGCCCGCGCGTAGATAGGACGATACGGTCGCGCCCTGTCTTTCGAGTGCAGAGGTAACCGCCAGCGCCTGCTCGCGCAGCAGTGCCTCGTCGCTTCGGCGTTCGCTCCGTTCAATGGCGAAAATGCTGAGCCCGGTGATGGCGGCGATCAGGAAGAAGATCGCGATCGGTATGGCGCGCGGATAGGCAGCCATCTGCCGGCGCGCCCGGCGATTGGAATATGCTGCTTGAACCACAATCACCTTTCTGTTTCTGAACCGCAGATCGTTTCACGCGGGTGGAATTTAAGCCGTTTCATTGCACCGAGAAATAAAGTGCAGCTCAGCAAAGATCCCGGTGCCGTAACGGTGCCTTTCTATATCGAGGGAACCAAACAAACGGGGCATCGTTCCTAAAACTGAACATATGATATGTTTTTTACCGCTACATTCCGCGCGCAGGCTTGATCAATTGCCGGCCGTGTGATCAGAAATCGAAAAACTTGTTAATAGAGGCATTTTCCCATGATTGACGACACCGGTTCGGGTTTGGACCGTTCCAAACGGGTTGACAAACCGGAATGGGCAAACGGGCTGCGCGAATTGTACAAATCGGTTGTCGACGAGCCGCTTCCGGATACTTTCCAGGATCTGCTTTCGAAATTGGACGAGAAAGGCGACCGTTCCTGATGGACGATGGCGAAAGAACGCCCGCTGAAAAGGCTGACTTCAAACGGGAACTGACCGATGTCGTTCCGCACCTGCGTGCATTCGCCCGCGGATTGTGCGGACGTCCCGATGTTGCGGACGATCTGGTTCAGGAAACGATGCTGAAAGCCTGGGCCGCGCAAAAACGGTTCGAGCCGGGCACTTCGATGCGGGCATGGACATTCGTGATTCTACGCAACGCCTATCTTACCGATATGCGCCGTAACAGGTTCCGCGGTGAATATGATGAAGGTGTGGCGGAACGTATTCTGACCGCGCCTGCGGGACAGGAAGAGCCTATTCATCTGTCGGATATGCATCGTGCATTGCTGACCCTGCCACCCGAAAGGCGCGAAGCGTTGCTGCTGGTCGGTGCCGGCGGCTTTTCCTATGAAGAGGCGGCGAGCATCTGCGGATGTGCGGTGGGTACCATCAAAAGCCGGGTCGGCCGCGCACGCGCCGCGCTGACTTCCATGCTGTCCGATGGGGATATTCCGCAACGCTCGTTGGCAGATGACGGGGCGCATCGCGCAATTCTGGAAGAGCTGGACGAGGTTGCTGCGGGACACGGGCTGGCCACGCGCATCTGATTTCGCCGGGGTTTCCCGCGATGGTTGCCAAGTAACTCCCGCTTGTGCTGACGCGCGCAAACGGCCAACAATGGCACCGGTGACCGACCTTCCCGATCAACAGCCCGAATCGGGTACCCGTCGCGGGCGGCGCGTGGGTTTCGCGCAGCAGGAATTGCGCCTGATATCTGCGTTGGTCATCCTGATCGGAACCGGCCTGTTTCTTGCGCTGCCGTTCGTACTTTCGATAGGTTCAGTGGTGTTCCTGCCGCTTACGACGGCAATCATTCTCACCATCATCCTGTCACCGCTGGCCGACCGGCTGTCATCCTGGGGCATCCCGAATGTTCTTGCGTCCCTGGCCGCGCTGATAATCTTTTTCGCAATATTGCTGTTGGCGTTGGGGTTGATTTTACAACCGGCCGCCGAATTGTTCGAACGCGTGCCGGCCATGGCGCAGCAGGTTGCAAACCGGTTCAGCCAGTTGCGCGATGAATTTGCATGGATTGCCGCAGTAAACCGACAATTGGCCGAACTCACCGGCCAGACCGGGACCAGTCAGGTCGTGCTGGCCAGCCCGACGATGATCGAACAGCTCGCCTTCGCCACGCCCAGCGTATTGCTGGAAGTGCTGCTGACGTTTTTGATGACGTTTTTCATGATCGAAGCCCGGGTCCGCCTGCGCCGGCATCTTGTTGTTCGACAGGGCGACTTTCGGGACCAGCATCAAGGCAGCGCGGGTCATGCGCGAAATACAGGACAGGGTCGCCGCCTATATTCTGACCGTTGCCTGGATCAATGCGTGCGTCGGCGTGGTGGTCACGATCGGCGCGTGGATGTTGGGTGTCGAGGCGCCGGTCATGTGGGGCGGATTGGCCGCCCTGCTTAATTTTCTGCCCTATATCGGCCCGCTCATCATGACCGCGTTGTTGGCCCTGTTCGGTATCGGCACTGCTGAAACCCTGTTGCTTGGTCTGATACCGGCTGCCGCCTATCTTGGGCTCCATGCGATCGAAGGCAATGTGATTACCCCGTCGGTACTGGGTGCGCGGTTTACCATGAACCCGGTGATGATCCTGATTGCACTCAGTTATTTTTCCTGGATCTGGGGGGTTTTTGGCGCGCTCCTATCCGTGCCGATCCTACTTACTGTGACGGCATTGTTCGATCATATCGGAAAACCCAATCTCATCGGTTTCATTTTCGGTGAACCGCTATTTGTCGGAAATGCGCTGGCGCTGGGCGACAGTCTGGTTCTACCCGATGACGGCATGGCCGCACCGGCCGATCCGGGCGACGCACGCGAATAAAAAAGCCCGCTGCGGTATAAACCGGAAGCGGGCTCTTTCGATTACAATCGATCCTTGGGCCGGACTAGAATTCCCAGGTGGTGCCGCGTGCCAGATTTTCCGACGCAAATGCCCAGTTCAACTTGTTGTTGATGACCGCGTCCAGATATTCCGGACGCTTGTTCTGATGATCCAGATAATAGGCGTGCTCCCACACATCGATGGTCAATAGTGGATTGAAATCACTATCGGCCAGCGTATCGCCATCATGCGTTTCTTCGATGGAAAGCTTACCGCCCTTTTCCGCCAGCCACACCCAGCCACTGGCAAAGTGCCCGGCACCGCGTTCGGCCAGTTTCTTTTTAAGGTCGTCGACAGAACCGAACGCATCCGTGATCATCGATTTCAATTCATCCGATGGCGCCGTGCTTTCGGGTGCCATGGAATGCCAGTAGAAAGCATGGTTCCAGCTTTGGGCGGAATTGTTGAACAATCCCTGATTGGAACCGCGCGATGCCGCAACGACTTCCTCCAGCGATTTGTCGGCATGATCGGTACCTTCGATCGCGGCATTGGTCTTGTCGATATAGGCCTTGTGATGCTTGCCGTGGTGAAAGGACAGGGTCTCGTCGGACACGGCGGGCTTCAATGCGGTATCGGGGTACGGAAGATCGGGCAGTTGGAAAGTCATGTGAAGTCCTTCGTTTGTTGGGTTAAAAATCTTGGTGACGTTTGCGCTTCGCCGCTTGCCTGCTGCGAGACCGGATGGGAGTGACGCGGGTGGGGCTTACCCGCTATGTGACAGGTCTTGGCTCGATTGCGATGTAGTGTCGACCGCAGGTTCAACGTCGCCAATCTGGTTATCCGAGATAGCGAACTGGGCCAGTTCTGCTGCCATAGCGCTGGTCTGCACAATTTTATCGACAACTGTGTTCGCGAATGGCATAGCAGGGTTCTCCAATCGGCTTCGATAATATCAACGCACGAACGGTCGTTCGGTTGCAATGTTATCGCAAAGGCAACGCCGCCGCCCGCATTGTCGTGTGGTCGCGCCTATGCCGCATCCCAGCTTTCGCCGCTTCCATTGCGTTACTGCGAATCCCTGTCCACGGCGGACGCCACAGCCACGTTCATCGTGACATTCGCCAGCGTCCGCATGATATCGGGGATCATTTCCACCGCGACCAGCAGCGCCAACGGCGCGACCGGCACCCCCATCGCCAAAGCGATCGGCCCGATGGAGATCACGAAACTGATCGACCCCGGCAGGCTGACCGAACCGATACTGATGATAAATGCCACTGCGATCCCGGCTATCAAAATTGCCGGTGTCAGTTCTATTCCGGCAAGGGTCGCGACGTAAATTGCCACTGCAAGGTTCATCGCCGGGCTGGTCGCACGAAAGATCGCCACGGCCAGAGGCAGCACGAAATCCGCCGTTGCATCTGCGATTTTCAGGCGCCGCGCGCTTGCCAGCATCGCCGGCAGGCTGGCGAGCGAACTCTGGGTCGATATCGCAACCGCTTGCGAGGGGACCATTTCCCGCGCGAAAGCCAGCGGCGATTTGCGGCCGACAACAATCGCAACCAGGTAAGCGGCCACAAGAATGATTGCGCCCATCGCGGATACGGTCAGAATATAATGCGCGAGCGCCGCAAACGCATCCCCTCCGCTGCGCGCCGCCACGCCGATCGCCAGTGCAAACACCCCCAGCGGGGCCAGCCACAGAACCCAGCCGATGATCGTCAGCATCGCATTGGCGAGCGCGTGGAAAAACCCGATCAGCATGGCGCGCTGGTCGTTCGGCAGCCCCGCAATGGCGACTGCCAGCAAGGCGAAGAATATGGTCAGGGGCAGCATCGCGGTTTCGGCGGCGGCGGCCACCAGATTGGGGGCGATCAGCGATTCGATAAAGGCCCAGATTTCCGGCACCTGCTGTTCGCCGATATCGTCGGCGGACAGCATGGCCGCTGCGCCTTCGGGTATGGGAAACGCAGCCAGCAGCATCGGCATGAATATGGCCGTAGCGATACCGCCCAGAACGAGCACCATAAACACCAGACCCAGCATCCTGCGCGCCGTGGCCCCGGCGCGTGCGGCCTGTGCCATCTGCGAAATTCCGATGATCAGCAGCGCCGCAACCAGCGGAATGATGGTCATCTGCAGCGCACGCAGCCATAATTGCCCGACCAGCGCCACGGCCTTGCCGCTTTCGTTCAGAATGGCGCTGTCCGCCAATAATATCCCCGCAGCAAGCCCGCCGATGAGCCCCGCGAAAGTCCACCATACGGGCAGTTTGATCGTGACCAGTTCCAGAGGCGCGGTTGTGGTAGCGACGGCTTTATCGTTCAAATTCCTGGTCCTTCATAGCCTGCGGCTCTTCCCTTCTGCCCCTAATCGCGGCAGAAGCCGGTGGCAAATATGCGCCGCGGGCGTGAATGATTTTTTCGAAGGCAGGAACCCATGAACCGCAAGTTTTTCGGCACGGACGGCATCCGCGGACGCGTCAACCAAGGCGTCATGACGGCAGAGATCGCGATGCGCGTGGGGCAGGCAGCCGGGCGGCATTTCATGCGCGGATCGCATCGGCACCGCGTGGTCATCGGCAAAGATACGCGACTGTCCGGTTATATGATGGAAAGCGCGCTGGTGGCGGGGTTTACCAGCGTCGGCATGGATGTGATCATGACCGGCCCGTTGCCAACCCCTGCAATTGCCCTGCTGACCCGCGAAATGCGCGCCGACATGGGGGTCATGATTTCCGCCAGCCACAATCTATACGAAGACAACGGCATCAAGCTGTTCGGCCCCGACGGCTTCAAACTGTCCGACGAGGACGAGATGGCGATCGAGGCCGCCATCGGCACTGAACAGCAATTGGTGGAAGCTGCGCTGGTCGGCCGCGCCCGTCGGATCGACGATGCACGCGGGCGCTATCTCCACGCGGTCAAGCAGTCGGTATCCAACGAAACACGGTTCGACGGTCTGAAGGTGGTGATCGATTGCGCCAACGGGGCCGCATATCAGGTTGCGCCGTCGGCCATCTGGGAATTGGGGGCGGAAATCGTCACGCTCGGCGTGACGCCCGATGGCACCAACATCAACGATGGCGTGGGGTCGACATCGCTGGACGCGCTGAAAGCCGCCGTTATCGAAAATTCGGCCGATATCGGCATTGCGCTGGACGGGGATGCCGACCGGCTGATTGTGATCGATGAAAAAGGCCAGACGGTCGATGGCGATCAGATCATGGCGCTGATCGCCACGCGTATGCATGAGAAGGGCAATCTGCGCGGCGGCGGATTGGTGGCCACGGTCATGAGCAATCTGGGGCTGGAGCGATATATGCAATCGCTCGGCCTGAAACTGGAACGCACGAAGGTGGGCGACCGCCACGTCCTGGAAAAAATGCGGCAAGGCGGCTTCAATGTCGGGGGCGAACAATCGGGTCACGTCATTCTCCTCGACTATGCAACGACGGGAGACGGAACCACGGCGGCGCTGCGAATTCTGGCCAGTATGATCCGTTCAGGCAAACGGGCAAGTGCGCTTCTCAATCTGTTCGACCCAGTACCCCAATTGCTGAAAAACGTGCGCTTTGACGGCGCCTCCCCGCTTGAGGATGCGACTGTCAAAGCCGTGATTGCCGATGCCGAAACGCAGCTTGCGGGCACCGGGCGACTGGTCATCCGCGCTTCCGGGACCGAACCGCTTATCCGGGTCATGGCCGAAGGCGACGATGCCGCGCAGGTGGAAGCCGTGGTCGATCGTATTTGCGATGCAGTGCGCAATGCAAGCTGATGCGACGCCTGCCCCGCCCCGCATTCTTGCGATAGCGGGTTCGGACAGTTCGGGCGGCGCGGGTATTCAAGCCGACATAAAAACCATCATCATGCTGGGTGGGTATGCGATGACCGCGATTACGGCGGTAACCGCACAAAACACGCTGGGCGTGCACGCGGTGGAATCCTTGCCCGCCCGTCTGGTCGATGCACAGATCGATGCGTGTCTTGCCGATATCGGCGTGGATGCTGTGAAGATCGGAATGCTGGGTTCAGCCAGGATTGCCGGGTTGGTCGCAGACCGGCTGGAGGCGCTTCATGTGCCCATTGTTTTCGATCCGGTCATGGTGGCCACCAGCGGTTCGTCGCTTGCCGATGATGCTACCATAGCGGTTTTCGAACGCCTGATGGAACTGGCCAGCGTGACCACGCCCAACATTGCGGAACTGGAAGCGTTGGGCGGCGATGGCGCGATGGCGCGGCGCGGTGTCGCCTATCTGGCCAAGGGCGGCGATGCCGACGGTGATGAGACGGTGGACCGTCTGGTCAGGCGCGGCGGCGAACCAATCGCATGGTCGGCGCCCAGGATCGATACGCGCCATACGCATGGCACAGGATGCACCCTGTCGAGCGCCATCGCGACGTTATTGGGCTTTGGCTACCCCTTACCCCAGGCGATCGACGCCGCCCGCGACTTCGTGCGGCTCGGCCTGGCAAACGCGCCCGGCTTCGGACAGAAAGCCGGGCCGCTGGGGCATCATGCGGCGCGGATGACGGTAACGGATTATCGGTCGAGCTTGTAGAATTCGGCAATCTGCGCCCAGGCATCGGCAGCGGTTTCGCAGCGATGGAACAGGTTCAGATCTTCGTGATTGATGGTCCCTTCGTCCGCGAGCGCTTCGAGATCGACCACCTTGTCCCAGAAGTCCCCGCCGAACAGCAGGATTGGAATGGGTTTCATCTTGCCGGTCTGTATGAGCGTCAGCAGTTCGAAAAATTCATCGAAGGTGCCGAACCCTCCGGGGAACACCGCGACCGCGCGCGCGCGTAACAAGAAGTGCATCTTGCGCAGCGCGAAATAATGGAAGTTCAACGAGAGATACGGCGTGACATACGGGTTGGGCGCCTGTTCGTGCGGCAATACGATGTTGAGACCGATGGATTCCGATCCCGCTTCCGAAGCGCCCTTGTTGGCGGCTTCCATAATCGACGGCCCGCCACCCGAACATACGACGAACTGCCGCTTCCCGTCTTCCACCACCGCTTTTTCGCTGACCATCTTGGCCAGATTGTAAGCTTCCTGATAATATTTCGACTTGTCTGCCAGACGTTGTGCGACCGCTTTCTTGTCGCCCGTCGCCATTTCGACCAGCGCTGCCGCCTTCTCGGGCGACGGGATACGGGCGGACCCGTAAATAACCAGTGTCGACCCGATGCCCGCTTCTTCCAACAGCATTTCGGGCTTCAGCAATTCCAGCTGGAACCGGACCGGACGCAAGGCGTCACGCATCAGGAAGTCGGTGTCGCGGAACGCCAGCTTATAGGCGGGATGCGCCGTTTGCGGCGTCACTACCGGATTTTCATCGGTAAACTGCGCTTCTTCGTCGGCACGGTAGAATTTACGTTCGGCTACGTGGCGATCCGCCTGGGGATCGAAATTTGGTTCTGTCATCCACTGCCCGTAAGGCCGTGCATCGCACCGGGCAAGTTCCGCCACGCACCTATGGTCAGATTACGAATGCCAGCAATGCAAAGGCAATGGTGCCGATAACAGTCGATATGATGGTTTTGGTGCGATACGCCTTGGCCATCAAACCCACCGCCAGCCCGCCGATCACGATCAGAAATAGCGCGACCGCCGCCACGATCTGGTAGATTTTGAACTTTTCCGGCCCATGGCCCTTGTGCAGTTCCATCAAACTATACTGGAGATCGGGCGAATGCAGCGTGCCGGTCCATACCCCGTCCTGTTCCTCCAATGTCACGAAATCCTGCGATGTCGGCCGTGTGGTGATCGAGCCTTCCCGTGTGCGCAGATATTCGAAATCGTCGGATAGATCGTTCGCCCGCAATATGCCGCGCACGGTGTCTTCTATATCGGATGCATCGGGATCCAGCATTGCGGTCGCCGGAACGATAAGCGGCGTTTCGACAGTTTCACCCTTGATATCGATAAGGTAATTGAACCCCGTATAGGCGACCAGAATGAACATCGGGGCAATCAGCGAAGCCAGGAAAAGATGGCACAGGATCAGAAAATTACGGCTTTTAACGCGGTTCATGAGAGCCTCCAGAGCGGCCTATTGATAATGATTCGCAGCAATGTCAATCATTCCCACCAATAGGGCCGCCGCTTGGCATCGCCCGTACCCACTTCGTTCATGGTGACCGCATCGTAAAGCCGCCCGCCCAGCATCACCCGCGCGATCTTGTCCGAATTGCGAATGTCGATACTGGGGTCGGCGTCCAGCACGATCAGATCGGCCAACTTGCCCGGTTCGATGCTGCCGATATCGCGGTCCATACCCAGCGATCGCGCCGGTTCGATGGTTCCGGCACGCAGCGCTTCGACCGGTGTCATCCCGCCGCGCACGAAGCTCCATAATTCCCAATGCGCGCCGATGCCCGCCTGCTGTCCATGGGCACCGATGGAAACCTTGACCCCGCGATCCGCCAATGCCTTCGCCTGCCTCGCCGCATTGTCGTCGACAAACGCCCAGTCCGGCGCCTTTACCCGCCGTGCATTGTCCGCCAGCAGCTGTTTGGGCGGCGTATGCACCAGCAACGGATTGTCGAACACATCGGTTGCTTGCCGCCAATAGGGATCGCCGGCCAATCCGCCATAGGTGACCACCAGAGTGGGCGTGTAATTGACCCCGCTTTGGCTAAAGAACTGCAACACGTCTTCATACATGATATCGACCGGGATGTTGTGTTCCACCGTGGAATTGCCATCGGCGATCAAATTCATGTCCATCCCGTACAACGAACCACCTTCGGCCACGACCAGCATATTCTCCGCCGCTGCAGCCCGCACCACCTGTTGGCGCTGTTCCCGGCGTGGCTGATTGTAGTTCTTGACCGATATGCCGCCTTGCGCCTTGATCCGGCGAACATGGGCAAGCGCATCGTCGTAATTGTTGATTTCCGCATAAACGCCGGGCGCCTTGGCACCATAAATGATTTCCCCCGTGGAAAAGATGCGCGGGGCCAGCATCAGGCCGGCGCGTTGGCGTTCCGATGCGGCGAAGATCATGCTGGCGCGTGACGATGGGTCGTGCAGTGTCGTAGTGCCAAGTGCCAAATTCTGCACCATCGCCCAGTTCTGCTGCGGCACCAGATCGCCTTCCCCCTGCGCCCCATGGGCATGCGCGTCGACCAGACCGGGCATGATTGTCTTGCCTGTCATATCGATCGTGGTCGCGCCGTTGGGAATTGCCACTTGCCCATCAGGTCCGACTGCCAATATCCGGTCGCCCGCAACAAGCACCGTGGCGTTCGCAATCGCGCCGGCACCATCGCCAGCCATCGTCAATACGCGTGCACCGGTAAGCGCGACCGTGCCGCCGGGCTTGTCCGCTCGCTGTGTGGTGGCAAGGGACACGCCGGTGGCGGGTGGCACGAATGCGGTTTCGACGCCCGGGGCGGATGGGAACATGGCGCGGATGGATGCGCTATACAGGGTTGGCCCCATGCTCCAATTGAGCATATCGCCATCTCGCGACCAGCCAATATAATCCGCGCCCCCGCTACTTGCCTTTACGACCGGCAATGGTCCGCCGTCCGAACTGACCGTGACTGCCTGTCCGCCCGGCATCAGTGGCATGGCGAACACTTCGTAATTCTGGCGAAATGCGAAGAACCGGCCATCGGGCGATACCAGAAACGCATTGACCAGTTCGCCCTTGGCGTGAACCCGTTTCGCCTCGCCATTGAGATCGGTGGAAACGAGCGCGAGATCGGTGCCTTCGCGGCCGACCATGAACAAACGGTCATTACCGGCGGCGAATTGCGGATCGCCCATATCGCGTGCGACCAGTTCGGGCATTCCGCCACTGGCCGGGACGCGGTAAATGCCGATATTTTCGGACCATTCCGGCGATGTCAAATAGCCACCCCCGCGTTTTTCGAACACGATCATGCGCCCGTCCGGGGAAAAACGCGGCTGCGCGTAATGGCCAGGCTGCGATGTGATTACCCGTTCGCGGCCGCCATTGGCATCGCGCACAACGATCTGGCCCAACCCATCGTCCGTCCAGCGCAGAAATACGATCTGCGATCCATCGCGCGACCAGCTGGGGAATGCCTCCACCGCAGCATCGTTACTTCCGGTAAACCGGCGCGGCGTACCCCCGTTTATCGATGTCGTGTACAGCTTGCCCAGCGTTTCGAACACGACGCGGCGCCCATCCGGGGAAACGCTGGCGAATTTCGGAATGCTGGTTGTGAAAACATCCGGTGCGACCGCGATTACGGGATGCGGCGAATTTGCCACGCCGCGCGTATCGTCGATAGTGAACGGGATGACCACCGCGTCCGACCCGTCCGCATTCACTCGCATGATCTTTCCGCCCGCCCAGAACACGATGCTGCGATTGTCGGGGGTCCAGTCCATGTTCGGATAGACGCCGGTCACCGCCCAGGTTTCCTGAACGTCCAGATCGAGCGCGCCATACACCATCCGCTCCGCGCCCGAAACGAGATCTTTTACCCAGAGCTGCGATTGGTCCTTGTCCCGCCGGACGAACGCCATAGCCTTGCCATCGGGCGAAGGCGCAGGCCGCACTGCGCCGCCATAACCGCCCACGGCGGTCTGCGTTTCGCCGGTTTCAAGATCGTATCGTTCGATTTCGAAAATGCCCTGCGTGGAATCCTGCGCATATTCGAAGATCGGGCCGGGGGTTACGTTGCGCGTGTAGAACACGGCTGTGCCATCGGCGGAATAGACCGGTTCGCCCAATTCCTTCTGATGCGTTTCGTTCGGCCGGGCGACCAGTTTGACACCGCCCCCGCCCGATATGTGATACACCCATACTTCGCCCGTGCCGAGCGAACGGCCGGTCGTGAAATGTTTCTTCGCGACGATGAATTGCCCGTCCGGGCTCCAACTCGGCTGGTTCAAAAGCCGGAATTTTTCTTTCGTCACCTGCGCCTGGTTCGAACCATCGGCGTTCATGATCCAGATATTATCCGCGCCGCCCCGGTCCGAGGTGAACGCTATGCGGCGCCCGTCGGGTGAAAATCGTGGGTGCACTTCCCATGCCATCCCTTCCGAAATGCGGGTCGGCGAACCTCCGCCGATCGGCATGGTGTAGATATCGCCGAGCAGGGCAAAGGCAATGGTACGGCCATCGGGTGACACGTCCACATCCATCCACGTGCCTTCATCGGTGCGGATGGGCACCTGCCGGATCGTGGCGCCATTGGCAGCCGAGATGTCCCATTCAGCGGGTGTGTCGGTTGCCGTTCCGCCCGCAGCCACTGTCCCGGCAGCAATTTGCGACAACGGGACAAGCGACCCGGTATCCGATTGCGGGCCGTCACCCTGCGGGGCGATGATGTCATCCTCCGGCGCTTCGGATGCCGCAATCACGGGATCGGCATCCTGGGCGATGGCAACAGGCACCAGCATGGCCTGCACGGCAAACAGGCTGGAACATACGAGCAAGGATGGCAGCTTCATGAAAAAGATCCCCAAAATTACAGATTTCGGAAATCGTTCTACGCAACACCGCGACATTTGCCACCGCACATTTGCGCACATTTTCAAAAAAAGAAATGTGGATGCCCCGTGAGGATTCGAACCTCAATTGACGGAGTCAGAGTCCGTAGTCTTACCATTAGACGACGGGGCATCATCGCTGCGACTCGTGCGCAGCAATGCGCGGGAAGCAGGCACCGGTGGCGAATAGGTTCGCGCAGGCATCGGGTCAAGGTTTGGCGAGCGGGTTCCGCTTGCCGCTCATAGCCGGCTATTAGCCTTGCCCCGCACGCGCATGATCGTTAGCGTCTTTTGCAAGTCCTTGCGGGTCATCCGCAAGAGGAAAAACGAAAGTACCTATCATGGCGGAATTTTCTCCGCCGGACGATAACAGAAGGGCAGGCCAACGAGGGGCCGATCAGTCCGGCAATGTAGCTGATTTTCGCTACCGCTCCCCCTCTCTGCCCGATGGAAAATCGCAGGTGGCCTTGCGCGGGCGCACGCAGCACGCCGCCGCAATGCGCGACAATTCGGCGCGGACTGCATACGCTACGAAATCGCTTGAAGCGCACGATGCCGATTGCACCCAAGATACTACCCGAATATCGGACCTGGTGGAAAACCTGCCGGGAAAAATGCCGGAAAATGGGCTTAAATCCGAAACGGCGAACGGGCCGGGGCACGCGCCCGATGACACCCCGGCCCCCCCATATCGGCGACAGGCCTACGCTGCGCTGGATCTCGGCACCAACAATTGCCGTCTGTTGATAGCGCGGCCATCGGGCGAAAACTTTACGGTGATCGATGCGTTCAGCCGGGTCGTCAAACTGGGTGAGGGCCTGGCCAAGTCGGGCCGGCTGAGCGACGATGCGATGGAGCGGACGCTTGGCGCGTTGAAAATATGTGCGGAAAAACTGCGCAAGCGCAATGTTCATCTGGCCAGATCGGTCGCGACGGAGGCGTGCCGCCGCGCCGCCAATGGCGTTGCCTTCATCGATCGGGTCCGCGAGGAAACCGGCATCGCGCTGGACATTATTTCGGCCGAAGAAGAAGCCCGGCTGGCCGTGCTGGGCTGTCATGTGCTGCTGGAAGGCGGAGATGGCCCAGCCGTCATTTTCGATATCGGCGGCGGATCGACGGAACTTGTGCTGATCGAACCGGGCGGGAAGGTGCCGCGCATTCTTGACTGGCAAAGCGTGCCGTGGGGCGTGGTATCGCTGACCGATACGGTCGATGGAAGCGAAGCGACGCCGAACGCCCGCATGGCCCGTTACGCCCGTATGCGCACCATCGTAGCGGACAGCTTTGCGCCGTTCGCGGACCGGATTGCCGTGCGTTCGCGCGGTGCGGGCGATATCCGCCTGCTGGGCACCAGCGGCACCGTGACCACTCTGGCCAGCCTGCATCTCAATCTGCCGCAATATGACCGGCAGAAGGTCGACGGCCTGATCGTGCCCGCGCAGGCGATGCGCGATATCAGCACGCGACTGTCGGCGATGTCGCTTGCGGAACGTCGCACATTGCCGTGTATCGGAAACGACCGTGCCGATCTGGTCGTGGCAGGATGTGCCATTTTGGAAGCGATCATGGATATCTGGCCCTCGCAGCGGCTGGGAGTTGCCGATCGCGGCATACGCGAAGGTATTCTGCGCAGTCTGATGGCGGCCGATGCCGAAGGGGAAAAATGCCGTATGGAATTGAGAGACGTGCGATGAGCGCCCCGCCGCTGCGGTCCACAAGCGCGGTCCGTTCATGACGCGTGCCGGCAGCAATCCCGACAGACGCGTGAAGACAGGAAAGAAGCGGACACAATCGTCCGTCACCTGGCTGGAACGCCAGTTGAACGATCCGTATGTCAAACAAGCCAAGGCGGAAGGGTATCGCAGCCGCGCGGCGTATAAGCTGATCGAACTGGATGAAAAATTCAAGCTGTTGCGCGGCGTGAGGCGGATCGTGGATCTGGGGATGACACCGGGGGGGTGGAGCCAGGTTGTGCGCAGAACCGCGCCCAAGGCGGCAATCGTCGGTATCGATCTGCTGGAAACCGATCCCATCGAAGGCGTCACCATCTTTCAGATGGATTTCATGGACGATGCCGCGCCTGCGGCCCTTCAGGCGGCGCTGGATGGCCCACCCGATCTGGTACTGTCAGACATGGCGGCAAACACTGTCGGTCATAAACAAACCGATCATCTGCGGACGATGGGGCTGGTGGAAGCCGGTGCGCATTTCGCAGTCGATACGCTGGAAACCGACGGCGCTTTCGTGGCCAAGGTTCTGGCAGGAGGGACCGACAAGGAACTGCTGGACCTCCTGAAAAAGCACTTCCGAACCGTCAAACACGCCAAGCCGCCGGCAAGCCGCAAGGGCTCGTCGGAATGGTATGTCGTGGCTCAGGGTTTTAAAGGGCGCGGCTGACACGGCTCGCGCTCGCCGGCCCGATTGTCGTTGGCTCCAGTCCGGGAATGCGAACCCGATAGGTGTGATCCATCGAACGGCACCCCCGCAATGAACACCAAGCGGCGTTATTCTACGGGGTTGGTCGTGCCGGTGCCGACGACTGGCTGGGCAGAACCCATCGCACCAGCGGCTTCGACAGCACTGGGATCGCCACCTTCTATCGCGCCGGGGCCTTCCGCAGCACCATCGACACCTTCTTCGGGTACCGTTTCTTCAGGAGCGGGCGCGGGAAGCGGCAGGTTCGAACCTAGCGAATTGAGATAGACCAGAATATCGGCGCGCTGTTCGTTATTTTTCAAACCCGCAAAACCCATGGTCGTGCCAGGGATATACGCCTTGGGATTGAGCAGCCAGGCGTTCATTGCCTCCCAGTCCCAGACACCGCCTTTGGCTTTCAGGGAATCGCTGTAACCGAAAGTGGCGATATGCGCGAGCGAACCGCCCATGACACCATACAGGTTCGGGCCCGTTCCCTGCGCACCGCCGGAATCGAAACTGTGGCAGGTGCCGCATCGCGCCGTTGCCTGCTGCTGACCGTTTTCGACGCTGGCGGCCGCCAGCAGCGTACCCAGATCGGGGCCGCTATCGCCGCCGCTGCCATCATCCGCAACTTCGACCGGGTAGCCGAGAATTTCGGGGCGTTCCATATCGAACACGCGCAGGAATATGGCGGACAGCCCCAGCGCAATAATGCCCGAAAACAGAACCCAGCCGGCAGCGGTATTGAAACGATCATCCATGCGTAATTATGCCTGCAAACTAAGAGTGACTTGCGTGCCGTGGCTTTAAGCAGGACATGGCCAGACTGCAATAGCCACGATTGCACGACGCATTGCCGCCTTTGCACCAATGGCATTGCCGATGAGGGGTGCGCCCTATAACAGCACGACCGATGCAAAGTTTTCCCGCGCCCGCCCTCGCCATGGTCGAAAAGATGCAGCACGCCGCGGCTGCCGCACCGGACCGGGCAATCGCATTTCAGGGATGCCCCGGTGCGAATTCTCACCGCGCGGCCAGTCAGGCGGCCGGCGATTATTTGCCGCTACCGTGTTTTTCGTTCGAAGATGCGCTGGACGCGGTGACACAGGGACGCGCCGGCTGCGCACTCATCCCTATCGAAAACAGTCAGAACGGGCGCGTGGCCGATATCCATTTCCTTCTTCCCGAAAGCGGACTGGCCATCGTGGGGGAACATTTCATGCCGATCAGCCACGCGCTGATGGCCCGGCCGCATGCGGACGGCACGCTGGGCCCGTTCGATGTGGCCTACAGCCATCCCCAGGCGCTGGGCCAGTCGCGCCGGTTTTTGCGGGATCGCGGGATCGTACCGTTGAGCCATGCAGATACGGCGGGTGCGGCTGCTTTTGTGGCGGAGCGTAACGACCCGGCCATTGCCGCCATAGCGCCTGTTCTGGCGGCCGATCTGTACGGGCTGCATATCGTGGAAGACCGGGTGGAGGATGCACCGGACAACATGACCCGCTTCGTCATTCTGGCAACAGCGCCGCGCGATCCGGCATCCTTTGCCGGGCAGGACACAATGACGACTTTCGTGTTCGAGGTGAAGAACATTCCAGCCGCGCTATACAAGGCGATGGGGGGATTTGCGACCAACGGGGTCAATATGACCAAATTGGAAAGCTATCAACGCGGCGCCAGTTTTTCCGCCAGCATGTTCTATGCCGATATCATCGGTGCGCCCGGCAATCCGGCGGTGGACCGGGCGCTGGAGGAACTGGAATTTCACTGTAAGGAACTGCGGATGCTAGGCACATATGCCCAGGCACGCCCAAGGGGCTAGGCCATGTGCGATGGCGACCGGCGCAAAGCCGCTTGCGTCGGGGCGAACGCTCTGCCACCACATCGCCCGTGACCATAGGGCCGCAACGCACCGAACTGCAGGATGGCGATCCCCCTATTGCCGGCGCCGGTAGCGATTCGTACCAGAAAATTCGCGCCGATGGCGATATCCAGTTCGCTCCGGTGGAAACACCCGCGCCGTCCGAACCGCCGGGCTGGCTTGCGGAACTGGTGCGGTTTCTGGGCGAACTGTTCGAACCGCTGGCGCAATTCCTGGGGACGAGCTGGCCAGCCATGAAATGGCTTCTGATTGCGGGGACAGCAGCGATGGCGGTTTTTCTGCTGTCTCGCTGGATTGCACCGATGATGAACCGCGCGCCGCGAAAACCGCAGACGGATGACATTTGGGTTCCACCCGAAGGCGAAACGCGCGCCTTGCTGGAAGAAGCGGACCGGCTGGCGGCCGATGGCGATTACGATGCGGCTACGCATCTGCTATTGCAGCGCAGCGTCCGGCAGATTTCCAACGCGCGGCCCGACTGGGTCGACCCGTCCAGCACTGCGCGCGAACTGGCGCATTTGGCGGCCTTGCCCGAAACGGCGCGCACCGCCTTTGCAACTATTGCCGATCACGTGGAACGCAGCCTGTTCGCGCTGCGCAGGCTTGGTCCCGAAGATTGGCAGGCGGCCCGCAATGCCTATACGCAATTCGCCCTGCACCATATCGGCGGACAGGCTGTATGAGCATGAACGCCGCAATCGCGCCGGGTGGGGCCGGATCGGGCGACGGGGCCAGATCGGGCGACGGGAGTGGCGCCTTCAATCCGAAACTCATGGCTGGCCTGATCCTGTTTGGTGCCGCCGCGTTTCTCGCGACCCTTTATTTCATCGGTTCCGGGCAGACGGGACGGGACATCAACGATGGCGGTGCCCATGCCGCAGGCAACGGGCTGACCGGCTATGCCGCGCTGGTCGGCTATCTGGAAGAAGAACAGCACGATGTCATCGTATCGCGCAGCAAGAACAGGCTGGACGATTACGGGCTGCTGGTGCTGACTGCGCCCAATGGCGCAGACGCCCAGGATATCAACGCAATACTGGATGATCGAACCTTTATCGGACCCACGCTGGTGATCGTGCCCAAATGGGTGGCTCGCCAAATCCCTCCAGGTGTTGGAACGGAAACCGAAGATGGCTGGGTCGCTCTGGCTGGCACGCAAGTGCCCGGTTGGACGGGTAAGCTGGAAGGCGGCCGCGCGCTTTCGCTCGCCATCGACGGACAGCGCACGCGCAGAGCACCGAAACCGGCAACTGCAGAATTGCCGGGATCGGGGGCCGTCTGGTCCGGCTTTGATCGTAACGGCCATCTGCCCACCGCTGCCCGGCAGACGGAAACGGGGAAGCTGACGCCGGTCATTCGCGGATTGGGCGGCGTAACGCTGGCGGGTTACCTTCAGGACAACGGCATCTATCCCGGGCTGGAGTCCGCCGCGAACACCAGGATTGGGACTGACATACGCGGCGATGGCTCCCGCTATCCCATTCTATTCGTGGTCGAACCCGATCTCATGAACAATTACGGCTTTTCGCAGCAGAACAATGCCGAAGTCGCGCACGCGATGATCGATGCGGTATCGGACGGCCGGGATATGCCGATTATTTTCGATCTCACGCTCAACGGTCTTGGTGCGCAGCGCAATTTGCTGACCTTGGCGTTCGCCCCGCCTTTTCTGGCAGCGACATTATGTCTGATGCTGGCGCTGATCATGATCGGCTGGCGCGCGTTTGTGCGGTTCGGTCCGCCGATTGTCGAAGGTCGCTCCATCGCTTTCGGGAAAGAACGGCTTGTCGCCAACAGTGCGAATTTCATCCAGCGCAGCAAGCGATTGCATCTGTTGACCGCACCCTATGCGCATATGGTGCAGCTGCGCCTCGCCAAGGCGCTTGGGCTGCGCCAGTCGGATGTCGGCGAGGTGGATGCCGCACTGGCACGGCGCTGGCCTGATCAGCCATCTTTTTCACAGCGTGCGAACGATCTTCGCGCCGCGCGTAGCCCCCACGATATTCTGAGCGCAGCCGCTGCTTTGAGACGACTTGAAAGGATGCTTACGAAATGACTGCGAGGGACGATACCGGGATGGCCACAGAAGTCGATTCGGGCATGACGCTGGACGACGTGCGCGCAATGGCTGCCGCTATCCGGGCGCAAGTGGCAAAAGCGGTTGTCGGGCAGGATCGCACCGTCGACCATCTGCTGGTCGCGCTATTGAGCCAGGGCCATGTGTTGATGGAAGGACCGCCAGGCACTGCTAAAACCTTCCTCGGTCAGTGTTTCAGCGCCGCGCTGGGCCTGGATTTCGGGCGCATCCAGTTTACCCCCGACCTGCTGCCGGGCGACATATTGGGTTCCAACCTGTTCAATTTCCAGACCAGCACGTTCACTCTGACGCGCGGCCCCATCTTCTGCGAACTGCTGCTGGCCGATGAGATCAACCGGACCCCGCCCAAGACACAGGCCGCCCTGCTGGAAGCGATGCAGGAACGCCGGGTAACGCTGGACGGCGAAACGCACGCACTTGCGGACCGGTTCATGGTGCTGGCAACACAGAACCCTATTGAAAATCAGGGCGTATATCCGCTGCCCGAAGCGCAGCTGGACCGGTTCTTGTTCAAACTGCTCGTCGATTATCCGGATGCGGAGGAAGAGGCCGCGATCGTGATGCGGTTCGGCAATCGGCAAGGCCCGCAGCGCCCCGGTGATTTCGGCATAACCGCCGTAACCGATGCGGCGAAACTGGCCGCAGCCAGCGGTGCGGTAGCGAAGGTGACCGTGGCGCAGGAAATCATCGACTATATCGTGCGCCTGATCCGGGCGACCCGACAAACCGCCGATATCGCATCGGGTGCCAGTCCACGCGCGGCTGTGTTGCTGGCCAACGCGGCACGGGCACGGGCAGCGCTGGAGGGTCGCGACTATGTGATACCCGACGATGTAAAGGCGCTTTCGACAGCGGTTCTGCGTCATCGCCTGATGCTTAGCCCTGCGGCTGAGATCGAAGGGCTGGAGGTCGAGGATCTGGTCGCGCAACTGGTCGAAAACACGCTGGCCCCACGCTGATCCGCCATCCGTGACCTTTCCCGTCGTTCCAACCGCGCGCGCCGCATCCCTGGCAGCCATGGCTGCTCCCGTCGCCCTGGTCATTTCTGCCACCGCTCCGGATGCCTGGCTGGTGATACCCGCCGGTGCGCTTACGCTGGTGCTGTTGACGCTGCTCGACGGAATGGTTGCGGGCACGCTGCGGGACTGGCGTCTGATTACGCCCGCCGATTGCGAGGTAGGCGCGCCGTTCGATCTGACAGTCATTGCCGAATTTGCCGGACGCAATGCAAACAGTGCGCCGCAGGTGGCCATGGCCGTCGACCCGCGGCTGCACGATGGGGGACGCGTCCAGTTCGCATTGGAGCGGGATGCGGCAACCGGTAGCTGGCAGGGATCGGTGCGGCCATCCGCATCGCGCAGGGGCACGGCCACCATCGGGCGTTTATGGCTGCGCTGGTCCGGCCCATTGGGGCTCGGTGCGCGGCAGGAAACGCACGAACTGGACCGCGAAATTCGCATCTGGCCCGATATCTCCCCCGTCCGTTCCGCCGAACTGCAGAACTTTCTTCGCGATGCGCAGTTTGGCATGGTTGCCCGTCGTATCCGCGGCGAAGGCACGCAATTCGAAGCGTTGCGCGAATACGAGCCCGGTATGGATCGCCGCCGGATCGACTGGAAAGCCAGCGCCCGGCATTCCCGGCTTTATGCCCGCGAAAACGAAAGCGAACGCAACAACCAGATCGTGTTCGCTTTCGATTGCGGGCAGGCGATGTGCGAACCGGTGGCGGAATTGCCGCGTATCGACCGCGCGGTTACCGCCGCGCTCACGGCATCCTATGTTGCGCTGAAAGGCGGCGACCGCGTGTCACTGTTCGCATTTGCGCGCAAGCCCGATATCGCCACGCCGTTCATTGGGGATACGCGGCAGTTTCACAGGTTGCAATCGTCGGCCGCGGGGATCGAATATCATGCGCAAGAGCCCAATTTCACGCTTGCATTGGCGGCCCTGACGGCGCGTTTGAAACGCCGGACGTTGATCGTGCTGTTCACCGATTTTACCGATCCGACCGGGGCCGAATTGATGCTGGAAAGCGTGGGCCGGCTGGCCGAACGCCACGTGGTGCTGTTCGTGACGATGGAGGACGACGAACTTTCGGCAATGGCGTTGCGCGAACCTGAACGGATCGAAGACCTGGCGATGGCCGTTACCGCCGATATGCTGGCACGCCAACGCGCGCTGGTGCTGGAACGGCTGCGGCGTATGGGTGTCGATATTATCGAAGCGCCCTGGCACGCAATCGGTTACCGGGTGATCGACGCCTATCTCGATATCAAACGCAGCGGTGCGATCGGATGAGCGCGATCTGATGAAAATTCCTTCGCTCGCCCTGTTCGGCCCTTCCCGAACCGTCGACACTGCGCCGGATATCGAAGCCGCCGCGCTGCGTTCCGATCGTTTCCGCCAGGAACGGGAAGGCGATTGGCAGCGGCTTGACGCCATCCTGACGCAGATCGAGAAAGGGCGCCTGCGCCGGTTGAGCGATGACGACGTGCTGGAACTGCCCGCCTTGTACCGCATGGCGGCTTCCAGCCTGGCAGTCGCACGCGAAACCTCGCTGGATGCCTCGACTCTGTCCTTCCTCGAAATGCTGGTTCAGCGTGCATGGTTCCAGATATATGGGCCGCGCCAGGGCATGGGCCGCTGGCTGCGCGAATTTCTGGGCGGCAAGCTCAGCCGGGCGATCCGGGAAATCTGGCTCGATATCTGTATCGCGCTTTTCGCCATGGTCGCAGGTACGGTAACCGGCTGGCTGCTCGTCGCGCGCGATGCAGAATGGTATTACGCGCTCGTCCCGTCGCAATTCACCGATAGCCGGGTGCCGGGGGCCAGCCGGGCCGTGCTCGCCGATAGCTTGAAGGTGGAAGAAAGCGCGCAAGGCATGTCCGCCTTTGCCGCCCAATTGTTCACCAATAATGCCGGGGTGGCGATACTGGCTTTTGCGCTTGGTTTTGCATTCGGTATCCCGTCCATCTTGCTGCTGGTGCACAATATGGCGGTTCTGGGTGCGATGCTGTGGCTGTTTTCAAGCCAGGGTCTGACCTGGGAATTCGTCGCCTGGCTCAGCGTGCATGGCACGACCGAACTGTTTGCAATCCTGCTGGCTGGCGCCGCGGGCGTACATATCGGTCGCAACATGGCATTCCCCGGCGACCGGTCCGTTCTCAGTGCGGTATCCCGCAGCGGACAGCGCGCGGCGCAGGTCATGATCGGGGTGGTGCTGATGATGATTTTCGCCGCCCTGCTGGAAGCATTCCCGCGCCAGCTTGCCGGGCAGGAAGCGCGGGCGATCATCGGCACGTTCATGCTGATATTCTGGCTCGCCTATTTCTTCGCATATGGTCGCGGCAAGGATCGGGCTGCGGGATGAAGCGCACCCACGACAGTCGCAAGAACCGGCAGGAGTATCGCGCCCGCGAAGCCCGGCGGCTGCGAACCTTGATTACCCCGGAAGGCGTGGCCTTACCGCTCGTAATCGCGGCGCGCAGCGCGCGTGCCGGTGCGCTGATGGTCGACATTCTGATCCTGGGGTGTTCGACCATCGCCATCACTGTGCTGCTGATGCTGGGTCTGCTGGGATCGCTTTCCGCAGGATCGCAGATGGAACATTCCAGTGCCGGCGAATTCGTGTTGGTGGTCTGGTCGATCATGTGGTTTGCCGCATGGAACGGCTATTTCATCTATTTCGAGATGGGTCCGCGCGGCGCGACACCGGGCAAACGGATGGTCGGCATACGGGTGGCATCGCACGATGGCGGACGGTTGACCCCGGAAGCGGTCGTTGCGCGAAACCTCTTACGCGATATCGAACTGTTCCTGCCACTGGTGCTGTTATCGGTGGCCCCCACCGGGGAAGGCGGTGCAGCAGGCTGGGCCGCCCTCGCCTGGTTCGTGGTATTTCTGGCCTTCCCGTTCTTCAACAAGGACGCGCTGCGTGCGGGCGATCTGGTTGCCGGGACCTGGGTGGTCGAAACGCCGCGTTCCAGACTGGCCGATACGCTGTCATCGTCGGGCACGGTCGCAACCCATACCAGCGAAGTGACCGGCACACGGTATCGTTTCGGACCCGACGAACTGGCGGTTTATGGCGAATTTGAACTGCAGACGCTGGAGCGTATCCTGCGCGAAGACCGGCCCCAGGCTATCGAAGCCGTGGCAGAAACCATCTGCACGAAAATCGGCTGGACGCCGGGTAGGGGCGACGAGCGCGCGTTTCTGGAAGCGTTCTACGCCCAGCTGCGTGCCCGGTTGGAAAACGACATGCGGTTCGGCAAACGCAAGGCCGACAAATTCAGCTGACGGCTTATTTCGCGGATGGTTTTTCCGCTGGCATATCCGTGGCGGAAATGCCGCCAGCGAAAATGGCGACTTCGTTTATGCCTTCGCTGGTGGCGCGGCCGCGATACATGCCTTGCGTGTTGAAGCTGAAGATCGCATCGCCGACGGGTGTCACCAGGATCACCCCGCCATCGCCGCCCAGTTCTTTCACCTGATCCATCACGGAATCCGCAACAGCTTGCGTCAAATTCGCGCGCATCGCGCGGTCCGCATCGTCGCCGGGTGCCAGATACGCACCGACACCCATGACCCTCAGCAACGTGCAGATCTCGTGCGCCACGCCAACGCGGATGAAATATTCGCCCGCACCGGTGGCGGAAACCGCGCAGCTGCGATTATCGGCATACGTGCCCGCGCCGATCATCGGTGCATCGCCGATCCGGCCCCACCGCTTTCCAGTCAGGCCGCCGGTGGATGTACCAGCCGCAAGATTGCCTGCCATATCAAGCGCGACCGCACCGACCGTGCCGAATTTATGATCGACATCCAGGGCCGACAATTCGCGTGTCTTCAGCCGTTCCAGCGCCTCGCGCCGGCGGTCGGTGGCGAACCATTCCGGCCCGGCGGTTTCCAACCCCGCATCGGCGGCAAATTCTTCTGCACCCGTACCGCTCAGAAACACGTGGCGACCATCCGCCATTACCGCATCGGCAAGCAGGATGGGGTTCTTCACCGACTTTACCCCGGTCACCGCACCCGCAGCACGGGTTTCGCCAAGCATGATTGCGGCATCCAGTTCATTTGCGCCATCCCAGGTGAATACCGCGCCGCGACCGGCATTGAATTTGGCGTCATCCTCCATCAATACGATGGCGGCTTTCACTGCCTGGGCTGCGGTTCCGCCATCGCGCAGAATTGCCGCGCCCGTATCGAGAGCGGTCTGCAGGGCCGAAGTATAATCCGCCTGCTGCTGCGCCGTCATGGATGCGCGATCCATCGTCCCCGCTCCGCCATGGATGGCGAAGGACCAGCGCGGTTGCGTGGCAGGACCGGCAGAAGGGCCGACAGTAGAACCGGAAGCCGGATCGTCCTGTGCCGAAAGGGCCACCGACAGGCAGAATGAACATAGGGCAACGAAGCGGAAAAGATGGATCATGCAAAACCGCTAGCACGATTTCGTGTTTGGCCAAAGCCATGCTAGAGTGCCATGCAAGGGTAGCAACAGGGGAATATGACACATGGGTTTCGGTAATTATCATTTCAACGAAGGCATGGCGGTAAACATCGCCGAGAAAGCCATTCAGGCCATTCTCATCCTCATCGTCGTGTGGCTTTTGGCCAGGGCGGCCAAATGGGCCTTCGCCAAACTGGTGGACAATGTCCGCTTCTTTCAACAGGGCACCGGCAGCGGCAGTTCGCTGGGCGAAAGCCTGGGCAAGATCGTGGCGCTGCTGATCTGGCTGTTCGGCCTTATCGCCATTCTCGATGTGTTCGAACTCGCCACCGTGGCAGGGCCGATCAATTCGCTGCTGCAGAATGTCGTCGCCTTCCTGCCAAATCTGGTGGGTGCGGGCCTGATCTTCTTCATCGGGATGATGGTGGCGCGGATTATCCGTGACCTCATCGTGACTGCGCTCAGCACCGTCAATTTCGACAAATGGGCCAATCGCGGCGGCATGGACGAAGCGACCGGCAATACCACCATCAGTAAGACGCTGGGCACGATTGCCTATGTCGTCATCGTGCTGCTGGTATCGATTGCTGCGCTGGAAACCTTGAACATCCAGTCGATCTCAGGACCGGCAAGCGATATGCTGAATATGATTTTCAATGCCATTCCGAACATTCTCGCTGCCGCCATACTGCTCGGCATCGGTTACATGATCGGCAAGTTCGTAGCGCAGATGCTGAAGGAAATCCTTCCGGGTCTGGGCGTCGACCGGGCATTGTCCGAAAGCGGACTGACCACCGGCACGACCAGTGCCAGTTCGATCATCGCCCGCGTGGCGCAGATCGCCATCATCCTGTTCTTCGCAATCGCGGCTACACGGATGCTGGGCTTCGGCGAATTGACGGTGATCCTCGACCAAATTCTCGAACTGGGCGGACGGGTCGTATTCGGCGCGGTTATTATCGGTGTCGGCTTCATGATTGCCAATGTCATCGCACGGGTTATCTCGGGCGATGCGGAAACGAGCACGCCGGGAACGATCGTAAAATGGATCACCGTGGTGCTGTTCGTGTTCATGGGCATCAATTTCATGGGCATCGGCGGCATGATCCCGACGAACATTCTGACGATCATGGTCGCGGGCGCATCGGTTGCGGGGGCACTGGCCTTCGGACTGGGCGGACGCGATTGGGCCGGACGCAAGCTGGAAGAAATGGACGGCAGCATACGCGGTCCTGCCTCTGGCGGAAATGCGGGCAGCAAGCCCGCCGCGCCGCGCAAGGCCGCCCTGAAAAGCGACAAGCCACTGCCACCCGGCGCATGATCTGATCAGCGCCATGCTGTCCAACCGGCAGCAGACTAAAGAATAAAGGGGGCACGAGACCGCATCTCGTGCCCCCTTTTTATTGCCTGGGTTCGATAGGCAAATCCCCGGTGCGGCATGGTCGTGCGGCATGGTCGTGCGGCATAATCCTGCGCCCTGATCAGATTATCGTCACAGCCACTTCCAGCGCCAGAAAAACACGATCTGTCCCACCAGGATCGTCACGCACAGCGCAACCACGATCCAGAACGCATCGCCATCGTTCACGCCCGGAATACCGCCGACATTGATGCCCAGCAGACCGGTCAGAAAACCCAGCGGCAGGAAAATTGCAGCTACGATGGTCAGCAGGTAATTGGTCCGTTCCGAACTGGCCACCGCACGGGCCCGCATTTCGTCCATCAGCACCACGGCGCTTTCCTTGCTGATATCGATATCATCGAGATAGCGGCGCAGACGGTCGATACTTTCCGCGATCTCGCGGCGATCGTGATCCTCGAACCAAGGGGGTGCATCGCGGCTGATATTCTCCAGCGCCGCGTGCTGCGGCCCCATATGCCGTTTCAGCGCCAGGCAATTGCGGCGGATGGTCGTGATTTTTTCCAGCACGACCGGGCCGTCATCTTCCAGATCCACGTCCTCGCAGCGGTCGATTTCATCGTTCATATCCACGATCGACCGGTTCATCCGTGCAATCATATGTTCGGTGAGTGATGTTATCAGTGCGCCTGCATCGCCCGGCCCGACCCCGCGATCTATTTCCGCCAGCGTATCGCGCGGGGTCTGCAGGGGGAGGCGGCGCAGCGTGATGACACGATTGCCGTCGCTCCACAGCTGCATCGACACCATGTCTTCAGGCTGCGCACCGGGGTTGAAATTGATGCCGCGCAATATCGCCACCAGCGTATCGTGTTCGCGAAAGGCGCGTGGGCGGGTGGAATCGCTGGTCAGCAGTTCCGCGGTCGGTTCCGGTATACCGATCGCGTCCTGAAGCCATTCATACAGACCGGCCCGATTGCGGCACAGATGGATCCATAACACTTCGCGCGGTGCCTGCGGCTGCCAGCTTGCCACATCCCCCCAGTCGATAGCCCGTCCGGCCCCCGCGCCATCCAGCACGCGCCCAAACAGCATCGCGCAATCCTGATCGGTTCCGATGTCCGTACCGCTATCGTTCATGGACTGGCTTCATACCTGCAGAACGTGCCGACACAATGGCGGATGTGATCGTAGCCGTTTCGCCATTATTGTCCTATAGGCGCGGTCATATCGCTATTCAGGCGGCACCGGGCGGCATGGATTTGGCGAGAATACAGGAATCCTCATGATGGACCACATACGCCCATGGCGCAGTATCGAACGGCGCAAAAGCCGGCAGATCATGGTCGGCGATACGCCGGTAGGTGGCGATGCGCCGATTACCGTGCAGACCATGACCAACACGCCGACCGAAGATGCGGCGGCTACCCTGGATCAGATCCGCCGCTGCGAAGATGCCGGTGCGGATATCGTCCGCGTCTCCGTTCCCACCGTGGAAGCCAGCGCGGCTTTCGGCAAGATTTGCAAGGCCGCCCGCATCCCGATCGTCGCCGACATCCATTTCCACTACAAACGCGCCCTGGAAGCGGCCGATGCAGGCGCCGCCTGCCTGCGGATCAATCCCGGAAATATCGGGTCGAGCCAGCGAGTCGCCGAAGTCGTGCGTGCCGCCAAGGCCAATGGATGCGCAATCCGCATCGGCGTGAACGCCGGCAGTCTGGAAAAGGATTTGCTGGAAAAATACGGCGAACCGTGTCCCGAAGCACTGGTCGAAAGCGCGCTCGATCATATCAAGCTGCTGCAGGATCATGATTTTCACGAATTCAAGGTCGCCGTGAAAGCAAGCGACGTATTTCTGGCGGTCGCTGCGTATCAGCAATTGGCCGAAACCGTGGACTGCCCGCTGCATCTCGGCATTACCGAAGCGGGCGGCCTCATTGGCGGAACGGTCAAAAGCGCCATCGGTATGGGATCGCTGCTGTGGGCCGGAATTGGCGATACGATACGCGTGTCCCTGTCTGCAGAGCCCGAACAGGAAGTGAAAGTCGGTTTCGAAATGCTGAAGGCGCTGGGTCTGCGGACGCGCGGTGTGCGGGTGGTATCGTGCCCCAGCTGTTCGCGTCAGGGTTTCGACGTCATCCGCACGGTGGAGGCGCTGGAAAGCCGGCTGGAACACATCAAGACGCCGCTATCGCTGTCCGTCCTGGGCTGCGTGGTCAACGGGCCGGGCGAAGCGCGCGAAACGGATATCGGCCTTACCGGCGGGGGCAACGGCAAACACATGGTATATCTGAGTGGTGTGACTGATCATACCGTACAAAGCGACGCGATGCTGGATCATATCGTTGCATTGGTGGAAGCAAAGGCCGCAGCGATCGAAGCAGGTAGTGAGACAGCCTTCGATCCGCATCTGGCCCCAGCGCAATAATATGGTCGCGGTATTCCGGCGTTTCCTGGAAGCGTTGCGGAATGCCCCGCGGCTCGTCTGGCTGGCACCGATCATCCCTGCTCTCGTCGTCGTTCCCGAGTTTCTGCAGCATTTCGCCGAAATCAGAATCGGGATGTTCGACAGCAAATCACAATTCGTACAGCTGTCCGACGATCCCCGGCGGATGGTTTGGGGGTATCTGAAACTGGCGGGCCTGGTCGCTGCGCTGCTGGCCACGATCCGGTTTTGGGGTGCCTATGAACGGCGGCAGAAATGGTGGGATTTTCGCCTTCTGGCCTGGCGCAATGTGATGATCGCGATGGGATTGCTGATCGTAACGGCCATACCGGCCGAAATCGCGCGCGCGGTGTTGGACCCGGATATGGCAACGATCATCGGCCTGATCGTCGGTATCCTGACCCTTCCCCTGATCGTATTGCTGGTGGCGGGTCTGGTGGGGGACAAATCCGCGGGCCTGGCGTCCGTATACAAAACCGGTTGGCTTGCGGCGCTGCGCATCGTGATTTTTGCAGCGGCGGTCTGGCTGCCGCTGCAATGGTTGCACGGCCTGAACCACGATTGGGCGATGGGGCAATCGGCGGCAGCAGTCTGGGGGCTGATGATCTTCGATTCCATCGTGGTCGGCGCACTTGCCGTTTTCGTCGGCACTTCTATCCATCATGGCTATACGCGGCACGACAATACAGCGCGTCTGCTGTAACTTCGCCCGGCACAGGACAGTAGAGAACATGGTTGATACCGATTATCTGGTCGTCGGCGCCGGCGCAGTCAGTCTGGCATTTGTCGATACGCTGCTGACGGAAGATGCCGATTGCCATGTTACCATCGTGGACCGGCATGCGAGACCCGGTGGCCACTGGAACGACGCCTATTCCTTCGTCGCGCTGCATCAGCCATCGGCGTTTTACGGGGTGAATTCGATGGGGTTCGGCGTCGATGGCAAGGATGCCGAACAGGTCGATGAAGACGGGCCGAACCGCGGCCTGTTCCCGTTAGCCACAGGGGCGCAGATCAGCGACTATTTCAACCGGTTGATGCAGGACCGTTTCCTGCCCAGTGGACGGGTGGATTATCGCCCGCAAACCAAATTTACCGGCATCGAGGGGGGCGTCGCGACGATCCGATCCGACGAAACTGGCGCGGACGTACATATTCGCGTCCGCCGTAAGATCGTGGATGGTACATTTTACAAAACGTCCGTGCCGGCCACGCATGAACGCCAGTTTGTGGTTGCTCATGGCACCGATATCGCCATTCCCGGCGATCTGCCCGGTTTGTGGGAAAATACGGGAAAGAGGCCATCGCGGTTTGCGATCCTGGGTGCGGGCAAAACCGCAATGGACACCGGCGTATGGTTGTTGGAAGCGGGCGTCGATCCTGCGGCGATTACCTGGGTCCGACCGCGCGAATCGTGGCTCATCAACCGCCGCTATACCCAGCCCGGCGCCAATTTTTTCCAGAGCGTGGTCGAAAACCAGATTGCCCAGCTGGAAGCGGCGGCCGCGGCCGATAGCGGCGATGCCATGTTCGAAATCCTGGGCCGTGAGGGCTATATGCTGCGGATCGATGAAAGCGTGACCCCGCAGATGTTCCACTACGCCACGATTTCCGAAGGCGAGGTTGCCCTGCTTCGAACAATAACGGACGTGGTGCGACAGGGGCGCGTGACCGCCATCGCACCGGGGCGCATGTGCTTCGGGGATCACACGCACGACGTCCCGAACGATACCCTGTTCATCGATTGCACCGCCACGGCTGTACCCTTCAGCGAGACACGCGAACACGGGCCCCAATTTCGCGGCGACCGCATCATATTGCAACCGCTCCATGTGCCGCTCGTCACGTTGAGCGCGGCGATCACGGCGTTTCTGGAAGTCCATTTCGACGATGACGAAACGAAGAACGCACTCGGCACCCCGGCACCCCTGACAGATACGCCCAACACCTATCCGCTGGGAATGCTGGCAAACTTCATGAATCGCGGCGCATGGTCCCAAAATCCGAAAGTTGCCGCGTGGCTTTCATCTGCGCGCCTCGATCCAACCGGTATCACCATGCGCAAGATGATGGCGGCGGGCGATCCGCGACTGGCAGTCATGGCCGGCTTTGGCAAAGCTGTTCCGGCGGGTATTGCCGGCCTTCGGCGTCTCGCCCGCGTCGCTCGCACGGAGCACACATATCGATGAAACACGTTCTGTCCTTCTTAGCGCTTTCGCTCTTCGCTAATGATAGCAGCGCAGCGCACCCGAGCGATGCGCCCTTGCCTCAAACTACAGCCCGCGCTGCGGGGATGCTGACGGTAACGGATGGCTACGGCAGCGACGCGGCGCCCGATACAATCGAAATGGCCGCCGAAACCACCGACCACGATAAAAGCGATCATCTCTATCCCGAGGCGCGGCCATATGATGCGGCGATCGACGCGTCCGCGGCGCTCGACGCGGCGTTCTTGCAGGCGGCGGCAAACGGAAAACTGGTCATGGCCATATTCGGCGCGAACTGGTGTCACGATAGCCGCGCCTTGGCGGGATGGCTGGAAACGCCGCGTTTCCGCAAACTGACCGATGCCGAATTCGAGATCGTCTATATTAATGTGGGAATGCCGCAAACGCAGGACGGCCATAATCTCGACATTGCCGCCCGCATGGGAGTGGCGGTGGCAGGCACTCCTACGGTCGCGATCCTGACGCCGCAGGAAGAGCTTTTGAACGCGGACAGCGCCACCAGCTGGCGCAACGCCGCCAGCCGCAATGCGGATGCAATTTACGAAGAGTTCGCAGGCTTTGCCGATGCCGGTGCCGGTACCAGTACCGGTGGTGGTACTGACGCCGCGCCTGGCCAATAGAGCGCCGGGGAACCTTTCAAATATGCTTCATGTCGTGCATCATGTCGATTACATGGCCCCGGCTCCGACGCGCGGAACCTTTACTTTCGACAAATACCAGCTGGTCATGATCGCATTGCGCGAAAGCGGACAGCCGATAACCGAACATGCCCCTGAACCCATGCCGCGCGCATGGCTGGAGGCGGTGCACGACCCCGCTTATGTCAATCAGGTATTTACCGCCACCGTTCCGCGCGACAAGGAACGCCGCATCGGATTCCCGGTCACGCCGCGCATCGCCAGCCGGGTGCGGCATACCAATGGCGGCACCTGGGCGGCGGCGAAACTGGCGATGATGCACGGTTATGCCGCCAACAGTGCAGCGGGCAGCCACCATGCGCTTCATGAAACCGGCGCGGGTTATTGCGTGTTCAACGATCTGGCAGTGACCGCAAACCGCCTTATCGCACAAGGCGACGCATCGCGCATTCTGATTGTCGATTGCGATGTGCACCAGGGGGATGGAACGGCCAGCCTCACCGCCTTGCGCGACGACATCTTCACCTTCTCCATTCACGCCGAAAAGAATTTTCCGGTGCGCAAGGCCCGCTCCGACTGCGACGTCAATTTGCGCGATGGCGTGGGGGACGATGAATATCTGGATGCATTGGAGGAACATCTGACACCGGTTTTCAGCCAGTTCGCCCCGGATCTGGTATTGTACCAATCGGGCGTCGATCCGCACCGGGACGACAGGCTGGGCAGGCTCGACCTGAGCGATGAAGGGCTGGCGCGGCGCGACCGATTTGTCGTGCAGGCGGCACGCAGCCGCGGCCTGCCCATCGCCAGTGCTTTGGGCGGGGGATACGGCGCCGATCAACGCGAAGTGGCGGATCGTCATGCCGCCTCCATGTTGACGATGGCGCAGGAAAATTCGCGGTTTACGGCCCAGCTGGTTTCACCGTGAGCCGGCCCGTGTATGTCGGCCGCACATCACGCATTCACGAACCGGTAACGGATCGCTATGCTATGGTCGGCCCATGAACAGACGTGATCTCATCAAAACGACATTTTTCGCAGGGGCCGCGCTCGGCTTACCGGCCCGCTTGCCGGCGCAGGTCCGCAGCGGTCTGCCACGCGATGCGAAACTGCTGGAACTGGCGAAGACCGCGCAGGACAAGGTGCGCGCGCGCGGCATGCTGTGGCGCGATGATTATGTCGGTATCGCGGATTTCGGCCTTCATTCATCGCAGCCACGTTTTCATTTCGTCAATCTGGAAAGCGGCCGTGTCACATCGCATCTGGTCAGTCATGGCGACGGGTCCGACCCTGAACATGATGGCTGGCTCAACTGGTTTTCGAACATGCATGGGTCGCATTGCACCAGCGAGGGTACCTATGCGACTTTCGGCTGGTATACCGGGCGCTACGGCACGTCGATCCGGCTGGAAGGGCTGGACCCGACCAATTCCAACGCGCTGGACCGGGCCATCGTGATGCACCGTGCGCGCTATGCGGAACCGGAACATGTCGCAAAATGGGGCCGCCTTGGCCGCTCCAACGGCTGTTTCGCCATGAGCGACGCGGATTTCAAACTGGCGCTGCTGAAATTGGGCGGCGGACGCGCGCTGCACGCCGAGAGCCTGGGCCTGCTGCCCGACGGCACTACGCAGCCGACCCCGACCCGCACTGCGCCAAACGATCTGCCCGTATTGCAGCGGGATATGCCGGGCACGTTCCAGCGCACCAATCCGGGCGTTTTCTGACCGGGCGCCGCGCCTGACCCTATCGCAAATTCATGATTCCCGTTGCAGATGCAGATGCAGATGCAGATTGCCGCGAGATGAAACGTAGTTTCAAATCATATCGCGCGGATCGTTCTCAATTTCGATCACCTGTTCGCCCGTTACGCGGCTGCGGTCGGGTTTGCGATCCATGGTGAAGCTTTCCAGCACCGCTTCGTCGCGGCCATAGATGTCCTTGAACGTCCGCAATTCGCCATCGATATCCTGCGCCATCGTGAAATAGGTGATGTAGGCCGGCATCGTCTTTTCAAAACCCACCCGCGTATATTTGCCGGATTTCAGTTTCTCCACGCCTTCATCCGGCGTCAACCCGCCCTGCAAGATGGCTAGGGTAATGGCCAGTTCGGTCGCCCGTTCGGTGCGGATGCAGCCATGGCTGAGAGCGCGCGCTGCATTGTCGAACAAATGGCGCGACGGCGTGTCGTGGAAAAAAATCGCATGGCGATTGGGCATGTCCAGTTTCATCAAACCAAGCGAATTGGTCGGCCCCGGTTGCTGCACTACATTGATCCAGCCATTGGCGTGTCGTTCCGCGGTGTAGCCCGCGCGCCGCGCCCAGGCGGGATTGTTCAGCACTTTTGCGCCCAGCCCTTCACCCTTCACGATCGATTGCGGCACCGTCCATGTCGGGTTGAAAATCACGCCTTCGACACTTTCCGCGATTTGCGGTGTGGCTGTGCGCCCAGGTTTGCCCACGACGGTGCGATAGCTGCGCACGATGGTGTCGTTTACGGTCAGTCGCAGCTGATATTCGGGGACATTGGTCATCAGATACTGGCTGCCCAGATCGCGGGGCAACCAGCGCCAACGGTCCATATTCGCCTGGATCAGCTTCGCGCGTTTGCCGGTCTTTGATTTGACCGTAGCCAGTTCGTCCCTGAGTATCGCATAGTCGGGATGTTCGGGCGCGATCGTCGCCAGCGTACCTGCGATATCGCCGCTCGCCAGCGCGTCGGCCATCAACCGCTGGGTCGGATAGCGATCCTGATCGGGGTCGAAGACGAACCACTGCTTGCGGTGGTCCATCGGAGTGCGACCATCGCGCATATCTTCGGCCAGAAAACGGAAGCTCTTGCTGGCGGCTGCATCCAGATCGCTGCCCGGCCCGGCGGCAATCGCCCGTTCCAGACCGGCCAGATCGTAATCGGCAGGGATCAATCCGTCGGCGTCGACGGTTTTGATCATGGCGGCGAGAGACTGTGCGCTGGCGACCGGCCATTCCATGACAACGGGCGCTTCGGGCATGGCCATCGCATCGATTGCCTGGACGACTTCCTGCGATGTACCGACGGGTACCTGCCCCAGATCCTGCGCCGGAGCCTCTACCGGAGTCATCGTCCGTTCGGCCGGGATCAGATCGGCTGGCTGCGCCACACCGCTGGCGGGCACGATAGCCGTCGCGGCAGCGAGAAGTGAAAAGCGGACAAACGAATTCTTGTTCACGGGTTGCGGTTCCACCAATAATGCGCTCGCTTCCCGCCCGAATGGGCCGACATCGCAGCGCGTCAAACATAACAGGCATTGAATTTGCCCGATTTCACCTGAACCTTCAACCGTAATGGCTGACTGGGGCCTGAATTTGCAAATCGTTACAGGGATGACGGCGTCGTTCACGGCTCTTATGGCAAGTCTATACGCATGAAAAACCCCTTGATCCTGCCAATGGCTGCGGCTCTGTTAGGCGTGGCGCTTCTATCCCTGATGGATGCCTATATGAAAGGCGCAGCACTGGTGGCGGGTGCCTATAGCGCGACCGTGATCCGGTCTGCCATCGCCGGTTCGATTATCACGCCCATCTGGATCGGTACCGGGGGTCGCTGGCCGCAACGCGCGGTATTGAAGCTGCACGTTCTGCGCGGGACGATATCCGGGTTTATGGCGCTGAGTTTCTTCTATGCATTGACGAAATTGCCGATCGCAGAAGCCATCGCAATCTCCTTCATCGCGCCGCTGATTGCGTTGTATCTGGCCGCAATGCTGTTGCAGGAAGTGATACGCAGACAGGCAATCGCGGCGTCTTTAGCGGGGCTGGCAGGCACGATCATTATTGTCAGCGGGCGGCTGGGAAATACGGATTACGATGCGGAAACCATGAAAGGGCTGGCGGCCATCGTGTTTTCGGCCGTGCTTTACGCTTGGAACTTCATTGTCATTCGGCAACAGGCGCTGGTGTCGGGGCCGGTGGAAGCTACCGTGTTTCATTCGGGCGTTGCGGCGATCATCCTGTCGATATTCGCCCCATGGTTTCTTGCGGTTCCGCCTATCGAAGTGCTGGGCGATATTGCTATCGCCGCGGTGCTGACCATCGGGGGATCTCTTGCGATCACATACGCATACGCGCGAGCCGAAGCGCAAATCCTGGTGCCGCTCGAATATACGGGATTTTTATGGGCGGCGCTGTTCGGCTGGACGTTCTTCCGCGAGGGGATCGCGGTGACCACGATTGCGGGTACGCTGTTGATAATCATCGGTTGCTGGATAAATGTCCGCCACCACCGCGGTTTGCGGCCATCCGAACCCGGTTCCCTGTAACCAGATACGCAAGTGCGGCATGGAACAACCAGCCCCGCCGAACCGTTGGTTCGCCAGATAGGTCGGTGTTCCCGCACTTGACCAAAGGCGGCCAAAGTAGCAGGTGCTGCGCCAGATATTTGCCCGCGTGGCCGCGATGCGCTTAATCGCGCCGCGCCGGGTTTCATTTACGAAAAGGAACAGACGCGCATGACCCAGGTCGGCAAGGATACTCTTGGAACCCGCAGCACGATGAGCGTCGGGGGCAAGGAATACGCCTATTACTCGCTCGCCAAAGCCGCGAAGACACTTGGCGATGTCAGCCGGCTGCCGTTTTCGCTGAAAGTCCTGCTGGAAAATCTGCTGCGTTTCGAAGATGACGGGTTTACCGTTTCGCAAGATGATATTCAGGGGATCGCCGACTGGCAGAATGACCCACGCACCGGTAAGGAAATCCAGTATCGACCCGCCCGCGTGCTGTTGCAGGACTTTACCGGCGTGCCCTGCGTCGTCGATCTGGCGGCGATGCGCGATGCAATCGCGAAACTGGGCGGCGACACGGCAAAAATCAATCCGCAGGTTCCGGTCAATCTGGTAATCGACCATTCCGTGATGGTGGACGAATTCGGCCATCCCAAAGCGATGGAAGCGAATATGGAGCTGGAATATGCCCGTAACGCCGAACGCTACGATTTCCTCAAATGGGGCTCGAAAAGCTTCGAGAATTTCTCCGCAGTGCCCCCTGGAACAGGTATCTGCCATCAGGTGAACCTGGAACATATCGGCCGCGGCGTCTGGTCGAGTGAAGATGCCGATGGCGTAATGGTCGCCTATCCCGACACATGCGTGGGCACCGATAGTCACACCACGATGATCAACGGTCTGGGCGTATTGGGCTGGGGCGTAGGCGGGATTGAGGCAGAGGCCGCGATGCTGGGTCAGCCGATTTCCATGCTGGTTCCCGAAGTGGTCGGCTTCAAACTGACCGGCAAGATGGCAGAAGGCGTGACCGCGACCGATCTGGTACTGACCTGCGTACAGATGCTGCGCGAAGTCGGCGTGGTCGGGCGGTTCGTGGAATTCTATGGTTCCGGCGTATCCAACCTTTCCCTCGCCGATCGTGCGACCATCGCCAATATGGCGCCGGAATATGGCGCCACCTGCGGTTTCTTCGGCATTGACGACAAGACATTGGATTATATGCGCCTGACCGGGCGCCCGGAAGACGCGATCGAACTGGTCGAAGCCTATGCCCGCGAACAGGGTATGTGGTTCACGCCGGAAAACGAACCGGTTTTCACCAAAACGCTCGATCTCGACATGGGCAGCGTCGTACCCTCGCTGGCCGGTCCCAAACGGCCGCAGGACAAGGTGGAGCTTCCGAAGGTTGCCGATCTGTTCAATGGCGAATTACAGTCGGTTTACAAGAAATCGGGCGCGGTTCGCACGCCGGTGGACGACACCGAGCACGATATCGGCGATGGCGACGTGGTTATCGCCGCGATCACAAGCTGTACCAACACCTCCAACCCCGATGTGCTGATCGCGGCCGGCCTGGTCGCGAAAAAAGCCAACGAAAAAGGTCTTAAGCCCAAGCCCTGGGTGAAAACGAGCCTAGCGCCGGGCAGCCAGGTGGTCACGGATTACCTGATCAAGGCAGGTTTGCAGAGCGAGCTGGATCAGATCGGTTTCGATCTGGTCGGCTATGGCTGCACCACCTGTATCGGCAATTCCGGGCCGCTGGCCGCGCCGATCAGCAAGGCGATCAACGGCAACGATATCGTCGCGGCATCCGTCCTGTCGGGCAACCGCAATTTCGAAGGGCGCGTATCGCCCGATGTGCGCGCCAATTTCCTGGCATCGCCGCCGCTGGTCGTGGCCTATGCACTGAAAGGCACGGTCACCGAAGATATCACGACCACGCCGCTGGGTCAGGATCAGCAGGGCAAGGATGTGTTCCTGAAAGACCTTTGGCCATCGAATGCCGAAATCAGCGAAATCCGGTCCGGATCGATCGACCGCAAGATGTTCGAAGACCGCTATGCCGATGTTTACAAGGGCGATGAGCATTGGCAGGCGATCGATGTGGCCGGGTCCGACACGTACCAATGGCGGCCGGGCAGCACCTATATCGCCAATCCGCCCTATTTCGATGGGATGGAAATGACGCCCGCCCCGGTAACCGACATTATCGATGCGAAGCCGCTGGCGGTGCTGGGCGACAGTGTTACCACCGACCACATCAGCCCCGCCGGTGCCATCAAGGAAGACAGCCCGGCCGGCGAATTTCTGATGCGCAACCAGGTCGCACGGGCAGACTTCAATTCCTACGGCAGCCGCCGCGGCAATCATGACGTCATGATGCGCGGCACCTTCGCCAATATCCGCATCAAGAACGAAATGGTTCCGGGCGTGGAAGGTGGCTATACCACCTATAATGGCGAACAGATGGCCATTTACGACGCGGCCATGAAGCACAAGGAAAACGGTACCCCGCTGGTGGTTATCGGCGGCAAGGAATACGGCACCGGGTCCAGCCGCGACTGGGCCGCCAAGGGCACGATCCTGCTGGGTGTGCGCGCGGTCATCGTGGAAAGCTACGAGCGGATCCACCGCTCCAACCTCATCGGGATGGGCGTGTTGCCGCTACAGTTCAAGGAAGGCGAAACGCGCAAGACGCTGAAGCTGGACGGCGACGACGTTTTCTCGATCAAGGGGCTGGCCGATCTCGAACCCGGTCAGGATGTCGAAGTCGAAGTGACGCATGCCAATGGCGACACCGCGACCTTCACCGCCCAATGCCGCATCGATACTGCGAACGAAATGGAATATTACAGGCATGGCGGCATTCTGCACTATGTGCTGCGCAATCTTGCGGCCTGACCGGTGAAACGAAGATCGGGCCGGGTGATCAGCCCGCCCCGGTCACCGATTTGGCATCAGGACCCGCCACCGGCAGAGCGCCTGTGCGCATAGTCATATTCGTTGGTGCGACTACGCTCAGGTCTTAGGGCTACTGGCCGCTGTCGAACAGACCGGTCTGTTCATCAGTCCCGCCGTTTTTCGCGGCATTCCCGGGTGGAACCATGCCCAGATGCGCCCAGCCCCCATCATTAAGGCATCGGCCGCGCGCCGTGCGGGCAATCAGACCAAGCTGGATGAGGTAGGGTTCGACCACCTCTTCCACCGTGTCGCGCGGTTCGGCCAGGCCGGCTGCGAGCGTTTCAACCCCGACCGGGCCCCCTTTGTAAACATCCGCGATCATGCGCAGATAGCGCCGATCCATCGCGTCCAGCCCCAGCCGGTCGACTTCCAGCCGGGTCAGCGCCTCATCCGCGATCTGCGCTGTAACCACGCCATCGCCAGCGACATGGGCGAAGTCCCGCACGCGCCGCATCAACCGGCCCGCCACCCGGGGGGTGCCGCGGGCACGGCGGGCAATCTCGCGCGCGCCCCCCGGTTCGATAACCATGCCGAGCAGCCTGGCACCGCGACTTACCACCCGCTCCAGTTCTTCCTGATTGTAAAAGCGCAGACGCACCGGAATACCGAACCGGTCCCGCAGCGGCGTCGTCAGCAATCCCTGCCGCGTGGTCGCGCCGACCAGCGTAAACGGCGGAAGATCGATCCGCACGCTGCGCGCCGACGGCCCTTCGCCGATCATGATGTCCAAAGCGCGATCTTCCATCGCGGGATAGAGCACTTCTTCCACCACCGGGCTGAGCCTGTGGATTTCGTCGATAAACAGAACGTCGCCTGCCTCCAGATTGGTCAGCAGCGCCGCCAGATCCCCCGCCTTGGCGATGACCGGGCCGGACGTGGCACGAAAGCCTACGCCCAATTCCTTCGCCACGATCTGCGCAAGCGTGGTTTTGCCAAGACCCGGTGGGCCGAAAAACAGCACATGGTCCATCGCCTCGCCCCGCGACTTGGCGCTTTGGATAAACACGCGCAAATTGCCCCGCGCCGCTTCCTGCCCGATAAACTCATCAAGCGATCTAGGGCGCAGCGCCGCGTCGTGATCGTCAGGCTGGCGTTCGGCATCATGCAAGGCAGGATCACTCATGATGCGCCTTTACCGCCATAGTTCGCAACACCCAATAGATGGCGGCTTCTGTAAGCAGGTCGGTGAAGCCATTGCCCAACCTCTCCCACAGAACGCAAAGGAAGTTGGAATATGACAAAACATGCTACGACCAAGACAGAAAGAAGCTGGTGGAACGCACGCAGCACGTCCCAAATGCTTTTGTTACCGGCAAAGACTTGCGACGTTACCATCCGACGCAAACTTAAAATGGGTTAAGTGTATAGCCGCGTTGTTGTAACAACGCGTGCGCGGTCATGGCGGACAAGGCGGTTTCCACGGCGGGGATCAGATCGCCCTGCGCGATACCGTTCGCGATACCGCTCTGCCCGCACAGGATAAACCGCACATCCGCCGCCAGCAATTCGCGCACCATCGCGGAAGACGGGTTTGCATCGCCTGTCCTGCGCGCCGCCCATGCCCGGTCGTTCAGAAGATCGAGCGAAGCCTTGCCGTGAACGACCATTACGATGCGGATATCATCCGGATCCACGCCTGCCGCGACGTGCATATTGATGAACCGCGCCGCGCTTTCGAAACTGCGATTGCGTGCGCCGTCCTCCGCCGCAGAAGCCACGTCGAATGCGATTGCGAATTCGGTATCGCTCGGCATTTGATCCAACCCATCGACCGGGGCATGCGGGCCGAAATCCTCGAACACTGGGCCGGTGCGGAACGCCGCCATGTCCTGTCCCGTCGCGGGAACGGCCAACATACCGATCGCCGCAGCTGCCATCAAATGCATTGCCAATTTCATCAGCCCGCTGCCTTTTTCAGTGCCAGCCCTATCAATTCACTCTCGCCCGCCTCGGCCCCAAGTTCGCCCTGGGCAGCGGCGACCGCGCGGGCTGCGACAGCCGGTTTGAAGCCGAGATTCTCCAGCGCCGAAACGGCGTCCGCGCTTGCACCGCCAGCTTGTGTAATCATGGTGCCTGCAACGCCGTCAGGGGACGCCGGCAATCCGCCCACCTTGTCCTTCAGTTCGTTGACGATACGGCCCGCCAGTTTCGGGCCGACCCCGTTTGCGCGCGCGATCATTGCCGCATCGCCATTGGCACACGCAACCTGCACGTCGCCGGTAGACAGGGCGGACAGGATAGCCAGCGCGACCTTGCTGCCCACGCCCTGCACCTGGGTCAGCAGGCGGAACCAGTCGCGTTCCGCCGCGTCTGCAAATCCAAGCAGGCGCATATCGTTTTCACTGACCTGCATATGCGTATAAATCGTGCAGCTTTCCCCCGCCGCGCCCAATGCGGCAAGCGTCTTGGTCGAACATTGCACGAAATAGCCAACGCCCTGGACATCGATTACCGCCCAATCGATGCCGGTTTCGTCCAGCAGGCCTTTCAACTTCGCAATCATCCCGCACATGTGCGCAAAAAGGTGCTTGCGGTCCAGCCCTTCCTGCGCCGAGCCCCCGTTCTGGATGGACATGGCAGGGCGTGTGCGACATGGAAGCGGGCATGAGCGTCAACAGTTTCGGCCGCGTTCTGCGGTTCACCACGTGGGGCGAAAGCCATGGTCCGGCACTTGGGGCCGTGCTGGATGGATGTCCGCCCGGATTGCCGTTGACCGATGCGGACATCCAGCCGTTCATGGATGCGCGCCGTCCGGGCCAATCCAGATTCACCACGCAGCGGCAGGAACCGGACGCCGTGCGCATCCTGTCCGGCGTGTTCGACGGGCGAACCACTGGCACGCCCATTTCCTTGATGATCCAGAATGTCGACCAGCGCAGCAAGGATTATTCCGAAGTCGCCCGATCCTATCGTCCCGGCCATGCCGATTATGCCTATGACGCAAAATACGGGTTTCGCGACTATCGTGGCGGCGGGCGCAGTTCGGCGCGGGAGACCGCCGCACGCGTCGCGGCAGGGGCGGTCGCGCGGCTGATCGTGCCCGAAGCGACCATCACCGCCTATGTCAGCCAGATCGGACAGGACCGGATCGACCCCGCAATTGCCGATTTTGCAAATATCGGTGACAATCCGTTCTTCTGTCCCGATCCGCAGGCGGCCGAACGCTGGGCAGGGTTGGTGGACGATGCGCGCAAGGCCGGTTCATCGCTGGGTGCCGTGGTCGAATGCGTGGCGACCGGCGTGCCAGCAGGCTGGGGCGCGCCTGTTTACGGCAAGCTGGATGCCGATCTGGCAGCGGGAATGATGGGTATCAATGCGGTCAAGGGCGTGGAAATCGGCGACGGTTTCGGAGTGGCGACGCTATCCGGCGAACAGAATGCAGACCGGATGCGCGCAGCATCCGAAAACAGCGGGGGGGGTCCGCAATTCGAAACCAACCATGCAGGCGGCATTTCCGGCGGCATTTCGACCGGACAACCGATTATATGCCGGGTGGCGTTCAAGCCAACCAGTTCGATACTGACGCCGGTCGACACGATCGACCGGGACGGCGCGAATACGCAGATCCGCACTAAGGGCCGCCACGATCCATGCGTGGGCATTCGCGGAACGCCGGTGGTGGCGGCGATGATGGCGCTGGTCCTTGCCGATCATAAAATGCTGCACCGCGCCCAATGCGGCTGACTGGGGCAGGCCACCACCACCAATAGCAGCCAGGCGTTCGATTTCTGCCGTTTTGCGGTCAAATTCGGGAACCGCGACCGGTTCCATCACTTTTGTCGATATGTGCAATCGCAACACTCAATTTTGCTGCGCTGCATCAGACCCTATATCAGTCGCACACAAGCACTTGGGTTATCATCAAACACAAAGCATCAAGGATTATACGGAACAGTCATGGGTATCATCGGCAGCACAATCAAACCGTTCAAGGCAACCGCATTTCAGGCTGGCAAGGATTTCTTCGAGATCACGGATCAGGATGTGAAAGGGAAGTGGGCGGTATTTTTCTTTTACCCGGCCGATTTCACTTTCGTATGTCCGACGGAACTTCAGGATCTGGGCGAACAATATAATCATCTGCAATCGCTGGATGTCGAAGTCTATGCGGTCAGCACCGACACGCATTTCAGCCACAAGGCCTGGCATGACACGTCGGAGAAAATCGGCGGCATCCAATACCCGTTCCTGGGCGATCAGCTGCATACGCTGTCCAACAATTTCGGCGTATTGCGCGAAGAGATGGGCTTGGCTGACCGGGCGACGTTCGTGGTCGACCCCGACGGCGTAATCCAGATCATGGAAATCACGTGCGAAGGTGTTGGCCGCAATGCCAGCGAGCTGGTCCGCAAGATCAAGGCTGCGCAATATGTACGTGCAAATCCGGGCGAAGTCTGCCCAGCCGCATGGGAAGAAGGTTCCGACACGCTGGCGCCTTCACTCGATCTGGTTGGCAAGATCTAAACCGCTCGAACTAACCGCCTAAGAGCCCGATTTATCGGGTCGCTGGAAGGCCCGGGACCACTCCCCCCCGGTTCCGGGCCTTTTGCTATCAAGTCCGATTACGCCCCCTTTTTCTGTCCTCCCTCAAATCCGCCGGAGAATGCACATGCTCGGTGCCGCCATGCAGCAACAGCTGGAGACCTATTTCGACAATCTTCGCGAACCGATCGAACTGGTCGGGGCGATAGGGGATTGTGAAAACTCCGCGAAAACACGCGTCCTGTTGGAAGAAATCGCATCGCTGCACGATTTGGTCAGCGCCACGTTCGATGGAACGGCGGACCATGTGCCCAGTTTCGAAATACGGCGTGCGTCCGATCATGATGTCGCGGTGCGGTTTGCCGGATTACCGATGGGCCACGAATTCACGTCGCTGGTGCTCGCATTATTGTGGGCAGGCGGTCATCCGCCGAAAACCGACGATGCCGTGCTGACCCGGATCAAGGAACTGGAAGTGGCCGATGGCGAGCCTCTCCATTTTGAAATGTATTTTTCGCTAAGCTGCCAAAACTGCCCGGACGTGGTGCAGGCATTAACGCTGATGGCCATGCACAATCCCGCAATCACCGCCACTCTCATCGAAGGTGGTGCATTCAAGGATGAGGTCGAGCAGCGGCAGGTCATGGCCGTTCCCGCCATCTATCTGAACGGCGAACCCTTTGCCAATGGACGCATGGATGTGCGCGATATTCTGGCGAAACTGGATAGCGGATCCGATGAACAGGACGCCGCAAGACTGGCGGACAAAAAGCCGTTCGAAGTGCTGGTGGTCGGCGGCGGTCCCGCTGGAAATGCGGCGGCGATCTACACTATCCGCAAGGGTTTCAGTACCGGCGTCGCGGCTGAGCGGTTTGGCGGGCAGGTGGCGGATACGATGGGAATCGAAAACTTCATCGCCACGCCCTATACCGAAGGGCCCAAGCTGGTCGGGCAGATGCAGGCGCATATCGGTGAATATGATATCGACCTGATCGACCGGGTTGTGGCCGACACGCTGATCCCCGCCCGCGAGATCGGCGGTCTTCACGAAGTGCGGCTTACCAATGGCGCGTCGCTGAAAGCCCGTTCGCTGATCCTGACCACCGGCGCTCGGTGGCGGCAATTGGGCGTGCCGGGGGAAGAGGAATATCGCAACAAGGGCGTGGCTTACTGCCCGCATTGCGATGGGCCGCTATACAAGGGCAAACGCGTTGCCGTTATCGGCGGGGGCAATTCCGGTGTCGAGGCGGCGATCGATCTTGCCAATATCGTGAGTCATGTAACACTGGTGGAATATGACGGGCAGTTGCGCGCGGACCAGGTGCTGCAGGACAAATTGCGCAGCTTCGCCAATGTCGATGTGCTGACATCCGCGCAGACGACTCGGATCACCGGCGATGGTTCGAAAGTCACCGGGCTGGTTTGGAAGGACCGGGATAGCGGGGCGGAAGCCACGGTCGATTTGGAAGGGGTGTTCGTCCAGATCGGGCTGGTGCCAAATACGGAATGGCTCAAATCTTCCGGCATCGAACTGACGCCGCATGGCGAAATCATGATCGACGATAAATCTGCGACAAGCCTGCCCGGCGTATTCGCCGCGGGCGATTGCACCACCGTTCCCTATAAACAGATCGTGGTTGCGATGGGCGAAGGATCGAAGGCCGGACTCAGCGCGTTCGATTATCTGATTCGGACCGAACCGGCCGAAAAGATCGCCCAGGCGGCCTAGCAATCCCGGCGCAGCACGACGTAAAGCGCACCTTCGCCGCCATGGCGACGGTGCGCTTTACGTATCGCGGCAATGGCATCGGCATGATCGCCTGCCGCCAGCCAGTCGAGAAACTTGGCGCGAATAACCCCCCGTTCCGATCCGCGATCCGCCGCTGCCACCGGCCGCGGGCGGCCGGTTATTACCAGCACCAGCCGCGCGCCCATCGCCCGTGCCTGGTGCATCCCGCGATCCAGCCGATCATGCGCGGCGTCCAGAAAATGATCGTGCAGATCAAGCGTGTAATCGGGAGCCACGCTGCCGGCCTTGAGCTTGCGATCCCAATGTCCATCCAGGGTCGAACCACGGATGCGGCGCGCCAATCGGGGGGGTGATTGGGGTGGTGACTGGGGTGAAGCATGGGATCGAGGCCGGGATTGCGATTGCGCTAATGCAAGGGCCGCCATTTGCGGTGTGCGAGTGGGTTTACGGAAAATCGGTGGGGTTTTCAGGACTGGTCCTGCATCCGATACGGGGTCCGCTGTCGCCATTGCAGTTCCAATCGGCATTGCACGGCCGCGGCCGGGCAAAGGTTTTACCGATGCAGCCAGTTTTGACCAGGCGGCCAGCTCCTCAGCACTAAGGCCCTTCGGCCGGCTCACCGCGATCGGTAGCGTGCGGCCGCTTCGTTGGGCAACAGGATCAGGGCGGTACCACGTCCGCTCATTCCACCAGCGATCCGCCGGGCTTCCTCGCCCGCACCCCAGAACGTGTCGAACCGGTTCAGCCCCTTGATCGCACCGCCTGTATCCTGCGCAATCCACAGTCCATCCGCTTCGTCGCGATCCAGATCGAGCAGTACCGGCGCACCATAGGGCACATAACGCGGATCGACAGCGACAGACGATGTCCCGCGAACCGGCACCCCGATGGAGCCGATCGGGCCGTCACCGGTCAATTCGCGGAAAAATATCCAGCTTTCATTAAGCTGCATCAGCGCGCGACCTTCCACCGGATTTTCGCGGATATAGGCCATGATACCCTGCATACTGCCCGAATATTTGCCGGGTCCATCGCCCAGCAGACCGCGTTCCCGCATCACGCCGCCGATACCGGTATAGCCATGACCGTTCTGACCCGCATATCCGATCCGCATCACGCGGCCATCGTCGAGCAGGAGGCGTCCCGAGCCTTGTATCTGCAGGAAGAAAAACTCCACCGGATCGGCGGCGAAGGCAATCGGTGTGACCTTGCCGGCCAGTGCACCGCCCTCAATTTCGGCGCGCGTATAATAGGGCACTGCTGCACCGGTTTCGTTCAAACGCACCAGCGGCGCGCGTCCGCTGCGTTCGCTTTGCGGCGTTTCAGCTGGCCATTCGCGCACCAGATCGCTTGGCATGGGATATACCGGCGTATCGCAACCCTCACGCGGCGTGCGGCACCCGCGAATTTCCGGTTCGAAATAGCCGGTTGCGAAAGCTTCGCCCGGACCGATTTTTACAGGCGTGAACTGGGCTGCGAAAAACCCCGCTGCGTCGCCGCGATAATTGCGCGCCAATTCGCAGACGCGGATCCAGTCCTGTGTCCGGGTAAGGCCCGACCGGTCTTCACGGCGAATAGCGACCGGACAGGATTCCACGAACGAAGCCAGCGCGGAAGCCGCATCGTCCCGTCGCAGACCGGATGTTGCAAACATGGGTGCAATCTGCACACCCGCCAACAGCGCCGACGATGCGGCCGGTGGCGGTAATATGGGGGACGATACCGGCGCCTGCCCGATTGGTGCGCGTCCGGGGGCCGCTACTGTTCCCGGGCCGGTCGAACCCGAATTCGCTGGCGGGATCACGCCTGCGCAGCCCGCCAATGCGGCACTGGCAAAAGCAGCTGTTACCAAACGCCATGAACGAAGCAGGTGCGCGCGCACATCCATGACGCCAGATCAGCCCTCGTCGGTCTCGTCGAGCAACCAGTCGGGATCGGCGGATTTGGTATCGCGCATGAAAGTCCAGATATCGCGGCTTTCCACCGCATCATCCAGCGATCCAGCGATCATCGTGCCGTCCTTATCATAGGTTACCGCCGCAATATCGGCGACAAACCGTACGGAAATGCGCGCGATCGTGCCATCGAGAGAGGCCGTGTCTATGACCGTCTCCTCGATCCGGACAAGGCGATTGTTCAAAACCTCGTTCGCATCTTCGCGGGCGGTAATGGCCGCATCGAAGCCAGCGTAGACATCATCGTCGCACAATTCGCGCAGTGTTTCGCGGTCCCCGTTCCAGAACGCTTCCAAAATCATCGCATAGGCGCTCTTCGCCCCTTCGACGAAACCGGAAACATCGAAACCGCGATCGGCCGCTGCAATTTCGCGCACACCGCGCTCCACCGCCGGCAATACGTGCGGCGCGTCCTGAAACTGCTGCTCGTTCTGCGGGCGCGGCAAGGTGCGTTCTTCCTCCACCTGCTGCGGCCGCGATTGAAACGTGTCGGAACGGCGGGGAACCGGTTCTTCTTCATGTTCCGCGCGCTGACCCAGCACCGAATACAGCCGCAGCCCCAAAAACGCTGCGATCATGGCAAGGATGACGATTTCAAAAATCACGATAGCTACCTGTTTCCTACGGTCGGGCGCGCGAAAGCCGCCAGAGTTGTTTGCCGTTTGTGCCTTAAATAGGAGGTGATTACAAATGAACAACGCGCCCATCGCTAAATTTTGCAACGATTTCGGCCCGTTTTCAGGGCGTTTGAGACGGGCAAGCATAGGGAGAAGCGTTGCGGGCGGCGAAGTTGGATGCTAGGCGCTCCCCCGCATCAGGACCGACCACACACCGAGTATTATCATTAATCAACTGGAATGAAGGCACAATCGACATGGCCGATGAAGGCGAAATTCTTACCGACCTGAATATGGATCCCGTTCCGAACGGCGCAGATACGAGCCCGGTCGCCGGGATCATATCCCAATATGTCAAAGATCTTTCGGTCGAAAATCCCAATGCACCGGAAAGTTTCCAGTACAAGGATCAGCCGCAGATCGATCTGCAATTCAATATCGGGGCGAAATCGGTCAGCGACGAAGTTCACGAAATCGAACTGAAGGTGAACGTCACCGCCAAGACCGATCAGGGCAATGTCTATATTATCGAACTGGCCTATTGCGGACTGGTTGGGATGCGCAATATGCCTGACGATCAGATGCACGCATTCATGTATGCCGAAGCGCCGCGGATTCTGTTTCCCTTCGCCCGCCGTGTTATTGCGGATGCCACGCGCGATGCGGGTTTCCAGCCGCTGATGCTGGATCCTGTCGATTTCAACGGTCTGTATATGCAGCAATTGCAGCGCAAGGCGGAAGAAAACGCCGCGGCCGGTGGGCCACCCGCTGGCGAAGCCTAGGCGCAGGGTGGCAGCGGGCATAAAGGCGTGAGCCTGCTCAAAAATGTCGGAACGATCGGCGGGCTGACGATGGTCAGCCGGGTTGCCGGAATGGCGCGCGAAATGATTTTCGCGCGCGTTCTCGGCGCGAATGCGGTGACGGATGCCTGGTTCCAGGCCTTCATCATTCCCAATGTCTTCCGCCGCCTGTTTGCAGAAGGCGCGTTTTCCGCCGCATTCGTGCCGATGTTTTCGAAACGTCTGCACGGCAAGGACGGTGTTGCGGGCGCCGACGGACTGGAAGAGGCGCGGTCGTTCAGCGCCGATGTCCTTTCCGTTTTCCTGCCGGTGTTGATCGCATTGACCGCGATTTTCCTGATCGCCATGCCAGCCGTCATCTGGCTGCTGGCAGAAAAACCGATCGATCCTGCCCAGTTCGCCATTTCGGTCGATTTTGCGCGGATCATGTTTCCCTATATCGTGCTGGTCAGCCTGGTAACGCTGTTTACCGGTATGCTCAATTCCGTTTCGCGTTTTGCGCCGGGGGCAAGTTTTCCGATTATTCTCAATCTCGTGCTGATCGGTGCCCTGCTGATCGGCGAACGGTGGATGGCTGCGGGTGCGGATTTGCGGCAGGTCGCATATGGCATTGCATGGGCCGTTACCGGAGGGGGCGTTCTGCAATTGGTGTGGCTGCTGATATGGGTCCGGGTGGAAGGGTTCCGGCCCCGCCTGTTGTGGCCGCGATTGACGCCGGAGGTGAAGCGTTTGGGTATCATCGCCCTGCCCGCGGCGATCGGCGGCGGCGCCTATCAGATAAACACGCTGGTCCAGCTTTATTTTCTCAACCAGCTGGAAAGCGGTGCCGTCAGCTATATGAACTATGCCGACCGGCTGAACCAGTTGCCGCTGGGTATTATCGGCATCGCGCTCAGCACTGCGATCCTGCCGACCCTGTCCAAATTCGTCGGTAGCGACAATCGCGAAGGCGCCGCCCGCGTACAGTCCGATGCGATCGAATTGGCGATGCTTCTGACTATTCCAGCAGCCGTGGCACTGGCGATCTGCGCCACACCGTTCGTGACCATCATATTCCAGGGCGGCCGGTTCAGCGCGGCGGATGCAGCCTTGACCGGCCAGGTGCTGGCGATGCTGGTCGCGGGGCTTCCTGCCTATGTGCTGGTCAAGGTTCTCGTGCCTGGATTCTATGCACGAACCGATACGCGCACGCCGGTTTATGCCGCCTTGGTTTCCCTGACCGTGTTCGTAATCTTCAATGTCGTATTGCTCGACGAATACGGCGTCGTGGGCGTAGCCATGGCCAGCGTGATCGGCGCGTGGCTCAACTGCACCTATCTGTATACGATCATGGTCAAACGTGGCTATTACCGGGCGCCGGGGGCTTTGCTGCTGCGTGTGGGCAAGCAGGTGTTTGCCGCCGCGATCATGGGCGCGGTGCTGTGGTTTGCGAGCGATCTGTTAAGCGGCTATTACGCGGCCGGCGTGCTGGCACAATTGTTCGCATTGCTGGCATTGACGGGCAGCGCCGCCGCTGCCTATTTCGGGGTCGCCTTTGCCATTGGCGCGATCGACCGGCAGCGGATCGCCGCCCTGACCGCAAAAAAGGTGCCTTGATCCCATGCGTGTTGTTTCCGGCATCCAGCCCACCGGCAATCTGCATCTCGGCAATTATCTGGGTGCCATCCGCAACTGGGTTCGGATGCAGGATGATAACGCGAACGGGACTGGCGGAACGGGCGGGACGGGTGCCACGAACGGTGCGGACAAGATAAGCGGCGCGAATGGCGCGGGGGGCGCGGGCGACTGCCTGTTTTTCCTGGCCGATCTCCATGCGCTGTCGATGGGTCACGATCCCGTGCAGTTGCGGCAGGGTACTCGGGAAATGGCGGCGGCATTGATCGCCTGCGGGATCGATCCGGAAAAATCGGTACTGTTCAACCAGGCGCAGGTACCCGCCCATGCAGAACTGCAATGGCTGCTCAACGGCACCGCCCGCATGGGATGGCTGAACCGGATGACCCAGTTCAAGGACAAGGCCGGGAAAAATCGGGAGGGCAGCAGCGTCGCCCTGTTTACCTATCCCGTTCTTCAGGCGGCCGACGTGCTGTTGTATCAGGCGACGCATGTGCCGGTGGGCGACGATCAGAAACAGCATCTGGAACTGGCCCGCGACATCGCACAGAAATTCAACAGTGATTTTGCAAGTGGCGGGGCCGGCAACGGGCCGGAGATATTCACTCTGCCGGAGCCTATCGTCCCCCCGGAAGCCGCCCGCATCATGAGCCTGCGGGATGGCACCGCCAAGATGAGCAAATCGGACGTTTCCGATATGAGCCGGATCAATCTGGGCGATGATGCGGAGATGATTTTAAAGAAGATTAAAAAGGCGAAATCGGACGCGGAACCCTTACCATCCGAAGAAGCGGGGCTGGAAGGGCGGGCGGAAGCGCTGAATCTGGTCACCATCTACGGTGCGATTACCGGTGAAAATGTGAACGCGGTTCTCGCACAATATGGCGGACAGGGGTTCGGCGCATTCAAACCCGCGTTGGGTGAATTGCTGGTCGAAACGCTTGCACCCATATCGGCGCGCTTTCGCGAATTGACGGCGGATCGCAGTGCAATCGACGCAATTTTGCAGAACGGTGCGGCCAGAGCGCGGGAACTGGGCCGCCCCACATTGGATGCCGCCTATAATGCGCTCGGCCTGGTTCGCTAACAAGTGCCGGAGTAAACCATTAATATAGCGGAGTTTCCTTACGGTTTTTGTTCAAATAGCGTTCATCGCCTTGCGGTAGAGTGTGCCCAATAGATGACAAATAGCGCATAGGCGGGGGCGTTTGGTGCCCGCAATCGTTTCTAAAAAATGTGCCACCGTTCCGAAAGGCAATCAGATGATACGATTTTCATTCAAACTTGGCCGGATGGCCCGTTTTGCAACTGCGCCGCTGTTGTTAGGCACGCTGGCTGCGTGCGGCAGTCCGGCGTTCAAATCCGACGTTACCCGGTTCCAAAGCCAGCTGCCCGCGCCCCAGGGGCAAACATTCGCTGTGGTCGCGGAAGACCCTGCGCTCGCCGGGGGTTTGGAGTTTTCGCAATATGCCGATCTTGTCGAAGCGGAAATGGCACGGCTTGGCTATGTCGAAGGTACTGCCGAAGATGCGACATTGCTGGTTCAGTTCGATTACGGCGTCGACAATGGCCGTGAACGGGTTCGCACGACCGGTTTTCGCGATCCCTTCTACAACAGCTGGGGCGCCTATCGCCCGTTCTACGGATCCCGGCTCGGCTATAATCGCGGGTTTCGTGGCCGGCATCTGGGTTACGGCGGTTGGGTTACGGGGGCTTTGGCGGGGCGTGGGGTTACGGCTTCAACGATCCCTGGTTCGGCGGCCCCGAGGTTCGCAGCTATACCGTATATACCAGCGGTGTAGATATGAAGATCGACAACACCGCCACCGGTCAGCGCCTGTTTGAAGGTAAGGCACAGGCGGTATCCACTTCGGATCGGCTGCAATATCTTGTGCCCAATCTGGTCGAAGCGATGTTTACGGACTTCCCCGGAAATTCGGGCGAAACTCTGCGTATCTCGATCAAACCGGAAGAAACACGGGTGCGCCGGGTCGACTAACACTATAGCAGCTTTGGGAACGAGACAAAGGGCGGATCGGCAACGGTCCGCCTTTTTTTATGGTACAGGTTAATCCATTACTGGTCTGGACCGGTAGCCGGGTTGTCTTGCGCATTGCTGTTCTGGCGGCGCTGCCACCGTATTGCCGCTATACCGACAGCGATCGCAACTGAACCGATCAAAAAAGCGCTCGGAAATGTGATGAAGGGCCGGGCAGTTCCGCTAATGGTGGCTTCGATCCAGTCGATCAAAAAATTCCCGACATGGATCGCTCCGGCCAATATCACCACACTCAGCGTCATGTTTCGCCAGTTCAGCGGTCGCCATCCGGTGCGCAGTCCGATGAAACGCAGTACACGCTCCGCAAGCCATACCAGAACCACGATCCAGACCAGTAGCGCGGCCAGCCCGATCAGCGCGCCGCCCAGCCCAAACCCCGCCCAGGGGATCATGCCCCGGTCGACCCGAAGCCGCCATCGCCGCGCGGTGTATCGTCCAGAGTATCAACTTCGCGCCATTGTGCCCGCACGACAGGAGCAAGCACCAGCTGGGCGATCCGGTCCCCCCGCACAATCGCAAAGGGTTCGTCGCCATGATTGATCAGCAGGATCTTCAATTCGCCGCGATAGTCGCAATCGATTGTTCCTGGCGTGTTCGGGACCGAAATACCATGTTTGAACGCCAGACCCGATCGGGGCCGAACCTGAATCTCGAAGCCGTCGGGTATCGCCATCGCCAGACCGGTCGCAATTGCCCGGCGCGCGCCCGGGCGGAGTGTGGTATCTTCGGCCGCAAGCACGTCCATCCCGGCAGACCCGGCGGTGGCGTAGGCGGGCAGTTGAAGCCCTTCCCCGTTGGGTAGAACTCTGATCGGGATCGCCACGCTTTCAGTCATTCCCCTGCCCCCCGTCATCGGCGGCGTTCAGAGCCGTGACTACGCGATCGATCAGCGCGCGCGCAATATCGCCTTTCGGCATCCGTTCCAGCTTCCGAACCCCGCCCGCCGTAACGATGTGAACGCTATTGTCGTCTCCCCCCATCACATCGCCCGATACATCGTTCGCAACGATCCAGTCGGCCCCCTTGCGCTTCAGTTTTGCCTTGGCATTTTCGACCACATCCTGCGTTTCTGCGGCAAACCCGATCAACAGACCGGGGCGGTGGCCGCCAGCGGCGATAGTGGCCAGAATGTCTGGATTTTCCGTCAGCATCAGCGCCGGCGGGGCCGCACCGCGCTTCTTCAGTTTTTCGCCCGACACCTCCTTGCTGCGCCAGTCGGACACTGCGGCAACCATGATCGCGACATCGGCAGGCAGCGATTTCTTCACAACCTGCGCCATCTCACGCGCCGATTCCACGTCGATCCGATCCACACCACGCGGTGTTTCCAGCCAGACGGGTCCGGCCACCAGCGTCACACGGGCACCGGCAGCGGCAGCTGCGGCGGCGATTGCAAAACCCTGTTTGCCCGAAGAACGATTGGCGATGTAACGAACCGGATCGATCGGTTCGCGCGTGGGACCGGCAGTGATCAGCACGTGTTTGCCGTAAAGCGGGCGATGTTCGGGATCGTCGTCGAATTCGGGTTGACCGTCCAGCGGATCGTCGTTCAATCCGTCCGCGCTGTTCCAGCTCTCGCTCCCGGAATTCTCCGCAAAAGGCTGCGGCATGGCATCGCCTGCACCGGTCAGGACCGTATGGTTCATGGCCTGCGCATCGGTTGGCGGAGCGGATGCGGCCCCGCCTTTCGTGGCCAGCATAGGCGATGACGGGTTGAACGCAATTTCCGGCTCGGGATCGGTATCCTGTGGCCACTCGCCATCCCAGTCCTCCAGCCCGTCCGCGTCTGCCATTCCGGTGTCCCGATCAAGCTCGGCCCATTGCGCTTCCAATTCGTCTTCCGTGCGTTTGGGTGTGCTGCGCGGTATCAGCGACGACAACAACCCGCCAAGGCCGCCTCTGGATGGGCGGGAATATTCCTCCTCAGGTTCAGGGTCAGGCTCACGCTCAGAGTCAGGGTCGGGCTGCGCCGCATCGACGAAGTTCTCGATATCCTGCGCACCGGCATCGCCGGGGTCGAGGTCGAGCAGGTCGGCGATTTCCAGCCAGATCGCTTCCGGATCGGGGAGACGCCCGGGTCCGAATTCGCCACACGCCATCGGTCCGATATCCGGATCGACCACATGGACCCCGGCTTGCCGCAGCCAGGTTGCGTTACGCTGCGTCGCATCGTGCTGCCACATACGCACATTCATCGCCGGAACGGCCATCACCGGCTTGTCCGTTGCCAGGATCAGCGTGGTCGCCAGATCGTCCGCAATACCGGCGGCCATTTTTGCCATCAGATCGGCGGTAGCGGGGCATACGACTACCAGATCGGCCTCCCGACTGAGCTGGATATGGCCCATCTCCGCTTCGTTCTTCAGATCCCATAAAGTGGTGTGCACGGGATTTTCGCTCAATGCGGCCAGTGTCATCGGCGTAACGAATTGCTGTCCACCTTCGGTGATGACACAGGTGACATCTGCCCCGCCCTTGCGGATCAGGCGAACCAGTTCGCACGATTTATAGGCGGCAATCCCCCCGCCCACGACCAGCAAGATGCGCCGTATCGACGGATCGCGATAGGCCGCCGCACTATCTGCGCTGTCATTCGCGCTCATATCCGCCTTACCTTCTGCACCAGAATATCCACCGCGCAGAACCTAGCGGGCTCCTGCGAATCCCGCCAGCCTTACCCACATAATGGTTATTTTTGCCCTACCGGACGCCGCCAGCCGAAGTTCGCCGCGATACCCTTGCCCCTTATGTCACTGCCCGATAGGCTGCGGGTCGCTCCACGCGATAAGAGGAATTGCAGCCATGCGACTTATAGTAACGGCACTGATATTCGTCGGCGGACTATTGTTTGTGTTCATGGCCGCCGATTTTCTGTTCCGGCCGGAAATCGCCGCAAACGGACTTGGGCTTTGGCGCCAACACCACGATCGGCGTCGCCGCCATTCGCGGCGACATGACCGCATTCTTCGCGATTACCGGCTTGTCCATGCTGTACGGTGCATGGAAACGCAGCGGTCAGATCCTGCTGATCCCGGTATTCATGCTGGGCGTTGCTTTTACCGGCCGGGCCATCACGTTTTTCACGCATGGCGGGGAAGATGCGTTTTTCGTACCGATGATCGTGGAAGCCGTGCTTGCCGCCTTGTGCCTGTATGGCAGCCGCCTGCTGCCGCGACCCGTCAGCCCCAAAATAACGAAAGCGCCTTAACCAATCCAGCCCGACTGGATTGCGGCAATCGCCAGGCTGCCGCCGGCCAGCGCGGACAGAATGTAGCCGGGCCACCGGCGGCCACCGGGTTCGGCACGTGCGCGGCGTTGCCACATGATATCGACATCCGGCAGCGGTATCTGTTCCGGCGCCCCGCCTTTGGCTGGAAACCTTTCCTCGATCCGGCGGACCAGTTCGGGGATGCGCAGCAGGGTGGCCGTATCGGTCTTGATGCGATCGGCAATGGCGGCTTCGGGGCCCAGTTCATCCCTTATCCAGTTGCGCACGAATGGACCCGACGTGTCCCACATATTGATCTGCGGATCGAGCTGGGTGGCAACCCCTTCCACCATCACCATGGTTTTTTGCAACAACAGCAAATGGGGCTGGGTCTGCATATCGAAATCGCGCGTAATCGCGAACAACCCGTCCAGCATCTGCCCCACGCTGAGTTCGCTGACCGGTTTGCCCCGCATGGGCTCGCCGACCGCGCGCAGCGCCGTCGCAAATTCGCCGACATCGTGAAAGGCGGGCACATATTGCGCTTCGAAATGGATCTCTGCCACGCGCTGGTAATTGCCCGTGGTCAGACCATACAGAATTTCGGCCAGCCAGACCCGCGCCTGCCGATCGATCCGCCCCATGATCCCGAAATCGATTGCCACGATCGTGCCGTCCGCTTTCACGAACAGATTGCCCTGATGCATATCGGCGTGAAAGAAACCGGCGCTGATCGCCTGCGTCAGAAAGGCGAGCACCAGCCGGTTCGCGAGCGCCGGCAAATCATGACCCGCGGCAACCAGTTCGTCCCGTTTGCTGATTTTCGTGCCATCGACCCATGCGACGGTCAGCACCTTGCCATTGGTCCGGTCCCAATCCACATCCGGGACTTCGTAACCGTCGATTGCGCGCATTGCATCGGCCAACTCGCTTGCAGACGCGGCCTCCCGCCGAAGGTCCAGTTCGCGATTGGTCCAGCGTTCGAAATTGGCGATGGTGTAACGCGGGCGCAGCCGCTGCGCTTCCCCGCCCATCGCCTCCAGATGCGCGGCCGCCCAGTGATAGGTGCGGATATCGCGCGCGAATTTTTCCCGAATGCCGGGGCGCAGAACCTTGACCGCCACGGTCCGGCCATCGGTGGTGATAGCGCGGTGGACCTGCGCGATCGACGCGGCGCCTACCGGGTGTTCCTCGATCGAGGTAAACAGCGCTGCGATCGGCTGTTCGAAACTTGCCTCGATCACGGCACGGATGGATGCAAAGGGTACCGGCGGCAGATCATCCTGCAGCGACAGCAGATTTTCCGCCGCCTGTTCCCCGACCAGATCGGGGCGGGTCGCCAGCGACTGGCCAAGCTTGATCGCAGCAGGACCGATAGCGCGGAAGGCACTGGCATAATCGGGGATGCGCGGCTGGGAGGTGCCGAACCGGGCCAGCCGAACCAGGCGGCGCACGGGCACGGGCGTATTGGGATCGGCTTCGATCCCGCGCAGTGCGCCATGTTTTGCCAAGGTCCGGCCCCATTTCAGAAGCCGCCAGATATGCGTGGCCGGTCGTGTCATGAAATTAGACTTTCCATCCCGAATGGATGGCCACCGCGCCGCCCACAATTGCCTCGACCCTGGTATGTGCGAAACCGGCATCGCGGATCATGGTTTCGAATTTTTCCATCGGCGGAAACCGGCGGATCGATTCAGCAAGATATCGGTAGCTCTCTTCGTCCTGTGCAATCAGCCCGCCGATTTTTGGCATTACCGTGTGAGAATAGGCGTCGTAAACGTCCTTGAAACCCGGCCACTGCGTGGTGGAGAATTCGAGGCAGTAGAAACGACCGCCATATTTCAATACACGATGCGCCTCCGCCAGCGCCCGATCGATATGGGTGACGTTGCGGATGCCGAATGCAATCGTATAGGCATCGAAACTGCGGGATGCGAAGTTCAGATCTTCCGCATTCTGGCGCGACCATACCAGCCCGTCCATCCCCCGTTCCATCGCGCGCGCCACGCCGACATCGAGCATGTCCTGATTGATGTCCGACACGGTAATGCGCGCGCCCGACGGGGCCATGCGAAATGCGATGTCGCCCGTGCCGCCGGCCATATCCAGAATCGCTTCGTCGGCCTGCGGTTTCACGCGGCGCACGAACCGGTCCTTCCACAACCGGTGCATACCGCCCGACATGGCATCGTTCATCACATCGTATTTGGCGGCCACCCGGGAAAACACGTCCCCGACCAGTTCCTCCTTCTGCGCTGCATCGACGGTTCGATAACCAAAAGAAGCTGTTTCGTTCATGCCATTATTCATCCAGCGTCCCTAGCCATCAATTGCGGTGGCGGCAAAGAATGTTAGAGGCAGCCCATGCCAGAACTGCCCGAAGTAGAAACAACGGTGCGCGGCCTCTCGCGGTTCCTCGACGGGGAAAGGATCACCCGCGTCACTGTCAACCGGCCCGATATGCGCCGCCCGTTCCCGGCCGATCTGGTGCAGATGGTAACCGGCGCGCGCATTATCGGCCTGGGGCGAAGGGCGAAATACGGGCTTATCCATACCGATCGCGCCCAGACCGTAATCTTCCATCTGGGGATGAGCGGCCGGTGGCGGATCGATCCCGAAACGCCGGACAGGCACGACCATCTCGTGCTGGAAACCGCCGATCACATTTTCGCGCTGTGCGATCCGCGCCGTTTTGGATGGGTGGATCTGGTGGCGAGCGATGCCGTCGGTCGATGGCCGTCCATCGCCGCGCTCGGCCCCGAACCGTTGGGGACGGACTTTACCGGCGAACATCTGCATCGGGCGTTTGCCGGACGGTCGGCATCCGTAAAATTGCTGCTGCTGGATCAGCGGATCGTTGCAGGGCTCGGCAATATCTATGTGTGCGAGGCGCTGCATCGCGCGCGTATCAATCCGAAGAAGGCGGGTGGACGCATATCGCTGGCGGCGCTGCGTAGGCTGGTGCCCGAAATCAGGGCTGTTCTGGAACAATCGATTGCCGATGGCGGATCGAGCCTTCGGGACTATGCAAGGCCCGATGGCCAATTGGGATATTTCGCCACGCGCTTTGCCGTCTACGGACGCGGCGGGGAATCGTGCCAGCGCGGTGATGGCGGTATTGTCCGGCGGATCGTGCAAGGCGGACGAAGCACCTGGTATTGCCCACGCTGCCAGCGCTAAATAGCAGGAATGCATGCGGAATGGCAGACCCATGCCCGCCAAAGCCCGTCCGCACCGTGGGCCGGCCACCCTAATTATATTGACGATTCGCACATGCAGCGATAAAGGGCGCGCTTTCCGGCGGAAAAGTGCCGCCTCGACCCGACATATGTATCGAATTTTGGCCACCAAGGTGTGGCCCGACAAAGGACAGACATGGCCAATACGCCGCAAGCACGCAAACGCATCCGTCGCAACGATCGCCGCGCCGAAATCAATGGCGCCCGCATGAGCCGTATTCGCGGATTTCTCAAGAAGGTGGAAGCCGCGATCGAAGGCGGGGACAAAGAAGTCGCCACGCAGGCTTTGCGTAGCGCGCAACCCGAACTTGCACGCGGGGTCGCCCGGGGCGTCATGCATCGCAACACGGCATCGCGCAAAATGTCGCGCCTGTCGAAACGGGTGGCAGCCTTATAATCGTATCGTTCCGCCGGCAGGTCCGGGGCGCGAATCGAGCTGGCGAAATTAAGCATTGTTATATGACAATTTGACGACTGGGCCGGTGCGGATGCATCGGCCTTTTTTGTTGCAGTGCAGCGCCCATTGCCGGGCTGTCGGGTACAGCGAACGCGGTAGGCAATCTAACCCATTGGCAACTCATGGAACTTCCGCGATTCGCAAAGGCAAAAGGTCGAAAAGTCCGCAGAAACAAAGCGTTGAACGAAGGCCTGCGGGGTTGCGGTGAGTCAACGCAATTATTTCAGAAATTTTACCGCCAATGCCCTTGCGCGGTTCTTCCAGCCGGGCATAAGTAACCCCAGTTCGGCGGTTGGGAACGGCGCCGGCTCTTAAAGATCGATACGATGTTTCGGGTTGTAGGGCGCCGGTTTTTCGGCCGCGTTTAACCATTCGAAACAAGAGGTCGGGCTGGATGTGTGATTCCAGACGATGGCCGCGCTGTGGGTAATCGGGTTCGGCGCCAATGGCGCTGCAATCCGACCGGTTTGGATAGAAGCGGGTCCTGGCAACGGGGTCGGGTTTTGGGGAAGTGAAAACTAATGCCGACGACAAGCAACCGGTCCGGATACACCAACCGAAAACCTGGCAAGGACGATGCAGAAGATCTGGAAGCGGTAAATCTGGCGGCGGACTGGTCCGACATCAGCCAGGGTCTGCGCAAGGATCTTGGCCATCAACTGCACAGCCAGTGGATCAAGCCCATTCAGGTCGGCGGCTTCTGCACGGATAGCGGCACGCTCAACCTGTATCTTCCCACCGAATTTTCCGCCAATTGGGTGCAGGACCGGTTTGCCGACCGGCTGTCGCTGGCCTGGAAAATTGCGAAGAGCGACATTCGCCACGTCAAGATCCAGGTGCATCCCGGCCGCCGCAAGGTTGCCGATATCCATCTGCATAATGATGGCCGTCGGGCCGCCAATGACGGGGCCAATTCATCCATGATCGCAGTGGCCGCCGGCACGATCGGCGAACAGGGTTTCACATCCTCCGTCGGGCTCGACCCGTCGCTGACATTCGCCGCCTTCGTCACCGGCGAAACCAATATTCTGGGCTGCAATGCCGCGCAGCGTATGGCCGCCACCGCAACACCGCAATTTTCGCCTTTATATCTCAAGGCCGCGACCGGTCAGGGCAAGACGCATCTTCTCCATGCCATCGGCCACGCTTTTCTTGCCGACCATCCCCGTGCGCGCATTTTCTACTGCAGCGCCGAACGATTCATGGTCGAATTCGTCCATGCGCTCAAAGCCAACCAGATGATCGAGTTCAAGGCACGGCTGCGCAGTTTCGATCTGCTGCTGGTGGACGATATCCAGTTCATCATCGGGAAAGCCAGCGCGCAGGAAGAACTTCTTTACACGATCGACGCCCTGCTTGCGGAAGGTAAGCGGCTGGTCTTTGCAGCGGACCGCGCACCCCAGGCGCTCGACGGTGTGGAACCCCGTTTGTTGAGCCGCCTGTCCATGGGGCTGGTTGCGGATATCGCCCCTGCCGACATCGAATTGCGGCGCAAGATTCTGGAATCCAAATTGACCCGCTTCGCCCCACTGGAAGTGCCAGGCGATGTGATCGAATTTCTGGCACGCACCATTACCCGCAATGTCCGCGAACTGGTCGGCGGCCTGAACAAGCTGATCGCCTATGCCCAGCTCACCGGGCAAACCGTGTCCCTGCAACTGGCCGAAGAACAGCTGACCGATATTCTGTCCGCCAATCGCCGCCGCATCACGATCGACGAAATCCAGCGCACGGTGTGCCAGTTCTACCGTATCGATCGCAGCGAAATGTCGTCGAAACGCCGGGCGCGTGCCGTCGTCCGGCCCCGTCAGGTGGCGATGTATCTGTCCAAGGTGCTGACGCCGCGCAGCTATCCGGAAATCGGCCGCAAATTCGGGGGGCGCGACCATTCCACCGTGATCCACGCCGTTCGCCTGATCGAGGATCTGCGCACCCGCGATGCCGATATGGATGGCGATGTGCGCAGTCTGCTCAGACAGCTGGAAAGCTGAATTCTCTCGTCTGTTCGCACATCGTGATCGACAGGCGACACACTGCCTGCCAACAGTTTTTGCATGAACTTATCCACGCAGCAGCTTGAACGGCACGCGCGCACCATCATCCTGCCCGAAATCGGCGGCGTCGGGCAGGTCGCGCTGGCGAATGCCGAAGTTACGCTGGTCGGGCTGGGCGGGATCGGCAGCCCGGTGCTGCAATATCTGGCCGGTGCCGGTATCGGGCAGATCCGGCTCATTGACGATGGCGATGTGGAAATATCCAACCTGCAACGCCAGACCATCTATACGACCCGCGATGTCGGCCATGCCAAGGCGGTGGCCGCGCGTCGCTGGTTGGCGAATTTCGATGCCGAAATTGCGGTGGATGTTCGCGACGACCGCATTTCCCGCCACAATGCGCGCACTCTGCTGCAGCGAACCGATCTGGTGATCGACGGGACGGACAATTTCGCAACCCGCCTTGCAGTTTCCGATGCATGCGTGGCGAATGCAGTGCCACTCCTGTCCGCCGCTATCGGCCGGTTTCAGGGGCAGGTCGGCGCCTTTGCCGGGCATCGGGACGACAGCCCCTGCTACCGCTGCTTTGTCGGCGATGCGTTCGATGCTGATGATTGCGACACCTGCGCCGATGACGGGATGCTGGGGGCGATGGCTGGCTGGACGGGGAGCTTCGCCGCCATGCAGGCCGTGCGCATCCTGCTGGATGGGAAAGCCGCATTCGGCCAGCCCCGATGGGGCAAACTGCATATTATGGACGGTATCAAATCCGCGATGCGCACACTGACCATCGGCAAGGATGTCGATTGCCGCGCCTGTGGATCAATTACGCAGTAACGCGCAAACCCAATCCGGCACCAGTTCGCCAGCTGCGCCCTGCCGAGAACGGTCGAACCAATGCGATCCTTCACTGCGTTCAAGGTTCAATTCCAGCGTTTGTGCGCCCATGGCCCGCGCCTGCCGCACGAACCCGGCCGCCGGATACACCGCGCCCGAAGTGCCGATACTTACAAACAGGTCGGCCGCCTGCAAGGCAGCCTCGATACGCCCCATGGCCCGGGGGATTTCGCCGAACCATACGATATCGGGCCGCAACGCCTTTGCAGAGCATATGGGGCACGGCGGCCGGTCGATGAGGGGATCCCGCCATGGCACACGGATGCCGCAGGCACCGCATAGTGCGCTCAGCAATTCGCCGTGCATATGCAGCAACTGCGGGTCATCGCCCTGCGCCTTCCCAGCCGCGCGATCATGCAGATCGTCCACATTCTGGGTTATCAGTAACACAGTTCGGCCATGGCCCCGCCATTCCCGGGCCAACCGGGCCAAAGCATGATGGGCGGCGTTGGGCTGTGCGGTCTGTACCGCCGCCCGGCGCGCATCGTAAAACCGCAAGACCAGATCGGGATCGCGGGCAAATCCTTCCGGCGTAGCCACATCTTCGATCCGATGTTGTTCCCACAACCCCATTGTTCGGCCCCCATCCGCCCGGAACGTATCGATCCCGCTTTCCGCGCTTATGCCCGCGCCGGTCAGGATGACGATATTGCGAACCCCGGTCATGTCGCCCATGAAGCACAAAGCGAAGTGGAGATGCAATGACGACGATCGGAATCATCGGCAGCAACGGGCGGATGGGGGCAGCGCTGCGGCACGCGATCGCGGATGCCGGATATGTTCATGCAGGCGGCGTGGACCAGGGCGGCGATGTGGCCGGGCTGGCCGCCAATTCGCAGATCCTGATCGATTTTTCCGCACCGCAGGCGCTGGCCGGCAATCTGGCTGCCGCGCAAAATGCGCAGAAACCTATCCTGATCGGAACGACCGGGCTGGATGCCAGTCACCACGCGCTGATCGACGCAGCAGCCGATAGTATAGCAGTTTTGCAGACCGGCAATACGTCGCTGGGCGTCACTCTGCTTGCGCATCTGGTGCGGGAAGCCGCCGCCAGGCTGGGCCCGGATTGGGATATCGAAATCGTCGAAATGCACCACCGGATGAAAGTCGATGCGCCGTCGGGCACCGCATTGCTGCTCGGCGAAGCGGCAGCGGCGGGCCGCAATATCGACCTTGCCGCAATGTCCGAACGCGGGCGGGACGGCCATACCGGGAAACGGGCCGACGGCGCGATCGGGTTCGCGGCGCTGCGCGGCGGAACGGTGGCGGGCGATCATAGCGTCATTTTTGCCGGTAGCGAAGAACGCCTGACGCTGGCCCACAATGCCGAAAACCGCATGATCTTTGCACGCGGCGCGGTGCGGGCAGCCAGCTGGCTCATCGGCAGGCCAGCCGGGCGATATACGATGCAGGATGTGCTTGATCTGTGATACAGACGACATGACGAAAGACCGGATATTCGAATTTTTCCGCAGACTGGCGCACGACAATCCTGCACCGGAAACGGAGCTGCAATATGGCAACGCCTATCAGCTTGTCGTGGCCGTGGCGCTATCGGCGCAGGCCACCGATGTGGGGGTCAACAAAGCCACGCGGGGTTTGTTTGCCAAAGTCGAAACACCGCAGCAGATGCTCGATCTGGGGCTGGACGGGCTGATCGCGCATATCCGCACGATCGGGCTTTTCAATGCCAAGGCGAAGAACGTCATCGCGATGTCGCGGCTGCTGATCGATGAATATGGCAGCGAAGTTCCGCACACACGGGACGATCTGGTGCGTTTGCCCGGTGTCGGGCGCAAGACGGCCAATGTTGTGCTCAATTGCTGGTTCGGGCAGGAAACCTTCGCGGTCGATACCCACATCCTGCGTGTCGGCAATCGGACCGGCCTTGCCAAGGGAAAGACGCCCGAAGCGGTCGAGGCCAAGCTGGAGAAGCGCGTACCGCAGCCTTTTCGTTTGCACGCGCATCATTGGCTGATCCTGCACGGACGGTACATCTGCAAGGCGCGCACGCCGGAATGCTGGCGCTGCCCGGTGGCCGATCTGTGCAGTTTCCGCAAAAAAGTGGCGGTGGCGCCTAAACGGTAAGGGCGGCCTTTGCGATCCGAGCGTATATGCGCGTCAAAACATCCAGATCGGCAATCGCTACCGCCTCGTCCCGTTTATGCATGGTCGCATTGCACAGGCCGAATTCGATGACCGGACAGATCGTGCGAAGGAAACGTGCATCCGACGTACCGCCGGTCGTGGATGCTTCGGGTTCGATCCCGGTTTCGGCCGTTACCGCTTCGGCCACGATCCGGCTGAATGCGCCGGGCGGGGTCAGGAACGGTTCGCCGGAAATGACCGCATGGGCAGTGCCGCCATGCTTGTGCGCGATGGCCGCGATCATTGCCGACAGCGATGCACCCGAATGCCTATCGTTGAACCGGATGGACAGGCGCGCGGTCGCCTTGGCCGGAATGACGTTATGCGCCGGATTGCCGACAACGAGTTCGGTCACTTCAAGATTGGATGGCTGGAACCAGTCGGTGCCTTCGTCCAGCACCAGCACGTTCAGTTCCGTCAGCATCGCGACCAGTTTCGTAATGGGATTGTCGGCCAGATGCGGATAGGCGACATGGCCCTGAATACCTTCTACCTCCAGCCAGATATTCACCGAACCGCGCCGCCCGATCTTCATCATGTCGCCCAGCCGGTGGACCGAAGTTGGCTCGCCTACCAGACACAGGTCGGGCACATCGCCCTTCTCTCGCATGAAATCGATGAGCGCGCGGGTGCCATGCAAGGCAGGCCCTTCCTCGTCACCGGTAATGACGAAGCTGACGGTTCCAGCATGGGCCGGCACATCCGCCATCGCCGCGACCATACAGGCAATCGCGCCCTTCATATCCACCGCGCCGCGCCCATGCAGGAAATCGCCGCGCTGCTGCGGGGCAAACGGATCGCTGCCCCATCCCTCGCCCGGCGGCACCACGTCCAGATGCCCGGCAAAAGCGAAATGCCGCGATCCCGCCGGACCGCGGCGGATGGCGAACAGGTTTTCGACCGGCGCATCGTCGCTGCCGGCCGCCCCATCCCCCCGAACGAAACGATGGACATCGAAACCAAGCGGCACCAGCATCGCCGCCATCGCATCGAACACGGCCCCGGTTGCGGGCGTAACGCTGGGTGCGGCGATCAGTTTTTGTGCGAATGCCAGCGCATCGTTCATGGCCTCCGCTCCGGTTCGGGCAATGGACCCGGTTCAAAGGCGCGGTCCAGCATTGCCGCCATACGCAATCCCGCCTGCCGCACCCGGCGCTGTGCCACCGGAATTGCAGCCACGATATCCGCCTGTGTCAGCACAGCTTCTTTTGGCAGGTCGGACCCCGCAACACCGGCGCAGGGATCGGTATCGAAAGCGAGTGGGTAGACGATATCGCGCGATGCCAACCAGCTTTCGCGCCCCCAATCCGCCGGTTCGCCTATCCCATCTGCAATATTGTCGGCCGCTCCATATTCCGCACGCTCCGCCGCGTCGTACCGCCGCACCATCGGCCGATCGGTAGACGTAATCGCCCGTTCCGCCAGCGCCCCGTCCCAGATCCCGTGCAGGTTCAGGCCCGGCACGATGCCATAGGCCACCTCCCGATCGTTTCCGCCGCGATCATCCTTATCGCCGGAATGCAGCGGCTGGTGAATATCGCCGACGAAATGGACCATGAACGCCAGCGCCTCCAGCCGGATCGGGGCAGGCAGGCTTTCATCGGCCAGGATGCGCTGGCTGCGTTCGATCTGGGCGGTCACGCAATTGCCGCCGCTGCAATTGGCGAAAGCGTCATACGCCTCGCAGATCGGTGTCGTGCGATAATGCCAGGCGGCGGTATATCCCCACCGCCAGCGTTCGCGCCGCACGCAGTCGGGCCACACGCTCGCATCTTCCAGCGTTTTGAGCGGACAATCGGGTGTGCCCAGTTCTTTCTCATAGGCAAGCAGCCGGTCGATATGCGCGTGCGTTTCCGGGCGGATGTTGGCCAGCGCGATCTCGCCCGTAATGCGGTGCGCATATCCGCTCCACGCCAGCGCCGGGGACGAAACCAGCGCGCCGGCAAACAGTGCAAGCGCCGCCAGCAGCGCGCCTGTTCTACGGCCAATCAGCATACGGCCCCTTCCCGTCCGACCATTTACCGTACGGCCCATTATTCCGCCGACGGCATATGTTCGTATTGCTCCAGAACCCATTGCTCGTCCTCCGCGCTTGCCAGCCATTGCTGCATCCATTCATGTTCCCAGATGGCCTGCATATAGGCTTCGGCGAAACCGGGAACGCCCACGCCATAGGTCATAAAACGGCTGACCACAGGGGCATAGAAGATATCTGCCGCACCGAACGTGCCGAACAGATACGGTCCGCCTTGGCCGAAGCGCGCCCGCGCTTCCGCCCATAATTGCAGGACGCGCACGATATCGTGCCTGCATTCGTCACTCAGTTCCACCCCTTCGTACCGCTTGCGCATATTCATCGGGCATTCGCGCCGCAGGGCGAGATAGGCGCTGTGCATTTCCGCCACCATGGCACGGGCCATGCCGCGGGCGGTATCGTCTTTCGGCCAGAACCGGTCGCGGCCGACCTTGTCCGCGCAATATTCCAGGATCGCCATACTGTCCCACACCACCGTATCTTCGTCCCACAGGATGGGCACTTTGCCGGCCGGCATGATTTCGCCCGATTTCTTTTTGGCCGCTGCCCATTCCTCACCGCCGATATTGACGATGATTTCGTCGAAATGCAGGCCCGACTGCTTGCACGCGAGCCATCCGCGAAGCGACCAGCTGGAGTAATTCTTGTTACCGATAATCAGCTTCATGTGCGGGCACGCCTTTGAAATTCCACCGGTGTCGGCGGGTAGGCGTTCATCGCGCCGATGTCGAGACTGAACGGATGGACCGGATGTTACACGGTCCAGGAGAATAATCGGCCCCCGCAAATCGCGCAGATAGGCGGCGAGAATCGCCCGTGCTTCGGCGGCATTGGCGATGGGCCGTTCTTCGGGGCGGAGCGGATGTTGCAGTGACTGTTCCATCGCGCAGCCTATGACGCGGGATGCCGGTGTAGGAAAATGGCTTGGCGACGGCGGTGCTGGCGTTAGAACGGCAGCTATGACCCTGCGCCCCTTCCACCTTGCCTTTCCGGTTCACGATCTGTGCACAGGCCCGCGCGTTTTATGGCGAAACGCTCGGCTGCGCGGAAGGGCGCTCATCGGCCAGCTGGATCGATTTCGATTTCTACGGACACCAGATCGTGTGTCACCAAGTGGATGGCGCCGCCGCAGATGCCGCCACCAATCCGGTCGACGGCCATGGTGTGCCCGTCCCGCATTTCGGGGTCGTGCTGACGATGGCAGATTGGCAGGCGCTGGCCGAGCGGCTGCGCGCCGCTGGCACCCGGTTCGCTATTCCACCGACCATCCGCTTCAAGGGCAAACCGGGCGAGCAAGCGACGATGTTTTTCCGCGATCCATCGGGCAACGCGCTGGAGATGAAAGCGTTTGCGAATGATGCGAGCGCTGTTCGCGAAGTGAAAAACATGTTTGAATTAGACGCTGCACGCAAATTGGCAAAAGTTGCGAAGTCGTTGGAATGGTGCCAGCACCAAAGCTGCTTTCGATTCTGCCTTCCGATCAAGCAGAACGATACAAAGATAGATGACACTAAAAGTCGCTTTGAAGAGATTCCACAAAAAGCATTGGTACTGTACAAAATTTGCTTTCCAAATCACAAATTTGAAGAAATTTATCCTCTGTTCAAGAAGTCTCGCTCGGAAAACTGCGATAATCGGGCTTATTCTCGACTTTTACCTGAACCAAATTCAAAAACAGGAAATGTGGTATATGTGGGTAGCAGATGCCAGTTCGCCGAGAAAACTCATCAAAGAACACTACTGACTTAGGAGCTAAGCGCACATACGCATTACATATGGATCAATGGGCGCACAATTTGAATGACCCGACGATGAAATGCGAATTTATCAAGATACTGTCTCTACAAACACAAATCCTACTACTAGAAGATTATTGGGCTGGTACAGCTTTACCTATGTTTGGACGCTGCGGCTCTCTTTAATCTTCCTAAACCCCCGCATCGCCCAGAACTGCACCGCGCAGTTCCTCCATACCCATGCCTTTTTCCGCGCTGGTAATGTGCAGTTCGGGGAAGGCGGCGGGGTGTTTCGCCATTTCCTGCGCCGTGTTGGCGGCGACCGCGTCCAATGCACTGGCCTTGATCTTGTCCGCCTTGGTCAGCACCACGCGGTAGCTGACGGCCGTTTCATCCAGCATCCGCATCATTTCGCGGTCGACATCCTTCAATCCGTGCCGGGCGTCGACCAGCATCAGCGTGCGGTGCAGCACCTGCCGCCCGCGCAGATAGGTGCGGATCAGCTTCTTCCACTGTTCCACGACTTTCAGCGGTGCCTTGGCAAAGCCGTAGCCGGGCATATCGACGAGCCGGAACAGCGTCGGGTCGCCCACTTCGAAGATGTTGAGTTCCTGCGTCCGGCCCGGCGTCACCGATGCGCGGGCAATGGCCTTGCGCCCGGTGATCGCATTCAGCAATGACGATTTGCCCACATTGCTGCGCCCGCAAAAGGCAATTTCCGGCACGGTGGGTTCGGGCAGGAATTTCAGTTGCGGCGCCGATAGCAGGAACTCCACCCGCCCCGAAAACAGTTTCGCGGCCCGGCGCGTCAATTCCGCGCGCTGCTGTGCCTCCTGCAGATCCAGTTCTTCGGGAGACAGGGCGATGCTCACCCCTTGGCCTCCTGCGCCGCGGCTGCTTCCTTGTCCGCTTTTTCCTTCTCCGCCGCAGCGCGCAATTGCGGGTGTTTGGAATAGAGATAGGTCTGCTGGGCCAGCGTCAGCACGTTGTTGGTCACCCAGTACAGCAGCAGACCGGCGGCGAACGGTGCCATCACGAACATCAGCATCCACGGCATGATGCTGAAAATCTGTTTCTGGATGGGGTCCATCGCGGTCGGGTTCATCCGGAAAGTCAACCACATGGTGATGCCCAGCAGGATCGCGAGCGGACCGATGGCCAGCAGGCCGGGCACTTCGAATGGCAACAGACCGAACAGGTTCAATATATGCGCCGGGTCGGGCGCGGAAAGATCCCGGAGCCACAGCGCGAATGGCTGGTGCCGCATCTCGATCGCCAGAATCAGCGTTTTATACAACGCGAAGAAAATCGGGATCTGGATCAGGATCGGCAGACATCCGGCCAGCGGATTGACCTTTTCGGTCTTGTACAGCGCCATGATTTCCTGCTGCTGCTTCTGCTTGTCGTCCTTGAAGCGTTCCTGGATCGCTTTCATCTTGGGCTGGATCGCCTTCATCGCGGCCATGCTGGCAAACTGTTTCTGGGCGATAGGGAACAGAAGCAGGCGAATGAGCACGGTCATCAGGATGATTGCCACGCCGAAATTGCCGACCAGCGCGAAAAGATGGGTCAGCAGCCACCAGATCGGCCATGCGATCATGGAAAACCAGCCCCAGTCTATCGATTTGCCGAACTTGTCGATGCCGGTGGCTTCATACTGGTCCAGCACCGCGCTTTCCTTCGCGCCGGCGAACAGCCGCGTGGTGCGCGAAACCTGCCGGCCGGGCGCAACGGTTACCGGCTGATAGATCATATCGGCGCGAAAAATATCGTTGCCGAGCGACCGGAATTCGGTTTCCGCATTGCTGCCATCCTGCGGGATCAGCGCGGACATCCAGTAAATGTCCGAAAAACCCAGCCATTCGGCCCGGCCTTCGGTGATACCCTCGCTCGCATTTTCGGCCAGATCGTCGTAATCCGGGCCGAATTGCACCGCTTCATCGAAATTGCCGATGGGGCCGGAATGGACGTTCCAGGTATCGCTGCTGGCACTACGGCTGGTGCGGTTGATCAGGCCGTAAGGGCGCACCACGATCGGTCCGCCAGCGGTGTTCGCCACGGTCTGTTCGGCAGTAATCATGTAATGTTCGTCGATCGACAGCGCGATGGTGAAAACCTGACCGGCGCCGTTATCGTATCGCAGGGTGGTGGGGCTTCGCTGCGTCAGCGCGCCCCCTTCCACCTGCCAGCGGGTCTGCGCATCGGGCACCCGCACACCTTCCCCGATCCAGCCGAATTGCGCGAATTGCTGCGCTTCTGTGCCTTCGGGCGCGAAAATGCGGATAGGCCCACTATCCCGGTCCACATCGCGGCGATGGGTCTTCAATTCGATATCGTCGATCCGCGCGCCCACGGGATTGATCGCGCCGACAATTTCGGGCGCGTCGATCGTCACCCGGCCGGGCATGGCCAGTTCCGCCTCGACATCGCGGATCTGCGGTGCGGCGGGCGCACCGCCGATATCCGGACTGGCGGCGGCGTTCGGGTCGCGCGCTGTCGCGATTTCCGCACGCCGGGTGGGAGAATCCACCCGTTCCGCCTGTGTAATGGATGCGGGCTGCGGATAGAGATAGCGCATGCCCGCATCCCAGCCGATTAGCATGACCCCGCACAGCAGGACCGCGAACAGGAGATTGCGCTGATTGTCCAAGATATCCGTCCGTCTGTTACGCGTGTTGCAAAACCATCATGGGCTTAATGGCAATCCCGCCCGCCAGCGAGCCCGCCCATCGAAGATACGGCGCCATTACGGTACCGGATCATGGCCATGACCCCCCCATGGGTTGCAGCGCAGTATACGCTTAAACGCCAGCCATCCACCCTTGATTGCACCATACCGCGAAAGCGCATCGATCGCATAGGTGCTGCACGACGGTACGAACCGGCAGGTCGGCGGCAAAATGCGCGATGGCCCAATCTGCCACAGCCGGGCAATGGCGATGAGAGCGGTCTTCATACGCCTGTCTATCGCCGTTTCGTACGCGGCCCGCGATACTTGCGCGCCGGATCGCCCTTGCCATCGCGGATACGCGCCAGCGCCGCCAACAGTTCGCTGCGCAATTTGGCAAAATCGCGTTCCACCCCGTCGTCCCGGCCGATCAGAATATGATCGTGATCGGCCAGCCCATCACGCGGCAGTACGTCCCACAACAATTCGCGAAACCGCCGTTTCATCCGGTTGCGGACCACCGCATTGCCGATGCGTTTGGTAACGGTGATGCCATACCGCTTGCCCAACCCGCCATTGGCCCGTGTCAACAATACGAAACCGGGCCGCGCTACCCGCAGGCCTTTATTGGCGGCAAGGAAGTCGGAACGGTTTGCAATGACGTTTGGCATGGTGGGTGTTTTTTACCCCTCGCGGATACGATCCATACGCATCGCGGGCTCCCTTGTATCGACATACGCCTGTATCGCAAAAAACTTTTATCGAACTGGTCGGGCGGTTTTTACAGACCCAAGGATTTTCGTTCTGTCGAACGGGCATATCGCGAAATCAGGCCCGCAAGAGGGGGGACTGCCTGCGAAGCAGGGGGCGAAAGTATCAAGGCGATGGCCCGTCGCCTTGCTGGAGTAGAAACCCGGGCACACGAAGCTGGTGCCGGAGCTTTAGACCAGACGAATTACGCGCTGAGTTTCTTGCGGCCTTTGGCACGGCGATTGCGCAGCACCTTGCGTCCGCCGACCGTCTTCTTGCGGGCGAAGAAACCATGGCGGCGGCTGCGCACGAGATTGCTGGGCTGAAAAGTACGCTTCATGTTAACCTCGGACTGAAATAAAAAGGGCCGCCTCGCAAGGCGACCGCCTGAAACTGCTGGTATGTATGGCCGGGCGCTTACGCAAGCCAGCTATTGGAGTCAAGATCGCAAACCTCCCGATGGGCTGCCTCCGCCGTCGTTTGTACCGGCGATAGAACCTCCTGTCCGATCCAGCCGCGCATATCCTGCGCCGTGAGCCATCGGGCGCCTGAAAAATCCACCGAATTGGTCATGTCGTAGAACGAATACGCCTCCGCATCGCTCATCCCCATATCGCGATAATAATCCAGATACATGGCGTTTGCGGGCGCATCCATCGCATAATCGGACGGTTCCATTCCGTATGGATCGATCCAGGAATGCACCGCGAATTCCGCCCCGTCTTCGACATGACGACGTTCCCCGGCCAGAAACAGTTCCACCGCGCCAGAGCGTACGGAGCCGCCCGCAGGGACATGGGTGGCAATGCCTGCATCCCGGATCAACCGGCCCAAACGAAGATTGGCGCGGTCGTCATCCGTGCCTGGTGCTTCGACCATGGACAGGGTGGCAATGGCAGGAAAGTCGCGCATCATGGCGGCGAATTCCAGCGGCGTCGCCCGGTCGGTAATGGCAACCAGTTCCGCGCGCGTTTCGTCCACAACGCGAAACGGGCCGTATCGGGCGATGGCCGGGGCCGACATGCGCGCATCCGGCAACGACGGCGATCCGGCAAGGCGGTTTGCACCAGCGTCATCGACGGGAACGGCGCTCCGGTCATCATGAACGCGGACCCAGGTCTGGCTTTTGGCGTCCCATTCCTCGACATAGGTTTCACTACCTACGATCGTAGCCGCTGCCGGTCCGGCGAAGAACATGGCGGTTGCAATCAGAATGGCGACAAGGCTGCGCATATGTTGGGTTGTGCGCGCGCAAGAGTAAGCCAATGAACAACCAAAATGGTTATCGTGGTCTTTACCTTATCCGCGTTACGCGCCAGACAGCCCTGGTTGAGGGTATCGGCAGCCGGGGCAAATACCCCGAAGTTTCAGGGGTTTCCCGCGTGGTCGCATTGGTAAGAACGGTCGCCTATCTGGGGCTGGAGGCGCGCGCGGTAGAAGTGCAATGCGCGCTGGCGCCCGGATTGCCGAATTTCAACGTGGTGGGTCTGGCGGACAAGGCGGTCGGGGAAAGCAAGGAACGCGTGCGCGCCGCATTGTCCGCCATGGGGCTGGCACTGCCGCCCAAACGTATCACCATCAATCTGTCGCCTGCCGATCTTCCCAAGGAAGGATCGCATTACGACCTGCCCATCGCGCTGGCCTTGCTGGCAGTTATGGGAGTTACCGATGCGGAACAGTTGGGAGACTGGATCGCTGTGGGCGAACTGGCGCTCGACGGGCGGGTGGTTGCCTCGCCCGGCGTATTGCTGGCGGCGCTTCATGCAAGCGAGCAGGAGGCGGGGCTTATCTGTCCGGCATCGCAAGGGGCGGAGGCGCGCTGGGCGAGCGGCGTCCCGATCTGCGCTGCCCCCGATCTTACCGGCCTGCTCAATCATTTGAAAGGCACATCGCAATTGCCTGCACCCGAACCGGGCGTGGTGGAACCTGCGCCGCCAGTGGCCGATCTGAAACAGGTGAAGGGTCAGGAAACCGCCAAGCGGGCACTGGAAATCGCAGCGGCGGGCAATCACAATCTTCTGATGAACGGGCCGCCGGGCGCGGGCAAAAGTCTGCTCGCTTCCTGCCTGCCCGGCATCCTTCCGCCGCTCGACCCGTCGGAAGCGCTGGAAGTATCCATGATCCAGTCGGTTGCCGGCAATCTGGAAGGCGGACGCATCAGCCGCGCGCGCCCGTTTCGCGCGCCCCACCATTCCGCCAGCATGGCCGCGCTGACCGGCGGGGGACTGAAAGTGAAACCGGGCGAAGTCAGCCTGGCGCATCTGGGCGTATTGTTTCTGGATGAACTGCCTGAATTCCAGCGGGCGGTACTCGATTCGCTGCGCCAGCCGCTGGAAACCGGCCGGGTGGATGTCGCGCGGGCCAATGCCCATGTCAGCTTCCCGGCGCGGGTCCAGCTGATCGCCGCAATGAACCCGTGCCGTTGCGGCTACCTCGGCGATCCGGCGCTCGCCTGCAGCCGCGCACCGAAATGCGCCGCCGATTATCAAAGCAAGGTCAGCGGCCCGATGCTCGACCGGATCGATCTCCATGTGGATGTCGACCCGGTCAGTGCGATGGATCTGGCACTGCCCCCGCCTGCCGAAGGCAGCGCGCAGGTTGCCGCCCGCATCGCCAGGGCGCGCGCGCTCCAGACGGCCCGGTTCGCCGAAAGCGGCGCGCGTACCAATGCGGAGCTGGACGGCGATGCGCTGGAACGCTTTGCCACACCCGATGACGATGGCCGCGCGCTGTTGATGCAGGCCGCCGAACGCCTGCGCCTGTCCGCGCGCGCCTATACCAGAATGCTGCGCGTCGCCCGTACCATCGCCGATCTGGCCGGCGCGCAAGACGTCGGCCGCATCCACGTAGCGGAAGCACTAAGCTACCGCCGGCAACCGCCACGGGCCTAGCATATCTCGTTTTTCGGCGCGCCGGGCGTTTCCGACCTGCGACCCGAACGGCGAGATAGGCGCGACATCACAAAGCGAGATACCCGATATATCCGGCATACAGCGCCAGGAAAAGGCCACCTTCCCAACGCTTCAGCGTCCAACCAGTACGCAGGAACAGGCCGAGCAACGCGGTCGCGGCGAGCAGCACCCAGATGTCGAACGCCGCGATCTGCGCGGGAATGTCGATCGGGCGCACGACGGCAGTGACGCCCAGAATGCCCAATATGTTGTAGATGTTCGAACCGACGACATTGCCGATCGCGACATCGGCATGGCGGCGCAGCGCCGCGATGACGCAGGCAACCAGTTCGGGTAACGATGTGCCCACGGCCACCACGGTCAAGCCGATAATTGTTTCCCCGATCCCGAAATCACGGGCAATGTCGATAGCACCGTCGACCAGCAGGCGTGCGCCCAGGATCGTTCCGGCGATGCCCAGCACCGCCAGTCCCACCGCGACGGGTAGTGTCGTTCCTGCCGAACCGGCATCCTTCGCAATGTGTTCGTGTTTTGCGCCTTCCGCATCGGGTGTTAGCCGTTCGCTGCGATAGGCCCACACGATATAAACGACCAGCAGGGCCAGCAATATGAAGCCCACCGGTCGGCTGAGCACGCCGATCAGGACTGCCGCAAGACAGGCCAGCGTCGCCAGGCCCAACGCAGTTCCATCGCGCCGGAATGCGGATGGTTCGATGGCCAAAGGCAACACCAGGGCCGATATTCCCAGGATCAGCAGAATATTCGCGATGTTGGAGCCGACAACATTGCCGACCGCAATACCAGGCGCCCCGTCAAACGCAGCAAACAGGCTGGTAACAAGTTCCGGCGTGGACGTGCCGAAACCGACAATGGTCAGGCCCGCCAGCAACGGCGATACGCCCAGCCAGCCGGCAATCGCCACCGCGCCGCGCACCAGAATATCGCCCCCCACGGCAAGGAGTATCAGGCCCGCAATAATCAGAAGGATCGTCATATTGGTTCTATCGGAGAAATCAGTCCGTGATGGACCGCGCGGCTTTACGCGCCGCATGATGGGCGAACAATATGAATTCGAACCGCCGCCCGCTTATTTCTCGCGGGTGCAGTCCTCGCGCGCATAGGGCGTGTTCTTCGCCAGACGCCGGTTGTAGTCGGGTGCGCCGTCCGTCCACCATACCGGGCCGCGTTCACCCAGTTCGACCTTGGCCTGCTGAACCTGCGCACGGGCAGCTTTCAACGCGTCCGTATCTGCGTTCGCCATCGCCTGTTTCACGGCGCGGCGGGCATCCATCAACTGGTTGACGATGGTCTGGCGTTTATGTTCGTTCAAACCGGGATTGCTGGCGCGCCACAGCCGTCCGCGAACGATGATATAGCGCCCATCGGATGTGCGCGCCGGCCCGCCATCGTTTTTTGCCATCGTTTTTGGCCGTTGCAGCACTTAACCGCGTGCGTGCGACGATTGCCGGCCCCTTCCGGGATCGTCGCGCTTTTCGGTCGAACCGTCGAACGGCATCTGCGCCCGGTCGCCGCGTACCAGCGTGCAGCCGGGATCGGCCATCGTCCCATCCTCCCGCTTGCCCAGATCCGCCCGCCGGGTCAGCGCCAGATCTTCGTGACCAAGGATGCGGCCATCATGGGACAGGATCGAGACGGCCGCGATAGGCAAGCGGTCGCGCTCATCCACAAGCACCGGGTTCTCGATCATTTCCGCCCCGTATTTCTGGCCCCATTGGCGCAGGCTCAACATGGCGGGCAACAGATCGATGCCTTTTTCCGTCAGCCTGTATTCGATCCGTCGCTTGTCTTCCTGACAGGGTTCGCGACTGAGAATGCCGTGATCGACCAGCTTTACCAGGCGGTTGGACAGAATGTTGCGCGCAATACCCAGCTCGGTCAGAAATTCCTCGAAATGGTGCAACCCGTTGAAACTGGCACGCAGGATCATGAAGCCCCACCGTTCTCCCATCACTTCCATCGCTTCGGCCAGGCCGCAGGCGGTCAGTTCCCGCAACGGTTCGCGCAGTTCACCCATATATCATCTCCCAGTGCAGCCATAGCGCGCTTACGCGGACACGCAAAAACAAAGAAACAGGTTTCAGGTTGCAACCTAAACTGTACCGGTATAAGTAGCGATTCGCAACCGGTCCTGATCTGCAACCCAATCCGGTTTATCGAAAGGTCTTCCCATGACGTATTCCTCCCTATCCCGCACTATCATCACCGCCGCTGTTTCGATCATCGGCACCGCATCCATTTTCGGCGCGGTCATTGCCCCTGCACCTGCCGAAGCGCGGGAACGTGCCGTCTACTACACGGCGGAACTGGCGGCCCCGGCGCAGGAACGCACCATCATCGCACGCGGCATCGTTTGGCAGTGCGACGAAACCCAATGCATTGCGGAAAAAAACAATTCGCGCCCGATCATAGTGTGCAAACAGCTTGCACGCGAAACCGGCGAAATCACCCGTTTCACCGCGAAAGGCGAAGCATTGAGCGCCGAACGTCTGGCGAAATGCAACGACTGATCGTCCATTCCTCGCTCGGCCTTCGCTCCATAGGGTCGGGCAACTTGCAGCAACTTACGGGTCTTCGGCAATACGCCGAAGGCCCTTTTTTTTCCAGTTCAGAAAGCAGTCCGCGTTCCTGCAAATCGACTGCGAGCCGGTGGGCATCGGTAAACAGATGCGTTTGCCACCCCAGGGTAGCGGCAGCGGCGATATTGTCCGCATTATCGTCTATAAACAGCATCCGTGCGGCTTTATGGCCGAAGCGCCTTTCGGCCAGTGCGAAGATCGCAGCGTCCGGTTTGGCCAGTTTTTCCTGTCCCGATACCACAATATCGCGAAACCGGTCGAGCACCGGACGCGTTGGGCGGAACTGTTCCCAGAATTCCGCGCCGAAATTGGTGATCGCGAACAGGGGGATACGGGCATCCGCCAGGCGTTCGATGATCTGCCGCGTTCCCGGAATATCGCCGGGAATGGTTTCCAGAAAACGGCTGCGATAGGCGGCGATCAGGTCGCCATGTTCCGGAAAACGCGCCTGACGCTGTGGGATCATATCATCCAGGGGTACACCGGCATCATGCTGGAAATGCCATTCTTCGGTGACGACATGGGCCAGGAACCAGTCCAGTTCGGCCGCATCGCCGATCAATTTGCCGAACAATGCGCGCAAATCCCATTGCACGATTACCCGCCCGACATCGAACACCACCGCATCGATTGTCTGCACCGTCATCGCCCGATCACCCCAGCCCCGATTATTCCAGCCCCGTTCACTCTGGCCCCTGTTCACTCTGGCCCCATTCACTCTGACGACGTCAATTCCGGTACTGGTGTCAAAGGAAACGGCCCGCGCTCCTTGAAAGGAGGCGGGCCGGTTTCGTATCCCACGATCGCCGGATGGCGACCGCCCGATAGTTCAGCCCTGGCGGGCCTTGAACCGGCGGTTGGTCTTGTTGATCACATAGGTGCGCCCACGACGGCGAATGACCCGGCAATCGCGGTGGCGGTTCTTCAGCGACTTCAGGCTGTTGCGGACTTTCATGATACGGTCACTTCTCAAAAAAAAGGACACCGGAGATATGCTCCGATGCCGGAAATTCAAGCGCCGCGCCTAGGCGGGCAATGGTGCCAAGTCAAGCGATTCGGCGTCATTTACGCTCGCTCAACTGACGTTCCCACGCCAGCGCATGGCCGATGATCGTGTCCAGATCGGCATATTGCGGCACCCATGGCAAAGTCGCTCGAATGCGCGCCGGATCGGAAATAAGCGTGGCGGGATCGCCTGCGCGGCGCGGCTTCATTTCGCGTTCGATGGCGTGGTTGGTCACCCGGTCGACCGCGTCCAAAACCTGCCGCACGGAAAATCCCTGTCCATATCCGCAATTCATGGTGAGCGACCGGTCCGGCCGCTGCAGCAACGCTTCCAGCGCCAGCACATGGGCCGCGGCAAGATCAGAAACGTGGATATAGTCGCGGACCCCGGTGCCATCGGGCGTATCGTAATCGTCGCCGAAGATGGCGACTGAATCGCGTTTGCCCAGCGCCGCTTCCACCGCCACTTTGATAAGATGCGTCGCCCCGTCCGTCGACTGACCGCTGCGCCCCTGCGGATCGGCGCCGGCCACGTTGAAATAGCGTAATGCGCAATAGTTAAACGCGTGCGCCGATGCGGTGTCCGCCAGCATCTGCTCGCTCATCAGTTTGGACCAGCCATAGGGATTTATCGGCTGCTTGGGCGCGTCTTCGGATACCGGGGAGGTTTCGGGAATGCCGTAAGTGGCTGCCGTAGAACTGAAAATGAAATGTCCGATCCCGCCCGTGACTGCGGCGGCAATCAACGACCGGCTTTTGACAGTGTTGTTGTGATAATATGTCAATGGATCCTGCACCGATTCCGGCACGATAATCGAACCGGCGAAATGCATGATTGCGCCGATCCGGCAGTCATCGAATATTCGGGCCAGCAAGTCCCCGTCTTCGATATCGCCTTCGAAAAAGGTCACGCCCGTTGGCACGGCAAAACGATGGCCGGTTGAAAGATCGTCGATCACCGCGACCGGCCAGCCGGCATCGCGCAACGCCAGAACCGCATGGCTCCCGATATACCCCGCCCCGCCAGTTACCAGAATGCACGGTTTGTCCGTGCCATGTGCAGGGCGTTTGTCGGCAATATCGGACGGTATGGTGGGAGCTTTTTCCATAGCCCGTTCGTTACCATACTCATACGAAGCTGCAATCATCGCCGTTTTACCATTGCGCAGTATGTTGCGTTACACCGCTTCGTCAGGAGACTGCACCCATGAATATCGCCCGTATCGCCGCCCTGTCCGTCCTTTCCGCAAGCCTTGCCGCATGCGCAGCAGGCCCCCGCGTCAGCCCCGTCGAAGTGACCCGGTTCCACCAGAGCGCCGCTATCCCCCAATTGGGTCAGGGCACGATCTTCATCGAAAACGCGCCCGGAACCGGTACTGAGGGGGAACGGCTTGGCCCCTATAAAACGGCCATTGCGGCAGAGCTTGCGACATTGGGATATCGTGAAACATCGCGGGCGCAGGCCAGCCAGATCGCGCAGGTCCGGGTGGAAAACTATGTCGATCGTCCTGGCGATCGCCGTGGCCCGGTTAGCGTCGGCGGCGGCGGATCGACGGGATCCTACGGTTCCGGCATCGGTCTTGGTATCGGCATCAATCTGGGGGGCGGCAGCCGCGAGATGCTGGGCACCGATCTGGGTGTGATGATCCGCGACAAGACCAGCAGCGAAGTTCTTTGGGAAGGGCGCGCCAAAATCAGCGTAAGCGATAATTCACCATATGCCGCTAGCAGCGCCAACGCCGTGGCAATTGCAGGCGCGATGTTCCGGGATTTTCCGGGCAACAATGGCGAAACCGTAGAAGTAAAGGTACCCCAGTGAGCGAGAGTTTGACCGATATTCATGTGGATGCCGCTTTCGACAGCGGTAATATCGAAATCGTTTCCATCGACGGTGCTAGCGCGTTGCTGACCATACGACCCGACCAGAAGGCTGATTTCAAACAATGGTTCCATTTTCGCGTGGCCGGAATGGACGGACGCGTGGTTACCCTGAAAATCGATGGCATGAAAAATTCCGCATATCCTGCCGGTTGGCCCGGCTACAATGCCCGTGTCAGCGAAGACCGCGAATATTGGGAAGTTGCCGAAACATCCTACGACGCGGATGAAGGCGATGGCGTGCTGACCATTCGGTACACCGCCGCCAGCGACATTGCCTATTTTGCCTATTTTGCACCCTATTCCATGGAACGGCATCACGATCTGATCGCGGAATGTGCCGCCAGCGAAGGCGTGTCCTATCGCCGCATCGGGCAAACGCTGGACGGGCAACCGCTGGATTATCTGCAGATTGGCGATGGCGCGAAACAGGTCTGGCTGTATGCCCGGCAGCATCCCGGTGAAACGCAGGCGGAATGGTGGATGGAAGGGGCGCTGGAATGCCTCACCGACCCCAGCGATTCCATTACGCGCGCGCTTTTGTCCCGGTGCACGTTCCACATCGTGCCCAATTGCAATCCGGATGGATCACGCCGCGGCCATCTGCGCACCAATGCCGCCGGCAGCAACCTGAACCGGGAATGGGACAATCCGACAGCGGAAAAATCGCCGGAAGTGCTGGCGATCCGCAATCGGATGGATGAAACCGGCGTTGATTTCGCCATGGACGTTCATGGAGACGAGGCAATTCCCGCCGTATTCCTGGCTGCCTATGAAGGCATACCGGGCCTGACGGACGAACATTACGCAAAATTCACCCGCTACCGGTCCATATTGGAACGGCGCACACCCGATTTTCAAAGTGCAAAAGGGTACCCAAAGGCAGCGCCGGGCACTGCCAATCTGGCGATGAGCACCAATCAGGTCGCACATCGTTTCAATTGCCCGGCGATGACGCTGGAAATGCCTTACAAGGACCATGACGATTGCCCCGATCCTGAACAGAACTGGTCGCCGGAACGGTGCAAGGTTCTGGGCCGCGATTGTCTCGCCGCGCTGCTGGAATGGCTGGAGGACGATGCGTCGCGATGAGCGAAACCAAACCGGCCGGTAAACCAAACCAAACCGTCCGATCCGTCAAACCAGACTGGCAGGACCGAATGCTTCGGGAAGCAGAACACTCAATTTGATCCGCCGTGTCTGCGCCGGGCCGACGCACAGTATAACCGGGTCGGTCCCGCCCAGCTGCGCCAGTTCGTTGATGACCTGGCGGCAACGGCCGCACGGCGTGATCGGATCGTCGCCCGGCCCGGTCACCGCAACAGCTTCCAGCCCGCCCCGGACACCTTCCGCCATCGCTTTGGCCACGGCGACCGTTTCCGCGCATAGCGCCAGCCCGTAACTCGCATTTTCAATATTGGTACCGGTTACGACGGTACCGTCCGTGAAACGCAGGGCCGCACCGACCGCGAACTGGCTGTAAGGGGCGTAGGAATGGCGGGCGGCATCGCGCGCCAGCTGCACCAGTTTTTCCTCGTCTATCCGTTGGTCATGCATAATGCCGAATATCCCTCGCTATCGTCACGGTTGAACGACCACCCATTCGATCGCTTCGGATGTTGCCTGCGTCTGCAGATGGGCGTTGGCCGACCACATCAGCCACGGCCGCTGCGTATAGGTCGGCGCGAACCGTGTGCGCGTGACCCATAAATTGCGATCCAGCTTCGACGAAATGGCGTAAGCTTCCTCGAACTCCCGGCTCACTTTCAGGATCGCGGGTTTGCCTGCATGGTTTTCGATCTGGTTGATCAAGGTCGTCAGTTCGCTTTCCACGGCGGCATCGCTGACCGGTTTGGGGCAAGCGGTTGCAATATCGGCAAGTTCGATAACCGGCGGCAGCATATCCGGCGTACGCGGAACCATGGTTACGTAATTTGCGGTTTGCCCGTCTGCCAATGTGCACGGATCGAAACGGTGCACCGCGCCCACATCCATACCAGCCCCGCCAGCCGCGGTGAAATTACGTGCAAAAGCCGGATCCAGCCGCTTTGCACCGATGCTGGCATCGAGATAGACGAAATCTGCGCCTAGTGCCGCCAGCGTTTCGAAATTGACCCTGCCGCTATGCGTATCCAGCGACGCGCCCTGATCGGCATATGTTTCTTCAGGCGGCGTCCAGCGTTGCAGATCCCACCAGAACCAGGCGCCTGTGCCGGCTGCGATAAGGATTACCGCGCCAAGGCCGCGCAGCCACCAGTTCGGTCTGGATCGTCTGCGCGCCATGCTGCCCTATCCCTTGATATGCAGGACGCAGATCAGGGTGAACAACCGGCGCGCCGTTGGAAAATCGACATCAACCTTGCCTGCCAGCCGTTCCTGCAACAATTCCGCCGCACCATTATGCACGCCGCGCCGCGCCATATCGATCGTTTCAATCTCGGCCGCCGTCGCTTTGCGAATGGCCTGATAATAACTGTCGCAAATCGCAAAATATTCGCGGATCGGACGACGGAACCGGGCAAGGCCGATGATCAGCGTTTCCAGCAATTCATCGCCCGCCGATTGCACGGTCAACGCCAGCCGCCCGTCGCGCACGGCAAGTTGCAGATGATAGGGCCCGTCATGGCCCTTGTCGGCCGATCGGACTGGCTTGAACACGTTCTCCTCGATCAGATCGAAGATGGCCACGCGCCGTTCCTGTTCGACATCGGCATTGCGCCACAGAATCGTATCTTCGTCCAACACGATTTTGGCGATGCGATAATCCGGCATGGCGCGTCCCTTCGCAGACAGAGCGGCCACAGTGCAAGTAAATCCAGCCCGCTCACAGACTATCCGGTCGCAGACTATCCACAAGGGCGGGAAAACTACCGCCCTGTGTTTCATCGCGAAAGGCTTGCCCGATTGCGGCTGGTCCGTGCATGACAATGCCATGCCGCAAACCGCCACCCTCGCCCGCCCCGCTACCGACGCCCGCCCCGCCACCGACGCGACTGCGGACGCTGGCGATTCGCTGCCGGGCCGTTCGTTGCCATCCAATATCGAAGCCGAAGCGGCTTTTCTGGGCGCGGTGCTGATCGACAACCGCGTGATCGAGGAATTGCCGACACCGCTGCGCGCGGAACATTTTTTCGAACCGGTGCATAGCCGCGTCTACGACCGTATTCTGACTCTGCTCGATCGCAACGCCGTGGTGACGCCGGTGACGCTGAAACCCTATTTCGAAACCGATGATGCGCTGAAGGAACTGGGCGGGATCACCTATCTCGCCAGGCTTACGGCGGACGGGCAGGGTCTGCTCGCGCCGCGCGAACTGGCGGAACAGATCTACGATCTCGCTTTGCTGCGCGAACTGGTGACGGTGGGCCGAAATCTGGTCGAAGGGGCATTGGATACATCGGAAGATGTCGCCCCGATGCAGCAGATCGAAGAAGCCGAAGCATCCTTGTTCAAAGTAGCCGAAGGTGCCGGCGGGCAGACGGAAGCATCGTCCTTCTCGGCTGCATCGCACAAGGCGCTGGGCATGATCGAAAGCGCGATCAATTCGGGCGGCAATATTTCTGGAAAAACCACCGGTCTCACCAGCATCAACCAGAAAATCGGCGGCCTGCACGATAGCGATCTGATCATTCTTGCAGGGCGGCCGGGCATGGGCAAAACCGCGCTTGTCACCAATATCGCGTTCAATTGCGCGGACCGGTATCTGCGCGATCAGGTGGACGGCATAAAGGATACAGTGGGTGCCGGCGTCGCGTTCTTCAGCCTGGAAATGAGCGCGGACCAGCTTGCTACACGTATCCTGTCGGAACAGGCAGGGCATATCGTCCGAAGCATTGCGCATGGGCAAGATCAGCCGCGAGGATTTCCAGCAATTGAGCTTTGCCAGCCAGCGGCTGGCGGAACTGCCGCTCTATATCGACGACACGCCCGCACTCACAATCGCCGCCCTGCGCACCCGTGCCCGGCGGTTGAAACGCAAACACGGGATCGGTCTGATCATCGTGGATTATCTGCAACTGCTGCAGGGTTCAGGCCGCGCGAACGACAACCGCGTCAACGAGATTTCCGAAATCAGCCGGGGTCTGAAAACGCTGGCGAAGGAGTTGGAAGTTCCCGTGATCGCCCTGTCCCAGCTCAGCCGTGCGGTGGAGCAGCGCGAGGACAAGACGCCGATGCTGTCCGATCTGCGCGAATCTGGATCGATCGAACAGGATGCAGATATGGTCTGGTTCATCTTTCGCGAAGATTATTATGTCGCATCGAAAGAACCCAAACGCCCGATCGAAAGCGATGGCCAGAATGTGCACGAAGCGCATGCGGCATGGATGGCGGAGATGGAACGGGTGTTCGGTCTGGCAGAACTGGTGGTGGCAAAACAGCGCCATGGTTCGACCGGCAAGGTGCGGATGAAATTCGAAGCGAGGATTACCAAATTTTCCGATCTGGCGGATGACGATCCGCGCGCAGGATACGACAATTCGCTGTAGATCTTGCCGCCCGATGCCCCCTTTCCAGTGGCCGGCCCAGCGCGCGGTTTCGCTGCCGGACTGGGGCCCGAACTGGGCGCCGAACTGGGCATAACCCGGCCGGTTATGTCCCGTCCGCATCCTGCACATCGACATTGAGCCTGCGTGTCACGGTGTAATCTACCGTGGAAACCATCGACCAGCCCAGCCACCATTTGAACAACGTCCACGGATTGCGCCATTCGCGGTGCAGTTCTTTCGTCACCTCGATCGATGCCTTTTCCATCCGGTCGATAAGGCTGCGCATCGTTTCGGCAAAACCGGCATCTTCGAACCGGAACATCATTTCCAGATTGAGCCGTATCGAACGGTGATCGAAATTGGAGCTGCCGAAATAGACGATATCGTCGATGACTATCAGTTTCATATGCAGTTTCGTCGGCTGGAATTCGTATATCCGCGCACCGTTGCGCAGCAGCCGGCCATAGGTTGCACGGGCCGCGGCGATGGTGGTCTGGCTGTCCGATTTTCCCGCCATGATCAGCCGCGCCTTGCCGCGTTTGGCCAGCTTGCGGATCAACCGGCGAAAGCTGAGCGGCGGGGAAAAATAGGCCATGACCAAGTCCAGCCGCGTCCCATGGGCCAGATCCTGTTTGATCTGCCCCGCCAGATTGCTGGCAGAACGCGTCGGGCCGCCAATATGCAGACGCACCTTGGCCTCGCCGGCATCCCAGTCTTTCACCAGACGCCGGATCGCCCGGAACTGGGTCGTTTCGTCGCGGGCATATGTCGCGAATTGGCGATACCATTTCAGCAGATCCTGCACCACCGGCCCGGTCATCTTGATACCCAGATCGCACCAACCATTATCCGGCGGCGGATTGAAATAATGTTCCGATATGTTGAACCCGCCGACCATCGCCACCGTCTCGTCGGACACACAGATTTTCTGGTGGTTGCGGATCAGGTAGCGGCGGGAAAGCTTGGGACTGAAGATCGAAAAACGCCCGCCATTATCGATTATCGGCTGAAAAAATTCTTCCTTCGCATCGGTGCCGAACCGGTCCACGATCAGTTGGATATCGACGCCGCGTTTCGCCGCTTCCACCAGGTGACCCAGCACGCGGGTACCCACGTCATCCGACTGGAACATGTAATAGAAAATATGCAGCGTCTTCTTCGTCTCGTCGATCAGTTCGCACAAGGCATCCAGCCGGTTTTCACCGTTGGGATAGATCGTCAGATCATGCCCCTGCGCGGTCAGGGACAGCGGGCTGGCGTGACGATATTTTTCCGGATCGGGCGACAGTTCGTCCGTGTCGATATCCGTTTCGAATAAAGGCAAGCGGTGGCTCCTGATACTGGACTGCGTAATACGGCCCTACACCTGGGCCGTCGTTTGACAACGGACTTAAACCGGTGCGCCACGTAGCCTATACCCATGCTGCGCGAAACTACACCCACGCATATCCCTGGCGTGGATCTGCTACATTGTTGACTCCGGAGACGGTGCGGCGTAATCGCGCGGCAATCCTTAAAACCTTACTATCATCGGAGTGCCCATGGCGCGCGTTACCGTCGAAGATTGCGTAGATAAAATTCCCAATCGGTTTGACCTCGTCCTTCTTGCGGCCGAACGGGCACGCGAGATTTCGGGCGGCGCCGAACTGACGGTCGACCGCGATCGTGACAAGAACCCGGTCGTGGCTCTGCGTGAAGTCGCGGAACAGACGGTCAAGCCCAAGGATTTGAAGGAAAGCCTCGTCACCGGTTTGCAGAAAATCCTGCCCGACGATGAAGACGAAGCAGACGAGGTTTCCTCGCTCAGCCAGTCTGCGGAAGCATTGCGGATTACCGCCTCGGCTCCGGCGCGTTCCACATCGATCGGCGGCGATTACGACGGTTGATCGAAAATACGGACGTTTGAAAAAGTAAAGGCCGCGTCCTTCGGGATGCGGCCTTTTTTGTATTATCGAGTTTAATGTCACCGAACGACAGGTTCGGCAGATACCGGCCTGAATATCAGGTGCCGCGACCGGTCTTGTCCTGCAGCGCGTCGATACGCTTGGACGCTTCCGCCTTTGTCAGCGTAGCATCGTAGGCGTCTTTATCGCCTGCTTCCTCACTGAGCGTTTTCAGGTAGCTCGCTTGGGCACCGGTCATCTTTTCATCGCCGGTTGTCCAGTTTTCCGGATCCTTTACGGCATTGGAAACGGGATCGGTCTTGGGTGTATCGGTTGGTTGGGGGGCGGACATGGTTCATTCTCCTTTTCCGACCAACGGCTTCGTTCTTGCAATGTTCCCGTGCTTGCCGATTTTTCGGCGGGCCGGTTCTATTCCGATGCAACCGGGGCAGACACGGTGGGCGAGCCCCGCTACCGAGAACCGTATCAGGAGCGACAATGGCCAGAATTGCGATCTACAGCGTGAAAGGGGGTGTCGGCAAAACCACGCTGGCGGTCAATCTGGCATGGTGTTCGGCAGCTGAGGCTGGGCATCCCACTGTCCTGTGGGATCTTGATCCTGCGGGCGGGGCGACCTTTCTGCTGGATGTTGCCCCCGCCCCGGACACGCGCACCAGATATGTGTTCGGCGATGGCAATCCGGCACAGGATATTCGCGAAAGTGCGATTGGCGGCCTGCGCATCTTGCCAGGTTCAGTCGATGCCAATCCGCAATCCCTTACAAAAACTGCACGCATGCTCGATAGACAGGCAGAACGGGTTTTCATAGATTGCCCGCCGGTGCGCAACGATCTGAGCGCAGCAATCGTGAAGATGGCGGACCTTATTATCGTACCGGTGCCGCCTTCCCCCCTGTCCAGCCGCGCATTCATGCAGGTGGCAGCGCAGGTAAAAGCGCTGGGAAAGACCCATCCGCCCATGCTGCCCGTATTGTCCATGGTCGACCGGCGACGCAGCCTGCATCGTCAGGCGGTGGCGGATGCGGCGAACTGGCCGGCAATCCCCTTTTCCAGCGCGGCGGAACAATGCGCGGTACGGCGCCAGCCGGTCGGCCAGTTCGCGCCGCAGTCACCCACGGCCACAGCTATCGCGCACCTATGGCAGGCAATCGAAGCGAAGCTGGCCGACATGGATCGTAGCTGACCGAACGGGAGGTCGGTACGCGCGGCTGCCGTATCACAGTTTTCCCCCAGGGGCTTACCGGCAGGGGGCTTACCGGCAGGGATAATCCCTGATCAGGACTTCACGCCACGCCTGCTTCAGACTGAGCGCCTGGCGACGCTGAGCGGGAAGGCTGCCCAACATGGCAATAGCGCTTTTTGCATCCAGCCCTTTTTTCCGGGCTGCGGCTGGCACGCAAAACAGCGGCGCACCGCGCCGCGTTGCCGCTTCATTGTCCAACCGGGCAGCGGCGCCGGCGTCTTTCATTTGGGCCATTGCCGGTTTGGTCCGCTTGTCGAACATGGCGCCCATACCCTTGTCGAGCAGCACGCGGGCAGTCTGATAGAACTTGTCGGCATTGATATTGGCGGGGCTGGCAGCGGCAGGCACTGCGGCCATAAGCAAAATCATGCAAGGCAGGACACGGGTAAGAGAACGCATCGGACACTCCGGTTAGAAACGCTGCGATCGTTTGAACCGGTAAGCATGAACCGCCGACAACGTCCCTTGCTACCGCATCTGTTCCTGTTCCTCGGGCGAAGCACCGTCCAGTGCTCCGGCATCGTTACGGTCGCCGTCATCCAGCTTCGCTTCGAGCGACGCTGCGCCCTTGCTGACTTCGCCCGCCGCCTTGGATGCGCCATCCTGCACTGCTTCGCCGACGACTTCGGCATTCGCTTTGGTGTCCGCCGCGGCCGCTTCCAGCGTGGCCTCCGCATCCGACTGAGTCTGCGGCGAACAGCCGATAACCAGCGATGCGGTCAGCGTAGCGGCAACGACGATCGACATTTTCATAGCTTCGGTGCTCCGTTGCAGGGTCAGGCGCCTTGCGGTGCAGGTCCGCCCGCACCACCAAACTTCTTACCGGCTTTGGGAATGGTCGAACCCTGAACCGGTTTCATCACGCCCGGCCCCTTGGGAATGTCAGGCCGTTCCAGCTTGCCATGTTCCATCAGCTGGTTGATTTCGTCGCCGGTCAGCGTTTCGAATTCCAGCATGGCTTCGGCGAGCAGATGCAGTTTGGCTTCCTGATCCTTGAGCACATCCGTGGCTTTCTTGTGCGCGCCTTCGACCAAATCCTTGATCTCCGCATCGATCAGCTTGTTCGTTTCCGCGCCTGCCATGGTCCGCTGTGTCTGGCCCATGCCCAGATACCCTTCCTGGCTGGCCTCGTATTGGAGCGGGCCTAGCTTGTCGGACATGCCCCATTTGGTCACCATATTGCGGGCCAGATCGGTTGCGTATTGAATATCGGACGATGCGCCGCTGGACACTTTGTCATAACCGAAGATAATTTCTTCCGCCACGCGCCCGCCCATTGCAACTGCCAGATTGGCGTGCATCTTGTCGCGGTGATACGAATAATTGTCGCGTTCCGGCAGGCGCATGACCATGCCCAATGCCCGTCCGCGCGGGATGATCGTGGCCTTGTGTATCGGGTCGGATGCCGGTTCGTTGATCGATACCAGCGCGTGGCCGGCCTCGTGATAGGCGGTCATCTTTTTTTCGTCGTCGGTCATGACCATGCTGCGCCGTTCGGTGCCCATCATGACCTTGTCCTTGGCGTCTTCGAATTCCTGCATCGCAACCAGGCGCTTGTTGCGCCGGGCCGCCAGCAAGGCCGCCTCGTTAACGAGATTGGCCAGATCCGCGCCGGAAAAACCGGGTGTGCCGCGCGCAATAGTACGGCTGTTGACGTCCGGCGCCAGTGGCACCTTTTTCATATGGACTTCGAGGATTTTTTCGCGCCCGTCGATATCGGGAATGGGTACAACAACCTGACGGTCGAACCGGCCGGGACGCAGCAATGCCGGGTCCAGCACGTCGGGGCGGTTGGTCGCCGCCACGATGATGATACCTTCATTAGCCTCGAACCCGTCCATTTCCACCAGCAGCTGGTTCAACGTCTGTTCGCGTTCGTCATTCGAATTGCCGACCCCGTTGCCGCGATGGCGACCGACCGCATCGATTTCATCGATGAAGACGATACATGGTGCGTTTTTCTTGGCCTGTTCGAACATGTCGCGCACACGGCTTGCGCCGACGCCCACGAACATTTCGACGAAATCGGAACCCGAAATGGTGAAAAACGGCACGCCTGCCTCACCCGCGATCGCGCGGGCCAGCAATGTCTTGCCGGTACCCGGCGAACCGACCAGCAGCGCGCCCTTGGGTATCTGTCCGCCAAGTTTGGAAAACCGGTTCGGGTCTTTCAGAAATTCGACGATTTCCTCCAGCTCCTCACGCGCTTCGTCGATACCGGCAACATCGGCAAAAGTGACCTTGCCGGACCGTTCGGTCAGCAATTTGGCTTTCGATTTGCCGAACCCCATCGCGCCACCCGCGCCGCCGCCTTTCTGCACCTGGCGCAGCGCGAAAAACGCGATGCCCAGGATAAGCAGGAACGGCAGCGACTGGAGCAGGATGACCAGCAACGGGTTCATCCGTTCCATGGCGGCGCCGGAATAGCGCACATCCTGTTCGTCCAGCAATTTGGTAAGCTCCGTATCGTTGCCGACCGGAACGGTGGAGAATGCCTCGCCGTTCTTGAGCGTGCCGGTGATGCGGTCGGGCGCGATTTCCACGTCCTTCACCGATCCTTCGGCCACGCGGTCGCGAAAACCGGAATAATCGATCTGGGTTCCATCCGACTGACCGGAATTGCCGAACATACTGACCAGCAGAATAAGCGCCATGAAAATGCCGCCCCACAACATCAGGCTTTTCACCCAGGGATTGGGGGTCTGCGGTTCGTTTTCGTCGTTCATCGGCGGGGGAATCCTTTCACCGGCACAATGTAGGCACAAGTCGATGAATGGCAAGATAACAGATGGCAACGCCCGATGCGTATAATGCAGGTGTCGCAAAAGGGGGCGGTGCCCCGGAAAAACCTTAAGGGCGGTAGGCTTTGAGGAATACCGCAACCGCGCCGGCGATCCGGTCCCGGTCACGATCTTCGTCGACCCCGGCGCCGAACCGCCGTTCAAGATCGCCCAGACCTTTGCACATCGACACGAATTGTTCCGTAGCCAATGCCGGGTCGGCAATATCCAGCTTGCCATCCGCAACCAGCGTTTGCAGCAGTGCGGTAAATTGCGACCGCATCCGGCGCGGCCCGGCATCGAGAAAGGCGATACCGATTGCGGGGTCATGTTCGGTTTCCGCAGCGACCCGCCTTTCGAACTGGATCATTTCCGGCCGCGCCAGAAAAGCGGTCATGGCAGTACCGATACGGGAAAACTGTTCTTCCAGCGATCCTTCGAAAGCCAAATCGATGCGGAAATACCCGCTCATCCGGGCGCATTCCTGCTCCACCGCAGCTGCAAACAATCCGCGTTTGTCGCTGAAATGGCTGTAGACGGTGACTTTCGAAACGCCCGCATCGGCCGCCACCTGTTCGATGGATGTGGCGGCAAAACCGTGCGCGAAAAAAGACGCGCCGGCCGCCGCGATCATCGCTTCGCGTTTGGCGCTGTCGGCCGGGCGCCCTACCCTGCCAGCCGGTTTGCCGCCCCCTGGGCCATCTGCTGGGCCATCTGCTGGGCCATCCAACCTGCCGAACAGTTTATCTGGTGTGCCTGTTGACAAAGTGAACGGCTCCGTTCAGTTAAACGATATCGTTCAGTATGTGGGGCGGACCGCAAAAGCGCAAGCTTTGCAGTGGCGCCTGCCGAACCCGAAAGATTTTGTGCGAATGCTGTGGATCGCCATCCGGATGCTGACGGGGGACCGGACCAAGTTTTACGGTCTGTTGTTCGGCATTGCGTTTTCCACCCTGCTCATCACGCAGCAACTGACTATCTTCGTCAATCTGATCGAACGCGGATCGTCAGGCGTCTACAACGAACCATCGGCGGATGTCTGGGTGATGGACGAGGTCAGCCGGACCACCGACGTCAATTTCCCCATGCCATCGACTGCGCTGGACCGGGTGCGCGGGGTCGCCGGCGTCGAATGGGCGGTACCGCATCTGCGCGCCAATGCGTCCGTCCGCACGACCGAAGGCGATCTGGAAGGCGTCGAGATCATCGGGGTGGACGACGCGACGCTGATCGGCCTGCCCAGAAACATGGTCGAAGGCAGTTCGACGGTGTTGCGACAGCCCGACAGTGTCGTCATCGACGATGTGGGCGTGACCAATCTGTTCGAAGGCGGAATGTCGCCCATCGGGGAACGGTTGGAACTGAACGACCAGCGGGCGGTCATTCGCGGGGTAGCCGATGCCATCCCCAGCTTCACCAGTCAGGTGGTGCTATACACCAAATACAGCCAGGCACTGCGTTATGTACCCGGCACCCGCAACCGCATGACTTTCGTGCTGGTCGGCAAAGCGGACGATGTAACGGCTGAGGAACTTGCCGCACGCATTACCGCGCAAACCGGCCTGCGCGCCCGCACGCGCAGTGAATTTGCGCAGGATGGTGTGGACTTCATCATCGAGAATACCGGCATCCCGATCAATTTCGGCATTACGGTAGTATTGGGCTTTATCGTCGGCGTCGCCATTGTCGGGCTGACATTCAGCCTGTTCATCCGGGATAATATCAAGCAGTTCGGCGCGCTGAAGGCGATCGGGGTCACCAATGCCAAGATTGCCGGCATGGTCGGCGTTCAGGCGGCGCTGGTCGGATTGGTAGGTTATGGTCTCGGCGTCCTCGGCACGGTCGGTTTCATTTCCGCATTTTCCTCCACCCCGACTTTCAAGGGGTTTTACATTCCCTGGCAAATCCCGCTGGTGTCGCTTGCGGCAGTGTTCGTCATCATCGTTCTGACCGGCTGGATCGCGCTTCGCGACGTCATGAAAACCGAACCGGCGGCGGTGTTCCGGTGAACGATCCCGCCAGCGAAAACCAGGCCCGGACAGCGATTTCGACGCATGGCGTCTCGCGCGATTTCAAGGCGGGGCAGGAAACCATCCGCGTGCTGCATGATATCGATCTTGATATCAAAGCGGGTGAGCTGACCTATCTGGTCGGCGAAAGCGGATCGGGCAAAACCACGCTTATTTCCATCATGTGCGGTATCCTGTGGCCTACCGAAGGCGAAGTCGAGGTGTTCGGCACTGACATCTACAATCTGTCGGACACGCAGCTGGTGAATTTCCGGCTCGAAAATATCGGTTTCATCTTTCAGCAATACAATCTCATCCCATCGATCGATGCCGCCTCCAACGCGGCGGTCCCGCTGATGGCGCAGGGAATGAAGCGAACCGAAGCGCGCGACCGTGCGACCGCCATGCTGGACAAGCTCAATATCGGCGACCAGGCGGCCAAATTGCCCAGCCAATTGTCAGGCGGACAGCAGCAACGCGTCGCCATCGCCCGCGCTTTGGTGCACGAACCGCGATTGGTAGTCTGCGATGAACCCACCGCTGCGCTGGATGCCAAATCGGGCCGACGGGTGATGGATTTGCTCCGCGAAGTGGGCGTGGCGCCGGACCGCAGCGTCATTATCGTCACGCATGACAATCGCATTTTCGACCTCGCCGACCGGATCCTCGTTCTGGAAGACGGCCGCGTCACGCACGACGGTACGCAGATGCCCGATGACCACTGATTTTCGCACCGACATCCCGGCTTCGGGCACACGACATCCGCACAGGATTTAAGATATGGCCTTGCTTCCCAATACTATCAGTTTTTCACGGCAGGTGCTGCCGGTCATCGCGCTTATCGGGCTGGTAATCGCCGCGATCTTCATTGTGCGTGGCCAGCCGGATCGCGAATTGTCGCAGCCCGAACAGGAACCGCCGCGCGCAACCGGTGCGCTTGCCAATGCCGATAGGGTGGCGGGCGCCGGCGTGGTCGAACCGTCCAGCGAAATCGTGGATATCGGCACGGCATTGTCCGGGCTGGTAACCGATCTGCGCGTGCAACCCGGCGATTATGTGACACAGGGGCAACCGCTGTTCACGGTAGACGACCGTTCCGCCCGTTCGCGCCTCACTGAAACGCGCGCAGCCATTACCGAAGCGCGCGCCGCAATTGCCGAAGCGCAAAGCGCGCGTGCTACAGCGCAAAGGCAATTGGCGCTGTATCGCAATGTGGAGGATGCCGCAGCCGTATCGCGTTCCGAAGTCATCGGCGCGGAAGGCGACGCTGCGGCGGCGAATTCCCGGCTGGAACTTGCCCGCGCCCGGCTTGCCGCGGCGCAGGCTACCGCCGGCAGTGCGCAGACCGAACTCGGCCGCCTGACCGTGCGCGCACCGATGTCGGGGCAAATCCTTGCGGTAAACATCCGTCCGGGCGAATATGTCTCGACACAAGGGGGTGCTGCCGATCCGTTCATCCGGATGGGTGAAACCCGCCCGCTTTATATTCGCATCGATATCGACGAGGCGGAAGCAACCCGGCTGAAACAGGGCGCGCCCGCCACCGTATCGCCGCGCGGTGCATCCGGCAGTCAGGTGCAGGCAGCGTTCGTGCGGGTGGAGCCGCTGGTGGTGCCCAAGACATCGCTGACCAACAGCGCCAGCGAGCGGGTGGATGTCCGCGTGTTGCAGGTACTCTATCGCCTGCCGGAACCCGCCGCCGGAACAACGCCGATGTTCCGCGTGGGCCAGCAGGTCGATGCCTTCATTCCAGCCCGCGATGCATCGGCCCCCAATGCCCGGGCCCCCAAAGCCACGGCCCGCAATACGCCCGCCCGCAATGCGCCAGCAGGCCGCGAATAATGCGCGCGCATTTTTACGCTGTCACTGTATTGGGCCTCGCGTTAAGCGGGTGCGTTGCCGGACCGCCGCCGGAAATAGCGACTGCCGCTCCGGTGCTGCCGCAAAGCTACTTCTACGCGCCGACCGGTGCGGAGGCGGCGGCCATGGCATCCCTGCTGCCAACCGGCGATCCCGCCTTCAGCGCTTTGTTGCAACAGGCGCAGTTATCGAACCCGACCGTGCTCGAACAGGCGGCCCGGCTCGACCGTGCGCAAGCGCAACTGCGCGGGGCGGATGCGCGCCGATTGCCCCAGTTGGACGCCGACGCGTCGATCAGGGGCGCGCGCACCAATCCTGCACAGTTCGGCGGCGATCTGCCCGGTCCGATCTCCTTCGACACCGAACAGATAGCCTATGGTGCCAATCTATCGGCCCGGTGGGATCCCGATCTGTTCGGCCGCCTGGGTGCAGCCCAGCGCGCGGCCGCTGCGCTGGTGGTCGCGGCGGATGCCGATGTTGCGGCAATACGCCTTTCGCTGACTGCCGAAATTGCCGGGGCGGTAATCGACTGGCGAACGCTGATGGCAAGACAGGATGCGCTGCGCGAAGATGTGGTCGCGTCCGAAACGCTGATAAGCCTCGCGGATATTCGCGAACGTGCCGGTATCGCGCCGGGGTTCGACCGGGTGCGCGCCGAAACCGCCGCCGAAGCCAGCCGCAGTCGCCTGGCGGCGCTGCAGAGCGACGAGCCCCGCATTATCGGTCGCCTGATTACGCTGACTGCGCTGCCGGCCGCAACCATTCGCGAAGCCTTGGATGCGCCATCGGGTGTGGGTTCCCAGCCCGCACCCCCTCCTGCCCAAGCCCTCGCAATGCCCCCGGCTCTGCCATCGCAATTGCTTAGCAACCGGCCCGATATTCTGGCGGCTTCCGCGCGGCTATCCGCCGCCGATGCCTCCTTGGCTGCCACCGCCGCCCGGCGTTTCCCGCAACTGACCTTGTCGGCCGCAATCGGATTGCTGGCATTCGATCTGGGCGGATTGTTCGATGGCGATGCCGTGGTCGGTTCCATCGGCGGATCGTTGCTGGCCCCGCTTCTGGATTTCGGACGGATCGAGGCCGAGATCGACGGCGCCGCTGCCGACAAACGCATCGCATTCCAATCCTATCGCGGGCGGGTGTTCGCCGCGCTGGGCGAGGCGGAAAGCGCCTATGGTCTGGTTGATGCGGCGGATCGCGAACTTGCCGTGACACAGCGCGAACGCAGCAGCGCAAACCGTGCGGCACAGCTTGCCGAAGTGCGTTTTCGTGCCGGACTTGCCAATTTTCTGACCGTGCTCGATGCCCGCAGGGTGGCCGATGCATCGGGTGAACGCGCCGCTGCGGCACAGGGGCGCGCGGAACGTGCGCGGGTGCTGCTGTGGCAGGCGCTAGGCGGCGATACTGCCGATACTGCGCAAGCCGCCCCGGAAAGCTAGCCCGATTTCTTGATAAGTGCCGCCCGGCTGCAGCGCACCACCACTGCATCGCGCTGGTTCAGCAATTCGTGGGTCCAGGTGACGATGCCCGCGTCGGGCCGCGAATTGGATGGTTTCAGCGCCACGACTTCGCTTGTCGCGCGCAGCGTGTCGCCGATAAACACCGGCTTGGGCATGACCAGCTTGTCGTATCCCAGATTGGCGATCAGCGTGCCCAATGTCGTATCACCTACCGAAAGGCCGACCATCAGTGCGAAGGTGAAAGTGCCGTTCACCAGAATCTGTCCGAATTCGCTTTCTTTCGCGGCTTCTGCGTCCAGATGCAGGGGCTGCGGATTGTGAGTCATGGTGCTGAACAGCAGATTGTCCGTTTCGGTTACGGTGCGGCGGATTTCATGTTCAATCCGGTCGCCGATCCGCCATTCGTCAAAATATCGGCCCGCCATAGGTAACGCTCCTGAAAACCCATGCGTTTCATGCCGCATGATACACATGGTGTTTGATTGCAACCGGGCTTGATTGCAACCCGGACTCGGTTCAAATCATCAACCGATATCCGCCCTTCCCGAACAGGTACCGTAATGACCCGACCCGCGCCGCTCGATCGCACGAAATTTCGCCAGGCCTACAGGGAGGAAGAAAACGCCTGTGTGGCGCAGCGTATGGAACAGGCGGCACCGGTTTGCGCGCTCCACAGCGAAGCGTCGGCGATGGCGGGACTGTTGATCGAAGGGGCGCGCAAGCGCAAGGCCAGCGGGATCGATGCATTTTTGCAGCAATTCGGCCTTGATACCGAAGAAGGCATCGCCCTGATGTGTCTGGCAGAGGCACTGCTGCGCGTACCCGATGCGCGCACCGCTGATATGCTGATCAAGGACAAGATCGGCGACATCGAATGGGGCGACCATCTTGGTGAAAGCAGTTCCACCTTCGTCAATGCCGCAACATTTTCCCTGATGCTGACCGGCGAGGTTCTAGAACAGCCGGACCGTCACCAGCGCGGAATGGGGGCTACGCTGAAGCGCACGGTAGGGCGCCTGGGCGAACCCATAATCCGCAAGGCGACCTTGCAGGCGATGCGCATTTTGGGCGGCCAGTTCGTATTCGGGCGAACCATCGACGAAGCGCTGAAACGCGCCGCCCCCGAACGGCGCGAGGGCTTGACCCACAGTTTCGATATGCTGGGCGAAGCGGCCATGACCTTTGCCGATGCGCAGCGATATCGCGTCTCGTATGAAAATGCGATCGACCGGCTTGCGCAGGAAGCTGGGGATGGCGTGATCCAGTCCCCGGGCATATCGGTGAAACTGTCCGCGCTGTATCCCAAATACGATTTCCTCCATGCCGACATGGCGCACGCAGCGCTGGTCCCGATCCTGAAATCGCTGGCGATGAAGGCCCGTATGGCCAACATCCATTTCACTATCGACGCGGAAGAGGCCGAGCGGCTGGAACTGTCGATGGATATTATCGAAACACTGGCGGCGGATGACGAGATTTTCGGCGGGACGCAGTGGGGCGGCTTCGGCCTGGCGATCCAGGCCTATCAGAAACGGGCCGTTCCGCTGTGCGACTGGATCGTGAAGCTGGCCCGGCGTTACGATCGCCGGTTCATGGTGCGGCTGGTCAAAGGCGCCTATTGGGATACGGAGATCAAGCTGAGCCAGGTGGGCGGCTATGCCGATTATCCCGTCTTCACCCGCAAAATTGCGACCGATATTTCCTATCTCGCCTGCGCCGTGCGCCTGTTGGAGGCGCGCGATGCGATCTATCCCGCCTTTGCCACCCACAATGCCTATACAGTGGGCGCAATTACCGCCTTGGCGGCCCATCAGGATGCCGCAGGTGGTTTCGAATTCCAGCGTCTGCACGGTATGGGCGAAGATGTGTATGGCGAACTGGCGGCGCTGGAACGGGCGAAGGGGCGAAACGCGCAGACGCCGGTGCGCATTTATGCACCCGTCGGCAGTCACAAGGATCTGCTGGCCTATCTGGTCCGCCGTCTGCTTGAAAACGGTGCCAATTCCTCTTTCGTCAACCGGATGGCGGATGCCAACGTCCCTGCCGCCGATCTCGCTACGGACCCGGTTGCGGATATGCAGGCGCTGGATCCCTATCGCAATCCTGCCATCCCCCTGCCGACGGATATTTTCCCCGGTCGGCGCAATAGCGCAGGCATAGATCTGGCCGACCCCCTGGTGCGCGAACCGCTCATGTCTCGATTGCAGCGCCTGGGCGATATCCGCTGGAATTGCGAACCCACGTTCCGGTCCCCCGAACTGGAGACAGAGGCGGAAATTGCCCCGATCAACAAGCCGCAGGATTTGACCAGCGAAGTGGGAACACGGCGCGATACCATGCCCCGCGAAGTCAGCGATGCGATCGGCCGGGCCGTCGCCATACAGCCGGGCTGGAATGCGCTGGGCGGCGAAAAGCGTGCTCTGTTACTGGAAGCCAGCGCCGATCTGTTCGAAGAACACAGCGCCGAATTTCTGTCGCTGTGCCAGCGTGAAGCCGGCAAGACGCTGATGGATGGCGTGCTGGAACTGCGCGAAGCGGTCGATTTCCTGCGCTATTATGCCGGCGAAGCGCGTGCGCTGTTCGCCCGGCCCGTAATCCTTCCCGGGCCGACGGGCGAAGAAAACCGCCTGACCCTGGCTGGCCGCGGGGTGTTTGCGACAATAAGCCCGTGGAACTTTCCGCTGGCGATTTTCATCGGGCCGGCTGCTGCGGCATTGGCGGCAGGCAACAGTGTGGTCGCCAAACCAGCAGAACAGACCCCGCTGATCGCTGCCCTCGCCGTCCGTCTGTGTCATGAAGCCGGCATCCCGCGCGAAGTGTTCCAGCTGCTGCCTGGCGCGGGCAATGTCGGCGAAATGATCACCGGCGATGCGCGCATTGCAGGTGTGGCATTTACCGGATCGACCGACACGGCCCGCGCCATCAACCGCGCACTGGCCGCGCGCGAAGGGCCGATCGCGACCTTCATTGCGGAAACGGGCGGGCAGAACGCGATGATCGTGGACAGCAGCGCCTTGCCCGAACAGGTCACGCGCGATGTGGTTGCGAGCGCGTTCCAAAGCGCCGGACAGCGGTGTTCGGCATTGCGGATGCTGTACTTGCAGGACGATATTTTCGACGAAACGCTGGCGATGATCCGCGGCGCTTTCGATGCGCTGGAAATCGGCGATCCGGAATTGCTCGCCACGGATGTCGGGCCGGTTATCGATCCCGATGCGAAGGCTTCGCTGGAACGGCATATTGCGCGCCGAAAAAAGGCGGGGCGGACCGTGTGGCAACGCACATTGCCGCGTTCGGCGCGCGCGGGGTGTTTCGTAGCGCCGACCATCATCGAACTGGATTCGATCCTGGACCTGCGGCGGGAGAATTTTGGCCCGGTTTTACACGTTGCACGGTTCGGCGCGCATGAACTGGAACAGGTGGTAGACGACATTAACGCCACTGGTTACGGGCTGACACTGGGGCTGCACAGCCGGATTGCCGCCACCCGCCGTCTCGTGGAAGGCCGTGCGAAGGTCGGCAATTTCTATGTCAATCGCAACCAGATCGGTGCGGTGGTGGAAAGCCAACCCTTTGGTGGCGAGGGACTTTCAGGTACCGGCCCCAAGGCGGGCGGTCCGCATTACGTCGCCCGGTTCGCCACCGAACGTGTCGTCTGCATCGACACCACCGCGGCGGGGGGCAATGCCAGTCTGCTGGCCAGTTGAGCCCCCTCCATTCGGTCGGCGTCACGATGCGATGGGAATAGAAAGCGCTTATATGAAACGAATCCTTACCCTGCTTGCCGCGCTTGTCCTGTCGTTCTGGTCGCTGCCGGCATCAGCCGAAGTGACCATGACGTTTCACAGCTTCAACGGCTCCGTCCTGTTCGGCCGGTATCCGCACACGTTCGTCCGGCTCGAAGGGGTGATCGACAGCACCGGCGAAGCGGTAGACGAAAATTACGGGTTCAGCGCGAAGACGGTCAGCACGCGCATATTGTCCGGTCCGGTGGAACATATCGTGATGAGCGAGGACGACAAATATATCCGCAGGACCAACCGTCATTTCACGGTCGCCCTCACGGAAACCCAGCTGGAACAGGTGCGCGCCACCATGCGGCAGTGGCGCGATGCACCGGGCGAATATTACGATCTGGATACCCGCAACTGCATCCACTTCGTGGGTGCGATGGCGCAGATCGTGGGGCTGAACGTCACCTATCCTGGCAACATGACCCGGCGGCCGAAGAAATGGCTGAACCATATCGCGGCGCAGAACCCGCAATTGGGCGCCCGGCAAATCCGCTAGGCGGAATCCGGCAAAAACCATAACGCGCCTCTTGCTCTTGCCGAACGTGTGGGGGAACGCAGGTACCATGGCGATTTTAAGCGACAGATGGATTCGCGAACAGGCGCAGGCAAAGGGCATGATCGAACCCTTTGTCGAGGCGCAGCGACGCGACGGCTGCATATCCTACGGCTTGAGTTCCTATGGCTATGATGCGCGGGTTGCACCCGAATTCAAGATCTTTACCAATGTCGACAGCAGCGTGGTCGATCCCAAAGAAATTCGATCCGAAAAGCTTCGTCGACCGCGATACGGATGTCTGCATCATCCCGCCCAACAGTTTCGCCCTGGCGCGCACTGTCGAATATTTCCGCATTCCCGAAGATGTGCTGGTGATCTGTCTGGGGAAAAGCACCTATGCGCGGTGCGGGATAATCGTGAATGTCACGCCGCTGGAGCCGGGGTGGGAAGGGCACGTTACGCTGGAATTTTCCAACACCACCCCCCTGCCCGCCAAAATCTACGCCAATGAAGGCGCCTGCCAGTTCCTGTTCCTGAAAGGCAATGAGCGGCCCGAAGTGACCTATGCCGATCGGGCCGGAAAATATATGGGGCAAAAGGGCGTGACCCTGCCGCGCCTGTAAGGCGGACATCGGTAATGAAAGGCATGGGAACCCGCCATGCCGCAGCGTCTTTGACTCCTGGCGATTGCGCGCGCATTCAGGTGGCGCATCCCAAGGAGAAATCATGACCAGACCATCGCGCGAATTCGACATCATCGTCTATGGTGCCACCGGCTATACCGGCCGCCTGGTGGCCGAATTTCTGAGCCAGCATTACGGCGCGCGGGACGATGGGCCCAAATGGGCGATGGCCGGTCGCAACCTGTCCAAGCTGGAAGATGTGCGCGATCTGATCGGCGCCCCGAAAGACACACCGCTGGTCGTGGCCGATGCCGATGATGCGGACAGTCTGACCGCCATGTGCAAGCGCACCCGCGTGGTGTTGACCACGGTTGGCCCCTATCAGCTTTACGGAAACGAACTGGTCGAAACCTGCGCCCGGGAAGGCACGGATTATGCCGATCTGTGCGGCGAACCGGGCTGGATGCGGGAACAGATCGACAAGAACAGCGATCTGGCCAAAGCCAGCGGTGCCCGCATCTGTTTTTCCAGCGGGTTCGATTCCATCCCCTTCGATCTGGGCGTGCTGATGCTGCAGAAAGAAGCGAAAGCAAGGTTCGGCAAACCGGCACCGCGGGTCAAGGGGCGAGTGCGCGCCATGCAGGGCACGTTCAGCGGTGGCACGGCCGCCAGCCTTACCGAAACGATGAAAAGCATCGCCAAAAATCCGAAGCTCATTCCGATTTTGCAAAGCCCGTTCGGGCTTACGCCGGGGTTCGAAGGGCCGGACCAGCCATCGGGCCTTATCCCGCAATATGACGAGAAGCTGGGCAAATGGGCGGCCCCTTTCATCATGGCGGCGATCAATACCAAAAACGTGCATCGCACCAATTTTCTACTCGATCATCCTTATGGCAAGGATTTCAAATATGATGAGATGATATTGACCAGCCCCGGTGAACTGGGCGAGAAAGCGGCGAAGGCTGCAGCGGCGATGCTGAAAAACCCGTTCGGTGCCAAACCGCCCAAGCCCGGCGAAGGCCCGACAGCAGAAGAGCGGGAAAACGGTTTTTACGATGTGCTGTTTGTCGGCGAAATGCCGGATGGCCAGACCATCCAGTACGCGGTCAAGGGCAAATACGATCCCGGTTATGGGTCCACCAGCCGGATGCTGACCGAAACCGGCATTGCGCTGCTGTCCTGCGATGCACAGGGCGGTATCGGCACCCCGGGATCGTTCCTGGGCGAAGCGCTGGTCGAACGCCTGGAAAACAATGCCGAAATCAGTTTCGCAGTGGAAAACTGATCCCGGCAATCGTTTGATTTGACGAATGGCGGACGGGCTTAAAAACTCGTCCGCAGGCTGACGCGGAAATTTCGCCCGGCCAGCGGTACGAAATCCTTGGTAAAGCTGGCATGGCGACGCGCGGTCACATCGAAAACATTCTTCGCCTGCAACAGCAATGTCACGTTCCTGCCTTCACCGAACGGGCGTAGCGCAAGCGACGCGTTCACCAGCGTGAACCCGTCCGTCACGGTTTCGAAGGGTGCGACCGCGTTCTGGCTGTCGAACCACTGCACTTCGCCGCGCAGATCGAACATATCCGTCTGCGCTTCCAATGCGCCCAGCACATTGAGCGGCGGGATACGCGGCAATGGCGTGCCATCGTCCAGCCGCGCCTTTATATAATCGCCGCGCAGATCGGCCAGCAGAGTGAACGGCCCGCTATCCACGATCGGCAGCAACATCTGCGCTTCTACGCCGAAATAATCGACATCGTCCTGCAGATACTGGAATACCGGCAGATCGTCTTCTTCCGCGCCGGTATCGATGAGGTAGATATAATCGTCGAACCAATTGTTGAAGACGGCGATATTGACGGATGCCGGACCCAGATTGCCGCGCAGGAACGCCTCGACCCCCAGCGCGGTTTCCGTCACCAGATCGACATCGCCGATTTCGAACGCCTGCGTCGCGATGTGCGGACCGTTGGAAAACAGCTCTTCCGCGCTGGGCGCACGTTCCGCGCGCGAACCCGTAATTCCGAATCGAAGGCCGCCGCTGGTTTCGTAAGCCAGGGAAACCGCGCCCGAAAGCCCATCGAAATCGCGTTCGATATCCAGCGTATTGGTGCGTACATTCGTATTTTCGTACCGGCCCGCCAGCTCCAGCTGGAGCGGACCGAAACCGATTTCCTGCAAGGTAAAGACGGAAAACTGGTCAGTCAGGTTCGGCGGAACGTAGGCCTCGGCCCCTTCGGCAAAGAAATCGCGGTGGTAATATTGAACGCCGCTGGAACCCCGCCATTCGCCCTGACGTGCCTGCACCAGTTCCAGGCGCGTTTCCACGCCGGTCGCATCGAATACAGTTCCGACCTCGTCCCCTTCGAATTCGGTATGGGTATAGTCGCTAAAGCCTGCGCGGGTGCGCAGTTCGGAGAACAATCCGCCACCAAGATCCAGCGATCCGCGCATATCGGCGCGATATTGCCGCAGATCGATAGTAACGCGTTCTTCGCCTTCTTCCTCGGCACCTTCCTCGCCGCCCCCGCCTTCCGCACCGCCCGCCCCTTCTTCACCATGCGCGTGGCCGGTGCCGGGCCGGCCGGGCACACCGTAATTCGTATCGTAAATGCCCAGTGAAAAGCCAAGGTCGCTGCCGCCCTTGAAAAAGGCAAATCCGACATCGGCGGCAAAAGTTTCGGTGGCGCTGTTGGGTAGGAAGCCACTTTGTTCGGCAGCTTCGCGCAGTTCCTGCGCTTCTTCAAGCTCCCCTTCCGCTTCTTCCTCGGCAGCTTGCGCCAGAATTTCGGCGCGCAGAACCGGGGCCACGGTAAAGCCGGGAACGTCGATATCGTCGGTGTTGCGATAGGAACCGTTTATATGGAACACGAAGTCGCTGCCGATCGGGACGTCCAGCGACGCGCCGCCTTCATACAGGTTCGATGCGGTATCCAGCGAAGCGATGGTATCGAGATGAAACGCTTCGTCGGGGACGCGCAGCGGAATGCGTTTGTCGATGATGTTGACGGCGCCGCCGATTGCCTGACTACCATACAGGATAACTGCCGGGCCGCGCAGCACTTCAATACGTTCAGCCGTCAGCGGGTCGATCGATACGGCGTGATCGGCCGAGGTGTTGGACACATCGATGGCGCCGATCCCGTCGATCAGCACTTTCACGCGTTCTCCGGAAAATCCGCGCAATACCGGGCGCGATGCCCCGGGGGAAAACGACGTCGCGGAAACGCCGGGAAGCTTGGCCAATATCTCGCCGATCTGCCCGTCCATTTCACGGTGCAGTTCGGCCGCTTCCACCACCGAAGTACCGGCCAGTATGTCCAGCTGCGTGATACCGACGGCGCTGACCACGATTTCGCCTGCCGCGTTCAGGCGGCGACCGTGAAAATCGTCATCCATGCGCTCTTTCGGGTCGTTATTTTCGGCACTGCCGTCTGGCATTTGCGGCGTTTGTGCCGCTGCCGGGGTTGCGGACATGCAAAGGGCGATTGCACTGGCGGATGCGCTCAATAGCGCGCTCTTTACGAGTGGATGATACAACATAACGTCGGCTAATACGGAAAATCTCTCGCGATTGCAAACGATTTTGCGGCGACCTTACGGGAAATTTTCAGAATACCCGCAAGAACACACATAATCGCGAAAACGCAGCAAAAGAGGCGCAGACCTTGTCGGTCGCGCCTCTCTGGAAGCGATTGTTTGGCGAACCTGCTACTGGCCCGCTACTGGCCTGCAATCTGGAATGAGATCGCCGGCAGCAAGGGTTCGTGTGTTACGCGGCCTGTTCAGGCAGATCGAAGAAGTCGACCTTACCGTCGTCCAGATCGTAATAGGCGCCGACAACCCACAAACGACCATCGCGTTGCGGATCGAGCATGATCGGATCGGTCTGTTCACGCAATTGTTTTACGACGCGGCGGACATTCGCCCGAACAGAATTGTCCAACAAATCACCCTCGTCGCTTTGGGCCTGGAGGACGGCCGGAATGATCGGTTCGATCATTCGCCCGATCGAACCGGGAAAAGTCGCGTTTTCTTTTACGACTTTTGTCGCCGCATCGACCGCGCCGCATCGTTCGTGGCCCATGACGACAACCAGAGGCGTACCCAGAACCGCCACCGCATATTCAATCGAGCCCAATGCAACCGTATCGACCGTGTTGCCCGCATTGCGGATGATGAACAATTCACCCAGTCCCCTTCCGAACAGCAATTCCGGTGGAACACGGCTGTCGGAACATGTCACATAGGCGGCGAATGGCGCCTGGCTGCTGGCCAGATCGAGACGGCGCTGTTGGCTGGTAACAGCCGCCGAACCGGAATTTTTTAGAAAAGCCGTGTTGCCTTGTTTGAGAAGGTCGAGAGCTTGTGCAGGCGTCAAATCCTTACCCGCCGGAGCGACCCCGCTCACGCCCGATTGCGCACTTGCCGCTGACGCACCGCCGCCCATCAAAAGCCCGGCCCCGACCGTTGCCGCGCCGCCCAATACATTTCTTCTGCTAGCCATGATTTTTCCCTGATAAGACAATTATGTTCTTAACCCATCAGACACGCACTGGTTTCAGTGAAAAACCTGCGGCTGTTTGATAGAAAGTGCCTATAGCCGCAAAATGGGTGGAACCGCCAGAATTGTCTCGATCCCGCTGCATTGACATTGCCTACAGGCCATCGGCCCGTGAACCGGATCTGTATGACAGAATATAGGAAAAACTGGAGCGGGCGAGGCGATTCGAACGCCCGACCCCAACCTTGGCAAGGTTGTGCTCTACCCCTGAGCTACGCCCGCTCACTGAACGTATCCGGATGACCGGCCCCGAAACCCAGGTGAATCACCTTGCCGTTTCGATGGGGAAGCGCGCAGTTAGCAGCGGCGCCAAGGGGCGGCAAGCGAAAAGTCCTGCCTTCGCGGCCCGTCGGCAGCTCACGATCGCGCCACGGACAAACCGCACCTGTCGCACCCTTCATTTATGCGCTAGATGCCCCACATAGGACACCGAACGGCGACAGTGTGAAGGATGTATCGTGGCGAGCATGGGCTTGAATATCGAGGAAGAAAAAGCGGTAGCGAAGTTCCGCACCGAAGTGGTCGAACCGTCGATGACCAGTCTGGTTATTCTGGATTTCTGGGCGGAATGGTGCGGCCCGTGCAAGGCGCTGGCCCCTATGCTGGAAAAAATCGCAGCCGAATATGCAGACAAGGGCGTCGTTCTTAAAAAGATCGATGTGGATGAGGACAAATTCATCGCCGCCCAGTTCCAGGTTCAGTCGATACCCACCGTATATGCCATGTTTCAAGGGCAACCGGTTGCCGATCTTACCCCCCATCGCACCGAATCTGCACTGAAACAGGCGCTGGACGAGCTGTTGACCAAATTGCCGCTGGGCGATGGTTCTGGCGGCGCAGGCGGCGGCGGCGCCGGAAATAACGGTCCGCAGCAGGACGTGGCGCAATTCGTAACCATGGCCGAACAGGTGCTGGCCGATGGGGATGCCGAACGGGCCGCGGGGGTATTCATGCAGGTTGTGCAGATGGCGCCCGACAATGTCCCGGCCCATGCCGGCCTGATCCGCGCGCTGGTGGCGTCGGGCCGCATGGAAGAAGCGCAGACATTTGCCGATGGTCTTGACCCCGCGATGCGCGAGGACGCGGCGATCCAGCCAGCATTGACCGCGCTGGAACTGGCCGGCACCCAGGTCGATGACGGCGAACTGGCCGCATTGCGCGATGCCGCCACCGCAGCGCCCGAAGATATGGCAGCGCAGATGCCCTATGCCGAAGCCGCCTTTGCGGCGAACGACCGCGATGGTGCCGCCGATATCTTGCTCGCCATGGTCGAACGCGATCGCGAATGGAACGACGGCGCGGCACGTGCCAAGCTGCTGCAGATTTTCGAAGCGGTCGGGCTGGAGGACCCGTGGGTCGTAACTACGCGCCGCCGCCTTTCGCGGATATTGTTCACTTGACCGTAATGGCGAAGCGGCTTTCCATCTTCCCGCTAACGGGCGCGATCCTGTTTCCAGGATTGCAGATGCCGCTGCACATTTTCGAACCGCGTTACCGCGCCCTGATCAGCGATGCACTGGTGCGCGACCGGCGTATTGCGATGATCCAGCCACAGCGCCCCGCGGCCGGTGCACCCTTGTTCGATATCGGTTGCGTCGGCAAGATCGGTGATGTCGAAGCGATGGAGGATGGCCGGTACAATGTCGTGCTGGAAGGGGAAACGCGCTTCCGGATGATACGAGAACTGGATGTGACGACGCCGTTTCGCCAGATCGAAGCGGAACTGCTGGAAGAACCCGCGCAGGGATTTCTCAGCAGCGTCGAGCGGGCCGGTTTTGAACAGGAAGCCAAGCGTTTCGCCGATACGCAGGGGTACAGCGTGGATTGGGATTCCGTCACCCGTTTGGACGATATGTCCCTGATCGATGGCGTATCCCAGATCGCCCCGTTCGATCCCGCGGCGAAACAGGGGCTGCTGGAAGCGAACACCATCAACGAACGCTGCGAACTGCTGGTGCAGCTCATGCAGTTTTACGGCCGACGCGACGGCGACGACGAAATCATTACGCTGCAGTAACGCCGTAAATCATACGCCAAACGCACCGCGCAGCCCGTCGATCACATATTGTGCCGCCAGCGCGGCCAGCAATACGCCGAGCAGCCGGGTAATGACCGCTTCCACGCGGTGACCCAGCAGGCGGATCAGTGGTCCAGCAGCGATCAATGCCGCCATGGTCAACAGCAATACCGATACCAGCGCCGCCAGTATGACCAGCGTCTGGTCGGTCCCTTGGGCTTCGTTCATCAGCAGCATGATTGCCGCAATGGCGCCGGGGCCGGCCAGCATCGGCATAGCCATCGGAAACACGGACACATCCTCGACTTCCGGTGTGGCGGCCACTTTTTCGGCGCGTTCTTCCCGCCGCTGGGTCCGTTTTTCGAACACCATCTCGAACGCGATCCAGAACAGCATGAACCCGCCGGCAATCCGGAAGCTGTCGAGTTCGATATGCAATGCCGCCAGCAATTGTTCCCCGAACAGTGCGAAACCGACCAGAATGGCAAGCGCGATCATGCAGGCGCGGATCGCCATGCTGCGCTGCTGCAAACGCGTCGCATCCTTCGTAAGGCCGGCATAGATCGGTGCACAACCCGGCGGGTCGAGCACTACGAACAACGTAATGAAGGCGGAAATGAAAAGCTGCGTCAACATGATCGGACGCGATTATTGGCGCACTGTGCCCTTGGCAACCGCAAACGTCCGGTCGAGTGCCCGTGTCCATGCCCCATCCCTCGCATAATCCACTGTAATCTGCCGCGCGCCATCGGGGAAATGGTTCCACACGATCCGCATGGTTCCATCGGCGGAATTGAGCAGGCCCTGCTGCATTCCGGCCGAAATGTTCTGCGCGGACGCGGGTGGATTGGGCGTGCCAGTGCCGACATCCGAGCCGAAACCAGTTTCGGGGCAGTCGGCGACTATGCCCTTGATCGAATCCAGGGCGCTTACCACGATATCGCCATCGCCCACCGGGCCAAGGTCTGGTCGTCGCGGCGGCTGGGGCATATCCGGCGCAGCGACAAGATAGCTCCAGCGGTAGGATCCGTCACGGCTGCGCTGCCACACCGTAATCATGTCACCAACCAGCCCGCCCGCATCGCGGAACCGGTTTTGACTGACGGCCATAGCCCCGTCGCAGCTCATCCACACAGCGCGCGGGCGCCAATCCGTGGGTTTTGCCGGTTCTTTCTGCTGCAGCAGCCATATTGCAGCGTTCATTGGCCCTTCCACCCCATGGACGACTGCGCCGGGTGCCGCTGCTACGCCAAATGCCGCCCATTGTCCGGTTTCCCGGGCCGACCGGGCGAAAGCAATCTCGCTCGCCACGATCCGGCTTGGCTGCGCTTCGCCGGGGGCCCCCACCAAAGCGCGATCGATCTGGCGGTCGGTGAGCGAAGGTCGCCCGCCTGATGCACAGCCTGTAAGCACCAATAGACCCATGGCCATGACCGGTATGAAGCCGGATCGCGCGCCGCCCCACAATTGCATCACAGCGCGTCGTTCGCCAATGGGATGCCGCAATTGCGATGCGCCGCCACCAGCGTGTTGCGCAGCAGGACGGCGATGGTCATCGGCCCCACACCGCCCGGTACCGGCGTAATTGCCCCAGCCACTTCGCTGGCTTCGTCGAAAGCGACATCGCCGACCAGCCGCCCCTTATGCGTGCCATCCGCATCGGCTGTTGGCGGCAGCCGGTTGATACCGACATCGATAATGGTTGCGCCGTGTTTCAGCCAATCGCGTTTGACCATTTCCGGCTGTCCGACCGCCGCCACCACGATGTCTGCGCGGCGGACCACTTCGGGTAAATCCCTGGTGCGGCTATGCGCGATGGTAACAGTCGCGTTCGCATCCAGCAGCAATTGCGCCATCGGCTTGCCCACGATGTTGGACCGCCCGATAACCACCGCTTCCAGACCCGACAGATCGCCCAGACGGTCCGTCAACAGCATCATGCAGCCTAGCGGGGTGCACGGCACGAACCCGTTCTGCCCGACCGATAGACGGCCCGCATTGACGACATGGAACCCGTCAACATCCTTGTCCGGACTGATCGCGGAAATGATCGCCTGTTCATCCAGATGCGCCGGCAGCGGCAATTGGACCAGAATGCCGTCGACCAGCGGATCTTCGTTCAGCCGTGTCACCAGCGCGAGCAGATCGGCGGCATCGGTATCGGCAGGCAGGCGGTGCTCGAAACCGGCCATATTGGCGGCGAGCGTGGCCTTTCCCTTGTTCCGGACATAGATATTGCTTGCCGCATCTTCCCCGACCAGCACCACCGCCAGCCCGGCCTTGCGACCCGAAGCGCGTTCGAAATCCGCCGCGATCGTGCCGATTTTCTGGCGCAAACCGGCTGCGAACGCGGTACCGTCGATGCGGGTTGCGGTCATGCCCGGCTCACGCTGCGACGATGTTGGACAGGATGATCATCAGCGCGTTCAGCCCCAGGATCAGAACCAGCGGCGAAAAATCGATAGCGCCCGTTTTCGGTAATAACCGCCGGATCGGGGATAATACCGGATCGAGCAAGGCGTTGATGGAATTGTAGATCTGCATCATGAACTGGTTCGACGCATTGACCACGTTGAATGCGAAGAGCAGTCCGATAATGAACTGAACGATGATGAGCATCACCAGTACATTGATAAGCATTCCGAGGATCTGCATGAAGGCAATCATTGATTTTCATCTTTCCGGTACAGTCGCCCGCCGTATCTAAGAGCCTGCGCCGCGCCGATCAACCGACACGGCACAATCACGCAATATTGCGAATAAGCGTACCCGCACCGCGAGAGGTAAAAAATTCGAGCAGCATCGCGTGCGGCACCCGGCCATCCAGCACCACCGCCGCATCGCAGCCCGCCTCTACCGCGTCGACACATGTTTCCAGCTTGGGGATCATTCCGCCACTGATCGCCCCGTTATCGCGCAAACGCGCTATGTCCGCGGGCGTCAGATCGGTCAGCAAGGTGCCATCGGCATCCAGCACACCCGCCACGTCGGTCAGCAGGAAAAGCCGCGCAGCGCCCAGCGCCGCGGCAATCGCACCGGCCATCGTATCGGCGTTGATATTATAGGTGTGGCCATCCACGCCTGCACCGATCGGCGCGATAACCGGGATCATGCCCGCGCCTACCACCGTATCGATAACGCTGGTGTCGACCGTCTCCGGCGTGCCAACGAAACCAAGATCGACGGCGTTTTCGATGTTACTGTCGGGATCTCTTGCAGGATAGTGGGCGCCGCGCGTAACCTTCCTGGCCGTGACCAGCCCGCCATCCTTGCCCGAAATGCCGATCGCCTTACCGCCCGCACGTGCAATCCAGCCGACCAGTTCCTTGTTGATCGCGCCTGACAATACCATTTCCGCAATTTCCGCGGTGGCTTTGTCCGTAACGCGCAGGCCATCGACAAACCGGCTTTCCACGCCCAGCTTTTTCAGCATTGCGCCGATTTGCGGTCCGCCGCCATGCACGACCACCGGATTGATGCCGACCGCTTTCAACAGCACGATATCTTCCGCAAACTCCCGCGCCGCCTTGGGGTCGCCCATCGCATGGCCGCCATATTTCACCACGAATGTGCGCCCGGCATAACGCTGAAAGTAAGGAAGCGCCTCGATCAGGGTTTCCGCCTTGTTCAGGACACTGTTCGGCAGACTGACGGCGGGCGGCGATTGATGCGGTTCGTTCATCGGGTTCGGCTCTATCATCCTTGCATAATCCCGGCGTCTAGCGGTTCTCCGGCGTCAGGGGAAGCGCACCCGCCACGCCCTCCTATCGCTGCGACAGGTAGGTATTGCACCGGATAGGCGCGCAAATTTCGCTCGGCCATGCGATTGGCTATGTTGCACCTTGCAATCGCCCTTATTCTGTCCGCTACCGCTCCCGATTTGCAAGGAGCCGTGTCGCAGGGTGCCGTGTCGCAGGATGCGATGCGCGACAGAGGTATAATTGGCGAATGTGGCGCACAAAAACGCGTGACCTGCGTAGTGGATGGCGACACCGTCTGGCTGGACGGCCTGAAAATCCGCATCGCGGACATCAACACTCCGGAAACGGGGCGAGCCGGCTGCGCATTCGAACGGGCGTTGGGCAGGCAGGCGACGAGGCGACTGGTCGTGTTACTCAACGCCGGTCCATTCACCGCAGTGGCATCCGGGCGGGACGAAGACCGCTTCGACCGCAAATTGCGGGTGCTGATGCGCGGCAGGCAATCCATTGGCGAGATATTGGTGGCTGAAAACCTTGCCGAACCCTGGTCCGGCAGGCGCGGCGATTGGTGTGCAGGACCGCGCGCCGCGGCTTCACCCGATCGCCGATCCCTGTAACAAGGGGGCATGGCGAAACGAAGGGGAGCTGTACTGCGCGCATTCCGGCGATCCCCCCGTTTGCGGGATGCAGTGGTCCTGCTCATCATAATTGCGATTGCCGGGTTTTTCGCCGGAAGACCCGTGGACAGGGGCGAATGGCAGTATGTGGACCAGCCCTTCACCCTATGCGCCGCGCGGTCGAGCGCAGCTTGCGTCATAGATGGCGATACGATCATGATTGCCGGCCGCAAGATCAGGCTGACCGGTTTCGATGCGCCGGAGCTTTCGGGCGCGTGTCCAGCCGAAGAAAATCGCGCCATTGCCGCACGCGATGCCCTGCATGACTGGTTGAACGCCGGTGCCTTTGCGTTGGATGGCGGCGGCGAACCGCCCCGCGATCGTTACGGGCGCGAATTGCGTGCGGCCCGGCGCGGGGACATTCTGCTTGGCGATCTGATGATCGACCGGCAATTGGCGCAGGCCAGCGGCTGGGGTAGCGGCTGGGGTGTGGACCGTGACGGCTGGTGCCCCTGATTGCCAATCGCGCACTCCGGTGGCACGGTTGGTGGATGATCAAAGCCCTGTCCCGCATTGTTCCGATGATCGCCGCCGCGCTGCTTCCTCCCGGATGTGTCACCGCTCCGATTGCGCAAGCGCCAACCGCGTCCTCAGCACAGAACATTTTCTGGACGGCGCTTACCAGCCATTGCGGCAATGCCTATGCCGGCGCGCTGACCAGCAACGATGCTGCCGATGCCGAAATGCAGGGCGCAGAAATGGTCATGCATGTCCGCCGCTGCGATGCAGCGCGGATCGAAGTGCCGTTTCACATTCGCGAGCCGGACGGCAGCTGGAACCGGTCCCGCACCTGGGTGCTCACCCGCACGGATACCGGCATCCGGCTTAAACACGACCATCGCCATGAAGACGGCGAACCGGACGCCGTAACCCTGTATGGCGGTGATACGGCGGATGGCGGAACGCCGCGCCGTCAAAGCTTCCCTGTGGATGAAGAGAGTATCGCCATGTTTCAGCGCGAGGGGCTGGACGCATCGGTGACGAATATCTGGTCCATTGCCGTCGATCCTGCGGGAACGCGCGGCGCTGATTTCACCTATGCGTTGTCCCGGACCATCGCGGCCGGGGCGCCGCAGGACCGGGACTTCACCGTCCGGTTCGACCTGACCCGGCCCATCGCCCCGCCCCCGGCGCCGTGGGGTTTCTAGGCAGTCCGATCAGACGCGCCGCGATGTCACCCGGTGATATACCGGCACGTAATCCGGCTGGGGATCGCGGTAGATGACATGGTCGCTCGCAATATCGAGATAGTTGACCCCGCACATCCGGCCGTCTTCCAGTCGAACTGCCGCAACGTGTTCTTTCTCCTTGTCGACCAGCATATCCGCAATCGTGCCGTAGCGTTCGCCGCCCGGCGATACTATCGGCCAGCCACGTATGTCCTGATCGCTATCGACCAGTTGCCAGTCATCCAATGCTTCCAAAGTGCCGAAGCGTTCTTCGTTTTTCATGACTTCACAATCCTCAATTTACGACTTCGACCATATCGGCGAAAATATAGGCGGCGTTCTTGCCATCCAGATCGGTCTTTACCGATTGCGGCAGGTCCGACACGGCAAGTTCGCGCACATTACCGCGCAACTTCACCATGGAACCCGGGTTTACATCGACATTGCCTTCCATCGCCGTATCGGGGGTGGCTTTTTCATCGAACATCACCAGCGTTTCCGCCGAACCGGTGCCGATGGTAAACGCTTCATCGCCGATTACCCGGTTGACCGCGATGGAATCCATGCTGACGTCGCGCCCGATTTTGGTGCTGAGATCGGCAAGACCGGCTGCACCGGCAAGCGCTTCCACGCCAGTATCCACATCGGTCCCGGCGATTTCGGCGTCCGGATCGGCTTCCACCACCTGGGCGGTTTCAGCGTCGTCGATCGCGTCGACCTCGTTTTCGGACTGGCTGCTATACCACCACACCAGCATACCCAGTGCGATCAGCGCCAGCAGCAACCATAGCCACGCCGGGATACCGGATTTCTTCTCCACAGGGATTTCGACCATAATGTTGTCCTTGATTTTCAATCGATGTGCCATGCCCGGGCGCACATTCGCCCCTCTATTTCACAACCCCGATTGCGCCGCGAGGTTCCGAGAATGGCGGGGGACGGCGGTAGAAGATCGCATAGGGCGCGAATGCATGGAACTTGCGGCTGCGATCCGGAATCTTCGCCCACGGGCCGTCATTGCACAGACATGGAACGGTTCGGGGCGTATGGAAAGACGTGCCTTTACCAGCCGACAACCATTGCGATGATAGTTTCGCGCGATGGGAGAGATCGTATCCTTTCGCAAACCGAAACGCCGCCCGCGCCGCCCCACAGCTCGCGTTGGGGCGAAGGGCGCATTGCACAAGCGGCGGGCGGCAAGGCCCGTACCGTTCGGCATGGTGCTCCTCGTCGCGCCGCTCGCTGCGTTCAGCGCGGTGTTTCTATGGGATGGCGGGCCTGGCAGCGTCGCCAGCGTGCTGCCCGCAAACGAGGCTGAGCGCCCGAGCGGCGGAACCTTGGTGACCGCGCATTTCCCCCGATGCGGCGGCGGCGCACGGGTCACCTGCATCGTGGATGGCGACACTGTTTGGTATCGGGGCGAGAAAATCCGCATTGCCGATATCGACACGCCGGAAACCAGCCGCCCCGGCTGCGCTAGAGAACGCCGCATGGGTAACGCGCGACCGACCGGATGCAGGCGCTGCTGAACGAAGGGGGCGTCACCTTCACCCGCCCCGATGACACCCCCAACCGCGACCGCTACGATCGCCTGCTGCGGGTGGTGGAAAGAGATGGCGAAAGCGTTGGCGCGGTACTGGTAGACGAAGGCTTGGCCGAAGAATGGGGCGGAAATCGGATTGCGTGGTGTGGGTGAGATGAACGTCAAACGCCGTCACTTTACGATCAAAGCGACCATAAAAGTTATTGGTGAGGTAAAATTAGAACGACTTTTATCAAACCCGTCAGGCAACAGCGAATTGGTCACTCAGATGTAAAGATGCACGGGATCGGCGGGGAGGTCATCAACCAGCGACGCGCAAATCTCATCGAGCTGCATCGTGCTGTAGCGATTGAGCCGCTTGTGCTCCAGCGCGACCTTACCGGTGCGGTTTTGGAACTGCCAAGGCGGATCGGCGAGGATGGTTCCGAATTTTTGTTCACGCGCCGTCCGGGTTAGATCGAGATGCGCGGTTAGGGAACTTTTAGGCTGGAACATATGGAGATCTTGGGAGCGATGCTCAAAGTGGTCAAGTAGAAACCGCCTCAGTCGCTTGCCGCTGCCACTTAATCACTCGCGCTGGTAAAACATATAGGTATTCACTAAGTGCTTTTGCAAAAGCTAGTATCTGTTCGGCATCGTTAGACGACGCTCCTTCGAAACTATCATCGGCATGACGTGGTTCGTTTGCGCTCAAACGAATTTCATGTGCCCAAGCGGCCATATCACTAGTTAACAATCCATCATCACTTGCCTCTTTGATCTTGCTATTCAATATACCTTCAATGTACCCCTTGTCTTTTAACATAGCATCTATTGCAGACGCTGCGAGCATTCAAGGCTCCATCAGGTGCATGCTTAGATTCTATTGCTTGCTGATAAAAGTTAGACGCCATTTTTGGCAATTCTTCAGCTGCTCTTTCTAAGCTTGGAAATGAACGTATTATCGATAACTTATATGGCTCAGTCGTACTTGTAGAATTACTTTTATCAGTGCTCCCATAAAAGAGAACGAGGCTCTCACAACGGGAGCACTCAGCTGAAAAATCACCAATAACTTTTTCTATTTTGGTAAGAAAAAGTGTCGTCGCGATGATGGTGAGCTTTGTCTTTCTTCGTCAAAAGCGGAGTCGCCACGCCACATTGCGGGCATCGTTCGACTAAATAGACGATACAGTTAGACATGAATGGATTGGACACGAAGATTACTCCGCCGCAACACCTTGCGCGACACCACTATCCCCAAACAACCCCGGCCCGTCATCCACCGCCTCGTCGTTCGCCTCATCGCCACGTTTCGCCTTTGCGCGATTGTCGAAGCTGCTCCATACGTCCTGCCAATTGCCGGTCGTCGCGCCTTTGGAATATTCGGTCGCGCGGGTTTCGAAGAAATTGGCGTGCTCCACACCGTTCAGTAATGGGGTGAGCCATGGCAGGGGGTGGTCCTCCACCATATAGACCGGCTGGAAACCCAGTTGCTGCAGGCGCCAATCGGCGATGTAGCGGACGTATTTCTTGATATCCTTCGCATTCATGCCGTGCACCGGGCCCTCTTCGAAGGCCAGATCGATGAAGGCATCTTCCAGCCGCACGACTTTCTGGCAGCAATCGATGATATCCTCGCGCACCGCCTTGGTCAGGCAGCCGCGTTCTTCGGTGAAGGCGTGGAACATCCGCACGATGCCTTCGCAATGCAGCGTTTCATCGCGCACCGACCAGCTGACGATCTGGCCCATGCCCTTCATCTTGTTGAAGCGCGGGAAATTCATCAGCATGGCGAAGCTGGCGAACAGCTGCAGCCCTTCGGTAAATCCGCCGAACATGGCCAGCGTGCGGGCGATATCCTCGTCCGTCTCGACGCCGAAATCCTGCATGTAATCATGCTTCGCCTTCATCTCCTCATATTCGAGGAACATGCCATATTCGCTTTCGGGCATGCCGATCGTGTCGAGCAGATGCGAATAGGCCGCGATATGCACCGTCTCCATATTGGAGAACGCGGCGAGCATCATTTTCACTTCGGTCGGTTTGAAAACGCGGCCGTATTTTTCATGGTAGCAATCCTGCACTTCCACATCGGCCTGCGTGAAGAAACGGAAGATCTGGGTAAGCAGATTGCGTTCGTGGTCCGTGAGGTTCTGCGCCCAGTCGCGGCAATCTTCGCCCAAGGGCACTTCTTCCGGCATCCAGTGGATTTGCTGCTGGCGTTTCCAGAAATCATAGGCCCAGGGATATTCGAAGGGCTTGTAGGTCTTCCTGGCTTCGGTCAACGACATGTAGTGGTCCTTACGGTTTTGAATGCATCTATATGGTGGTATCTACAGAATCAGAAACATAATGGCAGGGCAAGCAAAAGAAACGCACGTGGATAAATCGTGATAAGTTTTGCTTGCGGTTCCAAGGCTGGCACTTTGCCCGTGAGTCGCGCAATCCTACACCATGTTCCGTATTCGTTCCAGCAAATGTTATGCGGCCCGCCCGTTGCGTCGCGCCGAATTTTCGGGAACCGCGGGTCGCCGTGGCCGGTTGCTAGGAGATACAGGAACCGACAGGAGTTTTCCCGATGCCAAGCTATAAAGGCGAATACGCCCCCGACGATCAACGCGATGTGACCCTGGGCAAAAGCAACGTACCCGGCGAACCGGCCAAGACGGGCCCGCGGGAGGGTGAAACACGCGTCGAAGAACACGGCAACGCCAAGGGAACCCCCGATGGCGCCATGGAAGTCGACGGATCGCCCAAGTCGACCAGCGACACAGACAACCGGAACGACGATGTTGCCCGCGCCGAAAAAGCGGCGTCGGACAAGGTTATATTGGGCGAAACATCCGACGCACCGGACGAACGCGCCCGCGCCGATGCGAACCCTCCATTAGGTGGCGGCTAAAGCGTAAATCCGTCACATATCCGGCGGGTTTGCGGAACGTCTTCGCGCCTTTATCCGTTACAAGAGCATAACCGAAACGATTGAAAGGAAACCCCATGTTCGAGAAGATCCGTATCAAAGAGCATATGGAGATCGCCAGTCACGACAGTCTTCATGTCGGCACGGTAGACAAGGTCGAAGGCGACAATATCAAGCTGACCAAATCCGACAGCGGTGATGATATCCATCACTTCATTTCGATGGACGATGTCGACAGGATCGACGATAATCGCATCTATCTCAAGAAAGATGCACGGATCCCGGCGGGTCTGGGCAACAAGGCCACCACCGGCTGAAAATATGGATGACAATTGCTGCCAGCCGCAGCGTTGTTCGTAAACGAAGCCCGATCTTCTGTTCCTGCCGAGGCTGGCCGGACGGGTCGGGTTTTTCGTTGCTTGCGATATCGGATTGTGGTGATCGGATGCGATGTTTAGCGGAAAAACGCGCTTCAGAACATATCGGCGAATGCCAGGATCGCCAAAATGGTAAAACCAATGGCGATGGCATAGCACAATAGCGATATACCACCGCCCAAGATCGGACGCTTCTGGCTCGCACCGCGCGGACCGAGCGCGAAACCGACAAGCGCGGCAAACACCGCTATCATCGCAAAAAAGAATACGGTGCTCATGCGGCGCACACGGCTACGACCAGTGGCCGATGGATGCTTGCGCTGCCGGATCGGCACAATGCACCGCCATCCTTTCTCATTGTCACCACTACCCGCCCGACCATAGCGATGCCAAACGCGATGAGCACGCGCTCGAGCACGAGCTCGATTACGATGGTGACAACGGACAGAATGATCGCCATCGGATCAATCCGGCTTGGCAATCTTTACATCGAGCGGGGTCTGCTGGTGCTGGACCACTTCCCAGTTTTCGTCGCTTACCCGGCGCAGCGTGCTGGTGCACAGCGCGTCGTAACTCTCATTGCCTTTGCGGGCCTGTGCGCGATAGGCGATGACGATCAGCCCTTCTTCGGGGCGCTCCACACGCGTTTTGCTGAAATCGACACTGTCCCAACGCGGCGTATCCTTCACCGCCTGACGCGCCGCCTTGCCGTCGAGCAGCCAGGGATCGGTAGGCAGCGCCATGACGCAATCGTCCGCAACCTTGCGATCATAGGCGTCGGCCGGGCCGGTCCATAGTTCCGTTTCGAAATTCCAAATGCGTTCGTCGTTCATGCGCGTTCTCCTGATCCAATTTCATCTTAAACGCATCAGCGGAACAATCGTTCAAAACAGAACGATGACGGCCACGATAATCGTTGTGACAAAAGCGATCGCAGCGGCAAACCCGATAATAGCGTCACGCGGCACAGCGACGGAGGGAACGCGCGTCGGTTCGTGAAATTCGGGCGGATCGTTAACCCGATGCCACAATGCGAACAGACCGCCCAACAGCGCGAACATTACAATACCCGCGTTCAGCAGCAAATCGGCACCGATCGCATCGCTCCACACAAATACCCCCGCAAACAACCCCGTAGCTACCGGTTTGGTTATCAGCATGGAAAGCGATGGATCTTGCAGATCGACCCCTGCGTATCGCGACAGTTCGCGATATACGTCGCGATGCAGTATCTCGTTTTCGCGCAGGGTCCGGTCCAGTTTGCGCGTTGCGCGGCGCTGTCTGACCCGTTTGTAATGCGCCCATCCCGCCGTGGCTGCGGACACACAAGCAGCAGTGAGCCATGCATTCCACGGTACGGACGACAGCAGTTCCACCGCCGTCATATCCAGAAGGGACATCGTCTCGGTTTTGAAGAACCGGTCCAGCAATTCCACTTCTATCTTACCAAGTCACCCAATCACTGGCAGCTCAAACACTCCTCGTAATCCGTCTGCTCGCCCGCTCCCGCAGCCAGCTCGAACTTCGCCGGATCGGCGGTATTGTCCGCTTCCACGCCGCCCGCGAAACCGGCGCGCTGCACGGATTTGGAGCGGAGGTAATAGAGCGATTTGATGCCCTGCTCCCAAGCCCGGAAATGCAGCATCATCAGGTCCCATTTGTCGACATCCGCCGGGATGAACAGGTTCAAACTCTGCGCCTGATCGATGAACGGTGCGCGGTCGGCGGCGTATTCAAGAAGATAGCGCTGGTCGACTTCGAAGCTGGTCTTGAACGTCGCCTTCTCCTCCGCGCTCAGGAAATCCAGATGCGCGACGGAACCGCCCCTGCTCCAGAATGGAATTCCACACATTGTTGGAATCCTTGGACTTTTCGCGCAGCAAGCTTTCCAGATAGGGGTTCTTGACCACGAAGCTGCCCGACAATGTCTTGTGCGTATAGATATTTGCCGGGATCGGTTCGATGCAGGCACTGGTACCGCCGCAGATGATCGAGATCGACGCGGTCGGGGCGATCGCCATCTTGCAGCTGAAGCGTTCCATCGCGCCCGTTTCTTCCGCATCGGGGCATGGGCCGCGTTCCTTGGCGAGGATGAACGACGCCTCTTCCGCCTTGCCTGAAATATGCTTGAACATTTTGAGGTTCCAGACCTTCGTCATCGGGCCCTCCAGCGCGATGTTCTTGGACTGGAGGAAGGAATGGAAACCCATCACGCCCAAACCTACCGAACGTTCGCGTGATGCTGAATATTTCGCCCGTGCCATTTCGGGCGGCGCACGGTCGATATAATCCTGCAGCACGTTGTCGAGCATCCGCATGACATCTTCGATAAAGGTCTTGTCGGTGTTCCACTCGTCCCATTTTTCCAGATTGAGCGACGACAGGCAGCAGACCGCCGTACGGTCGTTGCCCAGATGATCGACACCGGTGGGCAGGGTGATTTCGCTGCACAGATTGGAAGTCGAAACCTTCAGCCCCAGTTCCCGGTGATGCTTGGGCATCATGCGGTTCACCGTATCGTTGAACACGATATAGGGTTCCCCCGTCGCCAGACGCGTTTCGACCAATTTCTGGAACAGCGAGCGCGCATCGACGTCCCCGCGCACTTCGCCGGTTTTGGGCGACAGCAGTTCGAACCGGTCCCCCGCGCGCACGGCTTCCATGAATTTGTCGGTCAACAGCACGCCGTGATGGAGATTGAGCGCCTTGCGGTTGAAATCGCCGCTGGGTTTGCGGATTTCCAGAAATTCCTCGATTTCGGGATGGCTCACATCGAGGTAACAGGCCGCCGATCCGCGCCGCAGCGATCCCTGCGAAATCGCCAGCGTGAGGCTGTCCATGACGCGCACGAACGGAATGATGCCGCTGGTCTTGCCATTCAGACCCACCGGTTCGCCGATACCGCGCACATTGCCCCAATAGGTACCGATCCCCCCACCTTTGGAAGCGAGCCAGACATTCTCGTTCCAGGTGTTGACGATCCCTTCCAGACTGTCGCTGACAGAATTGAGATAGCAGGAAATCGGCAGGCCGCGGGCAGTGCCGCCATTGGACAGCACCGGCGTCGCAGGCATGAACCACAGGCGGCTGATGTAATCGTACAGTCGCTGGGCATGGTCCTGATCGTCTGCGTAAGCATCGGCCACGCGTGCGAACAGATCCTGAAAATCCTCACCCGGCAGCAGATAACGATCGATCAAAGTATCCTTGCCGAAATCGGTCAGCAGGGCATCGCGCGATGCGTCCGTAACAATGGTGAAACGGCGATCGTTCACCTTCTTGCTGTCCTCCTCCGGCGCCTTGGCAGCTTCCTTCATCGCTGCCGTCATGGTCAGCGCCGTTTTTTCGGCGATCAATGCGTCGCTGCCCATATCTGCCTTGTCCATCGTCATCGCTTTCAAAGAAGTGTCCGGAGCGTGGTCGGCAGATGCATCGCCGCCGTGGCCGTTATTGGGATCGTGATCCGCCATCGTCTCGTCGCCGCTCTTGAATTCCATGTTCGTCCTGCCCCTGATTCTCTTCGCTTACGTAGCACCGCATCGCCGCATCGGTGTGGATTACTTATCCCCCAAAAGACCGGCGACCGGGCCTTGTCACCACTATCCATACCCCGCCGAATCAACGGCAGGACACCGGCGGTGCCTATCCCTAGTCCACTAGGTATAGTAGGTAGCAAACCTGCTTCACACATTCGATAGTGAATCACTGCAGACTCTGACGCAAGGGTAAATTGCGATTAACCATCCTTCGGACAGCCGGCCCACAGGTGTATTACCATGCTGCAATGCCGCGACGCGCCGGAAAAGCTGCACTGCGGCGAAGCGCAAGAGCGAACCGAAATCCGTGAACAAATATTTGGCCGGAAAAATGCAGTGCAGGCCTTTGGCCCCGAACTTTGAACCATTCGAGTCGCAAACGCGCAACTGCGGCCTGCGCGGCGAAGCAGGGCCGGTCCACCAGCGGCGCGCGCTTCGATCGCTCCCCCCAAATGGTACACACACACCACACACCACCGGGCGTAATTTAGCGAACAGCGCACTAATAACGAATACTGTTCGATTACCGTCGTCTGCGTTATACCGGGTCAGCCGGCCATGCGCGCGTGATCGGCAATCCGTCCGGCGATGGGATCGACCAGATCCAGCGGCAGATCGTGCGCCCATCCGGGATAGGTTTCGATGTGGGCACCGCCGATATTGGCGGCGATGTCGCGGCCGCCCTCCACCGGAACCAGCGGGTCGGCTTCGCCATGCAGGACCAGCGTGGGCACGCGAATATTTTTCAACATTGCACGTCGATCCCCGTCAGCAACGATGGCCGACAGGTGTCGCGTGGCCCCTTCGGGATAGGAGCTGCGCCGCACGGTTGCGCGCACCCGGTCGCGCAGATCGTCTTCGTCGGCGGGGTAGCCGGGGCTGCCGATCGTGCGCCGCAGAAGCACGCCGTGATCGACCAGATCGTCTTCCGCCATGCTGGCCGGGCGCGTGATCAACGCCTTTATCGCGTCCTTGCGCGCGGACGGAAGCTGCGGATTGCCGGTGGTTGAAAAAATAGTGGTGAGCGAGATGGTCTTGTCCGCATGGCGCGCCGCGAAATGCTGCGCAATCATGCCCCCCATACTCGCGCCCACGATGTGCGCACGCCCGATCCCCAGCGCATCCAGCAGCCCGGCACCGTCATCGGCCATGTCCGCCAGCGTATAGGGAACCTTGGGCGTCATCCCGATCTTGCCCAGCAGGGTCATCTTGACGATACCCGGCGCCTTTACGCCATCGAATTTCTGACTAAGTCCCACATCGCGGTTGTCGTAGCGAATGACGCGAAACCCATGGTCCACCAGCGCATCGATGAGTTCGTCCGGCCACAGGGTCAACTGCGCCCCGAACCCCATGATAAGCAGCATCACTGGCGCATCAGTGGGCCCGTGATCTTCGTAATGGAGGGTAATGTCGTTGGCGGTGATTTTCGGCATTAAGATTAAACCTCTTTTGTCATTCCCGCGAAAGCGGGATCCCGGAGTATCAGGCTTGAGCGAACCCGAATTGATTTAGAAGATCAAGCTAGACCGGATTTTCCGCTTCGATCAGTTCAAGTTTCCATGCGCGCTGCCATTTCTCGATACGCTTTTCGCGGATGATCGCGGCTTCCATGCTTTCATGGGCTTCGAACCACACGAGGCGGTGCACCCCGTATTGCTTGGTAAAGCCCGATGCGGCGCCGGTGCGATGTCGGTGCGATGTTGGTGCATACGGCCCGGCAGGTCGGACGTAACACCGCAATATAGTGTGCCGTTGTGCTTGGATGCCAGCAGATAGACGACCGGATTAAAGTCGCGCCTCATCGCCCTAGGTTCCTGCGTTTGCGGGAATGACCACATGTTCGTTCATCCCCATCCGACCAGTCATCCCCGCGAACGCGGAGTCCCAGAGCCTCACGGCACCAAAACCGTATCGCGCGACACTTCTGCCAACCTTGGATAATCCAGCGTGAAATGCAGCCCCCGACTTTCGCGGCGCTCCAACGCGGATCGTACGATCAGTTCGGCGGATTGCAGCAGATTGCGCAGTTCAATAAGATCGGTGGTTACGCGGAAGCTGCCGTAATAATCCTCCACCTCCTTGTTCATCATCTCGATCCGGTTGCGCGCACGTTCCAGGCGTTTCGTCGTCCGCACGATGCCCACATAGTTCCACATGAAGCGGCGGATTTCGGTCCAGTTCTGTTTGACCACCACTTCCTCGTCGGAATCCGTCACGCGGCTTTCGTCCCAGTCGCGAATCGCGGGCGGATCGGGCAGATCGTCCCACCGATTTAGAATGTCGCGCGCCGCCGCCTCGCCGAATACGAAACATTCCAGCAGGCTGTTGGAAGCAAGGCGATTGGCCCCGTGCAACCCGCTTTCCGTGCATTCCCCCGCCGCCCACAGGCCGGGCAGATCGGTCGCCGCGTCCAGCCCGACCAGTACGCCGCCGCAGGTATAATGCTGCGCCGGAACCACCGGAATGGGCTGAGTAGTCATATCGATGCCGAGGCCCATCAGCTTTTCATGGATGGTGGGGAAATGCCCGCGCACGAACTCCGCAGGCTGGTGACTGATATCCAGATGAACGTAATCGAGGCCGTAGCGTTTGATCTGATCGTCGATCGCACGGGCGACTACATCGCGGGGCGCCAGTTCCATGCGTTCGGGGTCGTAATCCGCCATGAAACGGTGCCCGGTTTCGGGATGCAGCAGACGCCCGCCTTCACCGCGAACAGCCTCCGTAATCAAGAAATTCTTGACTTCCAGATTGTACAGGCAGGTGGGATGGAACTGCATCATTTCCATGTTGGAAACCCGCGCGCCGGCCCGCCAGGCCATGGCGATGCCATCGCCCGTGGCGCCGCGCGGCGCTGTGCTGAACTGATAGACGCGGCCCGCGCCGCCTGCCGCCAGAATGGTCGCGCGCGCGACATGGGTTTCCACTTCGCCCGTCTGCTGATCGAGCGCATAGGCGCCCCAGACCTGGCCCGAACCGGAATAATCCTGCGCGTTGCGCCCGGTGATCAGGTCGATGCAGGCACGATCCGGCAACATGGTGATATTGGGATGGTCGCGGGCTGCGTCGAGCAGCGCCTGCTGCACAGCCCAGCCGGTTGCATCGTCGACATGAACGATCCGGCGATGCGAATGCCCGCCTTCGCGTGTGAGGTGCAGATTTCCCGTTTCGCCTTCCAGCGCCGTCTGGTTGAAAGGCACGCCCAGTTCGATCAGCCGCGCAATGGATTGCGGCGCGCGTTCGATCACGAATTCCACCGTTTCGCGCCGGTTCAGGCCCGCCCCGGCCACCATCGTATCGCGAATATGATCGTCGAACGTATCGCCTGCATCCAGCACCGCTGCGATGCCGCCCTGCGCCCACGCGGTTGATCCGGTGTCAAGTCCGCCCTTGGCGAGGACGAGCACTTTCCTTTGCTCCGCTAAAGCGAGAGCGGCGGTCAGCCCCGCCGCGCCGGAACCGATGATGAGGATGTCATGCGCCACGACCTTCTCCCCCTCCACTTGCGGCGCGGGTACGATCATCTCTCACTCGTCAGACTGACAAACACGTCTTCCAGATCGGCTTCGCGGGTGGTCACGTCCTCCACCACCAGACCCTGTTCCTGCAGGATTGCGAGCACTTGCCCGGCGGTCAGCTGATCCTTGTCATAAGTCACTTCCACACCGCGTTCGCCGGTAAGCTCCACCTTGACGAACGCATCATGCATCGGCGCTTGCGCCAGATTGCTGCCCACGGTGACCGCCACGATTTTCTCCCGCGCCATTTCCACCAGCTCGCGCGTGGGTTTGTTGGCGATCAATTCGCCGTGATTGATGATCGCGATACGGTCGCACAGCTGTTCGGCCTCTTCCAGATAATGCGTGGTCAGAACCACCGTAACCCCATCCTGGTTAAGTTGAGTCACCAGCTCCCACAGCAGGCGGCGCAATTCCACGTCCACTCCGGCGGTCGGTTCATCCAGTATCAGGATCGGCGGGGAATGGACCATCGCCTTGGCGATCAGCAGGCGGCGCTTCATGCCGCCCGACAATGTGCGGGCATAGGCATCGCGCTTGTCGGCCAGATGCACGGCGCGCAACAAGTCCTCCGACCGGCGCATGGCTTTGCCGATCCCGTAAAAACCACCCTGGTTTTCCAGCACTTCGAAGGGCGTGAAAAACGGATCGAACACGATTTCCTGCGGCACGATGCCGATGGCGCGTTTGGCGTTGCGGCGCTGTTCGTCGATATCGAAACCCCAGATATTCGCGCTGCCGCCGGTTTTCATGACCAGCCCGGCCAGGATATTGATAAGCGTGGATTTCCCCGCGCCATTGGGGCCGAGCAAGCCGAATATACCGCCTTGCGGCACATCGAAACTCACACCGTTCAACGCCAGTTTGCCGGGCTCCCCCTTTTCTCCGGCATAGCGTTTGACGATGTCGCGAATTTCGATGGCGGGTGGTGGATGCATGGCACCTGCCCTAAGCGCGCAGAGGCAGCGGGGCAAAGGCAATCTGCATCATTGCCCCACAACATTCCCTTCCATCAATGCCATACATCATTGCCATAAGATGGGGGCCGGATTATCGGCATACGGCATGAGCATCCCTCCGCCAGAAACCATTCGTGTCGATGTCCGTAGTGTGGCCTGCGACGGCGCCACCGCCATTCGCGGTCCGCAGGCCGATCGCACGCAATTCCGGCCCGAAGCGCTGGGCCATCCCAAAGTCTATCTGCAGATCGATGAACATGGATATGTCGATTGCGGCTATTGCGATCGGCGTTTCGTACTGGCGGGCGGTCCGGCAGACGGCGCGGATCAGGCAGGGTTGAAGGACATTTCCGAAGGCGGCGATCCGGGCCATCGGTAAACTGCAGTCAGGGCCGGTTCATATCGGCCCGCCCAGCCTTGATCACATGAACAGCAACGTCGCCCGATTCGCCATTCGATTCACAGGCCTTGCATTGGTGCCGATGATGCTGGCCGCCCCGGTGCACGCAGAAGCGCCGAGCCGGGGGGAGCGCGAACTGGCGGAACTGCTGGACGGTTATGTGGCCGGCGAACCTGTCCGCTGTCTCAATCGCAACCAGCGAGACCGGTTGCGCGTGATCAACGATACCGCTTTGGTATTCCGCGATCGCAATACGATTTACGTGAATCGCACCAACGCACCGCGTTTTCTGGACAATTTCGATGTGCCGGTATTTACCGTCTTCACATCTCGGTTTTGCAATCTCGACCGCGTGGATTTCATAAGTCGCGCAGGCGGGATCCGCGGACCGAGTGTCGTTTTACAGGATTTCGTGCCCTATACGAAACGCGACGGTGCCATACCGGAACCCGATGGCATGGATGCGGGTTGAGCAAGCAGCGAAGGAGCACAGGATGACGATATTCCGGACAGCAGCGGCATTCGCATCGCGAACAGCCGCGTTGGTGATCGCATCGACCATAGCCTTGCCCCTCTCCCTGATGGCAGCACCGGCGGTATTCGCACAAGACGCCCCTACTCCCGGAAAAGGCGACATCAAGCTGGCAAAAATGCTCGAAGGGCGGGTCGCCGGCGAACCACAGAGCTGCATCCGCATCCATCCCGGCACCAGCGCGACAGTGATCGACGGCACGGCGCTGGTCTACAAAGTCGGCCGGACACTATACGTCAACATTCCCAGTAATGCCGATACTATCGATCGTAGGGATACTATGGTCCGGCGTGCGTCTGACGGTTCACGGATATGCCGAACGGATATCATCAATACGGTCGACCAGACATCCGGCTTCTTCACGGGCAGTATTTTTCTTGACGATTTTGTTCCCTATCGCCAACTATTCGATGAGAATAAAGGAGCATAGTCATGCAGACTGCGTATAGGAAAAAGATATTCAAAAAAGCCGCGGGTGTTGCTGCGGGTGCCACCCTGCTGATGATAGCACCGTCCACCGCCGCGTCAGATCAATCGCCGACGGCATCGAACGATGGGCAGGCCGCGCTCTCCCGGTTGCTGGAAGGGCGCATCGCCGGCGCACCGCAGGACTGTGTTCGTCTGGCCAGAGGCACCAGTCTATACAAGTTTGAAGGCGTCGGACTGGCTTACAAGATGGGGCGAACGGTCTATGTCAATGTTCCCTACAATTCGGAAGATGTGGATGAAAGCGATCGCTTCAAAAAACCGAGGAGCTTCGGTTACAGTTATTACAAGACGCGGGATGAGGTGTGCCACAAGGATTTGATGATGACGATTGATCGCCATGGTGAACGACTGACCGGTTATCTTGTTTTGAACAGGTTCGTTCCCTACTACCAATCCGACAGCTGATTGACGCGATCACCATTTTGCCGCGTCCATGGGCCGAGGGTCTTTTAAGTTTTTGGTTCGAAAAACTCGAACCGGCGGATTGGTTTTCGCAGTCCGACGTAATCGATCGGCAATTGCATGAAGAATTCTTCGATGTTTTAATTGCAAATCGAACATTGCCGAACACGGAATTTCTCGTGAACGCGAACGCGGCGCTTGCCGGGATCCTCCTGTTCGATCAGGTCCCGCGAAACATCTATCGCGGTACGGCCCGCGCATTCGGCTTCGATCACAAAGCGCTTGCCCTATCGAAAGCCGCCATCGATGCTGGCTTCGACCGGGGTATCGATGATACGAAACGCCAATTTATTGCCATGCCGTTGATGCACAGCGAAGATTTGGCCGACCAGGAAGCCAGCCTTGCCTATTTCGCTGAGTATCTGCCCGATAATCTGTCTTTTGCTCGCAGCCATCATGCGATGATCGCACGGTTCGGCCGTTTTCCCCACCGTAATGACGTGCTTGGCCGACAAACGACGGACGCCGAACAGGCCGCTATCGACGAGGGTTTCAGCTGGTAGAAAGTCCCATGTAATCCGTGTCCGCGTTCAGGCGGCGATCGCATTCATCCGCAGACGGATTTCTTCGGCTTCCGCCATGATCCGGTCGATCAGTTCCTGGCAGGTGGGAATATCGTCGATCAGTCCTGCGACCATGCCGCAGCTCCATGCGCCTGCATCCATGTCGCCTTCCATCATGATCCGCGGATAGACCCCGGCGACCTGTTCGATGATATCTTCGAATTTCAGATCGTCGCCCAGTTCCTTTTCCTTTTCCAGCAGTTTTTCAACCGCATCGTTGGTCAGCACGCGTTCCGTATTGCGCAGCGGGCGCATGACCAGGCGTGTATCCAGTTCGCTCGCGGCGACGATGGCGGCTTTCACATTGTCATGCACCGGCGCTTCCTTGGTGGCGATGAAGCGCGTGCCCATATTCATGCCGGCCGCGCCCATGGCGATACTGGCCATCAGGGACCGCCCATCGGCCATGCCGCCGCTGGAAACGAAGGGAATGTCCAGTTCGTCCGCCGCGCGGGGCAGCAGGATGAAATTGGGCACGTCGTCTTCGCCCGGATGGCCGCCGCATTCGAACCCGTCGACCGAGACCGCGTCGCAGCCGATCGACTGCGCTTTCAAGGCGTGGCGCACACTGGTGCATTTGTGGATCACCTTGACGCCGGCGTCCTTGAAGAAAGGCAGCACCTGTGCCGGATTGTTGCCCGCCGTTTCCACCGCTTTCACACCGCCTTCGATAATCGCCTTGACGTAGCCAGGATAATCGGGGCTGGCGACGGTGGGCAGGAAGGTGAGGTTCACGCCGAACGGCTTGTCCGTCATCTCCCGGCAGCGCGCGATTTCCTTTGCCAGAAGATCGGGTGTCTTTTGCGTCAGTCCGGTGATGATCCCCAACCCGCCTGCATTGGACACGGCCGCCGCCATTTCCGCAAAGCCGACATAATGCATACCCCCCTGGATGATGGGATGCTGGATGCCGAACATTTCGGTAATGGCGGTTTTCATGGGGCGTTCTCTCCGTCAATACTGGTGCCCGTGCGATGCCTGGCATACCATAGGCACAAATCGGACACCGGGCAGGTTTCGCATTTTGGGCTGCGCGATGTGCAGACCGTCTTGCCGAACTGAATGAGCCAGAAATGTCCATCCCGCAAGGCCCAGTCGGGGGTGCGCGCTTCAAGCTGCCGTGCCGTAGCGTCCGCCAGTTTTGCATCGGTCAGCCCGATGCGGTTGCACACGCGGTGGACATGGGTATCCACCGCGATGACATCCTGCCCGAAGGTAAAACTCAGCACGATGTCCGCGCATTTACGGCCGATGCCGGGCAGTGTCAGCAGGCCTTCGCGGCTGTCGGGCACGACCCCGACATATTCCCCGATCAGCGTTTCGCAGAATTTCCGGATGTTGCGGGTTTTTACATTATACAATCCGCACGGCCTGATCGCGGCGGCGATGTCGCGATCGTCCAGCTCCAGCATATCTTCCGGCGTCGTCGCCAGCGCGAACAATTGCCGCGCGGCCATTGCCGTATTGCGGTCGAGCGACTGGGCGCTGAGCATGCACGATATGCAGGATCGGAATGCGTCGGGCTGCCCCTTCGGTCCCTTGGCATTCGGCCGTGCGCCCCGGCATCGCTTCGGCGAGGCGTTCGAATACAATTTCCAGATCGTCCTGCGCAATGATATCGGCCATGCCGCTTCAGCGAGCCGCAACGCGTTGGGTTCCGGTATCGCAATCCGGCTGCAGCGGACATGCCCCGCAATGCAGGGCGGAGGGACGGCAATATTGCTGACCCACACGCTTCACCAGCATATGATGTTCGTCGATGTCCGATGCCGTCCAGTCCGCGCGGCAATAGCGGCATGATCGTGTCGTAGGCGCGGGTGGTATCGGCGTTGGCCGCGATTACGCCCACGCGCTGCATGACCCGGCGGTGATGCGTATCGATCACCAGAGCACGCCGCGCGAAAACGCTGGTATTGGCGATCCCGGCACTGATCTTGCGCGCGATGCCGGGCAGCCGCTCCAGCCAGGCCATCAGATCGACCGTGTCCAGATTGGACAGATGCCGCACGTCGACCGTGCCGCGTTCCGCAATGATCTGGCGCAGACAGGCCTGCAACCGCTGCGCCGATTGTTCGGGAAAGGTCTGGGTCGAGAGTATGCCAGTGATATCGTCCAAGGGCGCGCCCGCTACCGCCTCCCACGATCCGAACTGCACCAGCAACCGATCGGTCGCGGCATTCGATACTTCCGACCTGGTACGCGCACCGATGATACCCTGCACCATCGTCCACACCGGATCGCGCCGCCGATCATCCGCCCGTTCGATCCGCCCGAAACTGGCGATCATTGCGGTATGAATACGAAGCAGGCGATCGGTACGCGGATCATCGCCGAGCGGGAGCTCGCCGATCACCAGATCGTTTCTACCGGATATCGCGGGATCGCCGCATCGCCAGTCACCAGCGGACATTGCAGATACCGCGCATGGGCGATCAGCATCCGGTCGAACGGGTCGCGATGGATGTACGGCAACGCCTCGGCATCGGTGTGGCAGGCATAGGGGAAATCGAGGCTTTCGAAACCGGCAGCCGATATTATGGCGTCGAACGATATCCGAAAGCGGTCCGGCTGTTTATGCCGCTTCATTTCGTACTCCCAAGCCGAAACCACGCTTACTGAAATGCCTTCGGGGTGGTCCGTTAAAGCTTGTAATACTTTGTCGGTTAAACGATTTCGGTCCGCTGCCAGCCATATGACGACATGCGTATCAAGGAGAAGTCTCATTTGGGAAACAGCGACGCGTTCTCGATTTCGTCCAACTCTTCTTTGGTAAACGCCGGCTCCGCAGCGTGATCGAGCGCTTCTTCCGAAAAATGTTCTGCCATCGATCCGATCCAAGCATTATGCTGTTCGCGCAAGGTTTCCTTCGCCAATTCGACCGCGTTCTTTTCGGGGACCAGACGCACGACCGGCCGCCCCGCCTTGTTCAACACTACCTCTTCCCCCCGCAACGCCGCAGCGATCAGTTCCGAAAGCCGGGTCTTGGCCTCTCCGATATTCACGTGGATCGTCATGCCAATGAACTAGGTTGGCCAAGCGACTTGGTCAAGCACTATCAATATTGAATGTTGCGTAGAATATCTCCCGCTCCACCTTCGTCATTCCTGTGCTTTCCGCGACGAAGCGATTGCGATCATCTTGGTTGGCAAACACCCATATGCAGACGCTGTCGGCACTGTGGTAAATCGCCTTGCGTTCGTCATCGATAGCATTCAACTCGGGTGGTATCCGCGCAGGAATGCATACGGCGTTCATTGCCTCACTCCCATTCGATCGTGCCGGGCGGCTTGCTGGTGTAATCGTACACCACCCGGTTGATGCCCTTCACCTCGTTTACGATCCGCGTGGAAACCTGCGTCAGAAAGCCCGCGTCGAAGGGATAGACATCCGCCGTCATGCCATCTGTGCTGGTTACCGCGCGCAGACCGCATACGTTGTCGTAGGTGCGCGCATCGCCCATGACGCCTACGGTCTTGACAGGCAGCAGGACCGCGAATGCCTGCCAGATCGCATCATACAATCCGGCATTGCGGATTTCCTCAAGATAGATCGCATCCGCTTTGCGCAATATGTCGCAGCGTTCCTTCGTGACTTCACCGGGAATGCGGATGGCCAGGCCGGGGCCGGGGAACGGATGGCGGCACACGAACACATCCGGCAGGCCCAGTTCGCGGCCCAGATCGCGGACCTCGTCCTTGAACAATTCGCGCAAAGGTTCGACCAATTGCATATTCATGCGTTCGGGCAGGCCGCCGACATTGTGGTGGCTTTTGATCGTTACGCTAGGCCCGCCGGTAAAGCTGACGCTTTCGATGACATCGGGATAAAGCGTGCCCTGCGCCAGAAAATCCGCCCCGCCGACTGCCTGCGCTTCCTTCTCGAACAGGTCGATGAACGCACCGCCAATGAATTTGCGCTTTCTTTCCGGGTCGGTTTCACCCGCCAGCCCGGCGAGAAACTGTTCCTGAGCATCCACATGGACCAGCGGGATGTTGTAGTGATCGCGGAACAGGGTGACGACCTGTTCCGCCTCGTTCATCCGCATCAGCCCGTGATCCACGAACACGCAGGTCAGCTGGTCCCCGATTGCTTCGTGAATGAGTACCGCGGCCACCGCTGAATCCACCCCGCCCGACAGGCCGCAAATAACTTTGCCGCCATTTGGGCCAATGCCGACCTGCTGGCGGATTTCGGCAATCTTGGTGCGGCGAAACTCGGCCATGGTCCAGTCCCCCGCAAGCCCGCACACATGACGAACGAAATTCGATAACAGCCTGGCCCCATCCGGCGTATGGACGACTTCGGGATGGAACTGCGTACCGTAGAATTTGCGGGTTTCATCGGCAATCACGGCAAAGGGGGCACCGTCGCTGGTGGCGACGATCTCAAATCCGGGCGCAAACCGCGTGACCTTGTCGCCATGGCTCATCCATACCTGATGGCGTTCGCCCACATCCCACATACCGTCGAACAGTGCACATTCCTGCGTCACGGTCAGGAACGCGCGGCCGAATTCGCCGCCCCGGAACCCTTCTTCGGGCCCAGCTTCGTGTCCGGTTTCGTGTCCGGGCCGTACCTCCCCGCCCAATTGCTGCGTCATCACCTGCTGGCCGTAACAGATCCCCAGAATCGGCACGCCCGCCTCGAACAGGAGATCGGGGGCGCGCGGACTGCCCTGATCGGGCACGCTGGCGGGGGAACCGGACAGGATAATACCCTTGGGCTGCATCCGGTGAAACGCTGCCTCTGCCGTCGTATAGGGGGCGATTTCCGAATAGACGCCGGCCTCGCGTATGCGGCGGGCAATCAATTGGGTTACCTGGCTGCCGAAATCGACGATAAGGATGGAATCGGGGTTTTGCGTGGCGGTCATGGCCCACGAATTACGGGCGGCGTGCGGTGCTGGCAAGACAGGCCGGACGATGTTGCATAATCTGCAACAATATTGCGTGTTTTGTCATTTGCATAAATCAGCGCGCAACATTATTTCCGCATCACGCCGACGGGTGGGTCTCCCTCTCCCTCCCAATCCTGCCCCTCGGTAACAGCAGTATCGCGTTTCCGTTTATCGGCGCGAAACTGGTTTTTGTCCCGCCATGCTTCGTGCATGCTGCGACACCCGGCTCTCCTGCCGGTGTGAAATGGATAGAAACGATGCGAGACGCGGCACTGTGTTCCACCCCCAACCTTGGAACCAGGCCGCGTCTCCACCCATCTTGGCTCCCATTAGTTTGCGTTCCGCCAACGTGTGAAACGTGCCCGTTTCAAAGCGCGGATATTCCACAAACCGTCTTACGGGTCGGATCATGGGATGAAAAACTTCTGACAAAATCCTATTCCGGTGCGCGCAACTGGTTGGCGCGATCGCGCAATTCGGTTTTCAGCAATTTGCCGATATGGCTGCGCGGCATTTCATCGATGGTATGAAGCTGCGCCAGACGCTGCGTTTTGCCCAGACGCGCATTGACCGCCTGCAGGATCGCGGCGACTATCCGCGCCGTCTTCCAGTGTCACGAACCCCACCGGCGTTTCGCCCCATCTGGCGCTCGGCATCCCGATAACCGCCGCTTCGATCACGCCATCTTCCCTCGTCAGTTCCGCTTCCAGATCGGAGGGGTAGATATTGAACCCGCCCGAAATGATCATGTCCTTCGCCCGACCGACCAGTTCCACGAACCCGTCTGCATCGACGCGGCCGATATCGCCCATCCGCATCCACGCTTCGCCCGTGTCCGGATCGATCCATTGCGCCTGCGATGTCTGGTCCGGCCGGTTTCTGTAACCGCTCATCATCGCCGGACCGCGCCCGATCAGTTCGCCCGCCTTGCCCGGTTCGAGCAAGCGGCCGTTCGTGTCCATGACCTTTAATTCGCAGCCCGGTGCCGGGCGGCCCACCGTATGGAGTTTGTCGGCATGTTCATGGGCGTAAAGGAGGCAGACCACGCCGCCTTCTGTCATCGAATAGATCTCGATCAGTCCGCCGGGCATCCGGTCCAGCACCGCGCGCTTGAGTTCGGCGGAAAACGGCGCCGAGGTGCAGTATTTGATTGCCAGCGCGGACAGGTCCGCCCGGTCGAACATGGGATCGTCCAGCAGCCGCTGATATTGGACCGGCACCAGCATCGTGGTGGTGATGCGATCGCGTTCGGCGACCGCCAGCCAGCGGTCGGCCTCGAATTTCCCCATGATGGTAACCGTCCCGCCCGCCAGTAAGGTCGACAGAAAGGCGACCATGGTGGTGTTGGAATATAGCGGCGTGGAGGTCAGCGACCGCACGGGCATTCCGGACCGTAACAGCGAGGCGGCGGTGGGCGCGAATTGCCGCCAGCGCATCATGTGCGAATGGACGATGCCCTTGGGAATACCGGTGGTGCCGCTGGAATAGATGATGTTGAACGGTTCTTCGCCCCGCGGCACGAAGGGGGAAGACCGCTCGCCCGCCGGGGCCATCCAGTTCGGCACGTCCTCGTCCAGAACGATATGGTCGAGGCCCTGAGCAAAACCGTCCCCCAATTCCGTCAGCTTGGCCCGGTCGATGAACAGATGGCGGGCACCGGAATCGCGGACCATCGCATCCAGCTGGTCGGCGCTTGCGCTGGTCGTCAGCGGTGCGGCGACCCCGCCGGCCAGCACCGCCGCCAGGAACACGAGTGCGTAGTTTACACTAGACGTCCCGAGGATCGCGACCGACTGCCCCTGCTGCAAACCGGTCTGTTGCAAACGGGCAGCGATCCGTTCCGTACGGTCCACCATTTGCGCCCAGCCAAGTTCGCCCCCGCCGTCGACTCCATTATCGCACCCGCCGTCGCCCCCATCATCGCCCCCGTGATGGGCCGTATCGTCTCGCGCCCCGTCTTTCAGCGCCGGATGGTCGGGCTGCAGCGCCGCCCAATCGTGCAGCACCTGACGATAGGTGCCGTAGGGCGCTGAAAGCGTGTCGGATATGGCGCTACGGGTCATCACCCGACCCTACGCCGCATGCAGCCACGATCAACATTCGATGACATTGACAGCCAGACCGCCCTGGCTGGTTTCCTTGTATTTGGTCGACATATCCAGGCCCGTCTGCCGCATCGTTTCGATCACCTGATCGAGCGACACCAGCGTCGCTTCATCGCGGTGCAGCGCCAGCCGGGCAGCGTTGACGGCCTTGACCGCGCCGATCGCATTGCGTTCGATGCAGGGCACCTGAACCAGCCCGCCGACCGGATCGCAGGTCAGCCCCAGATTGTGCTCCATCCCGATTTCCGCCGCACTTGCCACTTGCGTCGGCGTTCCCCCCCATAACGCCGCCAGACCGCCCGCGGCCATCGAACAGGCCACGCCCACTTCGCCCTGACAGCCCATTTCCGCCCCGGAAATGGATGCGCGCTGTTTGTACAACAGGCCGATTGCCCCTGCGGTGAGCAGAAAACGGCGGCGGCTTTGGGTGCAGGCCCGTTCCTGATGGTCGAGGCAATAGAAGCGCATGACCGCCGGCAGAATGCCCGCCGCGCCGTTGGTGGGCGCGGTCACGACCTTTCCGCCCGCCGCGTTCTCCTCGTTCACGGCCATGGCGAAACAATTGAGCCAGTCGAACAATTCCTCGCGCTCGTTGGATTGCAGCTTGCCGTTCAGTTTTGCCCATAATTCGGGCGCGCGGCGGCGCACTTTGAGGCCGCCCGGCAATATTCCGGTCTGCACAAGACCGCGATCGATGCAGTCGTCCATCGCCTGCGTCGCCGCATCGATACCGGCAATGGTTTCCGCGCGCGGACGCATCGCATCTTCATTGGCCAGCACCAGCGCGTCGATCCGTAGCCCGGTGGTTACGCATAGCTGCAGCAATTCATGCGCGGACAGGAACGGATAGGGCACATTTACCCCGGCTTGTATCCGGTCGCCGCGGGTCGGCTGTGCAAGCTGCTGCCGCGTCGCGATAAATCCGCCGCCGGTCGAATAAAAGGTCCGGTCGCACAGCACTGCGCCGTCCGCGTCATAAGCGCGCAGCCGCATACCGTTGGGGTGCAGATCGGGCACGATATGGCCCGCCAGATCCATATCCAGCGCCATATCGAAGGCGATGTCGGGTCCCTTACCACCAGCCCCACCCAAATTCAGCAATCGTTCCCGGTCCAGCCGGGCCATATCCCTATCTGCCTGCGCCGGATCGAAACTTTCCGGTTCGTGACCCATCAGACCCAATATGGCAGCACGCGGGGTGCCGTGTCCGACGCCGGTCAAGGCCAGCGAACCCTGCAGTTCCACATGAATCCGCGCCACCTTGGCCAGCCTGTCGCCCCGCTTCAGCGAAGCGACGAATGCCAGGGAAATCCGCATCGGACCTACCGTGTGCGAACTGGACGGGCCGATGCCGATCCGGAATATATCGAGGACGGAAAGCATCCCTTGCAAAATGCGCGCAAGGTTCCCCCGCGTCAACCGGTTTGCGATGATACCGATATGCCGCGGCCTGTGGGTAAAAGCGGCCTTTTGGGCTTTGGTTCGGGGCCGTTCGCGCCTATATATACTGCCATGAACGAAACACCCGAAAAAGACACCGCACCGGCCGCCGCCACATCCTCACAGACCGGAGCAACGCCGCGTGAAAAAGTGGTGCAGATGGGCGAATATGGTGCGGATTCGATCAAGGTTCTGAAAGGGCTGGATGCGGTGCGCAAGCGGCCCGGCATGTATATTGGCGATACCGACGATGGATCGGGCCTGCATCACATGGTGTTCGAAGTCAGCGACAATGCGATCGACGAGGCGCTGGCCGGGCATTGCGATCTGGTGCTGATCGAACTCAACCCCGATGGCAGCGTGTCGGTGGAAGATAATGGCCGCGGCATTCCGGTGGATATGCACAAGGGCGAAGGTGTGTCCGCTGCCGAGGTGATCATGACGCAGCTTCACGCAGGCGGCAAATTCGACAACACTAATGATGAAAACGCCTACAAGGTGTCCGGCGGGCTCCACGGGGTCGGCGTATCGGTAGTCAACGCGCTGTCCGAATGGTTGGAACTGACCATCTGGCGCGATGACAAGGAACATTGGATGCGCTTCGAACACGGCAATGCGGTCAGCCCGCTGGTCGTGAAAGGCGATGCGCCGTCCGCCGAAGATGGCGGCAAGCGCAAGGGCACCCGCGTCAGCTTCATGGCGAGCGAAGATACGTTCAAGAACGTGACCGTCTACGATTTCGAAAAGCTGGAACATCGCTATCGCGAGCTCGCCTTCCTGAATTCCGGTGTCCACATCAAACTGCGCGACAAGCGCGGCGAACAAATTGCCGAACACGATCTGTTTTACGAAGGCGGCATTGGCGCGTTCGTGACCTATCTCGATCGCAACAAGCAGCCGCTTATCCCCGAACCAATCGCCATTTCGGCGGAGAAGGACGGAATTGCCATCGAAGTCGCGCTGGAATGGAACGATTCCTATTACGAAAACGTGCTGTGTTTCACCAACAACATTCCGCAGCGGGACGGGGGCACGCATCTGGCCGCATTCCGCGCCGCGCTGACCCGCACCTTGAACAATTATGCGGCAAAATCCGGCCTGATGAAAAAAGAAAAGGTCACGCTGTCTGGCGAGGATATGCGCGAAGGGCTGACCGCAATTGTTTCCGTGAAGCTGCCCGACCCGAAATTTTCCAGCCAGACGAAGGACAAGCTGGTGTCTTCGGAAGTCCGTTCGCCCCTGGAAAGCCTGATGGGCGACAAGATGACCGAATGGCTGGAAGAAAACCCCGCCGATGCCAAAATCATCATCCAGAAGATTATCGACGCCGCTGCCGCGCGCGAAGCCGCCAAAAAAGCGCGCGAGCTGACCCGGCGCAAGGGCGCAATGGATATTGCCAGCCTGCCGGGCAAACTGGCCGATTGTCAGGAACGCGATCCCGCCTTGTGCGAATTGTTTCTGGTGGAGGGGGATTCTGCCGGTGGTTCAGCCAAACAGGGCCGCGATCGCAAGACGCAGGCGATCCTGCCGTTGAAGGGCAAAATCCTGAATGTGGAACGCGCCCGGTTCGACCGGATCATTTCATCGAAGGAAGTCGGCACGCTGATCCAGGCGATGGGCACCGGCATCCGCGACGAATTCAACATCGAAAAATTGCGCTATCACAAGATCGTGATCATGACCGATGCCGATGTCGATGGCGCGCATATCCGCACTCTGCTTCTGACATTTTTCCATCGCCAGATGCCCGAAATCATCCGCGACGGGCATCTGTTCATCGCCCAGCCGCCTTTGTTCAAGGTAAGCAAGGGCCGCAGCGAGGTCTATCTGAAAGACCAGCCGGCCATGGACCGCTATCTGGTTGCCGGCGGATTGCAGGGCCGCATTCTGGATGGTGAAGGCGGCGCGCGGGCCGGGGCGGAGCTGGAAGGGCTGGTTGCGCACGCCCTGCGCATCCGCAATCTGCTGGCGTTCATTCCCAACAAATACGATACCGGCATGATCGAAGCGCTGGCGCTGGCCGGCAGTTTCGAACCCGATATCGATCAAGCTGCGCGCAAGGCTGCGTTGGAACGCGCCGCCAAACGCCTGCATATGGGCGATTCGGAAGCCAGATGGTCCGCCGAATTGCGCGACGATGGCAGCGTGCGCATCGACCGTGTTTGGCGCGGCGTTACCGATGTGCATGAAGTGGATGCCAGTTTCATCCAGAGTGCCGAAGCGCGCAAGCTGCACCGCCTGGCTGCGGAACATGCCGATGTCTACGAAACGCCGGTTCGCCTGATCAAGGGCGGCACGGACGGGGCGACTGCGCCCGATCCCGAAAGCGCGGACGAAACCGACGCGGACAGCCCCGCCTTTACCGATGACGATGCGATCACCCGCCCCACCCAATTGCTGGCAGCCGTGCTGGCTGCCGGGCGCAAGGGCCTGTCGCACCAACGCTACAAGGGGCTGGGCGAAATGAATGCGGAACAGCTGTGGGAAACGACATTGGACCCGGATAATCGTGCATTGCTGCAGGTGAAAGTCGACGATGCCGATATTACGGACGAAATCTTTACCCGGCTGATGGGCGATGTGGTGGAACCCCGCCGCGAATTTATTCAGGACAACGCCTTGAATGTCGCCAATCTGGATGTCTGACACAAGGCAGGTTCGCCATGCCGGATAGGTTTCGCGGGCTTGGAAATTCGCACCGGATCACACCCGCCAAGTTCGCGTATTCCAGCCGCCGGCAATCCCGGAACCATCCCAAGTGGCTGGCGCTGGCTGCATTTCTGGTGATTGCGCTGCCTTACGCGCCGCTGGGCAATTACGCGCTCTATCCGTTTTTCATTCTGACCACTTGGTTTCATGAAATGGGCCATGGCCTTACCGCCATGCTGGTGGGAATGCATTTCGAACGATTGGTTATCATGGCCAACGGCAGCGGTTATGCGCTGACCTATTCCGATCCCGATAGCTGGAACGCAAGTTTCGCGATCGTCAGCGCCGGCGGTCCGTTGGGCCCGGCTTTTGCCGGTGCGGCCATGATCCTGGCATCCGCCGCCAGGCAATGGCGGCGATTCGCGCTACTCGCACTGGGGGCCGCGATCCTGATATCCACGGCGGTCTGGGTGCGCAGCGTGGTGGGCTGGGCGGTATTGATCCCCACCGGCATCGTCATCATCGCAGTTGCGGAACGGGCCAGCGACGAAGCCAGCCGCTTCGCTCTCCAGTTTCTGGGCATTCATGCGGCGATTTCGATGTTCGGCCAATGGGATTACCTGTTTTCCAACGGTGCGATTATCGGCGGAATGCATCAGCGTTCGGACACCGGCGCTATGGCGCAGCAGACCGGTCTGCCCTATTGGTTCTGGGCTGCGGTTCTGATCGGCATCGGAACTGCGATCATTGGCGCAAGTCTGTGGCGCGTGCTGGCCCGGCCAGAACAGCCGGGCAGATAACACGCCGCCGCATTACGGAAAGACGATACGCATGACGCAGCCTGAAGATGATACGCAGCGGATCGAACGCGGCGGCTATCTGCTGTTTCTGGCACTGATTTCATTGGGACTGCTGGTGGTCGTGCTGCCATTTGCATCGCCCATCCTGTGGGCGGTACTGGCCGCGATCGTGTTTCAGCCGCTGCATCATCGAATCCTGCAATTCATGCCGCGCCGGCCCGGCCATGCCACGGCGATAACCCTGCTGGTCATCACCGTGGCCGTGCTCATTCCCGGCTTTCTGATCGGCACCATCGTGGTGGAACAGGCGATGGCGGTATTCGTCGCCTTTCGCGATGGCCAGATCGACATTGCCAGGTGGTTCACGCAGATACATGATGCCCTGCCACTCAATATCCAGGCCGCGCTCGACAGTTCCGGTTTTGCCAATCTGGATGCCGTTCTGGCCAGCACGCAGGAACTCGCACGCGAAAGCACCGGGCTGATCGCGCGCAGCGCATTGGCGCTGACGGGCAGCGCGCTCGGCTTCGTGCTGGCTTTCGGGGTGGGTTTGTATGTCACGTTCTTCCTGTTGCGGGACGGGAAACTGATCGGCGCGGCAATCGTGCAGACACTGCCGATGGATGTGGCCATCACGCAGCGGCTGGCAGACAAATTCCTGCAGGTGGTCCGCGCTACGATCAAGGGATCACTTGTCGTCGGCCTGGTTCAGGGCGCGTTGGGCGCAATCACTTTTGCCGTGGTCGGTGTGCCGTCCGCGCTGCTGTTCGGGCTGCTGATGGCGATATTCAGCCTGCTGCCTGCCCTCGGCCCGGCCATCGTCTGGGCGCCCGTGGCCGTCTATCTGCTGGCGACAGGTGACATCTGGCAAGGTCTGGCGGTCATCGGATCGGGTGTGCTGATCATCGGTTTTGCCGATAATGTGCTGCGTCCGATTCTGGTCGGGCGCGATACCGGTATTCCCGACTGGATGATCCTGATCACGACGCTGGGCGGGATCGTGCTGCTGGGCCTGTCGGGGATCGTGGTTGGGCCGCTGGTCGCGGGGCTGTTTCTGGCTGGATGGGACGTGATGCGGGAACAGCGCGTGGCGGCGCTGATGGCGGTTCCCGCCAGTGAGACGCCCAATGAGACGCCCGACGACCGGAATCGCAGCGAAACATCGCCTGCTTGACATATGACAGCATCATTCTGGGCGCAGGCGCGGCGGGCCTGTTCTGCGCCATGCAGGCCGGGCAGCGGGGAAAGCGTGTGCTGGTGCTGGAACGGGCGAGCAAACCGGGCCGCAAAATCCTGATTTCCGGCGGGGGCCGCTGCAATTTTACCAATATCGGCGCGGGTCCGGAACAATATCTGTCCAGCAATCCGCATTTCGCAAAATCGGCACTCAGCCGCTACACGGCGCATGATTTCATCCGCCTGGTGGAAGCGCATGATATCGCATGGCATGAAAAAACGCTTGGCCAGCTGTTCTGCGATGGCAGCGCGAAACAGATCGTCGCCATGCTGCTTGACGAATGCGATACGGCAAGAACGCATGGCGGGCAGGTGGATGTTCTGTGCGACCGGGATGTGACCGCAGTCACGCACCGCGATGGCGCATTTACCGTTATCGCCAACGCCATCACCTACACCGCCCGGACGCTGGTTATCGCGACCGGCGGGCCATCGATCCCCAAGATGGGCGCGAGTGGTTTTGCCTATGACCTTGCCCGGCAATTCGGCCTCAAAGTGGTCGAACCGCGCCCCGCGCTGGTGCCGCTGACGCTGGGCGGGGACGATCTGTTGTTCCGCGATTTGTCGGGAATATCGGCCAGTATCATTGCGCGTCACGACAAGACCGAATTTGCCGAAGCCGCGCTGTTTACGCACAAGGGACTGTCCGGCCCGTCCATCCTGCAGATTTCGTCATACTGGAAACATGGCGGCACGGTAACCGTGGATTTCGTGCCCGGGCAGGAACCGGGCTGGCTGCGCCGGACCAAACGCGCAACCCCGCGCCTGACGCTGAAGGCGGCGCTGAAGGATCATTTGCCTGAACGGCTCGCGACCATTCTGGCCGAAAAGCTGGGCGTGGAAAGCGATCTCGGCAATGCATCCGACCGGGCACTGGACGCAGCGGAGGCACGACTGGGCAAGTGGGCGTTCAAGCCTAACGGAACCGAAGGCTTCGCCAAGGCGGAAGTCACGGCGGGCGGCATCGACACGCGCGAATTGTCGTCGAGAACGATGGAGGCGAAATCCGTGCCCGGCCTGTTTGTAATCGGCGAAGCGGTAGATGTGACCGGCTGGCTTGGCGGGTATAATTTCCAATGGGCCTGGGCTAGTGGCTGGGCAGCCGCGCAGGCGCTTTGACGATTGGTGCCGGGTGTGGCGCAGTTGTGGACGGCGCCAGACTGCGTTTACATATGTTTCTCCTGACTGGGATTTCGAGCATGTCGGTTCAGCGTGATAACCCCTGGTTTGCCGTCAAGCGTTTCGGATATGGGGTGGGCCTTCCCATTGCTTGGCAAGGCTGGCTGGTTTTGACAGTATATATGGCGGCAATGATTGTTGCTGGATTGTTTCTGTCGAAATTGACGTTTGTGATTGCGGCAATCCCCATGACCGCGGGCTTCGTTTACGTGTGTTACGTCAAGTCTGATGACGAATGGCGCTACCGTAATGGGAAATAGCAAATCCGGCGTAGCAAAACGGGGCGCCGCACAACCGGTGGGTTTTTTTGGCAAGCGTGCGATCAATGGCATTGTCCTGTCACAAATCGCGATTAAGGCGATTGCGATGATCCGTATCTTCCTCGCTTCGCTTACCGCCATTGCTCCTCACTGCCTGCGCTACCGTGCCGCAAACCCCGCCCATGCGGCCGGTTACTGTCAAAATCGTCGGCCTCAACGATTTTCACGGCAATATCGAACCGATCCGCAGACCATTGACGCTGGTGGACGATGCGGGGGCGGAGCAGCAAGTCTATGCCGCAGGCGCTGCCTATGTCGCCAGTGCGGTAAAGGAATACCGCCGTGGCGGCGACCATTCGCTGGTCATCGCGGCGGGTGACCTGATCGGCGGCAGTCCACTCGCTTCGTCGATCTTTCTGGATGAACCCGCTATCGGCGCGATGAACCGGATCGGCCTTGATTACAACGCGGTCGGCAATCATGAATTCGACCGCGGTTGGCGCGAATTGCTGCGTATCCAGAATGGCGGGTGCGAAAAGCTGACGATGCGCGATCCCTGCGTGGTGGAAAATCCCTATCCCGGCGCGGATTTTCAATTTCTTGCGGCCAATGTCATCATGCCCGATGGCAGCACGTTGTTTCCTGCCTATGGGCTGCGCAGTTTTGGCAGCGGCGCGGGCGAAGTAAAGGTGGGCGTGATCGGCCTGACGCTGAAGGACACGCCATCGCTGGTGACCCCCAGCGGCGTCGAAGGGCTTGTTTTCACCGACGAGGCGGCGGCGATCAACGCGCTGATCCCCGAACTTGAAGCGCAGGGCGCGGATGCCATCATCGTGTCCATTCACCAGGGCCTGACCACTGAAGTCGGCTACAACGACAAAAGCTGCGGCGGGGTGGCGGGCGCGTTGATCGACATATTGAAACAGGTCGATCCGCGCGTCGATCTGGTCATTTCCGGCCACACGCACCGTGCCTATGTCTGCGATTTTTCCGCCGTGGATCCTACGCGCGATTTTCTGGTCACCAGCGCGGGCTACGGCAATTCCATGCTGACCGACATAACGCTGGAAATCGATCCGCTGCAAAACGCGGTTGTTGGCCGCACTGCCGACAATATCGTCATCCAGTCCATCGGCACGGACCGCGATGGCAACCCCGCTGCGCCGAACACTGCATTCCGCCAGTTCGCGCCCGATCCGCTGGTCGCGGCCTATGTCGAACGCTATGTCGCGGCCTCGGCGGAAGCATCGCGCCGGCCGGTCGGCAGGATTGCCGGGCCGGCAAAGGATCCCGGCCCCGCTACGGAAGAAACCGCACTCGGCAACATGATAGCGGATGCACAGCTTTACGCGACGCGCGATGCGGGCGCGCAGATTGCCTTCATGAACAATTCGGGCATTCGCACCAGCCTGATACCGGCAGCCGACGGCACATTGACATATGGGGATATCTATACCGTCCAGCCTTTCGGCAATACGCTCGTCACCAAAAGCTTCACCGGCGCGCAATTGCTGGCATTGCTGGAACAGCAATTCGACGATCAGGGTTTCGCGCAGAGCTTTTCGCCATCGGCGGGTTTCGCATTGGTCTGGGACATGAACCGTCCTTCCGGATCGCGGGTCGTGTCCGCCATGCTGGATGGAAACGCGATCGATCGCGCTGCGACGTACCGCGTGACCATGAACAGCTTTCTGGCAGCGGGCGGCGACGGTTTCACGATATTCGAAGCGGGCACAAATGCCACGACCGGTCCGACCGATCTCGATGCAATGGAGGCTTATCTTCGGCAGACCGACATGATGCAATTGCCACCGCTCGGCAGGATGCGCGATTCCACGCGGGATTAAGGTGCGGTGCCCTCTTCTGCGATCAGCGCCTGCGCCTGTGCTTCCAGAACCTTGTAACGCGCGTAATCGGGGCGTTTCGATCGCAGGAAGGCGGCAATTTTTGTAAGATCAGCGCCGTAATCGCCGCTTGGCCAGATAGGCGCACCAAAACCGATTTCATGGGTTTCGGGACTGACCCAGCATGGCACCACCGGCACATTCGCAGCCTGCGCGATGTGGTAGAAGCCCGAACGCCAGCTGCCATCGCTGTCCCGCGTGCCTTCCGCGGCGATTACCAGCGCCAGTTCGTCCCGCCGGGCGAATTCGTCCGCGACCTGTTCCACCGCATTGGCACGTTTGCGCCGGTCGATCGAAATGCCGCCCATATCCAGCATGAAATTGCGCATGACACCCTTGAACAGCGTGTGCTTGCCCATGAAACTGGGGCGCACCCCTTCTTCCGCCGTCGCACCGATGAAAAACACGAAATCCCAGTTGGACTGATGCGGCGCGCCGGCAATCACGAATTTGCGAATGTCCTTCGGCATCGGCCCATCGATCCGCCACCCTTTGAAACGCCAGATGCGAAAGATGATCCAGCGCACGAAACGCGACAGCAAAGTAGGTTCGCGCGCCGCCCGTGCTGCCGCAATGTCAGTCATGGTCTCTCCCCTTTTGCCGCCTGCCGATAACCGGAAAGACTGCGATACAAAGTCGGCGGACCGCTGCAAGCTTTCGCGCAAGCGGTCAACTGCTACCGATTTGCGCCAGCGCCCAGAACCCTGCCAGCACGAATGGCAGAAGCGCAATGCCGGTCGCGATGGCAAGCAGAAGCAAGCCGCCCGACATCCAGTTTTCGCGCCATGCCATGCCCAAAGTGACCGCCGCGATCGGCAGGGTCAATGTGATCGCCGTAACCAGTCCCGGCACATAGCCCTGACTTGCCAATGCGAAAAACAGATGCGGCATCAGAGCGTTGGCGCCGGTCATCGCGGCGATCATGCATATCACGAATATGGGCCGAGGCGATGCAGTTGTCGCCAGCAGCCGGATCGACCGGCTCAGGATCAACGCCGGAACCAACATGAAACCGGCAAGCCCCGTTTGCACGACCGCCAGCGGCGGCATGGCGATATCGAGCCCGAACCTCATGCGCATCTCAGCCAACGTGTGCGGCATTCGGCCCAGCGCAAGAATTTCCTCGCAACTGTGCAGCACGATCGCAATTATGAGCCATTTGGCGCACACCCCGCGTTTTTCCGCCGGCCCGACGAATTGCCCCACGAATTGCCCGACCAGCTGCCAAACAGGTTGCCGAGGGGTTGGTGTTGTCACATCCGGAACACGCCGAAGCTCGGCCGCTGCGGGATCGGCGCCTCCAGCGTGGCGGAAAAGGCGAGGCCCAGCACGTCGCGGGTCTGGGCGGGGTCGATTACCCCATCGTCCCACAGGCGGGCCGTGGCGTAATAGGGGTTGCCTTCATCTTCGTATTTCTGGCGGATCGGGGCCTTGAAAGCCTCTGCATCGTCGTCGCTCCAGCTGTCTGCATCGCGGTGGACCGTCGCCAGAACGCTGGCTGCCTGTTCGCCGCCCATCACGGAAATCCGCGCATTGGGCCAGGTGAACAAAAACCGCGGCGAATAGGCGCGGCCGCACATCCCGTAATTGCCCGCACCAAAACTGCCGCCGATTATTACGGTGACTTTCGGAACGGTTGCGGTGGCGACGGCGGTGACGAGTTTCGCGCCATGTTTCGCGATCCCTTCCGCTTCATATTTCCCGCCGACCATGAAGCCGGAAATGTTCTGCAGGAACAATAAGGGTATGCGCCGTTGCTGCGCCAGTTCGATGAAATGCGCGCCTTTCTGTGCGGATTCCGAAAACAAGACGCCGTTATTGGCAAGGATCGCGACCGGCATCCCCCATATATGCGCAAAACCGCAGACCAGCGTCGTGCCATACAGCGCCTTGAATTCATGGAATTCGCTGCCATCCACCAGCCGGGTGATCACTTCCTTCACATCGTATGGCGCGCGCACATCGTCGGGGATGAGCGCGTATAGTTCGTCCGCATCGAATTTCGGCGGACGCGGATCTTGCAGGGCGATGTTTTTGGCCGCGGCGGTATTCGCGCCCAGATGCGACACGATATCGCGCACAATCGTTAGCGCGTGTTCGTCATTCTCCGCAAGATGATCGACCACGCCCGATTTTTTCGCGTGCAGGTCGCCCCCGCCCAGATCCTCGGCGCTTATCACCTCGCCCGTCGCAGCTTTCACCAGAGGCGGCCCGGCAAGGAAAATCGTGCCTTGTTCGCGCACGATCACCGTTTCGTCGGACATAGCGGGCACATAGGCCCCGCCCGCCGTGCAGCTGCCCATGACACAGGCGATCTGGGGAATGCCCAATGCCGACATATTTGCCTGATTGAAGAAAATGCGGCCAAAATGATCCCGGTCCGGAAACACCTCCGCCTGATGCGGTAAATTCGCGCCGCCGCTATCGACCAGATAGATGCAGGGCAAACGATTGTCCTGCGCGATTTCCTGCGCGCGCAGGTGCTTCTTGACCGTCATCGGGTAATATGTCCCGCCCTTCACCGTGGCATCGTTGCACACGATCATGACCTGCCGGCCCGATACGCGGCCGATCCCGGCGATCATTCCGGCTGCGGCGATGTCGTCCGCGCCGTACATGTCGTTCGCCGCAAGCTGCCCGATTTCCAGAAAGGGCGAACCAGGATCGAGCAGGCGTTCGACCCGCTCGCGCGGTAACAGCTTGCCCCGGCCGACATGGCGTTTACGGGAGCCTTCGCTGCCGCCCAGCGCAGCCTTGGCGACATGGGTTCGCAATTCGTCGGCCAGCGCGCGATTGTGCAAGCCATTCGATTGTGCCTGATCGCTGTCATGGTCGAAACCCGAAGTGAGAACGGCGCCGCTCATGCCGTATCGCCATCGGGATCAGGCTTCTCGCCGGCAAGCAGATATCGATAGACACCGACAATATTGATCAGCAGCAATCCGATATTCTGCCAGGCAATCGCCTCGCTGTCCCCGCTCAGGAAACCCCAGCCAATCAGCGCCACCGACGACGCGACGAATAATACGAACGCCCATCCGGTTACGCGCGTGCCGAGGTTAAGGCTGACGATCAGCGCCGCCAGCAGCGACGCGCCCGCTCCGAAATATTCCAGCGCGCTCAGGACCGACTCGCTCATGCAACCGTTCCGATCAGTTCGCGCCCGATCAGCATCCGCCGGATCTCGTTCGTGCCCGCGCCGATATCCAGCAACTTGGCATCGCGCAGATACCGTTCCACCGGCCAGTCTTTGGTATAGCCTGCACCGCCCAGCGCCTGCACGCTTTCACCCGCCACGCGAAAGGCATTTTCGCTGCTCAACAGGATAACGCCCGCCGCATCGAACCGCGTGGTCTGCCCTGCATCGCACGCCTTGGCCACCGCATAGGTGTAGGCCCGCGCCGATTGCAGCGCGACATACATATCCGCCACCTTCGCCTGGATCAGCTGGAAGCTGCCGATGGGCGCGCCGAACTGTTTGCGTTCGCGCACATAGGGGATGACGGTGTCCAGACACGCCTGCATGATCCCCAGTTGGATGCCGCTGAGGACGACCCGTTCGTAGTCCAGCCCGCTCATCAAAACGCCGACGCCGCCATTTTCCGGGCCCATGACGTTTGCCTCCGGCACGAAACAGTCGCTGAACACCAATTCGCTGGTCGGGCTGCCGCGCATACCCATCTTGTCGATTTTTTGGCCGATGGAAAATCCGTCGAAGCCTTTTTCGATCAGGAACGTGGTGATGCCGCGGCTGCCTTCCCCCGTCTTGGCGTAAACCACCAGCACATCGGCATCGGGGGCATTGGTGATCCAGAACTTGGTCCCGTTCAGCCGGTATCCGCCATCGACCTTGTCGGCTTTCAGCGTCATGGACACGACATCCGATCCGGCATTCGCCTCGCTCATCGCCAGGCTGCCGACATGGGCGCCCGAAATCAGTTTCGGCAGATATTTCGCCTTCTGGTCCGGATTGGCATGGCGGGCGATCTGGTTGACGCACAGATTGGAATGCGCGCCATAGGACAGTCCCACGCTGGCGCTGGCGCGGCTGACTTCCTCCACTGCGATCACATGTTCCAGATAGCCGAGGCCAAGACCGCCATCCGCGTCCTCCACGGTTATTCCATGCAGCCCCAATGCGCCCATCGGTTCCCACAATTCGCGCGGGAACCAGTCCTGCGCATCCGCCTTCGCAGCCAAGGGCGCGATCTGTTCGTCGGCAAAGCGCGATACGCTGGAACGGATCATTTCGGCGGCTTCGCCAAGCTGAAAGTCGAAATCGGGGGTAGCGCGCATCATTGGAACTCCGTGGCAATATCACGCGGCTTAGACGAAGCCCCACAGGGCCGCAAACCATGACTGCAGGAATTTACGGCGCAATCCGTCACCCGGCAAAACCCGTTGAAGTCCCCCGCTTATTCGCTTATGGCTTGCAAAAATCGCAATGGATATCTGATCGACTCAACCCCTGGCCGCGCGGCAAACCGCCCGAACCGTCTTTTTGCGGAGAGGAGGCGCGCGCTTTCGTTCTGGCGGCCTATGGGCTGGATGCGCTTGAAGACGATGCCGAACTGGCGCAGATTACCCGGTTTGCGGCGTTATTGTGCGATGCGCCGGTTGCGATGGTAAGCCTGGTGGAAGCGGAACGGCAGCGGTTCCTGACCCGGGTCGGGCTGGACGAACGCGAAACGCCGCGGCCTACATCGTTCTGTGCCCATGCCATGCTGGAAGCCGAACCGATGGTCGTGCCCGATGCGCGCGACGATGCGCGGTTCGACACCAACCCATTGGTGACCGGGCACCCCCATATCCGCTTCTATGCCGGTGCCCCGCTGATTTCGCACGAGGGCGCACCGCTGGGTTCACTATGCGTGATCGACGAAAAACCGCGGCCCGGTGGATTGACGCACACGCAGCGCGAAGGATTGCAGGTGCTGGCCGCATCGGTCATGCGCCGCCTGCGCCATCGCCGCGAATCGCTGGAACAGATGGACGAACTGGCGCAAAACGAACAGGGTCTGCGCGTCCTTATCGATAGTTTGCCCGACATCGCTTTCGCCATGCGCGGCGATGGCGATTTCAACTATCTCAACCGCCGGTTTTTCGAAACGGTGAGCGGCGAACGACCCAAAGCCATGGAAAGCTGGCGGCTTTTGATACACCCCGATGACAGGGATGATATTTTGGCGGCCTGGCACGATGCCTTCGCACAGTCCGCGGAATTCGAAAGCCGTTTTCGCCTGTTGATGAAGAACGGGGAATGGCGCTGGCACCTGTTGCGCGTCCTTCCCGTGCCGGACCGGTCGGCGGGCGATGGTGGGGGCGGGGTCGATGGCGGGGCTGGGCCACAGCCCTGGTTCGGGACCATGACCGATATCGAGGACACGTACCGCGAATCCGAAGAACGCGAATTGCTCGCGCGTGAACTGTCGCACCGGATCAAGAATATTTTTGCCGTCATCGGCGGTTTGATCACGCTGAAAAGCCGCGACCATCCGGGATCGAAACCGTTTGCCAAGGATATTTCGGAGACGCTGTTTTCATTGAGCCGCGCGCATACTTACGTGACGCAGGAACGCGCCGATGCGAGCGAAACACTCCACGGCCTGCTCGATAAGTTGCTGGCCCCCTATGGCGACCGTTCGGGCACGCGCATGAATATTGCCGGTGAAGATGCGGCCGTAAGCGCCCGATCCGCGACCCCGCTGGCGCTGCTGTTTCATGAACTGGCGACCAATTGTGCCAAATACGGCGCCTTTTGCGTGCCCGAAGGCAAAGTGGACATCGTAACCCGGATCGAAAGCGATCATGTCGTGCTGGAATGGAAGGAACTGGGCGGGCCGCCACCCAAGGAGGACCGGGGAATGGGGTTCGGCACCCGATTGGTCGACAAATCGGTAACCGCGCAACTGTCCGGCACCCTGATCCGTAATTTCCCGCCGGAAGGCATGGCGGCGACACTGACCCTGCCCCTCGCATCGCTGTAGCATTTTGACCGGCTGCCACCGGCCTGTCATGTACCTGAAATGATCGGCATTTCTTGACCCTGTCCCCGCCTGCAATATCATTCCGCGACACCGCCAAAAATTTCGGCGAAATCGTGGCGGTGGACGGCGTATCGCTGGATATTGCAGCGGGCGCGTTCACGGCGCTGGTGGGTGCGTCGGGATCGGGCAAATCGACTTTGCTCAAAACGGTCAACCGCCTGATCGAACCGACCGGCGGTTCGGTTTGTTTCGGCGGCGTGGATGTGCGATCGATAGACCCGTCCACCCTGCGGCGCAGCATCGGTTATGTCTTTCAGGATATCGGCCTGTTCCCGCATATGTCGGTGGCGCACAATATCGGTATCGGCCCCCGGATCGCCGGTGAACCCATATCCCGCAGCCGCATCGCCCAACTGCTGGAAGGGGTGGAAATGGATGCATCGTTCATCGAACGGATGCCGAATGAACTGTCGGGCGGGCAACGCCAGCGGATCGGCGTAGCCCGCGCGCTGGCGGGCAATCCCCGCGCATTGCTGATGGACGAACCCTTCGGCGCGCTCGATCCGGTAACCCGCAGCGCGCTGGCCAAACGGGTCCGCGCGCTTCAGTGCGAACTGGGCCTGACCACCGTGATGGTTACCCACGACATGGCAGAAGCGTTGCTGATGGCGGACCGGGTGCTGGTGATGGACCGGGGCAGGATCGTGGCGGATTGCACGCCGGCCCAGTTGCTGGCGGGCGGCGGCGGCGATGTGGCGCAGGAACTGGTTGCCGTGCCGCGCGGACAGGCCCGGGCGTTGGCCGGAATGACCCCGGGGGGCGCGGTGTGAGCGCGATCTTGGATGCCCTGTTCGGTCTCGGCGACAAACTGGCCGCGCATGTTCTGTTGTCCGCCGCCGCGATAATGCTGGGCATCGCTATCGCATTGCCATTGGCTCTCTGGGCAGGACGGTCGCGGAAAATCGCGCGGGTGACGCTGGTTGTTGCCAGCCTGGTGCAGACGATCCCGGCGCTGGCCCTGCTCGCTTTGTTTTTCCCGATCCTGCTGAGTTTGCGGGCGGTGTTCGGCGAAGGATTGCCGACGCTGGGGTTCCTGCCGGCTCTGCTCGCGCTCGGCCTTTATGCCGTGTTGCCTATCCTGCGCAATGCCGTGACCGCGCGCGAACATCTGGCCCCCGGCGTGCTGGAGGCGGCGGACGGTGTGGGCATGACCGCGATGCAGAAATTGCGATTGGTGGAAGCGCCGCTGGCCGCACCCTATATCATGGCGGGCATCCGTACCGCGTCCGTATGGACCATCGGGGCAGCGACCCTGTCCACCACCATCGGACAGCCCGGCCTGGGTGATCCGATCTTTGCCGGATTGCAGACCCAGAACTGGGCGTTGGTGCTTGCGGGGTGCCTTGCCAGCGCTGCCCTTGCCATCGTGGTCGATACGCTGCTTAGCGTGATGGAGCGCGGCTTCGCCAACCGTCGGCGCGGGCTGGTTTTAGGCGGAATAGCATTGGCCGCTTTGGGTATCGCCGCGTCGGCATGGACCCTGCGGGCCAAAAATGATGACGACGCTATCGTGATCGGGGCCAAGACATTTTCCGAACAATATATTCTTGCGCGGCTGGTCGGGCAGCGGCTGGAAGATGCCGGCTACGAGGTGGTCTATCGCAACGGGTTGGGATCGGCGGTGGTGCATGACGCACTGACCACCGGCGCCATCGACATTGCGTTCGATTACACCGGCACCCTTTGGACCAACCAGTTGCAGCGCAGCGACAATCCGGGGCGCGACGCGATGCTGCGCATCATTACCGAATGGGAACGCGAAACCACCGGCACGCTGGTGCTGGGGCGGCTGGGGTTCGAAAATGCCTATGCCCTCGCCATGCGGCAGGATCGGGCGCAGGCGCTGGGCATCGTTACGCTTGCCGATCTGGCAAACCAGTCGGCCGGGCTGACCATCGGCGGCGATGTCGAGTTTTTCGAACGGCCGGAATGGATTGCGGTGCGCGATGCCTATGGCCTGCAATTCGCACGGCAACGCAATTTCACGGCCAGTTTCATGTATGATGCGCTGACCGGCGGTGAGGCGGATGTGATTTCCGCCTATACGTCCGATGGGCGAATTGCGGCGGACCGTCTGGTGGTGCTGGAGGATACGAAGGGCGCGTTCCCATCCTACGATGCGTTGCTGATGCTGTCCCCCGAAGTGGCCGGTGATGCGAAGCTGCGCGCGGTGTTGCGCCCGCTGATCGGTGCCATCGATGTCGAGATAATGCGGGAGGCCAATCTGGCGGTGGACCGGCTGGACGACAAAAAAACCCCGCGCGACGCCGCAGCCATGCTTGCCGAACGGATCAACGCCCGCTGAAACCCGCGCCATCCGGCCAGTCGGGCGCGCTCAGGCCCATGACCTTGAACAGATCGCCCATTTCGCAGGGACCGATCAACCGCTCCATAGCGGTGCGGATGTCCGCCGCCCGGTCTGGCGTTTCCGCAGCCAGGGCCGCAGCCCGCATTTCGATGCCGAGAGCGCGGAGGAAATCGCCCTGCGTCACCGTACCCGAATGCCGCGCATCGCGCGACCGGGCGATGCGGGCCAGCGTTTCGAAATCGACATGTGCGGTGAGATCGGCTGTCCCCGGACTGGCCAGCGGCGGTATCTTTTCATGGGCGCGCACCGCCTGGAATGTCGATCCGGATCGCAGAGCCGGCGTATAGCCGTAATCCACCAACAAGGCCGCCCCGCCCTGCTTCGCCAGCCGCCCCGCAATCTCGTATAATATCGCTGCCGCCGCAGGGCAGGTTTCCAGAATCGTGTCCGCCGCCGCATCGCGCAATTCGGGTGGAACGGCCGCGTCCATATTCTGGCCGCCGATGACGAAAACGAAATCATCGCCATTGAGGCCGACCATCCGTTCCCGCCAGCCATCCGGCCCGCGCACCAATTGCCGGATCGGCAACGCATCGAGAAATTCGTTCGCAACCAGCAGGATCGGCGCATCCTGCGGCACGCCGGCCAGATCGTCATGCCAGATCGCGCCTGGCACCGCGGCAAGCTGCATATCCTTCAGCACCGGCGATGTTTCGACCAGATGGACGCGCGGTTCCAACCCGTGCTGCGCCGCGGCGCGCAGCACATCCTTCGCCAATGTCCCGCGCCCCGGCCCCAGTTCGACGTAATATACCGGATCCGGCCGTCCGGCCCGCTGCCAGATATCGGCCAGCCACAGCCCAATAAGTTCCCCGAACATCTGGCTGATTTCGGGGGCGGTAACGAAATCACCGTCTGCCCCCAACGGATCGCGCGACGCATAATAGCGCGCGTTGCTTTCCGCCATGAAATGCGCCAGCGAAATCGGGCCGGTGCTGCGGATCAGCCGCCGGAACACTGCGCCCGGATCATCGCCATGCCCATCCATCACGCAGTGGCGGTTCGGGCGGCTCCGCTGGCCAATGGCGGCGCGCGCAACGCCCGCACGGCCACGATCACGCCGATCGCAATCAGGGGTATCGTGAGCCATTGCCCCATGGACAGTCCGGTACTTGCCGCAAATTCACTGAGATGCGCATCGGGCTCACGGAAAAATTCTACGATGAAACGCCCTCCCGCCACGCCCACGGTAAACACACCGACCAGCAGGCCGGGCCGGTATCGCGCATGGGTGCGCCAAAACATATACAAAAGCACCGCGATCAACAGCGCACCTTCCAGCGCCGCTTCGTATAATTGGCTGGGGTGGCGCACCGTCCCGCTGGTCAGGCACGCATTCGCGGTTTTCTGCATATCGCAGAAAATCATGCCCCAGGGCGCGTCGGTTTCCCGGCCCCATAATTCGCCGTTCACGAAATTGGCAAGGCGGCCCAGCAGCATTCCGAACGGCACGTTGACTGCGATGTAATCGGCCACGCGCAGGAATTTGAGATCGCTTTGCCGGCAGACCCAGGCGATGGCCACCAGCACGCCGATTACCCCGCCATGGAAGCTCATGCCGCCATCCCACAATCGCAGCAATTCCCAGCTGACGAAACCATCGCCGCCGAAACTCACGAACAGTTCCGGCTTGTAGAACAGGGCATAGCCCAGCCGCCCGCCAAGGATGATGCCGAGCGTGCAATAGAAAAACAGATCGTCCGCATGACGCTGCGCCATGGGTGCGCCGGGCGCTTTTATCATTCTGGACAGATGCCAGTATCCCAGCAGGATACCGCCCAGATAGGCCAGCGAATACCAGCGCAGGGTGAAGAACCCCAGTTGGATCCCTTCGGTCAGACCCAGATCGGCCCACTGGATTGCGGGGGCGGCGGTTTCGATTGCTGCCGAGGCAGCGAGTAGTGACAGCAAGTATCTAACCCCCTAGATAGTCCATGACATATGCAAAGGTCGTGCGGACAGGTTTGCCGCGGCTTTTGGCATAGGCAGTCTTTCAGGGGAAGAGTGCACGTCGATACAATACGCGTAACAAGCGCGAGAAATCAGGAAACATAGAGGAGTTTCAACACCGATGCCCACTCAATTGGACACCGCACTCAACACCATCATGGATGCGCTGGTCGCGCCTGGCCAGCCGTTCGAGACGGTGGATTACGAACGTGACGGCATCGCGCTCCCCGCCTTCAAGAACGCACCGCCCAGCCTGGCGCATTATTTCGCGCATTTCTGCAAGGAACATGGCGACAAGACTTTTCTGGTCGATGGCGATCTGCGCATGACGTTCGGCGAATGCTGGCAGGCGGCAAGCCATGTCGCGGCCGGTCTGGCGCAGCATCATGGCGTGAAAAAAGGCGACCGTATCGGTATCGCCGCGCGCAATTCCGCCAACTGGATCATTGCCTATATGGGCACGATCATGGCTGGCGGCTGCGCGACCTTGCTCAATGGTTTCTGGACGGGCGACGAACTGGCGTACGGCATACGGCTGGCCGAATGCACGATCGTGCTGGCGGATGATGACCGGGCAACGCGGCTGGAAGGCACGGACCATCCCGCTAAAATCGTGACGATCGGGCATGATGGGCCGCCTTTGGAAGGGCTCGCATCGATCTGGGCAGATGGCGACACCGCGATGACCATGCTGGGCGAACTTGGGCCGGACGATCTGGCCACGATCCTGTATACATCGGGGTCCACCGGCCAATCCAAAGGAGCATGGTCCGACCATCGCGGCGTAGTAAGCGGGGCATTCAGCTATATTGCACAGAGCGCGATGGCCAAGGTGCTGCTGGACAGCCAGGGGCAGGACACGAGCGCACAGCCCTGCGCCCTCATTGCCGTGCCGCTGTTCCATGTTACCGGCGAAGTGCCGCTGTTCCTGCAAAGTTACGGCATTGCGCGCAAACTGGTTCTGATGCCGAAATGGGATGCACGCGAGGCGCTGCGCCTCATGGAACAGGAAAAAGTCAGCTATTTCGTGGGCGTCCCGCTCATGAGTTATGAAATCGCTACCCACCCAGAATGCGCGAATTTCGATCTTTCTGCCTGCAAGAGCTTCGCTGCCGGCGGTGCGCCGCGCCCGGTCGATCATGTCACCAAGATCAAGGATGCCTTCCCTGAAGGTTTTCCGTTGCTGGGTTACGGCCTTACCGAAACCAATGGCGTGGGCTGCGGCAATTTCAACGAAAACTATCTCGCCAAGCCGGGCAGCACCGGCAAGGCCAGCCGGCCGATCGTGCAGATCGCCATCATCGACGATAATGGCAATCATCTGGAACAGGGCGCCGTGGGCGAAGTGTGTTTCCGCACTGTCGCCAATTTCAAGGGCTACTGGAAAAACGACGAAGCGACTGCGGCATCGTTTACGCAGGATGGCTTTTTTAGAACCGGCGATCTGGGATATCTGGACGAAGACGATTATCTGTTCATCGTCGATCGCAAAAAAGACATCATCATTCGCGGCGGAGAAAACATTTCCTGCATCGAAGTGGAAGAAGGCATCTACGCCCATGAAGACGTGGCGGAATGTTCCGTATTCGGTCTGCCGGACGACCGCTTCGGCGAGATACCCGCGGCGGTTTATTACATGAAGCCGGGCCGGGACATGACGCCCGATGAATTGCGGGTCTTCATGGGGGGTAAGCTGGCCCCGTTCAAAGTGCCCCATGCCGAACATATCTATCTATCGACCGCCCCGCTGCCGCGCCTGGGCACCCAGAAAATCGACAAACGCGCGGTCAAGGCGGCCTATATTGGATAGCGTATCGCCAACCGCAAAGCGCCGGATGTGAACCAGATCAAGATACCGCGGCAACGATCGATCATCGATCGCCGGTCGCTCGACGGGGCGATTGCCGATCTGGTCGCGGCGGGCGATACCAATACCCGCGCCGCCAGCGGCGGCAATGTGCGCAGCGCCATCATCGCCCTTTTGCGCGAGGCACTGGATCGCGGGCGAGACGAGGTTGCGAAACGGCTCGCTTCCAGACCGTCTTCCGGTCACGAGGCGTCGGCGGCACAGGCATTTCTGATCGACCAGATCGTGCGCCTGCTGCACGATCACGTAACGGCCAATGTGCACCCCGTGCCGCAAACGGCCCCCCACACCGCAACGGACGGTGCCCTTGCGGACGAACGCCTGGGCATCATGGCGGTGGGTGGCTACGGGCGCGCGGAAATGGCGCCGCAATCGGATGTGGACATCGCCTTTATCACCCCCGTCACCGGCAATCGCTGGTGCGAGCAGGTGATCGAAGCGATGCTGTACTTCCTCTGGGATCTCGGTCTCAAGGTCGGACAGTCCAGTCGCACCCCCGACGAAATGGTGCGCATGGCGAAAGACGATCTCACCATCCGTACCGCTCTGCTCGAATCCCGCTTCGTATGGGGTGACGAGAATCTGTACGATGCCGTCCGCACCCGTTTCCAGCGCGATGTCGTGCATGGTAGCGCACGCGAATTCGTGGCGGACAAACTGGCCGAACGAAATGTCCGGCACCAGCGGATGGGGGACAGTCGCTACGTCGTCGAACCCAACGTGAAGGATGGCAAGGGCGGCCTGCGCGACCTGCACGCATTGTACTGGATCGGCAAATATATCCATCAGGTCCGCAGCGCGTCCGAACTGGTCGATGTCGGTCTGTTCACCCGGCAGGAATACCGGTCGTTCCGCCGCGCCGAAGGGTTCATGCTGGCCGTCCGCTGCCATCTCCACATTATCACCGGCCGCGCCGAGGACCGCCTGACGTTCGATCTTCAGCGCGAAGTCGCCGCGCGCATGAATTTCGCGGACCGCACCGGCAAAAGCAGTGTCGAACGCTTCATGCAGTTCTATTTCCTTCAGGCCAAACGGGTCGGCAGCCTGACGGGCGTTTTCCTGGCGCATCTGGACGAAAAATTTGCGCAGAAACGCGTCAGCTCCGGCTTTTTCGCGGGTTGGACGGCGCGGTCCCGAACCGTAAGGGGATATCGCGTATTCGGCGGCAAGATCGCTGCGCCCACCAACGATTGGTTCCGCAAGGATCCGGTCCGCCTGATCGAAATATTCCAGATCGCAGAAGAAGAAGGGCTGGATATCCACCCCGACACCATGCGGCAGGCCGATCGCGATTCCGGCCTGATCGACGGCGCTGTTCGCAAGAACCGGCGTGCCAATGCGCTGTTTCTGGATGTGTTGTGCGGACGCAACGACCCGGAAAGCGTGCTGCGCTGGATGAACGAAGCCAACGTGTTCGGCCGGTTCGTGCCCGATTTCGGTAAGGTCAATGCGCAGATGCAGTTCGATATGTATCACCATTATACGGTGGATGAACATACGATCCGCGCGATCGGCCTGCTCAATCAGATCGAAAAGGGTGAATTGCAGCACGACCACCCTCGGTCCAGCAAACTCGTTCATCGCATCATTTCGCGCCGCGCGCTTTATGTCGCGGTACTGCTACACGATATCGCCAAGGGTCGCGGCGGCGATCATTCGCAACTGGGCAGCGAAGTTGCCCGCAAACTATGCCCCCGGTTCGGTCTGGATGACAGCGAAACCGCGCTGGTCGCCTGGCTGGTCGAACAGCATCTGTTGATGAGCGCCACAGCCTTCAAGCGCGACCTGACCGACCCCAAAACGATCGAGGATTTCGTGATCAAGGTACAAAGCCTGGAACGGCTGCGCAATCTGGCGATCCTGACATCGGTCGATATTCGCGCCGTCGGGCCGGGCACCTGGAACAGCTGGAAAGGGCAGCTGCTCGGCGAACTTTACGACAATGCGCAGGAACGGTTGCGGCTGGGCCATGCGCGGCACGGACGCGAAGAACGCATTGCGGACAAGAAGCGATCCGTTGCCGAGCATCTGGCCGGGCGCGCGCGGATGGTGCGCGAATATGACGATATTTTTCCCGATTCATACTGGATCGCGGAACCGGACGACATCATCGCCCGCAATCTGGTGCAATATTCGGTGGCGCGGGGGCTGGAGGAAAAACTGTCCATCCACTGCGAGTATATCGAAGATCGCGGCGCGACACTGGTCAGCGTGATCGCCGCCGACCATCCTGGAGTGTTCTATCGCATCGCCGGGGGTATCCATCTGGCCGGCGCGAACATCATCGATGCGCGTATTCACACCACCCGGACCGGATGGGGGGTGGACAATTTTCTGGTTCAGGATCCGCATGGATCGCCATTTCATGAAGAACGCCAGATAAGCCGGATCAAACAGGCGATCGGGGATGCTCTGGCCAATCGTATCGAATTGACGCCGAAGCTGGCGCAGCGCCCCCTGCCGATCAGCCGGTCGAAAGCGTTCCCGGTTCGCCCCCGCGTGCTGTTCGACAATTCGGCATCCAACCGGTTTACGGTGGTGGAAGTTCACGCGCGGGACCGGCCCGCATTGCTGAACCGGCTGGCGCGCACATTGTTCGAAGGGCAGCTGATCGTCCATTCGGCACATATTACCGCCTATGGGGAACGCGCGGCGGACATATTCTACGTTACCGATGTGATGGGCGCAAAAGTGACCCGCGACGACCGGCTTGCCGCCTTGGAAACCGAATTGCTGGACGCCGCAAGCGATCGGCGCCAGGCCGAACTGGAGCGTGCTTCGTAGAAAACGGCATTGCATCGTCTGCGCATTTGCGTAGAGGAAGCGGAAAAATACATAGCATTTTGAAACGGGAGAAAATTTATGAAAACTACCGCATCCCTGCGGGCGCTGGCGCTGATGGGCGCAGGCATCGCATTCGCACCGCAGATCGTTTTGGCGCAAGATGCCGCGACCGACAGCGAACAGGATCAGCCCGCCGAACGTGGCAACGCTCTTGATTCCTTCGACATGATCGTCGTCACCGGAACCAAGACGCGCGATGCGGAAAATGTGCAGGATGTGCCGATTGCCGTCACTGCTTTCAACGCCGCCAGTCTGGACGCGCTCAAGGTGCGCGATGTGCAAAGCCTGACCTATTCCGCCCCCAACGTATCGCTGGACCAGGTCGGCACCAGCCGCGGCACAGCCAATTTCTCCATTCGCGGTCTGGGCATCAACAGTTCCATTCCCTCGATCGATCCGACCGTCGGCGTATTCGTCGATGGCGTGTATCTCGGCTTCAATGGCGGCGTGGTGTTCGATCTGTTCGATCTCGACAGCGTGGAAATCCTGCGCGGACCGCAGGGGGTATTGTTCGGCCGGAACGTAACCGGCGGCGCGGTATTGCTGAACACCGGCAATCCGACCGAAGATTTCCAGGGCAAGTTCCGCGCAGCAGTTGACGGGCCGTTTGTCGATGGCGGGCGCGGCGGTGCCAATTACACCGCCAGCGGCGTCATATCCGGTCCGATCATCGAAGACACGCTATTGTTCAAACTGGGCGCCTATTACAACAAGGATGAAGGGTACTTCACCAATCTGTTCAACGGCACCAATCACGGCGCGGCGGAAACCAAGATTTTCCGCGGCGCATTGGAAGGGCGCTTCGGCGATCTTACGCTGACCGGCAAGCTCGACTATTTCGAAAGCGACGGCGATGGACCATCGGGCCAGAACCGTGGTCGGTTCGCACGCGACAGTTTCGATTTTTCGATCGACGAAGAAGGCTTCTACGCCAACGAAATCTGGACCGGCAGCCTGAAGGCAGAACTGGATATCGGCCCGGGTACGCTGACCAATATCTTCGGCTACCGTGACTATTCGGCGCAAACGCTGGGCGATATCGATTCGCTGCCGGCCTTCCTGTTCCATTCCAGCACGGAAACCGAACAGGACCAGATTTCGAACGAATTGCGTTATGCGATGAGTTTCGACGGTCTGGAACTGACCGTCGGCGGTTTCTATTTCGATCAATCCATCGCCTACACCGAAACACGCGACCTGCCACCCCTGAGCCCGCTCACATTCTACGGCGGCGGACGTCAGGATCATGAAGTGATCGGCGCTTTCGCATCGGGGCAGTTCAATCTGACGGATGCGTTGAGCATCATTGCCGGTATCCGGTGGAGCCGGGAAGAAAAGGATGCGGATGTTACCTATGTCCGTCCGCGTCCGGAATGCTCGGTGGTTGGCGGAACTTGCCCGACAACGGGCACGAACCCGTTCATCCCGACCGAGAATAACGGATTTTCGGATTCGAACAGCTGGTCCAACTGGTCACCGAAACTGGGCCTGCAATATGAATTCGACAACAGCCAGATCTATACCAGCTGGACGCGCGGCTATCGTTCCGGTGGCTACAATTTCCGTATCACCAACGCATCCGTTTTCGAAAATGTCGTGGTTCCGGCCACCGGCGGCAATTTCAGCTTCGATCAGGAGAAAGTCGACAATTACGAAGTGGGCGGCAAGTTCCAGACGGATGATCGCGCATTCACGCTGAACACGGCGGCTTACATCACGAAAATCTCGGACATGCAACGGGAAGTCAACCAATCGTCCCCCACCGCAGGCGTTTCGCAGTTCATTCTGAACACGGCGGATGCGACCATTCTGGGGTTCGAGGCAGAGGCACGGATGCGGGTCACCAACAGCCTGTTATTCACGGCCAATGTCGGCATCATCGATGCCGAATATGATGAAGTGCGCTTCGATATTTCGGGTGATGGCATAGTCAATGAACGTGACGAGGCCCTTAGCCTGCCGCGCGTACCGCCGGTGACCTGGGGCGTCGGTGCGATCCACGATCTGGATCTGGGCAACAGTTCCATCGTCAGCCGGGTGAACCTGCAATATCGCGATGAATTTGCCTATACCGACAACAATTTCGGATACATTCAGGATATTACCAGCCTGGATGCGAACGTCACCTGGAACACACCGGTCGAAGGGCTGGCCCTTTCGGTCTACGGCAAGAACCTGTTCGATGAAGTGCAGGCCGGCGGCGATACCCAAATTCCGTTCGGCGGGCCACTGTCCAACGGCGTAAATCGTCCGTTCGATCCGCGTCCGGCTGGCGGAACCCTTTCGCCCTTGAGCAAGGGCCGGACGATCGGCGCGGAAGCCACGTTCGAATTCTGATCTGGACCGCGAATATGCGTAACGAAGGGGGCGTCCATTGCGGCGCCCCCTTTTTTATGGGCATCGCCCTAGATAACTGGCCGGCTTCCGAACAACGCGGTGCCGACGCGGATATGCGTTGCGCCCAGCAGACACGCCGTTTCGTAATCGCTGCTCATGCCCATACTCAGTTTGTCCAGTCCGTTCGCCTGCGCCAGCTTGTCCAGCATGGCGAAAAACGGTGCCGGTTCGATACCGGCAGGCGGCAGACACATCAGCCCGGCAACCGGAATGTCCGCCGCACGGGCTTGTTTCACAAACGCATCGACCTCGCCGATCGGCACGCCACCCTTCTGATCCTCCCCACCGATATTGACCTGAACGAAGCAGGGCACCCGGCGCCCGCTTTTGTCCATCGCCTTTGCCAGCGCCTTGCGCAGACTTGTCCGGTCCAGGGAATGGATACAGTCGAACAGCGCCACGGCATCGTCGGCCTTGTTCGATTGCAACTGCCCGATCAGATGCAATTCCACCCCCTCATAGCGGGCGCGCAGATCGGGCCATTTTTCCTGCGCTTCCTGAACCCGGTTTTCCCCGAACACCCGCTGCCCTTCGTCGAGCAGGGGTATGATGCGTTCGGCCGGGTGCGTCTTGCTGACTGCGATTAGGGTAATGTCCGCCTCGTCCCGCCGGGCAATTCCGGCGACCTTTGCAATTTTGCGGCGGATTTCGGCGAGCGGGGAGAGTGTATCGGTCATATCTTCGCGCTATAGCGGCGGCATGGGCCATGACCATACCCCGCTGCCCTTGCTGTGGCTGTTGAGCGATGCGCGCAACGACACGCAGCTGGAACGCGCATTGGCCGCTCTGCCCCCGGGGTCGGGTTTCGTATATCGTCATTATCACCTCCCGCCATCCCAGCGAGAAGCGCGTTTTGCGCATTTGGCCAAACTGGCGCGCAGCAACAATCACTGCGTCATCCTGTCGGACGACGCCGAACGGGCTGCGGCATGGGGCGCGGCGGGCGTATATGGGCCGGTGGGGCGAATGCCGTGTGACGGTGCCTTGCTCAAACTCGTCACCGCCCATGACAGGCACGAAATCGCCGCTGCCGACCGGGCCGGGGCACACGGAATTTTCGTATCGCCGGTGTTCCGCACCCGGTCGCATCGCGGCGGTACAGTGCTGGGTGCGGCCAGGTTTCACCGGCTGGCAGCCGGGGCCACCGCGCCCATTATCGCGCTGGGCGGCATGAACCCGAAACGCGCAGCAGACCTGCAATGGCCGCGCTGGGGTGCGATAGACGGGCTGTCTTAACCGTATCCCCTTTCGCAAAGAGGATTGTTGACGCGCGAGTCCCGCACAGGCCATGGTGCCGGTTCACGCAGCAAAAGGGATAATCGATGGCCACCCGCGCGGTCGCAAGCAGGAACAAGACCGACTGGCGCGCCGCGTTCCGGCGGTCTTTCCGCCGCGCCGCGCAGATGGCCGGTGCGGCGATCCTGCTGTGCACAATGCTCTTTCTCGGTCTGGCGCTGGCCAGTTACACGCAGACCGACCCCAGCCCGTCCACTGCGGCGGCCGACACGGCGATCGCCAACTGGATGGGCGGCGCGGGCGCATGGGCCGCGGAACGGGTGCTGTTTGCATTCGGGCTGCCCGGTACCCTGCTGCTCCCGCTCCTTTACGTGGGCGCCCGCAAATTGTGGCGCGATGTGGAAGAAGAGGATGTCGACACCGAAACACGCTGGTGGGTTCCCGCCGGGATGCTGCTACTCGCGGTCGCGCTGCTGTCCACGGTCCTGTCCATCACCTTCGACGGGCCCGGTGGTACGCTGCCTGCATCCATGGGCGGATTGACCGGGTTGCTGGGTTCCGATGCGATTGCGGCGGTCGCCGGGCGGTTTCCCGATGCGGCCGGTGGTTGGATCATTCTGGGGATGGCCCTGACCAGCCTTGCAGGCGGCGTGTTTCTGCTGACGCGCGTGTTCGCCATCGACTGGGTGCAATTGCTGACCTTACCCACATTCCTGCGCGATACGTTCCTCGGCAATACGTTCCTGGGCAATACGATGCAGCGCGACCGGGCTTCCCCCGATGCGGAAACGCCTGCATCGCTGCCGCGAAAGGCAAAACCGCGCGCCATCGTTGATCCGGGAATGGACGACGCGATCGTGGACACACCCCCACGCCGGGTGCCGACCATCACCGATCCCAACCAGCCAGCCCGAAAAGCGCCGCTGGCCAAGGCCAAGCAACGCGATATGTTCGCCGCCCACGAACTTCCCAGTCTGGACCTGCTGGAAGATCCGCCGCTCAACAATGCGCCGAAGCTCGACAAGCTGGCGCTGGAACGCAATGCCCGCCTGCTCGAAACCGTGCTCGACGATTTCAATGTGAAAGGCGAAATTACCGCCGTTCGCACCGGACCGGTCGTGACCATGTACGAACTGGAACCTGCGCCCGGCATCAAATCCGCGCGCGTGGTCGGCCTGGCGGAAGATATCGCGCGCAATATGTCGGCAATCAGCGCGCGCGTATCGCCGATCCCCGGCAAGACCGTGATCGGTATCGAATTGCCCAATGCGGACCGCCAAATGGTTGTTCTGAAAGAACTGGCCGGGTGCGAGGCATTCGTCGATGCGAAAGGCGCGCTGCCGATCATTCTGGGCAAGGATATCGCAGGCGATCCGATCGTGGCCGATCTGGCCGCCATGCCGCATCTGCTGGTCGCGGGCACTACCGGATCGGGCAAGTCGGTGGGGTTGAACTGCATCCTGCTCAGCCTGCTATACCGGTTCACGCCGGCGGAATGCCGCCTTATCCTGATCGATCCCAAAGTGCTGGAACTGAAGACGTACGACGATATTCCGCATCTGCTTTCCCCGGTGGTTACCGAACCGCACAAATCGGTGCGTGCGCTGAAATGGGCGGTCGAGGAGATGGAGCGCCGCTATCGCATGATGTCGAGCGTTTCGAGCCGCAACATTGCCGGGTTCAATGAAAAAGTCGGCACCGCCATAGCCAAGGGCAAACCGCTGGGCCGCCGGGTGCAGACCGGCTTCGATCCGGAGAGCGGGGAAGAGATGTTCGAGGAAGAACAGCTCGATTACGAACCGCTGCCGCAGATCGTGCTGATCGTGGATGAACTGGCCGATCTGATGGTCACCATCGGCAAGGAGATCGAAGTGCTGATCCAGCGCCTGAGCCAGAAATCGCGTGCGGCCGGGATCCACCTGATCATGGCGACGCAGCGCCCGTCCGTCGATGTCATTACCGGCGTCATCAAGGCCAACTTGCCGACCCGCATCAGTTTCAAGGTCACCAGCCGCATCGACAGCCGCACCATTCTGGGCGAACAGGGCAGCGAACAGCTGCTGGGCAAGGGCGATATGCTGTACAAACCCAACAGCGGCGCGACCGTGCGGGTGCACGGCCCGTTCGTATCCGACGAAGAAGTGGAGGCCGTGGCCGATCACTGGCGCAGGCAGGGCAAGCCCGATTATGTCGATGCCGTGACCGAGGAACCCGAAGATGGCGCCGGTTTCAATTTCGAAGACGACATGACCGGCAGCGACAATCCCGAAGAACGCAAATATCGTGCCGCCTGCCAGATCGTGGTCGAAAACCAGAAAGCATCGGGCAGCTGGCTGCAACGGCAGATGGGTGTGGGTTACAACACCGCTGCCAAATGGATCGAACGGATGGAAGGCGAAGGTCTGGTCGGCCCTGCCAACCATGTCGGGCGCCGTGAAATCTTCCGCGATCAGGATGGCAATCCGCTGTAGGCAATTTTTCAATAGCGCATATTTCCAGCCCCGCTTAAGGGCGTGGCGATGCAGCGCACATCCAATCCCGTCCGTGTGATCCCCCTGTTGTTTCTGGGCGCGATTGCGGTGGGTACGGTTGCGCTCATGCTGCCATTCGCAGTGGTCGGCAACCAGTCGGCGGGGTTCATCGTGGCGCTGTTCACTGCAACGTCCGCGGTTTCCGTAACCGGGCTGATTGTGGTTGACACGGCGACCTATTGGTCGCCGCCGGGGCAATGGATCATATTGATATTGTTCCAGATCGGCGGGTTCGGCATCATGACCGCAGCGACCCTGTTGGGCATCGCGGCGGGACGCGGATTGAGCCTGTCTCGGAAAATGGCCACACAGGTTGAACGCAGCCGGCTGGAGATCGGCGATGGCGCGTCTGTATTGAAACTGGTTCTGATGATCACGATAGCGGTGGAGGCGATCGTGGCGGCAATTCTGACTCTGCGGTTCCGCTACGCCTATGATTTCAGCTGGGGCGATGCGGGCTGGCACGGGCTGTTCCATTCGGTCAGCGCATTCAACAATGCGGGTTTTTCCAGCTTTTCGGACAGTGTGATGACGTATCAGATGGACGGTTTCATTCTGGTGCCGATCATGATCGCAGTCGTCATCACCGCGCTGGGTTTCCCGGTAATGCAGGAATTACGGCATATGCCGTTTTCCCCGCGCCGCTGGACCCTGCATTCCAAGATCACCGTGGCAGGCACCATCATTCTGCTGACGTTCGGTTTCGTATCGATCCTGCTGGCGGAATGGAACAATGCCGATACGCTGGGGCCGATGGCGATGGGCAGCAAGGTTCTGAATGCAATGTTCCATTCGGTGATGCCGCGCACCGCAGGGTTCAACAGTCTGGATGTGGGATCGTTCACCGATATTTCGGTAACCACGAATTATCTGCTGATGTTCATCGGCGGGGGCAGCGCGGGTACCGCTGGCGGGATCAAGATCACCACGTTCGCAATTCTGCTGGCCATCGTGTGGTCCGACATTCGCGGGCATCAGGACCCGTCCCTGTTCGGGCGCCGGTTCGGCCACGGGATGGAACGCCAAGCGGTGACCGTCGCGTTTCTGGCAGTGGCGATGATCGCCGTCGGCACGCTGATCATCATGGCGCTGACCGCATTACCGATGCAGGACATATTGTTCGAAACGATTTCCGCCTTCGCCACCGTGGGTCTGTCCACCGGCATTACCGCCGATCTGCCCGATCCTGCCCGCATGGTCATCATCGTGCTGATGTATGTCGGCCGGGTGGGAACCATCACCGCCGCCACCGCGCTTGCCCTTGGCGCGGGGCGCAAACCGTTCCGCTATCCCGAGGAGAACCCCATTGTCGGCTAAAAAGAAACCCATCATGGTCATTGGTCTTGGCCGGTTCGGCGGGGCGGTGGCCAATTCGCTGTTTAATATGGGGCACGAAGTGCTCGGCATCGATATCGATCCCGACAATGTCCAGAGCTTCGCCGGATCGCTGACCCAGGTGGTGGAAGCGGACACCACCGAGATCAAGACTCTACGCCGGCTGGATGCGCAGGATTTCGATGCGGCAGTGGTCGGCATCGGTGACGATATCGAAGCCAGTGTGCTGACCGTGCTGGCCCTGTCCGATATCGGCGTGCCGGAAATCTGGGCCAAGGCGGTAAATGCCAATCACGGCCGTATTCTGGAACGCACCGGCGCCACCAACATCGTCTATCCCGAAGCGCGCATGGGCGAACGGGTCGCGCATATCCTATCGGGCAAGATGATCGACTTCATCGAATTCGACGATGATTTCGCCATCGCCAAATTCCGTGCGCCCATCCGATATGCGAACAAAACGCTGGAAGAAAGCGGCATCCGCACCAAACATCACGTGACGGTAGTCGGCGTCAAACGCCTGAACGAAGATTTCGTGTATGCCGAACCCGATACCGTCCTTCGCGAAGGCGATCTGATCATCGTATCGGGGCAGAGCGGTCAGGTGGAAAAATTTGCCGATGCTGCCAGCAAATAGCGCCGATCGTCGATAACATACAAATGAACGCCGCCCCGGAACCATACCGGGACGGCGTTTTATCAGGCGAAATACCCCGCCTATTTTTTGAGATCGGCCATCGACATGATGGTGAAGTCGGTGGTTTTCTTAAGATTGGCGGCGCGAACATCGTCCGGCGCGGCGACCAGACCGATCCCGGCGAGCGGCCCGTCCTTGTCCCATACCTTGGCCCATTCCGCGACATATTCACGCAGGCCGGGCACCGCATCGAGATGCTGTTTCTTGACATACATATAAAGCGGGCGCGCGCCGGGATAGGCAAAGCTGGAAATGTTCGCATAGGTCGGTTCGGACCCGTTCATCGGCAAACCTTGAACCTTGCCGGCATTTTCTTCCAGATAGGAATAGCCGAACACTCCGATCGCTTTGGGACTGTTGCTGATTTTCTGTACGATCAGATTGTCCTGTTCACCCTGCGCCACATATTTGCGGTCGCTGCGCACTTCGGTGCAGATGGCCTTGTAACGATCTTCGTCGCTATCCTTCAGCGCGGCCATTTCCGGGTTGGTTTCACAGCCGGCTTCCAGAACGAGTTCGGACAGCGCGTCGCGGGTGCCGGAACCCGATGGCGGGCCATAGACCAGGATCGGTTCGGCTGGCAGCGAGGGATCGACATCCGCCCAGGTTTCGTTGGTCTGCGTACCGCCATAGGGGCTGGCGGCAAGCGCTTCATACACGATCTTGGGCGTCAGGTTCATCATGATGCCGCCCTGTGCGGACGCGAAGGCAATGCCATCCAGACCGACCTGGATTTCCACCACTTCGGTCACCCCATTATCCAGGCAGTCCTGCAATTCGCTGTCCTTGATCCGGCGCGATGCGTTCACGACATCGGGATGTTGCGACCCCAACCCCTTGCAGAACAGTTTGAAACCGCCGCCGCTGCCGGTGGATTCGATCAGCGGTGCGGACATTCCGGGGTTGGCCTGACCCGCCAATTCGGACACCCGTTTGGCAAACGGAAATACGGTGGACGAACCGACCACATGGACGGATTCGGTCGCAGTATCCCCGCAACCGGCAAGTGCCATCGCCGATGCGGCAATAAGGGCAAAACGTGTTTTGAAACGCATGGAACGGGGTTCTTTCGATAAAGGATCGGGAGTTGAAATACCGTCTTTTTGTGACGCAATCGTGACAAGAATATGCGGGCGGGGTTCTGCAGGCTGGGTTCCCTTCTCTGAAATCGATCTGGGCCCGGACGCCGACGGCATCGACCCCGTAAGATGCGCTTTCATCCGCACTGCCGGACGCACTGCCGAGTGCGCTGCCGGGCGCCATGATCGCGGCATCGCTGTAATTCAGGCGTGCATAGTTGAAAACCAGCCGCGTATAATCGGTAGTCGTCCAGATCAACGACGCCTGATAGCTGTTCTGGATGCCGCCGATGATGCCCGCATCGTTGAGATCGAGGTAATCGTAGCGCGCATTGATCTGCACCGCGCCCAGACCGCCCTCGCCAATCGGGTTGGCAGGCTTCACCCGGTCGAACTGGCCGCCCTTGTACCCGCGACTGTCACCGCCGGTCAGGAAATATCCCGCTTCCAGATAGCCACCGCGAAACGTCGGATCGGCCGCTGCCTGTGCGCGGTCTACGGACTGCCAGAATGTCTCTGCAGCCGCGTGGAACGGGCCGTTGATGATGGCGGCTTCCAGCCCCAGTCCGGTTTCGCCTTCGGCGGCAAACGTGCCCGTGTCGACAAACCGCAAATCGGTAAAGTGCACGAGCGGGCGTTGCCGATAGCGCACATTGCCGCCGCTCTCCAGGTCCCGCATATGCACGCTTGCACCCAGATGGATACGCGCATCGCCCAGTTTCGGGGCAAAAACCACGCGCCCGTCCAGGCTCCAGTCCCTGGCCGGCAGATCGGCGCTGTTGCCGGTGAAGACCCCGCCCTGCACGATGATATCGGTGGTCTGGTACTCCAGAGATTGGAAATTTATGTGCTGCCCGATCGCTACTTCCAGCCCCCCAGTGGCATAGAGCACGACCGCATCAGGCAGCGCCAACTCGTCCCTGCGACAAGTACAATCTGGACTGACGCTGACGCCGGGACAGACTGCCCGGCAGCCATTCGGGCGTAGGCGAGATCGGTTTCCGACGCTACGATGCGCGGAGCCATGCACGCCATATCCGCACGCAATTCTGCCAATTCTTGCGCTGTCGGCGCTTCCGGAGACCTTTGCGCGATAGCGGCGGAAGACACGGCCAGCGGCGCTGAAGGCACCAGGGCAACCCCACAATGCCGGGCCGCCTTTGAACTGGCGCAAGGCTGGAACACCGCGATGCAGGGAACGGCGGCACAATTTTCTTTACAGTTGCGTGAATTTTTCCTGACATTGATACCACTGTTTTGTGACAGTTCGGCGGTTCTGTAGCAGGCGGCCTATGCTCGCACGAGAGACGCCGAATGCGCACCACACTACGCTTGCCCGAACGGCGCTGCATCTGTAACCGATGCCCCCGGTCAAGGAGTTCATATTCGATGCGTATCGGCTGCCCCAAAGAGATCAAGAATCACGAATATCGCGTCGGGCTAACGCCGGAAAGCGCGCGGGAACTGGGCACCAATGGCAACGATGTCTGGATCGAAAGCGGTGCGGGACTGGGCATCGGCGCGACCGATGCGGAATATCGCGATGCAGGCGCAACAATCGTGGATGGGCCCGGCGATATCTTTGCGCAGTGCGAAATGGTGGTAAAGGTCAAGGAGCCGCAGGCGGTGGAGCGCGCGCAGCTTCGCGAAGGGCAGATCCTCTATACCTATCTGCATTTGGCGCCCGATCCCGATCAGACCCGCGAATTGGTGGCATCGGGCGTGACTGCCATCGCCTATGAAACGGTGACCAGCCCCAATGGCACTCTGCCGCTGCTCAAACCGATGAGCCAGGTCGCCGGCCGGATGAGCATTCAGGCTGGCGCGAATGCCTTGCAGAAAGAACATGGCGGGCGCGGCGTTCTGCTGGGCGGTGTTCCGGGCGTCTTGCCGGGCAAGGTCGTGGTGATCGGCGGCGGTGTCGTCGGCTTCAATGCCGCGCAGATGGCGGTGGGCCTGGGCGGGGATGTGGAAATTCTGGACCGCGATCCCGAAGTTCTCGAAAAACTCGGCACTTTCTTCGAAGCGCGGGCATCCACGCGGTTCTCCAACAAGACCAATCTGGAAGATGCGGTGCGCCATGCCGATCTGGTTATCGGCGCCGTGCTGATCCCCGGTGCGGCGGCACCCAAGCTGGTGACCCGCGACCTGCTGGGCGAAATGAAGCCGGGTTCGGTGCTGGTAGATGTCGCCATCGATCAGGGTGGTTGCTTCGAAACATCGCGGGCCACGACCCATGCCGATCCGACCTATATCGTCGATAATATCGTGCATTATTGCGTGGCCAATATGCCAGGCGCGGTCGCGCGGACCAGCACTTACGCGCTCAACAACGTAACCTTGCCCCATGCGATGCGCATCGCGCGCGATGGCTGGAAAGTGGCGCTGTCACGCGATCCCCATCTGGCCGAAGGGCTCAATGTCCATGCCGGTAAGATCACATATCAAGCGGTCGCGGAAGAACTGGGTTACGATTATGTTCCGGTTTCGCAGGCTATCGCGGGATAGCTGCGTTTGGTTCAACCGCCGGCACGCCATGCGCGATATTTTCTCGCGCGGCGGATCGTGCGCCATTGATCGGCCAGCATTGCGCGAATGGGCGAAATATCGGGGGCGACCGGCTTGCCCACCGCCATCCGCTCCATCTGGGCCTTGGTGGTGGCCATCGTTGCCAGGCCTTTTAACGAAGTGTTGGACCAATCGGGCGACGGCAAGGTTACTTCGCGTGCCCGCCCTGCCTTCCAGTCGTTCGGCAAGTCGGGATTGAACGCCATGGCCCGCGCAATGCCCAGCATGGCGACGCCGAACCCCGCTTCATCCCGGTGCAACGCATCGCGCGCCGTCGCCAGCCGGGTGATACCGCCGGTCACCATGATCGGCATGGTCGCGACTTTCGCAATCTGCTGTGCAAAATCGATGAAATAGGTTTCGCGTTTCCGCGCCGAAGTTGCCGGTTCTGCGGACGATCCCGCCATGGCCGGGCTTTCGTAGGAACCGCCGGACAGTTCGACATAATCGACGCCCTGTCCATCCAGCCATTCCACCACCTGCCGAGCATCCTCGAACGCGAAACCGCCCTTCTGGAAATCCGCGGAATTCAGTTTCACCGCCACTCCGAAACCGGGCGCGACGGCGGCGCGCACCCGGCGCACGATTGTCAACAGGAAACGCGCACGGTTTTCCAGACTGCCACCCCAGCGATCGGTCCGGTCGTTGGTCAATGGCGACAGGAACTGGCTGGACAGGTAGCCATGCGCGGAATGCACTTGCACGCCATCGAAACCGGCCCGTTCCGCCTGGCGCGCCGTATCGACGAAACGCTCGATGATCGCCTCGATCTCCGCATCCTCCAACGCACGTGGCTGCGCAAACAGCGACGACAGTTTGCCGAGGTCGAGCGCTTTTTGCGATGGCGCAACCGCTTCCTCGCCGAGATTTTTATACATCTGGCGGCCTGTATGGTTGATCTGCATCCACATTTGCGCACCATGGGCCTTGCCGATCTGCGCCCAGCGGATGAATGGGTTGAGGTCAGTGCCCGCTTCCAGAACCACGCCGCCCGGCCCGGTCAGGGAACGCGGATCGACCATGACATTGCCGGTCAAAATCATGCCGACGCCGCCCTTCGCCCATGCGTCGTACAGCGCGAACAGCCGGTCGCCGGGATATTGCCCCGGCTGCTCCGCCAAATTTTCCTCCATCGCGGCCTTGCACAGGCGGTTGGGAACCACACTGCCATTGGGCAGCGTCAGCGGCTTGAAAAGCAGGTCGGACTCGGGGTCGGTCGGCGGCGGTGCGGTCATAGCAGTTCCTTCATGACGGTTCTTTCGCGGCGGGCAGGAACGGCGCAAGAATTTGGGGCCGAATGCGCAACGGCCGCCTGGTCTCGCGGTCTAGCATCGCCCACACGGTATCGGCGGATACGATTACCGTACCCGCTTCATTGCGGAAATCGACCCGGCGGCTGGATTTTGCGCCTTTGGCAGGTGGTACGATCCAGGTTTCGCCCGTCACCGTCTCACCCACCCTTACATTGCCGCGATAATCGATCTCGTGCCGGACCACGAGCCAGATTACCGCATCGCGATGGGCCGGGTCCGCCACTGCTTCCCAATGCGCGGTCGCCATATCCTGCACCCATTGCACCCAGACCGCGTTGTTCACGTGGCCCATCACATCGATATGATGCGACGCCGCCGTAAACTGCAGGCGAAACCGTTCGCTCATTTCGTGATTGTTCCGCGAATTACTGTGCGGGTTACTGGGCGATGCCGTGATGCGACAGGATGAAGGCGTATTCCTCCGCCGTCTCGTAAAGCGAACTGAACCGTCCGGATTTGCCCCCATGGCCCGCGCCCATATTGGTCTTCAGCAGCAATTCGTTATCGTCCGTTTTCGTCTCCCGCAATTTGGCGACCCATTTGGCCGGTTCCCAATAGGTCACGCGCGGATCGTTCAGGCCCGCAGTTACCAGCATGGGCGGATAGTCCTGCGCAACCACCTGGTCATAGGGCGAATAGCTCAAAATATAGGCGAAGGCCTGTTTGCTTGCGATGGGATTGCCCCATTCGGGCCATTCGCCCGGTGTCAGCGGCAGGCTGTCATCCAGCATGGTGCTGAGCACATCGACGAACGGTACGTGCGCCGACAGGGACGACCACAGTTCCGGATCGGTATTGGCGATCACCCCCATCAGGCTGCCGCCCGCCGAACCGCCCGATGCGCTGATTTTGCCTTGCGCCGTATAGCCTTTCGCCGCCAGTCCTTTCGCCACATCGACGAAATCGTTGAACGTGTTGGTCCGTTCGTTCAGCTTCCCCTGCAGGTACCAGCTGCGCCCCAGATCATCACCGCCGCGAATATGCGCGATGGCATAGGATACGCCGCGGTCCAGCAGGCTCAACCGGCTGGCGGAAAAGCCCGGCGGCATGGCAAAGCCATAGGCGCCATAGGCATAAAGATGCAGCGGCCCGCCCGCTGCCTGCCCCTTGCGGCGGACCACGCTGACGGGCACTTGCGTGCCGTCCCGCGCCGTCACCGTCTCGCGTATGGTTTCGTACAGGGTGGCGTCGTAGCCGCTGGGAATTTCCTGGCTTTTCAGCAGTTCCAGCCGGCCATCCGCGATGTGGTAATCATAGACGGAATCCGGTGTGACCATGCTTTCATAGGCCAGCCGCAACCGGTCCACGTCATATTCGGGATTGTTCGACACCCCGGCGGAATAGCTGGCTTCCGGAAACACCACCGGGGTCATTCGCGCCGTATCGTCGTAAGACCGGATCTGCACCTGATCGAGGCCGTTCAGCCGCCCGGCGGTGACGTAGAAATCCTTGTACAGCCCGAAATCGGTCAGATAGAATTCGTCCGACCCGCCGATAAGGGTTGTCCATGTGCCGGGATCGGCGATCGGTGCCGTGACAAGACGGAAGTTCAGATGATTGTCATTGGTCATGATGAACAATCGGTCGTCCCGCACATCGGCATCATATTCCACGCCCTTCTGCCGGGGGCGGATCATGATCTGTTCGCCGGTCGGATTGTCGGCGCGTACCAGCCGTATCTCGCTGGTTTCATTGTCGCCGGTTTCGATCATCAGCCAATCGTCCTGCGCGGATTTGCTGATGCCGACCCGGTAGCCTTCATCGGCTTCGCGATACAGCTCGACATCGCTTTCGACCGGCGTTCCGATCACGTGCAGCCGCGCATTGTCCACCCGCCAATTGGCATTCGCCTTGCCATAAACCAGCGCCGTGTCGTTTGCGACCCACAACAGGCTGGACAGGGTTTCGGGAATCACATCGTCCAGCAGCGCCCCGGTATCGAGATCCTTGATCCGCGCAGTAAACCGTTCGGACCCGTCATCGTCGTAGGAATAGGCAAGGAACCGGGCATTGTCGCTTTTGGATATGGAGCCGAGACGGAAATATTCCTTCCCCTCGGCCAGTTCATTCTCATCCAGCATCAACTGTTTGGCGGCATCCGTCTGCGGACCGGCCACCGGGCGGCGATACCACAGCCGGTATTCCTTCCCTTCGGCAAATTCGGTCCAGTAATAATAATCGCCATCCTTCTGCGGAACGGAGGCATCGTCTTCCTTCACCCGGCCTTTCAGTTCTTCGAACAGCGTATCGACCAATGTCTTGCGATCCGCCATTTCCTGTTCGAACCATACGTTTTCCGCGGTCAGATGCGCCAGCACGTCGGCATCGTCGATCACCGGATAGGACTGGTCCTTCATCCAGTGATAGGGATCGGAAATGGTAATGCCATGATGGGTGTAGCTATGGTCGCGTTTTTCGGCGACGGGCGCGGCTTTCATGGGGGTGGCTGGAGTGGGGGAAGCGGGTGTTGTGGGCAATGCAATGTCCTTCGGTGACGGGCCTGGCTGGGCGGCGACCGGGATGGCAATACCGCTAAGCGCAAGTGCGAACAGGCTGGCTTGTATAGTTTTCATATCCGATACTCCGGTGGCCGATGGCGGGGATGGCGACAGGCTGGAAATGCCGCCTTAAAAACGCTATGTCGGTTGTTATTACTGCGCCTGTGCGCAAATACCAGACCAGGAAAATGCCAATGTTGATGCAGACCCACGAAGCCCGCCTTTCCGCCCTGCGCGAAGAGTTGAAACGGCGTGGGCTGGACGGGTTCATCGTGCCGATCAGCGATGAACATATGTCGGAATATGTCGGTTCCTATGCGCAGCGTCTGGAATGGCTGACCGGTTTTGCCGGATCGGCGGGCAGCGCCATCGTGCTGACCCATAAATCCGCGATGTTCGTCGATGGCCGTTACACCATCCAGGTGCGCGAACAGGTGGACGGCAATCTGTTCGAGTACGCAAGCACGCTGGAAACGAACCATGCAAAATGGCTGGCGGCCAATGCCGAAAAAGGGGCGCGGATCGGGTTCGACCCGTGGCTGCATACGAAGGGGTTCGTGGACGATCTGGCGCCCCTGCTGGCGCGCAAGGGCGTGGAGCTGGTGGCGGTGGACGGCAATCCGATCGATGCCGTGTGGAAAGATCGGCCCGCACCCTCGACCGCACCGGCGGTCATCCACCCCGACAAATATGCCGGGCAATCATCCGCTGAAAAGCGCGCAGTCGTGGCCGATTGGCTAAAAGCGGAAAAGTACGACGCGGCGGTAATCTCCGCGCTCGATTCCATCGCCTGGATATTGAACATTCGCGGGACGGATGTGGACCGTACGCCGGTTGCCCTGTCCTACCTCGTCGCCAACGCGGATGGCACCGCGCAGCTGTTCATCGCGCCCGAAAAAATTACACCGGAACTGGAACAGCATCTGGGCAACGCGGTGACTATCCGCGACCGGATGGATTTCGAACCTGCTCTGGCCGGATTGAAAGGCAAGACCGTCACCGTCGATCCCGCTTACGGTGTGGCTGCAATCCACAGCGCGCTGGAAGCTGGCGGTGCGACCGCAGTGGCAGTCCGCGATCCCGCCATCCTGCCCAAGGCGGTGAAGAACCCGGTCGAACGCCAGGGCCACCGCGATGCCCAGACGCGCGACGGTGCCGCGATTGCCAAATTCCTGCATTGGCTGTCCTACGAACCGTCCAAAGGCGGGCAGACCGAACTTTCCGCCGCAGCCAAGCTGCGCGAATTTCGCGATGCCACCGGCCTGCTGAAAGATCAGTCTTTCGACACGATTTCCGCCACCGGTCCCCACGGCGCGCTGTGCCATTACCGCGTCGATGAAAATAGCAATATGGCCATCGAACCCGGCAGCGTGTTCCTGTGCGATTCCGGCGGGCAATATCTCGACGGCACGACGGACATCACCCGCACCGTCTGGATTGCCGGACCGGGCGAAAAGGCGCAGCCTGACGCCGAAGTGCGCGATCGCTATACCCGCGTGCTGAAAGGCCATATCCAGATCGCCCGCGCGGTATTTCCGGCAGGCACCGCCGGCAGCCAGCTGGATGCGTTCGCGCGGCAATATCTGTGGGAAGCCGGCGTCGATTATGCGCATGGCACCGGCCACGGGGTCGGCAGTTTTCTGGCCGTTCACGAAGGGCCGCAACGCATTGCCAAACCTTCGGGCGGGCAGGCCGGCACCGATCAGGAATTGATGGCGGGCATGATCCTGTCCAATGAACCGGGTTACTACAAGGATGGCGCATTCGGCATACGCATCGAAAACCTGGTGCTGGTGGAAGAACGCACGATCGGCGGGCAGGAAGGCAGCTATCTGGGGTTCGAAAACCTTACCTGGGCGCCGCTGGCCCGCGATATGCTGGACCAGTCATTGCTGACGCAGACCGAAAAACAATGGTGGAACGATTACCACCGCCATGTGCAGGATTTGCTTGCCCCGCAGCTGGATGGCGAAGTGCTGGCCTGGCTGAAGGATGCGTGCCTGCCGATCTGACGATCGCGGCGGTCTACCGAAATGATCCCTCTCGTCCGGCGCCCGTCCGGTGTATTTGCGATGTCCTTGGCAGTCCCCGTTAACGCATCAACCCGCCGATAAGATTGCGCACGAAACGCCCTGCCACCGGCCCGGCCAGGTCGGTGGCGATCGAACCGGCCGCAGAGGTAACGCCCGATGCCACCGGATTGGCGCGGCTTTTCTTGCCCAGCACCACGGCCGCCGCCGCGCCCGCAGCGGATCCTGCCGCAACCTGCGCGCCGCGACCGAATGCCTTTTCCCAGATCGATTTGGTTTTGCGCGGCTGTTTGGCAACTTCATCGCGACCTTTCTCGGCCACCTCTTCGGCCGTGGCGGCGGCATCCTGCGCTTTGGCCAGGAGCATTTCCTGCGCGCTTTCGCGGTCGACCTCTTCGTCATATTTGCCATCTACCGGGCTGATCGAACGGATAATCGCCCGTTCTTTCGCGGTCACCGGGCCAAGGCGGGACCGGGGCGGTTTGATAAGGGTTCGCTGGACGATGGACGGGGCGCCATCTTCCATCAGCGTGGATACCAGTGCCTCGCCCACGCGAAGCTGGGTAATCGCTTTCTCCACATCCAAATCGGGGTTGATCCGGAACGTATCGGCCGCCGCGCGGATCGCTTTCTTGTCGCGCGGGGTGAAGGCGCGCAGCGCGTGCTGGACGCGGTTGCCCAACTGTCCCGCGACATCTTCGGGGATATCGATGGGGTTCTGGGTCACGAAAAACACGCCCACACCCTTGGACCGGATCAGCCGCACCACCTGTTCGATCTTGTCCATCAGCGCCTTGGGCGCATCGTCGAACAGCAAATGCGCTTCATCGAAGAAGAACACGAGCTTCGGCTTCGCCGGATCGCCCACTTCGGGCAGCGTTTCGAACAATTCGGCCAGCAGCCACAGCAGGAAAGTGGCATAAAGTTTCGGACTGCGCATCAGCCGGTCCGCCGCCAACACATTGATATATCCGCGCCCCGTTTCGTCCAGTTTCAGGAAATCGTCGATTTCCAGCGCGGGTTCGCCGAAGAAGCGGTCCGCCCCCTGGCTTTCGAAACTGAGCAATTGGCGCTGGATGGCGCCGATGCTTTGTTTGCTCACATTGCCGTATTTGGCCGACAGCGCACTGGAATTCTGCGCGGCATAGAGCAGCATGGATTGCAGATCGGCGAAATTGAGCAGCAACAGGCCGTTTTCATCGGCATGGCGAAACACGATCTGCAGCACCCCTTCCTGCGTGTCGTTCAAATCCAGCAGGCGCGACAGCAGCAGCGGCCCCATTTCGCTGATCGTGGTGCGGATGGGATGGCCCTGTTCGCCGTACAGATCCCAGAAAATCGCCGGATTGTCGGAATATCCGTAATCGTCCATACCCAGCTGCGCGGCACGTTCTTCCAGCTTTGCGGCGTGTTTGAAACTGGCTGAACCGGCCATGGCAATCCCCGAAAGATCGCCTTTCACATCGGCCACGAACACCGGAACACCTGCGGCGGAAAAGCTTTCGGCCAATCCCTGCAACGTCACCGTCTTTCCGGTTCCGGTGGCCCCGGCAACCAGACCATGACGGTTCGCGCGGGACAGATCCAGCGATTGCGGTTCGCCATTTTCGCCCGCCCCCAGGAAAATCGCGCCCATATCGTGTCCTTTTGTAGATGCCGTTCGGTCAGGCGCCGCTCTGGCGCAGCGCATCGGTTCCGGTCAAGGGTCGGGGTCAGGGGTTCGGGGTCAAGTGCGGGTGTCTGCGGTTCGGCTTTTCCAAAAGCTGCGTTGTCGCATCTCGACTTGCGCGTCACACAGGCTAAGGCATGGCCCCATGGCCGATCGCCAACCCTTTGTCCTGCTTGACGATGCGCGGGATCGCGGCCCCGATGACGCGGGCCGCGCCGATGCGCATCTGTACGAAGCGCCGCTGCGCATATTCGTTGCCCATCGTCCAGCCGATGTCGTGACCGTGCTGGCACAGGCGGATGCAGCGCGCCGCGAAACAGGCGGGCATCTGGCCGGTTATATCGCCTATGAGGCAGGGCTTGCGCTGGAACCGCGACTGGCGAAGCTGGCCGATGCGCGCACGGGCGCGGCGGGGCCGCTGGTCTGGCTGGGCCTGTTCGAAAACGAACGCATACTGGCGGCGGATGCGGTCGATGACTGGTTGGCGCATGTAGCGACAGGGGCAGGCTGCGTCGGCCCGCTGGAGCCGCAGATTTCGCCCGGCGCCTATACGCAGGCGTTCGGCAGGCTGCAGGATGCGATCCGAGCGGGCGATATCTATCAGGCCAATCTGACTCTTCCGCTGGCGGGTTCCTATCGCGGCGATCCGGTTGGCCTGTATCGCGCGCTGCGACCTGCGGCGCAGGCGGGCTATGGCGGGCTCATATTCGACGGGGCGCATTGGTTGCTCAGCCTGTCGCCGGAACTGTTCGTGTCGCTGCACGGCAATTCGGCGAAGGCCAAACCGATGAAGGGCACCCGCCCGCGTGGCCGCGATGCGGCGCAGGATGCGGCATTGGTGCAGGATCTCGTTTCTTCGGAAAAAGACCGGGCCGAAAACCTGATGATCGTGGATCTGATGCGCAACGATCTGTCGCGTATTGCCGCACCGGGCAGCGTGACGGTGGACGCGCCTTTTTCTGTCGAATCCTACCCCACGGTGCACCAGATGGTCACCACGGTGCGGGCAGAACTGGCCGACGGGTACGGCGCCGCCGATCTCGTGCGCGCGCTGTTTCCCTGCGGATCGATTACCGGCGCGCCTAAAATTCGCGCCATGGAACTGATCGGCGATGTGGAACGCGACGCCCGCGGCCCGTATTGCGGCGCAATCGGCCGGATCGGCGGAGATGGCAACGCTGCGTTCAACGTGGCGATCCGCACCTTGCGCCTGACACCGGTGGAAAACGATACCGGCACGGCAGTTCTGGGCGTCGGTTCCGCGATCATCGCCGATAGCGATGCCATGACCGAATGGCGCGAAACTGTTCTGAAAGGCGGCTTCGCCCGGCAATCGTCCCCCGATTACCGGGCGGCGCGGTTCGACCTCATCGAAACCATGCGCTTCGACCCCGATAGCGGCATCACCATGCTGGAACTGCATCTCGAACGGATCCGGGAAAGCGCCAGACAGCTTGGCTTTTCTTTCGACCGCCACGCGGCGCGCAACCAGATCCATGCGCTGTGTTTCGACCTTGAACGGGCGTGCAAGATTCGTTTGCTTTGCGCCCGTAGCGGGGCGATCGCGCTGGAGGCGGCAGAACTGCCCGAGACGCCGCCGGGATCGCCCGCATCACCGCAATCGCTGGTTTGTATCGCACTGCCACTGCCCGTCGATCCGGGCGACTGGCGGCTGCGCCACAAGACTACCGACCGCGGTTTCTATGAACAGGCGCGCATGGTGGCACAGGCCGATGGCGCGCAAGAAGCGTTGTTCGTGCGCGGCGACGGGCGGGTCACCGAAGGCAGCTGGACCAGCGTTTTCGTGGAACAGGGCGACGTGCTGCTGACCCCGCCTGCCACGCTCGGCCTTTTGCCCGGCGTGCTGCGTAGGTCGCTTATCGACAGCGGCCGCGCACGGGAGGCGGAATTGACGCTGGACGATCTTGGCGGGGGGTTCCTGCTGGGCAATGCCGTGCGCGGATTGATGACGGGAACTTTCAAACCATGAGCACCATTGCGATCCTGTTCGAAGATGCCGAAGCGCTGGTGATCGACAAGCCCGGCGGGCTGCCCATCGACACGCCGCGCCGGGGCGGTCCGGCGCTGAGCGATCTCTACGATGAATTGAAGCTGGGTTTTCACCGCGCACCCATTGCCGTGCACCGGATCGATACCGACACTTCGGGCTGTCTGCTGCTGGCCCGCAATCCCAAGGCGGTGAAACGCTTCGCCAAAGCGTTCGAGGACCGGCTGGTGCAAAAACGCTATCTTGGTATCGTCGCGGGTGAACTGGATGAAGGCGAAGGCACCGTGGAAATGGCGCTGTCCAAGATCAGCACCCGGGAAGATGGCTGGCGGATGGTGCCGGACGATGCGGGCAAGGCATCGATAACGCATTGGCGGCGGCTTGCGGTGGTCGGCGGGCACACATTGCTGGAATTCCGGCCTGAAACCGGGCGCACGCACCAGATCCGCGTTCATGCAGCGTCCGGTCTGGGTATACCGCTACTGGGGGATCCGGTTTATGGGCCGAAAGCCCGGCAAGGCACCGCCATACGCCGCACGATGTTGCACGCCGCAGCATTGACCGTACCGCGCGACAAAAAACCGTCGATCGAAGCCCGGGCCCCCATGCCCGCCGATTTTACGGTCCTGGGTTTCGGTGAATGACCGGGGTGGATCGCCGCCATGGATGACGATATCGCGGACCGGGCAATGGCGCTGGTGGAGGAAAGCTTCATCGCCAGTTCCGGGCCGGGCGGACAGAATGTCAACAAGGTCGCTACCGCCGTCCAGCTGCGCGTCGATATCTTCCAGCTACGTCTGACGCCGCCCGTCTTCAACCGCCTGAAAACGCTGGCCGGTACGCGGATGAACTCCCGGGGGGAAATCGTGCTGACGGCCCGCAGCTACCGCACCCAGGATGCCAACCGCGACGATGCCCGCGCCCGCCTTATCCAATTGCTGGAAGATGCGCAGAAACAGCCGAAGCTGCGGAAGAAAAGCCGCGTCAATCGCATCGGCAAGGAAAAGCGGATCAAGGCCAAGAAAAACCGTGGCACCATCAAGGCCAATCGCGGCAGGGTAGACTGGTAATTGTAGAATGGTAAGGGTGGGCTGGTCAGGGGCACGGGCCTGGCGCCGCGATCCTGCTTGACTTTGACGCCGCTTGCCGCCATTTGGCGCGGCTTGGATGGCAGCGAATCCTATGGGAAGCGCCCGCCGGCTTGTTTTTCGGCCCCGACCGGGCATCATCATTTTTCTAGGATACCATCATGGCGAAGCCAGCAACCGTCAAGATCAAGCTCGTCTCGACCGCAGATACCGGGTTCTATTACACCACCACCAAGAACCCCCGCAATATCACGGAAAAAATGTCCTTCCGCAAATACGATCCCGTCGTGCGCAAGCACGTCGAGTTCAAGGAAGCCAAGATCAAGTAATCGGGAACGCAGTGCGACCGGGGCCTGTACCGAAGTTTTCTGGGCTGGTCCGTGCCGAATATCGCGGTTTTCCAAACGATTTCCTGAACGGGAGGGAACCGGCCCGGTTCAGTGACTGTTCAACGCTCTGAACCTATCTGACGGAGCATGACAATCTTGAAAAATTCCGCCCGCAAACCCCGCCGCTTCCAGCCGATGCGGCTGGTTCTACTGGGTGCCCTTGCCTTTGCCGTACCTGCGGCCGTAGTTGCGCCCGGCGCGCCTGTGGCAGCGCAGCAATCGCAATTGAACAGCGCCGCTGCTGCGCTTCGCGGTATTTCCACCATGAAAGCGGATTTCACCCAGACCGACCGGCAAGGCCAGTCGGTGTCGGGTACGATGACGCTGAAAAATCCCGGCAAGATCCGTTTCCAGTACCAGGACGGGGTGCCATTGCTGGTCGTATCGAACGGCAAATCGCTGACACTGGTGGATTATGAGGTCAATCAGGTCCAGCGCTGGCCGATCCGCAATTCGCCGCTGGGCGCCCTGCTCGATCCCGGCCGCGACATCGCCAAATACGGCAAGATCGTAAATAGCGGCAACAAGGATGTCCTCAGCATCGAAGTGCGCGATCCGGGTCGCCCGGAATTCGGGGTCATTACCCTGATTTTCGTGCGGAGCGGCAGCGCCCCCGGCGGATGGCAGCTAGCCAATTGGGTCGCGCTCGATTCGCAGAATCACCGTACCACCGTCAGGTTGCGCAATCACCGCTATGGCATGGCCGTATCGGACAAATCCTTTACCTATCGCGACCCGCGCCGCGCATCTCGTCGGCCCAGGTAAACGCTTCGCAGATGATCCGGTCCGCAAACGCGACCGGATTATCCGCTGTTCACTTGGTAGCAAGTAAACCCCGCGTAATTCATGAATGCGGATTGGCCGAAGGCAGGTTTCCCCCCTGTTGCTTTTGCCTTCATCAAGCCGGTCCGTAAAGCGTGACGAACGCTAATAGGAAACCCTCGTGTCAATGCCCCCGACACGGGGGTTTTTTATCGTCGCGACGCTCGCTTTTCCAAGTGTATCATCGCCCCCGTGCGTAGACATGGCATGGACATGGCATGGACATGGGGCGGCCATCCGCTTATCCGCTGGCGAATGGTCTCTGTCGCTTCCTGGAACATCAATTCCGTCCGCTTACGTATGGGGATCGTCGAACGGTTTCTGACATTGCAGCAACCCGACATCCTGTGTCTTCAGGAAATCAAGACGGTCGAGGAAACCTTCCCCTTCGAAGCTTTTGCCAAGCTCGGCTATACGCACTGCGTCGTTCACGGGCAGAAGGGCTATCACGGCGTCGCCACCGTCAGCAAACTGCCCATCCGCGAATGTAGCCGGCACGACTGGCAGGACAATGGCGAAGCCCGCCATATCGGGGTGGAACTGGCCGGGGCCGGCCAGGATATGATCATCGAGAATGTCTATGTGCCTGCCGGCGGCGATGTGCCCGACCGCGACATAAACCCCAAATTCGCCCAGAAGCTGGATTTTCTGGAACGGATGATCGACTGGGCCGGACGGATCGAACGCCCCACGCTGATCGTGGGCGATTTCAACATCGCGCCGCTGCCAAGCGATGTGTGGAGCCACAAACAATTGCTGAAAGTCGTGAGCCATACCCCGCTGGAAGTGGCAACGCTGGACCGGTTCCGCGATGCGCATGACTGGGTCGATCTGGGCCGTAAATTCGTGTCCGACCCAGCGCGCTATTTCAGCTGGTGGAGCTATCGTTCCAAAGATTACCGGGTGGGCGATCGCGGGCGGCGGCTCGATCATATGTGGGCATCTCCCGGTCTGGCGCAAAAAGCGGTCCGGCACGATATCCACGAAGATTGCCGGGGCTGGGAAAAACCGTCCGACCACATTCCGCTGGTTACGGAGTTCGCTCTCTGAACCACGATGCACCATCCGCTTCGCGCCGGGTGGCGCGCGCAGTGGATGCGCTGCGCCACGGGTGGCCGATCGCGATGGCAGGCGGACCGGTGCTGCTACCTGTGGAAACCGCGATTGCCGCGCAGGCGCAGTCTGGCACGATGTTGATCACCGCAGCGCGCGCGGCGACGCTCAACCTCGCGAACCAACGCGCGGCCGCATATGCGAGCTCACACGTGGCCTCACATTCGGGGCCACAAACGCATATGCCGGTGCTTATTCGCAGGGCAGAGCCGTTCGATCTCCAGACCGCGCTGCCGATTGCAGACCCGGCCCTGGATCTGGCGACGCCGCTGAAGGGTCCGTTCAAGGCACAGACGCTGGAATGGACCGAAACGGCAGTCGCGGCACTGGAACTGGCCCGCATTGCAGGCATCCTGCCGGCCTTTCTGGTCGATGCGGCCAATGCAGGGGAGGCGGAGAGCGTCGCCGCCGGCGATCTGGACGATTGGCGCGATGTCGCCCGCCTGGCCATCGCCACCCATGCGCACCTGCCGGTCGCCGCCAGTCCGGATGCACGCATCGTCGCCTTCCGCAGTGCCGACGATATGCGCGAACATATAGCCTTGGTGTTCGGCAACCAATGCGCTGAACGCACGCCATTGGTCCGGCTGCATTCCGAATGCCTCACTGGCGATATTCTCGGCAGTCTGAAATGCGATTGCGGCCCCCAATTGCACACCGCGATGGAAGCGATGGCGGCAGAAGCGCGCAATGGGGGCTGGGGCATCCTGCTCTATCTGCGGCAGGAAGGGCGCGGCATCGGCCTGGTCAACAAGCTGCGCGCGTACAGTCTTCAGGATCAGGGGTTCGATACGGTGGATGCAAACCGGCGGCTGGGCCTTCCTGACGAAGCGCGCGATTTCCAGGTCGCAGCGCGAATGCTGGATCTGTTGAATGCGGGCGCTATCCGCCTGATGACCAACAATCCGGCGAAGGTCGATGCGTTGACCGGCGCAGGTATTGCCGTTGCGCAGCGGGTACCGCACCAGATGGCGGACAATCCGCACAACCGCGATTATCTGCAGACCAAACGGGACCGTTCGGGACATATATTGCCATGACCGCTATCGCCATCCGGCCCGAACAGCCGGCAGACGAAGCCGCTATCCATGCGCTGATAAAAGCCGCGTCCCACGATGCGCAGCTTGATGGTGCGGACCAGTCGCGGCGGGTGGACAGCCTGCGGCAAGGCGGCGATCTGGCGCTGTCGCTGGTTGCGGAAGATGCCGAACGGATCGTCGGCCATATCGCCTGTGCGCGCATCGTGATATCGGATGGTACGCGCAACTGGTACGCTCTGGGCCCAGTGTCGGTTCGGCCCGACATGCAACGACAGGGTATCGGTTTCCGGCTGGTGCAGCGCGGTATCGCCGATATGCGGGCGGGCGGCGCCAGGGGTCTGGTGGTACTGGGCGACCCCGCGTTTTACGGGCGTTTCGGCTTTGAAACGGATGCGGGGCTGGCATTTCCCACAGCGCCTACGGACCATATTCTGCGACTGGTTTTCGATGGCCCCTCGCCCGCTGGTATCGTGACCGATATCAGGGATTTTCGCTAGGTCGGGGCGCGCAGACACAGCCAGATGTCGGCAGGTGCCGGCAAGCGCAGACGGGTACAGGCCGTTATAGCCAACGGCCGATGGATTGGCCCATGCGCACCGTTTGCAATGGCTGCAGCGTCTCGTCCCACGCGATTTTACCGGGCTCGAACAGCAGGATAACCGTCGACCCCAGCAGGAACCGCCCCATTTCGGCGCCCGCATCCAGCTGCGGTGCCGGTTTGGTGCCCTGCCCGAATTCTTCGGTCACGACCTGTTTGCCATGCGCTTCCACCAGCCCGCCCCAGACGGTTTCGATACTGGCCACGATCATCGCGCCCACCATCACGCTGGCCATCACGCCATGCGCCGTGTCGAAAATGCTGGAAAGCCGTTCGTTACGGGCGAACAACCGTTCCACCCCCGCAGCGGTCGCAGTGTTGACGGAAAACAATTCGCCCGGGATGAAAGTGGTGCTGCGCAATGTGCCGGCGGCGGGCATATGCACGCGGTGATAATCGCTGGGGGACAGGTAGATGGTGGCGAAATGCCCGCCTTCGAACCGCTTCGCCAGTTCCGCGTCGCCGCCCAGCAATTCACGCGCAGTGTAGCTCTGCCCCTTCGCCTGGACGATGCGGCCGCGTTCGATTGTCCCGATCTGGCTGACTGCGCCATCGGCGGGGCAGATGATGTGACGGGCGGCGTCGGCCAGCGGCCGCGCGCCCGGTTTCAGACTGCGCGTGAAAAAATCGTTGAAACTGCGATATGCGCCAATCGGGCGTTCCGCCTCGTCCATATTGACACGGTATGTATCGATAAACCGCGCAATCAGCCGGTCGCGCAGCCACGGGCGTTCGCTGCGCGCGATACGTCCGGCAAATTTCGACAGGCCGTGCTGCGGCGCGAGATGCTGTGCGCGAATGAAAATCTTGCTCATCGAAGCTGACTGTCCTTGCTGCCCCGGCGATTGATACCGGAACCGCGGTTTAACGCATCGCGGGCGGATTGGCACGCGATGCAGGTTCGCACGCCGGGCAGGGCCAGGCGCCGTTTCGCCGATATATCCTCGCCGCAATCGTCGCAATGTTCCGCGCTGGCGCCCGTGGGCATCCGCGCCCGCGCCGCCATTACCGCGTCGCTGACCGTATCATCGATCTGATCTTGTACCGCACCGTCGCGGGTCCATCCGCCTGCCATAAAATATCCTTTTCATAGGATAACGAGCAATGAGGGCGCAGCGTTCCACGCTGCTGCAACCGATCAGGCGCAATGCGTGCGCAGCTTGGCTCAGTTTTCGGCGATGGTTTTTAGAAACACCTGCCCGAAGGCCGCCAGCTTTTTCGCCCCGACGCCGCCGATACGGCCGAACGCATCCAAATCGGCAGGGCGCTTTACCGCCATTTCGCGCAGCGTGGCATCGTTGAAGATGACATAAGGCGGCACCTGCGCGTCTTTTGCCAGATCGCGGCGCAGATCGCGCAGCGCCTCGAACAAGGGATCACCGACCGGATTGGCTGCAATGTTCCGGTTTCGCCCCGTAGTGCTGCGTCTGGGCGGAATCACGATTGCGACGGGTGCGTCGCCTTTCAGGATCGCCGGTGCCTCCCCCCCCAACGCCAACCCGCCATGTTCGGTCGCAACCAGCGCACCACGTGCCTGCAGGGCGCGCGCCAGCGGCTGCAGCAGCGCCGCCTCCTGTGCCGCGACGATACCGAACACACTCAATTTGTCGTGGCCGCGCTGCAGCACCCGATCATCCATACTGCCGGTCAGCACTTTGTGGATATGGCCCAGGCCGAAACTTTGCCCGGTGCGATAGACTGCCGATAACAGCTTGCGCGCGGTCTGCGTTGCATCGGTTACCTTGGGCGGCACCAGACAATTGTCGCAATTGCCGCAGGTGGCGGGCGGTTCTTCCCCGAAATGCCGCAGCAGGATAGCCCGGCGGCAGCCCGATGCCTCGACCAGCGCGGCCAGCACATCCAGCCGCTGGCGTTCATCCTCCCGCCGGTCTTCGGGCAATTGCGCCAGACGCTGGCGGGCCGTGGCAAAATCGGCGGCCCCCCACAGCATTACGGCCTGCGCCGGATCGCCATCGCGCCCTGCGCGGCCGGTTTCCTGATAATACGCTTCAATGGATTTGGGAATGCCGGCATGGGCGACGAACCGCACATCGGGCTTGTCGATCCCCATGCCGAACGCAATCGTGGCCACGATCACCATATCTTCGGAAGCGACGAACGCCGCCTGGTTCGCGGCGCGGACTTCGGCAGGCAGGCCGGCGTGATAGGGCAGTACGTCGCGCCCCGTCGCAGCGGCGAGTTTTTCGGCGATATCTTCCACCTTGCGGCGGGTCGGGGCATATACGATCCCCGGCCCCGGCACGTCTTTCATCAACCGTTCGATCTGGCGCACCGGATTGTCGCCGCCACTGCCGCCGGGCCGGATGGTGTACCGGATGTTGGGCCGATCGAATCCGGCCAGCACCAGACCGTCATCGGGAATACCCAATTGGGCCAGAATATCGGCACGGGTGCGCCGATCCGCCGTCGCCGTCAGCGCCAGCCGTGGAACATCGCCGAAATGGTCCATCAGCGGGCGCAGCTGGCGATAGTCGGGGCGGAAATCGTGCCCCCATTCCGAAACGCAATGCGCCTCGTCCACGGCAAACAGCGCTATCGGTGCGCTGGACGCAAAATCGCGGAATTGCGGCTGGCTGGCCCGTTCGGGGGCGACATAGAGCAGATCGAGATCCCCGGCGCGATAGGCGTCCATCGTTTCGCGCCAGTCGGCATCGGCGCTGGTCAGCGTGGCGGCGCGGATGCCATTGGCCCGCGCCGAACGCAGCTGGTCATGCATCAAGTGCGATCAGCGGAGAAATCACGACACAGGTGCCCCGCAGCATGGTGGCCGGCAATTGGTAAGTAAGCGATTTCCCCGCCCCGGTAGGCATCACGGCCAGCGTCGATTGCCCGTCCAGAATCCGGGTGAGCACCTGCGCCTGCGATCCGCGAAATTGTTCGAATCCGAAAATTGCCCGCAATTGTTCACGCGCCGGACCCAGCGGATCACCGTTGTCGGCAGATGGAAGCGGGGCAATTGGGGGGGTGGCGGCCATATCGCGCCTCATGACAGAGGCGCCACGCCGCGCAAACAGCTTTACGCACAGTTTTTGCAAATTGGCCGACCGCTGGAATACAGGTCTATCGCAGAGGTACGCAATTATTGGGCGGATACTGGCGCGATGCCGCTTTGGGGTTGGCGGTGTGCGGGCACGTTGTGTATGTACCGCCAGGCCTTTCGGTGCTGGACCCGACCATGCCGAAATCGTTCAAGGAGTAATATTATGAAAAAAATCGTATCCATCGCCCTTGCTTCCAGTGCCGCACTGGCCCTGTCGGCCTGTGGAACCGCGGAAGATGCCTCCGTCGAAGCGGAAGCCGAAAATGTCGAGATCGCCGCTGAGGAAGCTGTTGCCGACATTGAGGAAATGCCGGTTGAAGACAGCGCGATAAACGCTGCGCCGACCACACGGGAAACCACCACAAGCGCCGGTGAAGCCGCCGCAACTGCGGTGGAAGAGGAAGCCGATGATGCCGGTGCCGCTGCTGCTGCCGCCGCAGCCGACGTTCGCAGCATTGCGCGCGGGGCAGGTGAGCGCGGGGAAGCGGCGGTGCGCCGTGAAGGCAATGCCGCAGTGGATCGCGCCGCCGATGCCGCACGGCGCGAGATCAACAACTGATCGCAGCAATCCATCGATGCGCAAACGAAGCGGGCGAAACGTATCTTGCGATTCGCCCGCTTTTCCTTTGGTGCCATTCGGCTATGGTGGCGAAATGAAACGTGATTTTCGGGCTTTGGGCACGCTTGGTGCTGCGCTTTATTCTCTGGCTGCCTGCAGTTCCGGGCCGGAAAATACGCCGCCTGCTGCGGCGTCGCTGGATGAAGAACGCGCTCTCGCAGATGCCGCCGAAATGGTCGAAACCGATCCAGCGCCAGCGCGCCGACCGGACGAATAAAAGCGCCGCCCGCCCATTTTGACCATTAGACCCACGATGCAACAAGGAAAACGCAATGGCCGATATTCTCGCCGAGGACGGTATGGACCCGGAAATTTTCGGACAGTTCATCGAACAGCTGGAACGCTATGTCCGCGACCGGCTGATCCCGGCGGAAGCCGATGTGATCGCCAATGATCGCATCCCCGAAGACTTGCTGGACGAGATGCGTCAGATGGGGCTGTTCGGCCTGACGATGCCGGAAGAATATGGCGGTTCGGGAATGAACGTGCCGCAATATGTCGAAACGATCCGCGTCCTTTCCTATGCGCTGCCGGCCTATCGCTCCATCACGTCCATCAATCTGGGCATGGTGTGTTCCGCATTGAAGAAAGCGGGAACGGACGAACAGAAGGTCGCAATGGCTACCGCGCCTGGCTGCCGGCGAAATCGCCTGCTTCGGCCTGACCGAACCCGGCAGCGGATCGGACAGCGCGGCGATGGCGACCACGGCCCGGCGCGACGGCAATGGTTATGTGCTGAATGGCTCCAAACGCTATATCACCAATGCCCCCCATGCGAAGCTGGGTCTGATCATGGCGCGTACCAACCCCGAAGCGATGCCGCGCAACGCCCATGTCAGCGCGTTTCTGGTCGATATGGAATCGGATGGTATCAAAGTGGGCAAACCCGATCGCAAGATGGGTCAGGCCGGCAGCCATATCGCGGATATCTATTTCGACGATGTGAAAGTGCCAGGCGATGCCCTGCTTGGCGGGGAAGAGGGCAAGGGGTTCGCGACGGCCATGCAGAGCCTCGACAATGGGCGACTATCGGTAGCGGCGGCAAGTTGCGGCTATGCCAGACGCATTCTGGACACCGCATTGAAATACACGACCGAACGCAAGGCATTTGGCGAACCGATTTCGAATTTTCAGCTGATCCAGGCGATGCTGGCGGACAGTCGCGCAGAAATCTATGCCGGTGAATGTATGCTGCGCGATGCGGCGGCGAAGGCCAATGACGGTAAAGCGATCATCGAATGCGCCAGCGCCAAGATGTTCGCATCCGAAATGTGCAACCGCGTGGCCGATCGCTGTGTTCAAATCCATGGCGGCGCAGGGTATCTTGCCGAATACGAGGCTGAACGCTTTTACCGCGATAGCCGCATCTACACGATCTACGAAGGCACCACGCAGATATTGCAGCTGGTGATTGCGAAGAATATGCTGCGCGATTTTGCAGCCGGGGCAGCCGCTTAGATGTACGACCTGCTGTCCGGCCTGTCGATCGTCGAGGTTTCCAGCTTCGTGGCGTCGCCCACTGCCGGGCTTTATTGCGCGCAGATGGGGGCGCAGGTCATACGGGTGGACCAGATCGGCGGCGGACTGGATTACGACCGCTATCAGCTGACGCAGGATGGCCGTTCACTGAGCTGGGAAAACCTCAACCGCGCCAAGAAAAGCGTCGCGGTCGATATGCGCTGCGAAGAGGGACGCGAACTGGTGCGCGAACTGGCGGCGGCAACCGGGCAGCTGATAACCAACGTGCCGGAAAACAGTTTCCTGTCCCACGCAGCGCTGACGCAGAAACGCGCAGACATGATTACCGTGCGGATCATGGGCTGGGGCGATGGACGCCAGGCGATGGATTTTACGGTCAACGCCGCCAGTGGCTATCCTTTGATGACCGGCCCGGCGGATTGGGACCAGACCGGCGCGCCGCCGGTCAACCAATTGCTGCCCGCCTGGGATTTCATAACCGGCGCCTATGCCGCCTTCAGCCTGCTTGCCGCGCTGCGCCACCGCGATGCCACCGGGACGGGCGGCGAATTGCGCATCCCGCTGGGCGATGTGGCGATCGGCACCGTCGCCAATAGCGGGGCGATGGCGGAAATGCTGTATCGCGGCGCAGACCGGCCCCGGCTGGGCAACGCGATATGGGGCGCCTTCGGGCGGGATTTCCAGTCGCGCGACGGTAAGCGTTTCATGGTTGCTGCGCTTACATCCAAACAATGGGCGGGGCTGGTGCAGGCGTTCGGCGTGGAGCGCGAGATTACCGCCATCGAAACCGCGCATGACGTGAAATTCGCGCATAGCGATCACCACCGTTTCACCCACCGCGATGAACTGTTCGCCCTTTTCCAGCGCGTGGCCGATACGCTGGATTACGAAACGCTGGCGGCCCGGCTGGCGGCAGCCGGCACCACGTTCGAACGCTATCGCACCATGCACGAGGCAGCGACCGATCCCGACCTGGTTACCAACAACCCGCTATTTGGAGCATCCACGGACAATCCCAGCGGCTTTGCCTATCCGGCGCCCGGCCCCTTTGCCAATTTACCCGATCATGATCGCGGCACGCCGAAACCCGCCCCCTATCTTGGCGCCGACAGCGAAGACGTGCTGGCCGACACGCTGGGTATGGCATCAGGACAGATAGCCACGCTGATCGACAAGGGTATCGTGGCGGGCAGCGATAGAAACTGCGTGAAGGCATCGATATGAATATACGCCGTGTCGCCATCGTCAGCCCGCTGCGTACGCCGGTGGGTAAATTTCTGGGCACGCTGGCCCCGCTGGATGCAGGCGCATTGGGCGCAATTGTCCTTAAAGCCCTGATCGAACGCAGCGGCATCGACCCGGCACGGGTCGACGATGTAATTTTCAGCCAGGGTTATGGCAGCGCGGAAGCACCGGCCATCGGGCGGTGGAGCTGGCTGGCCGCCGGGTTGCCGGTCGAAGTGCCTGGATACCAGCTGGACCGGCGCTGTGGTTCGGGGCTGCAGGCAGTGATCAACGCCGCCATGATGGTACAGACCGGCGCGGCGGATGTGGTGGTCGCGGGCGGCGTCGAAAGCATGTCGAATGTCGAACATTACACAACCGACATCCGCAGCGGCATCAAATTCGGGGATTTGACACTACATGACCGGCTGACGCGCGGACGGTTGATGAGCCAACCGATCGAACGGTTCGGAGTCATATCCGGCATGATCGAGACGGCGGAAAACCTGGCGCAGGATTACGCCATCACCCGGGAAGCCAGCGATGCTTATGCCCTGCGCAGCCACAGGCACGCCGCCGCCGCGTGGGACGCCGGTAAATTCGATGCGCAACTGGTCCCGGTGGCCATTGCGCAGAAACGCGGCGACCCGCTGATATTCAACCGCGATGAGGGTTTCCGCGCCGATGCCAGTATGGAAAGTCTGGCCGCGCTAAGCCCTATCGAAGCCAAGACCAATCCCTGCGCTACAGTCACGGCCGGCAATGCCAGCCAGCAGAATGATGCCGCCGCCGCCTGTCTGGTGGTAGCGGAAGACCAGCTGGACACGCTGGGGCTGGAACCGATGTTGTGGTTCGACAGCTGGGCTGCTGCGGGCTGCGACCCGGCGCGAATGGGTATCGGACCGGTTCCGGCAGTCGAACGTCTGTTTGCGCGCAGCGGCAGGGGGTGGGACGATATCGGGCTGGTGGAACTGAACGAAGCGTTCGCCGCGCAGGTTCTGGCGGTTTTGCAGGGGTGGGGCTGGTCGGATGACGACAGCCGGATGGATATGCTGAACGTCAACGGATCGGGCATTTCGCTGGGTCATCCGATCGGCGCGACCGGCGGGCGCATTCTGGCCGATATGGCGTATGAGATGCACCGCCGCCCCACCGATGAAAACACGCGTTTCGGTTTGGAAACCATGTGCATCGGCGGTGGCCAAGGTATTGCCGTATTGTTCGAACGCGCGGTCTAAAGCCCTGTATCCGCTATTTCGACTTCCTATATGGGGAAAGTCGCGACTGGCTGTAATGCACCGAAGGTTTCCACCCTCGGCGGGTGCTGCAACGGCGGAAAATCGAATGCGGGCGGATCGATTCGGGTATCGGGCAAGCGATCCAGCAAATCGCGCACCAGGGTCAGGCGGCCACGTTTCTGGTCGTTGAAATCCACCAGCGTCCATGGTGCGTGGTTCGTGTGCGTCGCCGCGAGCATCTGTGTCCGCGCCATCGTATAGGCATCATATTGCTGGCGCGCCTCCAGATCGATAGGCGACAGTTTCCAGCGTTTCAGCGGATCTTCCAACCGTTCCGCCAACCGTTTTTCCTGCTGTGCCTGATCGCAAGTCAGCCAGTATTTGAATAACAAGATCCCATCATCGACCAGCATCTTTTCGAAAACAGGCGCCTGTTGCAGAAATTGCGTGACCTGCGTTTCGTCGGCAAAACCCATCACCTTTTCCACACCGGCGCGATTATACCAGCTGCGGTCGAACAGCATGATTTCGCCCGCGGCGGGTAAATGCGCGATATAACGCTGGAAATACCATTGCGTACGTTCCGTGTCGTTGGGCTTGGACAGGGCCACGGTCCGGCACTGGCGCGGGTTCAAACGCTCGCCTACCGCACGGATGGCGCCGCCCTTCCCCGCCGTATCGCGTCCTTCGAAAATCACGCAGATGCGCGCGCCGCAATGCCGCGCCCATCGCGCCGTCGCGACCAGTTCCTCCTCCATCGGCTGCAGCAGCTTCTCATAGGCGCGGCGGTTAAGCTTGGGCATGACCTCTCCTGCGATGCGATATTGCCAAGGCGGCGGCAATCGTTACACTTGAAACTATGGCGACTTTATCCGAACCGCAAAGCGATTTTTCGACCCTGCCGGAAATGCCCGGCAATGTGTTTACCGCACCGCTGAAAAAACCCGGCCATCTGGGGGAAGACTGGCTGGAACCGGCCCAGGCCGAATATTCTCTTGAGGATGACGGGATCTGGGATGAATTGTTTGCCCGCCAGCTGGCCATATTGCCAGGGCGCGCGGCCAGTGCCTTCATGCGGGGTCTGGACAAGCTCGATCTGGGACAGGGGGGCGTTCCCGCCTTTTCGCGGTTGAGCGAAGAACTGGACCGGTTGACCGGATGGAGCGTGGTGCCCGTGCCCATGCTGATCCCCGATCACGTGTTCTTCTGGCACCTTGCCAACCGGCGGTTCCCGGCGGGAAACTTTATCCGCACGCGCGAAACGTTCGACTACATCCAGGAACCCGATGTTTTTCACGACGTGTTCGGCCACGTGCCGATGCTGACCGATCCGACCTACGCCGATTATATGCAGGAATATGGCAAGGCGGGATGGAAGGCGATGAAGTATAATCGCCTCAAAGCGTTGGGCGCCTTATACTGGTATACTGTGGAATTCGGGCTGATGCTGGAAAATGGCGAAGTCCGCGCATATGGGGCCGGCATCCTTTCCGGACCGACCGAAGCGGAATTTGCAGTCAACGCGCAAAGTCCCAATCGCATCATGCTGAATGTCGACCGGGTCATGCGCACCGATTACGTCATCAGCGATCTTCAGCCGACCTATTTCGTTATCGAAAGTTTCGAAGATCTCTATCGCCAGACCGTCGAACGCGACTTCGACCGGCTATACCGCAACCTGCCCCCTGCTTTCACCTATGCCAATACGGCGATTATCGATGTCGATAATGTGGCGCATCGCGGTACCCAGGAATATATGCTGCGCGGCGGCCGTGGCAGCAATGCAGCGCCGGTTTGAACCCATGCCGCGGCCAAAAGAAATGTGCCGATAGTCAATTAAGCGGATCAGACGTCCCTGTTTACCAGCGCCCGATTGGCGTAATAGCCAAGTATCGCGGCCACGATCGCGCCGATGCTGGCAAACAGCAATGTCGGTAATGTCAGGGTGTCGATAAGCGAGGTAGGCGTAATCGCAAGACCCGCAGCAAGCGCACCGACCGAGCCCGACGCGATCGTCGTAAACACGGCTTCATCATCCGATTCCATTACGATGATTATCGTCAGCCAACCCAGGATGCCGCCAATTGCCAGCAAGATTAACAAGCCCATTCGATATTCCTGTCATACGCTTCAACCCTCAAATGGTCGAACACACGGCCGGGTTCCCGCAAAAGGCTAACAAATATTAACCTGTCTGTGGATTGGCGGTAAAAGGCGCATAAAGCTTAGAACCAAATCAGCAGACCAATGCCCAGAGCGACACGATAGATGACGAAGATCATCATCGATGCGCGGCGCAGGAAATTCATCAGGAACGCCATGGTTCCGAATGCCGCGCCAAAGGTAAGGGCACCGGTAATCAGCGCCTCCATCGCCAGGCCCTGACCCGCTTCGAAGATTTCCGGCACGATCAGCACACCCGCGCCCGCAACTGCCGGAATGGACAGAAGGAACGAAAACCGCGCGGCTTCCACGCGCTTATATCCCAAAAAGCGTGCAGCCGTCATGGTGACACCCGAACGGCTGGTTCCCGGAATGATCGCCAGCGCCTGCGCCAGGCCCACGATCAGCCCGTCGCGCCAGCTCATATCCTCGAAGCTTTTCACTTCCTTGCCGACCATGTCGGCCAGTCCCAGGAGCAGGCCGTAAGCAATGAGATTGACTGCGATCAAATCGGTAAAGCGAAGCGACGCCATCAGATTGTCGTCCGTTACGGTAATGCCGAACCATGTTTCGGCGAGCGCATTGAACGCGCCCATCTTGATCGACAGGCCGAAGAGTACGGCGGGGATCGTACCCAGAACGATCCACCAGAACAAGCGGCGTTCGGCCGGCGCCTTTTCCGCCTTCGCACCGATGCCGATACTGGCAAAGCCGCCCCGCGCCAGCACACCGACATCTTTCGCAAAATATACGATAATCGCCAGTAGTGATCCGACATGCACGGCGACATCGATCAGCGGCCCTTGATCCGACCAGTCGGTCAGATAGGGTATCAGGATCAGATGCCCCGACGAACTGATCGGCAGGAATTCCGTAATTCCCTGCACGATGGCGATGATAAGCATTTGCAAGAACGTCATGACCCGCGCCTGTTGATCGAAGCGAACCGCGAGTCAATCGCCTTTGCAATATGGCGCGGGTTTACCAGATGGACACGCGCTGTTCGGGTGGCAGATACATCGGATCGTTTTGGGTCACGCCGAACGCTTCGTACCATGCATCCATATTGCGCACGACCCCGTTGACCCGGTATTCTTCAAGACTGTGCGGGCCGACGCGAATGCGCTGGCGGGCAAATTCCTCCCGCGTGGCCGCCCGCCACACCTGCGCCCAAGCAAGGAAGAAACGCTGATCGCCGGTGAAACCGTCGATGATCGGGACGTCCTGTCCCGCGGTCGCAATCTTGTAGGCGCGATAGGCCAGGCTCAACCCGCCGACATCGCCGATATTCTCGCCCAGCGTCAGCCGGCCGTTGAGGCAGGTCGTTCCATCGTCGAAGGGGCAGAATTTGCCATATTGTTCCACCAGCGCATCGCCGCGTTTGTCGAAGGCGGCGCGGTCCGCATCGGTCCACCAGTTGCGCAGATTGCCCTGCGCATCCGATTTCGATCCCTGATCGTCGAAACCGTGCCCGATTTCATGGCCGATGACACCGCCGATCGCGCCGTAATTCACCGCCGGATCGGCTGTCATTCCGAAAAACGGCTGCTGCAATATGGCGGCGGGAAACACGATTTCGTTCTTGGTGGAATTGTAATAGGCATTCACGGTCTGGGGCAGCATGAACCATTCGGTCCGGTCGATCGGGCCGCCCAGCTTGGCAATATTGTCGGCCAGCTGCCATGCTTCGGCAGCCATCCTGTTGGCCAGCGGATCGTCCGGCGTGATGGCGAGCCCTTCATACACTTCCAGATTGTCGCGATAGCCGATCTTGGGATCGAACGTCGCCAGCTTTGCCCGCGCCTCGACCTTGGTTTGGTCGCCCATCCAGTCGAGACCGTCGATGCTTTGCGCCATGGCCTTGCGCAAATTCACGACCAACGCATCCATCGCGGCCTTGTTTTCGGGCGGGAAATAGCGGGCGGCATAGGCGCTGCCAACCAGTTCGCCCAGATTGCTTTCGGCCGCGTCGATGGCACGTTTCCAGCGGGGGCGCTGCTGCGGCGTACCCTGCAAAATGTTGCCGTAAAACGCGAAATTCGCCTCGTCGAAACGCTTGGGCAAAATATCGGCGTGCTGCGACAGGAAGCTTTTGTTGGTCCATGCCTGCAAAGTCGCCAGCGGCGTCGTCTGCAGCACGTTGAACATTCCGGGAAGCCCGCTGCCGATGCTGGCCAGCGTTTCGCTATCCAGGCCCAGTTCTCGCGCCCTGCTTTCGGACGGCGGGATCTGGGCGACCACAAATCTCGGCGATGCGTCCAGCCCGGTTTGCGCCAGCATGGTGGCCACCGGAAAATCGCCGCCCATCGCGATCAGTTCATCGCGGGAAAACGCGTTGTAGGTTAAATCGCGGTTGCGGCTGATGGTCCGGTCCCACACCACGTCCCGCGCCAGCCGTTCTTCCAGCGCATATACCGCAGCAGCAGCATTGGCGGGATCCCCATAGCCTGCTTCGCCCAGCAGAAACGCCAGATATGCGCGATATTGCGTCTGTATCGCGCGGCCTTCTTCGCTCGTATCCAGGTAATAATCCCGGTCCGGCAGGCCCAGTCCGCTACCGCCGATATAGGCGGCATATTGATCGGATTGCTTGGCATCCACGCTGACGTAACCGCCCACCGGCGATGGGTAGCCCGGGGTTGCCCATAACAGCGTCAGCGCCTCCAGATCGGACGCCGCATTGATCGCGCTGATAAACGGTTGTGCCGGGGCCAGACCGGCAGCCTCGATCGCGTCGACATTCAAAAAGGCGTTATACGCATCCACGATCCGCTGTTCGTCTGCCGTGCGATTGTTTGCTGCAATCAGCTCGTCGACCAGAGCCTTCACATCGCTGGTCGATTTTTCGCGCAGCAGATTGAACGCGCCGAAGCGGGAAAACTCCGCCGGCAGGGGGTTCGCATCCAGCCATTCCTGATTGACATACGCGAAAAAATCATCCCCCGGCGCGATCGTGCTGGACAACAGGGCCGGGTCCACGCCCCATTCCCCGAAACTCATCGTCGGTGTCTGGGCCGATGCTTCGGCTATCGTATCGCCGGTAACGGACTGTGTAGCGGGCGCCGCTGCTTCGTCCTGCGCAATGGCGGTCGTCGTCAAAGCCAGCGCGATTGCGCCGAGACTGGCCCTGGCACTGGCACTGGCACTGGCACCGGTTCTAAAAATCATGCGGATCATGTTTCAAGCTCCCAAAAAGCGTATTGTTTGTGCCGGCTGTCTAGGCCGCCTGCGATGCGAATTGAAGGGCGGCGAGGCGGCTGTACAGCCCGCCCTTATCCACCAGTTCTTCATGGTTGCCCTGTTCCACGATACGGCCCGCTTCCAGCACGATGATGCGGTTCGCCGCGCGCACGGTCGCCAGACGGTGGGCGATGACCAGAGTGGTGCGGCTGGCCATCAGACCGTCCAGCGCCTGCTGCACGGCCTGTTCGCTTTGCGCGTCCAATGCGCTGGTCGCTTCGTCCAGCAACAGGATCGGCGCATCGCGAAGCAATGCCCGGGCAATGGCGATACGTTGCTGCTGCCCGCCGGACAATCGCGTCCCGCTTTCGCCAAGATATGTATCCAGCCCCTGCGGCAGGGCGCGCAGGAACTCTTCCGCATTGGCCGCGCCCGCCGCCGCCCAGATATCCGCGTCGCTTGCATTCCACCGGCCGTAACGCAGATTGTCGCGGGCGTTGGCGGAAAACAGCACGCCATCCTGCGGCACCAGCGCGATACGGCGGCGGATATCGGCGGGATCGGCGCTGGTCAAATCCACACCATCGATCCGGATGGAACCGGCCTGCGGGTCATAGAAGCGTTCGGCCAGCTGGAAAATGGTACTTTTTCCCCCGCCCGATGGGCCGACAATGGCAACGGTCTCACCCGGTTCAACCTCCAGGCTGAAATCGGTAAGTGCGGCGGTTTCCAGCCGGGTGGGATAGCGGAACGTCACATTGCGGAACGCCAGTGCGCCCCGCGGCGGCTGCGGCATTGCCTGTGGCCGTGATGGGGGTGCGATGGTGGGCTGGGCATAAAGCAGTTCGTTCAGCCGGCTCGCCGCGCCCGCGCCGCGCAACAATTCGCCATACACTTCGGTCAGGGCGCCGAACGCCCCGGCCACCAGCCCGCCGGTGAGTACGAATGCCAGGATGGTGCCGCCGCTGATCGTGCCGGTAGTGACCCCGACCGCGCCGCGCCACATGACCATGGTGATCGATCCGAATATGAACAGGATGATGATGGCGGTCATTGCCGAACGCAGCAGGATACGTTTCTTCGCGACATCGAACGTCGCTTCCACCGCTGCCGCGAACCGCCCTTTTTCGCGCGTTTCCTGATTGAAGGCCTGCACGATCTTCATCGCGCCCAGCGTTTCGGAAACCATCGACCCGATATCGGCAACACGGTCCTGGCTCGATCGCGAAATACTGCGGATGCGGCGACTGAAAAACATGATGGGCACCATCACCAGCGGAATGGCGATCAGCAGCCCCATGGTAAGGTCGGGCGCAAGATAGAACAGGTAGATAGTCCCGCCCACCGCCATCAGCAGATTGCGCAGCGCGACCGATACCGTGGTGCCCACGACCGTCTGGATCAGCGTGGTGTCGGCCGTCATCCGGCTGGCGATTTCGGTGGGGCTGTTTTCTTCGTAGAAACCCGGGGCGAGCCGCAACAGATTGTCCTGCACCTTGCCCCGGATATCCGCGACCACGCGTTCGCCCAGCCAGCTGACATAATAGAACCGCAATGCCGTGCCTGCGGCCAATACGGCCACGATCAGGAACATATATTGAAACCGTTCGCCGATCACATCCAGATTGCCGCCTTGCGCAAATCCATAATCGACGATCATCTTGAAACCGGCCGGAATGGCCAGCGTCGCGGCTGCGGTTATCAGCAGCGACACCCATGCAAGCGCGACCTTGCCTGGGTATTTCACCGCTTCCACCCAGATCATTTTCAACGGGCCCAAAGTCTTGGCGGGTTTCGGGTCCGTTGCGACCTTCTTGGGAAGGCGGCCGAATTTGCCGCGTTTTTCCGGAATGTCCGTATCCTGCGGCACTGTCGGGGTTGCATCCATACCGCCCAGATAGGGCCGCGGCGCGGCAAAATCCATATGCGCCGTGCCGTGCATGACAGTTCTTATTCGCAATTCCCGACTTGATAATTTGCCAAGCTGCGCGCACATCGCCATGGTGCAGCGCACAAAAGCGCGAAGCAGCGCCATCTTGGACCCCCCGGCACGCCGCCGCCCCGCTCTTCACCCCGCCCCTACCCCGACCTTACCCCGCCGCAGGAGACCCCGATTGCTCTATCACGCTTACGAATTGCAACGCGCCTGGCTGTCCAGTGCCAGTGCGATGGCCTCTATCGGGGCGGAAATGCTGTCCAATCCGGCAATGCCTCTGGGGCAATATGGGGCGGGACCGGCTGTCGCATCGGCGCTGGAGGTGTTTGCCCATGCCGCCGCGCCCTATGGCAAACCCGCCTTCGGGATAGAGACCGTGCGGGTCGACGGTGAAGACCATCCGGTATCCGAAGCGACGGTGGTCAACAAACCGTTCGGCGATCTGAAACGGTTCCGCCGCGAAAATCTGGCCGACGATGCGCCGCGCCTGCTGATCGTCGCCCCGATGAGCGGCCATTACGCCACGCTGCTGCGCGGTACGGTGGAACGTATGGTCGAAAGCTGCGAAGTATACATCACCGACTGGGCCGACGCAAAAACGGTCCCGCTGCATGAAGGGCATTTCGATCTCGACGATTATATCGATTATCTGATCGCCTTCATCGAACATATCGGCCCCGATGCGCATATGATGGCCGTGTGCCAGCCTTCGGTGCCGGCCTTTGCCGCAACGGCGATCATGAACCGGGACAACCATCCCGCCACGCCCCGCACCCTGACCATGATGGGCGGCCCGATCGACACCCGCGAAAGCCCCACCACCGTCAATGATCTCGCCATGGAACGCCCGATTTCATGGTTCCGCCAGACAGTGATCGCCACCGTACCCTTCAGCCATCGCGGTGCGGGGCGGCGCGTCTATCCCGGCTTCCTGCAGCTGGCCAGTTTCATGTCGATGAATTTGGGCGCACATATGCAGAGCCATTATGAATTGTTCAAACATTTGAACGATGGCGACAACGAAGACGCGCAGGAAAGCGCACAGGCGACCAAGGATTTCTACGACGAATATCGCAGCGTCTGCGACATGACGGCGGAGTTCTACCTCCAGACGGTGGAGGAAGTGTTCCAGAAACATTCCATCCCGAACAACAGTTTCACGCACCACGGCAAGCTGGTGGATCTGGGTGCGATTACCGACACCGCCATTCTCGCAGTGGAAGGGGAGCGGGACGATATTTCAGGCCTCGGCCAGACGAAGGCCGCGCTGAAGCTCACGCCCAATCTCACCGACGACAAGAAACGCTATTACATGGCGGAAAAGGCGGGGCATTACGGCATCTTCAACGGCAGCAAATGGCGCCGCAAAATCGCCCCGGTGGTGGAAGATTTCATCGCCGCGCATAGCGGGTGATGGGCGGGTCTTAGCTAGCGGAAAGACGCTGGAGGGCCATACGCTGCTATTGTCCGCTAACGACGCAATTGCGGACCGTTCGCCAACAGTTTCAGTGAAAGCCCGAGCAGACTTGAGCTGAGATCAAGAGATCTGCCACTGTAAGTTTTCAAAGCTTTATTCGCCGTGTTACATGGTGCGAGTTGACGAGAACTACTCTCATTGGCTGAACCGGAGTTAGCGAATACGGATGTCCAAGATGGTGCTCAATGTGTCCGAGCATTCGTATCGCAGCTTGCAGATGGACTGACTTTCGCGACAGCGCAATACCGTCATGGCTACGTTGCGAGATTATCAGCTTGGTGTAGACTCCCGAAAGACATGCACCTGTTGACTTTAAACGGCTATTCATAGGCTTGCCGTCGGCATCGCATGTCAGCCCCAACGAAGATGTATCACTACGCAGAATCGAGGCTTTCCGACATGGCAACCGATTTCAGGGCGATCAAAGCAGGCAATCTACACTCTTGTCGAAATTCAGCCAGCATCTTGGCGCGAGTCCTGCTAGCAACATGTCAAGCGAGCGTGAATTTAAATTGTAGCTGCGCTGAATGTCGTGCTATGCCACCCCAGATCCGGAACTTGCCGAAAAGAAAGTCTTACGCGCAGATTTGCTTATTTCTTTTCGGCAGGCCCGCCGCTTGCGGCGCTGCGCAGTGACAGCATGATGCGGCCCAGCACGCGTTTGGCGAATATGATGAGCGCGATGGTCAGCGCCAGCAGCCCGATCGCGATACCGCCGGCGACATAGGGGTATTCGAACGTCGCCCATAGCAGTCCGGCAGAGGCGACATCCTCTGCCGTCGAGACCGCGATATTGCTGACCGGTTCCGGACTGGTATTGACCACGCCGCGTGCCCCGGCTTTCCCGGCGTGGGAGGCCAGCGATGCCCCGCCGCCGAGCAGAAACGCCACCACTTGCGCGGCAGGATCGGACGGATCGACAATCGCCAGCGCCAGCAATGCCCCGCCAACCGGACGGACCAGCGTGTGTACCGTGTCCCACGCGCTATCGAGCCACATCACCTTGTCGGCCAGTAATTCCGTTATGGCACCGATTGCCGCAACGCCCAGCACCCAGGGATTTTCCAGCGCGCCAAGGCTGGCGAGATGTTCCGGCACCGGCAGCACATCGAACCGCATCGCCATGCCGGTGGCAAAAATGCACAGATACATCCGCCACCCGGCCAGCAAGCTGACACTGCCAGCAATCGCAATGATTTCCATGATGCCCATTGGCAAGCGATAGGCCAATTGCCCATCAATTGGCAAAAAAATAGCGGGCGGTATGCATGATACCGCCCGCTATCGATATGCCGGAGCAGACCGCTCCTCGAGCCAAATCAGAAGATTTCGAACAATCCCGCTGCGCCCATGCCGCCGCCGACGCACATGGTGACGACGCCGTATTTGGCCCGATGACCCTGGGCTTTCCGGCGCTGCCCTTCGCGCAGGATGTGACCGACACAGCGTGCGCCGGTCATGCCGTAGGGGTGGCCGATGGAAATCGACCCGCCATTGACGTTCAGCCGGTCATTATCGATGCCCAGCTTGTCGCGGCAATACAGCACCTGCACCGCAAACGCCTCGTTCAGTTCCCACAGATCGATGTCTTCCACTTTCATGTCGAAGCGTTCGAGCAGCTTGGGAATGGCGAAGATCGGGCCGATACCCATTTCGTCGGGCTCCGTCCCTGCAACCGCCATGCCGATATAGCGGCCCAGCGGATCAAGCCCGCGTTTTTCCGCTTCCTTGGCTTCCATAATTACGACCGCTGCCGAACCGTCGGACAATTGCGAAGCGTTACCGGCCGTAATCGTGGTATCGGGGCCGAGCACGGGCTGAAGGCTTTGCAGACCTTCCAGCGTGGTCGACGGCCGGTTGCCTTCATCCTTGGCGATGGTCACGTCCACGTCGGACACCGCGCCGCTTTCCTTGTCCTTCACCTTGTGTTTGGTGGACACGGATACGATTTCATCATCGAACAGGCCCGCTTCCTGCGCGGCGGCGGTGCGCTGCTGCGACTGCAGTGCGTATTCGTCCTGATCTTCGCGGCTGATGCCGTAACGCTGCGCCACCGTTTCGGCGGTCTGCAGCATCGGCATATAGACCGCGCCATGCATCGCCATCAATTCGGGATCGGGCATGACGCGCATTTCCGGCGTCTGCACCAGACTGATCAATTCCTGACCGCCGGCCGCCACGATCTGCATCCGGTCGGTGATGACCTGCTTCGCCGCTGTGGCAATGGTCATCAGGCCGCTGGAACACTGGCGGTCGATCGTCATGCCGGAAACGCCGATCGGGCAACCGGCGCGCAGGGCGACCTGACGCGCCAGATTGCCGGCCTGCGCACCTTGTTGCAGGGCCGCGCCCCACAGCACGTCGTCCACTTCGCCCGGATCGATACCGGCGCGCTCCATCGCGGGCGTCAGCGAATAGGCACCAAGGGTTGCACCCGGGGTGGAATTGAAAGCACCCTTATAGGCTTTGCCCATACCGGTACGGGCGGTGGAAACGATGACTGCGTCGCGCATGGCGAACTCCTTTAATACATGACAATCTCATTTGGTAAGCGGGATATTATACGAAGAACATGGTGATCCATTCGCAGATCAGCGCGGGCTTTTCCTCGCCTTCGATTTCGATGGTGATCTCGCAGGTCTGCTGCCACTGGCCGGGGCGCTTCTCGGTCATTTCCAGCAACTTCCAAACGCCGCGAATGCGTTTGCCGCTGCGTACGGGCGCGATGAAACGGGTTTTGTTGCCGCCGTAATTCACCCCCATCTTGATGCCTTCCATGCGCGGCATATCGGATTCAGCGGACAGATACGGGATCATGGACAGCGTCAGAAACCCATGCGCGATCGTGCCGCCGAACGGGGTCATTTTCGCAGCGTCTTCGTTCACATGGATGAACTGGTGATCGCCGGTTGCCTCGGCGAACTGGTTGATACGGTCCTGGCTCATTTCGGCCCATTGGCTGGTGCCGATCACTTCACCGGTTTTTGCGGCGATGTCCTGTGGGGTCATGATGCTCTCCTAAAAATGTGGGCCTAAAAATGCGGGCCTAAAAAATGCGGGAAAAATATGTCACGTCCTTCATGCAGCATTATGCCCGTCTTCGCAACGCGCTTTCCGTTTACGTCAACCTGCCGTTACGGCTTCTGCCTTGCCCACGCGGCCGTAGTTCGGCGGCAATCGTAACTGTCCACATCGGTTTTTCCCGTCCAGCACCGACAAAACGCGATGCTGCATCGTTATCTCCCTGTTTACCATCCCGGGATAGATCGGAAGGCCGATGGGGCGACGCCGATAACGGCCATATGATTCGCAGTGGCTGCGCCAGGTTCGAAGGCGCAGGCGCTGCAGGCCGTTGCGGCGCGTGAAACAGGAACGATATGTTGGAAGCCAGTTCTGCATCGATTGCCGCTCACCGGCTGCCGGTACGTGCACATCCCGCCTTTCCCGTCGTCATCGCGGCGTGGTTTGCGTTGTTGCTGGGCCTGGGAAGCCTGATCGTACCACTTGGTGCAATTGGAAACCTGCTTGCCCTGCTGGGGATTTCGTCGTGGCCGGCCGGGTTGCAAACCGCGCCGGACACATCCAGCCGCGCGGCAATAGCCATCGGCAGTGCCATTGTGGGCGCGATGGCCGGACTGGTCCTCGCCCGTAATATCGCCGCCCAAAATCGCAAGAGCACAGATGAACGGATTTCTCCGCAAATGGAGGAAGACGGCGCGATTTATGCAGTACCCGATCATGCGGACTGCCCGCCCGAAGAACCGCAACATTATACCCACGATGATGCGCACAGCCTGCCGGCGCCGGGAGCGATGGAACCGATGCACACCGACGAGCCGGTGGCAAATCCCCCACGCCGCCGCTCGATTCGTCTGGCGTATGACGATGGCGCAGCTTCGTTTGCGAACAATGCACCCCTACCCGGCGGCGACGGTCCGGCGCAGCCGCTCCGCCTGCTCGATCTGCAGGATTACGCCGATGCCGCGTTCGTCGATCCGGAACTGGCGAACGCACCGACCCCGGCAGGAGAGGGTGTGACGTTGGAGCTTGCGGAAACGGGGGATATTGCAGTGACCGAGGATATTGCAATGACCCGGGATATTGCAGGCACCGGTGTCTACAACCCGTTCGATGGCCGTAAGATGCGCGACGATGCAGGGTCCGATATTACGGCACGGCCTCTTGCGGAACTGAGCATGGTCGAACTGGTCGAACGGTTCGCGCTTGCGCTGCAAAACCGGCCTCCGGGCTCTGCGGCAGACGACACCCGTCCGTACGGCGTGGAGGAAACGGACACGATCGGGGCTTACCGGAAGCGTGCCGATAACGGGTCTTTGGGGCCCCTCGCCGAATTTACCGCCCCCGGATTACCGGCTGCCGATCCCGAACAGGCATTGCGCCGCGCGTTGGACAGGCTGGAACGGATGAGCGGCGCCGCCTGACAGTTCGGGGTGGTACCAGCACACCGTTCCTGCTTTCTTCGCAGTTGCAATAAACATTTTCTTTCTTCAAGAGAGTGCTTCACGACATTAATTGTTCGTTCGTAGCGCCTTTATGCGTAGCTTCCGGCGGCAATGTGCCGGTCGGATGACCGGCCGGCATCGATTTTAGATGGGAAATTGAATGGGATACCCTGCGCCAGAGGGGCTGTATGATCCGCGCAACGAACATGATGCGTGCGGCGTGGGTATGGTCGCCCATATCAAAGGCGTGAAATCGCACGCCATCGTTTCGCAGGCGCTGGAAATCCTCGACAATCTGGATCATCGCGGGGCCGTGGGGGCAGACCCGCTGCTGGGCGATGGCGCCGGCATCCTGTTGCAAATTCCCGATCCGCTGTTCCGGGACTGGGCACAGGAAATGGGCGCGGTTTTGCCCCCCGCTGGCGAATATGCGGTGGCCATGTGCTTCATGCCGCAGGACCGCCCCGCACGCGATTTCGCGACGCGACAGCTCGAAAAATTCATTGCGAAGGAGGGGCAGCAGCTCATCGGATGGCGCGATGTACCAACCACCCTTGCCGGACTGGGCAAGGCGGTGGTAGATTCCATGCCGGTCATGCGCCAGTGCATCGTTGCGCGCGGCGACAATTGCGCCGATCAGGACGCGTTCGAACGCAAGCTGGTGGTCATCCGCAAACAGACGTTGAACCCACTGGCGAAACTTGCCGAGAAACACGATCTTCCGGGTCTGGTGCAAACCTATATTCCCAGCTTTTCCACGCGAACCATAGTGTATAAAGGGCTGTTGCTCGCTAACCAGGTTGGTTCGTTTTACGATGATTTGCGGGATGAACGCTGCGTATCGGCGCTGGGTCTGGTGCATCAGCGATTTTCGACCAACACCTTCCCCAGCTGGCGGCTGGCCCATCCCTACCGTTTCATGGCCCATAATGGAGAAATCAATACGGTTCGCGGTAATGTGAACTGGATGAATGCGCGTCGCCGCACGATGGAAAGCGAACTGTTGGGCGCCGATCTCGACAAGATGTGGCCGCTCATTCCCCATGGGCAGTCGGACACGGCCTGCCTCGACAATGCGCTCGAACTGCTGCTGGCCGGGGGTTACAGCCTGGCCCATGCAATGATGATGCTGATGCCCGAAGCCTGGGCGAAAAATCCGCTGATGAGCGACGAGCGGCGTGCCTTCTATGAATATCATGCGGCATTGATGGAGCCCTGGGATGGCCCCGCCGCCGTCTGCTTCACCGATGGCCGGCAAATCGGCGCGACATTGGACCGTAACGGTCTGCGCCCCGCCCGTTTCTGCGTAACCCGGGACGATATCGTCTGCCTTGCGTCGGAAAGCGGCGTGCTGCCTTTTGCGGAAGAAGACATTACCCGCAAATGGCGGTTGCAGCCGGGCAAGATGCTGCTGATCGATCTTGAAGAAGGGCGGATCATCGAAGATACGGAACTGAAAGCCGATCTGGCTGCCATGCATCCTTACGACGAATGGCTGGACCGCGCGCAATACAAGCTGGACGATCTGGAGATCGTCGATCCCGAATTTGCGGAATTGCCGCAGGACGACAACCGCGAAACGCCAACCTTGCTGCAGGCCCAGCAGGCATTCGGCTATACGCAGGAAGATCTTGCCAGATTTCTGGAACCGATGGGCACCCGCGGGGAAGATCCGATCGGGTCGATGGGCACGGATACGCCGATTGCCGTCCTGTCCGGCCGGTCGCGCCTGTTATACGATTATTTCAAACAGAATTTCGCGCAGGTGACCAATCCGCCGATCGATCCGATCCGGGAAGAACTGGTGATGAGCCTGCTGTCCATGGTCGGTCCGCGCCCCAATCTGCTGGGCCGCGATGCAGGAACGCACAAACGGCTGGAAGTCAGCCAGCCAATCCTGACCAATGACGATCTGGCCAAGATACGGTCGGTCGAAGTGGCGCTGGACGGGGCGTTTCGCACCGAAACCATCGACATCACCTGGGATGCGGCAACCGGTGCGGCAGGGCTTGCCATTGCGCTGAAGGAAATGTGCTGGGCCGCGACGGAGGCGGTGTTGCAGGATCACAACATCCTGATCCTGTCCGACCGCCGCCAGGGGCCGGATCGCATTCCCATGCCCGCCGCGCTGGCGACCGCGGCGGTGCATCATCATCTGGTGCGGCAGGGTTTGCGGATGCAGACCGGGCTGGTGGTGGAAACCGGCGAAGCGCGCGAAGTGCACCATTATTGCGTGCTGGCAGGCTACGGTGCGGAAGCGATCAATCCCTATATCGCTTTTGAAACATTGGAAGATCTGCGGGCTGGCACCTATCCCGATCTGACCGCCGGCGAAGTCGAAGCGAACTACATCAAGGCGATCGGCAAGGGTATCCTGAAGGTCATGTCCAAAATGGGCATATCGACTTACCAATCCTATTGCGGGGCGCAGATTTTCGATGCAGTCGGGCTGAGCAGCGCGTTCGTCGATGCCTATTTCAAAGGCACCGCGACTACGATCGAAGGTATCGGTCTGACGCAGGTTGCACAAGAAACGGTGCGCCGCCACGCCACCGCTTACGGCACCGATCCGCTTTACAATGCCATGCTGGATGTCGGCGGCATCTACCAGTTCCGGCTGCGCGGTGAAGATCACGCATGGACCCCGGGCAATGTCGCCAATCTGCAGCACGCGGTGCGCGGCGGGCCGGACAGTGGCGGAACGAAAAATTACGATGAATTCGCTCGATCCATCAACGAACAGTCCGAACGGCTGCTGACCATCCGCGGGCTGATGGAACTGAAACCTGCCGACACGCCGGTACCGCTGGCCGAAATCGAGCCGGCGAGCGAAATCGTCAAACGCTTTTCCACCGGCGCGATGAGCTTCGGTTCGATCAGCCATGAAGCCCATTCGACCATGGCGATCGCGATGAACCGTATCGGCGGACGATCCAACACAGGCGAAGGCGGGGAAGAGGTGGATCGCTTCGCCCCGATGGCAAACGGCGATTCCATGCGCAGCCGGATCAAGCAGGTGGCCAGCGGGCGGTTCGGTGTGACCACCGAATATCTGGTCAATTCGGACGATATCCAGATCAAGATGGCGCAAGGCGCAAAGCCGGGCGAAGGCGGACAGCTGCCGGGCCACAAGGTCGATGCGCGGATCGGGGCGGTGCGCCATTCAACGCCGGGCGTAGGCCTGATTTCACCCCCGCCGCATCACGATATCTATTCGATCGAAGATTTGGCGCAGCTTATTCACGATCTGAAAAACGTGCAGCCCAGCGCCCGCATTTCGGTGAAGCTGGTATCGGAAGTCGGTGTGGGCACCGTAGCCGCAGGCGTGTCCAAGGCGCGCGCCGATCATGTCACGATTTCGGGATATGAAGGCGGCACCGGCGCATCGCCGCTGACATCGCTGACCCATGCGGGCAGTCCGTGGGAAATCGGGCTGGCGGAAACGCAGCAGACCCTGCTGCTCAACAATCTGCGTGAACGGATTGCGGTGCAGGTCGATGGCGGGCTGCGCACCGGGCGCGACGTGGCGATCGGCGCGCTTTTGGGGGCGGACGAATTCGGTTTCGCCACTGCCCCGTTGATCGCGGCGGGATGCATCATGATGCGCAAATGCCATCTCAACACCTGCCCCGTCGGGGTGGCGACCCAGGATCCGGTGCTGCGCGCCCGCTTCACCGGCACGCCCGAACACGTCATCAATTATTTCTTCTATGTGGCCGAGGAACTGCGCGGCATCATGGCGGAAATGGGCTTTCGCACGATCGATGACATGATCGGCCGGGTGGACCGTATCGGCACCAAACGCGTGGAACGGCACTGGAAGGCGGACGGGGTCGATCTGGGCCGATTGCTTCACGCCGTCGATCCGGGTGAAGGCCGGCAATTGTTCCACACGCAGACGCAGGAACACGGGCTTTCAGCCGCGTTGGACAATGTGCTGATCGAACGCTGCAAATCCGCGATCGGGGGTGGGGGACCGATCGTTCTCGACCTGCCCATCCGCAATGTGAACCGCACGGTCGGCGCCATGCTGTCGGGCGAAATCGCGCGCGCCTATGGCCATGCCGGTCTGGCGGCCGATACGATCCGGGTGAACTTCAGCGGCGTGGCCGGGCAAAGTTTCGGTGCCTGGGCCGCGCATGGCGTAACCCTGTCGCTGGTTGGCGATGCGAATGATTATGTCGGCAAGGGTTTGTCCGGCGGCCGCATCATCGTGAAGCAGCCCGATGGCCTGGTACGTGATCCTGCCGCCAACATCATCGTCGGCAATACGGTGCTTTACGGCGCGATCGCGGGCGAAGCCTATCTGAACGGGGTTGCGGGGGAACGCTTTGCCGTGCGCAATTCGGGCGCGGTCGCGGTGGTCGAAGGGGCAGGCGATCATGCCTGCGAATATATGACCGGCGGGGTGGTATGCGTGCTGGGCCGTACCGGACGAAACTTTGCCGCGGGGATGAGCGGCGGCATCGCCTATGTTTACGATCCCGACGGCGATTTTGCGCAATTGTGCAACATGGCACAGGTCGATATCGAGGACATCGATGCGAATGACGAAGAAGAAGATGGTACAGGCCGGCCCATGCAGCGTGCCGTTTCGGTTAACGACAGCGGAATGGGCGATCCCTTGCGGCATGATGCCGCCCGTTTGAAAATTCTGCTTGAACGGCATCAGCTTCATACCGGGAGCGACCGTGCCCGCGCATTGCTGGCCGACTGGCCGGGCACTATCGCAAAGTTTCGCAAGATCATGCCGCGCGATTACCGCCATGCCCTGCAAATGCAGCAGGACGAACGGCACGGTGCAGGCCCGGTTGCGGCGGAATAGGAAGGCAAGAACAATGGGCAAACACACCGGCTTCCTGGATATCGAACGGCGCGACCGCGACTACATCGACCCTGCCGAACGGCTGAAGCATTACAAGGAGTTTTCCGTTCCGTCCGAACCTGCGGCGCTGCAGAAACAGGCGGCGCGGTGTATGGATTGCGGCATCCCGTTTTGCCATAATGGTTGCCCGGTAAACAATATCATTCCCGACTGGAACGATCTGGTTTACAAAGGCGACTGGCAGAACGCCCTGGCGGTGCTGCATTCCACCAACAATTTTCCCGAATTTACCGGCCGCGTCTGCCCTGCCCCGTGCGAAGCCGCGTGCACGCTCAACATCGTGGACGCCCCCGTCACGATCAAAAGCATCGAATGCGCGATCGTGGATCGCGGATGGCAGGAAGGGTGGATCAAACCGCAACCCGCGGCGGCACAGACCGGCAAATCCGTGGCAATCATCGGTTCGGGCGCTGCGGGAATGGCCTGCGCGCAGCAGCTGGCGCGTGCCGGCCACAGCGTGACGCTGTTCGAAAAAAACGACCGGATCGGCGGGCTGCTACGTTACGGTATCCCTGATTTCAAGATGGAGAAACACCTCATCAACCGCCGCGCCGTGCAGATGGAGGCGGAAGGCGTAACCTTCAAAACCAGTGCCGAGGTCGGTGTGGAAATCAGCTTTACGGCATTGCAGGAAAATTTCGACGCCGTGGTTCTATCGGGCGGCGCGGAAAAGGCGCGGATGCTGGATGTGCCAGGCGCGGAACTGCCTGGGGTCCGGCTTGCGATGGAATTTCTGATGCAACAGAACAAACGCAATGCCGGCGACGATGAAGTGCGCGCCGCGCCGCGTGGCAGCCTGACCGCCACGGGAAAACACGTGATCGTGATCGGCGGCGGCGATACCGGCAGCGATTGCGTCGGCACGTCCAACCGGCAAGGGGCAGCCAGTGTCACCCAGCTGGAAATCATGCCCCAGCCACCCGAACGGGAAGACAAGGCCATGACGTGGCCCCACTGGCCGATGAAGATGCGCACTTCGTCCAGTCATGAAGAAGGCGCGGCCCGCGACTGGTCCGTATTGGCGAAACGGGTGGTCGACAGCGGAGGAAACGTAACTGGCCTGGAATGCGTGCGGGTGGAATGGAAAGACGGCGCGATGCAGGAAATTGCAGGCAGCACCTTTACTCTGCCGGCCGACCTCATTCTGCTGGCGATGGGCTTTACCGGACCCAAGCAACGCGGATTGCTGGAACGTATCGGCGTGAAGCTGGATGCGCGCGGCAATGTCGCCGCCGATACGCAAAGTTACGCGACCAGCGAGGCAGGTGTGTTCGCATGCGGGGATATTCGCCGCGGCCAGTCGCTGATCGTATGGGCGATCCGCGAAGGTCGCCAGTGCGCCCGCGCAGTTGATGAAGCCTTGATGGGGGTCAGCCAATTGCCGCGGTAGACAATAACCGAATCAATTACAAAAAAGCCGGCCCGCGAACGGACCGGCTTTTCCATCAGTGAAGAAAACTTAACTGGCGAGCATGGCCCGGCCACGGAAGCGGGATCGTACTGTACGCGACCGCAACGCACCGCCGATCAGTCCGAAGCCCAGCAGCATCGTCATCCAGGTGCCTGGTTCCGGCACTGCCGATTGAATGGAGATGTTATCGATTTCGAACGCATTGCTTGTCGATGCGAAACGAATTCCGGAAACAGCGGTGCGATCCGCGCCTGTAAAGGTCAGGAATGCGACCCTGTTCGTCAAGGGCGACGATTGGTTGCCATTCGGGTTCACCGCAGCATCCGATCCGTTGAAGCTGGCAAGAATGTTGTTCATGCCATCGACCACATCGAACGAATTATAGGAATCGATCGAACCCCAAAGAAAGGAAACCTGGGCCAATGCACCAAAGGTGCTAAGGTCCAGAAATGCCGGACCGCCATGAGAGGGACCGACGGCAAGATAACTTCCGGTACTGCCGAAAGGTTGCGCAGCAATGCCCGAAGTGCTTCCGGAAACGACCTGACCACCGATTACTGGCGCCGGCGTTTCGAAATCATAGGTCGGCGCGGGACCGGAATACGGGTTGGTTCCGGGCGTCGCGGTCAGCACGACCGCAGCCGATGCCGGGACGGCAAACGCCATCAAGCCTGCCGCCAGCGATGTCGTGGCAGCGATCTTTAAACATGAAAAACGCATGATCGTAATCCTTCAGAATGGTTTCTTCAGAAAATCACCGATGAAACGGAGACTTGTGTATTGCGACCCCCCGAAACAGCCACCTGATCCGGTTTTGCTCACGTCAAACAGGCCACGCCATATTGCATGGCTATGATCTAACGTGCGATTCGCCATAGTCCCATTGCTACAAAGATGGCAAATTCTACGGTAACCAAGGCTATTTCTGTGTCATAATGATACAATATGAGATTGCTCCCCGTAATGTGAGAATTCGCCAATGTTTCCGTGCCTTGTTTTAACGAAGGAGCCCTTTTTTCAGTCACCCCATGCTTCAGCTTCGGAAAGAATCCGCTATTTTGTCTTTTCTGGGTCCGCTGTCGGCATTCGATTCGGCTGTTTTACCAGCACACCGCAGTCCTGCCGTTCGCTTCCAGAAACGCATTCGCCCGGCTGAACGGCGCACTGCCGAAAAATCCCTTGCGCGCCGAAAGCGGGCTGGGATGGGCGGATCGCAGCACCAGATGACGGCGATCGTCGTCCAATCCCCCTATCCGGTCCGCGACGCTGTGGGCATGGTTGCCCCACAGAATGAACACACTGGGCGCGGCGCGATCCGCCACGGCCCGCAACGCCGCGTCGGTTACTGCCTGCCAGCCAAATTTCGCATGGCTGCCGGCCTTGCCAGCCTCTACGCTCAACACCGTATTCAACAGCAGCACACCCTGCCGCGCCCAGCGGCTGAGGTCGCCATGATCGGGCGGCTTCAGGCCCAGATCGCTTTCGCGTTCTTTGAATATATTGCGCAGCGAAGGCGGGATCCGCTGCCCTTCCGGCACCGAAAATGCGAGACCGTGCGCCTGACCGGCCCCATGATACGGATCCTGTCCCAGGATCACCACGCGCACGTCATCCAGCGCAGTGAGTTCGAAAGCGCGCAGCACATGTTCGCGCGGGGGATAGATCAATGCGCCCGCATCTCGCGCTGCCCGCAGGCGCGCATCGCATTCGCGCATCGCATCGCCCGCAAATACCGCGCCGAGAGCTTCGCGCCAGCTATCGGGGATCGTTGCTTCCATGATGCTGCAATACACCTGAAAAGCGCCCGGCACCAAGCGCCCCTTCCCCTCCATCCCCAACCGCACTAAGGCAGCGCGCATGACTGTACATTTCCACGAAGAAGACCTGCCGCCCAATGTTCTTGCCGGCACCGGACCACTTGCCGTCGACACCGAAACCATGGGTCTGGTCACGCCGCGCGACCGGCTGTGCGTCGTACAGATCAGCGATGGTTCGGGCGATGAACATCTGGTCCGTTTCAAGGTCGGCAGCGATTATGCCGCGCCCAACCTCAAGGCCGTTCTGGGCGATCGCAACCGTATCAAACTGTATCATTTCGCCCGGTTCGATCTGGCCGCGATCGAATATTATCTGGGGGTGGAGGCAAGCCCGGTATTCTGCACCAAGATCGCCAGCAAGCTGACCCGCACCTATACCGACCGGCACGGCCTTAAAAATCTGGTCGTCGAATTGCTGGGCGGCGAGATGTCCAAGGTGCAGCAGAGCAGCGATTGGGGTGCGCCCGAAATTAACGCGGCGCAGCGCGATTACGCTGCCAGCGACGTGCGTTTCCTCCACCGTCTGCACGAAATCATGGTGACCCGGCTGGAACGCGAAGGGCGCATGCAGATGGCACAGGCCTGTTTCGATTTTCTGCCGACCCGCGCGCGGCTGGATATGGCGGGCTGGGCCGAACACGATATCTTCAGTCATGCTTAATCGGCCGCGCGTCAGTATCGGAAAATGACCATGCAGCGGCGCATCGAAACGGCACAGGCCAAGCAGCGGCGCAACGCCCGGCAACGCTTCGCCACGCCCGGTGGCAGCCATGACCGTATCGTGAAAATACTGGGTGCGGCCCTGCCCATGGCGATCGGGGTGCTCGCGGCCTTCATGGTGATCACACCCCTGTCACCGCGGGGGGAAATCAGTTTCCTGCTGGATCGCAACAAGGTGGCCGTGATCGACGAGCGGCTGCGCGTGGACAATGCGCTGTATCGCGGCCAGGATAATGACCGGCAGCCCTTCTCCCTCACTGCAGGAGAAGCCGTACAGAAATCGAGCGCGGAGGGAATCGTGCGGATGCGCAATCTGGTCGCGCGTATATTGCTCCCCGGCGGACCGGCCCGGTTGATGGCAGGCGGCGGAGCTTACGATCTGAACGACGATCAGGTGGATGTATCGGGCGATGTGCGGTTTGCCGCCGCCGATGGATACACGCTGCTGACGCGCAATGTGCTGATCGATCTGGGCGACAAGACCCTTCGCGGTGATGGCGGGGTGAGCGGTTCGGTGCCCGCCGGCACATTCTCAGCCGACCGGATGGAAGCCGACCTTGCCGCGCGCATCGTGGCGTTGGACGGTAATGCGAAAATGCGGATGATCCCCGGAAAGTTGACGATGCCATGAACCGATCAACCCCATCATTGGCCCCAACATTGGCACCATCAGCTACACCAGCATCCAGCCCGGCAATAAATGTCGCTTCGATGGTTCGTTCGGCAGTCCTCGGCTTTTCGCTCACTATGGCCGCATTTGCCGGTATCCAGCTATCGGCGCAGGGGATCGGTTCGCACAATTCCAACGCGCCGGTTAATTTCGGAGCGGACCGGATCGAACTGCAGGACCGGCAGGACCGGCTTGTGCTGGCCGGCAATGTGGTGATCGAACAGGCCGGACTGACATTGCGCGCAGCCCGCACTCTGGTGAATTATTCGGATGCGGGGTCGCTCAGCATCCAGCGCATGACCGCGACCGGCGGCGTGCAGGTAACCCGCGGCAACGAAGCGGCAACGGGCGATGTCGCAGTGTATGATTTCAACCGGCGCATCATCACCATGGCGGGCAATGTCCGGCTGCGGCGCGGGTCCGATACGCTGAATGGCGGGCGGCTGACGATCGATCTGGCCAGCGGTGTATCCAGCGTCGATGGCCGGGCCAGCGGATCGTCGCCGATAACGGGCGAACCTGGTGTTGGCGAAACATCCAGCGGGCGCGTGACCGGCACGTTCCGGGTGCCGCAGAACTGATCCATTTGGCCGGCGCTTTTCCGGCGGTTTTCCGGCTCTTCGGTGGTGTTTTGGTGGTGTTTTACCGTCGCGGGGCGGCAGCGCGCGCAATCTGCGCCAAACCGTGGGCCAGCAGTACTTCGCCCGCCGGGCCGTTGGCGATCAGTGCGCGGTGCAGGTCGATCAGCCTGGTGTTCAACCGTTCCAGCCGCTTGCCGCGCCAGCGCGCGATCTGCACCGCCAGATCGCGTTCATCTTTCCAGAAAATGCGCCGCGCGCGCTTTTCCGCCTGAATCGTGCCGGCGATATCGCCGTTCGGGCCGATCCGGGCGGCCAGTTGCGCCAGTTGCGCTGTGCGCCGCTCGAACGCGAGCAGCAGCCCCACGGGATTGAGCGACATTTCGTGCATGCGCCGCAATTCGCCAGGCAGCCGCGCAATTTTGCCGGACAGTACCGTATTGACCACTGGCATGAAGCCATCGTCTTCGCTTGCGGCACCGATCTCACCCAACATGGCCGCATCGGCACCTTTGGGCGATTGTGGATCGGCATCGCAATACAGCGCCAGCTTGGTAATTTCCGACTGTGCCAGCCGCACATCGAGATTGGCGGCGCGGGCAATGCGTTCGGCAATATCGCCGTTCAGCTGCAATCCTGCGACATCGGCCATGCTGCGCACCGATGCTGTCACCGCTGCCAGATCGGGTGGATGGAACATCGCCACCAGCGCGTCGTCCCGTTTTTCCAGCAGCTTGGCGGTGCGTGATTTGTCCGTCATGGAACTGGCGATTATCAGGACGGGGCAGGCATCGCCGGCGGCCTGAAGGTGGTTTTCCAGCGCCGCCGCTACCTCGTCCCCAACGGCGCGGACCTGGATATGGCGATCATTGCCGAACAAAGAGCCGGACCGTGCCTCGTCCCCCAGCAGCGAAGCATCCTTGCGCAAGGCCGCGCCGGCAATATCCACCCTGTCGCCTGCATTTTCGAGCAATGATACGATTTTTGCAGCCGCGGCGGATGCGCCCGCTTCATCCGGCCCGCAAAACAGGAACACCCCGCATTGGCGGGCCGCCCGCCCGGCGAGCGAACCGAAATCCCGCTGCGTCGCCTTCACGACCCGGCGCGCAGCGTCAGGGCGATCTGGGTCAATATCCGGTCGGCGATATCGCGCGACAGATTTTCCAGCGCCGTCTGTTCCGCCGCAATGGTGGCATATTCGCTGGACACGACATCGATGCCTGCATCGGTTCCGGCGGTCGCATCCAGAATTATGGTATCGTCCGCCATGTCCACCAGTTGATACCGTGCGCGCAGGGTGCGCCGTTCGCGTCCGATAGTGTCGTCGCCCAACACGCCCAACCCTTCCAGCCGGTCGTCCAGCCGCACATCGAGGCGATAGCGCTGTGGGGAATCCTGCGCCGCGCGCAACCGGTCGTGCAGCGCATTGCGGACCAGCCAGCCCGCCTGCCCTTCGATCGGCGCAACTTCGATACCGCCCAGCCCCTGTGCCACCGCGCCGCGCGTGCCGCCGGCATACATCGGCTGAAGACTGCAGCCGGTAAGGGCGAAACAGGCGACAAACAGCATGAAGGGGGCGAAGAAAGCGCGCATCACGTGACGATATTGACCAATCGGTCCGGCACGACAATCACTTTACGTATATCTGCCCCGTCCAGCGAACGCCGGACTTTCTCACTGGCGAGGGCAAGCGCCTCCAGTTCGTCCTTCGCCGTGCCCTTTGCCACGGTAATCGTGTCGCGCAATTTACCCTTGTGCTGGATGGCGATGGTCACTTCGTCGTCGACCAGCAGAGCAGGATCGACGTGCGGCCACGCTGCCTCCGCGATCAGGCCGCCTCCATGCAAGACGCCCAGTTCCTCCCACGCATCCTCCGCCAGATGCGGCATCATCGGGGCGACCATTTTCAGCAAAGCGATAATGGCATCGTTGCGGCTTTGCGATGGGGCGGCTTTTTCCACCGCGCCGGTCAATTCGTACAATCGCGCCACTGCCTTGTTGAAAGACAATGCCTCGATATCGCCGGCCACTGCGGCAATGGTCCGATGGGTCTTGCGGGCCAGCGCCCTGTCTTCGCCCATGGCAGCGGGATCATGTTTGCCGAACAGTTTCCACAACCGGTGGACGAACCGCGAACAGCCTTCGATGCCGGCTTCCGACCAGGGCAGATCACGTTCCGGCGGCGAATCCGACAGCATGAACCATCGCACCGCATCCGCGCCATAATCGGCAATGATCGTATCGGGATCGACCACGTTCTTCTTCGATTTGGACATTTTGACAACGCGGCCCGCCGTTACCGGCGCACCATCGGCAATGGTCGTCCAATCGCTGCCATTGTTCCGCACCTGATCCGGCGACAGATAGCTGCCATCGCCAAGCTGGTATGTTTCGTGCGTCACCATCCCTTGCGTGAACAGGCTGCCGAACGGTTCGGCCACATCCAGCTTGCCGATATGTTCAAGCGCCCGCGTCCAGAACCGTGCATAGAGCAAATGCAGAATCGCGTGTTCCACCCCGCCGATATATTGTTCGACCGGTAGCCATTTCGCGGCTTCTGCCGGATCGAAGGGGCGATCGGCAGGCTGACTGGCAAAACGCAGGAAATACCAGCTGGAGTCCACAAACGTGTCCAGCGTGTCCGTTTCCCGCTCCGCCTTACCGCCGCATTCGGGGCATTTCGTGTGCTTCCAGCTTGCATGGCGCGCCAGCGGATTTCCCGGGGTTTCGAAATCCACATCTTCGGGCAAAGTTATGGGCAGGCTGTCCTTGGCCGCAGGAACCACGCCGCAGGAACTGCAGTGAATAAACGGGATCGGCGTGCCCCAATATCGTTGCCGCGAAACGCCCCAGTCGCGAAGCCGCCAGACGGTCTGCCCCGTGCCCCAGCCTTCGTCCTGGGCCCGCGCCACGATGATCGCTTTCGCTTCATCCACGCCTTTGCCGTCGAGAAATGCGGAATTGACCAACAGCCCGTCGCCGGTTTCCGCTGCGTTCATCGGTGCATCGCCGCGAATGTCGCCATCGGCCACCACGCGCAGGATCGGCAACCCGTATTTGACGGCGAAATCGAAATCGCGCTGGTCGTGCCCCGGCACACCCATGACCGCACCCGTGCCATATTCCATCAGCACGAAATTGGCGATATAGACCGGAAGATCGCCGCCGGTAATCGGATGCACGGCGACAAGACCGGTGTCGAAACCCAGTTTCTCCGCCGTTTCCATCTCCGCCGCCGTGGTGCCGCCCGCTTTGCAGGCCTCGATGAACGCCTGCGCCCCGGCATTGTGTGCCGCCACACCGTGCGCGATCGGATGATCGGCGGCAACGGCCAGGAAGCTGGCACCGAAGATGGTGTCGGGGCGGGTGGAATAGACGCTGACGCTCTGGCCGTCATTCAACGCGAAATCGATCTCCAGACCCTGCGACTTGCCGATCCAGTTTTCCTGCATCAGCCGGACCTTGTCGGGCCATTTGTCCAGCGCGGCCAGACCTTTTAGAAGATCATCGGCAAACGCGGTAATTTTCAGGAACCATTGGTTGAGCTTTCGCTTTTCCACCACCGCGCCGCTGCGCCAGCCCTTGCCATCGATCACCTGTTCATTGGCCAGGACGGTGTTGTCCACCGGATCCCAATTGACAGTGCTTTCCTTGCGATAGACCAGCCCGGCATTGAACAGATCGATGAACAGCGACTGTTCGTGCCCGTAATAATCGGGATCGCAGGTGGCAAATTCGCGGCTCCAGTCCAGCGCGAAACCGATGCGTTTCAACTGGGTCTTCATCGCCGCGATATTGTCGCGCGTCCAGCCGCCGGGATGCACGCCCTTTTCCATCGCGGCATTTTCCGCTGGCATTCCGAATGCGTCCCACCCCATCGGGTGCAGCACTTCGTACCCGCGCATCTTTTTGTACCGCGCCAGCACATCGCCCATCGTATAATTGCGGACATGGCCGATATGGATACGTCCCGACGGGTAGGGAAACATTTCCAGAATATAGCTTTTGGGCTTCGGACTGTCGCTGTCCGCTTCGAAACAGCGCGCTTCGTCCCACGCCGCCTGCCAGCGTGCATCGGCTTTGCCCGGATTGAATTTAAGTGCGAACCGGCCCGCCCCGTTCATGCCCGTGGCACCTCGATCGGTCATGGAAATTCCGCAGGCTTAGCTGGAAAAGGATTTGCGCCGCAGATCGCGGGCTTTCGTCAGGATGATATCTTCCAGTTTTTGCACGGTCGCGGCCTGCACCGGGGCATCCACCCAGGTGCCGCCCTGCGCAATCTGGCGGCTGGCGGCGACCCGCAAGGCATCGGCGCGCAGATCCTGGTCAAGAATGGTAACCGACAGTTTGACCCGTTCGCCAGGATTGTCGGGCTGCGAATACCAGTCGGTCACGATCACCCCGCCCGCACTGTCCGCCTGCAGCAGCGGCGCGAACGTAACAGTGTCCAGCGATGCCCGCCACAGATAGGAATTGACGCCGATGGTCGTTACCTGCGCCGCAGCCAGATCGGCCCGCGGGCGTTCTTTTCCACCGCAGGCGGTAAGGGCGCCGATTGCGGCGACCGCCGCGATTGCGCGGGCTATGCTGGTGCTGAAAGACATATGTGCCATAAATCCGGTTCCAGATCGTGTGTCGTAAATATCGTCGGTACTGCGCCTCTATAGCCACCCCTGTCCTGCGAACAAGGTATGGCTGTGCTTTGTCGCAAACGGTGCAGACGGCACAAATGGCGCGAATGGCATTGACGCATATCGGCGTGAACCGCCGCTTAATCGGTCCCGGTGCCGCCTTATCCAGCGTTTGTGTTGAACTCGTGCAACAGTTTAGCCGGCTTCAGCGGCAAAATGGCAAATTGACTCGCCAAGTCGTGATGGCAACCGTACCGTAAATCCATAACTATAAGCGACTCCGCCTTTTTGGTCGTGAAGTCAGGAACGGTTCAGCGCCGCTTGGCTTTATTCACCATGGCGGTATTCGGGGTGCAAAACTGGGGTTGGCAATGGCATTGGTAAAACGCAGGACAGGAATGGTCAGATTGGCCGCGGCCTTTGCCGCGACTGCCACCGTTGCCTTCGCAGTACCCAATGCGGTTCAGGCCGTTACCGATGCGAATGTTCTTGCAGTCCAGAGGCCCGCTGGCTTCGCGCCTTTCACACCCGCTTCCGTCGATCCGGCATTGGCGCAGCGCGTCGCCGCAGCGCTGCAGGCGCGCGGTCTCGATCTGCGGTTCACGCCCGCATCGTCTACCAGCAATCGCGATCAGACGGTGACTGTTGCCGTCCGGGTCAACGACCGTACTGCGCAGGCGATTTCCGTACGTACTGCCACCGCCATCGCGCAGACCAACGCAAGACCCGGCCTCGCATCCGTCGGCCGTGCATCCGTCGCCATCGCGCCGACCCGTTACAACCTGGGAATTGCACGCGGCTATCAAGGGTTTGCGAAAACACCCGGCCTGGCCGCGACTACGCTGCCCGCTGGTATCAAGCCGGTGGATATGCCCGATCTGGCCGATTTCAAGCCATCGACAGGCGCGGCCGACAAACCCAGCCGGTTCAAAACCCGCATCGCGCTGGAAAAAGAACAGCCGCTGGGCCGTTCACCCCAAACGCGGGAGGCTTTGGGCGACCAGTCCTTCGACCTGGGCGGCGCTTACCGCGTTACGCGCAATCTGGATGTGACCGCCGGTGTACGTCTGTCTCAGGATCGCGACCGGCTCGATCCGGTTACCGACAGCGTGCAGGATAGCCAGGCCGTGTATGTGGGTACGCAATTCCGCTTCTGATTTGGCGGGCGCTTTCGCGTCCGACTGAAACTCTGCTGCAATGTTCTGGGTGACAGCGACATTCAGGCCGGTTTGCCTTTATTGCCGCGCGCCGCTGGCGTAAGAATATGCCGGGATAAGGATAATCGGGAGGATTCGCCATGGTACAGCCGATGGATCGGGTGACGCGCCGCGTTGCAATCGTAACCGGGGGCACACGCGGTATCGGCCGCGCAATCTGTGAAAAACTGCAAGCGGACGGGTTCATCGTGATTGCCAATTATGCGGGCAACGACGATGCGGCGGACAGCCTTACCGCGCAAACCGGCATTGCAACGGTCAAATGGGATGTCGGCGATCACGAAGCATGCCTGACCGGATGTGCACAGGTGGCCGAGAAATTCGGACCGGTCGATGCGGTCGTGAACAATGCCGGCATCACCCGCGACGGCACGCTCCACCGAATGAGCTACGACGACTGGCACGAGGTCATGCGTGTCAATCTGGGCGGCTGTTTCAACATGGCGAAAGCGTGCTTTCCCGGAATGCGGGATCGCAAATGGGGGCGGATCGTCAATATCGGTTCGATCAACGGACAGGCGGGCCAATATGGTCAGGTCAATTATGCGGCCGCCAAATCGGGTATCCACGGCTTTACCAAGGCGCTGGCGCAGGAAGGCGCAAAGTTCGGCGTGACGGTCAATGCCATCGCGCCCGGCTATATCGACACCGATATGGTCGCAGCCGTGCCCGAACCGGTATTGGAAAAAATCGTCGCGCAAATTCCCGTGGGTCGCCTCGGCCAGGCGGAGGAAATTGCCCGCGCGGTAAGCTTCCTGTGTGCCGAAGATGCCGGCTTCGTGACCGGATCGACCATGAGCGTTAATGGCGGCCAGCACATGTATTGAGCGCGCGCAGACGCAGCCGCCGCGCAATGTGCATTCGCGCCCGGCTGGCATTTGCCACTGTCTTACCACGCCCGAAACCCTATAGCTGGGCGGCAATGTCATCATCCTCCTCCCTATCCTTACGTGAACGCGTTCGCGCATTGGTCCAATCGCGGCGGTTCGAATATGCCGTAACGGCGGTGATCATTATCAATGCGATCGGATTGGGGCTGGAAACGTCCCCGATGATCATGGCCCGATATGGCCAGCCTGTTGCCGCACTCGATCGCATCGCGATTGCAATATTTCTGGTGGAGCTTTCGCTGAAGCTGTTCGCCTATCGCCTCAGCTTCTTCAAAAACGGTTGGAACGTCTTCGATTTCATTATTGTCGGCGTGGCGCTGTTTCCGTTCAGTCAGCAATTTTCGGTACTGCGCGCGCTGCGCATCCTGCGCGCGCTGCGGCTTGTTTCCGTGGTGCCCAGTATGCGGAAAGTCATCGTCGGCCTGTTCAGTGCGATCCCCAGTATCGGGACGGTCATCGTGATGCTGGTTCTTTTGTTCTACATCAGTGCAGTGATGGCGACGAAGCTGTTCGGGACAGCGTTCCCCGAATGGTTCGGGACGCTCGGCAATTCACTCTATACCCTGTTCCAGATCATGACATTGGAAAGCTGGTCCATGGGTATCGTGCGCCCGGTCATGGACGTCTATCCCTATGCCTGGGCGTTTTTCGTGCCCTTTATACTCGTCACCAGCTTTATCGTGCTGAACCTGTTCATCGGTGTCATTGTCAACGCCATGTCGGAAGCTACCGATGAAGAAGCGCACGGTGAACGCGAAGAAATTCTGGATGAGCTACGGGCGCTGCGGCGCGAGATACAGGCACTTCGCGAACAAGGCTGAAGCACAGTCGCGGCGATGTCCGTATGCTGGCACAATCTCCGCGATCGGCATGGCGAAGCAATCCGGCGCGGTTACGCGAACATCCGCGTGCGTTCTGCGAATGGCGGTTCGTGCGCAAACAGGGGCAAATGCGCGAATTGCCAGGGCGACCCGCAGCCTTCACCTAATCCGCCACGATTTCGATCCGTTTGCGTTCGATCTTCGCGCGGTCTTTCTCCGCATCGTCGATACGGTCCTGCGTGCGGGCTAGATCCCTGCGTTCGCTGTCGAGTTTGGATTGCGCGCGTTCGACCCGGCGCTGCGCTTCTGCCACTTCCTCGCGATCGTCGAGAATGCGGACGCGCAATTTTGCCAGGTTTTTCTGCAGTTGCGCCGCGTCCTTGTTCAACTTATCCCAATTGCGCTGCTGCGTGTCAGTCAGACCCGGCGGTGCCCGCACAACGATTTCGACAGGAGCAGGCTGGTCGGTCTGTGCCATTGCCGCGGTGCTGAACGCAAGAATTATGGCGCCGCCGGCGATAGTGAAGATTTTTTTCATCGGGGGGACGGGCTTTCGGTATGGCAAGGATGCAATATTGCTGCGGTGTCGATCAGGTCGCACTATAGCCCGATTTGCGCGTATCGCAAAAATTCCCGGGTCCTGATTTCGCGGGTCTGAATTCGCGGGGCCGATTTCAATGGATCCGATCCCACCCACTGACCATAGCAATGCGGCGCCCGAACGTCCGGCGCGCGGGCAGATGTTTCATCGTCAGCCATATTCTGCAACAGGAGCGGTCATGTCGCCACCCTATCACCCCCCGGTAAAACGCAGCGTCCAGATTGCCGGGCACAAGACCTCCATCAGTCTGGAACCGCTGTTCTGGGATATGCTGAAATCCGCCGCCACACAGAACGGGTTGGCGATCAATGCTCTGGTGGCGCAGATCGATGCGGAACGGATCAAATCGGATACGCCGCCGGGTTTGGCGAGCGCGATCCGGATATGGCTGGTCAGCGCGCGCTAGGCGTCATTCTTCCCCGACCCGTTCGATATCCGCTCCGACCAGTTGCAGCTTTTCCTCCAGCCGCTCGTAACCGCGATCGAGGTGGTAGAGACGGCGGACCTGCGTTTCGCCCTGCGCGGCCAGCCCGGCGATCACCAGGCTCATCGATGCGCGCAGATCGGTCGCCATAACCTCGGCGCCGGTCAACCCATCGACGCCGCGCACCACGGCGGTGCGCCCGTTGGTTTCGATATTCGCGCCCATGCGGGACAATTCCGGAACGTGCATGAACCGGTTTTCGAAAATCGTTTCCTTCAGCACGCTGGTCCCGTCCGCCGTGCATAACAGCGCCATCAACTGCGCCTGCATATCGGTGGCCAGACCGGGAAAAGGCGCCGTGGTCAGATCGACCGCTTGCAATCTGCCAGTGGCGGCGATGGAGACCCCGTCTTTGTCGCTGTCCACTTCGACACCGATATTCTTCAGCGCCTGCAGGCTGGAAATCATGTCGTTGGCATCGGCCCCGTCCAGCCGCACTTCGCCGCCGGTAATCGCCGCCGCACAGGCATAGGATCCCGCTTCGATCCGGTCGGGCATGACTTTGTACGTCGCGCCGTTCAATCTGCGGACCCCGTGTATGGTGAGGTTCGATGTACCCAGCCCTTCGATCTGCGCACCCATCGCCATCAGCAGATTGCACAGATCGACAATCTCCGGCTCCCGCGCCGCGTTGGTGAGGCGGCTGGTGCCATTGGCCAGAACCGCTGTCATCAGCGCATTTTCGGTCGCACCCACCGACACGACCGGAAAATCGAAATCCCCGCCCGGCAGGCCGCCATCGGGGGCGTGCGCGCGGACATAGCCTTGCGCCATTTCAATTTCTGCCCCCATCGCCGCGATAGCTTTGAGATGCAGGTCGATCGGCCGGTTGCCGATGGCGCATCCCCCCGGCAGCGAAACGGTCGCTTCCCCGGCACGCGCCAGCATCGGGCCGAGGACGAGGATGGAGGCACGCATCTTGCGAACCAGATCGTAGGGCGCGACCGTGGACGTAAGGCGCGATGCCTCGAACGTGACGACCCGCCCGAATTCCTCCGGCCGTTTTCCGCGGATGGAGATGGATGTGCCGAATTGGCCCATCAGATGCTGGAACCCGTCAATATCCGCCAGGCGGGGCAGATTGCGCAATGTCAGCGGCTCTTCCGTCAACAGGGCGCAGGGGATCAGGGTCAATGCGGAATTCTTCGCGCCGGAAATGGGAATCGTGCCCGACAGGCGCTTTCCGCCTCTTATGATGATCTTGTCCATGGCAGCGGTTTACCCACAATGACGGCACTGGCAAGCGCGCCGCGCCACCTATGTCCCAACCTGTGTCCCGCCCCGTATCCCGATTGAAGTGTTGACCCCGCTTTACCGCAGCCACTATCGAATGGGCATGAACACACGCAAACCCATCAAGAAGGCTGTCTTTCCCGTTGCCGGCCTTGGCACCCGTTTTCTGCCCGCGACCAAGGCGATCCCCAAGGAATTGCTGCCGATCGTGGACCGTCCGCTTATCCAATATGCGGTGGACGAAGCGCGGGAGGCGGGCATTGAACAGATGATTTTCGTCACCGGCCGCGGCAAGACCGCAATCGTGGAACATTTCGATGTCGCATTCGAACTGGAAGCCACCATGCAGGAACGCGGCAAGGATATGGGCGTGCTCGATTCCAGCCGGTTCACGCCGGGCGCGATCATTACCGCGCGCCAACAGGTGCCGCTGGGTCTGGGCCATGCAATCTGGTGCGCGCGCGCCATCGTGGGCGATGAACCGTTTGCGATCCTGCTGCCGGATGAACTGATGGTCGCGCATGCGGATGGCGGCGTGGGCTGCATGAAACAGATGGTCGATGCGTATCATCAGGTGGGCGGCAATCTGATCAGCGTGCTGGAGGTGCCGCACGACGAAGTTTCGAGCTACGGTGTGATCGATCCGGGCGAAGCGAACGGCGCCTTGACGCAGGTCAACGGTCTGGTCGAAAAACCTGCCGTCGCGGATGCACCTTCCAACAAGATCGTTTCGGGCCGTTACATCCTGCAACCCGAAGTGATGCGCACGCTGGAAACGCAGGAAGCGGGCGCAGGCGGGGAAATCCAGCTGACCGATGCGATGGCGCGCATGATCGGCAACCAGCCGTTCAACGCAGTGACATTCGATGGCCGCCGGTTCGATTGCGGCAGCAAGCTGGGTTTCGTGGAAGCGACCGTGGCACTGGCGCTGGAACGGGAAGATATGGGCGCCGATGTGCGCGCAATAATCGAACGCCTGATGCGCTAGGTCAGCATCAGTCCACCATCCACGGCCAGCGTCTGCCCGATCATATAGCTGGCCAGCGGCGATGCCAGATACAGCGCGGCACCGGCAATTTCCATGGCTTCACCGGTCCGCCGCAGCGGGATCGAACGCATGATCCCCTGTTCGCGCTTTTCATCCGCAAACTGTTCGTCCGTCATCTTGGTCCGCACGAAACCCGGCGCGATACCGTTTACCCGGATGCCGTCGCGCGCCCAGCCCAGCGCCAATGCGCGGGTCAGCGCGACGGCCGCCGATTTGGACGCGCCATAGGCGGGATTGGTAAAAGCTGCGGCATAGGCGGCAATGGAACTGATGGTGATCAGCGACGAACCGCCATGCGTATCCCCCGCACGCGCTTTCAGGGCCGGCTGCACCAGCCTGGCGACATCCATCAGCGACGTGATGTTGACGGCCATGACCTCATCCCACCCTTCGCGCGTAAATTCGGCGCCGCCATATTTGACGATACCCTGGCTCAACACTGCAATATCCAGCGCATCGGGAATATGAGCGGCATCCAGCGCGGCACGGTTCGCCACATCGACCTGCGCATAGGTCAAACCTTCCATATCCGACGCGGAATAATCCGCCGCATCGGCGCGTGTCCCCCAGATGAAAACCGAGGCACCGCGCGCGCGATAGGCCTGTGCGATGGCATTGCCGATCCCGCTGGACCCGCCCACGACCAACGCCGTTTTGCCGGTGAAATCCAGATCGGAAGCGGGATCGAAAATTGCAGTCATGTTCGGTCTTTCAAAAAAAGTGCGTATCGAGAATTTGTCGCGAATGATTATTGGGCTGGAATTATGGGCCTGACTTGTCGATCGCAGCCTGCGCAAACTCATCCTTCAGCTTGCGTTTGTACAATTTGCCATTCGCCTCCCGTGGCAGTTCGGCCCGAAATTCGAACAGGCGGGGCAGTTTCATACGGGCAAGTTCGCGGCCCAGAAAATCGCGCAATTCCGCCTCCAGAGCGGCCCCCGCATCCGCCATATCCACCGGCTGCACGATGGCGACGACCTGTTCCCCCATTTCGTCGCACGGCGCGCCGATGACTGCGGCATCCATCACCCGGTCGTGGGAAACCAGCAGATTCTCCACCTCCTGCGGATAGATGTTCACGCCGCCCGATATGATCATGTTGGATTTGCGATCGGTAAGATACAAAAACCCTTCTTCGTCCACCCGGCCAATATCGCCCAGCGTCGTCCAGCCGGCTGTATGCGTGGCTTCGCGCGTCTTTGCCGCGTCCTTGTGATATTGGAAGGGATAGGGGCTTTCGAAATAGATCGTGCCTTCGCTGCCGGCCGGCACTTCGCTGCCATCGTCGTCGCAGACATGGATCGATCCCAGGATCGCACGGCCGACCGATCCGCGATGCGTCAGCCAGTCCGGCCCGCTGATCATGGTCATGCCATTGCCTTCGCTCCCGGCATAATATTCGAAGATGATCGGCCCCCACCAATCGATCATGGCTTCCTTGATATCGGCGGGACAGGGTGCGGCCGCGTGCAGCGCGTGCCGGTGGGAAGAAAGATCGTAACGCTGGCGCACCTCTTGCGGTAATTTCAGCATCCGCACGAAATGGGTGGGCACCCATTGGCTGTCGGTAATGCGATATTTCTCGATCGCCGCCAGCGCGCCTTCGGGATCGAATTTTTCCATCACCACCACCGTTCCGCCGAGCCGGTGCAGCGTGGTCGTCCACCCCAGCGGGGCTGCATGATACAGCGGCGCGGGCGACAGGTAGATGGCGCTTCCATCCGCTGCGATGCCGAACCCCATAGTGGCCAACCCCATCAGCGGCGTCGGTGCATGAATATCCGGGTCATCGGGCGGTGCGGGCAGTATGCCCTTGGGCCGCCCGGTCGTGCCTGAACTGTACAGCATGGTGCGCCCGACGGACTGGTCCGCTATCGCGGTGGCCGGCATGGCGGCAATCGCATCGTCTGCATCGCCGCCGAATGTCAGCAATGTTCCTGCAAAACCCAGCTGCGGCAGGCGCCGTGCGATACCGTCGAACTGGCGGGTCGTGACCAGCAGCCGGGCATCGCTGTCGTCCAGAATATAGGCGATTTCGGCAGCCGTAAGATGCGTCGATATCGGCACGATGATTACGCCCGATCGCTGCGATGCCCACACCACTTCGTGGAACCGGGCGCAGTTTTCCATCAAGAGACCAAAGGCATCCCCTTCACCAAGATCGTTTTCGCGAAACCAGTGGGCGATACGATTGGCCGCCTCGTCCATCTGGCGATAGGTGACGGTTTCCCCGCTCCCCGCCATGATGATAGCGGGATGATCGGGCTTGTTCCGGGCATGAAGTGTGGGGTGCATGGGTTTCCTCTCGCCCGCATACTGTATGGCGCAGGCCCCACCCGGCAAGGAAAATCCCCACCCCGCGGGGAAAATCTTCGCGCCGGGCCGGTTCGTCCGGCTCTGTATCCTCCAAACAGGAGCAGGCACGAAAAAGGGGGCCGCAACCCGTGTCGCGGCCCCCTCGTTATCTACTGCAGGGAAACTCTTGGCCGTACGGGCCGATCAATCGCCGCCGCGCGCTGCGTTCTTGTCGCCGGTCGCGACCCGGTATGCCTGCTGCGCTTCGGAATCCACCATATAGGGAATGGGGTTCACGGCCTTGCCCGCAATACGCACTTCATAATGCAGGTGCGGGCCGGTGGAACGGCCGGTCGAGCCGACATAGCCGATGATATCGCCTTTTTTGACGCGGGCGCCATTGGCTACCGCAACGCGCGACATATGCGCAAAACGTGTCTGCAACTGGGCGCCATGTTCGATGGACACATACAGGCCATAGCTGCTGAAACGACCGGCCTTGCTGACGATGCCATCGGCGGTTGCATAGATGGGCGTGCCGGTAGTAGCGGCAAGATCGACGCCGCTATGGGCGCGCCGTCCGCCCAGAACAGGATGGGTGCGCATTCCGTAATCGCTGGTCAACGCTGCATTGTCCAGCGGCATCCGCGAAGGTATGGAGACGGTGGCGGCTGCGCCGGTCCGGCTGTTATCCATAGCCTGCCAATCGGTGAACAGTTGCGCAAACTGGGCATCGCCGGTTGCGGCCGCGCCATCTGCATCACCATTGCCGGTCACGCCCTGGATCGCGAAAGCCGCGCTTGGCAAATCGGCGCTGGTTGCACTGGTTTTCGCCATTGCGGGATAGGCTGCCATCGAAAAGGCGCCAAGAATAAGAAGCGACAGGGCCTTTGCCCGGCGTTTGAATGAATTTGCGACCACAATATGTCCTTGTTTTTCCGGCTTGAACCGGGAGGATCCCTGTTCGATCGCAGCCCGACCCCCATAAAATTCCGTCGGGGCCACGATCCGGCGAAAATAGTTTGGAACCATCTCTCGCCTTGTTGATTGTGGGACTAACGCGGTAATCCTTTACGAAGCAAGACCAACACACAGCTGCCGCGACAAAGCGGCTGGAAGATGCGTTGAGCTGTTGGAACCCATGGTTTTACCCCTCTCAAACAGCGGTCCTTGGTAAGGTTTCATTTATGTTTGGGACCGGAATGCGGCGAATTTTCCTGGTGTTTCAGGCGCAGGCCGCGGTTGGACACGCTGGGGGCGAGTTCACAAAGCCTGCGCGGCCTCCAGCACTTCGGCGGCATGGTTTTTAACTTTCACCTTGTTCCAGACGCGCGCGATGCGGCCGTCTGTCCCCACCAGATATGTCGTGCGGACCATACCCATATAGGTTTTCCCGTACATCGCCTTCTGCGTCCAGATTCCCAGCGCATCGGACAGCCCATTTTCCGACGCATCGGTAGCAAGGTCCACCGTCAGATCATGTTTGGCGATGAAATTGCGATGTTTGGTGGGCGAACATTTCGATACGCCCACGATTGCTGTGCCCGCCTTTTCGAAAGCGTCCTTCAATTCGGAAAAATCCTTCGCTTCAGCGGTGCAGCCCGGCGTATTGTCCTTGGGATAGAAAAACAGCACCAGTTTGCGGCCCAGATAGTCGGCCGGGCGCAACGGAATGCCATCGGGGCGTTCCATAGTGATATCCGGCAACGTATCGCCCGGCTTGCACATTGTATCGGTCATTCATCCATCTCCAGCTTGGTATCGAAAATCCGTTGCCATTGCTGCGCCACATCCCGGCGCGCCGCGTCGAAACGCGCCTGCAGCTGTGGCAAGTCGGTGCAATGGCAAGCTTTGGCCAATCGCAATGCGGCAGCAGGCGCGGGATAGTGCAGATCGGGCGCAAGCAGCCGGGCAGATATCAGCAACCGTGTCATCAACGCGTGTGCGGCAATGGTTTCGCGGGTCAGTCTGCCGGCATCCACCAGTTGTGCGATCGCCCCGGTCAGATCGGGTGTCAGCGCAATAGTGTCGCGCAGCTGCAGATAATGGATCAGAAATTCCAGATCCACCAGGCCGCCGCGCCGCAGCTTGGCATCCAGCGGGCCGGCGGCGGGTTTGTGCGCCGCCATTTCGCCGCGCATCGCCAGCACCCGTTCGCGCAATTCGCCGGCATCGCGGGGCCGGTTCAGCACATTTGCGATAATTTGCGCGATCCCGGCCCGCACCGGCGGCGTTCCGACCAGAACCCGCGCGCGGTTCAGCGCCATGTGTTCCCAGGTCCACGCATCGTTCATCTGGTACCGCTCGAAACTGTCGGCGCTTACCGCCAGCGGTCCCTGCACCCCCTGCGGGCGCAGCCGCGTGTCCACTTCGTACAGCGCGCCCTGCGCCGTCGGCACGCTGAGCGCGGCGCCCACCCGCTGTGCCAGTCGGTTGAAATACCGTGTCGCGCCAAGCGGTCGCTCGCCATCGGATCGCGTTTCGTGGGAACCGGAAAAAACATAGACGATGTCGAGATCGGACCGATGGGTCAGCGCCCCGCCGCCCAGCCTGCCCAAGCCGACCACGGCCAGTTCCCCGCCCGGAACAGTGCCGTGAACCGCCGCGAATTCGGCGCAGGTGGCACGGTGCGCGACCAACAGGGCCGCCTCCGCCAGACGCGACAGCCCTTCTGCAATGTCGAGCGGATCATGCGCCGCTTCGATCAATTGCACGCCCAGCGCAAACCGTCGTTCCTTGGTCACGATACGGATACGGTCCAGCTGCCGTTCGAAATCGCCGGTGCCCGGTTCCAGCGGCGCGGGTAACGCCATGATGCGCGCAAGTTCCTCCACGCTTCCCGGCAGGTCCAGCGCGCTGCGATCGATCAGCGTGTCGATCAGGGACGGATGCCGCGTCAGTTTGTCGGCCAGCAGATCGGCGGTGGTAAGCACCCCGATCAGCTGGTCGAACAGACCCGGCCGCGCTTCCAGCAAACGGAACAGATTGATGGCGCTGGGCGCGTTCTCCAGCAGATTTTCCCAGCGGTTGAACGCACGATCGGGGTTCGGCGCGCCCGCAATCGCTTCCAGCGCGGTGGGCAGAATTGCTTCGAACGCATCCAGTGCTGCCGCGCTGCGCAAGGTTCGATAACGCCCGTCGCTCCATCCCCGAACCCGGTCCGCCAGTGCGACACTATCGTCGAACCCCATATCCTGCAGCCGGTCGGCCAGCGTCCCGTCTGGCTGTGCGGTTCGAGAGGCGGGGTTCGGTCGGACGCCGTGTTTACGCGCCGGTTCGATCAACGTGTCGAACCGGCTGGCGACCGCATCGGTAATGCCGGTCAGGTCGCGCAGCAGCGCCGCCCCGTCCCGATAACCACCGAGCTGTGCGACATTGTCGATGCCGGGCTGGTCGGGAAGGCTGTGCGTCTGTTGATCCTCCACCATCTGCAAACGGTGTTCGATCACCCGCAGGCGATCATAGGCATCGCTCAACACCCGGGCATCGTCCGCCGTTACGATTCCCGCGTCACGCAAGGCCGCAAGAGCATCCTTGGTGCCGCTCATACGAAGGGCCGGATTGCGGCCGCCATGAATAAGCTGATGAGTCTGCGCAAAAAACTCGATCTCGCGTATGCCGCCGCGCCCCTGCTTTACATTATAGCCGGGCGCCGGGCTGGCGGGCCCACCATAGGCATCGCGGATCCGGCTGGTCAGCCTGCCGATTTCGCTGATCGCGCCGAAATCCAGGCTGCGCCGCCACACGAAAGGCGCAATGGAATCGAGAAATTCCTGCCCTGCCGCATGGTCCCCCGCAGCGGCCCGGGCGCGGATGAAAGCGGCCCGTTCCCATGTCAGCGCCGAAGATTCGTAATGCATCAGCGCGGTATCGAACGAAATCGCCAGCGGGCTGATTTCTGATGCCGGCCGCAGGCGCAAATCCACGCGGAAGACATATCCATCGGCATTGCTATCGGACAACAGCCGCACGATTTCGCGGGCGTAACGCTGCGCCGCATCGCCCGGTTCGTCCCGCTCGCGGCGCGGCAGGGTGTCGGGATCATAAAGCAGGATCGGATCGATATCGGAACTGTAATTCAATTCGCGCGCGCCGTGTTTGCCCAGCGCCAGCGCGCAGAAACCGGCAGGCGTTTCATCGGGAACCCGGCGCGCAATCGCGGCGCCGATTGCGCATTCCAGCGCGCGGTCGGCAAAATCGGACAATTCGGCCATCACCGTATCGACCGGCAATTCCCCCGCCAGATCGGCAATCGCCAGCGCCGTACCCAGCGCCAGTTTTTCGCGGCGCAGGGCGCGCGCCGTATCCTCCACCCCCGATGCGGCGGTTCTGGCATGGTCGATTGCCTTGTCCCAGTCACCCCGGCGCAGCAATTCTTCCAGGTCGGGCTGCCGGTCCAGCGCCCGGCACAGAAACGGGGAATGCGCCCGCGCGCGCTGCAATGCGTTTTTCCAATCCGCCATTTGTACCGCATCGCCCATAGCGTCTGCACTTGCCGTGATGCGCGCGCTTTGCAATGGAGACGTATCGAAATTCGATGGGCACGAGGAAAAATCCATGGTTCGCACGATTATAGCGGTATCGGCCGCGCTTTGTCTCTCCGCCTGCGCCACGGTGCCAGAACCCGGCCCGCTGAAATCAGCCGGGCTGGACATTCCCGATGTCGAACCCGGCGATATCTCGCGCGATACGATGGTGAACATCACGCGCACGCTTTCAACCGATGCATTCGAAGGGCGGATGCCCGGCACGATCGGCGAGGAAAAGACAGTCGCCCTGCTGATCGAGCGTTTCCGGGCCGCGGGCCTGCAACCCGGCAACAAGGGCAGCTGGGTGCAGAAAGTGCCGCTGGTGGAAATTACCGGCCGCGATTTCGCGCCGCTTACCATTTCCGGCGGGCGGATGCAGCTGAACCTGGAATATGCGAAGGACTGGGTCGGCGTCAGCTACCGCGAAGATGCGCAGACCGCCCTGGCCGATAGCGAACTGGTATTCGTAGGTTACGGCATCAACGCGCCGGAACGTGGCTGGAACGATTATGCCGGGATCGACATGGCGGGCAAAACGGCGGTGATCCTGGTAAACGATCCCGATTTCGGTGTGGAAACGCTGGAAGGGCCGTTCAATGGCAAGGCCATGACCTATTACGGGCGCTGGACCTACAAATACGAAGAGGCCGCACGGCAAGGCGCGGCCGGCGCGCTGATCGTGCATGATACGGCCCCTGCATCCTACGGCTGGAATGTGGTGGAATCGAGCTGGTCTGGCGCGCAGGCCTATGCCCGGCGCGGCCAGAACGCGCCGCCGCTGACGCAGATGAACGGATGGGTCCAGAAAGACGCCGCGGCGCAGATCATGGCGGCAGCGGGGCAGGATCTGGCGCAATTGTCGCAGCGCGCAAAAGTGCAGGGCTTTACTGCCGTGCCGCTGGGGATGACGGCCAGCACCTATTTCGAAAACGACATACGGTCCTACGAATCGCAGAATGTGCTGGGCATCCTTCCCGGTAAAACGCGCGCCGACGAATATGTTATCCATACCGCGCATTGGGACCATTTGGGCCGCTGCACGCCCGCACCCGATGGCGACGATATCTGCAACGGCGCGGTCGATAACGCCACCGGCACTGCCGCGCTCGTCGCTTTGGCCGAAGCGCATGTGAAAGCCGGTGCGCCCGATCGCAGCCTGGCCTTTCTGGCAGTCACTGCGGAAGAACAGGGGCTGCTGGGTGCCGATTATTACGCATCCAATCCGGTTCTGCCGCTGGCCCAGACGGTGGGCGGAATCAATATGGATGCCTTTCTGGTGGGCGGCGTATCCAACGACGTGATCGTGGTCGGGCCCGGTAAATCCCGGCTCGACGATTTTCTGATGAAGGCGCTGGAAGACGATGGCCGGGTCGCCACGCCGAACCCGTCGCCCGAAGCGGGATATTACTACCGGTCCGACCATTTCGCTTTCGCCAAGCGGGGCGTGCCGATGCTGTATGTGGACGGGGGTGAAGATCTGGTCGATGGCGGCCGCGAGGCGGGAGAGGCGCTGGCCGCCGAATATCGCGCCAATCGCTACCACGGGCCGAAGGACGAATTCGACGAGAACTGGAACTGGGATGGCGTAATGGCCGATCTGCAATTGTTCTACCGCCTTGGCCGCAGCCTCGCTTTCTCGACAAGCTGGCCCAACTGGGTCGATGGCGATGAATTCAAGGCCACCCGCGATGCAAGCTGCGCGGCGAACCCGGAAACTGGCGGCTGCTGAAAATCCGTCGCTTCGTGTCCGGGTGCCTGTGACAGACGCGCCTCGAAAAACGCTGATGCCGCCGGAATGGGCGGCGCAGGATTGGCTGTGGATCGGATTTCCCCACGATGCGAAGGAATGGCCGGGTTATCTGGCGCGCGCTCAGGAACAGATTGCCGCCTTTGCCAATGCCGTCGCCGATAGCGGGCAGGATGTCCGCCTGCTGGTCCGCAATGCCGCCAACGAAGCACGGGCGCGCGAACTGGTCAGCAGCGCGGTGCAGCTGGAACGCCGTGTTTTTGGCGATATCTGGCTGCGCGATACCGGCCCGCTGGTGGTGGCACAGGGGGGCGGGCGGATTGCGAAACGCTTTGCATTCAATGGCTGGGGCGGCAAATACCGGATGCCGGGCGATGAGACCATCGGCGCGGAACTGGCACGCGATGCGGGTTTGTCGGTGGAAACGGCGAACTGGGTGCTGGAAGGCGGCGCCGTGGATGGCGACGGAACCGGTCTCGTCGCGACAACCGAACAATGCCTTCTCAATCCCAATCGCAATCCGGAACTTTCGCGCATGGACATCGAAGCGCGTTTGCATGGCGATCTGGGTTTCGACCGCGTGTTGTGGCTGGGCGAAGGATTGGTGAACGATCATACGGACGGCCATGTCGACAATCTGGCGCGTTTCGTCGGCCCGAATGTGCTGGCCGTGCCGCAGCCGACCGGGCGGGACGATCCCAATGCAGCGATCTATCGCGATGCCGCCAAACGGGCGGCGGCGGCCGGTGTGACGATCGCGCCCATTCCGTCGCCCGGGCTAATCGAACGCGGCGGATGCATCGAACCGGCCAGCTATGCCAATTTTGCCATCACCAGCCATCTGGCCGTGGTCCCGACATTCGGCACCGCGCAAGATGAAGCCGCCGTGTCGGCGATTGCAGCCCTGTTTCCTGACCGCGCAACCATCGGTCTGCCGGCGGATGCGGTGCTGGCCGGCGGGGGCGGATTTCATTGCGCCAGCCAGCAGATGCCAACGCCTATCGATCCGCCTATCGATTTGCCCGCCGATCCGCCGGTCTAGACCACCAGCTTCGCCAGCGCAGCCGCCGCTGCCGCGAACAGCGCGAGCGCCACGAAACTGCGCCAGATGCCATCGCTCACCTTGCCGAACGCTTGCGCGCCCAGCCAGTTGCCCGCCAACACGGCAGGAAACAGCAGCAATCCCAGCCACAGCAGCTCCCATTCCATTGCCCCTATCGCCAGACCGGATCCCAGACCGGCCAGTGCGGCGACGGTAAAAATCAGCAGCATGGATGCCTTCGCCACATGGCGCGGGATTTTTCGCCCGACATAATACGGTACGACCGGCGGGCCGGGCATCCCCGCAAAGCCGGTCAGCAGGCCGCTGACTACCCCGGTGGAAAGAGTCGCGATCCAGCCGGGAACCGCGGCCTCGCGGGTAGGCAGGAGTATCGCGGCGAATGCCGACAGGGCGACCAGCGCAATGAGGAACCGGGCCGGATCGGGCGGCGTCGCGGCCAGCAGAATCAGTCCGGGCGCAGTGGTCAAAATCACGATGCCGCAGATCACCAATGCGCTGCTTTCCGCATCGCGCAGAATCCGGCGGATTTCGCTGAGACCGATAAACAGCGCGACGACATTCGTAGCCAGCACTGCCTCGATCGGCGTTAACGCCAGCGCGAGTACCGGCACCAGCAGGATCGCCAGTCCAAACCCCGCCAGTCCGCGCACGAATGCTGCTACAAAGGCAGCGGCGAGCGCTATCGCAATCTGTGACGCGGTAAAGCCCGCCAACAATTCCATAGATAAGGCGTCAATGACCCATGGCGGCGTGGTCGATTTCCCCCGGTTCCGCCACCGCAGCAACCGGCACCGCGTCCCTTGCAGTTAGCCATGCCCGCATCTGGTCGATCTCCTTCTGCTGCGCGGCGATGATGGTCTGGGCCAGGGCGCGCGCTTCGGGGTCGGTGCCATGCGCCAGTTCGACCTTAGCCATGTCGACCGCGCCGATATGGTGGGCCAGCATCCCTTGCATGAACGCGATGTCCGCATTCTCGTCGATGGACGCCATACCTGCGTGCATCCGCGCATTGGCTTCGGCATAGGCGCGCTGTGATGCGTTTACGGCCTCCGGCCTGGCGGCAGGATCGCTTGCGGTTTCCGCATCAGGCGCCGGGTCGGGCACTCCACCCTGTCCGCAGCCGGCCAGCAGGAGCGACAGGGGCGCTGCCAAACACAAGGCGACGGTCGATTTCATATTCGTCATGTCATGTCCTCAAATCCGGGGGGGTCGCGTCGGTCTTCAGCATCGCAATCGCTTCCTCCAGCGGCATTACCCGCTGGTCCTTATCGCCCAGAGTGCGGATTGCGACCGTATTTTCGTCTCGTTCCCGCTGGCCGACGACCAGCAAATGGGGCACTTTTTTCAGCGAATGTTCGCGCACTTTGTAATTGATCTTTTCATTGCGCAGATCGGCCTCCGCCCGGATACCGGCGGCATGCAGCCGGTCCAGCACCGCGCCCGCATAGCCATCGATGTCGGACACGATCGGCGCCACGACCGCCTGTGTCGGAGCCAGCCAGACCGGCACCTTGCCCGCGAAATGTTCGATAAGAATGCCGATGAAGCGTTCATACGAACCGAAGATCGCCCGGTGCAGCATGACCGGGCGATGTTTTCCGCCATCTTCCCCGATAAATGTCGCATCCAGCCGTTCGGGCAACACGCGGTCGCCCTGGATCGTGCCGACCTGCCAGGTGCGCCCGATCGCATCGGTCAGATGCCATTCCAGTTTGGGCGCATAGAACGCCCCTTCGCCCGGCAGTTCTTCCCAGCCATAATCGTCGTTATCCATGCCCGCTTCGGCCACGGCATCGCGCAGTTCCTGTTCCGCCTTGTCCCAATCCGCCTCGCTGCCGAACCGTTTTTCCGGACGCAGTGCCAGTTTGACATGATAGGTAAATCCGAAATCGCGATAGACCCGGTCGGCCAGCTGACAGAATGCGCGAACCTCGTCCACCACCTGGTTTTCGGTGCAGAATATATGCCCGTCATCCTGGGTAAACTGCCGCACGCGCATCAGACCATGCAGGGCGCCGTGCGGTTCGTTCCGGTGGCAGCAACCCATTTCGCCCAGCCGGATCGGCAGGTCGCGGTAGGATGTGATACCCTGTTTGAACACCAGCACATGCGCCGGGCAGTTCATCGGCTTTATGGCCAGCCAATCGGCGTCTTCGGCAACTGTAGGCGCGGCGGGGGCGGTGTTTTGTCCGGCTTCCAGCCCGTCCACTTCGGGCACCATGTCGGGTACGGCAAACATATTTTCGGCATATTTGCCCCAATGGCCCGATTGTTCCCACTGGCGGATGTCCATCAATTGCGGCGTCTTGATCTCACGATAGCCGGCGCGGTCCATCTTGCGCCGCATATACGCTTCCAGCTCCCGCCAGATTTTGTAGCCCTGCGGATGCCAGAACACGCTGCCATGCGCTTCTTCCTGCAGGTGGAACAAATCCATTTCGCGGCCCAGCTTGCGGTGATCGCGCTTGGCCGCTTCTTCCAGCCGCATCAGATGCTGGTTCAGCTGTTTCTTGTTCAGCCAGCCGGTGCCGTAAATGCGGGTGAGCTGCGCATTATTCTGGTCGCCGCGCCAATAGGCACCGGCCACGCGCATCAGTTTGAATGCAGCGGGATCGAGTTTTCCGGTGCTGGGCAGATGCGGGCCGCGGCACATATCCAGCCAGCTGTCGTCGGACGGCGGGCCCGAATGATACACCGTCAGTTCCTCGCCTTCGGGCAGTTCGCCCGCCCATTCCGCCTTGAAAGTTTCGCCCTTTTTCTGCCAACGCGCGATCAGGTCCTCACGGCTCCATACTTCGCGCGTCAGCGGTTTGTCGGCTGCGATGATTTCGCGCATTTTGGCTTCAATCGCAGGCAGATCGTCCACACCGAACGGGTCGCGATCCGCGGGTGCCATCACATCGTAATAAAAACCGTCATCGGTCGCCGGGCCGAAAGTGATCTGCGTACCCGGCCAGATCGCCTGCACGGCTTCGGCCAGAATATGCGCAAAATCATGGCGGGCCAATTCCAGCGCTTCGTCTTCGTCCTTGTTGGTGACCAGCGCCAGCTGCGCATCGCCATCGAACGGGCGGGCCATGTCGCGCAATTCCCCATTCACGCGCGCGGCAATGGCCGCTTTGGCCAGACCGGGCCCGATCGCGGCGGCCACATCGGCGGGGGTGCTGCCCGGCGCCATTTCGCGCACCGAACCATCGGGCAGGCTGATCTTAAGCAATTCGGTCATCGAAATCATGTCCATCGAAGGTTTCCCGAAGCCCATGACAGATGTGGCCTGGAACCGGAAGAGGCGACATGACCGATATGTAAAGGGCGTTGTTTACCCTCGCGCTGATCCCGCTGGGCGCAGCTGCCAACAACCGCGCGGCTGCGATGGATGCAATGTCACCGGCGGTCCGGCGCTACAACTGACGCGCGTTGATCGGGTCGCTGGGATATGTCGCTGCGCTCGGCATTGCAATGACCGCGTATAACCCGCGCACTATCGACCGTCCGCTTCTGTGGGCAATCGCGGTTTTTCTCAGCGTTGCCCATTCTGTATATGATCTGGACCATGAAGCAGTATCTGGCGAACCAGCTGGGCGTATCCCGGCAGAGCGTTAACGCAATCGAAACCGGACGCTACGATCCTTCCTTGCCATTGGCCTTTAAGATCGGCGAACTGTTCGCTATGCCTATCGAAGACATATTCGAACGCGATTGCATGCGGCACGACGGGAGTACATGAAACAATGCGAAAAGCCCTTGTATTGCTGGCGGCAATTCTTGCCCTGCCTTTGGCCGCATGTTCCGATCGCGAAAACACCACACAAGACGATGCGGATCGTATCGATGCGCCATTGTCGATCCCGTCGCTTTATTGACCGTTTGGCCGGTTGCGGCAGGCCATTGTCGTTTCGATGCAATATACGGGTTTATGAAGGCCGCCCGCGGGCGGTGGGCGGCGCATGAACAATCCGCAATTCCACACCATGCCCGACGGGCGGCGCATCGCCATGCGGTTCCTGCCGGGCGTGGGGCCGGCGCTGGTTTTCCTGCCGGGCTATATGTCGGATATGGAAGGTGCCAAGGCCGCTGCGGTCATGGATTGGGCACGCCGGCACGGGCGCGCCTGCTTGTTGTTCGACTATTCCGGCTGCGGACAGAGCGGCGGTGCGTTTGCCGATGGCAGTTTGTCCCGCTGGCGCGACGAGGCGCTCGCGGTGATCGACGCCGCCGGGGTGGACCGGTGCATTTTGATCGGATCGTCCATGGGCGGCTGGCTGATGCTGCTGGCGGGGTTGCAGCTGGGCGACCGGCTGGCGGGCCTGATCGGCATCGCGCCTGCCCCGGATTTCACCGAATGGGGCCGCAGCGGGTCGGACAAAAAACGGCTTCAGGCCGGCGAAACATTGTGGGACGACAATCCCTATGGCCCCGATCCGACCCCGATCCATGCGGATTTCTGGCGGGACGGGCAGGACCGCCTGCTGCTGGACCGCGATATCGCGCTTACCTGCCGCGTCCGCCTGCTGCATGGGCAGTGCGACGCTGATGTTCCGTGGGATATTTCCATGCGTCTTGCCGCGGCGCTGCGTTCGGATGCGGTACAGGTGACGCTGGTAAAGGATGGCGATCACCGCCTGTCGCGGCCGCAGGACATCCACCTGCTGCTCGATCTGGTGCGATCGTTCGACACCCCGCCTTCTTGAACCCCGCCCCCTTGGACCCTGCCGCCGTAAACGGAGCCGCCCTTGCCAGTTGCTACCATCATTACCTCCATCTCTGGCGCTATCTCTGGCGCCATTGCCGCCGCTGCCATGCAGGTCGGACCCAATCCTTCGATCCAGCCTGCCCCGGCCATTCCCGATGAATTGCGCGAATTGCGCCGCCGTAGCCGTGAAAATGCGCCAGTGGTGGAACTGGAAACCGATCCGCTCGCACTGTGTCTTGCACGCGCCGAAGAAAGCGCCGCCGCCGCTGTGGTGGAGGCGGATGCGCGGGTCGCACGTCTGACCGGTGCGGATCGCGCACTGGCGCTGCATTGCCGCGGTGTGGCGCAGGCAGAAATGCTGCAGTGGTCGCAGGCCGCGGACAGTTTCGTCCAGGCGCGCGACGATACGCCGACGGATGAATACGCATATCGTGCGCGCCTGGGTGCGATGGCCGGTGCGGCCCATCTGGCGGATAACGACCCCGCCGATGCGTTGACCGTTCTCGACATCGCCCGGCGCGATGCCCGTCAGGCGGATTTCGCGGCATTGCAGGGCGAAATCGAACTGGACCGGGCGCGCGCGCTGGTCGCGCTGGATCAATGGGGGGACAAGCAGGCGGGCACGCAGGCGGGCGAACAGGCGGGCGCAGGCGAAGCGCTGGCGCAGGCCCGCCGTCTCATCCCGCGCAGCAGTCAGGCATGGTTGTTGAGCGCAACGCTGGCACGGCGCACGCAGGCCCTGGAAACGGCGCGGCAATTTATCGCCCAGGCGAAGTTGCTGGCGCCCGATAATGCACAGATATTGGTGGAAGCCGGCGTCATCGCAGTCCTGTCCGGCGACGAGGACAGCGCCCGCCGTGACTGGAATGCCGCGATTGCATCGTCCGCTTCCAGCGAAACCGACGCCGAACGGGCGGCGGCGCAAACCTATCTGCAACAGCTCGATCCCGCATGACGGTCCTGTCCGTCCTCGATCTGGTGCCGGTGCGCGAAGGCGGCACTTTGGGGCCAGCCTATGCGGCCTGCGTATCGCTGGCGCAGACCGCCGAAACCCACGGCTACCGCCGGTTCTGGGTGGCGGAACATCATGCGATGGAAGGGATTGCGGGCGCTGCCGTATCGGTCGTGCTGGCGCATATCGGCAATGCCACGCAGGCCATCCGCATCGGCGCGGGCGGTATCATGCTGCCCAACCATACGCCTTTCCAGATCGCGGAACAATTCGGCACTCTGGATGCGCTGTTTCCCGGACGCGTCGATCTGGGGCTGGGGCGCGCACCGGGTGCCGGCCCGCAATTGCAGCGCGCCCTGCGCAAGGATTTGCACCATGCCGCGCAGGCTTTCCCGCAGGATGTCGTCGAACTGCGCGCGCTGTTTACCGGCGATATCGATTTGCCGATACACGCCACGCCGGGCCATGGCGCAAGATTGGAGCTGTGGATGCTCGGCTCCAGCCTGTTCGGCGCCAGGCTGGCAGCGAAGCTGGGGCTTCCCTATGCATTCGCATCGCATTTCGCACCCGATCATCTGGACGCCGCGCTGGAGATATATCGCCGCGATTTTCAACCTTGCGACGCGCTGGACAAACCCTGGGTGATGGCGGCGATGACGGTGATTGCGGCGGATACCGACACTGCGGCCCGAACCATCGCATCGTCGCAGCAGCAGGCCTTCGTCCGGCTGCGCACCGGATCGCCGGGGCGACTGCCGCCGCCGATTGTGGATTACGCGGATACGCTGCCTGCTGCCGCACGCGCCATGCTGGACCATATTGGCCAGGCCAGCGCCATCGGCTCCCCCGCGACCGTAAAACGCGCGATTGCCGATTTCGTGGCCCGTACGGGGGCCGATGAAATTCTGGTGGCCGGATCGACTTACGATCCGCAGGATCGCAACCGGTCGCTCGCCCTGACGCAGGATGCGCTGGGTGGATGCACGTACCTGCCCAGCGTGTGAAGTTTAACGACAATACCGTTACGGATTCTGTCGGTCGGAAGCGTGCTGCGTCGATGCCTGCGCCTGATGCTTGCGGTGCGGGGGCGATGCGCCTAACTGCGCCGCATAGCGGAAACCGCACTGCCGCTTACGGAGCGTGAATGATGGGTTCGACGAATAAGGCAGCGAAAAACAGCGTCTCGCGCAACGGAGCCGACCGGGCGACCATCACGATGCTGGCCGACCGTATGTCCGCATCGCTGCTGCCGGGCGATATACCTTTCGAAAAGGCGAAACTTCGCGATGCGGCGCAATTCGTGCTGGAAGCGGCGGCGCAGCGCGAGAAAGGCATCTCCGCCATCGCGCTGACGACAGTGAACGAAGACCGCCGGTTCATGCGTATCGCCGTGGTGAACGACGATATGCCCTTTCTTGTCGATTCAGTCGCCGCCACCATCGCGGCGCAGGGGCTGGCGATCGACCGGCTGGTGCACCCGGTGATCCCGGTGGTTCGCGGCACGGACGGCGCGCTTACGGCCATAGCCAAGGCGCATGGCGACGATATTGCGCGCGAATCCATGATCTATATCGAAACCGCCCGCGTGGAGGCAAAGCAGCGGCGCGAACTGGAAACCGTGCTGCGGGTTACGCTTGGCGATGTGCGTGCGGCGGTCAGCGACTGGCCGCAGATGCGCGCGGCGATGGAGACCGATATCGAACGGATCGCGTCGGCGGGGGCTGGCGACGCTTCGCACGATACAAGCGGCACGGCCGATATGGAGAGCACACCCGGCGAAGGCGCCGCGCTGCTCAGCTGGCTGAAAGACGGGATGCTGACGCAGCTGGGCCATATGACGCGCCACCGCGATGGCAGCCAGAGCGACGAGGCTGGCATCTGCCGCAAAAGCGCACGGCAAATTCTGGCGGAAATGTCCTATGACCGCGCTTTTGCATGGTTCGATGCGCAGGACGACTGGCGCAAGACCGCGCCGCTGATCATCAAGGCCAACCTTGTATCCAACGTGCATCGCCGCGTCCCGCTGGACCTGTTCATCGTTCCGGTGGAAGACGATGGCACGATCACGGCCTTGTCGATCCATGCCGGCGTGTGGACCAGCGCGGCACTGGCCACCCCGCCCGCATTCGTCCCCCGCCTGCGTGCGAATATGAACGCGCTGATGGACGAATTCGGCTTCGATGCGACCGGCCATGCGGGCAAGGCGCTGGTTCATGCCCTGACTGCCCTGCCGCACGATCTGATTATCGGATTTACCAGACAGGACATCGCCCGCGTGGCCACTACCATGATGGGGCTGGTCGATCGTCCGCGTCCGCGCCTGTCGATCGTCGAGGCACCGCTGGCGCGCCATCTTTTCGCCTTCGTCTGGCTGCCGCGCGATATGCTGTCCACACAGGTCCGCACGCAGATACAGGACCTGCTGAAAGACACCGCCGGTGCGCGGTTGCTCGACTGGAGCCTGGAGGTCGAAGGCGGCAATCTCGCCATGCTCCGCTTCGTTCTGGATATTCGCGATGGCGGCGCATTGCCCGACGAAGCGGTTGTGGAACGCCATATGCAGACGATGCTGCGCGGCTGGACGGAGGCGGTCGAACATGAACTGACCCGTTTTGAAGATAGCGGGCGTGCCGCTGCCGTGGCGATGCGCTTCGCAGAAATTTTTCCCGCGTCCTATCGCGCGACCTACGGCCCCGCAGAAGCGGCTCGCGACATTGTGAGAATGCGCCACGTCCTGCAGCCCGACACACCGGAACCGGACGGACCGGCCGCGGTGCAGCGCGATGTCCGGCTATACCGGCTGGACGGCGATGCCGATCATTGCCTGCGTTTGAAAGTCTACCAGCCTGAAGGTTCGCTGCCATTGTCGGACGCCGTGCCGGAACTGGAAAATTTCGGGTTCAGGGTCATGTCGGAAGTGCCCACGAAGCTGGATGGCGGCAAGTTGGGAACGCTGCATGATTTTACGCTCGACGTGGCGGAATGGGTGGATATCGACGCGATCTTCGACCGGTCCGACGCGATCGAGAGTGCGATCGTCGCCGTGCTGGGGGATGTGGCGGAAGACGATCCTTTCAACCGGCTGGTAATTGCCACCGGCCTGTCTGCACGCGAAGCGGACTGGCTGCGCGCATTCTATCGCTATCTGCGCCAGGCGGGAATGGGCTTTACCATCTATACCGTGGTCGATGCGCTGGAAGCGGCGCCCGGTATAACCCGCGCCCTGATCGCGCGGTTTACCGCAGCCCACGATCCCGATTTTGCCGGCAATCGCGATAACGCCATCGACGAAGCCGAAGCCGCCATCAAACATGGGCTGGCAAAAGTCGCGGCCATCAATAACGACCGCCTGCTAAGGCTATATCACGCACTGATCGGGGCGATCCTGCGCACCAATGCATTCGCCCCCGCAGCTGCGGAAGCCGTTGCGTTCAAGATCCAGTCCGACAAGGTGCCGAACCTGCCCAAACCGCTGCCATGGCGCGAAATTTTCGTCTATTCGCGGCGGGTGGAAGGCATCCATCTGCGCGCCGGGCCGGTCGCACGCGGGGGCCTGCGCTGGTCCGACCGGCGGGATGATTTCAGAACCGAAGTGCTGGGCCTGATGAAAGCGCAGCGGGTCAAGAACGCCGTTATCGTACCGACCGGTGCAAAAGGCGGTTTCTTTCCCAAACAACTGCCATCGCCGGATCGGGACCGCGATGGCTGGGCCGCCGAAGGTCAGGCCAGCTACGAAGTGTTCATCCGCACCTTGCTGTCGATCACCGATAACATCGTGAACGATGAAGTCGTCCATCCCGACCGGGTGCGACCGCTGGACGGGGAAGATCCCTATTTCGTGGTCGCTGCCGACAAGGGCACGGCGCGATTTTCCGATATTGCCAATGGCATTGCGGAAGCCCGTGATTTCTGGCTGGACGATGCCTTCGCCAGCGGCGGTTCGAACGGATACGACCACAAGGCGATGGGCATCACGGCCAAGGGCGCCTGGGTTTCGGTCCAGCGCCATTTCCTGGAAATGGGCGTGGATGTGCAGACCGATCCCGTCAGCGTGGTCGGCTGCGGCGATATGTCCGGGGATGTGTTCGGCAACGGTATGCTGCTGTCCAAATCGATCCGCATCCTGGCGGCATTCGATCATCGGCATATCTTCATCGATCCCGACCCCGACGCAGCTGCGAGCTGGAAAGAACGCAAGCGGCTGTTCGATCTGCCGCGTTCCAGCTGGGACGATTACGACAAATCCCTGATTTCCCGCGGCGGCGGGGTTTATCCGCGCGCATCCAAATCGATCAAGCTGTCGGCCAGCGCGGCTTCGGCGCTGGGGCTGGAAATCCGCGAGCTGGAACCCGAGGCGCTGATGGCGGCAATCGTGACGGCGCCCGCCGATCTTGTCTGGTTCGGCGGCATCGGCACCTACATCAAGGGGTCTGCGGAAAACAACGTACAGGTCGGCGATCCGGCCAACGACGCGCTGCGGGTCGACGGGCGCGATATACGGGCCAAAGTCATCGGCGAAGGCGCCAATCTGGGCGTAACGCAGGCGGGCCGTATCGAATTCGCGCTTCAGGGTGGCCGCATCAACACCGATTTCATCGACAATTCCGCAGGCGTGGATTGTTCGGACAATGAAGTGAATATCAAGATCGCGCTGGCCGCCGCCTGCCGCAGCGGCGATCTGACCGGCAAAAAGCGCAATGCGCTGCTGGAAAAGATGACGGATGAAGTGGCCGCGATCGTGCTGGAAGACAACCGGCTGCAGGCGCTGGCCCTGTCGATTGCGGAAACCGGCGGCGCGCGCGCGATGGGCGCGCAGCTTCATCTGATGCGCACATTGGAAGACGGGCAGTATCTCGACCGCCGTACCGAAGGGCTGGCGGACGATCAGACGCTGCAACGCCGGTCCGCCGATGGGCGCGGACTGACGCGGCCGGAACTGGCAATCCTGCTGTCGTCGGTAAAGCTGGCCCTGCAGAACGCGATTGAAAATTCCCGCCTGCCGGACGATCCTGCACTGACGCAAACCTTGGTCGAAGCGTTTCCGGAACCGATGCAGAAGAAATACCGCGCGCAGATCGACGAACACCGGCTGCGGCGGGAAATTATCGCGACCAAGCTGGCCAATCGCATGGTGAACCGGTTGGGGATCGTGCATCCGTTCGAACTGGCGGAGGAAGAAGGGGCGGAGCTGGCGCAGATCGCCGCCGCTTTCGTCACGGCTGAAAAACTGTTCGATCTGGATGCGTTGTGGGCCGATCTGGATAACGCAGAAATGCAGGAAACCGCGCGGCTCGCCCTGTTCGAACGGCTGGCCGCTGCGGTCGGCAATCTGATGTCGGATGTGCTGCGAACGGCGCAGGGCAATCTGTCCCCCACCCAGTTGATCGACGATCTTGGCGACGGGATCACGCAGCTTGCCCATTCGACCGATCAGTTGCTGGCCCGGGCTTCGCGCCAGCAATCGGCGGATCTGCGTCAAAGTTTCGTGGATGCAGGCGCGCCGGACGCGCTGGCGGCAAAGGTCGCGCATCTGTTCGAACTGGACGGTGCCGCAGGGCTGGCGCGTCTGGCCAACGAAGCGGGTATCGATACCAAAGCAGTCACGGCGGCGTTTACGGCGGTCGGCGAAACACTGGGCCTGGATTGGGCGCAGAGCACTGCGGCGATGATGAACCCGTCCGATGTGTGGGAACGGCTGCTGGTGGCCGGTCTTGCCCGTGATTTTCAACAGATGCGGCTCGATTTCCTGCGCAGATTGTCACGGCGCAAAGGCGCGAAGAAAGACCCGGCAGGGGCAGTGAGCGACTGGGCTTCGCAAAACGAGGCCGCAGTGCGCCAGTTCCATACCATGGTCACACGGGCGCAGGCACAGGCAGTCATCGCGCCGGCCATGCTGGCCCAGATCGCCAGCCAGGCGCGCAATCTGCTGAGCCGCTGAAACAGCGCGCCTCCAGCTCTGTGTCGGTAGGCGCTCTATGACAGACGGGCCATTGCGGCGCTGTAGTCGGCAATCTGCGTCGGGTGGCAGGTGGTCGCAGGCCCACCTGCTCTTGACCTGATGAGCATTTGCGCCAAACCATTGCGGCATGGACCATTCCGATATCATCATCGTGGGCAGTGGCCACGCAGGGGCGCAGGCGGCCATCGCGCTGCGGCAGAGCGGCCATGCGGAAACGATCACGATCATCGGCCGGGAACGCGAAATTCCCTACGAACGCCCGCCTTTGTCGAAGGAATATCTGGCGGGCGAAAAACCGTTCGAACGTATTCAGATACGCCCCGCGCAATTTTGGGCGGACCGGGCGGTGGAATTACGGCTCGGCTCGGCAGTCGCCGCGATCGACTGGATGCGCCGGATCGTGACGCTGAACGACGATACGCAAATGTCCTATCGCAAACTGGTCTGGGCGACGGGCGGGGATGCGCGGCGGCTGTCATGCCCCGGCATCGATCTGGATGGCATCCATACGATCCGCAACCGTGCGGATGTGGACCGGATGCGCACGCAGCTGGATGCAGGTGCCACACGCGCCGTCATAATCGGGGGCGGTTATATCGGGCTGGAGGCGGCGGCGGTGCTGCGCAAGCTCGGCTGCGACGTGACGCTGGTGGAAGCCATGCCGCGGGTGCTGGCGCGGGTAGCGGGCGAAGAATTGTCGCGGTTCTATCAGGCCGAACACGACCGCCATGGCGTGCAGCTGTTGCTGGAACGCGAAGTTGCCGCAATCGAAGGCGACGGAACCCGGGCAACCGGAGTAAAGCTGGCCGACGGCACTGTCATCGCCGCGGATTTGGTGGTGATCGGCATTGGGATCATCCCGGCTGTGGGTCCGGTCATGGCAGCGGGCGCGGCAGGGGCGAACGGTGTGGATGTCGATGAATATTGCCGCACCACGCTGGACGATATCTATGCCATCGGGGACTGCGCAGCCCATGCCAATGATTTTGCCGATGGTGCGGTGATCCGCGTGGAATCGGTACAGAATGCGAACGATATGGCGACCACCGCCGCACGCGCGATCATGGGAGATAAACAGCCGTATCACGCCTTCCCGTGGTTCTGGTCCAACCAGTATGATCTGCGTTTGCAGACGGCGGGCCTGTCCATCGGTTACGACGCCACGATCCTGCGCGGCGATCCCGAAACACGCAAATTTTCGGTGATCTATCTGAAAGAAGGCCGCGTGATCGCCCTGGATTGCGTCAACAACACGAAGGATTACGTGCAGGGCCGTAAGCTGGTGGAAGCACGGCTGACGCCCGATCCGGCGGTGCTGGCCGATACCGAAACGCCGCTCAAGGCGTTGCTGTAAGTTCGCGCAGCGCCCATTCTGCGGCTTCCGCGATTGCGGGGTCGGCATCGCCCAGCAGGTCGCGCACCGGGCCGGTCAGCGCCGCGGTTCCGCTGTTCCCTGCCGCGATCAGGCAGTTTCGCACGAACCGGTCCCGCCCGATACGTTTGATCGGGGAACCGGAAAACATCTGCCGGAATGCCGCATCGTCCAGCATCAGCAAGCTGCGCCAGCCGCGGCCCGTCCAGTTCCGCGCGCGGTGCGAACGCTTTGTGCCGGGCGGCGGTTTTGGCAAATTTGTTCCATGGGCAAACCGCCAGGCAATCGTCGCAGCCATAGATGCGGTTGCCGATGGGTTTGCGGAACTCCACCGGAATCGGACCCTTATGTTCGATAGTGAGATATGAAATACACCGCCGCGCATCGACCACATAGGGCTGCGGAAAGGCATCTGTCGGGCAGGCGGTCTGGCAGGCATCGCACGATCCGCACAGATCGCGATGCGGTGCATCCGCCGCAAACGGAACAGTGGTGTAGATCGCCCCGAGAAACAGCCAGCTGCCGTGATCCCGGCTCACCAGATTGCTGTGTTTCCCCTGCCAGCCGATCCCTGCCGCGGCACCCAGCGGCTTTTCCATGACCGGCGCTGTATCGACAAAGACCTTGAGCTGCGGAGCGTCCATCCCGGCCTTGCGCGCGGCTTCCACCATCCAGCGGGCCAGCGCCTTCAGCGCCTTTTTTACCACATCATGATAATCGCGCCCCTGCGCATAGACCGAGATGCGGGCGCGATCGCCGACATTTTCCAGAGCCAGGGGGTCGCCATCGGGCGCATAGCTCATGCCCAGCGCGATCACGCTGCGCGCTTCAGGCCACATACTTTGCGGCCCCCGGCGCACATCGGCCCGCTCGTTCATCCATTCCATCGTGCCATGATAGCCTGCATCCAGCCATTCATGCAGCCGGGCGGCCCGTTCCGGATTGTCCTGCGCATGGGTGAAGCCGACGCTGGCAAAGCCCAGCCGCGCCGCTTCGGCCACCAATCCGCGCTGCAATTCGGCGATGGCGTCTGGCGGGGGCGGTGCAGCGTTAACCATAATTGGGGTTGCTCCCATTCATAAGCCGGGTCTAGCGGGATTGCATGACCATGCCGCTAAGCGAAATTCCGCCTGCTAACAACCAACCCCCTGCCGGGCGCCCATTGGCGATAGAGGCACGCGGCCTGGTCAAACGGTTCGAAGGGACTGTTGCTGTCGACGGGGTCGACCTGGCAGTGCCGCAGGGTGCCATCTATGGCATTCTTGGCCCCAACGGCGCAGGCAAGACCACCACGCTGCGGATGCTGCTGGGCATTATCGATCCCGATGCCGGCATACGCAGGATCTTCGGGCATGAACGCCCCCATGACATCGCCAAGCTGATCGGATATCTGCCCGAAGAACGCGGATTGTATCCTTCCATGAAATGCGACGATGCGATCGCGTTCATGGGCGCGTTGCGCGGCCTGCCCAAGGCGCAGGGCAAGGCGCGCGGCCGCGCGATGATGGAGGCGCACGGGCTGGGCCATGCGATCGATCGGCAGATCCGCCAATTGTCCAAAGGCATGGCCCAGACGGTCCAATTGCTGGGCACGCTGGTCCATAACCCCAGGCTGGTCATTCTGGACGAACCGTTTTCGGGACTGGACGCCATCAATCAGGGCAAGCTGGAAGGGATGATCCGCGATCTGGCCGCAGGCGGCACCACCGTGATTTTCTCCACCCATGTCATCCATCACGCAGAACGATTGTGCGAAGGCGTGGCGATCATCGCAGGGGGCAAAGTGCCTTATGCCGGATCGGTAGAGGCGGCGCGCGATCGCATTCCGGCGCAGGTCCGGCTGGAAACGCGCGCAGCGGACGGTAACTGGCGCATGGCATTGCCTGGCGATGCCCGGCGAGAAGGCGATTTCTGGTTCTTTTCCCTGCCCGAAACCGGGATCGAGCCGCTGTTGCGCGCCCTCATAGAAGGGGATGCGGGCATATTGTCGCTGTCCATCGAACGCGCTGGATTGCACGATGCGTTCGTGGAAATAGCCGGGGCAGCGGCGGCACGCGCCCTAAACGCGGATAATGCGGCGGAACTGGAAGGATGAGCGATCCGATGAACGGTGCAATGAACGACCGGACAACTGCCGCATCGCGCCTGAATATCTGGCAGGCCGCCTATGTCATCGCCCGCCGCGATTTTACCGCGGTCCTGTTCAGCAAGGCATTCCTGTTCTTCCTGCTCGGCCCGTTATTCTTCCTGGGCATCAGCGTAGGCGCGGGCTTTATCGGTGCCGCCGCCGCCGAAGGGCAGGAAGAACCCAAACTGGCGGTCGCGCTGTCGCAGCAGGAAACCGCACAATTCGCCAGCACCCATGCGCAATTGCGCCAGCTCATTGATCTGCCGCACATCGAAGCGGTATCGCCAGATGACGGGCGCGATCCGGCGCGGTTGCTGGCAGACGATACGAACAATTTCGGCGCCGTTATCGGCGGTACGCTGGCCGCGCCCGTACTGACCGGTACGCAGGACCGTATCGAACGCTGGCAGGGCGAGATCGCGCTGGTTGCGTCGCGTGCTGGGGGCGGTGCGGGGGGCGCACAAGGCGATTCCTATCCCGACATCACACTGCGCCCCACCGGCACCAGCATGGCCGCGACCCGCAATGCCAATACCGCCACCGCCACCGGATCGCTGACCCTGATGTTCCTGCTCACCATGCTGCTGGCGGGCATGGTCCTGTCCAATCTGGTCGAGGAAAAAGGCAACAAGATCATCGAGATACTGGCCGCCGCCATACCGATGGATGCGGTTTTTCTGGGCAAATTGTTCGCGATGCTGGGCATCAGCTTCGTGGGTATTGCCGTGTGGGGCGGCATGGCCGGGATCGTGCTGTATCTGGGGGCGGACGCTTTGCCGGAACTGCCCGCACCGGCAGTGGGCTGGCCTGTGCTATGCGTCCTTTTCCTCCTCTATTTCGCCATGGCCTATCTGCTGATCGGTTCGGTATTTCTGGCGGTAGGGTCGATGGCGCCGACAGTACGCGACGTGCAGACCATATCCATGCCGGCCACCATGTTGCAGCTGGCGGTGTTCTTCCTTGCGACCTATGCGATGAACGATGTGGGTTCGCCGATCGAGACATTCGCCGTGCTGTTTCCGCTCAGTTCCCCCTATGCCATGCTGGCCCGCGCGGCGCAGGAACCGGCGATCTGGCCGCATCTGCTGGCGCTGGCCTGGCAGGCATTATGGGTCGGCATTTTCGTGAAAGCCGGCGCGACCTTGTTCCGCAAGAAAGTGATGAAATCCGGTGCCGGCACGGGCAGACAGGCAAAACGACGCGGATGGTTCGCATCGGGTCGCAGCGATAAGTCGCAAATCGAAACGTAGTATTGACATTGATGTAAGTACGTTCAGGATGTCTGCGTATACCGACCTCCGGCAAAGCGGGGCGGATGAGGAGAGACTGACATGGCCACCACCGCGCCCGAAAAACCGCAATTGCGCACGTCCCCCACGGCGTATGAAACGCTGTTGAAACATCTGGAACTGCATCCCGAAGACACCCCGCGCCATTCGCATCCCTATGATGTCAGCCGCAGCGACATCTATGCCGAAGATCGCTGGCAGCCGATTTTTGCCGAAATGCGCGCCAAAGGGCCGCTGCATCATGTGCCGCAAAGCCCCTATGGCCCCTATTGGAACGTGGTCAGCCACAAGGCGATCCAGCACGTGGAATCGCTGCCCGAACTGTTTTCGTCCAGCTGGGAACATGGCGGCATCACCATCCTGGAACGCGACGAGGATCCCGAACTGCAATTGCCGATGTTCATCGCGATGGACCGGCCCAAACATACCGGCCAGCGTCGCACCGTCGCGCCGGCCTTCACCCCGACCGAAATGAAGCGGATGGACGATGAAATCCGTGCGCGCACTAGTGAAGTGCTGGACGCGCTGCCGCGCGGCGAAGTGTTCGACTGGGTCGAAACGGTCTCGATCGAATTGACGACCGGAATGCTGGCAATCCTGTTCGGTTTCCCGTGGGAAGACCGCCAATTGCTCACCTATTGGTCCGATTGGGCGGGCGATACGGAAATCGCCACGGTCAAGGGGCTGACGCAAGACCGTGAAAAGGTGCTGCATGAAATGGGCGCCTATTTTTCGCAGCTATGGATGAAACGCACGCAGGAAGAACCCGGCCCCGATCTCATATCCATGATGATCCATTCCGAAGCGATGAACCAGATGGATCCGCGCGAATTCATGGGCAATCTGGTGCTGCTGATCGTGGGCGGCAACGATACCACCCGCAACACCATGTCCGGCATCGTGCACGGGTTCGACAGATTTCCCGATCAGCGCAAGGCGTTCGAGGAAAATCCCGATCTCATCCCCAATGCGGTGCAGGAATGCATCCGTTACCAGACCCCGCTTGCCCATATGCGCCGCACCGCGTCCGAAGATACCGAACTGTTCGGTGAAAAAATCGCGAAGGGCGACAAGCTGGTGCTGTGGTATCTATCCGCCAATCGCGACGAAGACGTGTTCGACGATGCGGAGAAGCTGGATATTTCACGCGATAACGCACGGCGGCATCTTGCATTCGGTTACGGCATCCATCGCTGTGTGGGTGCGCGGCTGGCGGAATTGCAATTGCGTATTCTGCTGGAAGAAATGCACAAACGCCGGATGCGCGTGCACGTCGCCGGCGATGTGGAGCGGGTGAAGGCGAATTTCGTCCATGGCTTCCGCAAGCTGGAAGTCGAAGTTACGCAGTTTTGACGTTCAGCCAAGGTTATGGCGGCAGGGGCGATATTGCCAGCATGGTAGATAGCAGAACACACAATGTCGCCCGCCGATCCTTCATCGGTTGGCTGTCAGCCGGCGCCGCTTTGCCCGTACTTGCCGCCTGTGGCAGCTCGGCCGCTGAAGCGCGCAATTTTCCGGTCAAGCTCAGCGATGCGCAATGGCGCAAAAAACTGACGAGGTCCGAATATACAATATTGCGCGAAGCGGGGACGGAACGGCCCTACAGCTCGCCGCTGGATAACGAAAAACGCAGCGGCACCTTTATCTGCGCGGGCTGCGACAACCGCCTGTATTCGTCAAAAACCAAATATGACAGCCGCACCGGCTGGCCCAGCTTCTGGAAGCCGCTTGCGGGCGGGATTACCACGACGACCGATTACAAGGTCGGCTATCCGCGTACCGAAGTGCTGTGCGCCGATTGCGGCGGGCATCTGGGCCATGTGTTCAACGATGGCCCCAAACCGACCGGCAAACGCTATTGCATGAATGGTGCGGCAATGGATTTCATTCCTGCCTGACCCGGTAGAGTCTGAACGGCTGCGAATGGTCGGATGCCATCGGTTCCAGCCATGCTGGCGGATCGCCGGTGATGATTCTGGCAGCCAGCCCCTCCGGCGCGGCATTGGCGTACACGCGAATTTCGGCCAGATCGGCGCATAAGGCAAGATAGTCTGCACGGCGTCTGCCGATGATCCTGCGCGCATCGTCCGGCGGCGCGATAAACGCCGCGATGACATCGCGCATCGCATCGTTTGCACGGTGATGGCTGGTGGCGACGACTGCGTGGCCGGAATGCTGTAGAATGGCCGGGCCGATGTCCAGCGGCGCAAAGACCACCCCGGTGGGCAATTGGTCCAGCGATCGGGCCTGTGCATCTATCTCACACGCGGAACTGCGCAGATTGGCAGCCTGCGGTGGGCGGGCATCGCTTGGTATGACAGCCCTGGCCAGATCGACCGGTGCGGATGGCAGCAGGACGACGAGAAAGACCAGCGCCGCCGCCAGCTTCACCACCGGCCTATGACCTCCCCGGATCGCCGCGAAAAGCCGCGCGGTCAGCCACCCCAACGGAACCGCGGCAATGACGCAGGCAAACCCCGCCGAACGCCACACCAGCAGCGCGCCGATTATGGCGGCGGCAAACAATAACGCATATTCGGCCCACCAATGCCGCAGCCACCGGTGCGAATTGCGGTACAGCAATCCCGTTACGCCCAGAACGACCAGCAATTGCGCAAATCGCGGCACGGCAATTTCCAGGTCCTGTTTCCACAAAGGCCGCCCTTCCGCGACATTCTCGTACCAGAAACTGCGCACCAGAGGGTCGAGCTCGGCAAAAGGCGTCGCCACGCAATTGGGCGATGACAGGGCGAAAAACGCAAGACCTGCCGCGCCCGCACCGGCCAACAGGACGACCAGCCCCATGCGCGGGATGTTGCGCGCCGCCGCGATTGCCGCGGTCAACACAGCCGTTATTACGAAGAACCCAAGATGGGCAGGCGCGATTGCATCGCAGTGGCGCGCCAGATCCGTCCAGCCGCGGGTCAGAAAGAACAGTGCGGTCACACTCAGCGCCAGACCCTGCATATAATATACCAGCCACCACCGCTGATCGCGGTCGATCAACCAGCGCAGTGCGAGCACTGCCGCGAAACCGGCGCTCATCGGAAGCAGTTCGATCGAAATGTTGAGACCGGCGCCCATCACGGCGCCCGCCATGATACCCCCGAACAGGGCGGAACGGTGCGCGATCGCCCACAAGGCTGCAGCCACGGCCAATATCTGCCAGCCATGATGGTCGATCCGCATCGGCTGCAATTGGATGGCAATCGGCGCAAACAGCCCGATAGCGAGGCAGGCAAAGCCCGCAACTTCGATACCGAACAATCGCCACGCAAGCCGTCCCACGAAAAACAGCACACCGCCCAGCAGCAGCAGCGGAACCGCGATGACCGCGATCATTTCCGCCGCGCCCTGCCCGAACAGCGGGGTCAGCGCGCCGATAATCAGCAGCAGCGGGATATCGACCAGCCGCGACCAGTGCATCAAGGTGCCGCCCGGCGGATCGATGCGATATTGATGCAGGTCGAACCATCCCTGTCCGCCCAGGAGGTCGCGCACCTGGACGAGCCGCAGCACGTCGTCGGGATCGGGAAACCGGCCCGATGCGACCCGCTGGAACGTAACCGCCGCAAAGATAACGCAAAGCCCCAGCCAGATGAGCGTGATGCGCCCATTGACGTGTTCGTTCCCGCGAACGCGGCGATCGATCGGTATCATGGCGGTATCAGACCGTTCGCAGACGAAATACGATGCGGCTGCGCAGCCACCATGTCAGGGTAAAACTGGCGGCAATCGCCACCAGCTTTGCGAGGCGCGGATCGATTCCGGCAAAATCGCCCCCGCCCACGATAGCGATGGTCAGCGCAAGTCCGGTCAGTGCGGATACCACGAACAGCACCTTTTGCCGCGTCCGCGCCCTGCCGCGCAGGGCAACCCCGTCGGCAAAGACCGTGCGGCTGGACAGAACCCAATGCGCAAGGATGCCGACGCTATACCCGATGGCGGACGCTATGGCCGGCTGCACCGCACTGGCCAGCAGCAGCAGGAAACAGCCCAAATCGACGGCAAGCGCACCCACGCTGGCAAGCAGGTAGCGCAGCAGGCGCACATCGCGCAGCCTGTCGATCAATGCCGTCATCGCGATGTCCCCCTGTTGTCCATTTTTGCCGGGAGAACGCCCGGCGCTGTGCGCTGCGTTCAGGCAACTTTCCGCGAAGTTGTGTCAGACGCGGGTGCATCGGCGACCAGCCGTTCCGGCACGTCGCGCATGGAATTGAGCGCGGCGGCCTGATCCGGGCTTACCGGCAGGCTGGCGGCGTGTGCGCCTTCTTCGCCCGCTTCGTGATATTCCGCATCCTCGTTGACACACCAGGTGTCGTAAAGCCGCTTGCCCGCCACGATGTTTTCCACCGTCAGCATGGCGGTCATCATGGCATGATCCTGATTGTTGTAACGGTGCATCCCATTGCGGCCCACCAGATGCAGCGACGGGTGTTTTTCCTCCAGTTCCCGGCGCAGCACATCGACATTGGCGGCATAGTTTTCATCATAGACGGGATAGGCTTTTTCCTGCCGCACCACTGCGCCGCCGATGACATCGCCCGGATCGCACAGGCCCAGGATCGCCATCTCCTTCGTTGCCAGCGCGATCAGATCATCGTCGGACGACGACCACAGCCCGTCATTCTCGAAACAGAAATATTCGAGCCCCACACACGCCACATCGGCATCGGGGACCATTTCGGGCGACCAGCTGCGGAAATTCTGCACGCGGCCGACCTGCACCTTGTCGTCATGAATGTAGATCCAGTTATCGGGAAACAGATCGTCCGAACGGATTTTCAATGCCACGGTCAGGAAATCGCGATATTTCAGATCGCCGGCCTGCACGGTCGCTTGGGGCAACGGATGCACCCGCGCTGCCAATTCGCGCATGGGGGCGGAACTGATCGCGTGTTTGGCGGTGACGACCAGCGTCACGCCGTCCGGGCCGCGTGCGCTCAGCCGCCAGCCGCCTGCGCCATCCGCAGCCAGTTGTTCCAGCGAATGGCCCATGGCGACATGGCCCTTGCCGGTGGCGACGATCCTGTCGCGTGCCGCATCCCACATCATGCCGGGGCCAAGGCGCGGATAGCGGAAGGTTTCCAGCAGCGTCTTGGCGGCCTGCCCATCGTTGGGTGCCTTGTTGAGGCCGAGCGAACGCTTGATCCCGTCGATCACGGCCGACCACAGGGACAAACCCTTGATCCGCTGCGCCGCCCAGTCCGCGCTCATTTCGTCGCAGGGCATTCCCCAGACCTTTTCGGTATAGGTCTTGAAGAAGATGGAATAGAGCTTGCGACCGAACTGGTTGGTCGTCCAGTCTTCGAAACTTTTGACGTCCTTGATCGGAAAGGCTTTGTATTTCAGGTAACTGACCATGCAGGCGGTGGATCGCACGATGCCCAGATTGCCCAGCGCCTCGAACGCGCGCAGCGGGTAACTGTAGAATTTGCCTTCGTAATAGATGCGGCTCATCCGGGGGCGCTGGATGAAATCGTCCGGCAATATCTCGTTCCACAAATCCACCACCTGTTGGCTTTTGGAAAAGAACCGATGTCCGCCAATGTCGAAACGGTAACCGTCATGTTCGACCGTGCGGCTTATCCCGCCGACATAGGTGCCATCGCGTTCGATGATCGCCACGCTTTTGCCCTGCTTGGTCAGCAGATACCCTGCTGTCAGACCGGCCGGACCTGCACCGATGATTGCCACATCGACCGATAGCGTGCCGTTATTCTGGCCGGTATTTTCACCATTTTCGGATGGTACATCGTGCTGCGTTTCCATTCAGGGCCCCTTGCAAATCCTGCAATCCGGGAATGAATGAAAATGGTTAGGGGGTGATTAACACGCAGGCTGAACGTAAATCGGCAGTAATCAGGGCGCCTGCATATCGCGCCATTCGCGTTTGATTTTCTTCGCCAGGCTCCATTTATGCACTTCGGTCGGGCCGTCATAGATGCGAAAGGCGCGGGTCTCGCGGAACAATTGTTCCACGATCGTATCGCCGGTCACGCCCTGGCCGCCCATGATCTGGACACAGCGATCGCAAATCGCGAACAGCGTTTCGGCTACGAAGGACTTCGTCATCGAACTTTCGGCCGTGCCAAGATCGCCCGCATCCAGCACATCCGCGCACCAGTCGATCATCAATTCGCAGGCTTTGAGATCGATGCGGTTCTGGGCGAGCATGAACCCCACCCCTTCATGATCGACCAGCATCTTGCCGAATGCCTGACGGCGGCAGGCGTAATCCGTGGCGATTTCCTGCGCCCGCAAGGCCCCGCCCAGCCACCGCATACAATGTGTGAGACGGGCAGGCGCCAGCCTGATCTGCGCATATTTGAAACCTTCGCCGGCTTCGCCCAGCATCTGATCGGCGGGAACACGCAGATTGTCGATCGCCACTACCGCGTGTCCGCCCGGCATCGAACTGTCGATCGTGTCCAGAATACGTTCGATGCGGATGGCAGGATCGGGCAGATCGACCAGAAACATACAGGCCTGATCCCGGGAATCCGCTTCCTGCGATTTGGCCATCACAATGCCGATACCGGCACCATCCGCGCCGGTTATGAACGCCTTGCGGCCATTGACCAGCCAGTGATTGCCGTCGCGCCGGCAGGTCGTGCGCATCAGCGACGGGTCGGAACCGGCACCATTTTCATCGGCCGGTTCGGTCATGAAAAAGGCCGACCGCATATCGCCGTCGACCAGCGGTTTCAGAAACCGGCGCTTGATATCGGGACTGCCCACCTTGCCGAGCAGATACATATTGCCTTCATCCGGCGCCGCGATCCGGCAGGCGAGCGGCCCCAACGGCGACAGACCGCATTTGCGAAACATGAGCGCGGTTTCGCGATGCGAAAAATGCGTGCCGTCGTCCTTGATATGCGGCGTAATCAAACCGGCATTGCGGGCCTGGTCCCGCAATTCGTCCGCCAGTTCCTGGGTCGGGCCATGACCCTTGCCGCGCGGATCGCTTTCATACGGTATGATCGTTTCGCGAACGAAGATTTCGATCCGCTCCGCAATGTCCACTGCCTGGCTGCTCACTATGTTCATGGTCTTCGTTCGCATTCCTGCCGGCTATGACGATGGATCGGGAAAAAGGGGGGAAATGCCGGCCCCCCTTTTTCCTTTGCATTCGCTGTGTTCTAGAAACGGACGGTTGCCTCCACCCCGTAGGTGCGCGGCGCCCCGCGCGTCAGGTAATCCTGATAGAACGCGTTGAGATTGAGGCCGTAGACGTAATAGAACTTGTCCGCCAGATTTTTGCCATAGACCGAAAACGCGATGTTTTCGCGTTCGTAGGTTACGCGCGCATCGAATGTCCAATAGGATGGATTTCCGCACGCAAGCTCCGGCGTGGCGAGCAACACGTTCGATCCCGCAACGGGGCGGTCGCACGGATCCTGCCCGTAATCGCCGAACGGATCGAAGAAATAACTGCCCATATAGCTGGCATCGCCGCGGACGGTCAGCTTGTTCACGCCATCGTCGACCGGCGTCAGTTCCACACCCGCATTGAACGTCAGTTCCGGCGCATTGGGAAAATCATTGCCGTTGATGTCCAGCGTCAGCGCAGTGGGGTCCGAAGGATCGACTGCGTTCCCCTGATACTTGCTGTTGAGATAGCCGACCGAACTGTCGATCCGCAGGAAATCGTTGGGTTGCCAGGTCAGTTCCGCCTCGCCGCCGAACAAACGACCGTCGGCCGACCGCAGGAAACTGGTCGCGCCGATGATCTGCGCGATCTGCTGGCCGGTATAGTCGTAATAGAAACCGGCGGCGTTCAGCTGGACCGTGTTATTGGCGAAACGGCTCTTGAAACCGGCCTCGTACGCGTTGACCTTTTCGGGTTCGACGAAATAGACCTGGCTGATATCCTGATACGCCAGCCCGTTATAGGTGCCTGCACGATAGCCGCGCGAATAGCTGGCATAGAGCAGAATATCCTCTGCGATCTGGTAATCTAGAATGACCCGCCCGGTAAACTGCCCGGTGGATTCGCTTTGCGCCACACGCCCCGGCGTGCCGACCAGCGGAAATTCGTATGGCACCAGGCTGGCAAAGGCGTTTTCCCCGCCAAGGTCGAACAGCAGGGACGATCCGTTGGAATATTTGACGTCGTCCTTGGTGTAGCGCAGCCCCACGGTAAGCGACAGCGCATCGGTAATATCCAGCGTACCTTCTCCATAAATGGCGATGGACGGGCGCTCGATCGTGAATTCCTGGCGCGCCAGAATGGGTCCGAACGGCGGCGCTCCTGCCGCCGCGCAGGCCGCCTGTGCTGCAGTCCCGCCGGCGCTGTTGGTCGCCGCGACATCGGCGTTGAACGCAATCAGGGATCGCGCGTCGAAGAAACCGGCCGGGTTGATCACGATGGGCGCGCAGAAACCGGGATCGGCAGGGGTCAGGGTCGGATCGACTACGAATGCGGGTATGGTGCCGAGCGAATTGCCCACCGCAATGGGAATATTGTTGAACCCGTCGGGAACGCCCGCACCCTGAAGCAGGGGCCGCAGGAAGCCGAAGAAATCGGGTTCGTTCACCGTGTCGATCTTGTCGACGCCGTAATATCCGCCCACGATCAGCCGGAACGGCCCGCCATCGTCGAAACTCAGGCGGACATCGGCATTGAGATTGGTGCTTTGCGAATTGTAGCGGATGGCGCAGACATTGTTCGGCGAACCATCGCAATCGAACGGCGACAGTTCGAAGCCGGATTCATCGTAGCCGAAAATGCCGGTCAATGTCAGACTGTCCGATATGTCCCCTTCCACCGTCAGCGCGGCGCCATAACTGTCCGTGCGGCTGAACCCGGCGGTGTCCGCCTGCACTTCGTCCTGTTCCAAGACCCGGCCGCCAAGTTCGGGGCGCGGCTGGAACCGCGAATAGCCCGCCGCATCGGTGCGCCCTTCCAGATAGCCGATGCCATAGGGCAGATCCTGCCGCGGATTGGATTTCGCACCATGCAGTTTCAGCGTCATGCGGAACGTATCGATCGGTTCCAGCTGGAACGTGATACGTCCGGCATAGCTGTCCACTTCGGAAAAATCCTGGTCCAGCGTCGGGTTGTAGGTGTATCCATCGGCAGTGGTATACGTGCCGGCGATACGCACGCCGAACACATCGTCCACCAATGCGGTTTCCACCGCACCTTCCACCGAATAGCGGTTGTAATTGCCGTATCCCGCCGTCAGATAACCGCTGGTCCCATCCAGATCGGGCTTGCGGGTAATGAAATTGATCGCGCCGCCGGTGGTGTTGCGCCCGAACAGCGTCCCTTGCGGACCGCGCAGCACCTCGACCCGTTCCAGATCGTATAATTGCTGTCCGTGGCTGGCGCGGAAACTCTGATACACCTCGTCCACATACACGCCGATCGGGCTCGCCGTCGAAGCGGAAAATTCGTTGGCCACCCCGATCCCGCGCAGCGAGAAATTGGGCTGTGTCGAGGAATAGGCGGATGTGACCTGCAGGTTCGGCAAGCTGCCCATCAGGTCGCTCGTTTCGCTGATTCCCCGCGCGGCAAGTTCATCGGCGCCGATCGCGGAAATCGAAATCGGCACGACCTGCAGGTCGGTTGCCCGCTTGGTCGCGGTGACGACGATGACATCGATGCCGCGCGTCTCCCCCCCATTGGCACCTTCTGTTTCCATATCGGTTACCGTCGGATCGCCCGACTGGGCCTGCGCGATGCCGGCAGGCAGCAGGCAGGTGCCAGCCAGAAGCGCGGCTTTCGCTATTGTCGAATTGATCCGTGTCATTGTTCTTTCTCCCAAGCGTTTGTTGTCGTTCAGTTTTTTATTATCGTGGTCGTTTCGGTGTAGGCATCGATTCCTTCCGGCCCCAGTTCGCGCCCGATGCCGCTGTCGCGCCAACCGCCGAACGGGCTTCCGAAATCGAGAATTTTCTTGGTGTTGATGCCCACGGTGCCGGTTTTGAGTCGGCGCGCCATATCGGTGGCGCGAGCGATATCGGGGGACCAGACCGAACCCGACAGGCCATAGCGGTGATCATTCGCCATCGCCGCAGCTTCGGCGTCGCTGGAATAGGTCTGGATGGTGGCGACGGGGCCGAACAATTCCCGCTCCACGATTGCAGCGTCACGGCGCGATGGACGGATGAGCGTGGGGACGACCAGTGCGGTGTTCATACCCGATTGCGGCCGGTGTCGACCAGCGCGTCAGCAAACGCCCCCCTTCGGCGATATCCGCGTCCACTGCATCATTGATGCGCGATGCGGCGTTCGGGGATACGACCGGCCCCACCTGCGTCGTATCGTCGCGCGGGTCACCGACTACGAGCGCATCGAACATCGCCGCGATGGCATCTTCATAATCTTTCGCGCGCGACTGCGGTATCAAAATGCGCGACTGGGCGCCGCAGACCTGGCCGTTATTCTGTAACACGGCCAACCAGAATTCCGCGGGCAATGCATTGGGATCGACATCGTCCAGCAGGATCGCGGCGCTTTTGCCGCCCAGTTCCAGCGTCACGCGTGCGAACCGTTCCATCGCCGCCATGCCGACAGCGCGCCCGGCATTGGTGGAACCGGTGAAGGCAATTTTCGCAAACCGCGCATCGGCCACCATCGTGCGGCCCACATCGGCCCCGGCAACGACGCTTTGTACAGCGCCCGGCGGCAATTCCAGCTTGGCCAGCGATACCGCAAACCGGCCCATGCTATCGGCGCTTTCGGGGGAGGGTTTCAACACCACCGGGCATCCGGCCACGATTGCCGGCGCCAGTTTCATGCAGGCCAGAAACAGCGGGACGTTCCATGGCACGATACCCAGCGCCGGCCCTACCGGCTGCCGCAGGACAATCGTATGCCCGCCGCGAAGCCCGGCGCGCCGTTCCTCGAACCGGTGCGCATCGGCAAGATCGGCATAGGCCCGCAGCAGGCTGGTCGCGCTGCCCACCTGCAAACCGGCGGACTGGGCACGCGGGCATCCGTTTTCCAGCGTCACCAGATCGGCGATCGGCTGTGCATCCCCGTCCAGCAGGTCGGCCAGTGTCCGCAAGGCGGCGGCGCGTTCGGCAATGTCCAGTGCCGCAACCGCTCCGGCCGCATCGTCCGCCGCCTTGGCTGCCTGGCGCCCCTGGTCCACACTGGCGAGGTTTGCCGCCGCGATCATGTCGCCCGAAACCGGCGAGAAGCGGGCGGCATCCACACCATCCCCCTCCACCAGCGCGCCAGCAACAAGATGAATGGCGCGGCTCATCGGGCAGTTTCCAGCGTGCGTGTCGCGAAACCGCGCAGTTCGGGATTGCGATAGGCCCGTACCAAATCGCGTTTGGCAATCTTGCCGCTATCCATCCGGACCACCGTATCGACGAAGGCGATACATCGCGGAATTTTATGGCCGGCAATCGCATCGCGCAGCCGTGCGGCGATCGCACGCGCCAGATCGGCCGATCCGGTCCGCCTATCGTGCAGTTCCACCACCGCCTGCACGGCTTCGCCAAAATCGTCGTCCGGCACGCCGAACACCGCGCAATCGGCGATAGCGGGATCGGCCATAAGGGCGTTTTCCACTTCGGCGGGATAGATGTTCACGCCGCCGGATATTATGGTGAAGGCCTGCCGGTCCGTCAGATAAAGATAATCATCTGCATCGACATGGCCGATATCGCCCATGGTCGCCCAGCCCTGAACGCTGGAAGCGGCGGCGCTTTTTTCGGGATCGCCGTGATAATTCAGGGCGCCCGCCCCGCCGAAAAATACGCGGCCGGTCTGCCCCGGCCCGATTTCGCAGCCGCTATCGTCCAATATGTGAACCGTGGAGCCATAGGCCTTGCCGACGCTACCGGGACGCGCAAGCCATTCCGCGCTGGTGATATGGGTGAAACCGACCGCTTCGGTACCGCTGTAATATTCGTGCAAGATGGGGCCCCACCAGTCGATCATCCGCCGCTTGATGGCAGGGGGACAGGGCGCGCCGGCATGGATGGCGCAGATATGCGCGGGTGGGTTGGCACCGCGGTCCGGCACGGCCAGCAGGCGGGAAAAATGCGTCGGCACCCATTGGCTGTGGGTCACGTTTTCCGCGGCGATCAGGTCCAACGCCCGCGCCGCATCGAAACGCGCCATGGCAACCACCGTCCCGCCCAGGCGCTGGACCGTCATCGCATAGCGCAGCGGCGCCGCGTGATAGAGCGGCGCCGGGCTCAGGAATATGGTGCTTTCGTCCATCGCGAACAAATCACGCGCGCGATCGGTGCGCCTGCTGTCGCCGCCCAGCTCCATCTCTGCCAGCGGTTTCTTGACACCTTTGGGTCGGCCCGTGGTCCCCGATGTGTACAGCATATCGCTGCCTTCCAGACGGCGGAACGGCGCAGTGGCCCCGCCCCAATGTTCGGGCAACAGGCTGCGCGGACAGTCCGGGTCGGCGGTCAGCACAATTCTGGCGGCGCTGTCATCCAGAATATAATCGCGTTCCGCAGTCGGCAGCCGGGTGGAAACCGGCACGAAATACAATCCCGAAATCTGCGCCGCCCAGACGGCCACGAAGAAATCGGGGCAATTGTCCATTACTACCGCCACGGTATCGCCCGGCCTGCATCCTGAACGGGCCAGCACACCGGCAAGATGTTCCGAGCGGGCGGCAAGCGCCCCATACGTCACGCGCTGTTCGCCAACGACCAGCGCCAGCCGTCGCGGGGTCGGCTGCGGCAATGGCGCCGGGCCAGCTCATGGCCGGACCGCCGTGATATGGGTGGCTTCGTTGAAGCTCAACACGCGAAGATTATCGAGGCCGGTTCCCGCCATCCGGGTGATGGAGGCATGACGCGGTCCAAACCGCGACAGGCTGCCTTCGCCCAGCGCCTGAGCAAGCGCGACATTGATCGGCAGGCCATGGGTAAATACGGCAATGCGTTTGCCGGGCAGGCGCAGCAATTCGCGCAGCGCATCGTGCACGCGGGCGACAAAGGCGGCATGATCACCGCCCAGGGTTTCGACCGGGTTTGCCAGAAACGCGCGCCATTGTTCGCCGTTCTGGGCGCGCCATTGCTCGACCGAAAAATACTGTGCGCCGTCCTGATCAACTTCCGCCATGCCGGCGGAAACGATGGTGTTCAGGCCCAGCATTTCGGCCAGTGGCTGCGCGGTCTGCCGTGCCCGCTGCAGGGGGCTGGTGACGATGGCGTCGATCGGTTCGGCCGATAACGCATCCGCCGCCCATTGCGCCTGGCGCAGTCCCAGCGGGCTTAACCCCGGATCATGCGCGGCGTCCGCTCCGTCCATCTCCGGTTCTCCGTGCCGCACCAGGATCAGCTGCTTCATTCGGCACCATCGGCGGCAGCGGCGGCGTCGATAGAACTACCCGATTCGCCATCTGCGCCGGGTGCATCCATCAAGGTGCGATGCCATATCAAACCGCAAGTCCGGCCAAGCCGGGCGATGGTGCTGCGGGCCGGCTCCCGATCGGCAAGCCCCAATTCGATATAAGCCAGCTGTTCGGTCATCGCCCCCAGCGCCGCTGCGACTGCCGCTGCATCGATTCCCGGCGCAATTTCGCCATTGGCCTGACAGCGCATGATCCAGCGGCTGCTGCGTTCGACGAACATGGCCCGGATGGACAGCCACATATCCCGAAATTGCCGCGCGTCGGGCCGGGCGGCCGCTTCCCGCGTCACCCGGAACAGATGCCGGTTTTCGCTGTAATTGCGAAAGAATGCCGTGTTGCGGCGGATCAGACCGTCCAGAGTCGGCGGGGTGGTGCGTGCGGTTGACCCGCTGGCATTGCGCAGATTGCCGTAAAGCTGGGCGATTACCGCCAGCAGGATATCGTCCTTATCCGCGAAATGCCGATAGAAGTTTCCATGGCTCACATCGGCCGCAACCGCGATCCCGGCGATGGTCGTACCATCGAACCCGTCTTTCGAAAAACACAGTTCCGCCGCGTTCAGCAGCTTGGTGCGCGTGGCCCGCCCACGCGCAGTCGGGGGTTCCACCCGCGATTTTTCCAGCAGGTCCAGCGCCATGTTGAGCCCCTGGGTCACGCGCCGCCGCCCGGCACGAAACCCGCATCGAACCCCATGGCGGAAAACCACACCCGGTCCTTATGCGCGCGTCTGGCCCCGTATTCGCAGATAACCGTGGCGATCGCGGGCGGCGGGCCGCCTTGTTCATCGAAAGTTTTGAGAAACGCGTCGATCGCATCCTGCAATGCAGCGGTGCGATTGCGCGGGATGTCGCAATCGGCCGCGTCCAGTGCGGTTCGCAAACCGGCAGTTTTTCCGGAGGCCGCCACGCAGATCGCTTCTGCCATGGCGGCCAGATCGTCTGCCTCTTCCTGTTCGAAACCTGCGGCCGCATCCAGCTGCGCGCGGATGATCTGCACCTGCCCCATCACGATCATCGTCTGTTCGCGGGCCAGGCTGGCACTGTCCGGAAGCGCGGGCAGGATGACATGTTCCAGCGCCCGTACGCAGCTGTCCAGGCGGTCTTGCACACTGGGGTTCATCGCATATCTCCCTGACCGAGCAGGCGCGCAAGCTCGGCGATAAATTGGGGGCCGGTGGCATGCGAGGAATGTCAGCAGCACATCCTGATGATTATGCGCTTCCTTCGCCGCCCTGATCCCCAGCACGCTGACCAGAATGTAGCTTTTCCAATTGTTGAAAATCGTGAAATAATGCAGTCTGGCGCGGTCGACCGGGCGGCCACCGGCCTGTTCGTAGGCTGCGATGAAATCATCGGTTCCGTCGAAAATGTCGCTGGCGCGGAACTGCCCGTCGATATGCGTGCCGAAGACCGGCTGCAGCAGCCAACCGAAATCGGCATGACGGTCGCCGATATAACTCATTTCCCAGTCCAGCACGGCAGTGATGTGTCCGCTATCTTCGTCGAACAGATAATTGCCGGTGCGAAAATCACCATGAACCAGACACGGATCGTCGCAAGGGGGGACATTGGCTTCCAGCCACTGTGTCGCAAGACGCAGCACCGGTTCTTTCGCCACCACATCCTGTTCAAGCAGTTCTTTCCAGAAATTGATGAGCCAACGCGTCGCCTGTCCGGGGTCGGCATCCGGCGCGGCGTAGGAAGCAAGATCGGCGGCGCGCCAGTCGAAATTATGTATTTTCGCCAGAAGATCGGCATATTGCGGGCGTATTTTCCCGCGCAACGGATCGCCCAGAACCGTTCCCAGGCCGGTTACCGAAAGATCGATCCCGGTCGGTTTGGGAACGCCCGGCATCATTTCCATGATCAGTGCCGGCCGGGGGAAAATGCGCGCATCCTCGTCGATCGCCAGCACTTGCGGCACGGGCACGGTGCCGCGCATGGCACGCAATATGTCCCATTCGCGGCTGCGGCTGGTTTCGGTAATCGCTTCCTGCGGGTCCATGCGCAGGACATATTGTTTGGCATTTTCACCTGGCCTGGTCAGCGAAAACACGAACTGTTCCTTGGATGCGCCGCCGCCCAGCCGGGATACATCGCTGACCGTGCTGCCGGGCAGTTCCTGCGCGAAGAACGTGTCGAGCAGCCCCTGAACCTCGCTATCGACCTGCGGGATATAGGGCGGTGCCCGGCGTCTTTCCTTGCGGGCTTCCAGCAGTGCGGCGAGATGGGGTTCGGTGTCGACAGTCATGCGGGCTCCGGCGATGGATGGGCGGTAATATCGGTATGCACCGATGGGGCAGGATGAACGGCAACGGTACTGGACGCCGCTGTTCGGGAATGGGTGCGGCGGGCCGCGCCGAAGCCGCCATCGCAATCCAGAACCACGCCGTTGATCCAGCCCGATTGCGGGGACAGCAGGAACATGGCCGCCTGCGCGATTTCTTCCGGCTGTGCATGGCGACCGGTCAGTTCCGCAGCCCTGGCGATTTTTTCCGCACCCATCGATGTCCGGAAATCCGCCAGAATGGGCGTTTCCACCGGGCCGGGGGCCACCGCATTGGCGCGCAACCCGGTCATTACGGTCTGCGCGGCCATATGTTCGACCCACACATTCAAAAGCCGTTTTGAAAACGCATAGGCCTGCGTCCCGTCCATCTCCCGCGCAGCGTCCAGAATGTCCGCATCCGGACCGGTCGCGAATGCGAAAAGATGCGCTTCATCCATGGTGCAGCGATGGGCGGTGATGCTGGAAATGGCGACCATAGCGGCGTGCGGGGACCATGGATGGGGCCAGCATTCGGGTAAGCTGCCGGACAGCGCAGAAATTCACGCGGAGGATATCCGCCGCTATCGGCAGTGCCCGGCAAACCTGCGACATGGGCGATACCATCCCACATCCCGTCGATTTCATGGGCCAGCGCCAGCACCGATGCGCTATCGGATAGATCGCAGCCGCGTACCGTATCCCCGCCATTGCGGTCGATTCCCAGCACTTCGATATTGTCTGCCCGCAGCAAATGCGCCAGCGACGATCCGATACCGCTGGCAGCGCCGGTTACGATGATGCGGCGCCGGTTCATCGCGACCATTCCACCATCAGTGTCTCGTAACCGCTGAACCAGTTGTTGGCGGCGCGCTTCGAGGGTTGTACGATACCGACCTGCCGCTTGGCCGCGAACAGTTCCTCGAAGAAAATGCGCGCTTCCAGCCGCGCCAGATGCGCGCCCATGCAGAAATGCGCGCCGATCCCGAAGCCGAGATGATGGTTGGGTTTGCGGTCGATGCGAAATTCATCCGCCCTGTCGAACACGCTTGCATCCCGGTTGGCGGACGCGAAATAGAGCACGACCTTGTCGCCGGCATGGATCGGGGTGCCGAACAGATCGCAATCGCGCGTTGCGGTGCGGCGCATCTGGATGACCGGCGACACCCATCGGGCCATCTCTTCGACCGCAGCGGGAATGGCGGCCGGGTTGTCGCGCAGATGCCGCACCTGATCGGCATGGCGCAGCAATTCTTCCAGACCCCCGGTCAACAGGAACCGCGTGGTTTCGTTGCCGGCCACGGTCAGAACCATGAAATAGGCGTCCAGCTCCTCGTCCGTGAAATCGCCTGTGGCCAATACGCTGGCTACATCATCGGCGGGGGCAGCGCGTTTTTCCGCCACCAATTGCCGGAAATAATCGAACAGATGCGCCCGTGCCGCCGCCTGGCTGGCATCGTCGCTGCGCACATCGCTCATCATGTTGGCCCAGCGCACCAGATCGCCCTGCCTGCTCTCGGGAACGCCGAGCACACGGGCGAAAACGATCATCGGAATGGTGATGGCAATATGGAATACGAAATCGAACGGTTCGCCGTCGGGTGCGTCTGCAATCAGCCGCCGGATGGTCGTGCGGATCCAGGTTTCATGCCGTTTCATCGCGGACCGGGTAAAGGCGGCGACACCCGGATTGCGCAATCGGCCATGGATCGGCGCATCGGCATTGTGAACGCTGGGCGCGCCGTGCCCTTCGGCGCGGCGATCGCGGATCTGGGTGCCCTTGCCGCTGATGAAATGGCGGTGATCGCGGGCCACCGCCGACACATGGGCATGGCGGGTCAGCGCATAGAAGCCGTCCTGCGGGTTACCGGCCGCATCCGGTCCGCGGTTCCAATGGACCGGCGACGAAAGCCGCAGCTGCGCAAACATCGCGTGTTCGTCACCCCGCGCGAAAGGCGCAAGATCCAGCAAATCAATATCGGACAATACCGATGCCGCCAAATTCGTTCTCCCCCGACAATACCGACCGGCTTGACACAGGTCGGTAATTGCGAACATGACATCATCGTCACATTTATCGATACGTCAAGAGCCCATATGATCGAGGGGCGTCACCAGCTGATTTCCCACGATCCTTTAGCCAAACCGGGAGGATAGAAAGCCATCATGGCACAAGATAAAGACATGGCCGGAAAAGTCGCGATCGTAACCGGCGGAAGCGGCGGGATCGGACAGGCCACAGCGGCGATCCTGCTCGGCCGGGGTGCGAAAGTAATGCTGGCAGCGCGCGACGAAGGCAAACTGGACCGCGCGTTGGATGAATTGCGTGGGGCCGGATCGGATGGGGCCAGAACGATGGGGCCGAACAACTAGCCCGGATGGTGTGCGACATCGCGCAGGAAAGTCAGGTTCGCGCTTTGATCGAAGCCACAACGGACACATTCGGGCCAATCGATATCTTCGTGGCGAATGCGGGCACGGAGGGAACCGTGAAACCGTTGCTCGATCTTTCGCTGGAGGAGTTTTCTTCCGTCCAGCGCATCAATATCGATGGCACGTTCCTGTGCATCAAATATGCGGCAAAGGCGATGATGGACTGCGGCACGCAGGGCGCAATCGTGGCGACCGGTTCAGTGGCGAGCATGGTGGGTGTGCCCGGTCTTGGTGCTTACGCGCCCAGCAAACACGCCATTGCAGGGCTGGTGCAGGTCGCGGCGCTGGAACTGGCGGAACACGGCATCCGCATCAACGCCGTGGCCCCGGCGCCGATCGACAATGCAATGATGCGGGCGATCGAAGGCATGGTGGCCCCGCCCGAAGCCCGCGCCGAGGCAGAAGCAGGGTTCGCGGCGCTCAACCCCATGAAACGCTATGGCCGGAACGAGGAAGTCGCCGCCGCAATCGCATTTCTGGCAAGCGATGCCGCATCGTTCGTCAACGGCGTTGTCCTGCCGGTCGATGGCGGTTTTCTGGCCGCCTGAACCCGCCGCCCCTTCCCTTGGCCGCCCCATCCTGCCTGGCCCCCCATCGCGCAGGCGCACCGGCGCGCAGCCAGACCGGCGCGCGACCGCATCGTCGCAGGCTGTCGATACCATCTTCATTTTTCCAGAAAATCCGTCCCAGAACCGCACAGCGCCAATGGCCGGGATAGGCAGCTGGTCGGTTCGGCGCCATTGGCCGCGGCACACACATAGTCCTGCAAATCGAAGGTTCCGATATGATGAAAAAAACTTTGGCAACGATCCTGGCGGCCACCGCGCTCACCGGATTTGCAACCTCCGCATCGGCGACCACCCTGCTGGAAAGCAGCACGCCGACCGCGCCCGGCACCACCGCGTCCTACACGTTCCAGGCGGGTGCGGGTGCCGGCACGCTCGATCTGGTGCTGCTCGGCCTGGGTTCGATCAACGGTCGCGGTCAGGGTTCGATCACGGACACTTTCACGTTCCTTCTGAATGGTGCGGAATTTTTCCGCGGCTCTTTCAATTTGAGCGGCGGCGGCCGCAACAGCGTGGTGACGGCGCCGCGCGGCTCCCACGTGACGGTGCGGCGCAATCACGGGTTCGGCAGCGGCGGCACGCTCAGCCTGCTGGCTCCGCTGACGTTCGTGGAAGGCACCAACACGCTGACTTTCAATCTGCACGCCACCAGCCACAGTGAACGGTTCCAGGTCGGTTCGATTGCCGTCGACGGGCTGGTATCCGCCGTTCCCGAACCCGAAGCCTGGGCGATGATGCTGCTCGGTTTCTTCACCATCGGTGGGGCGATGCGGATGCGCAAATCACGCGAAGCGGCAGTCAAGCTATCCTATAGCTGAGCGTCTTGAAGGGCGAATGTCGATGATCGGCTAACCGCCAGAATGTCCAACCGGAACGCACAGGTGCGCGGTGGGTTGGACTTTCATGACATTCGACCTTCACCGGCTTGGCGAAGAGCTGGAACTGCGCAGCATTGCGCTCAATGCCAAGCCTCTTCGTGCCGATGCCCGCTATGTCCTGGTGTGGTTGCAACAAACCATCCGGGGCCATGATCATCCGGCTATCGATGCCGCTGTAACCATCGCCAACCCGCTTGGGCTGCCGGTGCTGGTCTATCACGGTATCAGGGCCGATTACCCCCACGCATCGGACCGGTTGCACCGGTTTCTGCTGGGCGCCAGCCGCGATATGGCCCGAACTCTTGCGAAACGGGGGATCAGGAGCGCGCATTACCTGGATCGTCCCGGCCATCATGAAAAGGGGCTGGTATACCGCCTTGCCGCGGATGCTGCGTTGGTCGTTGCCGACCAGCACGCGACATTCGTAGGCCGGGCGCAGGCGGAATCCTTCGCCCGCAACGCGGATGTGGCGGTCATTGCCACCGATGCCACCCGGCTGGTTCCGTTCAAAGCGCTGCCGGACAAGGGGCTCCACGCGACCAAGGCTTTTCGCGCCGTGCATTCGCCGATGCGGGCCGAATGGCAGTTTCTGCGGAAACAAAGCGCGCCGGACCATCCGCCTTTGACCGGCGACCTGCCATTTGCATCCCTGCCGCTTGCCGATATGACGGATGCGCAGCTGGATGCGCTGGTTGCCGAATGCGCCATCGATCATACCGTGCCGCCGTCGCGCGAACATCCCGCAGATGCCGGCGAAGTCAGCCGCCGGGTGGCGACGCTGGCCCGCCGTATAATCCCCAGCTATCAGCGCGATCGCAACAATCCCGCCTTGCCGAACGGGGCCTCCCAATTGTCGCCATATCTGCATTTCGGCATGGTTTCGCCGTGGGAAATCATGGGCGCGATCGAAAACGAAGGCGTCAAGCCATCGGCCCGTTACAAATTCTACGATGAACTGCTGACCTGGCGCGAATGGGCGCATTGGCGAATGCAGGTCAAACCGCAGATGACCCAGTATGAAGCCCTGCCATCCGCCCCGCGCAAATCGCTCGACGATCATCGCGGCGATCCGCGCGATATCGTATCCGACGATGATCTGTGGCACGGGCGTTCGCCGGATGAAACGTGGAATGCCAGCCAGAAACAATGGCTGGTAACGGGATGGATGCACAACAATCTGCGTATGTATTGGTCGAAACAATTGCTGCGCTGGACCCAATCGCCCGAACGCGCCTGGGAACTGGCCTGCACGATGAACGACCGGCTCAGTATCGATGGCCGCGATCCCGCCACCTATGTTTCCATGCGCAATTCCTTCGGCGAAGCACGGCCCGGTTACCGCGATATTCCCATTTACGGCACGATATTCCCAAAATCGGACGCTGCCATTCGCAAGCGACCGGGGATGGATGGCTGGATTGCCGAATGGGCTACCATGGACGTGCCGCTTATATCCATTCCGAGCACCGCCACACCCCGATATCATTCGCCGTGACATCCCGTCATGCCGCCTGCAATCCCCGCCGCTAATGGCGCCGCACGGAACATCTGCGGTGGGAGCGGCGCGCCATGTGCGACAGATTTTCCGCTGTGTAAGACAATTGTAGTCAAACCGTAATCCGCGCGTCGCTTACCGGCCGTAATGGGCGCCCATCACAGGAGGGTTCCCATGACACTGAAATTGCGTTCCATACTTACCGTCGGCTGCGCTGCGCTGGCCGCCGGACTGTCCACTGCGGCTCAGGCTGGCGATATCGAGGGCAGCGTTGTGGACGTATCGGGCACCGCCGCGCTGCAATCGGCCGAAATCACGATCGAGGAACTCAGCCGCAGCGTAACGTCCGAACGCGATGGCAGTTTCAGTTTCTTCGGTTTGCCCGCCGGCACGTACACTCTGGTCGCCCGCTATGTCGGTGCGCCCACTACCCGCACCGCAGTAACAGTTCCCGAAACCGGCACAGTACCGGTCGAAATCCTGCTTGGGCGGGAAGACGAAACCATGCTGCTGGTAATCGGACAACGTGCCAATCAGGCCAGCGCCCTGTCGCGCAAGCGCGCCTCCGACACAGTCAGCGACGTTCTGACCCGGGATGCCATCGGTCAGTTTCCGGACCAGAACGTGGCCGAATCCCTGCGGCGGCTGCCAGGCATCAATGTGCTGAACGACCAGGGCGAAGGCCGCTTCGTATCGGTGCGCGGCCTCGACCCCGATCTGAACGCCACCTCCCTTAACGGCGTGCGCCTGCCTTCGCCCGAAAGCGACGTGCGTTCCGTTGCGCTGGATGTCGTGTCGAGCGACATTATCGAATCCATCGAAGTCAAAAAATCGCTTACCCCCGATATGGATGGCGATACCATAGGGGCTTCGATCGAGATCGAAACGACCAGTGCCTTCGACCGCAAGACCGCGCTTCTCACTGCCCGGCTGGAAGGCAGCTATAACCAATTGTCGGATACGCTGACGCCCAAGGGCAGTGTCGATTTCGCGACCCGGCTGACGGAAGGTCTGGGCGTGTCGGGCGGCGTATCCTATTACCGGCGCGCGTTCGAAACCGACAATATCGAAGCCGATGATTATGCAGATGCCGGCACCGGGCCCTTTGCCGGTGAAATCCAGTTTCGCGATTACGATGTGGAACGCGAACGGATCAGCGCGACCCTGGGCTTCGATGCCAAACTGGGGCGTTTCACCGAGCTTTATCTAAAAGGTATCTGGAGCCAGTTCGACGATCAGGAATTCCGCCGCCGTCTGACATTCGATTTCGGCAGATTCGACGAAACCGGCCCTACCTCGCGCGACGCTACGACCGCGACCTATTCTGATCTTGCCAATCGGATCGGTGTGGAACGCGATGTAAAGGACCGGTTCGAACGCCAGCGGATCGCATCGCTGGTGCTGGGCGGCGAGAGCGACTGGGAAAACTGGTTCGCCGAATATTCGCTCGCCTATTCCAAGGCCAGCGAGCGCGAGGACGGATCGCTCGATCCCACGCAATTCCGCCAGCGGTTCAGCGGTACAGGCTTGAATGTCGCGATCGCTACCGCCGACCCGCGCATTCCGACCTATACGGTTTCCGGCAACACGGCGGCGTTTTTCGATCCGGCCGCCTACGATCTGAACGATGTGGAACGCACCGCCTTGTCCGATGCGCGGGACACCGAATGGGCGGCGAAGATCGACTTGGGCCGCCGTTTCCATACCGGCAGCGGAACATTCACGGTTCAGGCCGGATATAAGGGCCGCTGGCGCGACAAGAGCTTCGACAAGGCCGTCGAATTCTACGAGACGGACGGCAATTACACGCTGGCCGATGTGCTGGGCCGTCAGACATATCGGCTGGGCGATATCGGCCCGCTACCCGATGGCCGATTGCCGACGGCTTTCTTCAACGCCAATCGCGCCATCTTCGAACTGCAGGCGCTCGACAGCCGGTTCGACAGCGCGGTCGAAGATTACAGCGTTGCCGAAGATATCGGGGCGGCATATCTGCTCGGCCGGTGGGACACCGATACGTTGCGAATTATTTCGGGCGTGCGGTATGAAAACACCTCCAACGATGTGGTAGGCAACACCGTTACGCTGGTGCAAGGCGGCGCGACCCTGCCCGATGGTACGATTGCAGGCGATGACATCGTGGTGATTGATCCGGTTCGCTTTACCCGCGATTACGATGATTATCTGCCCAGTATCAACATTCGGTACGAAGCTGCGCCGGACCTGATTTTGCGCGCGGCGGCCTATCGCAGCCTGGTCCGTCCCAAACTGTCCAAACTGGCGCCGCGTTTCGCCATCGAACAAAACGACGAAGACGATCGCGAAGGGGAATTCGGCAATCCCGACCTGGTGCCCTACAAATCGTGGAACTTCGATGCATCGGCGGAATATTACATGACGTCGGGCGGCGCGCTGACCGCCGCGATGTTTCACAAGAATATCGAAAACTTCATCGTGGACGTGAATATCGATACGCCCGGCGTATTTTCAGGTCTGGCATTCGACGAAGCGGTCATTCCGATCAACGGGCCAAACGGGTCCATCTTCGGAATAGAACTTGGTGCATCGCAAAGCCTGGATTTCTTGCCGGGGTTGCTGGGCGGGTTTCTAGTCTCGGCCAATTACACCTTCACGGATGCGAGCGGCCGCGTGCCGGTCGGCGATTTCACCGACATCGGCAATGTCGATAATTTTCGCGACATTCCCCTGCCCGCATCGTCCAGACACACGTTCAACGCAGCGCTGGGATATGAAAAAGGGGGGATCAGCCTGCGTCTGGCGGGCACCTATCGCAGCCGATATCTGGATGAAATCAACAGTGATGCGGCTCTGGACCGGTTCGTGGACGATCATTTCCAGCTGGATTTGACTGCAAAATACACCGTCAGCGACCGGCTAAAACTGTTTTATGAATGGGTGAACATCAACGATGCGGATTATTACGCCTATAATGAATTCGGCGGGCAGCGTAATCTGTATCAATACGAAGAATACGGTTACACCATGAAATTCGGCGCGCGGGTGACGTTCTGATGCGGTCCTTGTGTAGCCTGCCGGCAAATGCGGCTCGTATTGCCCTGCCTTTTTTCGCCCGGTCTCTTTTTGCCCTGCCTTTTTTTGCTCTGGCCGGCTGTGTTACGGTGCCTATCACCGGAAACCCGGCCGCACCGGTCTATGCCAGGGGAGAAACGACCCCGGTGGGTACGGCGGATGAAGACGCGGCGGACGATCCGGCAATCTGGCGCAACGATGCGGACCCGGCGGCCAGTCTGATCGTCGCGACTGATAAAAAGGCCGGCCTGTATGTCTATGGGCTGGACGGTCAGACCCGCAGTTTTGCGCCTGGCGGCAGGCTGAACAATGTCGATCTGGTCGATATGGGTGCGGCGGGCATTATCGTGGCGGCCAGTGATCGCAACGATCCCGCCCGGGCAAAAATCCGCCTGTACCGCCTCGACCCGGTAACGGCACGGCTCGATCCGCTGGGGTCGGTCGATGGCGGCATGGGCGAGGCTTACGGTCTGTGCCTGTCGATGAACAAGGGCGCATTGCACGCATTTTCGGTATTGAAAGACGGGGCCATCGGGGAATACCGCATAGATCTTGCGCCGAATATCGGATCGGCGCTGGTTCGATCGTTGTCGGTACCGAGCCAGGCGGAAGGTTGCGTGGTCGATCCACGCAACGGGACATTCTATGTCGGGGAGGAAAATGCCGGTATCTGGCGCTTCGTGTCCGGCGCGCAGAAGGGCGATCTGGTCGCCGCCATCGACAATCGGCAATTGGTTGCGGATGTGGAAGGCCTGGCGCTGTCGGTCAACGGACCCGCCGATGGGTCGGATCGCGGGTGGCTGGTTGCATCGAGCCAGGGCGACAATGCCTTTGCGCTCTATCGCCTGCCGGATTTCGCGCCGGCGGGCCGTTTCCGGATCGCACAGGGTGCCTTTGGCGGCGTGGAGGAAACCGACGGTATCGCGCTTGATCCAAGGGATTTCGGTGCGGCTTACCCGAACGGCCTGTTCGTGGCGCAGGATGGGATCAACGCGCCCGATGCACAGAATTTCAAACTGGTATCCTGGGGCGACGTGCGCGCCGCAATGGCGAAACCGGATCCATGAACGGCACGAAGCCGCACAATCGGTACGGGCATATGGGGCGGGCATATAGGATTGGCGGCCAATACACCGCCCGATGGTGCCGGTGGCTGGTACGGGTGACTGGATTCGAACCAGCACGAGCAATGCTCAGGGGATTTTAAGTCCCCGGCGTCTACCATTCCGCCACACCCGCAAACAGCCCAGCCGGCTTTTTTAAAAAGACGGCAGATCAGGCCTGTAACCGCAGAACCGCAAAACGCCAATATGGCTTGGGCATAGGATTGGCACCGGATCGGGATCGGGATCGGGGTAGCCGCGCCGTTGGCACCTGGATCGCCCGATTGGCGATCGGGTTCAGTTTTCGGGATTCAGCCGCTCGCGCATTTCCTTGCCCGGTTTGAAATAGGGCACGCGCTTGTCGGGCACGTCCACCGCTTCTCCGGTACGCGGATTGCGGCCCTTGCGTGCTGCCCGTTCCCGGGTGCTGAAGGCGCCGAAACCGCGCAATTCCACGCGCCCGCCTTCGGCCAGTCGCTGGCGATTTCATCGAAAAAAATGTCGACCACCTGTTCGATCTCTTCCGCACGAAGATCCGGATTGTCCTTGGCCAATGCCTGCAATAATTCTGATCGTATCATCGAATTCTCCTACACCGGGGATCCGATACCGAAAATATATCTGCCGAAAACACATTTACGAAAAAAACGCATCATACCGCGAACACATGTACCGGAACCCCGCCATACCCCCAATCATTCAAGCGCCCGCTGGAACGCCGCATAGCACATATATGCCATATCGGCGCTGGGCGCGCAAATGTGTCACAGGGCCTAAAAGGATAACATATATTAGTCGAATGAATAATGACGGCGGGTAATTGTAGGTTCGGGGCGCAGGTTTGGAGCCCAGCTCTCGGGCTCAGCTCTCGGGCTCAGCTTTCGGGCCCAGCTTTCGAGCGCAGGCTCTAGGCGTTGGTTTCGATCAGATCCAGTGGATCGATACCCAATCGGCTCATGCGGGCCATGATGTCCGGCCATTCGCGGACGATGAACGCATCGCGTTCCGACTGGCGCAGTTTTTCGGATGCGCCGGCCACGACATACATACCCACCCCGCGCTGCACTTCCACCAGCCCGTCCGCCTGAAATTGTTGATAGGCCTTGGCCACGGTCAGCGGATTGGCCCCCTGCGCCGCCGCAAAGGCACGCACCGATGGCAGCATCGCACCTTCGGCATATTCGCCGCCGATAATCGCCGCCGCGATCCGGTCACGCAGTTTGAGATAGACGGGGCGGGAAGAAACAGTCATTCAGTGTCCTCGATCAGGGTGCATCAGTGCCATAATACACTGCGCCGGGTCAAGGTTCCCCGAAACTCTCCATCGGTTCAGCGTCAGGCGGTTCGTTGTGGCGTGATTTGCGCAGTAACCCTGTTTGGCGGTGGGGCGAAAATGCTGTTTCGTTTGAAACTGGGCTTTCCGTAGCCGAAATCGGTCGCTAATGTATGCCATCTGGCGCGAGCTCCCGGTTAGAAGGGGCGCGTTACGATCAGGGTAAAAAAAGAGGGATCAGCGATAATGGCAACGCAACCAGCGCCGCAGGGCGCTTTGCCGGATGGGGATTCGGCAGGCACGATCCTGGGACATCCCAAAGGATTGTTCGTCCTGTTTTTCGCTGAAATGTGGGAACGGTTTTCCTATTACGGGATGCGCGCCCTGCTGATCTTCTACCTGACCAAACACTGGCTGTTCAGCGATGGCGAAGCGGGCATCATCTACGGTGCCTATACCGCGCTCGTCTATATCACCCCGGTCGTGGGCGGCTATCTGGCCGACCGATATCTGGGGCAGCGCAAGGCCGTTGTGTTCGGCGCGGTTCTGCTGACGCTCGGCCATTTCTTCATGGCCTTCGAAGGCGATCCGGAAGTCGGCAGCGTCGACAATCCCGTCATCTACGTATTCTGGCTGGCGCTGGCACTGATCATCGTCGGTTCCGGCTTTTTGAAAGCCAATATTTCTGTCATCGTCGGTCAGCTTTATCCGCGCACCGATGTTCGCCGGGATGGTGCCTATACGATCTTCTACATGGGTATCAATCTGGGCGCCGCCATCGGATCGCTGATGTGCGGATATATCGGCGAAACCTATGGCTGGGGCTATGGCTTCGGCCTTGCCGGTATCGGTATGCTGCTGGGTTTGGTCGTATTTATCTGGGGCAAACCCCTGCTTCTGGGGCGGGGCGAACCATCGAAAGTCCTGGCGAAAAGCAAGGAATGGGGCGTCTATGCGCTCGGCATTCTGCTGGTGCTGCTGTGCTGGGTTGCAATCCAGTATCAGGATGCCGTCGGGGTGTTCCTGGGTACGTTCGGCGCCGCTCTGGTTTGTTACGTGCTCGGCATAGCAATCTTTCAGCTTCCTTACGGCAGTTATTCCGCTGCGCCCAAAGCGGCGGTTGCGTCCTATATTGCAGTCAGCGCGTTGCTGGTGGTGTCGATGTATTTCGTCGCTCTGGGCGAAGGGTATGAGGCATGGCGGCTGTGGGCCGCAATCGGTGCCGGCGGCGTTCTCTCGATCCTTGTCATCCAGATGATCGGCAAGACCGACCACGCACGCGATCGCATCGTATCTGCCATGTTTCTCATCTTCGTATCGATCATCTTCTGGGCCTTGTTCGAACAGGCGGGTTCCTCACTCAACCTGTTTACCGACCGCCATGTCGACCGCGGCGGCGTGCCTGCTTCGGTGTTCCAGTCGATCAATGCGATCTACATCATCCTGCTGGCGCCGATTTTCGCGACCACATGGACGGTACTCGGCCGCAAGGGTCTGGAGCCATCCACGCCGATGAAATTCGGTCTGGGCGTAATCCAGGTCGGTCTTGGCTTCCTGGTGCTGGTATGGGGTGCCCAATCGGTGGGTCTCAACGTGCCGACGCCGGTGATCTTCATCTTCCTGATCTATCTGCTGCACACCACCGGCGAACTTTGCCTGAGCCCGGTCGGCCTGTCCGCCATGAACCGTCTGGCACCGCCACAGATCGCTTCACTGGTAATGGGAACCTGGTTTTTCGCATCGGCTACCGGAAATTTCGCCGCCGGCCTGATTGCTGCCGCAACCGGAGCCGAAGGTGTCGGCGAGGAAGCGGGCAAGCAGGTGGTGCTGGATGTCTACGGCACGGTCGGCTGGTATGCCATCGGTATCGGCGTGGCTGTCATGCTTGTCAGTCCGCTTATCAAGAAACTGATGCATCTCGACACGCTGGCGGACGATTCGGTGGGGGACGACCTTGCCGGTCAGGCTGCCGCAGGTCTCGAACAGCAGGAAGCCGGCATTCGCCCGGCCATGAAGCGCGACCCGATCTGAGAACGCGCGGTTCCACCCCGCCGGTACTAATACGAATTTGGAGAATGCTGCGATGCGCTATCGTGCCTTGACTGTAATCGGGGGCGCGATGGCGCTTGCTGCGTGTTCGGCCACCGGCGGGGGCACATCGGCCCGCTCGGCCGGGAGCGGCGCGTCGTCGGCGGATGCCCCCTTTGCATCCACCTATACCCGTTATCCCGGCGCACCGACCGCGCTGGTCGGGGCCACCGTGTATGATGGCAAAGGCGGCGTAATCGAAAACGGCACCGTGCTGTTCCGCGACGGTGAGGTGGCCGCGATCGGCGATACCTCGCTATCGACCGACGGGTATGGCGTGATCGACGCCGCCGGCAAGTTCGTGACGCCCGGCATCATCGACATCCATTCGCATCTTGGCGACTACCCCTCCCCCGCGGTGGACGCCCATTCCGACGGGAATGAAGCGACCAGCCCCACCACGCCGGAAGTGTGGGCCGAACATTCCGTCTGGCCGCAGGATCCCGGCTTCAGCCGGGCCATGGCCAATGGCGGGATTACCAGCCTGCAGGTTCTGCCCGGCAGTGCAAATCTGATGGGCGGACGGTCCGCCACCTTGAAGAACGTGCCCAGTCGCACGGTGCAGGGCATGAAGTTCCCCGACGCGCCTTATGGTTTCAAGATGGCTTGCGGCGAAAACCCCAAACGCGTCTATGGCAATCGCGGGCGTATGCCGTCCACCCGCATGGGCAATTTCGCAGTCAACCGCCAGACCTGGTACGATGCCAAAGTCTATGCCGATGGCGACCGCAAGAAACGCGATCTTGCGAACGAGACGCTGGCCGGCGTGCTGGACGGGGACATATTGGTCCACAACCATTGCTACCGCGCGGATGAAATGGCGCTGGTGATGGATATGGCCAAGGAAATGGGCTACCGCGTGACGGCGTTTCACCACGCGGTCGAAGCGTACAAGATCGGCGATCTGCTGCGCGAAAACGACGTATGTTCCGCAATCTGGGCCGACTGGTACGGTTTCAAGATGGAAAGCTATGACGGAATTCCGGAAAACGCCGCCTTGTTGCAGCAGGCGGACGCCTGCGTCGTGATCCATTCGGACGATGCGAACGGTATCCAGCGCCTCAATCAGGAGGCCGCCAAGGCACAGGCGGCGGGCGCACGGATGGGTATTGCCATTCCCGATGCACAGGTCATTTCCTGGATCACGCATAACGCCGCCAAGGCCATGGGAATCGACAGCATGACCGGCAGCCTGGAAACCGGAAAAATGGCGGACATCGTTTTGTGGAACGGTGACCCGCTTAGCGTCTATTCACGGCCCGAACAGGTCTGGATCGATGGCGCGCTGATGTATGACGCGAACGATCGCAAGCGCCGCCCGGTCAGCGATTTCGAACTGGGCCAGCAGGGTGAAGGAGACGTGAAATGATCCGCACCGGCCTTATGACCGCCACCGCGATGCTTGCCTTTACGCTGCCTGCGTCCATCGCGCCGGCATCCGCGCAAAATGTGGTTATCACCAACGCCACGATTGCCATTGGCGACGGCAGCGATCCGATTGAAAATGCGAGCGTCGTTGTCACCGATGGCCGCGTGGTTTCGGCTGGTGTCGGCACCGCCATTCCGCCGGGTGCAACGATTGTGGACGGCACCGGAACATGGGTCACGCCGGGCCTGTTCGCGGCGGCGACCACGTTGGGACTATGGGATGTGGAGGCGGTCGATGACAGCAACGACCGCGCGGCAGGCGGTTCACCGTTCAGCGCCGCTCTGGATGTTGCCCCCGCGCTCAACCCCGCATCGCAGCATATCGCCGTGGCGCGGGCCGGCGGGATCACGCGTGCCAGCATCTATTCGCGCCCATCGGGATCGATCTTCGGCGGGCAGGGCGCGATCGTGGATCTGGGCAGCGACCCGACCATGGTGATGCGGCCGCGCGCGTTCCAGATGGTTGCACTGGGCGAAACCGGTGCGCGATTGGGCGGGGGCAGCCGCACCGGCGCGCACGCCCTGCTCCGCAATGCGCTGCGCGAGGCGGGGCAATATGGGGACGATTCGGCTCTGGTCGGCCGCGCTGCCGAACCGGCCCGCGATGCGAGCGGAGACGATCTGCCGATCGACCCCCGTCTGGTCGATAATGACACAGAACGCGGCAGCGACACGTTGCTGACGCGTTTCGATGCGGCGGCGCTGGTTCCGGTGGTGCGCGGGCAGCAGCGGCTATACGTCATGGTCGAACGTGCGGCCGACATCCGGCAGGTGCTGGCGCTGCGCCGTGAATTCCCCCGTCTGGACCTGGTTCTGGTCGGCGCGAGCGAAGGCTGGCTGGTCGCCGCCGATATTGCAGCGGCGGGCGTGCCCGTAATCGCCGACGCGCTGGACGATCTGCCATCCAGTTTCGAACAGCTGGCGGCAACCCAGTCCAATGTCGGACGGATGATCGCTGCCGGGGTTCAGGTCGCGATCGGCGGGCTGGACGGCGGAACCGACGGGCAACCCCGCAGTGCGACGCAATTTGCCGGCAATCTGGTGGCGCTGGGTAAAGTGCCGGGCGCAAGCGGATTGCGATGGGGCCAGGCATTCGCGACGATCAGTTCGACCCCCGCCGAAATCGCGGGCTATGCAGGCCGCCTGGGCGTGCTGCAACGCGGCGCGATGGGCGATCTGGTCATGTGGGACGGCGATCCGCTGGAACTGGACAGCGCACCCACCCGCGTCTTCATCGACGGGGTGGAACAGCCGCTGACCAACCATCAAACGCGCCTGCGGGACCGGTATCGCAATCTCGATGAAAGCCAGCTCCCCAAAGCCTATGATTGGTAAAGCCATGAAATCCGTTCTCGTCGCCGCTGCTCTCGCCATCCTGCCCGGTGCAGTGTCCGTTGCGGCACAACCGGCGCCTCGACCCCCATCGACCGCTCGCAGGACATGGCGTGGCACAGCCAGCAGCAACTGGCGCTGGCATCGCGCAGCTACGCGGATGGCTGGGGCTATCTGGATGGCGGCGTGTTGTGGCGGCGGACCGGCGGCGACGGTACCGGCGCGCGCCCGACCGTGGCGGACGACGTGACCGTGCATTACGAGGGCACGTTCGTGGATGGTTCCACCTTCGACAGTTCCTATACGCGCGGCGAACCGGCCACATTCCCCCTGGGCGGGCTGATCCGCGCCTGGCAGCTGGCCATTCCGCAGATGGGTGTGGGCGATACGATCGAAATCGCCGTTCCCGCCGCGATGGGTTACGGCCCAGCGGGCAGAGGCGCCATTCCCGGCGGTGCGACCCTGCTGTTCAAGATCGAGCTGCTGGGTATCGGGGATGGAATAACACCGTAAGGCGGGATTATTCCGTCACCGCGTTGAGCCATTCCAGACGGCGCAGTCCACTATCCGGCTGAAACGCGACCTCGTGTCCGGCTGTCTTGAACAATTGCAGCGTAGCATTCGCCGCTTCATCCGCCAGTTTCCGCGAATGTGCGGACGGGATCAGCCGATCTTCAGCACCCATGCTGTATAAGGACGGGCATCGACAATTTGCCGATCTTCGCCGCATTGTCGAACCGATCGCGCAGCAACCAGCGCACCGGCAGCCATCCTGCCTTTTCTGCGGCGACATCGGTCAGGCTGGTGAACGGTGCCGTCAACATCAGCGCATGTGGACTATGAACGACCGCCATTTCCACGGCCGTTCCTCCACCGATGGAATTACCGGCTACCACGATGTCCGACGGGGTGACGCCCTGCTGGGCAAGCCATGCCATCGCAGCATTCCCGTCGCGATAGAACCCGCGTTCGGATGGCACGCCGGGATTACCACCGTAGCCGCGATAATTGACCAGCAACAGCCCGTAACCCGCTTGCGCAAATTGCGCGTTGGCCATCATACTGCCTGCCAGCGTCCCGCCATTGCCATGAAAATATACGATCGTGGGCCGGCCCGTTGCTGGTTTCTTGTAAAAGGCCCGCAGCTTCAACCCATCGGATGTTGTCAGCATGGTCGCCGAATATCCGCCAACAGGTTCGACCCTATTCTGGCTGGCGGGATAGATCAGGCGGTCCTGATAGAACCAGGCCAGTATGGCGATCCCGCTGTAAATCAGCGCTGCGCTGCCCAGTATCGCAATCACGGGGCCGATTATCGTTCGCACCGGCGCAATCGCGTCACTTGCCGGAAAAATCGGGATCGCGCTTTTCCAGTAACGCGGCCACGCCCTCTGCATGATCGGCGGTGTGATGCATCAGCGCCTGCGTGTTCGCCGCCATTTCCAGTGCCGTGTCATACGATATGGAGCGTCCCTGCCGCATCAGCATCTTCGTCTGCCGCAAGGCATGGGGCGGCATCGCGGCGATTTGGTCCGCCAGCGCCTGTGCTTCGTCCATCAACGCATCGCCTTCTACCACTCGGCCCACCAGACCCCAATCCAGCGCCTGCTGTGCATCGATCACCGTGCCGGTATAGAACATTTCCGCCGCCCGCGCTTCGCCGATGACGCGCGGCAGGATCCATGTCCCGCCATCGCCGGGCACGATACCCAGCTTCAGAAACGTTACCCCGAATTTCGCCGTGTCAGAAGCGATTCGAATATCCGCCAGACAGGCCAGATCGCAGCCCAGCCCGATCGCTGCACCGTTCACTGCCGCGATTACCGGCACCTGCAACCGGTCAAGCGCGCGCAGCACCTTGTGGATGTTGGTGCGATAGCCATTGGCAACATCGATGGGACTGCCACCGAAATTTCCGGTCCGGTCGCGCATGGCCTTCACATCGCCGCCGGCGGAAAACGCCTTGCCCGCGCCAGTAAGGATTACGCAGCGTATGCCGACATCGGCATTGATCGTGTTGCAGGCGGCCGCAAATTCCTCCCCATCGCCCGTCTGGCCAAGCGCGTTCATCGCATCCGGTCGGTCGAGCGTCAGGGTAACCACATGGCCGGTGCGGTGCACATCCAGCAGTGCCATTGTCAGGCCCGTGCTTCTTCCACACCCGCCGAATTATGTCGCAGCGCCTTCAGCACCGTTTCCACGATTTGGGGGGCATTGAGGCCGGCTTCGTCATATTGCGTCATCGGATCGTCCTGATCCTGGAAAGCATCCGGCAGGCGCATGGTGCGGATTTTCAGGCCGGCATCCAACAGCCCCTCGTCGCTGGCGAAGGTCAGGACATGGGCCCCCAGCCCGCCGATGGCCGCTTCCTCGATAGTGATGACGACCTCGTGCGTGCGCATCAGGCGTTCGATCAGCTGCGTGTCGAGCGGCTTGGCAAAACGCATATCGGCCACTGTGGTCGACAGGCCTTTGGCTTCCAGCTCGTCCGCGGCTTTCCGGCTTTCGGCAAGCCGCGTGCCGAGGGACAGGAGCGCGACCTTGTTGCCTTCGCAAAGCACGCGGCCCTTGCCGATCGGAAGTTTTTCCAGCGTTTCGGGAATGGCTACGCCGGTGCCGTTGCCGCGCGGATAGCGAAAGGCGATGGGGCCGCTATCATGCTGGGCGGCGGTGTAGGTCATATGGGCCAGTTCCGCCTCGTCCGCGGCGGCCATGACCACGAAATTGGGCAGGGTGGACAGATACGTCACGTCGAACGATCCGGCATGGGTCGATCCATCCGCACCGACCAGCCCGGCCCGATCGATCGCGAAACGCACGGGCAAGTTCTGGATCGCGACATCGTGCACGACCTGATCGTAGGCACGCTGCAGGAACGTGGAATAAATCGCCGCGAAGGGCCGCATACCCTGCGCCGCCAGACCCGCCGCAAACGTCACGCCGTGCTGTTCCGCAATGCCGACATCGAAACTGCGCGCGGGATGCGCCTGCGCGAATTTGTCGACCCCGGTTCCACTCGGCATGGCGGCGGTAATCGCGCAGATGCGCGGGTCGGTTTCCGCCAGTTTCGCCAGCGTTTCGCCGAACACGTTCTGATATGCGGGCGGCCCGCTGGCCGATTTGGCTTTTTCGCCGGTGACGACATTGAATTTGGGAACGCCGTGATATTTGTCGGCGCTTTCTTCGGCGGGGCCATACCCCTTGCCCTTCTGCGTGACCACATGGATCAGCACGGGGCCTTCTTCGGCATCGCGCACATTTTCCAGCACCGGGATCAGATGGTCCAGATTATGCCCGTCGATGGGTCCGACGTAATAAAACCCGAGTTCTTCGAACAGAGTTCCGCCGGTAACCATGCCGCGGGTATATTCTTCCGCCTTGCCGACGGCGCGATGGACCCGGCGCGACAGTTTGGCCACCGCTTTGGACGCAAGGCTGCGCAGGCCCAGATATTCGCTGCTGGATACGGTCCGTGCCAGATAGGCGCTGAGCCCACCCACCGGCGGCGCGATCGACATATCGTTATCGTTGAGTATCACGACCAACCGGTTGCCCGCCTGTTCGGCATTGTTCATCGCCTCGTACGCCATGCCCGCGCTCATCGCGCCGTCGCCGATCACCGCAATGCCGCGGCCAGGCCGGTCGGTCATCTTGTTGGCCATCGCAAAGCCGAGCGCGGCGGATATGGAGGTGGAGGAATGCGCCGCGCCGAACGGGTCGTATTCGCTTTCGCTGCGCTTGGTAAAACCGGACAGTCCGCCGCCCTGGCGCAGGGTGCGGATGCGGTCGCGCCGGCCGGTCAGGATCTTGTGGGGATAGCATTGATGCCCGACATCCCAGATCAGCCGGTCGTCGGGCGTGTTGAACACATAATGGATCGCCACTGTCAGTTCGACCACACCCAGCCCGCTGCCCAGATGGCCGCCGGACTGGCTGACCGCATCGATCATTTCAGCGCGCAATTCGTCCGCCAGCTGGCGTAGCTGGCCGGGTTTCAATGTGCGCAGATCGGCGGGATAATCGACCGTATCGAGCAGCGGCGTGTCGGGAGCTCCTGTCATGGCCGATTTGTTACACAGGTTTTTCCGACCTGTCGATGAACGAGCCGCCGATGGGCGCACCGCCCCTGATTATGCGCAGCCGCTGCATAGTCCGCGGATTTCCAGAATTGGGCGACGGGTCGCGAATTTCAGGTCATCGGCAATGCCGCGCACCGTTGTGGAAACGGCATCATTGTCCACATGGGTGGCTTCGCCACATTCGTCGCACACCAGAAAAATGCAGTCATGGGTGCAACCGGGATGGCTGTTGGCGAGATAGGCGTTCGAACTTTCCACGCGCAGCGCCAGATTGTTGGTCACGAACAGGTCGAGAATGCGATACACGCTGTTGGGCGCGACGCGTTTACCGCGTTTGGCCGACAGATTGTCGGCAATGTCGTAGGCTGATGCCGGGCGTTCGTGCGCTGCCAGTTCCTCGAACACGTCGGCGCGCATATTGGTCCATTGTTCACCCGCTGCCAATAAGGCGGTGCGCGCAGCCTCTATCAGATTATCGCCGGAATGGGTCTGGTGGGTGTGTGCGTGCTGGGCCATGGCCCTGTATATAGCGCACAGCGAACCCCATTTCCACCGCGCCGCTGACGACACTCCCAAATCAAGCGCCTAGTTGCGCACGAATTTGGACCGGTAATGGCCAGGATAAAGGCGCTGCAATGCGGCAATCTTCGGTTTGTCCCAGCGCTGGATATAGCCGTGATCGGGATTGCGAAGCGCAAAATCCTGATGCTCGGCCTCACCCACGAAGAATTTCCGGTAATTTTCGATTTTGGTAACGATCGGTCGTTTCCAGATATCGGAACCGCGCATCTGCTTGAGATAGGCTGCCGCGACCTTGCGCTGTTCGGCATTCACCGGGACGAGCGCGGCGCGATACTGGCTGCCCACATCGGGGCCCTGCCGGTTGTGCAGGGTGGGATCGGCCACGACGGAAAAGAAAATGCGCAGCAATTGATCGTAACGCACGATCTTGGGATCATATGTCACGCGCACTGCTTCGGCGTGGCCGGTCACGCCGCTGTTGATGGCGCCGTATTTGGCCGTTGCTGCATTCCCGCCATGATAGCCGGATACGGCGCTGGAAACGCCGCGAACATGGCTGAACACCGCTTCGACCCCCCAGAAACAACCCCCGGCGAAGATCGCGGTTTTGAGACCCGACCCTTCATTCGCAAACTGTTTGGCGGCGGGCGCCCGCACGATGTTTTCGGCTGCAAGAGCCGATTGCTGGCAGGAACCCAGGGCAAGACCCATCAGGGCAAGCGGCAGAAAAGTCCGGCGCAGTGATTTCATGGCGCGATCGCCGCCACGGTATCGGTAACGATCTGGCCGACAAGTTCCGGGCTGATCTGCAAGGCGATGACCAGCGCGCCGGCGGCAAAGCCGATGGCGAAATTGCGGGAAAGGTCTGATTTGAAAAAGGACATGGGCGTTCTTTGCATGGGTTCGCGTGGGCGGGAACAGTATCCCTACCGGCTTGCAACTTGCGTTCCGGTGAATGCGGCGTTGTGCCCTATATACGAACGATGCAGGCAATCGGTGCCATCGCCCGGCAAATTTCCGACTGCGCCTCAGTGCCGGAAATGCCGCATTCCGGTGAACATCATCGCAAGACCCGCTTCATCGGCGGCGGCGATTACCGCGTCGTCGCGCATCGAACCGCCGGGCTGGATGATGGCGGTCGCGCCAGCTTCCGCAGCGGCCAGCAGGCCATCGGCAAACGGGAAAAACGCATCCGATGCAACTGCGCTGCCGACTGCGCGGGAACTGGGCCAGCCATATTTGTCCGCCGCTTCCTGCGCTTTCATCGCGGCGATGCGCGACGAATCGCGGCGGTTCATCTGGCCTGCCCCGATGGCGGCGGTAATCCCGTCTTTCGCATAGACGATGGCGTTCGATTTTACGTGTTTGGCGACGGTCCAGGCAAACAGGCAGTCGGCCACTTCGCCATCAGTGGGCGCACGCTGCGTCACGATTTTCAGATCGTCAGGCCCGATGCGGCCATTGTCGCGGTTCTGCACCAGCAAACCGCCCGCGATGGTTTTCATGGTGAAGCCGGGACGCGCCGCGTGCCCGGCATCGGCACATTCGCCCGACAGCAACAGGCGCAAATTTTTCTTTCCTGCAAAAACCGCGCGGGCTGCGTCGTCCGCACCGGGTGCGACGACGACTTCGGTGAAAATGCCGGTGATCGCCTCCGCCGTGGCGCCATCCAGCGGGCGGTTGCACGCGATAATACCGCCAAAAGCAGACACGCTGTCGCATTCGAGGGCCGCCTCATAGGCTTCGATGAGCGTATCCGCGCTGGCCACGCCGCACGGGTTGGCGTGTTTGACGATGACTACGGTCGGCGGACCATCGGCAAATTCCGCCACCAGTTCGAGCGCCGCATCCGCATCGGCCAGATTGTTGTAACTCAGCGCCTTGCCCTGCACCTGCTGCGCCGCGGCAATGCCTGCAGCGCCCGCCGACTGGCCGAGATACAATGCTGCCTGTTGATGCGGGTTCTCGCCATATCGCAGAATATCCGCCCGTTTGAACGTGATCGGCATCGTATCGGGGAATGCGGTCGCACCCAGTGCCTGGGTACCCAGCGGATTGGTGAAGGCATCGCCCCAGGCAAACCAATTGGCGATGGCCGCATCGTAAGCGGCCGTCGCGGCATAGGCTTTCGCTGCCATTCGCGTGCGCAGCGCTGGTGTGGTCGCGCCATCATGGTCCGCAAGCTCGCTCTGCAGCGCGCCATAATCGGCAGGATCGGTCACGATGGTCACGAATTGGTGATTTTTCGCAGCGGACCGCACCATGCTCGGCCCGCCGATATCGATATTCTCGATAATCTCGGCCCGGCCGGCCCCGCGGGCCACGGTCGCTTCGAAGGGGTAGAGGTTGACCACCACCAGATCGATCGCGCCGATACCATGTGCGTCCATTGCCGCTGCGTGATCGGGATTGTCGCGCACCGCCAGCAATCCGCCATGCACCGCCGGGTGCAGCGTTTTCACCCGGCCATCCATCATTTCGGGAAAGCCAGTGAGGTCGGACACGTCCTTTACCGTCAGTCCCGCATCGCGCAGCGCCGCAGCGGTGCCGCCGGTGGATATGAGCTCCACACCGCGATCCGCCAGCGCGCGGCCCAGATCGGCCAGGCCGGTCTTGTCGGACACCGAAAGCAATGCCCGCTTGATGGTAACGATATCCATTGTTTGAAAAGCCTATCCCATTTTCTTCAGCAGCCAGGAAAAACTGCCCCCGCCGCGCGATGTCAGGCCCTGGATCACCAATTGCTGGATCGGCTGCGGGCGGCCATTGCCATCCACCCACATGCTTTCCTCGATAGACAATTCGCCCGCAGGCGCGCCCCCCGAATTGCCGCCCGTATCGCCGCCTGTATCGCCGCCAGCCATGCGAAACTGCCACAGACTGCCATCGGGCAGCGCCATGCCTGCGCCGCGCCCATCGTCGGACAGGCGCAGATCGACCCCCGGTCCGATATGGAACCGGATGGCGAAACCGATCTTGCCGCGCTTGCCCTTCGTGCCCGCAGGCACCAGCATATCTTCGCCGCGCAATTCGCTGCCATCTTCCCGCAGGATAAGCACCCGGCGATGATGGAGGCCGAAACGCTGCACATAGCCATCATGCGCTGCCTCCAGCCGGGTGGCGACGCCCTGACCCAGCGACAAGGTCCGGCGGTCCACCTCCACTTCGCTGACGCCCGCACCCAGTTTCCCGTTTATATGAACCGCTGTGGAATTGGCGTCTTCCAAAGTCAGCGTGGAATGGGCGGCGGTGGCGCGCAATCCCTGACCGATTCGGGCGGGCACCTGTCCGCCGGCGAACGCCGCACCGCCGCAATTCACGATCAGCCGCTGGCCCTGCGCGCAGAATTCGAACGCCAGGGTCGACGCGCAACCGAACCGCGCATTGCGTGACAGCGGCGGCGGGGCAGCGTCGAATATGAGCGTGGTCGTATTGCTGGCGATCCGTTGATAACCCCACTGCCGGACATTCTTGAGCGGGCGGGTGCGCACCCCGCTTGCCGCAACCAAGGCGCCGATGCGGTTTGCGTTGAGAGCGCTCGCCCCCTGCCAGCTGCCCAGCGCACCATCGCCGTGCACCAGGGTCAGCAGAGGCGGGACCAGCAGATCGAGCATTCTGGAAAGCGCCGCAGGCGGGTCGCTATCGACGGCGCGATAACAGGCCGACAACTGCACCAGCAGGCCGATCGCATCCATCTGCGCCAAGGGGCTGCGCGACAGGACGCCGCCATCATCCGCTATCAGATCGCCCAATTCGCGAATCAGGCCCGCTTCGCCGAACAACCGCCGCGGCTTGCCATCGGGCAACAACAGCCCCGCCGCAACGATCCCGCACCATCCCGCCACCGCGCCGACGCGGTCCTGCGCGCGGGTCATGTTGCGATCCAGCCAGCGGGCGGTATCCACGATGGCCGCCATGTTCACGCCGCGCTTGCGGGCATCCTTGCTGGACAGGATCAGCGGCGCGTGAACCAGCCAGTTGAGCAGGCGATGCCCGACATATTCGACATTCCACGGGGTGCTTTTGCCGGGCTTCGCATTCTGTTTGAGCCAAGCGGCCATAACCCGTTCCGCCGTGGCCACGCATTGTTCGCGCGGTGCGCAGGCCGCCAGATCGCCCATCCACATGAAACCGTGGACCACCCGGTCGAAAGGTACGGTCAGCCTGGCGGACGGGCGGAAATCGAGCTGTGCGATGGGCGCTTTCACACCATGCACCAGAAAATGTCCGGCACGCAGAGGCGACGCCGGCCGCCCGGTCGCCTTCCAGCACGGGTTCGACCGTCGCCAGCAATCGCGGCCGGGCCGGTTTGGCGAAAGGCGCCGACAGGGTGCCGCCCGGCACGCCGATGCGATAGGCTAGCCGTATCAGCCGGTCCTTCGCGCTGGCCGATGGCGGTGCAAAATCCGCAATTGCCAGCGCGCGTCCCGGTTCCAGCGTTTCGCGCTTGGCGTAATGGTCGCCGCCCGCATCGTCATCTGCCGCATCATCGCCGCCCACGCCGCCCCGGTGCGCCGTCCCTGCGGTAACCAGCGCATCGCCGGCCGTATCGCCGTGGTCCAGCGGAATAGCCATCTGCGGGTCAGCATCTGCGCCGCCCAATCCGCCGGTTTCGGAAAATGTTCGCGTCGCCGTTTCGGTCAAGATGGCGGGCCTTTCAGTCGGGCGATATTGGCGGCATAGCAATCCGGCCCGCCATCGAATGTGGCCGATCCCGCCACCAGCACATCGGCCCCGGCATCGATACAGCGGCGCGCGGTCTGCGCGTTCACACCGCCATCCACCTCCAGATGAATGTCGCGCCCGGTGCGGTCGATCATAGCCCGGATCGCCGCGATCTTGCGCAATTGGCTGCCTATGAAACTTTGCCCGCCGAACCCGGGATTGACGCTCATCACCAGCACCAGATCGATGTCGTCGATGAGATATTCCAGCGCGGCTTCCGGCGTGCCGGGGTTGAGCGAAACCCCCGCTTTCTTGCCCAATGCCTTGATCGCCTGGATGGTGCGGTGCGCATGATCGCCCGCTTCGGGATGGACAGTAATGATATCCGCCCCGGCATCGGCAAACGCTTCCAGATAGGAATCCACCGGGCTGATCATCAGATGCACGTCGAACGGCTTGGCCGTATGCGGGCGCAGCGCCTTTACCACGGCCGGTCCGATGGTGATGTTGGGGACATAATGCCCATCCATCACATCGACATGGATCCAGTCCGCCCCCGCTGCGTCGATCGCGCGCACTTCTTCCCCAAGCCGGGCAAAATCGGCGGACAGGATGGAAGGCGATATCAGCGGATGGGCCATGGCGGGGTTCTTCTGCAGGTTTGCACCCGCCTATAGAGGGTGGTTTGCAGTCACAAGCACGGACCCGCCGCTTTTCCACACCGTCGGTGCTACGATATGTTGGGGGTGGCGCACCAAACCATACCAGCCGATGCGGTATCCTTGAGGTTTGATGCCCCGCTGGCCGGTTCGTGTGCCACATGCCAGTTCAGCCGCAATTCAGGGGGTTTCGGGCAAAAGGTACCCATATTGACGCAGGGGTGGACCAGGTCGCACGGGTTGTGACAGTGCCGGCACGCCTGCTAACGGAAACAAACAGCGCGGCTGCGCGATCGGGTGGACATTGATGATCGATATGCGGAAATATTGCCGGAAAACCGGCGTGATCGGGTTCGCATTGGGCGCAATGGCGCTGGCGGTACCTGCCCAGGCGCAATACCGCCAGACCATCGGCAACGATATGGCCAGATGCAGCACGTCCGCAGCCCCCGCGATCAAAGTGACCGTACGCGGGATCGACGGATCGACCGGACGGATCCGGGTGCAAAGCTATCGCGGGACGGATGCCGACTGGCTGAAATCCGGGCGCTGGCTCAACCGGATCGAAAGCCGGGCGCAAGGCGGCACGATGGTGTTCTGCGTGCCGGTACCGCAGGCGGGCAGTTACGGCATCGCCGTGCGCCATGACAAGAACGGCAATGGCAAGACCGATCTCAGCAGCGATGGCGGCGGAATGTCCAACAATCCCAGCATCAACATCTTCAATCTGGGCAAGCCGAGTGTCCGTAAAACGCGGTTCGAGGTGGGGACCGGCGTTTCCGCAATCACGATCGATATGCGGTATATGTAATTTGCCGCAGGCTGATCGCCCCGCCCGAATTACCGGCCGGTGCGTTCAGTCCTTTATTCGTGCTTTTTTTGCGCCTTTTTTCGGGCGCGCCAGACCTGGAACAACACGGCGGGGGCCGCGAGCACGGGGTGTTTTTCGCGCCACGCATTCATGACCACCGGCACACCGGTATGGCGTTCGATCTTCCATGCCGCATAGCGTCCCGCGCCTTCGAACGTGGTGGAGGCTTTCAGTAGCCGCACGATATTCAGCGGTTTGCCCCATCGCCGGTCATGTACCCATCGGCGGGCGATGCGGCGACGATCGGCATCTGCGATCGTCACGGTAAAAATTGGGCCATCGCCGACTTCCTCCACCGCAAACGCAATGTCGGCAGCGCGCCAGGCGGCGGGCAGCAATCCGCTGAAATGTGCGGCGTTGAGCGACAGGATCGATGCCTCCCTGCCGGCTTTTTCGACCCGGAATTCCGCTTCGTAAGTCGCGCGGAACAAGGCGCGCCAATACGCATCTTCGGTTCCCGTTTCCGGCCCTAAAGCGGCAGCGATCCGGGCGGCGGTGATAGCCGCCTGGGCCAGTGCATCCTCGACCGCGATGCGTACCGTATCGCTGCGCGACCAGACCAATGCGGCCGGCTGGGCGAAGCGTGCCCAGATCGTGGTATCGCGGCTTTGCCCGGCTGCGGCGCGATGGAATGTCGCAAGCGACATCGTTGCCACTTTCGCCCGCAGAACGCGGCCCTCGATCGTGCTTTCATGATAGCTTACAAGCGGCCAGATACGGTCCCGCTGCGGCCCCGGCATCAACAGGTAGAAATCGAGCACGCCCTCCAGCGCGCCGGTGCGCAGATTGCTGCCGTAGAATAAGACCGCATCGGCGCCTCCCCCGGCTGCGAGCGATTGCGCGAATGCGGCAATCGAAGGGTGAATGTCGACAGCCACGCCGGCTCGGATGCGGTCGGCCAAAGTCGGAGCGGGCCGTGACGCTCATGGCACCAGAAAAGACAGTTCCGGCCCCGCAGTCACCCGGTATGTTCCAGCGGGATAGGCTTCCCCGTCCAGAATATAGTCGCCGCCGATAGTCAGTTCAAAAACATCGGTCGCCAGCTGATGGAAGCCCTGACGCCGGACCCAGCGCGGCACCCATCCCGCCAGAATTACCGGAATGAAGCCGAAAATCCGCCGCTTCGCAAAATCGAGCACCATCAGTTTCAACCCCTCATCACCGGGCGCAAAAAGCTTCATGCCTGCCGGAAACCGTTCGAGCGTGGAAGCCAGGAACAGGCTGCGCCGGGCCGGATCGCCCGCGCCTTCGTAGGGGAGTTCGCGGCGGTTTTCCTCCAGCCGGAACTGCATGGTTTCGCCGCGCCGCCATGCATTCGTATCGCTGCCGAACAGTCCGCCCAGCATCCCCCAGACAGTCGTCGCGCCAACTGCCAGACTATCGAATGCGCCCATCCGGTGCGCATCCTGCCCGGCCTGCACGCCCAGGGTAAATGCGCCGCCACCCATGATGAAGCCCAGCATCGGCGGCCCCGCCGGCGTCCCGTTCGCCATCGGGGTGACGCAGACGGGCCTGCGCACGATCCGCCGTCCAGCCGGATAGGCATCGACCGCCGCCGCCAGGTTCCAGCCCGCCGGCGCGCCCAGATCCACGTTCAGCGCGTTGGTCTTCCCCTTGGGCAGCACTGCCAGCACGGGCCATCTGCCGGCAAACACCGAATGCCCGCAGGTCAGCACATCGCGAACCGTGCCGTCGCCGCCATTGATGACCAGATAATCGATCCTGCGCGCGGCCAGTCGGGCCAGGGCCGCCGTGATATCCGCGCGTTCCCGGGGCTGTTCGATATGCACATTGGACTTCCCCGCCATTTCCAGATCGCGCCCGCGATTGCGGTGGCTGTGCGGATTGTAGATCACGCCGATCACTGGCGTGCTGGCGGATGCAGGCAGCTTGGCCAGAGGGCGAGGGGCGTTGATGGCCATAGAGCGTGGCCTTAACCGTTGATGCGGGAAATTTCACTATCGTTTTACCGGCGCACCGATGTAGCGTGCGCAAATGCCGATATCCGACCTGCACGAAAGCGCGCGCGCCCTGTCCGACAGTATCGTGTCGCTACGCCGCGCCATCCATGCCGAACCCGAACTGGGACTGCATACACCGCAAACCTGCGCAAAAGTGCGCGCCGCCCTTGCGCATCTACCACTCGAATGGCGCGAAGGCGGGCAGACTACGGGCATGGTCGCGACCTTGCAGGGTACTGGCAAGGGGACAGGAAAAGGCACAACTAACAGCGCGGGCGGCAGACACGATACGAACCGGCGCGTGCTGCTTCGCGGCGATATGGACGCGCTGCCCATGCCGGAAGACACCGGCCTGCCATTTGCATCGCGGATCGAAGGGCGGATGCATGCCTGCGGCCACGATACGCACACCGCGATGCTGGCAGGTGCGGCGCAGCTGCTATGCGCCAGACGCCACGATTTTTCGGGCGAGGTGCAGTTCATGTTCCAGCCGGGGGAGGAAGGGCATCACGGCGCCCGGTTCATGCTGGATGACGGACTGATCGATCCACTTCCGGATGCGGCCTTTGCCCTGCATATCATGCCCAACGCCCCGTTCGGCGTAATTGCCGGGAAGGCCGGTCCGCTGATGGCGGCGGCCGACCAGTTCGAAATCACGGTGTACGGCAAGGGCGGCCATGCCTCGATGCCGCACGACACACACGATCCCCTGCCAGTCGCTGCCGAGATTCTGACCGCCATCCAGACCATGGTCACACGCCGTTTCAATGCCGCCGATGCGGTGGTGGTTACAGTTACGCAGTTTCACGCCGGTACCACCCATAATGTGATTGCAGACGACGCGCAGCTTGCCGGGACGATGCGCAGCCTGTCCCCCGCGCACCGGCGCAAACTGCAGGAATTGCTTGTTCAAACGGCGCAGGGGATCGCCGCTGCGCATGGCGTCCGCGCGCAAGTAACGATTACCCCGGGCTTTCCGGTAACGATTTGCGATGAACGCGCAGTCGCGCTGGGCCGCAATGTCACCCATGCCGTATTGGGCGAAGCGGGCTGGCGCGATCTGCCCGCGCCCATCATGGGGGCGGAAGATTTCGCCTATCTGCTGGAAAAAGTGCCCGGCGCGATGTTTTTTCTGGGCGTGGCGCCGGAGGGGGACGACTGGAATGCCTGCTGCGGTATCCATTCCAGCCGGATGCATGTCGATGAAGCCGCATTGCCGCACGGCACGGCAATTCTGGCCGGGTGCGCCTTGCGCTTTCTGGAAAACGGGTTCGATTGCTGATCCCGTTTACCCCGCGCCCGCAAACGCGCATGATCGGGCGATACGAGCCGGATGATTCGGCCATGACAGGATTTTGGAGAGGCACGCGATGACCGAACCCGGTTCGAAGGACAATCCCTATTACCCGACATATTCCGATGCGCTCCATGCCCATGCGCGCGCGCGTCCGGACCAGATCGCCCTTCGTTTCGGCAACCGGATTACCGATTACCGAACCTATGATCGCCATGTGACCTGCATTGCCAACGGACTGGCGGCGATGGGTTTGGAGAAAGGCGCCCGGATCGCCTATTTCGGGAAAAACAGCGACCGGTCGGTCGAACTGTGCCTGGCGGCGGGGCGTCTGGGGCTGGTGTTCGTGCCGATCATCTGGCGGCTTGCCCCGCCCGAAGTGACCTTCATCCTGAAGGACGCAGGGGCGGGCGTGCTGTTCGTGGAACCGGAATTTTCAGCGCAGCTGGAATTCGGCGGACGCAAGATCATCATGGACGACACCTTCGACACATGGCGCGATGCCCAGTGCGATACGCCTGTCGATGCCGAAGTGGGTGCGCATGACGCGCTGCTGCAATTGTACACATCGGGCACCACCGGTCTGCCCAAAGGCGTGGTGCTGAGCCATCACAACGGCACCCATCTGCGCCCGGTGATGAAAGCGAACGATATTTACTGGTATTGCGCAGAACCGGGGGATTCGGTTATTTTCGCCATGCCTTATGGCCATATTGCCGGGGTCGGCACGGCGCTGGGTGCGGTGCTGGGCGGGCAGGAACTGATCGTCCACCGCGAATTCGACGCCGCGCTGATGATCGCCGATGTCGAGAAATACCGCGTCAAATGGCTGTTTCTGGTGCCCGCAGCGATCGGTATGTTGCTGGCGCATCCCGCTGCCGCGAATGCGGATTTCAGTTCGGTCAAGGGGCTGACCTATGGTGCCAGCCCCATTCCCATTGATCTGCTGAAAGAAGGCGTGGCGCGGCTGAAATGCGATTTTGCGCAGCTTTACGGACTGACCGAAACCTTCGGCACGGTCATCAGCCTGTCGCCGGACGATCACCGGCCGGACAATATTGTGGGCCGCGAACACGTCATGAAATCGGCTGGCAAACCCCTGCCCAGTGTGGAAGTCCGCATTCTTGACGACGATCTGCAGCCTCTGCCCAACGGCCAGACCGGCGAAGTCGTGATCCGCAGCGAATGCGTGATGCTGGAATATTGGAACCGGCCGGAAGAAACCGCCAAGGCGATGCTGGATGGCGGATGGTTCCGCACCGGCGATGCGGGGATGCTGGACGATGATGGCTATCTGTTCATTCAGGACCGGATCAAGGATATGATCATTTCGGGCGGGGAGAACATCTATCCCGCACAAGTCGAAAGCGCGCTTTACGGCCATCCGGATATTGCCGACATCGCGGTAATCGGTATTCCGGACGATCGCTGGGGCGAAGCGGTGAAAGCGGTGGTGGTGCGCAAACCGGGCAGCGCGCTTACGCAGGATGCCCTGATCGACTATGCAAAACAGCAGATTGCCGGGTTCAAATGCCCCAAATCGGTCGATTTCATCGATGCCCTGCCGCGCAATCCATCGGGCAAGATCCTGCGCCGCGAATTGCGTGCGCCCTATTGGGAGGGGAAGGAACGAGCGGTCAACTGACCGCGCCATCACCGGGTCACGACATCGCGGGACATCGGCGCAAGCTTCGCCAGAAAACGGTTTTGCGCGGCAAAGGAGACGCCATGTTCGCGCATCGCCTGCTGCAGATTTTCCACCAGAGCATTCAGATCGCGTCGGCGCGCGCCCATATCGGCGTGGGACGATGCCATGTCGCGCCCGGTGTATTCGCACCCCGCATTAAGAATGTAACAGAATTGTTCGAACAGGGTCCGCTTCAGCCGGACCATGTCGTGACTGGCAAAAATCTGCCCGATCCGCGGGTCGGAATGCGATAGATCCACCGTCCGTTCCGCGATCGCGCGAATGCCCGCCTGCCCGCCGAAATGTTCGGCCATCCTGAGATCGCCGAAGGGATCGGCCCCGGCATTGGCATTGTCCTGAACATAGGGATCGACGGGCACTTCGCCTGTCACGGGATCGCGCACCAATTCTTCCACGCCGAATTCCCTGTCCCAATCGACCGGTTCGTCGGCGGGCGGTGTCTGCTGCGTGAGAGCCGCGGCTAGTGCGAGCGAAAACATTGGTATTGTTCCTTAAAACGCAATCTGGGCGGATACGAAGGCACCGCGCTGGTTTTCGAATGTGGCGATGGAACCAAGATCGGCATAGGCGCCGGTCACCGTCAGATTGTCGGTCAGCGCATAGGCCGCAAAAATATCCAGCCAGTCATCTTCGCCCAGCCTAAGATTATCGGGCTTGGTGCGAAGCTCCGCGCCCACGACCGCGCGGCGCGACAGTTGATAGGCCAGCGATCCTTCGAATTGCAGCGCGTAACCGTGTCCTGCCGCCGATCCGAAACCCAGCAACCCCCCCTGGTTCGCCTGCGTATAGCGTGTCGTTGCGGAAACCAGCAGGCTTCGCGCAAGGATCAGTTTGGTCGCGCTTAGCGTATAATCCGTACCCGCTGTCGTCCGCCGCGCCCAGTGCCGCGGTGACCGCGCCATCCCGATTGCGTTTGTGCTGCACGCCGACACTGATCTGCGGCATTGCCGGATCGCCATAGACCAGATCGCCCGCCAGCCTGATTTTCGCGGCGAACACATCCTGGTTTATCGTGTATCCCGACCCCAGACCCAAAGCTGCACCGGCATCGCGCGTGTCGAAATTCTGCCGCGCGTAAGACAGTTCCAACCGGTTCGCGATACCGATGGCCGCCCCATGGCTCTGCCAGCCGAAATCCGGCAGTTCGATGATGGTCGCATGGCCCGTCAGACCGATGCCGCGATCCGTTTCCCGCCCGCCGATCGTGGCCCATGTCGCAATTCCGCCGCCGCTGGCACCCTCGATCGCACTGACGGCGTTGGTCAACACCAGTTTCCCGCCATCCAGCAACGGTTCGTCCTGCGCAGCAAGGGTAGCGGGCGCCACGGCGGCAGACAGCGCGCAACAGGCGGCCAATACAGACGGAGGAAGGAAGCGTTTCATCGTCCATGCTCTGGCAGTGTTGGGTTAACGCTCGGCTAAATGATTTATGGGGTAATTTGCATGGTTGTGCGAAGCGCTTCGTTAACAACATTTCTGTAGTTTCCCGCAATGAACGCAAAGCCTCTCATGCCTGCCGCACTGCTCGCCGCTTTAGTCGGCGCCGCCTTGCCCACAGCCTTTTCCAGCGCCGCCCCCAATGGGTCCGCGCGTATCCAGATCGTGGACCAACGCGGAATGCCGGTGCGCGATGCTGTGGTAGAAATCAAACCGGCAGGAGGCGCGGGCGCATTCGATTTGCCCGGCCGCGCGGCCATGGCGCAGAAAAATCTGGAATTTACCCCCGGCACGCTGGTGGCGGAACGCGGCGCCGCCGTTGCCTTCCCCAATCTCGATCGGGTGCGCCATTCCATCTACAGCTTTTCCAGGGGAAACCGCTTCGAAATCGATCTGTATGGCCGCGACCAGACCCGCAGCCAGACTTTCACCGTCAGCGGCACCGTGGCGCTCGGCTGCAAGATTCACGACAATATGCGGGGCTATATTCGGGTCGTTGACACCCCGTATGTAGGGAAAACCGATCATAATGGCTTTATGGCGCTGGGCGCGGTGCCGGCCGGCCGCGCCATCGTTACGGTATGGCATCCCAATCTGCGGTCCAGCGGCAATGAATCGCACAGCAGTGTCACGGTGTCGGGTGCGCTAATCAAGAAATACGTGATCACCATGAAATGATCGCGCGGTTGCGAAGCCTGGACCTGCTGCGCTTCGGATCGCTGAAGCTGCGCATCGCGGTGCTGTATACCGCTCTGTTCGCGGTGGTACTGGCCGCCATAATGGTCATGGTGGGACAGGGCATTGCGCGTTTCGGGGAAAACGGCGCGACCCGCGATCTGGCAGCGAATGCCCGCGTGTTCGATGAAATACTAGATCTGCGTGCCCGCCAGATGCGCGGTTCGGCCGATGTCCTGTCCCGCGATTTCGGCTTTCGCGAAGCTGTCGCCACGGATGATCGAGCCACGATTGCCAGCGCACTCGATTCCCTGCGCGACCGGTCGCAAAGCAGCGCCGCCTTCGTCATCAATTACGATGGCAGCTATATCGGTTCGGCGGGTGACGTTCTGCCCGATGTGGATCGGCTGTGGGGCCCGCTGGACGATGGCACGCCCTATGGCGTGGTGCGTTTGAACGATGCGAATGCACTGGCGGCCGCATCCCCGATCGAAGCGCCCGACCTGATCGGCTGGCTGGTGGTGACAAAGCCGCTGGACCAGGCCGAAATGGGGCGGCTGGCCGAACTGGCGGCGGTGGATATTACCGCGCGTGTGGTGCGCGCCGACGATACGCCTGCCAGCCTGTCCGAAATGCCGCTGGGCCGGGTATTCGAACGCGGGACAGATGATTGGGCAGACGATGGGGAAGGCGATCAGGAAGGTGATCATGAAGGTGGCCGGTTTCTCTATCGCCTGTCCGCCCTTCCCGCTTTGGAACAGGGGCTGGAACCGCGATTGGTACTACGCCATTCGTTGACTGCCACGCTGGCTGAATATTCCGCCCTGTCATGGTTGCTGGCAATCGTGTCGCTGGGCGGGCTTGGCCTGGTAGTCGCATTGAGCTGGCGCGTAGCGATGACCATAACCGCACCCCTGCGTAAGCTGGACGAAGCTACCGCCCTCATCGGTAAAGGGCGTCAGGTCGAAGTGGCGGTGGAAACGAATGACGAAATCGGCCGGCTGGCGGGCAGTTTCAACGCCATGGTCCGCGCCATCGAAGATCGCGAAAAGCGTATCGTCCATGTCGGCCTGCATGACGGGCTTACCAATCTGCCCAACCGGAAATTGTTCGTGGAACAGCTGGCCCAGGCACTCGCCCGCCGCAAAAACGGCGATCGTTTGATGGTCATCTATGTCGATCTCGATGATTTTAAGGTGGTGAACGATACGCTCGGCCATCCTGCCGGCGATACCTTGCTGCGCGATGTTGCCACCCATCTGCAGGGCGAACTGCCGGAAGCAATCATCGCGCGTCTGGGCGGCGATGAATTCGCGATCCTGATCGATGGTGTGGCAACGGATGGCGATCTGGCCCCGGTCGCGCGCCGCGTCCAATCCTGTTTCCAGCGTTCCATCACCATCGACGGGCAGCAGGCCGATTGTTCCGCCAGCCTCGGAATAGCGGTTGCGCCGGGCGACGGGCAGAATGGCGATACGCTGATGAAGCACGCCGATCTGGCCCTGTATCGTGCCAAGCGGGAAGGAAAAGCGGGTCATCATTTCTTCGAACCTTCGCTGGACGAACAGGCGCGTGCGCGGCGGCAGATGGAACTGGACCTGCGGCAGGCCATTCAATGCGGCGAGTTCGAACTGTATTTTCAACCGCTATACAGCCTGGCCGAAGACCGGCTGAAAGGGTTCGAGGCGCTGATACGCTGGCAACATCCCGAACACGGACTGGTCAGCCCTGCGGACTTCATTCCGCTGGCCGAGGAAACGGGGCTGATTTTGCCTATCGGCGAATGGGTGACGCGCGAGGCGTGCCGTCAGGCCAGCCTGTGGCCCCGGATCGGGGGCTGCGATCTGACCGTGGCGGTGAACGTATCGCCCAAACAGTTCACATCGCCGGACCTTACCACCAAAATCCTGCAGGCGATCGCGACATCCGGCATCGCGCCCGCCCGGCTGGAGCTGGAGATTACCGAAAGCATTTTCATTTCCAATGTCGAAAAAACGATGGCGACGCTGCACGCGCTGCGCAATCTGGGGGTGCGCATCGCGCTCGACGATTTCGGTACCGGATATTCGTCGCTGAGTTACTTGCGGTCGTTTCCGTTCGACAAGGTCAAGATCGACCGGTCGTTCGTTGCCGATCTGGCGAAGGGCGGTAACGATCATGCCATCATCCGGGCGATTACCACGCTTGCCGGTGCGCTGGGCATGGAAACACTGGCGGAAGGGGTGGAGGAATTCGACCAGCTCGAAATCCTGCGCCGCGAGGGATGCCGCAATGTCCAGGGCTATCTGCTCAGCAAGCCGCTATCGGCGTCCGAAATATTGCAATGGATGATCGGCGACGAGGAGGAGAAGTTCCGCGCCCGGGCAGCCTGACTGCACGGTGCGGCGGGTCGTGACAAGGCTGGTGATATCATGGCAAAATCAGCTCAGTATCGACACGGTGTTGCCGAGGCTGGGCCAAGTCTGATCCGAGATTGGGTCAAAAACAGGGCCAGTAGCCGAAAAAAACTTAGCGCTGCCCTGCGTCCCGGTGATTACGCCGCCATTGCGCCCCGCTGGCGCATCAGTTCCAGCAATTGAACCGCGGTCATCGGCTTTCCTATCAGATAGCCCTGGGCATAATCGCACTGGATGGATTTGAGGAAATGCAGACATTCGGCGTCTTCCACCCCTTCCGCTACTACCTTCAAACCCAGTTCGTGCGCCAGTTGCACTGTGGACCGCACCAGCATCGCGTCGCCTTTGTTGGTATGCGCGAATTGTACGAAGCTGCGGTCTATCTTCAATTCGGACAAAGGCAGGTTCTTGAGATAGGATAGCGTCGACTGGCCAGTGCCGTAATCGTCCATCGAAATGCTTACGCCCAATGCGCACAGTTTCAGCAAGGCCTCGCGCGATTTTTCCGGATCCTGCATTTCAGCGGATTCGGTTACCTCGAAAGTCAGCCGATTGCGCGGAACCCCGCTTTCCCGCAAGATTGCGTGCGCCCGCTGCGTAAACGATGGGGAGGTGAGCAGTTTTGCGGAAATATTGATGGCCGCGCCGATCACCACGCCGCGTTCGCACCAGTGCAACAGATCATCGATCGTACGACGCAGAACGAACAAGGTAAGATCGGCGATACGGTCATTCTCCTCGGCCAGCGGAATAAACATATCGGGACGCAGGAAACCGCGCGTGGGGTGCTGCCAGCGGATGAGCGCCTCCACGCTGGCAATATCGTCACTGCGCAGATCGACCTTGGGCTGGTAGAACACTTGCAACTGGCCGTTTTCCACGCCTTCATCCAGTTCCCCCATCAGCGATATCTGCTGGGCAAGCGCGGCGCTCTGGGCATCTTCGTGATAACGCCACGGTTCTTTCTGCCGCATCGCCTGGCTGGCCGCATGGATAGCGCCGCCAATCGCGCCGGCTTCCGCGATACCGAAATACAGGCTGGTGTCGAGACGCCTGCCGGCAATTTCGACCGGGCTGCGCATCAGCGCGCGCAGGCCCGCCAACTGGTCTTCCAGTTCGTATAATTCGAGATCGGTCGTCCACGCCAGCACCCGGTCATCCACACGGTACACGGGCAAGTCGCAGCCAGCGACGCGCAGCCGATCGACGATACGGTGGGCCAGGGTGGCAAATTCATCGCGCCCGATTACCGCCCGGATCGTATCATATTCATCGATCATCGCCGCCACGGCAAACTTTCGTGGGGTGTGCGCTATTTGTGCTTCAAGCGCACGCAGATTGGGCAGACTGGTTTCCGTATCGGTCAATCGCGCAAGGCGCTTCTGCTGATAGAGCAAACCGGTGGCGCGGATTGCCGCAATTGCGGCCAGCAAAACCAGTGCGGGGACAATGGCAATATCCACCCTCAACCCGATCCACAATACCGCCCAACCGCTCAACAGAAGCGTCGCGACTGATATCGTACGGCGAAATACCGAGCGTCGGCTTTCCCCGGCATGGATCATGAAACCGGCGATGGCAGCCAGCAGCAGGGGCAGCGGATACCCCCAATAGCTGGGCACGCCATCATACAGAGTTTCAACAGCCAGCGCTTGCAGGATGACCCCGGGAATAACGCCGTGGCCCGGCACCGCGTAACGATCGAACAGTTCGATGGCAGTGGCGCCGATCAGCACATCCTTGCCCCGCAGGCTTTCGGCATCGAAGGTGCCGCGTTCGATATTGGCGAAGCTGTGGCGCGGAATGCTGGCAGGATCGATGGCAAAATCGACCGGAAACGCCTGACCCACCGCGCCCGATTGTTTCGCGATCTGCACCGACAAGGCCGGGCGCGGAATGCCAGCGGTTATCGTGCCCAGCGGCATGGCGCGGACCATTCCATCACTGTCGGGCAGCACCGATACCGAACCCAGAACGACATGGTCGCGCAGTGCCGGGATAGGCAGCGCATCCAGCACCCGCTGTTCGGAAACGTCGCTATTGCTGCGAAAACTGGCCGATTGGGAAAATGTGGGAAGGATGATTTCGGCCCGCGAGCGTGCCAGCGCATCCGCCAGCGCCCGATCGGAAGCGGGATCGGATGCCGCGGAAAAATCCACATCGAATGCGATGGATCGCACGCCCGCCGCATTCAGACGGTCGACCGCCGCTGCGTAATGAATGCGCGGCCATGGCCAGCGGCGGTATTGCGCCATGCTCGCAGCGTCCATCTCGACAATATGCAACTGCCCGCTGGCCTGGGTGGTTCGCAGCGATGATGCCGTTGTCCGCAAAATGTCTTCGCCCGTGCGGAAGCCATCCATTGTCGCGATAGTGCCGACGAAGAAAGCGAGCCCGGCAACAATCGCCGAACGGATGACACTATGTGGCAGACGGACGCGCCGCGCGGCCAGATGCTGCCACAGGGCCGGGACCTGCTTATCCACCGGTCGGCCTACAACCGATCAATCGTCGTCATCATCGTCGTCATCGTCGTCATCGTCGTCATCGTCATTATCGTCGTCGTCGTCGCGATCATCGTCATCGTCATCCCGATCATCGTCGTCATCGTCATCGTCATCGCGATCGTCGTCATCGTTATCACGGTCATCGTCATCGTCATCACGATCATCGTCGTCGTCATCGCGATCGTCGCCATCGTCATCACGGTCATTACCCCCGCGACCGCCACCGCGACCGGGATTGTCATCATCATCCCCGTCATCGTCATTGCCATTGCCGCGATTGCCGTCATCATCGTCGTCGTCATCACGACCATTTCCGCGACCGGGATTGTTATCATCATCGTCGCCATCGTCGCCATCGCGCCATCGTCGCCATCATCGCCGTCGTTGCCATCATCGCCGTCGTTGCCGTCGTCGCCGTCATCGCCATCGTCGCCATCATCGCCATCGTCGCCATCATCGCCGTCGTTGCCATCATCGCCGTCGTTGCCGTCGTCGCTATCGTCGCCATCGTCGCCAGTATCGTCATCATCCTCCGGTTCAGGTTGCGGGTCAGGCTCCGGACTCTCAGGCGTGCCAGCCGTTTCTTCTTCCTCTGCCGCGATAGCCAGATCCGGTTCGACTTCACGCGCAGCCAGCGCGTCTGCCACAATCAGACCGTTGAGCGCGATTGCTTCCCCGATGACAAACCCGTCCGACATGTCATCCAGCGATTGGGGTTCGCTTACGATGAAGGCGCTGATGCGCTGCATTTGCGGGAGAGTGGTCCTTCCGTTCGTGACGACCGGAACCCCGCCGGTCGCAGGCGTAACCGGGGCGGATGCCGCGCCAGTCTTGAGCGGGCGCGCTGGAGAATCGATCACCTTGCGCGTTTCCCCTTCGATCACCAGTCGCAGCATGTCGTCCGCTGCGATCATGGCGACATTACCGGGCAACACGAGGTCGCGCGCGCCCCCATCCCGTGTGGCGACTTCCACCGCGCCTTCGGTAACCTGCATCGTCGCACCGTCCGGGCCTACCGTAATGGCAAAAGTGGTGCCTTTGACCACGGCTGCCATATAGGGCGTGTCGACACCGAAATGCGGATTTTTCTGTTTGCCGACATTGAACAAGGCGCTGCCGAAGTCCTGAATGATCTGGACTACGGACCGGTCCGCCGCAGGTTGCGGAATACGCAGCCGCGAATTGGGCCGTACGGTCACGAATTCGCGCCCCCGCACCAGCACCGCATTGCCCCGCGCGCCGGTGGCGATGGTGGCCCCGGCCGCCAGGCGTGTTCCCTTGGCGGCGCTACGGTTGCCCGTATTGTCAGAAACAGTGACATCGCCGCGTGCATCGCTGACTGTCCAGGGGCCGGTCTGCGCAAATACGCTGGTGGTGCTGGCGAGCAGGGCCAGCGGGGTCAGGGCGAAAGTAGCAAAGCGCATAGGTAGAATCTCCTACCCGCCAATTACCCTCATCGAGACTGTAAAAGAGTTACCCTCCATGGTAAAATGGATCTTAATTTTACGCAAATTTAGGTATTTACGGCCAAAAACCCGGTAACTTACGGCAATCCGGGAATTCTTAATGCGCCTTTTCTCCGTCTCCCTCGGGACTCTTGTAATCGCCCTTTCGGCGGCGCCTGCCAGCGCACAGAACGTGCTGGACCGGGTCGACCCCACGCAGGAGGAAGAGCGGGCAGATCGCGAACAACGCGAACCGCAGCAAAGCGAAGTCGATATTCTGGCCCGTCCCGACAATGCGCGTGCGTTCGACGATGGCAGTTTTCGTGTCAGCGCAATTCTGCTGGACGGGCTTGTTGCGCTGCCGCCTGCGGAATTCGCCGACATTGTGCAAGACTATGCCGGGCGCGAATTGTCCAGCGCGCAGCTGGCCGATTTGTCCACGGCGCTGGCAGAGCGGGCGCGATCGCGCGGATATCTGTTTGCGACTGCCATGATTGCGCCCCAAACTCTGGAACAGGGCGTGCTGCGCATTGCCGTGGACGAGGGCGCGATCGACGAAATCCGCGTCGAAGGTGTGCAGGATGCCGCCATCGCCGCGCAGCTGGCACCGTTGCTGCGCGCAGGGCCGGTTACCCTGCCGAAGCTGGAACGCCACGTGCTGCTGGCCGACGATGTATCGGGCGTGCGCATCCGCCGGACCCGTTATGAACGCGACGGGGATCGCGGCATATTGGTGGTCGAAGCCACGCAGAGACAGATTCGCAGGTGCGGCGGAACTGACCAATGACGGGTCGGAGCCGGTCGGCCCGGTTCGCGCCCGGATCGATTACGATATGAACGGCGTGTTTTCCGCATTCGACGAACTGGACGTTACCGCATCCACCAACCCCGCCGATCCCGATGAACTGCAATTCGTAAGCGCGCGTTACACCCGTATCGTGAACGACGCCGGCACGCAGATTGCGGCCTTTGGTTCCTATTCCGCTACCAGGCCCGGTTCTTTTCTGGCGGACCGGGAAATATTCGGCGAATCCAGCCGGGCGGGCATACGGATCAACCATCCGATCCGCCGCTCGCGCGCATTCAGCCTCTGGGCCGAAGGGTCGCTGGAATATCGCAGCCTGCAGCAGGACCGGCTGGGCGAACGGGTGCGCAGCGACGATCAGACGGTCGCGCGGATCGGTTTGTATGGCGTCCGCAACTGGGATAGCGGCCGGCTGCGCGGCAGGATGGAAGTGTCCCGCGGTCTCGACATATTCGGCGCTACGCAGGCAGACGATCCCTTTGCATCGCGCGGCGACGCACCGGCTGACTTTACCAGCGTTTCGACGTGGTTCGAATTTCAGCAGAAACTGTTTTCCGATTTTTCCACGGCCTTTGCCGGCCGCGGTCAGATATCGTCCGACCCGCTGCTTATCTCAGAGGACATCGGCCTTGGCGGCCCGCGTTTCGTGCGCGGCTACAATTTCAGCGAACGCACGGGTGACGAAGGGGTAATGGGTTCCGGTGAACTGCGTTACGATTGGGAAGAGGCGCTGGGACTGGTGCGGCGGATGCAGTTTTATGGCTATGCCGATGGCGGGGTGGTCTCGAATATAAACGGCGGCCGTAGCGGTGGATCGCTGGCGAGCGCGGGTGGCGGTATCCGAACCGACGTGACCCGCGATCTCGATCTGGACGTGGAACTGGCGATACCGCTGACCGGCCCGCGTTTCGATACAGCGGACCAATCGCCGCGGCTGAATATCGCGATCAGCCACGCGTTTTGAAAATCACGCCCGACTAGCGTTCCTGAAGGGATTGCCGCGTCGTTTTGGTGATCGGTTTGGTCAGATATTCCCACACCGTCTGCGCGCCGGTCAGAATTTCCGCGGTGGCCGTCATTCCCGGTTGCAATTCCACGCCTTCATCCGCAAAACGCGACTGCATGCCTCTGGTGTCGACTTCCAGATTGACGCGGTAATAGGTGCTGGCCGAACCATCCGGCCCTTCTTCGGACAAGGTGTCGGGGCTGATATAGACCACCCGTCCTTCGCCGGAACCATAGATGGAATTGTCGAACGCATCGAAATTCACCCGCGCTTTCTGGCCGATGGTGACGAAGGCGATATCGCGCGGTGGCACTTTGGCTTCCACGATCAGTCTCTGTCCGGTCGGCACAATCTGCAACACTTCGTCGCCCGGCCGCAATATTCCGCCCAGCGTCGTCAGGCGCACATTCTTGACGATTCCGTCAGCCGGGGCGACCAGCACGGCGGCGCGCAGACTGTCCTCGCGCTGGGTGAGTACCTGAGTCGATGCCGCCAGCTCTTCCTCCGTATCCGCAAATTCCGTCTGCAGATCGCGGACATATTGCGCGCGGATATTGGAAATGCGTCCCCGGGTTTCCACGATTTCGCGCCGCATTCGGATGATTTCGGACCGTGCAACATCACCCGTATCGACCAGCGGCAGGTTGAGGTTCAGTTCCTGCTGCTGCAAACCGGCGGTCGCTTCCAGACTGCGCAGTTCCGCGCTCAATGCGGCCTGTCGCCGTGCGAAAAGCTGCCGTTGATTGGCAGTGAATTCCGGGTAATTTGCAAGACCGGCGGGAAAAACCAGCGGTTTGTTGAACAATTCCGCATCGATCCGCGCCATCCGACTGCGCAGCGCGGCAACCCGTGCGCTTACTTCCTGAGCGCCGGCATCCAGCTGCACCGTATCGAGTTCCACCAGCGGTTGCCCGGCGGTTACGCGGTCCCCTTCGCGAACCAGGATCTTGCTGATGGCACCCCCTTCCTCGCTCTGCACCACCTGGATGCGATCGAATGTCACCACCTTGCCCGGCGCACGGGTGACCTGATCCAGTTCGGCCCATTGCGCCCACATGATGAACCCCACCAGCGCAGCGCAGATGACGATGATGATCCAGTGGGCGGGGCGCAGAAACCGGGCTGTCATGCTTGTCTTCCCCTGATCGTGCTGGTGACCGTTCCCGCCGGTGGCCCCGCATCCGGTCCCTTACCCCCCAAGGCGGATTTGGGCATCATTTCGCGCAGGACTTCAGCCGTGGGTCCGTCGCGCACGATCTGTCCGCCTGCCATGACCAGCACCCGATCGAACCGGTTGAGCAAAGGCAATTTATGCGTAGTCATCACCATGATCGTTTCGGGGCCGAGGCGCGCGGCAATCGCATCCAGAGCGGCAGCTTCGGTGGTCTGGTCCAGCGATGCGGTAGGTTCGTCCAGCAGCCAGATGCTGGGCCGGGACAATAGCAGGCGGTTGATCAGAACCAGGCTGCGCTGCCCGCCGGACAGGCCGCGTCCGCCCTCCTGAATAGGCAGGGACAGCCCTTCCTGCCGCGCTGCAATCATCCCGTCCAGCTTGGTTTCCTGCGCCACCGCCATGATATCGGCATCGGTGACATCGCCCAGCCCCATCGCCAGATTGTCGCGCAGATTGCCGTTCAGAAGCCGCGCGTCCTGCGCGACATAACCGATGTGACGCCGCGCAATATCCTCCGCCACCTGGCCAAGATCGAGCCCGCCCAGCAGCACGCTGCCCTGCTGCGGCGAATACAGACCGGACAGCAGTTTCAGCAGCGTCGATTTGCCCGATCCGATCCCGCCGATAATGGCCACGCGTTCGCCCGGTTCGATGGCCAGTGTCTCGATCTCCAGCGATGGGCCCTGTGCATTGGCATAGGCAAAAGTCGCACCCTTTATCGCATACCCACCGCGGATCGTTTCGGGGCGCAATGCGCCTGCACCGCTGGCGGGATCGATCGGCAGCTTCATGATTGCATCCAGCGCGGTAAGGGACGATCGGGCATAGCCCCATTGCACGATCAGGCTAGGCAATTGCGCCACCAGCGGGCCGTTGATCCGTCCGGAAATAATCGAACAGGCCAGCAGCGCGCCAGTCGTGATCTGGCCTGTCGCCGCCAGATATGCACCCCAGCCCATTACCGCGACATAGGCCACCTGCTGCAACGATGAAAACAGCGTGCCCGCCACTGCCGATGCCTTGCGCACCGGCATATCGTAATGATGGATTTCGCGCACCAGACGGTTCCAGCGACCCATCATGAACCAGTTTCCGCGATTGGCCTTTACCGTTTCCACCGCATCCAGCGATTCCACCAGCATCCCGTTCTTGCGGTTGCCGCTTACCTGGGCGCGGTCGGTCCCCTGACGGATGATGCGCGACAGGATGAAGGCAAAGATCAGCGCCACCGGCAGGCTGATGATCGGCACCAGCGCCAATTGCCCGCCGATGGAGGCGATCACGACGATGAAGAAAATAGCAAAGGGCAGATCGGCGAGCATGAACAGCGATCCCGAAGACAGCACCTGCCGCACCTGTTCCTGCCCCCGCAACTGTGCCGCCATCGTGCCGATGCCCGATGGCCGCGCTTCCAGGCGGATAGCCTGGGCACGGGCGAAGAAATATTCGCTTACCTCCGCATCGATATCCTGCGCTTCCTTCTCGATCAGCACTGCCCGCAGCGAGCGCAGGCACAGATCGAGCGCGAGCGCGAACACTACGCCGCAAGTCAGCACGAACAGCGTATCGAAACTCGCCAGCGGAATGACCCGGTCGTATAGCTGCATCGAATATAGCGAAGTCGCCAGCGTTAGCAGATTGGCGAAGACCGTAGCCAGACCGGCCATGATGAGCGGCTGCTTGCGCCGTTTGATTGCCCGCCAGAACACCGCGATGGACCCGCCATCGACACTGGCCAGCGGATCGGGCAGATCGACCGCGAAAAACCTCTGTTCCGGATGATAGGGCAGCGGCGCACGATCGCCGATCCGCGCCATCTGGTCATCCGTGTCCCATTGCTGCGTCACCGACCATCCGGATAGAGGGTCCAGCACCAATAGCGGAAACTGGTCGGGCCGGGGTCGCCCTTCCACCTGGCGCGCGGGCCGCCATGCGAGAGCTTCGAGCAGCGCGGGCAGTGCGTCCGCCCCGTCGGGCAATTCCACTTCGCGCAATTCATCGTTCCAGTGCGGCGACAGCGACGTGCCGGTGGCGCGGGCATAATTGCGGATCGCACTTTCCACGCCGCCATGCATCATCGGCTTGGACCGGTCATTGGCTGTGTCATTGGCTGTATCAGCTGCGGGGTCATCTGCGGGGTCATCTGCGGCGCCGGTCGCGGGGGCGTGTCGCCCGGTTGCCAGCGGCAGGTCAGCGCCAGGACGCGCGCCGTGCCGCGTGCGGCGGCCACCTGTGCGTCGCTTTGCGTCAACCGCGCGCCAGCCGCTTCGCGCACCGCGTTCATCACATCCAGCCAGCTGCGCCGCCCGGCAATGAACTGGCGCTGGTAACTTGCAATTATCCGGTCCGCGGCATCCGCTGCGATCGTGCCTGCTGCAATGCGCCCGCTGGCAGCGCGGATCTGGATGTATTCGCGCCGCAGATCCTCGCGCTGGTTGCGCTGGGTTTCGGCGAATTCCGCAACCGCGCGCTGGATACGGGCATTGGCGCTTTCGATCGCCGTCGTTTCGGACAAACCGTTATTGAGACGCATCCGCAATACCACGGCAGCGCGAGTGCCGGTAATTTCGTTTTGCTGCAATTGCAACAGAAGCTGGGGCAGCAATTGGGCATCGGCAATATCGCGCTGTGCCTGGGCCACCGCGACCAGATTGGTCAGTACGGCCAGGCTGGGGTCACAGGTCAGCGCCTCGTTCAAAGCGATGTCTTCAGGTGGCAAAACAGCGTCCGTTCCCGCCGGGGGGAGCACCGGGATTACCTGTGCGCCGCCGGTCAGTTCCACCAGCCGCAGCCGCGCGGTTTCGCGCAATTCCCGGGCGGAGGTCAGGTCCAGTTCCACCTGCGCAGTGCGCGACCGGCCCAGCGTCAGGTCGATCATCGGCGACACTTCCTGCCGCACCCGCCGCTCTATCGAACCCAGCAGATCATTGTGCTGGCGCAAACTGTCCTGCAGCACATCCAGCCGTTCATCCGCCTGCAGATAATCGTAATAGGCGCGAATGACGCTGTCGACGATGCGCCGCCGGGCCTGTGTCACCCGGTTTTCGCCCGCATCACGGCTGGCGCGGGCGCGATCTATCGCTCCGCCGATACGCCCTCCGGTCCAGACGGGCTGTTCCAGCGTGGCGTTCAGCGCCAGACCGTCCTCATCGGCGAAGGACGAACCCGATGTCGCTGCTAACGCCTCGACCGACAGGCTGGGAAAACGGCCGCGGCGCGCGCCGCGAAACTCAGCATCCAGCGCGCGCGACTCCGCCTCGGTCGCCTGCACCAGCGGGTGGGTGGCGGCGGCCAGCATGGCCGCCATGTCCAGCGCATCCGGAATGGCGGGAGGCGCCGGCAGACCGCGCTGCGGCGCGATTTGGACGGGCGGACCATAGACGGGGGATGCGTCCTGTAGGTCTGGTATGTCTGGTATATCCTGCGCCGCCAGACCGGCCGCGCCGGAGGCAACGGCGATCGCCGATACACCCGCACCGAACCTTAACCACATACGGGCGGCGGGGCGCAGTGTTTCTCGAAGCGAAATATAGGATGCGGTAATCATCGAAACGCAACCTGCTCTGGCCGTAGGGCTTCACTTATGAAGGCCGCCATTCGCACATTATCGCGGGCCTCCTTCACGGCGAAAGCCTAATGCTACGCGCCCGCCGCGATGTTGGCAATGCAGGCTGACAGGAACACGGGCGGGAACATGGGCGGGAACATAGGCGCGCACAGCATTGGTCTAGTCCGCTTCAGGCGAAGGTTTCAATCGGGTTGAACGATGGCAATTGCTGCGCATTCGGCTCGATATAGGGATTGTCCCATACCGCTTCGGGTAGCGAAATGTCCGGAGCGAACAGTCCCATCAGATCTTCCACCTTAAGCGTATCGTCGCCGCTCTGGCTGCTGCCGAACCAGTCGGCATAGGTGTCCGCACCGAAACCGTTGGCGGTCAGGAAATCGATCACCTGCTGCTGCGACTGGTAATTGGCGTATTGGATGTTTCCATCGGCATGCATATAGGCATGAAGATAGGCGCTGCCGTCGGTCAGCGCGAAATACACTTCCTGCAAACCGTCGCCGTCATAATCATCGGCACCCAGCACGCGGTTGATGTTCTCGATCCTCAGATCGTTTCCGAAACGCTGCTGGCTGTCGTTGCCGCTACCGGCTTCCACTTCGCCGGAAATGACCAAGGGATCGACATAGATACCCGCAACGCGCGTTTCCCCTGCCCATCCATGGTCTGCAAAATAGACCATCGAACCATCCACTGTACCCACGGTCGAAAACCGGCCAATCGCACTGTTGACCAATATCTGGTCGATATCGCCATCGCCGTTTACATCGGCTGCACCGATGCGCAGCCAACCGCCATCGCCGCCCAGCGCATTACCGTCGAAATCGCGGATGTTGTTCATCGCGGCCTGATAAACCTGCCGATCAGCCGTGTCGAAATTCACCGATATGGCAGTCCCGGGAAGCAGCCGCACGGTCAGATCGTCGAATTGGAGATATTCCATTTCCGCCAGATCATCGGTGCCGTCGGCGCCGATGATCTGGAACACCCCGATGCTGGTCTGCGTGATCGTGTAGGACGCAAAAGTTCCTGCCACCACGGCAATGTCCACATTGCTTCCGCCGCGCAGCTGGTCATTGCCCAGACCGCCAAAAATGACATCGACATCATCGCCGCCATCGATGATATCCGCGCCGGCACCGCCGTAAAGAAAATCTCCGCCGCCGCCACCGAATATAAGATCGTCGCCCTCGTCGCCGAACAGATAGTTTACGATATCGCCGCCGTAGATGCGATCGTTGCCTAGACCGCCGCGCAGATAGGCGTGACCGGCAATGTCCAGGATATCGTCGCGTCGGGTGCCCAGCCCGGTATCTGCCAGAACAGCCAGATCCAGATCGCCGATTTCGTAGGTGTAGCCACGATAGAATACGACCCCGTTCAGAAGACCGGTCAACGGATCGTTGCTGGTCCCGGGAAAATCGGAATTGTTGCCGTAATGCCCGTAATTGTCCTGCGTCAGCTCCAGATCGGTACCGAGCAGGGCCTGGACATTGGGTCCGGCGAAATAATCCGCGCCGCCGATATCCACCCGCCGCAGGTCGAACGCGGTCGCAAAATCTCCCTGCACGTCGCTCAGCGGGTCGTAATACCCGATAAAGCCCAGCGCATGGCCGATTTCATGCAACAGGATGCTCAACCCGTCGGTCAAATTTGCGGGAACATCGCCGCGTTCGCCCGGTGTGGGGTCCAGAAAAAGTTCTTGGAGAAGATACGAAGCCTGGAATTGCAGAACGATATCCGCGGTTCCGTTCGCAAGATCGAAACCGGTCTGCAATTCGTAAGACGGCGCGCCGGCAATGACGTTGAGCCCGTCAACCTGATCGATCACCACGCCTTGGCCCCAACCGCCCTGTGCGCGGCCACTTTCCGTCCGGTCCAGCAACTGAATGCTGACGGTCAGGTTCGCGTCACCCGCCAGCGCCTCGCTCCACAGGCGAAAGGCTTCGTTGGCGACGCCCAGCAGAAGATCGATGGTCGTTTGCGAAATTGCCGCACGATTATCGATGATATAGATCGGATTGATTGCCATTGTCGGGTCTTCCATTCACGACATTGTGCGAGCAACGTCCGTTATCTACCAAAAAAGTGAGTTTCGCCCGCTGCCCAACCCAGCGGAGCGAATTGCCACGCTGCCTAGGCGAATGTTTCCACCATATGGATGCTGGCCGGTTCAGCGAAGAAAGACGGGAACTGGACATCCGCCCAATCGCCCAACTGATTGTCAGCCGACCTATCCGGCTGTCCCTCGACACTTTGATTATCGCTTAAGGGCGCGAACAGTCCCGCCAGATCTTCCACCTTAAGCGTATCGTCGCCGCTCTGGCTGCTGCCGAACCAGTCGGCATAGGTGTCCGCGCCGAAACCGTTGGCGGTCAGGAAATCGATCACCTGCTGCTGCGACTGGTAATTGGCGTATTGGATGTTTCCATCGGCATGCATATAGGCATGAAGATAGGCGCTGCCGTCGGTCAGCGCGAAATACACCTCCTGCAGACCGTCGCCGTCATAATCATCGGCACCCAGCACGCGGTTGATGTTCTCGATCCTCAGATCATTGCCGAAACGCTGCTGGCTGTCATTGCCGCTGCCGGCGGTTACCTCTCCCGATGCGACCAGCGGATCGATATAGATGCCTGCCACGCGCACTTCGCCCGCCCAGCTGTGATCGTTGAAATAGACCAGACCATCATCGGCCGTGCCGACTGTGGCGAAGCGCGCAATACCGTCATTCACCAAAATCTGGTCGATATCGCCATCGCCGTTCACATCGGCGGCACCGATGCGCAGCCAACCGCCATCGCCGCCCAGCGTGTTGCCATCGAAATCGCGGATATTGTTCATCGCCAGCTGATAGACGGATGTGTCGGTCGTTTCGAAATTTACGGATACTCCCGTGCCGGGCCGCAGTCGCAGCACGCCATCATCGAACTGCAGAAATTCCACATTGGTCAGCGTATCGCTGCCATCGGCGCCGGATACGCGGAACACGCCGGTGGATAGCTGGCGGATATTGTAAGACGCCTGGACCCCGGAAACGATCGCGGTATCCACTTCGCTGCCACCATTGATCGTATCGTCGCCCAGACCGCCGGTCAGCCGGTTGCTGGCGGAATTTCCGATAAGTTCGTCCGCGCCGCGGCCCCCGATCGCATTTTCGATCACCGTTCCGCGCGCAATGCTCATATTGCCGGTGGCACCGCCGACACTGGAAAAAGTTTCCGCGTTCAGATCGATGCGCTGGACGTTGCCGAAGCTGGAATAATCGAGCGTGTCGTTGCCGCCATGGTCGATGATGGTGAACGACAGCAGCGTACCGCTATTGGTCGAAACATTGGCGCCCACGCCGAAGACATCGCGGCCGGTCGTGTTGCCCACGCCATACACATCGTCACCCGTGCGGGTGGTGTTGGCGACGCCGTAAAGCTGCTGAATCGCGACGATATCGGCCGTGCGCGGGGAAATCGCGAATGCACGCGTGAACCCCTGATTGCTGAAGAACGTGTTTTCGCGCTGATCGAAATAGGACATGACCGTGGTCGACCACGCATCGTTGATATAATTGGCGTCCTGCGCATAGTCGGCGGCAGTGTTGTAATTCCCGCCATGCCCCAGACCCAGTGCATGGCCGATTTCGTGAATAAAGGTCTGGAACGAATAGCTATCGAGCGTGGTGCCGGAAGTGGCCAGCCAGTCGGTCGATACGTTCACATTCGCGCTGGTGATGACATTGCCGCTTCTGGACGAAGTGGCAAATGCGCCATCCCCCGTATCGTCGAACACGATCTGCCCACCCAGCGTAACTTCATTGAAAGTCACGCCCAGAACATCGGACCACAGGTTCAAAGCCTCGCGCGCCAGAAACTGTCCGTCGCTGGTCAGCCCCGTCACATTCACGGTCAGGCTGCCACCCGGGCCCACATCGAACGAACGAAACGCGCCGCCCCAATACCCGTTGATCAGCTGATCGGCGATTTCATCATTGGTGAATTCGCGCAACGGCTCGGCGATCCCGCCGGTGAGCTGATACGTACCGGTTTCGCTGTCCGTCCAACCGCCGACATCGATGAAATAGGTTCCGCTGGTCGTGGCCGTGAACCGGATGCGCGAGGATACGCCGGAAAAATCATCGTTGAATGCCAGAACACCGCCCGACCCGTCACGCAAAGTCAGCGTGGTATCCGTGGCGCCACCGGCATCGGGCGAACTGGTCACGAATTCATAGGATTCACCGGCCTGCAACGTAACGCGATACCAGTCCCTGTCTCCGGTCTGATCGAGATTGCCGGAAATCGGCGCACCATCGAGAGCCAGCGTCGCCGAGGTGGCCGTAGAACCGAGTGCATTATCGGCAACCGGGCGCGAACTGGACAGAAAATACTGCCCCGTCGCCCCGCCATAGCTGGTCACATCCAGATAGAACGTGCCCGTGGTGGTCGCGGTGTAGATGATTTCCGAATAGAGCAGTCTGGCGTCGGTATTCGCATCGTCGTTCTGCGCGATGACGCCGCCAGCCGCGTTGCGCAGTGTCAGAATACTGTCGGACAGGCCGCCGCCAGAAAGATATGTGCTGAATGTATAGGTTTCGCCCGCGACCAGCGAGATACGAAAGTAATCGCTGTCGTTCCCGGTGTCGATCGCGCTGGTGACCGAACTACCCGGGGTGAGGCGACCGGTGGTGGTGATATCCCCGGCGATATTGTCGATGGAAAAAACAGCGTCGGTGCCGGGCTGGTAATCCTTGTCGTCATCATCATGCATATGACACGATGTGCAGCCGCATCCATCCATGTGAAATGGGTTCTTCGCCAGGATGTCGATATCTTCAGGAAGAAGCCCGTCTGCAGGCAGCGCGTCGGAAGGAAATCCGTTCGCACCCAATTCCAGTGCAGGATAAATCCGTTCCGGCGAAATCGTCTGCATCATTACCATCGTTCCATCACCCATCTGCTATAAACGCTGCCCCCGGCCGCATTATCACGTATCGTTTATGCCCGGTCCACTACCGACTTGTTAACATCTGCGCGACGTCGCGGGCCAGCCGATCGAGATCGTCCTGATCCAGCGCCCGGTCCATGACATCCACCGCAATGTCCGGATAATCGTCCGCCCCCGGCGTCTGCAGGCGGGCTATGGCCGATCCGCGCTGCGTAACTTCGATGGCAATCGCCATCTCGCCGATCATATCCGCGTTTCCGCCTTCCGCCATGGCCGCGTTCAGCGTCTTCACGAAACGCGCGCATATTTCCGCATCCGTTGCCGCCGCCGAAGACGACGAAGACGACGAAACATATTTCGCGCCCGATACGCTGCAGTCGCGGACCGTATTATTGGTCACGCAGCCTGCCTGACTGGACAGGATCACTGCGCAAAAGGCCGCCATCCCGATAAAATTCGCCATTGTTCGCTTCCGCCATTGAAAACCCCAAGCTGCGCAAAGTTACCCGTCACTGGATATATTCGCAAGCCCGCGCAGTCCACATCGATAGGACCGCCAACCTGCATACTTACTGAATAAACAGGGCGTTATGCCAGCAACAATACTGTTGCCGTTCGTTCGGGTGACAGACAGGGCGGAACGTCAGTCGGCGGGATCCAGCGCATTGCCCAGACCGATGACCGAAAATGCCGCGCCCGAAAGCGTAGAGATAAACCGCTGGAGATCGGCGCCCGGCGCGGTAGAGATATACAGCACATCCCCGTCCTCTATCCGAAAATCGCGTGCCGCGAATATGCTGGCAGGATCGGACAGGTTCAGCCGGTAGATCACCGGGATCAGACCGTTCGCCGTCATTCGCGCATCCGCGGCTATGGCGGGATCGAGCGCGGCGGGCTGTTCCATGCGGAATACGAACACGCCGCGTATGTCGGCCCGGTCGTCCCGCAATCCGCCCACGCGCCCCAGCGCCTGCGCCAAAGTGATGCCGCCCCCCTCGAACGGAATTTCGGCATTGCGGTTCACCGCACCCAAAGCGGTGAAGCTGAAAGGCTGGTGGAACACGGTAACGACATCGCGCGCCAGCAGGCGGATGTTCTGCCGCGGATCGCGCACCACCTGTTCCAGCGGCATCACCACCGCATTGCCGCCGCGGGCAATCTGGATCGTGGTCTTGTCCACATCCTCCCGCGGGCCGCCCGCTGCCGCCAGCGCGTCCAGAACCCGTTCCCCCACCGCGCCCAAGGGAACGCGGCGGCTGTTGGCGACCGCGCCGATCACGGTGACATTGCTGGCTTCGTTCCGCACCAGCCGTACGATGGCCTGCGGATCATGCGCCTTGCCGCGCAGCCGCCCGACGATCAGGCGTTCGATTTCGCCGGTACTGCGGCCTGCGACCGGAATGGCGCCGGCGAACGGTACGGCGATGGTGCCATCGGCGCCGACACTTTGTTGCGGGATGGAGGCGCTTTGCGCGACGGCCAGACCCGATCCCGCATTGGTGTTCGCGGCCAGCACGGCATTGGCGCCGGTCGCGCCGAACAGTACCGCCGGCGGCGCTTCCCAGATGGTCACATCGACGATATCGCCGATGCCGACCGGCGATTCGCCTGGCGCGCCGTCTCCGAAAGTTTCGGCAAAACTGTCCGCCTGTCGATGGGCTGCAATCCGCACCAGCGCCGGATTGTCGAGATCGACGATCTTGATCCCGCTATCGGCATAGGATGCGCTGCCGATATTCCGGATGTCCGAACCGGACGGTCCCGCCCCGCCGAGCGAAGAACAGGCTGCCAGCAAAACGCAGCCGGCAATTGCCGTCCCGCACTTGGCCGCTGCACGCGTGGCCGCAGCACCCCTTGCCGCAGTACGCCGCGAAAAATCAGATGAGCCGGTCATAGGTTTCCTTTAACCGACGCCGATAGATGGCGGGTGAATAAAGCGCCGCCTGTGCCAGCCCGCGCTGCGCATGATCGCTGCGCAAATCGGCATCGGCATCCATGGCGCGGATAGCGGCGGTGATGGCGGACACGTCATATGGGTCGACCATCAATGCAGCATCGCCCGCAACTTCGGGCAGGGACGATGTGTTGGAACAGATGACTGGGGTGCCGAGCAGCATCGCTTCCAGCGCGGGCAGGCCGAACCCTTCATACAGCGATGGGAACAACGCCGCTTTCGCCCCGCGGATCAGGCTGACCAACAGGCTGAACGGTGCGTAGCGCAGCTGGACCACCCGTTTGCGCGTGCGGATATCGCGGTCGTCGACCCGCAGGAAGCGGATGTTTTCATCGTTCAGCAGGCGCAGTTCCTCTTCCGTTTTCCAGGCCTGCGCACCCACGATGACCAGCGGCGCATCGACCCGCGCGGCCAGATAGGCTTCGATCATCCGGCCGATATTCTTCTTTGGTTCCAGACTGCCCCAGAACAGGAAATAGTCCTTGTAGCCCACGCCTGTCGCCCCTTCGACCTCGCGGGCGACCTGTTCTTCGGGCTTGTCGCGATATTTGGCGGGAATATCGACCGACTGGTACGTGTTGGTTATCCGTTCGGGCGCGATGCCGACCACATCCACCAGATCGCGCTTGGAACATTCCGACACGGTGATGAAATGTTCCGCCCTTGCGTCCAGCTGTTTCAACAGCTTCAGATACCGCTTCTTGTTGTCCAGCGTAGTATAGGGAAGGCGCAGCGGAACCACATCGTGCAGCGTGTAGATGTTGGGCGCGCCTTTCACGGACAGGGGGACGGGATAGGTCCAGTGCACCAGATCGTGATGGTCCGGCATCGCCACCGGCGACGGGCGCCCCCAAAGTTTGAACGCATCCTGCGACCGGCGAAACAGGCTGGGCGCATTATACAATGTGTCATATCGCGGCATACGCGCATCGTAAGCGCGGGAAATCACCCGGCCGCTGATCGGCACCTGTTTCGCCCGGTGGCCCAGCGGACCGACAAGGGTGTGATAGGCCTGTTCGCCCAGTTCCAGGGCGCGGGCACGCGGCTGGTCGTCCTCGTCGAAAAAGGCGATTTCCCGCAGCAATTCATCACGCTGGGTACCGCCGCGATTGCCATACAGCACCGATACCGAATGATCGAGATTGGATAATTCATAGCTGAGATTGCGGGCATAGGTCGCAACGCCCGTTCCCTTGCGCAATCCCAGATTGTAACCGTCGATCAATATTTTGGACATGGTAGGTGAAGCGGCTTTCGTGGTTCGTCGGGATCGGGTCAGCGGGCGGTTGCGGCGCGGCGCGCCGGGCGTGATGCTGCCTCCAGCGCGGCTATGGTCAGCGGCCAATCGGCCAGCCCCCCGGCAGCGATTACGGCGGGCAGCACATCGCGCTCGCTGGCGATGTCACGCAATGCCCCTTCAGCCTTTGCACCGCGTTTGGATGGAAGCGTGATACATGCGAAATCGCGTATCCAGTCGGGGTGCGTGCTGCGAGTGCTGGTGCCGGTGCCAGTGCCAGTGCTGGTGTTGCTGCTGGTGGTGCTGCTGGTGGTTCTGGCGGACCAAGGCTGACCGGCCCAAGAGCCATGTGCGCGCATGAAACGCGCATCGCCGATCATCGCCGCCATCAATCCGTCGCAGGTCGGGTGGCATTGCAATAGCGAAAGAATTTCGCTGTCCGGAACAGTATGCGTGAGCCACAGCGCCCGCGCAAACAGATCGGCATCCGCTGCGCCGGGCAATTGTGCCGGTGCAAGGCCGGGCGCATATTCGTGGATCGGTGCGGCAATCCTGCTGTTGTCGCCACCGCTGCTGCCATCGTTCTGGCGCGCGATGGCAAAGGCCAGGTGTTCACGCACGTCGCGCATCGGTTCGCCATGGGCCAGCGCCGTACGATAGGCAATTTCGGCGCGCGCGAATTGTCCGCCCTCCTTCGCCGCGTGGCCCGCCTGCACCCAATAGGACCGCTCGAACGGATAGAGTTTGAGCGCCGCGTCATAGGCCCTCCCCGCTGCGCGCCATTCCTGCGCATCACGGTACCGGTCCCCATCCTGCACCAGTAGCTTGAAGGATGAATCGCGCATCGCCTCGATCTGCGCCATCTGGACGAGCTTGCCCCGGTCCGAAGGAAGGTATGCCTGCGCCGCCCCCTCCCCCCTTTGGTCCGCCACCGGTGCCAGCCCGATAACATCCCGGAAATTGCCGTAAGCCGCATCGAAATCGTCGAACAGGGCAAGCCGGGCATCGTGCAGTACGGCGAACCGCGTGCAATGTTCGCGGATATAGGCGGCATCGTGCGAAATCAGGATCATCGCCCGGTCGCCGCGCTTGTCGAACAATTCGTAATTGCAGCGTTCGTGAAACCGCGCATCGCCTACCGCGCCGATCTCGTCGATCAGGAAACAATCGAATTCGATAATCATCGATATGGCAAAAGCCAGCCGGGCGCGCATACCGGACGAATAGGTCCGCACCGGTTCGCGCAGATAGGGGCCAAGTTCGGCAAAATCTTCCACGAAGGCCAGATTGCGCGCAAAATCCTGCGCATAGATGTTGGTAATGAAACGGATATTGTCGATGCCGGTCAGGTTGGGTTGAAACGCTCCGCCAAATGCCAGCGGCCAGGATACCGACATGGCGCGCGTGATAGAACCGGAAGTGGGTTTTTCCGCCCCGCTGATCAACCGCACCATGGTGGATTTGCCCGCGCCATTGCGGCCCAGAATACCCATCCGTTCCCCCATCGCCAGGTCGAAATTGACATCGTCCAGCACCAGCTTTTCGCCGAACCGGGTGGGATAGGTCTTGCGCAGATGACGAACCGAAATGTTCATTCCGGCACCACTGTGCGCGACAGGCGCCGCACCAGCATCAGCGCGATCACGCTCAACACCAGATTGACCGAGACAAGGTAGGATGCATCGTAGATCGCATTGGCGCGCGATCCGAAGAATCCTTCGCGCACCATCTCCACCCCGTGCACCATCGGGATATACAACACGATCTCCTGCGCGAACTGCGGTAATGCCGACACCATGAAAGCCGCGCCGGACAAGGGGAACAGCAGGTAGGAAAACGGATGCCACAGCTTGTCGACCAATTCGTTGTGATGCGACATCGCGCCCAGTGTGATCGCCAGCGCTGCGCCGAACCAGGCCAGCAGCATCCATCCGCCGACCACCTGCAGGAAATCTTCGGGCACCGCCATCCAGTCGATGGTGATGAACACGGCTGCCAGCACGATGAAGGATATGGTCGCCCCGCCAAATTCCAGCAGCAGCCGGGCGATATAGATATCCATCACCTTGATATTGCGGTGATAGAGCAGCGCCAGATTGGCCCATAATGCACCGATGCAGCGGCCGGGCATGTTGCGCCATAACAGCACGCTGGAATAGCCGGTAAGCGCGAACGCCACGATCGGCAGATCGCTGCCATGCGCGGATTTGGTCGCCGTCCACAGCGCCGTGACCCCCAGCGTAAACAGCATCGGTTCGACGAACAGCCACAGGAAACCGATATTGTGCCGCCCGAACCGGGTCAGCATTTCACGCACCAGCAGGGCCCCGATCACCCGCCCCTGTATCGCCCCGCTTTCGCCAAGCGACGGGTGCGCCGTGATGGATGGGGGGGCGGCCATTATTCGCGGTGTTCCCGCACGCCGACCAGCAGCATGGTCAGCACGCCCCAGATCAGCAGCCCGAAAATGAATGTGGCGATGATCGCGCGGATACGGCGCGGTTCACTGGCATAGTCGGGCAGACTGGGATTGGCGATCCGATCGACATAGGCCTGTTTGCGCCGTGCCTCGGCCTGCGCTTCCTGCAGGGATGCAAGCGCGATGCCGAACTGCTTTTCCGCAAATTGCGAGCTTAGCTCCAGTTCCTGATAGCGCGCCGTGGCTGCCGACAACGACCCGCGCCCGCCCGCAATCTGCGCCATCTGTTCGTCCACTTCGCGTTGCAATGCGGCGATTTGCGTACGCAGGAACGGGATTTGCGATGCGCGCGGGGTGTAGGTCTGCAATTGCCGCAATTGCGTGCGCGAGGCGATCAGTTCGTCCTGCAATTTGGAAATCATCTGCAACCGCGCCGTAGCCTGCTGCGCGGGATCGATGATCCTTTCCCGGTCGCGGAACTGCGCCAGTTGCCGTGCAGCATCGCGGGCGGCGGTCTGCGCTTTGTCTGCTTCCCCGGCCGCCTGTTCGATCGCGTCGGCGCGGGCGCGCTGCGACAGGGAATTGACCAGCGCTTCCGACTGTTCGAGCAACCGGGCATTGATCGTCTGTGCGTCGCCGGCGGAATAGGCGCGCACGGTCAACCGCGTGACCTGCGTGGTCGCCCCCTGTTCGATCACCAGCTTGTTCTGGAAATATTCGTAGAACTGTTCGTTGCTGGTCCCGAAAATACCGCCGAACCGGTCCGCCCAGAACAGGCGCGGCGCGGTGTAGGCGCGGGTGACCAGCCCGTCTTCGTTGATTTCATCCAGCGCCCGCCGCGACTGGAGATATTCCCCCACCGCATTGCTTTCATCGCTGGAGCCACCGATGCTGGTGCCCAGAACGGCCCCCAGCGGCGATACATTCGCCTTGGCCGGGCTGCGCACGACGAAGCGCGATTCCGAAATATAGACGTCGCTGGCAAGGAAGCCGAAATACACGATGGCAATGATGGTCGGAATGACGACCGACAGGATGAAAAGCGGATTGACGAAGGCGAAACGCGCACGGACGCGCGACCTTGCAGTGGTGGGTCCGGAATAGGACGGGCCGTCCAGCCGGTCGTTCACGCCCGGCATCACGCGGCTGCCCACTGTTTTTGAAAGTGCGACTGGGTGCGCGCCCGGGTGCCCGTTTGCGAATACACTGCCGCAGTGGCGGTACCGGCTGCATCCAATCCACCAAGCCAGCTTTCCACGGACGCGAAATGATCGTTCCAGCTGAATTCGCGGAATGTCGGCATCATCCGCAGCTGCCGCTGCCGTTCCCCGCCATTATCGATAAAATCGGCAACCATGGCGGTCCATGCATCGCGGTTTGCAGGGTCGACAAAGGTCGCAATGTTCTGCCCTGTTTCGCGCAGACACGGCAGATCGCTGGCGATGACCGGCGTGCCGAGACCGAGCGCTTCGATCAGCGGAATGCCGAAGCCTTCGGCGAAGCTTGGCAGCAACAGGGCATTCGCACCGGCCACCAGCGCGGCCAGTCGCGCTTCGGGGCAGTCGGTTTCTACAGTGATATGCCGGCTCAGGCCGGGATCGTCGGCCAACGGTTGCAGAATGTCCGCAGAATGCCGGTTGGTCTGGCCGACGATGATCAACCCTGGCGTGTCGTCGCCCAATTTTTCCATCAGTGCGCGCCAGACATCGAACAGCAGTGAGTAATTCTTGCGCGGTTCGATTGTGCCGATGCTGATGAAATAAGGGCGGTCCGGCAGGCTGGCGCTGCGGCGGCGCGAGGTTCCGCGCTGCAGCGCGCGCAGATCGCTGCGGGCGAGATGCGCGGCCAGCACCGGGGGAAGCGGCAGTGCGTGCCCGTTTGCGAATTGGGGTCTGTTCGCGAATTGCGCGAGATCGTGCGCGGTGGCCTGCGAATTGACGATGATGCCGGCCGCATTTTCGAGCGCTGAAACCACTCGCCCGTAATGGCGCGAAACGGCGCGGTCGCTGCAGAATTGCGGGTGCGTAATGGGAATGAGATCATGCAGCAGATAGATCGCGCGCAAACGGCACTGCGCAATCCATGTCCCATGGCTGGGCAGATCGAAATCGGTGTGACTGACATTGATGTAGAACGCACCGTCCCCGTCGAAACGGCGCCGCGCCCGGGCCAGTGCCTTCATTACAAAGCCCGCTATTTTCGTGCGAACGGCGCGAACGGTAGATCGCAGCAATATAAACAGGTGCCGCGTATCCGCTTCGTTCAGCACGCGGAACACGCCGCGATGCTGCAACACTGCCAGCGATCGGGTGGCGAAATTGTCGAGATAGGCAAAGCACACACGGTCTATGCCGGTGGGTTGGCGCCCGGTCCAGCTGCGCGCAACCAACCGCGTCACATCGAGCAGGAAAGGCTGCGGGTGAACCATTACGATACCGCCGCGAACAATTCGGGCAGTTCCTCCCTCACGCAAAGCTGAGCCTGTGCGTGCGAACGGGCATCGTCCACATCCAGCCACCAGACATCGCCGATATCCATCGTCGCTGCGCGGCCGCGATCGGCGAGCCATTGCATACCGTCCGAAAGGCTGCCCGGACGGCCTGCAGCCACGGCGGCGCGAATGGCATCTGCCAGTTCGCCGGTGGCCAGGAACGCGCCGCAATCGACGGCGTCGCGCGTTTCGATATGTTTGCCGATGGCTTCGATCCGGCCGTCCATATTCAGGCGGACCCAGGTCGCATCGTCGGGATCGAGCAGCGGGTGATCGGTGCGACGATCCACGGCCAGCGTAACGCCGACATCGGATGGCCGATCCGCCATCAGTCCCTGCAGGATGGAAAACGCGAAAATATGATCGGCCATGACCAGCAGATAGGGGCCTTCCATCCGCGCTGCGCCGGCCAGCACCGAATGTCCGTTGGGCTGCGACCAGTCGCCGCACCGCACCGCCTCCACATCCACGCCGGCTGCGCGTGCGATTGCAGGCAAGGCCGCTTCGACCGCGTCCGCCCGATGGCCGGTCACCACCACGATCCGCCGAATACCGCATCGGGCCACCTGCCGGATGCCGATTTCCAGCAGAGGCAGAGCCGCAGACGGGCGCAAGCGGCTTGGGTTCGAACACACTGCTGAAGCCGGCTGCCGAAGCCCGCCGCGAGGATCATTGCCTCAGTTATCGGTGCCTCAGTCATTGGGAGCCGACATCCCCTGATATCCCCGCCGACATCCCCCCAACATCTGAGCTTTCGCGCGTGTCACCGGCTTCACCGTCATCATCGTCGGCGCCGAGATATTCTTCCAGCATATGCGCCGCTGCATCGTCGTTCATCTGCTGCGGCGGATGTTTGCAATAACAGGCGGACGGGATGGTAAGCGCGCCGCCTTCGCCGCGGTCCAGCGCCAGTTTGCAGCAGCGCAGCGCATCCATCACGCACGCGGCGGCATTGGGGCTGTCCTCTACCGACAGGCGCATTTCCAGATGCACCGGAACCCCGCCCCACTGCGACCCTTCGATCCGCAGGAAACACACCTTGTTGTCTTTTTGCCACGGCACATATTCCGACGGGCCGATCAGGATATCGTCATCTTCCAGCCGCTGCGCCAGCGCTGCCTGGACCGCTTCTGTCTTGGAAGTTTTCTTGGATGACAGACGCTGCCGGTCCAGCATGTTCATGAAATCCGTATTGCCGCCGGTGTTGAGCTGATACGTGCGTTCCACCCCCGCGCCGCGCATGGAAAACAGATTGGACAATGTACGGTGCACGATCGTGGCTCCCACCTGCGCCTTGATATCGTCCCCCACGATGGGCAGGCCGCGTTCGCGAAAACGGGCTTCCCATTCAGGATCGCTGGCGATGAAGACGGGGATGCAATTGACCACGCCCACGCCCGCTTCCAATGCGCATTCCATGTAGAATTCGGTCGCGCGCTGCGACCCTACCGGCAGGAAATTCACCATGATCTGCACGCGTGCGGCCTTCAACGCCGCCACGATATCCGCCTGCTCTGCATCCGGCGCATCGGACAGGACAAACCCGCGTTCGCCTACTCCGGTCATATGATCCGCCACTCCATCCAGCACTGCGCCCTGGATGACTTTCGCGCCCGTGGCTTGAAGGTCGGGATGAAAGACGGTGGTGTTGTTGGGTGCGGCAAAAATCGCATCCGCAATGTCCAGCCCCACCTTGCGCGCATCCACATCGACGCCCAGCACGAAAGCCACATCGCCCGCGCCCAGCCCGCCGATTTCCGGAATGATGAGCCCGGCATCCGCCCCGGTCGCACGGTAATGCGCCGCCCCCTGAACCAGGGCGCTGGCGCAATTGCCGATACCGATAATCGCAACCCGGACTGGCGACATGGACTGACGGACCTTTCTTTCGCACAGACGGGTGGAAGGGTTGCACCAATCCGCAACTTACACACCAGCGCCGCCCGGCAGCAACATTGATAAACAACGGCTTTTTCAGGCCGACAATGCGTGTGTAAACGTCGCGGCACGGTCCAACAAGCAGGTCGGCCCGGCCTGGCGACAAAAAATACGATTGCTGGCCTTTCATACGGAAAGTCGGCAACAGCGCCGTAGCGGGGGTGCGCCGCTTAGAGCGGTTTCGCGTGCGATGGGAGAGGGGAAGTTGCCGACGATTTGCATCGATTGCCGTTACTGCAACGGCCGGCCGAGCGGTATCGGCGAACTGGTCCATGCATTGATCGAACACGTACCGGTGCTGGCACCCGATTTGCAATTCCTGTTGCTGCGCCACCCCGCTCATGTCGGGCGGTTGAGCGATGCGCCCAATGTTCATGAAACGGTCGTCCCATACGCGCCGAACGGGCCGCTATCGCAATTTTGGTTGCCGAAACTGGCCGATCTGTCCGCCGCGGATGTCTTTCATGCGCCGTCCAACATTCTGCCGGTAGGCCTGCCGATACCGGCGGTTACAACCGTGCACGACATGATGTGGGTGACCCATCCGCAATGGTGCAGCAATCGCTGGTCCGGTCATGTCGAACGGGTGTTCTATCGCAGCGGCATTGCGCACGCCTTGCGAAATTCATTCGCCATTGCCGCAATCAGCATGGCCACACGCGAAGCGATAATCCATCATGCGGAACGGGCAATCCCCGATATTGCTCCCGATATTGCCGGCCGTATATCCATCACCGGGCCGGGGGTGTCGGGGGAGTTCGCGCCTGCGCTGCGCGACGACGCGGCCCTGTCCCGGATCGGCATCGCGAAGCACCGCCGTTTTGTGCTTACGGTGGGCCAATATAAGCCATACAAGAACCACGAAGGCGCCATACGGATGTTCGCCGCCGCTTTCGGATCGATGGGCGATATCGATCTGGTGCTCGTCCAGCGGCAGGGGCCTGGCGCAAGGCGGCTTGCCGCACTGGCCCGGCGTCTGGGGATAGCGGACCGACTGCATATCATGCCGGCCCTGGACCGCACCACACTCATCCAGCTTTACAGCGCGGCGGCGGCGCTGCTGCATCCATCCTTGTGTGAAGGGTTCGGCAATCCGGTGGCAGAGGCGATGGCGTGCGGTTGTCCCGTCATCACCAGCGATCGTTCCGCCATGCCGGAAGTGGCGGATGGCGCGGCACGGCTGATCGATCCCATGGATGTGGCCGCTGGCGCAGCCGCCTTGCGCGCGGTCGTTGGCAATAGCGCGGCGGCCAAGAACATGGCCAAGGGTATGGCGGAAGCGGGTATCAAGCGAGCAAAAGAACTGCGCTGGTCGGATTTTGCCGCGGCCAATATCGCGATCTATCGCCGTGTTCTGGGATTATCGCCCTAGATCTCCATCGGTCGGCAACCCATCCGCGATCCGCCCGATCGCGGCCCTGCTGCGCCGCACCATGCGCCATAGCAGAATGTTGAGAACCACCGTTTCGAAAAGGAAGTAATACGTCGGCGTTCCGGCCAGCATCGATGCGCCCAGCGCCAGCGTGCGATAATTTGCGCCAAGCAACGGTAAATGCAGTAACACTGGCGCATATTCGGCAGCGATCCGTGTGCGTTGCGCGCGCAACCGGTCGGCCTGCGGCCCGTTCGCCGCGAACCATCGGTCGACCGGTTCCGCATTTCGGCCCAACATCGCCCCCATCCGCAGATAGAGTTTTGCCAACCCTTCCAGCACGCCCGCCGGTTCCGCCGGCGATACGCGCAGCCATGCCGTGCCGAAAACCCAGTGCTGATACTGGCGCCGCAGGGTTTCGTAAAAATTTGCCTGCACGATCCGGCTGGCCCCGGCACCAAGCGTCAATATCCAGGCCATCGGCCCCCACAAATCCGCCAGCATGATGCCCAGCACGATATAAAGAACGATATGTGCGGTGTAGTCGCATAACCCGTCCACCATTTCACCGAAGCGGCTGGCCGTGCCTTGCAACCGCGCCAGATCGCCATCGGCCCCGTCCAATATGTGCCACACCATGTGCGACAGCAGCGCCGCCAGGGTAAAGACAACACCGCCGTCTTTTACATAAAGCCACGCGGCGATCAGCACCGCCCCGCCCCCGGCCAGCGACACCATGTTCGGGGTCACCGGCCCACCGCGCAACATATGCGCCAGACGCCATGCGAGCGGATGGTAGATCGCCCGGTTCAGCCAGTCCTGCAGCTCTGCCGGGCGCAGATTTGCGGACGAGTCGGGGGGCGAATCAGAGGGCCAATCAGGGGGCGGCGGGGCAGGATTGTCCGAACTTCTTCCGCGCGTCATCGCTGGCCATTCCTGTCGATACGCTTGCGTATGATCGCTGCGTTCCTATAGGGCGCTGACGCGAAAGGATAGGCCGCGTTTGGCACCGATCCAACAATAGGCGGCTGGTCTGGGCGCGATTACTTTCCTGTTCGCTTCGTCGCAAACCGCGAATTGTCCGGTGGCCGGCATTCCCGCGGCCGCCCGCAATGTGGCAGAAGCGCAAATTGCGTCGCAGGCGGGGATGGACCTTTCGGCCGTCACTATCCTCGTGCCCGGTGGATGGGTGCCCAGCACGCTGTGCCGTAGCGAAATGGAGCGCCTGCGCGGCGATCTGACCGTCCGGCTTCCGGGCGATACCCAAACGGGTGAGCCTGTAATCGGCGGCGGGGCCGTGTTCGTGGGCGAAGACTGCCCATCGGCGGCATCGCTGCAGGCATATTGCGGCAATCCGGTTGCTGCGCCGCGGCCCGCCGTTCCAGCCGCAGATGCCGCGTTCGACCGGCTGCACCGTGCGGCCGGGGCTGTAATCATGGCTACGGCCAAACCCACGGACGGGATCGTTTCACGGTGGATCAACCGGCCCGTATCGCGCGCCATCAGCCGCATAGTGCTGCGCTTTCCTGCCATTCGCCCCGTTCACGCAACAATAGCGGCCGGTGCCATCGGTATCGTCATGGCGCTGTGTCTGGTGGCAGGCGGACCGGGCGGGTTGGTGGCGGGTGCGGTACTGTTCCAGATCGCGTCCATCGTGGATGGCGTGGACGGCGAAATTGCGCGGGCCACCTATCGCAGTTCCGCCGCAGGGGCGATGATCGACAGCCTGACCGATGCCGCCACCAATCTGGCGTTCATTGCCGGGGTCAGCATCAATCTATGGCAGCGTGGTTATAGCGCTGCAGCGATGGCGGGCGGTATCGGGCTGATTATTCTGGCGACGGGAACGGCCCTGCTGGGCTGGCAGGCAAAACGACGAGGCGGCGCTTTCACGTTCGATGCGGTGAAGATGCACGTTGCGCGCACGCCCTCCATCGCGATGCGAATACTGACCTGGCTGACGATGCGCGATTTCTATGCTGCCGCCGCGGCCGTTTCGATTTTGCTGGGTTTCGCCGCGCCGGCATTGATGGCGTTCGCCGCAGTTGCGGCAGGCTGGCTGCTTTTCGTGGGTGCAGTGCTGTTTCGCAACCGATGAGCCGCCATGTTCATCCCGCAGCAGGACCGACCACGAAATTGGCGCCGTCACGGTGCGCTACAACGACGTTGCACCCAACAAGATTTTCACTTCCAACCAATAGGGCGGCGGCGCAGGCATCGTTAAGGTCGATCCGTGCGATGATCCGGCCACCATCGTTCCGGGCAATGACATAAGCGCCAGACGGGCCGTTCTTGCCATGTATCACGGTGTAGCCTTCGATCACCGCATCGCAATTGCCGTCGATAAGGGCGATGTCCGGGCGGTCCGCGATCTTTTGCTGGATTGTTGCATTGCTGCATGGTTCCCATGATTTGGGGCCGGTGGTGGAGAACACCCCGGCAGCCTCCTTGCTCATAAACCCGCCATTGGCGAGCACCAGACCGTACGACCCGCGATCCTTGCGCAGCGTCTGAACCATGGCGGCTATGGCGTGAGTAGAATAATTGTTTCCCGGTCCGCCGAAAAAAGGCAGACCGCCCGTTACCGTCAACCGCTCTACCAACGGATCAAGGCCCAGATATTCCGCCGCCAGCATGATTACGATCGGAAAACAGCTATAGATATCGTAATGCGCGATGTCCGATGCGGCGAGACCCCCTGACCCTGGACCTGACGTAGCCAGCGCCTGTCCCAGCGCCAGATCGATAGCATCGGAGCGCGAAAGATCGGGGCGTTGGGATACCAGCGTATCCTTCACTTCGGCATGGCCATGCAAATAGACCCACTTTTCCGGCGGAACACCCAGCGCACGCGCCTTGCGCGGGGTCGTCATCACCAGTGCGGCGGACTGATTCACCGCATCTTGCGCCACGTGCCATTTCAGCAGCGGATCGCAGATCGGGTAATTCGCGCTGGACTGCGCCGCCAGGAAGCCGGCGTTTCGGGCGACCGGAAACTGGGCGTATTCGTTTTGCGCCGCAATATTGACTGAAGTCGCGCAAGAACCTCGCCGACCCGCTGGCGATATTGCGCCACGCCCAATCCGTGACGCGCCCGCCACGCCTGTTCCTGCGCTGCATAGGACTGCGGTGGAAGGCCCAGCCCGTTGCGCAATTCATACGGGGAGAGCAGCGGCTGGCCGGTCTCCAAATCGTCCACCGGACCCGCAGTATCGTCCGACCAGTCGAGCGTGTGGCCGTTTCTCACCGCCGCTTTCAACGCGCCGGTCACTTCCCCGCCCGCGATGATCGCAACTTCGCATTCCCCGGCAGCCAAGGCGGCGCCCAATCGGTTGACCATCGACTGCGGCTGGTCCCCGCCAATGGCCGAATACACGACCTGCGCCGGTTCAAGGCCGGTGCCCTTCAGCACCGCATGGGGCAAATTGTCGATCGTGCCGAACGGGATGATCGGGTTGCGCAGCGAATCTGCAAACGTGCGAATGAATGCGGACCGATCGATTGCCGCGGCAACGCCGGTTCCACCCGTATCGGCAATCGCGCGGACGATTGCGGTGCGGATCATGGCCAGCGGATGCGGCGCCGCGGCCACATCCTTGCCATCCCAACGATCCACTGCCTGCCCAACACCGATCAGGATTGGAAAACTGTCTGTGTCGATGCTCATGGTGCGCGATTGTCCTGTCGGTCGGATGCGAAGATGGAGCCGACACGATTGGCGCAATTATCTGGTCGCGCAAAGCCGCAAATAGGCATTTACAAGATGGCGTTGATCCGCATCCTGCATATTAGGGCAAAGCGGGTCTGTTGCGTTCACGTTCGCATTGGGTCATTCCTCGCACGACTTCGCTCCGCGCTGCCGACGCACCGGTTGCACCCCCTAGGTGTGCGAGTATGCTACAGGAGTTTCGTAATGGCCTTTGCGACAATCGCCGACACCCCGTTTTTCAAGCGGCATCATCGCAAGGCCGATGGCCGCTCGCTTTGGCTGTACGGCCGCAATCCGCATGACGAGACGCCGCTCGACGAATTGGTGGACGAAGCCTCGGACGAGACTGTAGGCGGGGCGCCGGAAGGGCGCGCTGGACGGGACGCTGGACGAAACGCTGCAAGGGGCGCATCTGCGCTTTCATCCACTGTTGCAGGAATGGCTCGTCGTAAGTCCAAAGCGGCAGGCCCGCACCTTTGCCCCTACAGGCGGGGTCAATCCGCTTGCGGCTGCCGTGCCCGGTAAACCGGCCACCGAAATTCCCTTCACCCAATTTGAAATAGCGATATTCGAAAACCGGTTTCCCGGTTTAGGGCGCGACATGTCGATGCCGGCTTTCTGACCGGTCCGGCAACCGGGGCCTGCGAAGTGACGGTTTATGCGATGAACCAAACAACCACCATGGGCACGCTATCTGCTGATCGCCGAATATTGCTGCTGGAAGCGCTTGCGGACCGGTATCGCCATCATTTTGCCCAGGGCGCGCAATATGTGCTGCCGTTCGAAAATCGCGGCGCCGAAGTGGGGGCGACTCTCCATCATCCGCATGGACAGATTTACGCATTCCCGTTTGTGCCAGCCCCGCAGCGCAGACCGACTGAAATTTCTCGCCGGTGTCGAACAGGCGACCGGCGTATTTACCGTGGATGTCGCACCGGAAAACGCAGCCCGGGCATTGCGGAATGCTTGAGATGGACAGTCACTTCGCAGACATTTTCGGCTACACCCCGCAACATGTGGTTTCGGTGCCCGGACGCGTCAATCTGCTGGGCGAATGATCGACTTTTGCGGGGGAATGGTGTTGCCGATGGCATTGCCCTTGCATGTCGAAGTCGCTCTGGGGGCGAATGAAACCGCTTGCGACCGGGTCGTATCGCAGCAGTTCGAAGGCTTGACGCAGCGCAAGGTGGGCGATGCCGCAACCGGGCACTGGTCGGACTATGTTACCGGTGCGCTGACCCGTGCACGCGCGCAAGGTTGGGCGGACATGACGGGCTATGACATCGCACTTGCCAGCGAAATTCCATACGGTTCGGGCTTGTCCAGTTCGGCAGCCGTGATTGTAGGGGTATTGAAATGCCTCGCGCCCGCAGACACAGCGGACCGGGAAATTGCGCTGTCGGCCCGACTTGTCGAAAATGAATATATCGGCGTTCCCTGCGGTATCATGGACCAGATGGCCGTCGCAATCGGCCAGCGGGATATGGTGCTGGCCCTCGACACGGACAGTTTGCAGCACGAACGTGTTCCTGTGCCCGGCCAATGGCAGATCAGCGTCGTGCATTCCGGTGTGCGCCGGGCGCTGGCGGATGGGCGCTACAAAGAACGGCAGAGCGAGATCCTCGCGGCTGCGCATGAGATCGGTGCGCCGCTGCTGTGTCGGGCCGGGTTGGACGACATCGTGCATTTGCCCGAACTTCTGCTGCGCCGCGCGCGCCACGTTATTTCCGAAGATCGACGAACGCGGCAGGCTCTGGCTTGTCTGCGCGGCGGCGATATCGACGGGTTCGGCGCGCTGATGCGGGAGGGCCAGCGATCCATCAGGGACGATCTGGAAATTACGACTGCGGTGATCGACCGACAGGTAACGCTGATCGAAAGATCGAGAGCCGTCGCTGCACGCCAGACCGGCGGCGGATTTGGCGGCTGCCTGGTGGTGCTCAGCCGAACCGGCGGGGATCGAACATGGTGGCATCCCCTCCAGCGCCGTTTCCCGGATGTGCGCCGGATCGTTTCAGTGTCATCCACAATTGGCAATTGAAAACAAGGCACTGGCGGCATGGAACGACCTAGCCCGGATCGCGCGCTGCGGAACGATCCGGCTACGGGTTTCACGACGCGCGGGTGAGCCCAGAGCTCGGGTTGAGGCTTCGATATTCGGCGTTGTCGACAAAACGAAGCTCTGCCCATATTATAATGCACAATTAGTTATTTCTCGGCGGCAGTATTACCATCGCCTCCACTGCGAATATCGCCTATCGAGCGTGTGCTGATCGATACAGCCGGTTTCCCATCGACCCCTTGTTAATGGTGCGCCATGGAAGACAAAAATGGGCACTCTAATCATTGGATAATTCAAGCGCATCTGCCGTAGTTCGTTTGCATTAATCTAAATCTTGCTCAGGTGTCCCTCGTCAGCATTCAATGGACAGATTGGCTGCATAAAATAAGTGAGTGTTTTGGGTTCGTTGCAGTGACTGTAAGGAACGGAAATGAACGCAAAATACTCAAAGGCGCCCGCGGAGCGGGTGGTCAAAGACATCCGCCGGGCGACCCGCAAGCAGTATAGCGCGGAAGAGAAGATCCGGATCGTGTTGGAAGGACTGCGCGGCGAGGATAGCATTGCCGAGCTGTGCGGCCGTGAGGGTATTGCCCAATGCGTGTATTATAAATGGTCCAAAGACTTCATGGAAGCTGGCAAGCGCAGGTTGGCTGGCGACACGTCGCGTGCCGCAAACTCGGATGAAGTGCGTGATTTTCGCCGTGAGGCCCCGAGAGTTGGCGGTGACGTTCACCGACGAGCAGCGCTACTTCGTGTCTGAAGCCAGCGTCTACCGCCTGCTCAAGGCGCATGATCTGATTACCAGTCCGAACTTCATCGTGATGAAGGCCGCCAGCGAGTTCAAGGATAAGACCACTGCGCTCAATCAGCTGTGGCAGACCGACTTTACCTATCTCAAGATCATTGACTGGGGCTGGTATTACCTATCGACCATCCTCGACGATTACCCTTCGGCCGCAACTACAGCGCGCAACTCATTGTATAAGTCAAAGTTATTCAGCAGTAGGTTTAGCAACCCATCACGGACTCGCTTTGAATTCAAGACCTGCGCCCCCATCAACTCATGGTTTTCTGCCCGCCCCATTGCACCTTCCATCGTATTGATCGCTGCCTCCAAGATTTCTGGATTCATTTCACGCGAGGACAGAAACTGAGCTTTTGAATTTTCTGCAGCTTGCGAACGCAGCACTGGGGATGCCAACATTTACTCCTTTACAGTATTCACAAAACTAAGCTGATCCCCATCAGAGAGATCGCCTTCAAACAGCGAATTGACCTTGGCTATGATCTGGGAAAGCGCCGCTTTGTCTTTGTCCTGCACTGACCCAGAACCGGCTGCTGTGATAGGTTTGAGAGGCTCAGCATCGCCTAGCCCCAACTCCATGGTCTGCGGGTTCAGCGAACGAACCGACTGATGAGTAAGCGTGACCTGCGACAAATCGACTTCTGCGCCTTCGCGTTCGAAATCGATCAAAGGAATAAGGTATCGGTAGAACCAATATCGTTTTTCCACACCGGTGTGCCCATAGTCGATCATCTGGCTGAGGTAGCAGTAGAGCCTCATATACTGCTGCATGTCGCCCTTCATAAGCAACAGCGCATCGATCCGATCCTTGGCTGCGGCAGAGGCTTCGTCCTGCTCGTTGTTGTTAGCGCCACGCAGCGCTTCATGTGCTTCTGCGAAACGCGTAACCAATCTCTGGGCGACCGGCTGTAAAGCGGAAGACAGTTTTGCTTGAGATGCGCCTGGCCACGAAACGACCTTTATGACGCGCTCAACTTCGTGCGTGTCATACCATCCTCCATGATCCAATTTGTTCTTCAACGTAAAGACGATTTCTGGATCAGTTGATCCGCCGCTATCTGCTGGAGAATCATCTGGTGGAGGCGATTGTCGCTCTGCCGACTGACATGTTTTTCAACACCGGCATCGCAACCTATGTCTGGATAATTTCCAACCGCAAGCCCAAGGCGAGGTTGGGCAAGACACAGCTGATCGACGGCAGCGCATTCTGGTCCAAGATGCGCAAATCGCTGGGATCGAAGCGACGTGAAATTGGCGAAGCTGACCGGGAAACGCTGGTCAAACTGTTTGGCGATGGTGAGCCGATAGACATGGTCACGCTACTGAACGCGGACGGTAAGGAAATAAAGCGCAAGATGATTGCCCCCAATCCGCCTACTCTGGATACCCCAAGGGCGGTAAGGCGAAGCGCGCCCCGGTCTCGCTGGTCTTGCCAAACGAAGTCTTTGGCTATCACCAGATCACTGTCGAACGGCCGCAACTGAACGAGTACGGTGAACCCGTTCTGGCCACACGCGGTAAGAACAAGGGCGAGCCGCAGCCCGATACGGCCTTGCGCGATACCGAGACTGTGCCGCTGGCTGGGGACATCGGTGACTACTTCGAGCGCGAGGTGCTGCCCCGCGTTTCTGATGCCTGGATTGATGAGAGCAAGACCAAGGTAGGCTACGAAATTCCCTTTTATCGGCATTTCTACGTTTTCGAACCGCCGCGTCTGCTGGCTGAAATCGACGAAGAATTTGCAGAGGTGACAGCGGACATACAGGCCATGCTGCGCGAGATGGCGGCGTGAGCTTCCTCGCCTATCCCGAATACAAGGACAGCGGAGTCGAGTGGCTTTCCTTCGTTTCTCTCAGGATTTTTCGCATCGGGTAGTCCGCGAATGGCTGCACGCGCCTCAGCAACTTTCTCGTCATCGAGTAGCCGGAGAAGCATATCGCTGGATATACCTGATTCCGTTTGAGTGAGGATTTCAGCGCGCAGCTGAGCCTCAGCCATACCCCGCAGGAGCTGGGAGCGGGCTTCTCTTTGCGTTCCGGCGTTAGAAGGTGCGTCTATCAACAAAAGGGCGTTTGCCGCATCGGATTGGCTTATAGGTCGCTTGCAGTCGAAAGTTTGCATGCGGCGTCGAAAATGATATTTTGCGCCCTTGCGGATCAAGTAGGTTAGCCGCCTCATGACCCTTTCAACAAAATCGCGAACGCGTTCGCTTAACAGCGCACGCACATACTCGCGACCGTGTGAGAAGCTATGTGTCCCAGCTATGAGGTAAATTTTGCGCATTTCCGTCTCCAAATGACGGTTTTCTGCGGCAGGTGAGGAATACTGGAGCGGGTAAGGGGAATCGAACCCCTCTAGCTAGCTTGGAAGGCTAGAGCATTACCACTATGCTATACCCGCCCGTGGTACGATGCGCTTTTCACCACTTGCATGGATTCGTCAATATCGCGTTTCGGCCACCGGACGATAAGTGCCGGTGCTGCCAGTGTGATGGTACTGCCCCGGCCCGCGTCATTCCAACCGCCCCTCTTTCCCGATTGCAAGCAAATCTAGCTTGTTCGCCCATGCCAAGCGCCTAGCTGTTCGGGCAACCCGTCTTGCCCGTCCACGTAGCCCATCCACGTAGCCCATCCACCTAGAAAGCCGCCCTATGCCCAGCCTTACCCATCTTCAGCGTCTGGAGGCCGAAAGCATCCATATCATGCGCGAAGTGGCGGCGGAGGCGACCCATCCGGTGATGCTGTATTCGGTAGGGAAAGACAGCGCGGTCATGCTCCATCTGGCGAAAAAGGCGTTCCACCCCGGCCTCCCGCCATTCCCGCTGCTGCATGTCGATACCACCTGGAAGTTCAGGGATATGTATGCCCTGCGCGAAAAAAGCGCACAGGATGCAGGCATGGAACTGCTGGTGTGGCAAAATCCCGAAGCGAAGGAACGCGGCATCAATCCCTTCGATCACGGTGCGCTTCACACCGATATGTGGAAGACCCAAGGGCTGAAGCAGGCGCTCGATCATTTTGGGTTCGATGCCGCATTCGGCGGTGCGCGGAGAGACGAGGAAAAAAGCCGGGCGAAGGAACGCATCGTCAGTTTCCGCAGCGCCAGCCATGGCTGGGATCCAAAACGCCAGCGGCCCGAATTGTGGAACCTGTACAATATGCGCAAGGCCAAGGGGGAAAGCATTCGCGTGTTCCCCCTGTCCAACTGGACCGAACTGGATGTGTGGCAATATATCATGGCGCAGGATATCGATATCGTGCCGCTATATCTTGCCGCGAAACGTCCGACGTTCGAATATGAAGGCGGGTTGTTCATGGCCGACGATATCGAACGGCTGGCACAGGTGATGGGCCGCCGCCCCGAAATTACCGAACGGTCGGTTCGGTTTCGCACGCTGGGCTGTTTTCCGCTGACCGGCGCGGTGGAAAGCGACGCGGCAACGCTGGGCGAAGTGGTGCAGGAAATGCTGCTGACGACTACCAGCGAACGCCAGGGCCGGGTCATCGACCGGGATGAAGGCGGCGCGGGTATGGAGAAGAAAAAGCAGGAAGGGTATTTCTGATGACAGACCAGCCCGCATTCCTGGCCGATGCGCTGATTGCCGCCGATATCGACGCCTATCTCGATCGGCATCAGAACAAATCCCTGCTGCGGTTCATCACCTGCGGCAGCGTGGACGACGGCAAGAGCACTTTGATCGGCCGTCTGCTATATGATTCCAAGATGATTTTCGAAGACCAGCTGGCGGCGCTGGAATCGGACAGCAAGCGAATGGGCACGCAGGGGCAGGACATTGACTTCGCCCTGCTGGTCGACGGATTGGCGGCGGAACGCGAACAGGGCATTACGATCGATGTCGCCTATCGGTTCTTTGCGACGGAAAAACGCAAATTCATCGTCGCCGATACGCCGGGGCATGAACAATATACGCGCAACATGGTCACTGGCGCATCGACCGCCGATTGTGCGATCATTCTGGTCGATGCCCGCAAGGGCGTGCTCGTGCAGACGCGGCGCCACACCTATCTGGCCCATCTTCTGGGCATCAGGCATCTGGTGCTGGCGGTCAACAAGATGGATCTGGTCGATTATGACCAACAGATTTTCGACGACATCGTAAACGACTACACCGCTTTTGCGGAACAGATCGGCGTGGCGCAATTCACCGCCATCCCTATTTCCGGCTTCCGTGGCGACAATATCGTTACCGCGCCTTCGACCGCTATGGGGTGGTATGGCGGACCGGCCCTGATCGCTCATCTGGAAAATATCGAGATCGGCGAATTTGCCGCGCGCGGCGGCCCGCTGCGGATGCCGGTGCAATGGGTGAACCGCCCCAATCTGGATTTTCGAGGGTTTTCGGGCCTCATAGCCAGTGGCAGCGTGCAACCGGGGGACGCGGTGCGCATCGTTCCATCGGGCGTGGTTACGACCGTGAAATCCATCGTGGCGTTCGATGGCGATCAGACTGAAGCGGCCGCCGGACAATCTGTCACCCTGACGCTGACGGACGAGGTCGATTGCAGCCGCGGCGACGTGATAGCAGCGGCCGATGCCCCGCCCGAAGCAAGCGACCAGTTCGAAGCGACTATCGTATGGATGGATGACGAGGCGCTGAAACCGGGCCGCGGATATTGGCTGAAACTCGCCAGCCAGATGGTTACGGCCACGGTCCAGGAACCGAAATACGAAATCAATGTGAACGAACCGGCCGGTTCCAGGGCGCGGCTCGCTGCCAAAACGCTCAATCTCAATGCCATCGGCGTCGCAGAAGTGCACACCGAAAAACCGCTGGTGTTCGAACCCTATGCCGAAAATCGCGCGATGGGCGGTTTCATCCTGATCGACAAGATTACCAATGCCACCGTCGGCGCCGGAATGCTGCATTTCAGCTTGCGCCGGGCCGACAATGTGCATTGGCAGCCGACAACCATAACCCGCGCCGACCACGCCGGTCTCAAGAACCAGACGCCGCGCGTGCTATGGTTCACCGGCTTGTCCGGATCGGGCAAATCCACCATCGCCAATGCGGTGGAACAGCGGCTGAACATGATGAACCGCCACACGTTCCTGCTGGACGGCGATAATGTCCGTCACGGGTTGAACCGGGATCTGGGCTTTACCGAAGCCGACCGCATCGAAAATATCCGCCGGGTCGGTGAGGTTGCCAAACTGATGACGGATGCGGGTTTAATCGTATTGACAGCGTTCATCAGCCCGTTCCGCGCCGAACGCGATATGGTCCGCGCGATGATCCCCGATGCCGAATTCGTGGAAATTTTCGTCGATACGCCGCTGCACGTGGCGGAAGATCGCGATGTGAAGGGGCTGTACAAGAAAGCCCGCAGCGGTCAGCTGAAAAACTTCACCGGGATCGACAGTCCTTATGAAGCGCCCGAAACGCCCGAAATCCGCGTAAACACCGTGGAGATGACTGTCGAAGATGCAGCCGATCATATAATCGCGTGCATACTCCCGCTTAAATAGGACAGGACGCGCAAGGATTATGGTCACGCCGCCGATCGATCCGGCCAACAGGAACCCGACCGAAATGAACCCGGCCGACATGAACCCGGCCGACATGAACGATGCGCAGCTGGCGGCGCATCTTGCCCAGGCAGCGGGCGGGATTTTGTTGGCCGTACGCCAGTCGCACGCTTTCACCGGCAAGGCGCTGGGCGCGGCGGGCGATCATATTGCCAACCAGTTCCTGTCCGAAGCGCTGCGCACGCTGCGCCCTGGTGATGGGCTGCTGTCCGAAGAAACCACCGAAACCCATGCCGCCAATCAGGACCGGCTGCGGCAATCGCGGGTCTGGATCATCGATCCGGTGGACGGAACCCGCGAATATGGCGAAGCGCGCAGCGACTGGGCCGTCCATGTCGGCCTGTCTGTCGATGGCGTGGCGGTTGCCGGTGCAGTGGCCCAGCCGGGTCTGGAAAGCGGGTTGGTGATGCGCAGCGATCGGCTCTGCGCAAGGATCGCCCACGATGGTGCGCCGAGACTGGTCGTCAGCCGCACCCGTCCGGCTACGGAAGCAGTGGCGGTAGCCGAACGGATCGGCGGAGCGTTGCTTGCGATGGGATCGGCGGGGGCCAAGGCGATGGCGGTCGTGCGCGGGGACGCGGAAATCTATCTGCATTCCGGCGGGCAATATGAATGGGACAGCTGCGCCCCGGTTGCCGTGGCATTGGCCCATGGAATGCATTGTTCGCGTATCGACGGGACGGCGCTCGAATACAACCGGTCCGACACGTATCTGCCGGATCTGCTGATCTGCATACCGTCATTGGCAGACCGGGTTCTGGCTATCGTCCGCGAAACCGGCGCGGACTGATCGGTCGATCGCCGGTCAATTGTCCGCAGAGACGCGTTCGATCAGACTTTGCGATTCTTCCTCCTTCGCCGCTTTCAATTCGGGCGGCAGGGCGATGGTAATATCGACGCGGCGATTATAGGCGCGATTTTTCTCGTTCGGCGTACCATCGGGCAGAGCGTTCGGGCGGGCCGGATTTTGTTCGCCCATCGCAATCGCCGTAATCCGCGATGCGGCCACGCCATTTTCAGTCAACCAGTCGCGCACCGCATCCGCGCGTGCCTGCGATGCGCGCAAATTGGCATCGTCCCGCCCGCTGGAATCCGTATGCCCGCGCACGGTAATGGCACCGCCGGCCTTCATCTGTTCGGAACGCAATATGGTTTGCAGTTTCGCCGTGGCAGCCGTGCCAAGATCGCTGCCGCTTTCCCCAAAACCGATCCGCACCTCCAGCGGTTCGAGTAGCAAGGGATCGGGCGCGATATCCACATCGGAACGGATGATGGAAACGGGTTCGTCCCCCGCTTTCGGCATGGTATCGTTGACCGGTTCTGCCGCTCCTGGGCCATCACCGCCCGCTTTATCGCTGGCGTTCTCGCTGCAGGCCGCAAGGGCAAGCGCCGCCGCGCCCGCGACCAACATTTGAAAAATTGTGAAACTGCGGGTCATCATCGCTCTCGATTTTATGTCCGTTTCGATTGTCGGCCATGGCTGGATTATCAGGCCGGCTGCGGTTTTTGTCCGGTCTTGCCGGCGCGTTTTGCAGCAACTTCTTCGGCGGTTTTCGCGCGGGGCGGGGAAAATGAAATGATCGTGTCGCCCGCGCGCGGTTCCGGTCTCACCATATGAGTGAAGAACCGCATTGTGCCATTTTTGCGCACGATCAGCAACATATGTGCGGTATCGGGCAGTTTTTCCTGAGCATCTTCGAAATCGAATTCTTCCGACAGGGTCGTCTTGCGGAATATCCAGCCCTGCGCGCGGCGTTCCGCCACATCCGACACACCGAAGCCGGATTCGAATAAAGCGCGCCCGCGAATGGAAGGCGGCAATGCGTGGCGATCCGTCTCGCTAGTGCTTTCGCCCAACTGATAGACGGAATCGCGGCCGATTTCATGCGCGAATTCGTTGCAGACCAGCGCATTGTACGCTTCGTTTCCGGTCGCCGCGACCAACACCTGGAACGGCGCAAGGTCCAGCGTATGCTCGGTCGCTTCGTTCAGGATTTCGCCATGATAGAACGGCACGCCCTGCTTGCGCGCAATGCCGAGCGCCTGCCAATTGGGATCGACGATCATCACCGGCGTGCCCATCGCCTGCAATTGTTCGGCCAGCGATATGGTCCACGGCGTGCTGCCCACGATCAGCAGGCCGGGCCGTGTGTTGCCTTTCACCTTCAGCCAGCGGGCAACGATGTCGATGGTGAAACCATGCGCGAATACCGTGGCCACGACCACTGCAAAACTCAATCCAATGAGCAGATTGCCATCGGCGTAGCCTATTTCATTGAGACGCAGCGCAAACAGACCGGATATGGCGACGAGCACGATACCGCGCGGGGCGATCCATGCCAGAAACAGCCGCTCGTTCCAGGGTACCGAACTGAACGCCAGCGTCAGCAGGATCGTCGCCGGGCGCACCACGAACAACAAAGTGAGCAGGAACAGCAGGAACGCGAAGCCGGTATCGGTCACCGGATTGAGATACCGCAAATCTTCGAGACTGAGGGAAGCCGATAGCAGAATGAAAATACCCGAAACCAGCAGGACTGCGATGTTCTGTTTGAAGGGATGGATACTGCGCAGGCTGGATACGTGCATATTTGCGAGGGCAATACCCATCACGGTCACGGCCACCAAACCGGCTTCGTGTTCGATTTTGTTGGAAAGCACGAATACGCCGATCACCGTTGTGAGCAGCACCGGCACTTTCAGAAACTCGGGCACCGCACCGCGCGGGAAAGCCCAGGCTATCGCCCGCGCTGCGGCATAGCCGATCAGCCCGGCAAGGATTGCGGCAATGATCATCGGCGGCACAACCTGCCAGATCGTCGCATCGGGGTTTTCCGCCGAAATCCGGAAATATTCATAAGCGATCACCGCGCATAATGCACCGGTCGGGTCGTTGACGATGGCTTCCCATTTAAGGATCGATGCCGGGCGCGTCTGCACCGATGACTGGCGTAGCAGCGGGATGACCACCGTCGGTCCGGTTACCACCAGAATACCGCCGAACAGAACCGCGACCGGCCAGGCCAGATTGGCAATTTCATGCGCGGCCACCGCGCCCAGCAACCAGCCGACGATTACGCCAACCGTCGCCAGACGAAGCACGGCAGAACCGGAATGCCTCAGTTCGCGCAGGTCGAGGCTCAGCCCGCCTTCGAACAGGATCAGCGCAACGCCGACCGCCACCATCGGTTCGAGCAGATGGCCGAACGTCGCTTCGGGATCGAACAGTTTTTCGCCAAAGATGAATTCGAAACCGGGCCCGGCCAGAAACCCGGCAGCCAGCATCAGGACGATTGCCGGCCACCCGGTTCGCCATGCGACCCATTGCGCGCCGATCCCCAAAATGCCCACCAGGGCAATGACCAGACCTTCTTCCATAAGTTCCTGTAAGCTTACCTGACGGTATGGCCGCTGAGGGCCCGAAGCGGATTTAACCGGGGATGGTCAACCGTTTCAGCCCCCGGCATAATCGATAAGAGTTGTCGTGTCTGCCCCGCAATTGCGCAATGCCGCCATCCCGCCAATATCAGGAAGACCGATTACAAAAACGGCATTATCGCAGCGTGCGCCCGCCCGGCGCAGCAACTGCAGCGCGGCCTTGGCCGTACCGCCCGTTGCGATAAGATCATCCACGATCACGATATTGCAGCCGGGGGTTATTGCCGAAGGGTCCAGTTCCAGACGATCGGTGCCATATTCCAAATCGTAATCCACGCCAATGGTGGCGACCGGCAGTTTTCCCGGTTTGCGGATGGGAATGAAGGGCAGGCGCAAATGCATCGCGGCTGCCGCACCGAAAATAAAACCACGCGCCTCCATTCCCGCGATTGCTTCCGCGCCGGCTGCCCGCGCGCGCTCGGCCAGTTGCTCCACACAGGCGGCGAACCCTTCACCATCGGCGAGCAAGGTCGTGATGTCCCGAAACTGAATGCCGGGCGCCGGAAAATCCGGAATTGTTCGGATCAAGGAACGGAAATCTATAGCGGGCATATCGCGCCAAAGATGCGTGCACAGTATGTCGCACATTCCAAAAAAACATCCCCCACAGTGCCGGACCGCGGGGGATGCCAATCATTCACATTGTGGGTCAAAACCTACGTCTCGCGTTTCCGCTTGGCGGATGCCCAGACCTGTTTCTTGGCAAAATAGGCGAGGACCGTGGCGAACAGCAAAAAGCCGAGGACAGGCCAGCCGGTCTGTTTGCGTTCCACCAATGTCGGTTCCGCAGTCCAGGTCAAGAAACGCGGCAACATCTTTGGACATCTGGCTGATGGTTGCATCGGTGCCATCGGCATAGGTGACCTGATCCCGCGTCGTGATCGGCGGCGCCATGGCGATATTGAGGTTCGGGAAATATTCGTTGAAATGCAAACCATCCGGCGTGCTGAAGTCGGGATATTTCTGCTTCAGATCGGCGGGGATCGGGCCATAGCCGGTCAGCAGGGAATATACGTAATTCGTTCCATCGCCCCGCGCTTTCGCCATCAGGGAAAGATCAGGCGGGATGGCATTGTTGTTCGCCGCTGCCGCAGCCACGTTGTTGGGATAGGGCGAAGGAATGTAATCGGTCGGTTCACCCGTACGCACGATGGCTTCGCCCGTATCGGGATCGATACCCGGAACGGTCTGCCATTCGGCCGCAATCGCTTTCACTTCATCTTCGGTATAGCCGAGTTCGGCAAAATCGCGAAAAGCCACGAATTTCATACCGTGGCAGGCGGCGCATACTTCCTTGTAGACCTGGTATCCGCGCTGCAACTGGCCCAGATCCCATTTGCCCAGCGGGCCGTCGAACCGGAAATCCACGTCTTTGGGCGCTTTGTAGAATTCATATTCCGCAGAACCATGCTTTTCTTCGGTCGCGAAATTATACACCCCGGTAAACAGCGAAACGAGCACCACGAGCGTAAAACCGAGCCCGACGAGAATACCACCAATACGGATCATGTTACGTGTCTTTCTCTAACCGTCAGGCCGTAGCCGGCGTCGCGCCGCCGGGCGTCGTGCCGACACCCGTGCCAGTGCCAGTACCAGTACCAGCGCCGCTACGCGCGCCGCGCGTGGATGGCGCGTTGAAAGGTGCCATGGCATCCTCGTCATCGCCCAACACGGCTTCGGTAATCGAATATGGCAGTGGTTTCGGCTTTTCTATCGAAGAGACGATCGGCAAAATCACCAGGAAATGCATGAAGTAATACGCCGTCGCCAACTGGCTGAGCATGACATAGGGTTCTTCCGCCGGCGCACCGCCGCACACGAACAGCACCAGCATGGCCGGGATCAAACCGAACCAGAAGAACTTGCGGAACATGGGGCGGTAATGGCCCGAACGCACCGGCGATTTGTCCAGCCAGGGCAGGAAGAACCACACCAGGATGGATGCGAACATGGCAATCACACCCCACAGCTTGGCAGACAGGATGAAGTCCGTCGTGAACGCGCGCAGAATGGCGTAGAATGGCCAGAAATACCATTCGGGTACGATATGCGCCGGTGTGGCCAGCGGATTGGCTTCGATATAATTATCGGGATGGCCCAGCATATTGGGCAAGAAGAACACCAACGTCATGAAGAACAACAACGCCACGCCCAATCCGAACCCGTCTTTCGCCGTGTAATAGGGGTGGAAAGGCAGCGTATCGCTTTCCTTCTTGATCTCCACGCCGGTCGGGTTCGACGATCCGGGAATATGCAGCGCCCAGATATGCATGATCACAACGCCGGCAGTCACGAACGGAAGCAGGAAATGCAGGCTGAAGAACCGGTTCAGCGCCGCATTGTCCGGCGCAAAACCGCCCAGCAACCATACCTGAAGCGTTTCGCCTACCAAAGGTATCGCACCGAACAGACCGGTGATGACTTTCGCCCCCCAGAAGCTCATCTGGCCCCAGGGCAGGACATAACCCATGAAGGCTGTGGCCATCATCAACAGGAAGATCACGACGCCCAGCAACCAGATCATCTCGCGCGGCGCCTTGTAGGATGAATAGAACAGGCCGCGGAAAATGTGGATGTAAACGACGATGAAAAAGAAGCTGGCGCCATTGGCATGGGCATAGCGCATCAGCCAGCCCCAATTGACGTCGCGCATGATGTGTTCGGTGGTAGCGAAGGCGACTTCGGCATTGGCGGCATAATGCATGGCGAGCACGATGCCGGTCACGATCTGCGCCATCAGGAAAAAGCCCGCCAATACGCCAAAATTCCACATATAGCTGAGATTGCGCGGCACCGGGTACCCAGCGCCGACCGCATTGTAGATCAATCGCGGGAAAGGCAGCCGTTCATCGACGAACTGCATGAAACCATTGGTTGGCGTATATTCGCGGGCCCAGGGAAAACTCATAGCGTGTCTCTTCTCATTACCCGACCTGAACGACGGTTTCGGAGGTAAATTCATATTCCGGCACTTCGAGATTGGTCGGTGCCGGTCCCTTCCGGATACGGCCGGCCGTGTCGTAATGCGATCCGTGGCACGGGCAGAAATACCCGTTATATTCGCCCTTCACCTCACCTTCGGCAGCACCCAGCGGCACGCAGCCAAGGTGCGTGCAGACGCCCATGGTGATGAGCACATCGCGGTGCCCTTCCTTGGTGCGGTCAGCCAGACTTTCCGCATCGCGCAGACTGTCGGTGGGGGTCGCATCCGCTTCCTGCATTTCGCGCGGTGTCAAACGCCGCACGAACAAGGGCTGTTTCCGGAAAATCGCCTTGATAGCCTGACCCGGCTCGATTGCGCTGACATCCACTTCGGTGCTGCTTTCGGCAAGCACATCCTGCGATGGGGCCATCTGGCTGATCAGCGGCAACAGCACTGCCGCACCGCCCACGCCGGCAGCACCAACCGCCGCGATGTTGATAAAATCACGCCGACGTACGCCGTCTTCGCCCATTTCTTCAGCCATTTGCCCGCCTTGCCTGCAAATACCGCGCGTGAACACACGGCATAGTCGAAAATTCGTTCACCCTGTCGCCGCGATAGCCGTGGATCGGAGGCATTGCAGCAAATACGCCGAAAGTCAGCGCCAATGGTGGTTTGCGGCCGCGATAACCTTGATTTGGCCCGCTGCCAACCGCCTTTTTGGCACGACGGGTTCCGTTTCGCGCAATCCTGCAGCAGCATCTCTCTGGCGCAATTTTCCGGACCCGGCTAACAGACGCCTACAGTCGGCGCGTCATGGCCGTGCGATTACGCTGATTTGCCGCCCGGTCGTTTGCGTTCCGCAATGGGTCGCACGGCGGTAGGAATGAAACATATGCGCATTCGCATATGTGTCCAGCGCCAGGTCCTCCACCTGATCTATACCGGCCATTCTCAGGCAATCGGACACATAAGCGGGCAGGTCGAACTGGAAACGCCCCCGCGATTCCTGCGCCGCTGGCAATCCATTTAACCCCGGTGCAAAATATTCGGCATTCGCCGGACCGAACCGCTTGCGAAATTCTTCGTCCACCTCGTAACTGCTTTGTGCGATACAGGGGCCCACCGCTGCCTGGATGGAGCCCCGGCGCGCGCCGATCGCGCACATCGCCGCCACCGTCTGCTCCACCACACCCCCCACTGCGCCGCGCCACCCCGCATGGGCTGCGCCGATCACCCCTGCTTTGCTATCGACCAGCAGAACCGGCGCGCAATCCGCCGTCACGATACCGATCGCAATGTCGTGGCGATCGGTCACGATGGCATCGCCGGGCGGCATATCGTGGCGGTTCCAGCCAGGCATATCGCGGATCGTGACCACATCCGCCGAATGCACCTGCCTGATACGGACCAACGCCCGTCCGGAAAAATCGGCTCGTTTCGTCGATTGGTGTCATCGACGGTGCCCTCGATTGGGTCTTCGATTGGGTCACCGGCTGCGTCTCGGTGCGTCCGATGCGGGTGGAAAACCCATGGGGCACCGGCTCCAGCAGATCCGATCGCAAATATTGCATCACGGTTCAGGCCCCCAGCGAGCGGGTAACCTGTTCATACGTATCGCGGGACAGTTTGGGGGATTGCGCAATCCGCTCCAGCTCGGCACGCATCATGGCGGCGCGTGCCGGTTCGATACGCCGCCAGCGCCCCAGATAAGGCACGAACCGTGCCGCGGTTTGCGGATTTATGGGGTCGAGAGCGAGAATGCAGTCGCCGATGATCCGGTATCCTTCCCCCGATGCGGTATGGAAGGCGTGCGGATTGGCAGCAAAGGCCATGTAAAGCGATCGCACCCGGTTGGGATTTCGCATCGTGAAATCCGCATGATCCGCCAGCGCCTTCACATGGTCGATCGCCGCCGGGTGAAGCGAGGATGCCTGAAGCGCAAACCATTTGTCGACCACCAGTTCATTGTCGTGATAACGGCGATGAAAGTCGATGAGCTTGTCCGTGCGGGCTGCCGTGCCCAATCCGGTCAACACCATCAACGCACCCTGTCGGTCGGTCATGTTGTCGGCGGCGTCATATTGCGCAGCCGCCATCTTCGAACCCAGTTCGGGATTACCGGCGGCAAGATAGATCAGCGCCTGCGTCTTGACCTTGCGCGCACCGCGCGATTGTTGGTCGAAGCCGAATGGCAGGCGGGACGCGCGTTCGTGCAACCGGGTCAGTTCGGCGGCAAACTGCGCGCCAAGCCATGCCTTCAACGCTTCGCGTTCCTGATGGATACGGATGGGGTCGGACACCACCTGCTGTTCCGCCAGATAGGTCTGGCCAGGCAGCATCACCAATTCGCCGCGCATGGAATCGTCCAGCGCAGCGTCCGTCACGATCGCCTTGAAAGCGGTAGCGATTGCACCCCGTGCCTGCGCACGCGCGTCATCGTCCAGCCCCGCTTTGGAAGCATCCGTCAAATGACGGACGACCAGATCCTGCATCGCTTCGTACCGGGCGAACGGATCGTCATCGTGCGCCGCCAGGAACACCAGATCCTCGTCCGATATGCTGCGTTCGATCGTGACCGGTGCTGAAAATCCCCGATTGATCGACAATATCGGCGGCTTATCGAACCCTTCGAAGGTAAAACTGTGTTCGCCGGTATCGTGGATGATCAATCGTTCGCCATCATGCTTGCCGGTTTCCCGATCGAACAAGGCGAGGCGTAGCGGAACAGGCATGGGTTCCTTGCCCGGCTGGTCCGGTGTGGGTGCCATCGTCTGACGCAAAGTCAGCGTGGCGGTGCTGCCTTCATGCGCAAATTCGGCGTCCAGGCGGGGGGTGCCGGCCTGCGAATACCATAGGCGAAACTGTGCAAGATCCAGCCCCGCGCCGTCTTCGATTGCCGTGATGAAATCCTCGCACGTGGCCGCTTCGCCATCGTGGCGTTCGAAATACAGATCGGTGCCCTTCCGGAATGCTTCGGGCCCCGCCATCGTGCGCATCATGCGGATGACTTCGGCGCCCTTGTTGTAGATGGTGGAAGTATAGAAGTTGGAGATTTCGCGAAAGCTGTCGGGCCGGATCGGATGGGCGAGTGGACCGGAATCTTCGGGAAACTGGACACTCCGCAAAATCCGCACATCCTCGATCCGTTTTACCGCACCCCCGACCTTGCCGCCTTGCATATCCTGGCTGAACAGCTGGTCGCGCAGCACCGTAAAGCCTTCTTTCAGGCTTAATTGGAACCAGTCGCGGCAGGTGATCCGGTTGCCCGACCAATTGTGGAAATATTCATGCGCAACCACGCCTTCCACCCCGTCGAAATCGCTGTCGGTTGCGGTTTCGGGATCGGCCAGCACATATTTGGTGTTGAAGACATTGAGGCCCTTGTTTTCCATCGCGCCCATGTTGAAATCGCTCACCGCGACGATGTTGAACACATCCAGATCGTATTCGCGGCCAAACGCCTCCTCGTCCCAGCGCATCGATTTTATCAGCGACCGCATGGCATGGTCGGTCAGGGGCAGATCGCCATCGCGCACATAAACGGCCAGATCGACTTTTCGGCCGGACATGGTGGTAAAACTGTCGCGGTTCGCCACCAGATCGCCCGCGACCAGCGCGAAAAGATAGGACGGTTTGGGCCATGGATCGTGCCATTGTGCCCAGTGCATATCGCCGTCGCCTGCCCCTTCATCCACCTTGTTGCCGTTCGCAAGCAGAACGGGAAATACCGCCTTCGGCCCGGTCATACGCACGGTGTAGGTGGACAGGACATCGGGCCGGTCGGGGAAGAATGTGATGCGCCGGAACCCCTCCGCCTCGCACTGGGTGCACAGCATACCGCCGGTTGCGAACAATCCCATCAGCTGCGAATTGGCCGACGGGTCCAGACGGGTCACGATGGTCAATTCGTGTTTGTCATCCGGCAGGGAAACGACAAGATCGCCATCCTCCAGCGTATAGCTTGCACATTCTTCGCCGTCGCAATGCAGCGATACCAGTTTCAACCCGTCGCCATTGAGGCGGATATTGGGCGATGCTTCGGCTGCCGGATTGCGTTCCACCTGCAGGGTCGCGGTAACGCGCGTATTGTCCAGGCCCAGTTCGAAGGCGAGATGCGTAGTAGGCACCAGCCATGCAAACGGCTGGTAATCCCGGCGATAAATTACGGGGGGGTCTTGCGGTGACGGGGCTGCATCGGCCACATCGCGGGTGTCTGTAATATCCATGGGCAATGCCTCTACGCGTTTTCTTTTGACGGTTCACGTCTTACAACACCCGCATGGCACATTTGTTCATTTTCGGATTGGGCTACACCGCCCGGCGCATCGCCGCAGCCGCACGGAACCGGGGATGGATGGTGGAAGCGACAGGGCGTGCGGGCGACATCCCGTTTACCGACGGCGCCGCCGTGCGCGATGCGCTGACCCGGGCCGACCATGTGCTGTCATCCGTTCCACCGGCCGAAAACAGCGACCCGGTGCTGGATCGGTATGGCGGGGATATCACGCAGAAATGGATCGGCTACCTGTCTTCCACCGGGGTCTATGGCGATGCCGGTGGTGCATGGGTGGATGAAAGCGCACCGGTGGGCACCGGCCGGCGGCTGGCCCGCGCACAATGCGATCGTCGATGGCTGGACAAGGGCGCCTATGTGTTCCGCCTGCCGGGAATTTACGGGCCGGGCCGCAGTGCATTCGACCGCTTGCAATCGGGCAAGGCCAGCCGCATCGATCTGCCGGGGCAGGTGTTCAGCCGCGTGCATGTGGACGACATCGTCTCCGCCGTCATGGCCGCCATGCCCCATGCGCCCGGTGCAGCCGGTGCGGACGATGTGTCCGGGACAAACGCTCCGCCGGGGGCTTACAACATTGCGGACGATCTTCCCGCGAGCAGCAATCTGGTAACCGAAGAAGCGTGCCGGTTGCTCGGTGTCGAACCGCCGCCCTTGCAGCCGCTCGACCAGGCCGGTCTGTCGCCGATGGCATTGGGTTTCTATGCGGAAAACCGCCGTGTCGCCAATGGCAGGGCCAAGCGCGTGCTTGGCTGGTCGCCTGAATTTGCAACCTATCGCGAAGGGTTGCGCGCCCTATTGCCTGCGGTTTTGCCCGCTGTTTTGCCTGCTGTTTCAGACGCCGTGTCGGGCGAGCGCTAACCGCGCCGTGCCCGCAGTGCCAGCACCATGCCCGCCAGCGCCAGGACCGCGCCCGCGACCGGCAGCGCGCTCCACACATAACCTTCGATCACGGTGGAAATGACCATCGCCACGATAATCACGCCGATACTGTTATAGGCGGCACGGCCCGCGCCGATTTTTCGGACGATGGTGTAGTATAGGGGAAAAGTGACGACCGATCCCGCCAGTCCCAGCCAGGCGATGCCCGCCCAATATTGCCAGCGGTCCGGAAATACCGGCGCACCCGCGGTAATCCAGGCAAGGGCGAAATCCGCGATCGTACCATACAGCATCGACCAGGCGAGCAGACTGACCATCGGCAGGCTGCGCCCTGTCTTGATCGCCTGCACGACATTGGCAATCGACGCTGCCAGAATACCGCCGATGGCGATGATTATCCCCAGCCCCACATTACCGCCCAGCGGCGACAGGCGCGCTTCGTGCCATAGCAGCAGTGCGATACCGATAATGGCCACTGCGCTGCCGACGGCAAAACCCGGTGCGATCGGCTGGCGCAGGATCACGCGGGCAAACAGCGCGTTCGGCACCATCAGCAGTCCGAACATGACCGCAACAATTCCCGATGTAAGATGCAATTCGGCGCGATAGACGAAATTGAAATTGAGGCAGAACTGGCTGATCCCGATAAACACCGCCAGTACATGACCGCTGCGCCCGATCCGCAATGATTTTCGCATCGCCAGCGCCACGATGAACATGGCCGGTGTCGCCAGCAGGAACCGCCAGGCGATGGACCAGCTGGCCGGTACGCCATCGATCTGGCCGGTGATGACATACCAGGTCGACCCCCAGATCAGGGCGACGATGGTGAAGGGAACCGCGATCTGCGGACGCAACAAAGTGTGCGCATCTGCCTGGCTCATCTGCCGGGCATCACAGCGATGCGATTGCACGGGCCAGCAAGGCGGCGTGTTCGGGCGCGGTGTTCCAGGCGGTTACCAACCGGGCGGCGCCATCGCTCCAATCGTAAAATTCGAAACCCTGTTTGCGCAGCGCGCCGCGTTCTGCCGCATCGCAGGCCAGGAATATCTCGTTCGCTTCCACCGGATGCAGCAGCCGATCCCCTGCCGCCGCGCCGATTTCCTGCGCCGCGCCATTGGCGGCGCGGGCGTTTGCCAGCCACAGATCGCCATCCAGCATGGCCAGCAATTGCGCGGCCAGAAACCGCCCCTTGGATTGCAGATGGCCCGCGCGCTTGCGGCGATAGCGGGCGACATCGGCCAGCTCGGGGGCGAAGAACACGATGGCTTCGGCCCCCATCCCGCCATTCTTGACGAAACCGAAACTCAGCGCATCGGCGCCGCCCACGGCCTGCGCTGCGTCGCCGCCCAGAAACGCGCAGGCGTTGGCAAACCGCGCCCCGTCCATATGCAGGCCAAGCCCGCGTTCATGCGCCAGATCGGCAATCGCCGCGATCTCGTCCGGACGATAGGCGCACCCATATTCGCTGGCCTGGGTAATACTGATCGCGTGGGGCTGCACCTGATGCACATCGTCGCGGATCGGGTCTATCACCGCGCGGATTGCATCGGGTGTCAGCTTGGCGTGTGCGCCTTCTGCCAGCAGCAGCTTGGCGCCGTGCAGATAAAATCCCGGGGCCCCGCCTTCGTCCATTTCGATATGCGCTTCGCGGTGACAGACCACGCCGCCATGCGGGGGCACCATGGCCGCCAGCGCGAGGCAATTGGCGGCCGTTCCCGTGGCCACCCACAACACCGTGCATTCCCGCCCGAACAGGTCGCCGAACGCCGCATCCAGCGCCTGCGATGCGGTATCGCCGTCATACGGCGTATCGGATGCGTCCACGGCCCGCATCGCATCCCACAATGCAGGATGGACCGGGGCCGAATTGTCGGACAGGAATTGCATACGCGTCATGATGGAACGCCCTTACCCGCAGCGGCGTTGGTTGCAAGAAGGAGAAATTGCATGAGCGACGATACGACCATAAACGGCCTCACCATCCAGCGCGAAGATCACGGGGACAAGGGGCAATATATCGCGCACATCGAAAATGCGCGGGAAAGCGGCAAATTGACCTGGGTCCGCAAACAGATCGATGGCAAGACCGTGCGCGTGGCCGAACATACGATCGTGCCGCGGGAAATCGGCGGCAAGGGCGTGGCCGCGCAGCTGGTCGATGCGTTGGTGGCCGATGCCCGGGAACACGGTTTCATGATCGACCCGCAATGTTCGTACGTGGCGGCCAAATTCGATGACAATCCCGGCTGGTCCGATCTACGGGTGTAAGGGGCCCCGATCCGGCGCATAGAGGCGGGAAAAATCGGTCTGTGCGATGCTGTTCAATATGGCCGCGCGCAGTGCGATGGCCCGTTCGACCGGCAGGCCTTCGAAATCGAGCGTCCCGCCGGCCAGCCCCAGTTTGAGCGTGGCATAGCCGCGCCGCTGCGCGATTGGGCCGCGTGCAATCTCGACCGATTGCAGCTTGACCCGCGATGCAATGTCGCGTTTCGGCGCCAGCCAGCCGGTCGCCACGAAAAACAGGCGATGGTCCAGCGCGTTGCGATCGAACCGCCACAGGAACATTTGCCGGGCCGCAAAGACCACGCCTGCCAATAGCGGAATGGCAGCGAACCATGGGGATGCCCCACCGGACAGAGCAAGCCCGATCGCCACCCCGGCGGCAATGACCCCGAAAAATGCAAATTCGATGATCGCGCTGTCGATACGGTAATTGCGGCTGCCGCGATGCCAGCGCGTCTCTGCTTCAGGTTCGATCGCAAACCCCGCTTCGCGCGCAATCGGGGCCAATTCGTCCAACCGGCCGAACGGCGCGACATCGTGGCTGGCCGATCCGCTATCCTGGGCGAGGCTGACGAATTTGAGCCCATGCCAGCCGAACTGCCGCCGCAGCACGCCGGTGCCCAGCTTTACCGCCTGCACCCGCTGCGCCGGCATGACCACATCGGTTTTGGTCATCATGCCGCGCCGCCTGCGAAAATTCCTGCCATCGAATTCCAGTTTGAAATCCCAATCGCGCAATAGGGTGCGGACGATGCCGGTGATCGATCCCACCACCAGAAACACCACCAGCCCCGCCGCGATGCTTACGATCTGGGTGGCAATGCCCAGACCCGATACGAAACCGCCCGTACCGTCGGCCCATTGCGACCACAGATCGCTGTCCCACAAATCGACGCTGATGAATGTTTCCGCATATTGGAAAAGCCCCGCGACAACGGCAAAAACCGCCAGCGAAAATTCAAAGAAACCGAAAATAAGCAGCCGCTTTTCGTCCATCGCAAACAGGGTTTCGGAGTATACTTCGGATTGCATGTCGGATTGCGGCACGGCATCGCCGTCCTGCGCATCGGTCGCACTGTCAGGCCCGATGCCGACGCGCTTCGTTTCCTTGATGACGTCGCGCAGACGCTCACCCTCGGCCCGGGTCAGATAATGTAGCACCAGATCGTCCCCGCCGCCCGCACCGGTTTCGAATTTCACTTGCACCAGACCGAACAGGCGGGGCAGCAGACTTTGTTCCAGACTGACATCCTGAATCCGTTCGAACGGAACGGACCGCGCCGCCCGCGACACCACGCCGCTTTCCACGCGAATATCTTCCTGTCCCACAGTGTAGGTCAGCCGGTTCCATGCCAGATAGGCGAACACCGCCGTCAACCCGGCTATCAGCGCCCCGATGCCGAGCGCGCCGAACACCGCCCAGGGTTCGCCGCGCATGGCAATGAACGCAGCTATGGCGGGGAAAACGGCGTTCTGCAGACCGGCCAGCCCGCTGACAACCGGGCTGAGCGGATGGGTATGGCGCGCCTGGGATATTGTTGCGGAGTGCGCGCCCGTGTCTTCCACAGTCGCGCTCACAATGTCTCGCGCTTGATATGACTGCGGATTTCCTCCCGCATATCCTGCGCCAGCAGCTTGTCCAGGCCCGGCAGATGGACGGAGGAATTGTGTGTTCCCGCCGTGTGCACGGTCAGCGTGGCCAGTCCGTAGGCGCGCTGCAACGGCCCCTGATCGACATCGATATGCTGGATGCGCCCGAACGGCACCACCGTATCCGACCGGAACAGGATGCCGCGCACTACACGCAGCCGGTCTGCACCCATGGTATAACCGCGCGCATGATAGCGGCGTAAGGGGATGCGGAACACTATGAGCGCTGCAATCAGCAGAACGGGTACGATGAACAGGCCGGGAAAGGCGATGCGGGTCAATTCCAGAATGGCCGCACCGATTATGAATGGCAGCGTGTACAGGCCGGCGGCGATGCGCGTCACTTTTACATGATCGGGATGCAGCATGGTAAGCGGGGCGTCGTGTTCGTCCATGGTTTCGTCCATATCGCTATCCCATGAATAGCGCGCCGCTTTTTTGCAAGCCGACGCTCAGCGTTCGCGCTGGTTGAAACGTCGCCCGATCATCGCCGCTGTAATGTTCGTTTTCTGCACATCCGTGGTGCCGCCCGCGATACCCCAGGCGAAACCATCGCGCAGGCGTTGTTCCATCGGGTAATCTTTCGAATAGCCGTAACCGCCCATCACCTGCACGCCCAGGCTGGTCACCTCGCGCACCATTTCGTTCGAAAAACATTTGGCGGTCGAACTTTCATAGACGCTGGGCAGGCCATCCTGATCGTTACGCGATGCATTTGCAGCCGCGCGCCAGACCAGCAATCGCGCCGCGTCCACTTTCATCGCCATTTCCGCAAGTTTCATCTGGACCGCCTGAAAATCCACGATCGGCTTGCCGAACGCTTCACGCTCCTGCGTATAGGCCAGCGCATCATCCAGACTGGCGGCAGCAATACCCAGCCCCATCGTCGCATTGCCGCAGCGCTCAAGGCCAAAAGCGCCCATCAATCGGCCGAAACCCCCGGCGCCGACGATCAGATTACCGGCCGGCACACGCACATCGTCCAGAAATATGTCCGCAGACGGAATGCCGCGAAATCCCATCAATTCCTCCCGCTTGCCGAAACTGACGCCGTCTGTATCCTTTTCCACCAGCACCGCGCCTATACCCTTTGCGCCGCCCGCAAGAGTGCCGTCATCATCGTAGAACCGGCAATAGGTGATGTAATAATCGGAATGACCCGCGCCCGAACTCCACCGTTTGCGGCCATTCAGCACGATATGATCGCCATCGCGGCGCGCGGTGGTGGCAAGATCGGTCAGCGCCGTGCCCGCATCGGGTTCCGACATGGCAACCGCCACGATCGCCTCGCCCCGCACCACCTCCGGCAAAATCCGCGTTTTGAGGGCATCGGACCCCAACCGTTCGATCGTGCGCACCGGACCGGTCAGCGCCTCGAACACCGGGAATGCCACGGCGGCGGAAATCTTCGCGAACTCTTCCAGCACCAGCAGCGCCTCCACATGGCCAAGCCCCATCCCGCCATATTCCACCGGCAGATTGATGCCGAGAAATCCCAGTTCCCCGTATTGCCGCAGTATATCGGGCGGAACCGGCCTGTCCTCCCGTTCCAGCTGCCGCGCAAGATCAGGCAGTTCGGCGCGCGCAAAACGCCGCGCCGCGTCCTGCAATTCGCGCTGCTGTTCGGTCAGTTCGAAATTCATGGCGTCCAGTCCTTTTTCCGGTCAGGCGGGATAGAAAGTAGGCGATCCCGGACCCACCGGAAAACCCAGAACGAATGTCCACAGGAAGAAGAACAGCGACCAGCAGGTCAGAAACACGATCGTATAGGGCAGCATCATCGCGATCAGCGTGCCGACGCCCAGATTTCTGTCATAGCGGGTCGCCCAAGCCAGGATCAGCCCGAAATAACTCATCATCGGGGTGATGATGTTGGTGGTGGAATCGCCGATGCGATAGGCCGCCTGAATGACTTCCGGTGAATATCCAATCAGCATCAGCATCGGCACGAATATCGGCGCGGTGACCGCCCATTGTGCCGATGCCGAACCCAGTGACAGATTGATGAGCGCGCAAATCAGGATGAAGGCGAAGAACACCGCCGGACCGGTCAGCCCGCTATCCAGCAGAAACTGCGATCCGGTAACGGCCGTGATCGCTCCCAGATTGGTCCAGCCGAAAAAAGCGACGAACTGCGCGGCGAAAAACACCAGCACGATATACAGACCGAGCGAAGACAGGGCGGCGGCCATCGCGTCGATGATGTCGCGATCGGTCTTCATGGTGCCCAGCGCCCGGCCATAGGCGTAACCCACCGCCACGAAAAAGATGAGAATCCATACCACGAACCCATCAAAAAAGGGCGAATCGATGCGATCCCCCGTTTCCGGATTGCGCAATACGCCCCAATCGGGAACCAGCGTCAGCGCCATCAGGCCCAGAACCCCAACCAGCGCGATCCCGGCCCAGCGCAATCCGCGCCGTTCCTTCTGCCCGACCGGCTCCATCATGGAATCGTCCAGAATGCTGGGGTCTGCGCCCGATGGATCGTATCGGCCCAGCTTGGGTTCGACGATGAAGATCGTCACCAGCGAGCCCAGAATGGTGATGAGGAAAGTGGAAGCGACCATGAAATACCAGTTTGCGGTAGCGACCACGGTATATTCCGGGTCGATCAGACGCGCGGCTTCCTGCGTGATCCCGGCCAGCAAGGGATCGATGGTGCCGATCAGCAGATTGGCGCTGTAACCGCCCGAAACGCCCGCAAATGCCGCCGCCATTCCGGCCAGCGGGTGCCGGCCCAGCGCATGGAATATCCCGGCCGCCAGTGGGATCAATACCACATAGCCGACTTCGGATGCGGTGTTGGACACAATGCCTGCAAACACGATCGCTACCGTCACGATATGCGGCGGCGCCGACAGCACCATGGCGCGCACCGCGGCCGATAGCAGGCCCGATTTTTCCGCAACGCCCACGCCGATCATCGCCACCAGCACCACGCCCAACGGGGCGAAATTGGTAAAATTGGACACCAGCCCGGTGAAAATCCGCCTGATGCCATCGCCGGTTAGCAGGCTGACCGCACGGATCATTCCGTCATCTTCGACACCGGGCGATCCCGCAGGGCGCGGGTCGGATACGGCGACGCCCATCCAGCCCAGCAAACCTGAAAGCAGCACGATACCAAGCGCGAGCACGGCAAACAGTGTCACCGGATGGGGCAGCAGATTGCCCAGCCATTCCACCCCGTCCAGAAAGCGCGTAAAACCGTTGCGGCGCGCCGGTACGGCCTGCGCCCCGGCACCCGGTGTCTGTTCCTGAGGCAATTTCGTCTCCCATCCCCGGCCACATGACGGCCTTATCCGCCGCTACGGAAAGCCCCCTGTGATGACAAGTGTGATGACAGGTAGTCTGGCAGGTTTGGATGGATGTCGCGCGCTGGGAGGAGTGGGATCTTGGTCTCGAGAACGCAGAAGGAGCGGTCGAATCCATCGGTGCAGAAGGTGTCATCATCTCATCAGGCGGTAATCGCTCACCATGCGAAGTGACTGCATACGAGCGAAGCGAATGCTACGCCTTTGAAACACGCCTAAGTGCAGGAAGCCGTTTCGTAACGCGAACCATCACCGGCCAAAACCCCACGCGTTTTCGGCATGTTGTGCACTTCACTGAAGATGTGCCTGCACAATTGGTCGATGCCCTCCTACCGATCTTCAAGGAAGCCCTGCCGCAAACGATGCACCTACTGTCTGCACGTGCCGAGAAAGTGGAACAATGAACCCCAATCTATTTCTTCAGATCGTCTATGCGGCGAACATCTTCATTCTGGTGCCTGTCTGCATGTCGATGTTTCTTATTGTGGGTGGTGGGAACGTCTTTGCGGTATGGCGGCTGAAAGCGCCGGGCTACGTCTGATGGTAGCAAGCCTATGGCTGGCTATCCTTTTCGCGTCCTTGACAGGACTTTTCTTGCTGCGCTTCTTCGCTCCGGTCCTTCTGATCCAGATTGTTTATAAGAGCGTTTGGCTCGCAGTATTTATCGCGCCTCTTGTCATGCAGGGTATCCCCAACCCACCCAAGACAGGGTCCAGTGTGATGGTGACTAAGGCATCACCCGACCTTGACCGTTGCAACGAAGACCGACCCGTTGGCTACATAGGTTGTCGTACGACCGTCCGGCAATGCTGTCGTCACCACGCAAACCCTCTGGGTCCTCGTCTTGTCTTCGTCTGAATTGTGCCAGCGTGTCTTTCGACGGTTGACTTTGGCTACGCGCTACGCAAGTCGCTCAGCAGGCGATTTTGGTTTGAGGAAAGATTCAGTCTTATCTATGTTCCGTCGACACTAAGGCGAGACCGGTATACCCAGATTACTTCCTCTTATCCGTGCCAATGGGAAACAGTCTTCAACAAATCATGTCAAGTCCGTAGCTGCCATGGTCCGAAGCCTTTACCAGCCGAAGTCGTGAAAGACGGACCCCGTTTACTTGTAAAGGTTTTGTCGGTGACGGTGGATACGCTTACATAGTCGGCGATCGCGGCGGTACTGGTCAAGGTCAACAGCGAGTATCCCTTCGCATCCTGGTTGCAGAATGCCACTTCGGGGCTGGCATTGGCGATGTATGTCCCGATGCCGGGTACCAGAGATCCGTAAGATGGGCTGGTGATTGCGGTGCAGCCCACTTCGATGGCGACCAGTTCGCGCGTTTCGTCATACAGATTGTTGGCCCAAGCCGCATGGCTGTCGCCCGCCAGCACGATCGGCTTGCTGCCGCTGTTCCGGAACGTGCGGTAGAGCCGTTCGCGCGCTGCGGGGTAGCCATCCCAGCTGTCGAGATTGAACTGCACGCCGCCGCGAAAATTCGTGTTCGCATCGCGCAGGCGCCCGCTCCATTCGCCAGGGAGTTTGGCAAGCAGCGCAGCATAGCCTTCCGCCCCCAATTCGCGTTCGAAATCAGGGCCGTTCACCCGGCCCATGACCACCTGGTTGCCGACGATCTGCCACGGCTTCCCGGCGCGAACCGAGCGGGTCAGAACATCGCCAAGCCATGCCTGTTGCTGCGGCCCGATCAATTCGCGCGCCGGGTCCGCCACCTCTTCGGCAAGCGCGGCATAGTCGCCTGAATTGCCGACCTCGCCAGTGAACTCGATCTGTTTCGCGCGCGCCAGCAGGCGGGTTTCCAGCATCGCGAGCGTTGCAAGATCGCCGAATTCGAAACTGCGGAAGATGGCTTCGTGCGCGCGCAGCGGGTCGGGATCGCGGATCGGCATCCATTCGAAATAGGCCTGCATGGCAACCGCCTTGCGCCCCGCCCAATCGCCTTCTGTATCGCTCTGGTGGTTTTCCGCACCGCCCAGCCATCCGTCATTGGTCACCTCGTGATCGTCCCATACGCAAATGAACGCTGCGCGGGCGTGTGCCGCCTGCATGTCGGGGTCGGCCTTCACCTGGGCATGGCGGCGGCGATAGTCCCTCAGCGTAAGGATTTCTGCCGGCGGGTCGGGCAGCCGCCCGAGCTTGCGCCCGATATCCGTGCCATAACCCGTATCGCCATATTCATAGATGTAGTCGCCCAGATGGATGACTGCGTCGAGCCGTTCACGCCGCGCGAGATCGGCATAGGCGTTGAAGTAGCCGCCGGGATAAAGTTGGCAGGACGCCACCGCCAGCACGACGTCGCGCACCGCGCCGACCGGCAGCGTGCGGAACCGGCCTTCCGGGGATGCGGTGCGGTCCGGGCCTTCGAAATGATAGCGGTAGTCGCGGCCCGCCTGCAGGCCGGCAACCTCCACCTTGACCGTGTGATCGGCGGCTGCTCTGGCGGTGGCAGAGCCGCTGGCGATATCGGGCCCTTCTGTCGTTTCGCGCACTGTCCAGCGCACTTCGATATCGCGGTCGGATGCACCGTCGGCCGTTACCCTGGTCCAGATTACCGCGCCGTCGGCCGACGGATCGCCGCTGGCGACACCATGGTCGAAGCGGACCGTCATCGTTTCGGTTGCACGGCTGATTGTCGGCAGGGTCGCTGCGGCCGACGCGCCGAACAGACCCAGCACTCCGCGCCGCCCGATTGTCATGTCGTTCATGTCCCCGCTTCCTTCACTGGCCAAGCCGGGCGGTCAGTTCGATTCCGTAGAACCGCGGCTCGCCCGGAATGAATGTCGGGATACCGAATGCACCGCCCGTGTTGCCGGCGTCCAGCAGATATTGCTCGTCGCTCGCGTTGCGGACAAAACCGGCGACTTCGAACCGGTCATCGGCGAAACTCACACCGGCCCGGGCGTTGAACAGGGTCAGCTTCGGCTGCGAAATCAGCGGGCTGTTCGGCACTTCGAAGAATATCCTGCTGCGATAGGTCACGCTCGGTGTGACGAAGAACCGCGCGTTCGCACCCATCGGCGTATCCACCGTGAAGCCGGCGGCGGCCTGCCATTCGGGTTGCAGCCGGAACCGCGCGCCGGCGAATTGCGGCGCAAAATTGTTGCCTTCATCGATACCCCCGTCGATATAGCCGACATTGCCGAACACGTTCAGCCAGTCGGTCGGGCGCACCGCCAGTTCGGCCTCCACACCCAGATTGCTGGCCGTGCCGGCGCTTTCGGTACGGGTGGTTCCATCGCTCTGCGTAACACTGACTTGGAAGCCGTCATATTTCTGGTAATAAACCCCTAGCGAACCCGACAAGATGCCGATCCGCCCCTTAAGACCACCTTCGTAATTCCAGACGGTTTCTTCGGGGACGAGCTGCAGGTTCGCAACCGGTACGCCCGCCTGCCGCCGAGCGTTGAGCTGGACGACCGGGGACCGCCGCCCCTTCGAGATGGTCGCAAACACGTTTACATCGTCGCTTAGTCTGAACAACGCGTTGAAACGTGGTAGGACGGCGGAATAGCTGCGATCGGCGGTAAAGGTCTGCCCGGCCGTATCGATTTGACCCGGGATCAGGGACGCGGCAAGAAACGGCACGGCTCCCAGCAATCCGGCGCGGTTGGGGGCGGGCAGCAAACTTGGCAGAACCGGGACCGGAATACTCGCAAAATAGCCCGACTCCCGCTGTTCGATGAGCAGCCGCGCCCCGGCTGTCAATTCCAACGCGTTTACCGGAATCCAGGTGGCATCGGCAAACACCGAATACGTATCGTTCCGACCCTGATTTTCGAACACGGAACGATAGGGCAGGTTCGCCAGCGCGCCGCCGGACAGTGTCGACACGATGTTTGCCGACGGGACCGACCCATCGGGCGCTACACACGGCAGCCCCAAAGCGGAAAATGCACCGGTCAGGCACTGGATAAAGACGCCTTCATCGGTCGAAAAAGGTACATTTTGCCGGCCGTTTTCGGTGAAATAGTTCCACCCGAAAGACGCACGCCAGTTCGGGTCGCTGTAGGAGAAACGGCCTTCGTGGCTGAACTGGCGGCCGGTGGCGATTTCCGCGAACTCCAGAAACGGCGCCGCCCCACCATCAGCGTCGAACACCTCCGCGCTGTCGAACTCCCGGTATCCATTCACGGTGGTGAAAGTGAGGCTGTCGGTCAGTTCGTAGGCGATGGTGAGGTTGGCATCGTAAACGTCGCGCACGAGGCCCAGCTGATCGTTGCCAAGCGCTTGCGCGGAAAACGGCGAACCACCAAGATTGGCAGGGCCGGTAATGCTGGCGGGACCGGCGCTGGTCGGGAAGGTGCCCGATATGAACGGGGTGCCGCCGTTGCGCTGCCGATCATAGGTGCCGATGAGATCGACCGTCAGCGCATCGGTCGGTGTATAGCGCAGCGACGCGCGCAAGCCGAGTTGGTCCCGTGCATACAGCTCGCCGTCCTGCCGGTCGGAAAGATTCTCTATATAGCCGTCCCGCGTGCGCCATTCGCCCGCGACTCGCAGCGCCAGCACGTCCGATCCGGCATTGACGAAACCCGCCAACAACGTGCTGTCGAAATTGCCGTAACCACCGGTCACCTCGGCAGAAAAGCCATCCCGAGGCCGTGCCGAGATCACGCTGATGGCGCCCACCGCGGATGCGGTGCCGAACAAGGTCGCCTGCGGCCCCTTGATGACCTCGACCCGGTCCAGGTCGTAAATGGCTTGATAGGAACCACGGCTGCGTGAGATATCCACCCCATTGTAATACAGGGTAACGCGCGGACCCTGTTGCGACGATCCGGAATCCGACGTGATCCCGCGGATGACGATGCCCGGATTGTTGGCGCTCTGTTCCTGAATGTTGAGACCGGGAATATAGGCCGACAGTTCGTCGAGATCGGTGACCCCGATCCGTTCGATCTGATCCCCCGAAAGCGCAGAGATCGTGATCGGCACATCGACCGCGCGTTGTTCGATCTTCTGGGCGGTCACGATGATGACATCCTCGGACGGATCGCGTTGCTCCTGCTCGGCAGGTTGCGACTGCGCCAACGCAACATGAACCGGTGCGAAAGCTGCGGTTGTGGCGAGAAGTATACGAGATGGACGAACGCGAATCATTACCAAATCTCCAGCAACGGTTTTTGGTCTGATGAATGTTCTTTATGTCGCTTCGACGACAGTCGAACTGTCTTCCGTTATGAAAGCGTTCAAGAGCGAAAGGTCGCGGCGTCAATCACCGCTATTGCATCGATAACGGATTTGCAGCTTACGAGGATAGCGCGCGCAGGAGCGGACTGTCGGCAACCGACCCAGTTGCGGTCATTCGCCAGTTCATTATTGGCTGGATAATCGGCGCTCGCCTCAAACAAGACAATTTGTCGCAGACGCTGAGAAGATGCGCGGATAAGTCGTGATCCAGTAATCTCCTACCTTCACTGACAATGGATTGCCGTTCCTCGTATCGCACCATGCCTCGCCGACTATTGGTCCTTCGTCGAGGATCAATTTTATGCCGCGGCCTCCATACGCCGGAGCTATCCATCGTTTATCGCCATGCCGCACGTGCAACTCATAAGTAGTCGCATCGCTATCCGACACTTCGCGAACTGCGACGTTGACGTTTATTGGGCTTGAGCATGCCCTAACCCAAGCTTGTGAGGCCGCGTGCTTCATCGCGAGCAGACTGATGAAACCGAAAGGTAATCCGAACATCAGCATAATGGCGCGCACAAAGACCGGCGGCGTTTCGCCCAATGCTTGGCCGCCAACAATTCCAACGTAGGAAAAGAACAACGAAATCACGAGGCCTGCGAGGCCAACGCTAAAGGAAAAGATTACTCCGCGGAACATCACAACTGAGATTTATCTGCCATAGATGAATATATACTCCTAGCGACCCACTCAAACAATATTGACGACGAATTTCCGTAGATGAAATTGTCCGGTCGTGAAAACAGATCAGCTGTCCAAATTCAGCGACGGCGCAGATGCGAAGTGCTGTATCGCTATCAGGATATGCTTTTGCTGCCGTCAGCTTTCCACCCCAATTGCAGGCGTTCGCGTTGCTACGTCACATTCCTAAAATCAGCCGTAGCCGTGATGGCACCGTCTACGTCAGGAATTGGGCCGGTTGTCCGAGAAGAAGGCGCAAAGGGTAAAACCGCTTACCGAATCATATCGCAACCAGTTGGAATAGAAGAGATACCAGCCGAATATAGTGCGACTGAAGTTGGAGTGCCGGACAAAGCAATTAAGATCCTCTCATGATGCTCGATCAAATCATTGGAATGTCGCCACCGCAACTTCGAGCGTGCTGGCGTGATGTAATGAAGGACAGCGCGCCTGATATTAGCTCAAATTTACTTCGTCTCGCACTGACTTACCGGTTGCAGGAACGGCGTGAGGGCAGGTTGGCACCGACTCACCTACGACATATCAAAAATCTGCAAAAGCAGCTGCTCGAAAAAGGTTCGGTCTCACCAGATGGCGCGAGCAAGCTGCTACCGGGCACGCAATTGATAAGAAGGTGGAGCGGTCAAACGCATGTCGTGCTCGTTCGTGACGATTGTTTAGAATACCGCGAACAGCGCTACAAAAGTCTGACCCCGATCGCTAAGCATAACCTCTAATTTCAAAGCGTGACGTACATCGGCAGGGCAGATCGAAAATCTGATCGTTGCAGAAATGGCAGTGTTTATTGCGCATCCTGACCTAACCAAGCTTGAGGGAGTAGACGCGCAAACCGCACTCGCAGTCGGCGAGCGCTTAGCTACAAGCTTGCGAAATTCTGGGATCGTCGAGCAACGCAAGCTGCTTCTGGAACTTGGCCTCTTGGTAAATTTGTCAGAAACTACCCTGAAGCTTAGCTTCGAATGTCCATCAGCAAAGCGAACCTGCTCCCATCACATTCCTGCCAAACTTCTTCGCAGTGGCCGAAGCATTCGGATCTTGGCGAAATCAGGCAGCAGCGAGAATGCTACCGCGACCGATACTGACTACTTGAACTGCTCGCAAAAGCCTTCGCGGCGCGCTAGCAGCTTGTTGCCGGTGACTCGTCTCCGCTCGTCGATGCCTTCAGCAGACGGCATCAGGTGCGACTCGCACGACTGAGCTATCTTGCGCCCAGCATCGTCGAAGCCATCCTCTCCGGAAACCAGCCTCCCGAAATGACGGCACGCAACCTTTTGCGGATCGGGACTTTGCCAACATGCTGGCGCGAGCAAAAAGTGCTTCTTGGCTTCGGTTGAAGCCCGCTAAACCATAAAATCCGACAAATGCATCTGGGATCCGACTTTGGGAGCTCCAGAGATATCGCGCTAAAATTTAAGAGTTTGGGGACGTCGGAAACGTCTCTTGCCAACGCCGACCCTCTTTTGACGGGTCCAACGTCCTGATATCCCGGGACAATCCTAAAGGTCACCGACCAGATCCTGGCTTTACGTATACACGACGCGAGGAAATGGTGCTGCTAGGGAGAATTGAACTCCCGACCTCGTCATTACCAATGACGCGCTCTACCACTGAGCTACAGCAGCGCTCCGATCATGCCATATACCGGCAGGCGCGCCCTATTGGCTGCAAGTCGCGCCAAGTCAAGGCAAGATCGCCAGATCATGCTTCACATATGCCGGTAATCCGGGCACTATGCCCAGCACTATGCCCAGCACTACGCCCAGCACAACGCCGGATACCGAACCTAACCTGTCGCGCGAGGGTAAGCTCATGCGGGAAGCCAAACTGACACGAGAGGAGCGCCTGGCCGCGAAATTGCGAGAGAATCTGCATCGCCGCAAGGCGCAGTCACGCAAGCTCGGCGAAGAATTGCTTCCCAAAACGGATGGCGAAAGCTAGGCGGTGGCGCTTTCCTAACCCGCGGGAGCCTGCCCTTTGCCGACCCTCATTCTCGTCCGTCATGGCCAGAGCCAGTGGAACCTAGAAAACCGTTTTACCGGCTGGTGGGATGTCGATCTTACCGATAAGGGCGTGGCGGAAGCAAAGGCCGCCGGGCGCCTTATGGCCGACCGCGATGTCCTGCCGACGGCCTGTTTCACATCGCTGCAGACAAGAGCGATCAAGACGCTCAATCTTGCGCTGGAAGAAGCGGGGCGACTGTGGCTGCCGGTCACCAAGAACTGGCAGTTGAACGAACGGCATTACGGCGCGCTCACCGGGCTCGACAAACAGGAAACCCGCGACAAACATGGGGAAGATCAGGTGCACATCTGGCGCCGCAGTTTCGACGTGCCCCCACCACGCATGGAACCGGGTCACCCCTACGATATGCGCGGCGATCCGCGCTATGCAAATATTGCCATTCCCGATACCGAAAGCCTGAAACTGACGATAGAGCGCGTGCTGCCTTACTGGGAAAACGCCATCATGCCCGTGCTGGCCAGCGGAGAGACCGTGATCATTTCCGCCCATGGCAATTCCCTGCGCGCGCTGGTGAAACATCTTTCCGACATTTCGGACGATGCCATTACCGGGCTGGAAATTCCGACCGGGCAGCCGATCGTTTATGAATTCGACGACGCCATGCAGCCGGGCGCGCGGCGCTATCTGAAGGATATGTGATGGGCACGCCCGCCGCCGGAACTGCGCCGATGGTCGCAATCGTGATGGGCAGCCAGTCCGACTGGGCGACCATGAAACACGCCGCCCAGGTGCTGGCGGAACTGGATCTGGAAACCGATACACGCATCGTTTCGGCCCATCGCACGCCCGACCGTATGATGGATTTCGCCAAAGGGGCGGCGGACGCCGGTATCCGCGTGATTATCGCCGGCGCGGGCGGCGCGGCGCATCTGCCCGGCATGATCGCGGCAATGACGCATTTGCCGGTGCTGGGCGTACCGGTGCGTTCCAAAGCGCTGTCGGGGTGGGACAGCCTGCTGTCGATCGTCCAGATGCCGGCGGGCGTGCCCGTTGGCGCGTTGGCAATCGGGGAAGCGGGTGCGACGAATGCAGGCCTGCTGGCGGCATCGATCCTGGCTGGCAGCGACGACGATTTGACACGGCGACTGAAAGACTGGCGGGCGGCCAGGACGGCTGCAGTTGCGCACCGTCCGACGGATTGACACAAGGCGGCCAGCCGGCCCAAGCGAAGCTATGGCAATGCGCGGCCTTTCTTCTATTGAAACCTCCAGTAATGAACGAGGGCGCTTCGACAGGCGCAGGGGCAGGGACGGGTCACATGATACCACCGGGCGGAACCATCGGCATATTGGGCGGCGGGCAGCTGGGCCGGATGCTGGCCATCAGTGCCGCGCAACTGGGCTATCGCTGCATCGTGTTCGCCCCGGACCGCAATGCGGTTGCAGCGCAGGTCGCCAATGATTTCTTCTGCAACGACTGGCACGACATTCCGGCGTTGAGCGCGTTTGCCCAGCAATGCGATGTGGTGACGTGGGAATTTGAAAACGTACCGGTCGCGCCGCTGGCCCATATTACGGGCCATGAAACTGGCGGTGGCACGGCCGATGGCATGGCCGACGGCAGGGGGCGGTTGCTGCCCCACCCCGGCGCACTGGAAACCGCGCAGGACCGGCTCGCTGAGAAAATCTTCGTCGAAGATCTGGGCGGGCGCACTGCCGCCTATGCCTGCGTCGACGGCGCAGCCGCATTGGCGGCGGCGGTCGATCGGCTGGGGGCGCCCGGTATCCTCAAAACCCGGCGCGACGGGTATGATGGCAAGGGCCAGTGGCGCATCATGTCGGGCCGCGATGCGGATGGGCTGAACGTACCGGATGTGCCCGCCATCTATGAAAGTCTGGTAGAATTCCATGCGGAATTTTCGGTCATACTGGTGCGCGGTCAGGATGGCGAAGTGCGGTTCTGGGACAGTCCCGAAAACAGGCATGAAAACGGCATCCTGGTGCAATCGGCCCTGCCCGCCGACCCGCGCATTGTGGATCAGCTGAAACCGGCGCGGAAACTGGCGGCGGATGTGGCGCGCAGGCTCGATTACGTCGGTGTGCTGACCTGTGAATTCTTCGCCACCGCCACCGGGCCGGTATTCAACGAAATGGCCCCGCGGGTGCACAATTCGGGCCACTGGACCATCGAAGGGGCGGCGACCAGCCAGTTCGAAAATCACATTCGCGCCATTTGCGGGCTGCCGTTGGGCGATACCGCCACAACCGCGCCGCATATCGTCATGCAGAACCTGATCGGGCCGGATGCCGACACTGCGCTGGACCTGCTGGCGGAACCCGGCGCGCATCTGCACCTCTATGGCAAGAAACACGCCCGCAAGGGGCGCAAGATGGGGCATATCACACGCATCGGGCGTGCACCTGTATGAACCAGAGCACCAAGCAGAGCACGAACCGGCGTACCAACCACAGCCGGGATCGTCGCATAATGCTGATCTATGCCCGCGCGGAAAATGGCACGATCGGCAAGGATGGCGCGCTGCCGTGGCACCTTCCTGCCGACCTTAAACATTTCAAGGCACTGACCATGGGCACCGATGGCAGCGGTCTACCGATGGTGATGGGGCGCAAGACCTTCGAAAGTCTGCCCGGCCTGCTCCCCGACCGCCGCCATATCGTGCTGACCCGGCGCGAATTGTGGAACAGCACCGGCAGCGAAGTGGCGCGTTCCCCGGCGCAGGCGCTGGCACTGGCCGGTCCCGGCGACATCGCGATAATCGGAGGTGCGGCGATTTTCGATGTGTTCGAACCGCTGGCCGACCGGATGGAAGTCACGCAGATCCACGCAGCCTATCCAGGCGATGTGTTCATGCCCGACCCCGGGGATGCATGGCAGGTCTCGTCACGGGAGGATCATCCCGCCCAAGGCGGCCGGCCGGCCTATTCCTTCCTGCGTTACGAGCGCGCATCATGAGGTGGCTCGACCACCGCGAGCCGGTGCCCGATCCCTTGCGGGGCGCCATTATCGCGCTGGGCAATTTCGACGGGTTTCATGGCGGCCATCAGGCAGTTGCGGGGGAGGCGATCCGCTGGGCACGGGAAGAAGGGCGGCCTGCCATCGTCGCCACATTCGATCCGCACCCGGTCCGTTTCTTCAAACCCGATACGCAGCCCTTCCGCCTGACCACGCTGGAACAGCGCCACGAACTGTATCTGGAAGCGGGCGCTACCGCGATGCTGGTGTTCCATTTCGACGCCGAACTCGCGGCCACCAGCGCGCAGGACTATATCGGCGATATTCTGGCCCGGCGCATTGGCGCGGCAGGGGTGGTAACGGGTGAAGACTTCACCTTCGGCCACAAACGCGGCGGCAATGTGGATGTCCTGCGCGACATCGGCCAGCGCCATGGCATCCGCACCCGCATCGTCGGCCCGGTGGGTAAAGGGGATAGCGTCATATCCTCCAGCCGTATCCGCGACGCTTTGCGCCGCGGCGATCCGCAGGAAGCCGCGCGGCTGATGACCCGCCCGTTCGCGATTCGCGGCATCGTGCAGCATGGCGACAAGCGCGGGCGGGAAATCGGCTATCCCACCGCGAACCTCTCCATCGAAACGTATCTGCGGCCCAAATTCGGCATTTACGCCGTGACCGGCAGGATACTGGCAACCGGTCAGGAACTGAAAGGTGCCGCCAATATCGGCATCCGCCCGCAATTCGTGCCGCCCAAGGAACTGCTGGAACCCTATTTCTTCGACTTCGCCGGGGATCTGTACGGGCAGGAAATTGAAATTGCCTTCCACCATTTCCTGCGCGGAGAGGCGAAGTTCGACAGTCTGGACGCATTGATCGAACAGATGGACCGCGATTGCGCAGCGGCCAAAAGGCTTTTAGACGCGCCGCCATCATGACCGATGCAACCGACAAAGAACCGCGCGATTACCGGCCCACGGTGTTCCTGCCCAAAACCGGCTTTCCGATGAAGGCCGGATTGCCGCAGAAGGAACCGGGCATCCAGGCGCATTGGGATGCAATCGGCCTGTATGAAAAGCTGCGCGCGGCGCGTTCCGGGCGCGAGACATTCATTCTGCATGACGGCCCGCCTTACGCCAATGGCGACATGCATATCGGCCATGCGCTGAACCATGTGCTGAAGGACACGGTCGTGCGCACGCAAAGCCTGCTGGGCAAGGATGCACCCTATGTGCCCGGCTGGGATTGCCACGGCCTGCCGATCGAATGGAAGGTGGAAGAACTCTACCGCAAGAAGAAGCGCAACAAGAAGGAGGTTCCGGCAAAGGAATTCCGCGCCGAATGCCGCGATTACGCCGCCAAATGGGTGGAGGTGCAGAAGGGCCAGCTCCAACGCCTCGGCATTCAGGGCCGGTGGGACAAACCCTATCTGACCATGCGCCCCGAAGCGGAAGGCGCAATCGTCGCGGAACTGCACAAATTCGCCGAGACCGGCCAGCTCTATCGCGGCGCGAAGCCGGTGATGTGGAGCCCGGTGGAAGAAACCGCGCTGGCCGATGCCGAGGTCGAATATCAGGACCTGACCGACAGCCCGCAGATCGATGTGGCGTTCGAGATTGTTGAAATGCCCGATCGTGCCGGAACTGGTCGGCGCGCATGCGGTGATCTGGACAACGACGCCGTGGACGATTCCGGTCAATCAGGCGTTGGCGTATGGGCCGGACATTGAGTACACTCTTGTCGAAGCTAGTTTTTACGCACCACAGAATGGTGCATCGCCCGGCAATGGGTCGATGGATTTTCGTTTGCTCGTCGCAAAAGGCCTGCAAGACGAATTCTTGAGGCGCAACGCCGGCGAAGAAGTTAACGTGCAAATTTCTGAACTGTGGTCCGGCAAAGGCTCCGACCTAGCTGGAACCATCGTCCGCCACCCGATGCACCATCTCGGCGGGTTCTATGCCAAGCCGCGCCCCATGCTCGCGGGCGATTTCGTCACCACCGATAGCGGCACCGGCATCGTCCATATGTCGCCCGACCACGGCGAGGACGATTTCGATCTGTGCAAGGCCAACGGCATCGATCCGGTCTTCGCCGTCATGGGCGACGGGCGCTACCGCGACGACTGGCTGTGGCTGGGCGCAGACGATCTCGATGCAGACGGCAAGGAACGCCGCCGCAGCGTCATCAACAAACCCTTCAACGCGCCCGACGGCCCGATCTGCTCCGATCTGGGTGAGGCGGGCGCGCTGCTCGAGCGCCAGCGCCGATTACCATCACAGCTACCCGCATTCATGGCGTTCCAAGGCCAAAGTCGTCTATCGCTGCACCCCCCAATGGTTCATCGCCATCGACGCGCCGCTGCAAGCCATCGAAGACACCCCCACCTTGCGCGGCCGCGCCCTGTCCGAGATCGAGGCCACGCGCTTCGTGCCGGAGAAGGGCCGCAATCGCCTGCGCAGTATGGTCGAGGGTCGCCCCGACTGGCTGATCAGCCGCCAGCGCGCATGGGGTGTGCCGATCGCCCTGTTCGTCCACCGGACAAGCGGCGAATTGCTGGTCGATCCGGAGGTGAACCACCGTATCCAGACGGCCATCGCACAAGACACCGTCGATGCGTGGGAAGAAAGCCGCGCCGGCGAGTTCCTTGGCCCTGATCGGAACCCCGACGATTACGAGATGGTCACCGACATTCTCGACGTGTGGTTCGACAGCGGATCGACCCATGCGTTCGTGCTGGAATCGGATGAATGGCCCGAACTCTCCAGCCCCGCCGATCTGTATCTGGAAGGCAGCGACCAGCATCGCGGCTGGTTCCAGTCCAGCCTGCTGGAAAGCTGCGGCACGCGCGGACGGGCCCCGTACAAGGCCGTGCTGACCCACGGTTTCACGATGGATGCCAAAGGTTTCAAGATGTCCAAATCGCTGGGCAATACGGTCAATCCGCTGACCATCATGGAGCAATATGGGGCGGACATCATCCGCCTGTGGGCGCTGAGCGTCGATTATACCGAAGACCACCGCATCGGCGACGAAATTCTGAAAGGGGTGGGCGACACCTACCGCAAATTGCGCAACACGTTCCGCTATCTGCTGGGCGCGCTGGATGGTTTTATCGGCGATATGAGCGACACGGCGCCGGTGCCCGAACTGGAAGTGTATATCCTGTCGCGGCTGGCGCTGCTGGACGGCAGGCTGCGCGCTGCGGCGGATGATTATGATTTCAACGCCTATACCCGCCTGCTGGTGGAGTTTTGCAGCGATGATCTGTCGGCGTTCTTCTTCGATATCCGCAAGGACAGTCTCTATTGCGATGATCCCGACGATCCCGGCCGCCGCGCCTACCGCACTGTGCTGGACATTCTGTTCCACGCGCTGGTCCGCTATGCCGCGCCGGTGCTGGTGCATACGGCGGAAGAGGTGTGGCAGGCCCGCTATCCCGAAGACGGGGCACAGGGCGGCAGCGTTCATCTGCTGGAATGGCCGGATGTCCCGCAGGTGTCCGCCGATGCCGAACGCTGGGCGAAACTGCGGGTGCTGCGCGAAGATGTGATGGAAGCGATCGAGCCGTTGCGGCGTGAAAAGACGATCCGTTCCGGGCTGGAAGCGGACGTGACCGTACCTGCCCATGCCGTGCCGGACGGGTTCAGCGATAGCCAGCTGGCGGAACTGTTCATCGCCGCGTCAGTCGCGCGCGGCCAGGGGGACATTGTGACCGTATCGCGCACATCCGACCACAAATGCGGCCGTTGCTGGCGGCTATTGCCCGAAGTTTCTGAGGACGGCGCGCTATGCGCCCGCTGCGACACCGTGGTTGCCAAAATGGACGAAACGGTATGACCATCACGCCCGATCTCGTTCGCAATCGCCGCCTCATCGGATTTTTCGTGGCGCTGGTGATTTTCGGTGTCGACCAATATTTGAAAGGCATGATGACCGGATCGCTGGATCTGCGGAACCAGCCGGGCGGTGTGATCGAATTGCTGCCGTTCTTCGATCTGCGCTGGACGCAGAATTTCGGCGTTTCGCTGGGAATGTTCGAAGCGACATCGCCGGAAATGCGCTGGGGGCTGGTGCTGCTCACCGGTTTCATCGCGCTGGTCGTGGCCATCTGGCTGGCGCGGGAAAAGGCGTTTGGCGATATTCTGGGCCTGTCGCTCATTCTGGGCGGGGCGCTCGGCAATATCGTCGACCGGTATTCCTACGGCTATGTCATCGACTATGCCGATCTGCATTTCGGCGAATGGCGGCCGTTCCTGATTTTCAATCTGGCCGATGCGGCGATCAGCATCGGTGTGGTCATCATCCTTGTGCGTTCTTTCTTCGTGCGCGATAAGGAAGATGATAATTCCAACGAGGCGGCTACGGCCGTGGAGAGCTGATATGCGTAAACTATCGACGATCATTCTGGTGGGCGCGGGCACTGCGATGCTGGGCGCGTGCGGCAGTGGCGGCGGCATTCTGGGCCGCGACCGGCCGGATGAATTCGCCGTGCAACGGCAGGCACCGCTGGTGGTTCCACCCGATTTCAACCTTGTTCCCCCCGCCCCCGGCGCACCGCGCCCGGCAGAAGGCACGGCGAGCGAGCAGGCATTGGAAGCGCTGTTCGGCGGCCCATCGCCGCGCAGCAGCGTGGAAACCAGCGCACTGGACCGCGCCGGCAGCGCCGCGCCGGGCATCCGTTCCTCCATCGGCGATCCGCAGACGAACACTGTGGCCAAGGGCCGCGTAACGCGCGACATCGTGGCCGCGCCCGAAGGTGACGGGCCCAATAGCCAGGCTGTGATACCGGGGTAAAATTCGGGTTTGATCGTGCGGGCGCGGCAGTCAGTCGCCCGTATTGTCATCCACATCCACCGCTTCGCGGCTGACCATCAGCTTGTCGATCCTGCGGCTATCCATATCGACCACTTCGAAACGCCAGCCCTGTTCGGCGAAACTTTCGCCTTCCGCCGGCAGTTTCTTCAGCACTGACAGGACGAAACCCGCAACCGTCGCAAATTCCCTGTCGTCGCCATAGACAAGGCCGAGCCGGTCGCCCAGCTCGTCCGCCGATGCGCCGCCCGATACCAGCAGCGAACCGTCTGGCCGTTCTATGAAGCTCGGCGTATCGCCTTCGTCCTGATCGCTGACGAACTGGCCGACCAGCGCCGTCAGCAGGTCGATCGGGGTAACGATCCCGTCCAGATGGCCATATTCGTCATGCACCATCGCCATGGCGATTTCCGCCTGTTGCAGCACCCGCAATGCATCCATCGCGTCCAGCTGGTCGGGAACGATTTCCGCCTTTTTCATCAACCGCTTCAGCGCGATCTTCTTGCCTGCGACCAACAGCGCCAGGATTTCGCGCACCCGCACGATGCCCAGGATCCTGTCCGGCGATGCATCCGCCACCGGCAACAGGGAATGCGGACTGGTTTCGATGACTTTGCGTATCTCTGCCTCGTCCGCCTTGATGTCGATCCAGTCCACTTCCGTGCGCGGGGTCATCAATTCGCGCACCGGGCGTTCGGCCAGCCGCACGGCGCCGGTCAGGATCTGATGCTGTTCCGCCTCGATCACGCCGGAATTGGTGGCATCGGCGAAGATCATGTGCAGTTCTTCCGCCGTCACCGTGGACTGCCCATCGGGATGCTGCCCGAACAGGCGGATGAGCAGGCCGGACGATGTGTCCAGCACCCAGACCAGCGGCGCCGCGACTTTCGCCAGAATCGCCATGGGGCGCGCCATGACCAGCGCGATCGGCACTGCCGCGCGCAAGGCCAGCTGTTTGGGCACCAGTTCGCCGACAACCAGCGCGAAGTAAGTGGTGAGCGCAATCACCAGTGCAAAGCCCGATTCGGCCGCGTGTTCGGCGGGCACGCCCAAAGCGGCCAGCCGCTCGCCCACCGGCCCGCCCAGGCTCGCGCCTGAATAGGCTCCCGATATGATCCCGATCAAAGTGATGCCGATTTGCACGGTAGACAGGAATTTGCCCGGATCGGCGGCCAGATCCATGGCGATGCGCGCCGAAACGCTGCCCTTTTGTTCCGCCGATTGCAGCCGCATGGTGCGCGCCGATACAATCGCCAGTTCCGACATGGCGAACACCCCGTTGATCACGATCAACCCGGCGATAATCAGCAAATCTGTCCATGGAAACGGTGTCACGCCCCGGCCGGTAGCATAATTGCCTTGCGCTGCCATCCCGTTTCGCAAATTCCGCCTAGTCCGCGGACCCGGCGCTCTGCAGTTTACCACAAAGGCGATGTGCATTTTGCGATGTTGCGGAACACGCAACCCGTTCATGAGTTAGGCTTTTGGTGGACATTACTTTTACGCCGGGCACACGGTGCGCGGCGGTTCAACCCAAGAGGGGAAATATTATGAAAAATTCACGTATTATCATGTCGAGCCTGGCAGCATTGTCGCTGGTCGGTCTGTCGGCCTGCGTTACCGATCCCAACACCGGAGAACAGAAAATCTCCCGCACCGGCATTGGCGGCGTCGGCGGCGCGGTACTGGGCGGATTGCTGGGCGATGTCATCGGCGGCAAAACCGGCCGGATCATCGGTGCGGGCGTCGGCGGCGTAGCCGGCGGTGTGGTCGGTTATAAAATGGACCAGCAAATCAAGGAACTGCGCGAACAGACCGCGGGTTCGGGCGTCGACATCAGTGAGGTTGACGGGGGCGATGCGATCCTCGTCAATTTGCCCGATGGCGTGACCTTCGCCGTGAACAGCGCGACTATCAATCCGGCGTTCCGCAACACGCTGGATACCGTCGCAAACAGTATGCAGGCCTACCCCGACAGCCTGATCGACGTCTATGGCCATACCGATTCGACCGGGTCGGACAGCTACAACCAGACTCTGTCCGAACAGCGGGCGCGTGCAGTGGCCGCCTATCTTTCGCAGCAGGGCGTCAGTGCCGCCCGTATCCGTTCGCAGGGTTTCGGCGAAACATCGCCGATTGCGGACAACACCACGGAACAGGGTCGCGCGCTCAATCGCCGGGTGGAAATCAAGATTATTCCGATTAGCCAAGATGAGGTGAACGCAGCCCGCAATTCCCAGTAATCCGGGCCGGCGATCGATATCGGGAAAGGGGCGGCCGTGGCTGCCCCTTTTTCGTTTCGGACCCCAGCCTCGACCTCACCGCAAACTTCAGCCTACCGGGCGATGATCGCTTTCGCCCGGTCCGCCAGATGGGCGACCGCGTCTTCGTGGATGCGGGGGGCAGACGCCAGCAGGCCGAATGCGCGCGGATCGCGTTTGTTGTAACCCAGCGCCTGGCCGAACGCATCGGTCACGCGGGCACCAGCCTCACGCGCGATCAGGGCGGCGGCACCGATGTCCCATTCGTTGCTCCAGCGCAAAGTGGCGAGCAGATCGGCGCGGTCGTCCGCCACCATCGCAATCCGCAGGGCGATGGAATTGGGCTGTTCGACCATCGTCAATATCCGGTCGACTTTCTGCAGCGAATTGGCCGGCACCCGCGCACCCGGAAAATCCTCCCGCTGCGATGCCTGTAATTTGTGCCCATTCAGCAACGCGCCCTGCCCTGCCACGCCGACCCATTTTTCCTGCCGCGCCGGTGCATTCAACATACCGATCAGCGGTCGCCCTTCGCAGATCAGCGCGACAGATACGCACCAACCGGGCTTCCCGCGCAGAAAATCGCGCGTGCCGTCGACCGGATCGACCAGCCACAACAGCCTTTTCTTCAGTCGGCCCAGATCGTCGGCAGTTTCTTCGGACAGCCATCCTGCCGCGGGCAACAACCGGCCCAGTTCCCGCCGCAGAAATCCATCCACCTGTATATCGGCGGCGCACACCGGGCTTCCCGGTTCCTTTTCCCAGCTTTCCACCGTGTGCCCGTCACCCGGCCATAGACCCCTGGCGATGCGCCCGGCCTCGTCCACGATTGCTGCAAGGCGGATATGATCGATCATGTCGCGCCGCTGTTGGGGTGCCGGCCCATCGTTTGCAAGACAAGTCTTGCGCCGGACCTCATCAAAACCGGTACTTTTCAAGAGCGGCTATCCATGCTTAGGCAGGTCGCAGAAACTTCTACCCCATCCTTCCCAATCAGACGGACAGCATTTCCATGAACATCCACGAATATCAGGCCAAGGAACTTCTCGCGAAATATGGTATCGGCATCCCGGCTGGCCACGCTGCACAGTCAGTGGAAGAAGCCGTCGCCGGAGCCAGAAAGCTGCCCGGACCGCTTTATGTGGTGAAGGCCCAGATCCATGCCGGTGGACGCGGCAAAGGCAAATTCACGGAACTGGCCGACGATGCGAAGGGCGGCGTGCGTCTGGCCAAATCGATCGAGGATGTGGAAAGCGACGCCAGAGATATGCTGGGCAATACGCTGGTCACCATCCAGACGGGCGATGACGGCAAACAGGTCAACCGTCTTTACGTGACCGATGGCGTGGATATCGAAAAAGAGTTCTATCTGGCCATGCTGGTCGATCGGGCCACCGGACGGGTTGCGATGGTCGTATCCACCGAAGGCGGTATGGATATCGAGGATGTGGCGCACAACACGCCGGAAAAAATCACCAACATCACGATCGACCCGGCACAGGGTTTCCTGCCGCATCACGGCCGTGCCGCCGCTTTCGCGCTGAACCTGTCGGGCGATCTGAACAAGGCCTGCCAGAAACTGTGCAAGCAGCTTTATACCGCATTCACCGAACTCGATTGCGAAATGCTGGAAATCAATCCGCTGGTGGAAACGAAGGCCGATGAAAATGGCAAGGCCCAACTGCTGGTTCTCGACACCAAGATGAGTTTCGACGGCAACGCCCTGTACCGGCATCCGGATATCGCGGCGATGCGCGATGAAACCGAAGAAGACCCCGCCGAAGTGGAAGCGGGCAAGCACGATCTGGCCTACATCAAGCTGGATGGGAATATCGGTTGCATGGTCAATGGCGCAGGCCTGGCCATGGCGACGATGGATATCATCAAGCTGAACGGCGCATTCCCCGCCAACTTCCTGGATGTGGGCGGCGGCGCGACGAAAGAAAAGGTGACGGCGGCGTTCAAGCTGATCCTATCCGACCCTGCGGTCGAAGGCATTCTGGTCAACATTTTCGGCGGCATCATGAAATGCGATATTATCGCCGATGGCATCGTGGCCGCCGCGAAGGATGTGAACCTTTCCGTGCCGCTGGTGGTGCGGCTGGAAGGTACCAACGTGCAGGAAGGCAAGGACATTCTGGCCAATTCCGGGCTGCCGATCGTGGCAGCGGACGATCTGGGCGACGCCGCGAAGAAGATCGTGGCGGAGGTAAAGCAGGCGGCGTAAAATTGGCAGTCTTGACGATATTGAAAATTCAATCGGTGATGGCGGGTATGGAAACATCCCGCCATTGCTGCGTTGGAACGGCATATATCAAACGCCGCACAGGTTGACGTTTACGTAAGTGTAAGCTAAACGGTGGCGATATGAAATGCAGGAGGAAGGTAACTTCATGAAAATCCTCGTACCCGTAAAACGGGTTATCGATTACAACGTAAAACCGCGCGTGAAAGCGGACGGGACGGGTGTCGATCTGACCAATGTGAAAATGAGCATGAACCCGTTCGATGAAATCGCGGTGGAAGAAGCCATCCGCCTGAAAGAAGCGGGTAAGGCGGAAGAAATCATCGCCGTGTCCATCGGCCCGGCGAAGGCGCAGGAAACGCTGCGCACCGCACTCGCCATGGGTGCCGACCGCGCGATACTGGTCGAAACGGACGACGAGGTCGAACCACTTGCCGTGGCAAAAATCCTGAAAGCGATCGCGGCAGAGGAACAGCCCGGCCTGATCATGCTGGGCAAGCAATCCATTTCGGACGACAGCAACCAGACCGGCCAGATGCTGGCCGCATTGATGGATCGGCCCCAGGGCACCTTTGCCAATACGGTGGAGGTCGATGGCGACAGTGTAACCGTCAAACGCGAAGTCGATGGCGGCCTGCAGACGGTCAAACTGACCATGCCGGCCATTGTCACTACCGATCTCAGGCTGAACGAACCGCGCTATGCGTCCCTGCCGAACATCATGAAGGCGAAGAAAAAGCCGCTCGATACCAAAACGCCCGCCGATTTCGGCGTCGATATCGCACCGCGCCTCACCACGACCCATGTGGGCGAACCACCCGTGCGGCAGGCCGGTGAAAAGGTTGCCGATGTGGATGCGCTGGTCGCCAAACTCAAAGCCATGGGAGTCGCTGCATGAAGACCCTAGTATTCGTCGAACATGACAATTCCGCCGTCAAGGACGCGACCCTTGCCGTCGTTACCGCAGCATCCAAGCTGGGCGAAGTGCATCTGGTCGTCGCCGGGTCGGGCTGCCGCGCGGTCGCTGACGAGGCTGCGAAAATCGACGGGGTGGGCAAGGTCCACCTTGCGGACGATGCAGCCTATGAAAACCAGCTGGCCGAAAATGTCGCACCGCTGATTGCCGATCTGATGGGGCACCATGATGCGTTTCTGGCGCCTGCCACCACCAATGGCAAGAATATCGCCCCGCGCGTTGCCGCATTGCTGGATGTGATGCAGATTTCGGATATTCTGTCGGTCGAAGGCGACAAGACCTTCACCCGCCCGATCTATGCCGGCAATGCCATTGCCACGGTGGAAAGCGGCGATGCGAAGCTGGTGATCACGGTGCGCGGCACGGCTTTCGAAAAGGCGGCAACCGAAGGCGGATCGGGCACGGTGGAGGCTGTTTCCGGCCCCGGCGATGCGGGCATTTCCAGTTTCGTCAGCAGCGAGATCGCGGAAAGCGAACGCCCCGAACTGACCAGCGCCAAGATTATCGTATCGGGCGGCCGCGCCTTGAAAGATGGCGAGACGTTCGAACAGATCATCACGCCCCTGGCCGACAAGCTGGGTGCCGGTATCGGTGCCAGCCGCGCCGCCGTGGATGCGGGCTATGTGCCCAATGATTATCAGGTCGGCCAGACCGGGAAAATCGTCGCGCCGGAAGTCTATATCGCCATCGGCATATCGGGCGCCATCCAGCATCTCGCCGGCATGAAGGATTCCAAGACGATCATCGCCATCAACAAGGATGAAGATGCGCCGATTTTCCAAGTTGCGGATATCGGACTGGTCGGGGATCTGTTCAAACTGGTACCGGAATTGACCGAAAAACTTTGACAATTGACCCTTGGTGCCTGCCGCGATAGGCATGGTTGTCATGAATACAAAAAAGATATTTGAAGCCGGGAGCTGCCTTGTCGTAGCTGCCGGCTTTTTTATTGCCCCCGTTCTTGCCGCCAAGGATGACGGCGCCAGCAACAATTCCGGCATACATACCCTGTCGCCAGTTTCGGACTGGTCCCTTACCGCGAAACGGGACCGGTGCACGCTCATCCGGAATTTCGGCGCCGATGGCGATGATATGCAACTGACGCTGGATCAGGGCGGGAAGGATGCCACATTCAACCTGACGATGGTTGGCGACGCCCTGCGCGATACGCGCGGTTCCGTGATCAGCGTGCGGTTCGGGCCGGGACAGGAGGCGTTCGGGCGATATTACACCACGGCCACAGCGGCGAGCGGCCGACCCGCAATCGTGCTGTTCGGTGCCGGCTTCACCGGCCCGGCGAGGCAGGACGATGGCGCATATGAAATGGCCGCGCTCGATGCCGAAATGCTGGACCAGATACATTATCTTCAGATCGAACGCGCCGGGCTCACTGCATTCCGCCTCGATTTCGGGGCTTCGCTGAAACCGGTCATGGCCCGTATGGAAGAATGCACTGGTGCATTGGCCGGGCGGTTGCGTGTTGCGGACGAAGGGCTATCCAAAGGTCCGGAACCGAAGAGCGATCTTGGCGATTGGGTGACACCCAGGGATTACCCGCGTGCGTTGCTGGTCCGGGGCGTTGAAGGCTTGATTAGTTTCCGCCTTACCGTGAACCGCGAAGGCAAGCCGACCTTCTGTGCCATCGAATCATCGACCATGCCGCAGCTTTTCGATGGCGCGGTATGCCTGGCTCTGTTGAAGAATGCCGAATTCGAGCCCGCGCGCGACTGGGAAGGCAAGCCAGCTGAATCCTATTGGAGCTACGCGGTCCGTTTCGGTGTCCGAAGGTGATCAGAGCCTACCATCAGGGGTGTATCGATGCGTGAATTCCCCCGACTTCTGGTCATATCCGCAGTTTTTGTCTCGTTTGCGATTGCCGCGCCCACTTTGGCGAAGGACGCGGCTACGCCACTGGTGCTGAAGCCGGCGACCCCGTGGCAGTCGGTATGGGACGACGATAGCTGCCGCATGGCCCGCATCTTCGGGGAAGGCGACGACAAGATCGCCTTCTATCTGGAACGCTACGAACCGGGGGACCGCTTTTTCCTGATGGCTGCGGGCAGCCCGCTGGCTGCAGGTAGAAATGCGCAAGCTGTCTTTATGTTCGGGCCAAACGGTAAGGAGAAAGAGGGCGACGGGGAAAACGGCACGTTTGGTTCTTACAAACCGGCACTTTTCGAAGGCAATATGTCGCTGATGCCATTATCGGACGATACAGACGAGGCTGGCGAGGCTGGCGAGGCCGGGTTCGACCCCGAGGCGGAGGCTGCCGATACGGATGTTTTCGGACAGGAACTTACGCCGGCACAGGAAGCCCGGATCACCTATCTCGATATTGTCCGCAAAAGGGGCCGGCCCGTACGCCTGAATCTGGGCGCCATGGATAAACCGATGGCCGCTCTGCGCAGTTGTATGGACGAACTGGTTACGAGCTGGGGCATCGATATGGATGCGCATCGCGCGCTGACCCGTGCAGTTGCGCCCGCGTCTTCGCCGGGGCGCTGGCTGACCGCCCGCGATTACCCTTCGCAGCTTTTACAAAAAAATATGCAGGGGCTGGTACAGTTTCGCCTTATGGTCGGCACCGATGGGAAGCCGACCGGTTGCCATATCCAGCGGTCCACCCGCCCCGAAGGTTTCGACAAGGCAGTATGTAATGGGTTGATGCGACGGGCCGAATTCGAACCGGCCCTGGGATCGGATGGAACGCCGGTCGCGTCCTTTTGGCGCAGCTCCGTCAGGTTCGACATTCCCGGCCGGTAGACCGCGCCTAAATGAAACTCATCAGGAAATGGATGGTCACCCCGACCAGCCCGCCTACCAGCGTGCCGTTGATACGAATGAACTGCAGGTCGCGGCCCACGGCGCCTTCCACGCGGTCGGTCAGGGTCCGCGCATCCCACCGGCGCACGGTTTCCGAAACCAGCTGGACGATCTGGTCGCCGTAATTGGTGGCAATACCCACGGCGGTGCGGCGTGCAAAACGGTTCACCTGCAATTGCAGACGGGTATCGTCGCGCAGGGCCGCACCCAGTTCCCCCAACCCGACCCCGATCTGACCGCCCAGCGCGGTTTCGGGATCGCGGGCCATGCGGATCATTCCGGCGCGCATCCGTTCCCACACGCCCACCCACCAGCGCGCCACAGCCTCGTTTTCCAGCACTTCCGCCTTCATCCGTTCGACCCGGGCCTGCATTTTGGGATCGTGCATCAGATCGTGGGCGAGCTGGTCCAGCCCTTCCTGTATCTTGTTGCGCAGGGGATGCTCGGGATCGATCAGCACTTCGGCCAGCAATTTATACAATCCATCCAGTACCGAATCGGACAGTCGCCCGTCCAATCCGGTCCACCGCAGCACGCCATTGGCGCGCTGCCGGATCATTTCACGCACCATATCCTCATTGTCTTCCAGCGTCAGGCCGGACCAGCGGATGATTGCGTCGATCAGCGGCAAATGGCGTTTGTCGGCGATCGTGGTGGTCAGCATCTGGCCCAGCAGGGGCGCAATCTCGATCTTGTGCGCCTGCGCCTTCAGCCCGGCCTTTACCTGCCCGCCCAGCCGTTCCGGATCCAGCGATTCCAGCACGCCGGCAATCAGTTCGGATGCGCCGGTGCCGATGCGCGATTGCGACCCTTGCGTCGGCTGTACCAGAAAGCCGCCTACCGCCCTTGCCATGTTCATCGCCTGCATCCGCCGCGCGACTACGGACGGAATCAGGAAATTCGTTCGCAGGAACTGCGCCATCGTATCCGCAATGCGATCCTTGTTGGTGGGGATGATGGCGGTGTGCGGGATGGGAATACCCATCGGATGCCTAAACAGGGCGGTTACCGCGAACCAGTCGGCTATCCCGCCGATCATCGCGGCTTCCGCAAATGCGTGCAGATAACCCCAGGCGGGATGCACCGGCAGATAGCGTGCGGACAGCAGGAACAAGGCGGCCATTACCACCAGCATGATAGTGGCCGTCAGCCGCATATTGCGGGAATTGTCGGCGAGCATATCGGCGGGTGCCGCCATGCGCATATCGTCCGCCTGATCCTGCGACGGCGTATCGCTTGCAGCGATTGTGCCAGCAGGCGCCGTTCCGCGGCGGTTGGCGGTGCTGGCTGATGCCTCCACCTCGGCCCCGGCTTGCTTATTCGGCAGGAAGTGCCTCTGATCCCGTCTGTCTGTCATCACCTGGACGATACGTTAAAAACCTGTTGCGCATCCACGGTCCCATACGCCGCTCCAGCCCGTCCGCAAGGCTAAACCCGGCCGGAACGATCAACAACGTCAGCACGGTGGACAGGATCAGCCCGCCGATCACGACCGTGCCCATGGGCGCGCGCCATGCGCCATCGCCGGACAGCGACAGCGCGGTCGGTACCATGCCTGCGGTCATGGCCACGGTGGTCATCACGATGGGCTGGGCCCGTTTATGACCCGCTTCCATGATGGCGGACATCTGGTCCACCCCGGTTTTCATCTCTTCGATAGCGAAATCAATGAGCAGGATGGAATTTTTCGATACGATGCCGAGCAGCATCAGCACGCCGATCATGACCGGCATCGAAATCGGCTGACCGACCAGCCAGACGAGGAAGATACCGCCCAGCGGGGCCAGCGCCAGACTGCCCATGTTCACCATCGGGCTCATGATGCGTTTATACAGCAATATCAGTACCGCCAGCACCAACAGAATGCCGGCCACCAGCGCGATGATGAAATTGTTCGCCAGTTCTGCCTGCCATTCATCTTCGCCGACCACGTCGCGGATTACACCCTGCGGCAGGTTCTGCAGAAGCGGCAGGGCGTCGATCTGCTCCTGCGCCGTGCCCTTGACCACGCCTGATGCCAGATCCGCGCCCACGAATACGCGGCGGTTCTGGTTGTATCGCTGGATCGAAGTCGGGCCGGAGCCGAACGAGATTTCCGCCACGCGGGCAAGCGGTACGGAACCGCCAGTGTTGGTCTGTACCGGCAGATTGGCCAGGGTCGACATGCTTTCGCGCGACTGGCTGGCAATGCGGACTCGGACGGGTATCTGCCTGTCGGACAGACTGAATTTTGCCGCATTCTGGTCGATTTCACCTAGGGTCGCAATGCGGATCGTCTGGCTTAAGGCGGCGGTCGTAACGCCCAGTTCGGCAGCCAGATCGGCGCGCGGCGTGATTACGATCTCCGGCCGGCGAATATCCGCATCGACCCGCGGCGCGACGAGCGACGGCAGGGTCTTGAGCTGCTCCGCCAGCTGCGCTGCTGTTTCTTTCAGCAGGACGGGATCGGAACCGGCCAGCATGATCGAAATATCACGGCCCGTTCCGCCGCCGCCCGATTGCGATTGGAAACGGACCCGGGCATCGGCAAATTGCGCGAGTTGCGGGGCCAGATCGCGTTCGAATTCTACCGAAGTCTTCTCGCGATCGGGATCGAGATCGATATAGATCGTGCCGCTGCCTTCCCGCATGACCTTGAGCGCAAGCTCCACTTCCGGCTGCGCTTCGATCAGCGTAGCCACGTTTTCGACCAGTTCGGTTGCGGTTTCCAGCGTAGTGCCGGGCACCATCTCGATCTCCACCCGGCTTTCATCGTCGTTGATCGTGGGCTGAAACTGAAATGGCGTGGCGTTGAACAGAAGGAGCGTGAGAATGAAAGCGGAAAAACCCGCACCCAGCATCCACGCCCGGTGATCGTAAAAACGTGCTTCGAACCAGCGCCACGAATTGCGCATACCGCCACCGAACATTCCCGCAACAAGGCCGGTCGCCTTGATGAACAGCCAGGCGATGACCGGGCATAACAACACCATCAATGCCAGTTGCAACAGCTGGACACCCCTGGTCACCAACATGGCGCCGAAATGTTCGGGCTGCGTGGATACGGCCTGTCCCAGCGCATTGCCCACACCGAGCCCGTCAAGCGCGGCGTTCGCGGAATAGACCCCGAACGCAACCACACCCAGCAGCGCCAGAAAATACGCGATCGCGCATAGGGCATAGATGAAACGGTGGCGGATCGCGGTAAGCCCGGCGCGGCGTGCGGCCATTCCGGACTGGTCCAATGTCCAGCGCAGGATATTCAGATACCGGTCCATCCATTTGCCGCCGCCATGGTCCGCATGACCGTGCGATTTCAGGAAATACGCGGCCAGCATCGGCGTGATCATTCGCGCTACCGCCAGGCTCATCAATACCGAAATGACCACGGTGATGCCGAAATTCTTGAAAAACTGCCCGGAAACGCCGGGCATCAGGCCGACCGGCAGAAACACCGCGACGATGCAGAACGATGTCGCCACCACCGCCAGACCGATTTCATCGGCAGCATCGATCGATGCCTGATAGGCGGATTTTCCCATCCGCATATGGCGCACGATGTTCTCGATTTCCACGATGGCATCATCCACCAGCACACCGGCCACCAGACCCAGCGCCAGCAGCGACAGAAAATTGAGGTTGAACCCCAGCAGGTCCATGAACCAGAATGTCGGTATGGCGGAAAGCGGTATCGCGATTGCGCTGATGATCGTCGCGCGCCAGTCGCGCAGGAAGAAAAACACTACGATAACCGCCAGGATTGCGCCTTCGACCATGGCGGCGATGCTGCTGTCATACTGGCTTTCGGTGTATTTCACGCTATCGGTAAGCTGGATGAAACTGACGCCGGGATTGGCTTCTTCCAATTCTGCAATCGCTTCCTTGGCATCATCGAACACGGTGACATCGGACGCACCGCGCGCCCGCGCCAACGCGAAATTGACGACTTCCTTGTTGCCCACCCGCGCGATGGAGGAGCGTTCGGAATACCCGTCGCGCACCGTCGCCACATCGGACAAGGTCACCGTGCGGCCATCGCCCAGCGCAATCTCGGCGCGCGACAGGTCGAAAGCCGTGTCGACATTGCCCAGAACGCGGACGGACTGGCGCGTCCCGCCGACTTCGGCCGTACCGCCGGCCGCATCCAGATTGACCTGCCGCAGGATCGCGTTGATCTGCCCCGCGGTAACACCCAACGCTTGCATCCGCATCGGGTCCAGGATGACTTCGATTTCCCGGTTCACGCCGCCGAACCGATTGACCTCCGCCATGCCTTCTACCGACAGCAGACGCTTGGATACGGTATCGTCGATAAACCAGCTCAATTGCTCGATGGTCATATCGTCGGCTTCGACGGCGAAAATCGCCAGGAAACCGCCCGATATGTCAACCTTGCTGATCCGGGGCTCCAGAATACCTTCCGGCAAAGCGCCGCGAACCCCGTCGATCGCGTTCTTTACCTCGGACGTGGCATCGTTCACGTCCGTGCCGATATCGAATTCGACGAATGTGTTGGAATTGCCCTCGCTGGCGGTCGACGAGATATTCGCCACGCCGTTGATGGACCGGACGGCGGATTCCACGTTCTGCGTGATCTGGTTCTCAATCTCCGTCGGCGCGGCCCCGGGTTGGGATATCGAGACATTCACCGCCGGAAAATCCACATCGGGCTGGTTGACCACATCCATCCGAAAGAAGCTCAACATACCGGCAAGCAGAAGCGCCGTAAACAGCACCAGCGGTATCACCGGATTGCGAATGGACCATGCGGATATGTTGTTGAAGTTCATGGCCGTTCGCTCAATTCGCCGGCCGCTTGATCAGTTTGGGAATGACGGTTTCGCCCGGTGTCAGGAACCCGCCCGCGCGCAGAACCACACGTTCACGGCCACTCAACCCTTCGACGATGGCCACACCCGACTGCGTGACCAGACCGGTTTTCACAGTACGGCGTACGGCCTTGTTTTCCTTGTCGACAATGTAGACGTAAGCGCCATCGTCATCCGACAGAACGGCGGATTCCGGCAGGATCGGCGCGACGATCGTTCCGCTGACTATGGTGGCACTGGCAAAGCCGCCCGGCCGTAGTTCGGGGGCATAGGGCAAGGCGATCCGCGCCACGCCCTGGCGGGTCTGTGGATCGATGATCGGGGACACCTGCCACACCTGTCCGGCGAAACTTTTCTCAGTGCCCACCGGCACCACTTCCGCGCTCACACCGGTGCTGATCCGGGCCAGATCGGTTTCATTGAGATTGGCCATCAGTTCCATTTCGCCGCCGCGAGCAATGAGAAATAACGGCCCTGTTCCGCCGCCGACTATCTGCCCGGGTTCGACGTTGCGTTCCAGCACATAACCCGCGGCAGGCGCGACGATACTGAGCCGGGCGTTGCGGGCGCGCAATTCGCCGACCTGCGCCTGCGCAACCTTTACCCGGGCGGAAGCGGCATCGCGCGTGGCGGTCAGACGGTCGACATCGGCTTTCGAAATAAATCCGCGGTCCACCAATTGCAGCGCCCGGTCGAGATTGGACTGGGCCAGCCGCGCATCGGCGCGTGCGACATCGATCTGCGCTGCGGCGCTTTGTACCTGCTGGTTCTGGACCGACCGGTCGATTACCGCCAGAACCTGCCCCGCACGAACCCAGTCGCCCGCATCGACAGGCACGGTCATTACCCGCCCGCCTTCGCCAGCAACGCCGACCGGCAATTCGCGGCGGGCGGCAAGCGTTCCGGTGGTTTCGATCGCGCCTTCGATCGTACCGCTTCCCGGCGAGATGACGGAAATTGCGGCAGCCTGTTCCCCGCCTTCATCCGCAACCGCAGCATCCGCGCTGGTGACGTAATAATAAGCGGCGGCAATAGCGCCCATGATCAGCAGAACAACTGCCGCAACGATCGCAATTCGCCGGCCATTTGTGCCATTACCCGGTCTGGAATTGTCCAGCATCGAATCGTGGCCGGAAACGCGATCATTCGCTGTGCCGGCTGCGGTCACGGATGTTTCGTAATTCATCATCTGTCCTGATCCAAGGTTCCGGCGAACCATCCTGCCAAACGCAGAAGTGTATTACACAGCTACATCACCCTGCGCAATACTGCTGTGATGTCAGGCGTTACGCGCTTTTGCACGACGGGCGCAACGATCCTGTCGACCGGAGACATATTAGCCACGACGAAACAGGTACAATCATTCACCTTGGCGGGGGCCAAAGAAGAGGATGGGGCGGCGGCCAAAGAAAAGGGCGGGCCGACCCATGGTCGCCCGCCCCCGTTTTTCCGACAATCGTGTCAGATGTGTTTAGCGCACCCGGCCACGCTGGACCAGATTTACGATGGCCAGCAATACGATGGCACCGACAATCGCGACCAGCAGGCCGACGATGGAAAATTCCTGAACGCTGCCGCCAATGCCGAACTGGTTGGCAATAAGATTGCCGATGATCGATCCGATGCAGCCGACCACGATGTTCCAGAAAATGCCCATCGAGGCATTACGGTTCATGACCATGCTGGCGAGCCAACCTGCGACACCGCCAACGATGAGTGCGATAATCCAACCGACCATATTACTTCCCCTTTTATATAGAACGGAAGCTAATACGATTAGCGCGGCAGAAAGTTCCCGAGCCGCGATATCTTGTTGTGTTGGCGCGCAAAACCGGCGTGGACGGTCAATATTTCAGCTGCCGTTCGTACAAATCGCGATAATGCTGGATACGGGTAACGCGCAGTCCCTGCATTCCCGACCGGTCGACCGCACGCTGCCAGGATGCAAATTCCTCCAGCGTGAGGGTGTAGCGTTCCAACACTTCGTCGATCGTCAGCAGACCGCCATTCACGGCGGCGACCACTTCCGCCTTGCGGCGCACGACCCACCGTTTGGTGGAAGGGGGCGGCAGACTGTCCAGCGACAGCGGTTCGCCCAGAGGTCCGATAACTTCAGCCGGGCGGATTTTCTGGTTCTCGATCATAAATGCTCTCTATCGCCTGACCCTGCTGCACCGCCCATAGTTACGTCCTGGCGATTGCAATACGCTGAATCATCACGGTTAACGATATCATCCCCAGCGTTAATCCGAATGTTTTCGTCCAACATGTCGTCGCTCGCAATTGTATCGCGAATCGCGGAAAATCCAGCGAAATTGGCAAGGATGCCATGGCTTTCCGGATGCATTTCGCGCCGCAGTTCCCGCGATGCCGCAAGGCGTGCCGACAGGTCCGTCCAGTCCATCGGGCGCAGTTCCCCGGCACCTGCGGATACGGCCCTGGCGATGCCGGTGGGTGAAAAGGTTCCTTCGATCATGAGCGCTGGAATAGATGCGCTTCATCAAGAACCGGTAAAGACCGTGTTTACCGCAGATTAGGATACACGAACGCAAGGTTAAGCGTGACTGGCATGGCGTGACTGGCATGCGTGACTGGCATGGTCGGACAGGCCGGTGTATAGACCCCGCGCATGACTACCATTTCCTTAGAAGACAATCCGGTTAAGCCGCATGGGCACGGGCACGGGCACGGGGCCGCCATCCTCGCATCGCCGCGCAGCGCCGCCAAACTGTTCGACCTTCCGCGTCCTGCGGCGGAATGCCGGATTGTGGTGGCCATGTCGGGCGGTGTCGATTCGTCCGTCGTCGCAGCATTGGCGGCGGCAAGCGGCGCCGAGGTGATCGGCATCACTCTGCAATTATACGATTACGGCGCGGCAACCGGGCGCAAGGGCGCGTGTTGCGCGGGCGACGATATCAGCGATGCGCGTGCCGTATCGGACCGCTTGGGCATCGCGCATTACGTGTTCGACCATGAAAGCGCGTTTCGCGAAGATGTGGTCGAACAATTTGCCGATGATTATCTTAAAGGGCACACGCCGGTACCCTGCATTCGCTGCAATATGGGGCCCAAATTTACCGATCTGCTGCGCATGGCGAAGGAACTGAAGGCCGACTGCCTGGCGACCGGCCATTATGTACGCCGCATCGTCGGACCGGACGGGCCCCAACTGCACCGCGCGGTCGATCCAGCCCGCGACCAGTCCTATTTTCTGTATGCCACCACCGACGCACAGCTGGACTACATCCGCTACCCGCTGGGCGGTATGCCGAAAGCACAGGTTCGCGAACTGGCCGAAGCGGCGGGCCTGCGCAATGCCGCCAAACCGGACAGCCAGGATATCTGTTTCGTTCCCGATGGCGATTACGCCAAGATCGTGCGCGCCATCCGACCCGAAGGCGGGCAGCCCGGCGCGATCGTCCATGCCGAGACCGGCGAAGAGCTTGGACAGCACAAGGGCGTAATCCATTATACCGTGGGCCAGCGTCGCGGGCTGGAAATCGGTGGTCTGGCAGAACCGCTCTATGTGGTGGGTCTGAATGCGGAGACGGCGCAGGTTCGGGTCGGCCCCAAGGCGATGCTGGCGGTCCATTCCGCAACCATCATCGAAACCAACCGGATCGGCCCGCTACCCGCCGGTCAGTTGACTGCCAAGGTGCGGTCTTTGTCCAAACCGGTGCCGGTGGTGCTGGATGGTATGCCGGGCGACGGCAAGACTGTCACGATCCGGTTCGACACGCCGGAATTCGGGGTGGCGCCCGGCCAGGCTGCGGTGCTGTATGCGGGCGACCGGGTTGTTGGCGGCGGCTGGATTGCCGAAACCGCGTGATCCGCGGGGGCCACACGGCTCAATCGTGCCATTGTTCCAGAACACATCCGTAACCCTTGCGATAGGTCGCGGTTTGCGAGGCGATCAAGGGAAAACGGGCCGTTACGCTTTTCGCATCTGCATCTTCGCTCAATGTCACCAGTTCCATTCCCGCAAGCTTGTCTTTGGCGCAATCATCCAGATCGCGCCCGCCAATATGGCGGCACGAACAGGCAACCCGCGCGGAATAGGCAGCGCCAGCGGCGGTATAGCCCGCAATCGGGGCGCGATAGAGATAGGCCGCGGCCGCCATTAGCAGCGCCGCCAGCGCAAGCAGCCATATCCACCGCCGACCCTGCGACCCCCGCGACTCCCGCGACCCCCGCGACAATTTTTTTCCCGATGCATTCACCATTGCCAAGCCAATTCCCGTGGGCGAGGGCAGCGGCCATGATCGAACGCTGCCATCTGTATAATCGCCCTCCCCTTATCCGCCGGGTCGCCATCCTGCCAGCCCCGCTGCCGATGCTGTTGCCGATGCCGATGCTGATGTTGTTGTTGGTGTTGTTACTGGCGGCGTGTTCGGACACGGCGGTCGTGCCACCACCCCTGACGGAGCAGGCACTGGCTGCGGTGGAAGACGACGCGGGTGCACCCAAAGACCAGCTTGCCCGGCAGATCGACGATCTGTTCGCGGACGATGCGGCGCTGGGCGAAACGCGCGCGTTGATCGTCATGTATGGCGGCGCGGTCGTGGCCGAACGCTATGCACCGGCATACGACCGGGACACGCGGTTCGTCAGCTGGTCGATGGCGAAGACGGTGACTGCGGTCATGATCGGAATGCTGGTGTCCGACGGGCGTTTGCGGCTGGACGAATCGGTGCCGGAACCGCGCTGGAACCGGCCCGGCGATGCGCGCGGCGAAATTACCCTGCGCCAACTGCTCCAGATGCGATCGGGCCTGCGCCATACGGAAGGCGGCGCCGTGCCTTACGAATCATCGGAAGTGCGGATGCTGTTTCTGGACGGGCGCGACGATATGGCCGATTGGGCTACGGCGGAACCGCTGGAGGCGGAACCGGGCGCATTGTTCGAATATTCCAGCAACACCACCGTCATCCTGGCCGATATTGCCGCACGCGTCCTGACCGACAGCACCGATCCCGATATTCGCCGGACCATGGTGGACGAATACCTCGCGACGCGTCTGTTCGCGCCGCTCGGCATGGAATCGATGGTGGCGGAATATGACGCCAACGGCACGTTGATCGGCGGCAGCCTGATGCACGCCAACGCCCGTGACTGGGCCCGGTTCGGGGAGTTTCTGCGCAATAAGGGTTCCTATCGCGGATCGCAGCTTATTCCGCGCAACTGGATCGAATTCATGGTGCAGCCCAGCCCGCGTTCGGAATTCTATGGTGCGCAGACCTGGCTCAATCGCGCATCCGGTATCGACCGGGACGAGACGCTTGCCGATCGCGGGCCGGACACGATGTTCGCCGCGGTCGGGACATATGGGGCAATATGTGCTGGTTTCGCCCGACCAGAAACTGACCGTGGTGCGATTGGGACATAGTGACGGGCAGCAGCGGCCCTTGATGGTGCAGCAGCTGCTCGACATCGTGGAACTTTATCCGGCGAGGTAGAAAGCGCCTTCGACCACGGTCACGCACGGCCCGCCCAGCCAGACGCGATCGCCATCCAGCCGGCAGGTCAGGGTACCGCCCCGGGCACTGGCCTGATAGGCGGTGAACCGGTCACGGCCCAGCCGCGCGGCCCAGAATGGCGCAAGCGCCGCATGGGCAGAACCGGTAACGCTATCTTCGTCGACACCGCCGCCGGGCACGAAAACGCGGCTTATGACGTCGGCCGTATTGCCGGTTGCATCGCCGGGTGCCGTGCAGATAAACTGATTGTCGCCCAATCGGCCCAATGCGTGAATATCGGGGGCAAGGCCGCGCATTGTTGCTTCATCTTCGAACAGGAAGATATCGTAGCCATCGGGATTGCGCCATATTTCAACCGGATCGGCACCCAGCAGCCGTGCCGCTTCCGGCCAGTTGCCGGGTTCTGTGGGTATGGCAGGCAGCGCAACCTCGTAACCGCCGCTGCGCATGGTGCGCACCTGCAGCATACCGGCGCGCCGCGTGCGAAACGAAACTGCATTGCCGCCATCGCGGGTCAGCAGCACGTGCCCGCTGGCTAATGTGGCATGGCCGCACAGGCGTATTTCCATGGCGGGCGTAAACCACCGTAGTTCCCAATCCGCGGCGCCGCTTTCGTCCCGCACCACGAAGGCGGTTTCCGCAAAATTGTTCTCCGCCCCGATCTGCTGCAGAACATCGTCCGGCAACCATTCGTCCAGCACCATAACCGCCGCCTGATTGCCGGTGAACGGCCGGTCAGCAAAGGCATCCACATGCCAATAGGGTATTGTCACGCGCCGCCATCCTTGTGATCGTCATGAAGTTTCTTGAACTCGTCTTCTTCCACCAGCGGGTTGCCGGGTTCGTCCACATGACCCGCCGGATCGATATGGATGAGCAATTCCATATGTGGAAAATGACTTTGCAGATCGGTCTCTACCCGCTCGATTATGTCGTGAGCGCGCCCCACGCTCATATCGGCGGGCATATCGACGTGGAATTGCACGAAATCATGGGTGCCGCTGGTGCGGGTTCGCAGATCGTGCAGATTGTTGAGCTCCGGATGTCTTGCGGCCAGTTCCACGAAACGCTGCCGTTTTTCATCGGGCCATTCCTTGTCCATCAGATTGTCGATGGCGTTCCCCGCGGCGCGCCACGCCCCCCATAAAAGCCATGCCGCAATCGCCAGACCGAACAGCGGATCGGCGCGGCCAAAGCCGGCATATTGGTCCAGCGCCAGGGCGGCGATGACTGCCAGATTGAGCAGTAGATCGGATTGGTAATGCGTATGATCCGCCCCGATCGCCACCGACCCGGTCCGGCGGATGACATATCGCTGCCAGGCGAGCAGAGCCAGCGTGGCTGCAATCGCCACCACCGATACCCCGATCCCCTCGGTTGCCGCCTCGGTTCGCCCGCCTTCCAGCAGGTTTGTGGTTGCGTGATACAGGATCGCGCAGGCCGACAGGGCGATCAGCATGACCTGGAATATCGCCGCCAGCGATTCGGCCTTGCCATGGCCGAAACGATGATCCTCGTCCGCCGGTCGTGCGGCGATCCACACGCCGATCAGTGTCGCCAGACTGGCCACGAGATCGAGCGCGCTGTCCGCCAGGCTGCCCAACATTGCGGTAGAACCGGTTTGTGCCGTCGCCCAGGATTTAAGTCCAACCAGCAGCAACGCCACGGTAATGGATGCAATTGCCGCGCTTCGCGTCAGTGTGGCACGATACGCGCGCGCCCTGTTCACGGCTGCCCCATCTATGGCACCCCCGTCTATACCGGCACTGTCCTTGGCAACACGGTTCATGGATATAGCAGCGTGTCGGCCCATGGCGCGCCGGGCGATCGGGTGAAACGCCGCCGGTCGTGCATCCGGCCCGGCCGGTCCAGCCAGAATTCCATCGCCCGGGGAACAACGCGGAATCCGGTCCAATGGTCCGGCCGCGGCACGGGCGTGTTCTCAGGATAAAGCGCCTCCAGCGCGGCGACCCGGGCGAAATATTCGGCCCGGTCCGATAGTGGACTGGATTGCGCCGACGCCGCCGACGCGATCTGCGATTGGTAGGGTCGGGAATGAAAATAATCGTCGGCCATTGCCGCGCTCACTTCCTCCAGCGGTCCCTCGATTCGGATTTGCCGCCGCAGGCTCTTCCAGTGGAACAGCAATGCTGCCTGCATATTGGCGCGGATTTCAGCGCCCTTGCGACTTTGCGCATTGGTGTAGAATACGAAACCGTCCGTATCGTGGCCTTTCAGCAGCACCATGCGCACCGATGGCGCGGCGGTGGGCGTCGCGGTGGCCAGCGCCATCGCATTGGGATCGTTCGGTTCGCCGGATTGCGCCAGCGCGAACCAATCGTCGAACAGCGCGAAAGGATCGGTGGCGGGTACCTGGCTGTGCGCTTCGGCATATGTCGTATCGTCGGTCATCGATCCTTCCTTTGCGGCAAAAGGGCGCTGGATGAAAGTCCTGCCATGCGGCCCTCGCTGCTCCATCGGTCACGCCGCTTGCGCTGGAGCGTCACCCCACCTAGCTAACACGCCATGGCCGATCCCTATTCCACTCTTGGTGTTGCGCGCGGCGCGACCGAGAAAGACATCAAAAGCGCGTATCGCACGCTGGCGAAGAAACTGCATCCGGACCGTAACAAGGACAATCCCAAAGCGTCGGAACGGTTTTCGCAGGTAACGCAGGCTTACGATCTCTTGTCCGACAAGGACAAACGCGCCCGATTCGACCGCGGAGAGATCGATGCAGATGGCAATCCCTCCCACCCGTTTGGCGGAATGGGTGGCGGTATGGGCGGCGGAATGGGTGCCGGAATGGGTGGGCGCCCGCGCGGCGGCCCGCAAAACGGAGCTGGGGGTTTCGCCGGTGAAGCCGATCTGGGCGATATCTTCGAAGGGCTGTTTGGCGGCGGTGCACGGGGTGGTGCAAGAGGCGGGCCGCAAGGTTTCGGCCAACGCCCCCCGCCACCGCAAAAAGGCGGCGATATCGTCTACCGCCTGCGCGTGGCCTTCACCGATGCTGCCATATTGGCCAAACAGCGTATCACGCTGGCCGATGGCAAGACCATCGATCTGACCCTGCCTGCGGGGGTCGAAGATGGCACGCAGATGCGGCTTAAAGGAAAGGGCGCACAGGGTCCGGGCGGTAATGGCGACGGGATCGTCACGATTTCCATCGACCGCCATGCCGTGTTCCGCCGCGATCAGGACAATGTCCGGCTGGACCTGCCGATCACGCTGGACGAAGCGCTGAATGGCGCCAAGATCAAGGTACCGACGGTCGGCGGCGCGGTTATGATGGATCTGAAACCCGGTACGCACGGGGGCACGGTCCTGCGCCTCAAGGGCAAGGGGTTCAGCAGGAAAACAGGCGATTACGGCGATCAGCTCGTCACCCTTCAGATCACCCTGCCCGAAGATACGGCAGAATTGGCCGAACGGCTGGGCGACTGGCACGATACCAGCAATCCACGCGCCGACATGGGTGTCTGACGCCGGGCGCGGAGAGGGAGGATTTCGAACATCGCCGAACTGCCCGATTCCAGCCAGCGCCGTGTCGCATCCCTGACCCCGGAAGCCCGGCGCAGGCGGCGCGACACACTGAAACGCAGGATCGGTACGCGTCTGGGGCCGGGAACGCGCATATTCCAGATTGTCAAACGCGTGGCGGTGGGCACCTATAATGATGGTTTCATTCACGCCGGCAATCTCGCTTACATGGCGATGCTCGCGCTGTTTCCCTTTTTCATAACCGGTGCCGCCATATTTTCCGCAATCGGGGAAGAAAGCGATCGCGCCGCCACTATCGATGCCATTCTGTACGCGCTGCCCCCGGTGGTGGGCAAAGTGATCGAGCCGGTCGCCCGCAGCGTCATCGAAGCACGTTCGGGCTGGTTGTTGTGGTTTGGCGGCGCCATCGGGCTGTGGACAGTCAGCAGTCTCATTGAAACCATCCGCGATATTCTGCGGCGGGCCTACGGGACGGAAGCGACGCTGGCTTTCTGGCGATATCGCCTGCTGTCCATCGGGGTCATCGTGGCCGCGGTAATTCTGCTGATGCTGTCCCTGTTCGCGCAGGTTCTGATCGGCACGGCGCAGGAAATAATCGGCGCCTATCTGCCCTGGCTGGACGGTATTCTGGCGCAGCTTTCCTTTTCCCGCATCATTCCCGCATTCGGGCTGTTCGGGTCCATTTTCATGTTGTTCCTGACGCTGACGCCGGAATCCTATCGCGGCCGGAAATATCCCAAATGGCCCGGCGCGCTGCTGGTTACGGTCTGGTGGGTTTCGGTCACCGTGGCGCTGCCGCCGGTCCTCACCAGCTTCTTCGCCTACGATCTCACCTATGGCAGTCTGGCGGGCATGATGATCGCGCTTTTCTTTTTCTATCTGGTCGGCTTAGGGGTGGTCGCCGGCGCGGAACTGAACGCGGCACTGGCGGAACCGGAGCCCGAACCTACCGATCCGCATATGCTGTAACCGGCCCAAGAGCCTCACAAGTCAAGGATACGCGAATGACGAAACTGATGGCCGGCAAACGTGGCCTCATCATGGGTCTGGCGAACGACAAATCGCTGGCGTGGGGCATCGCCAGGCATTTGCACGAACACGGCGCCGAACTGGCTTTCACCTATCAGGGCGATGCGCTGGCCAAACGGGTGAAGCCTCTGGCCGCCCAACTGGATTCCGATTTTACTTTCGAATGCGACGTTGCGGAAGCGCGCGCGCTGGATACTGCGTTCGAAACGCTGAAATCGCGCTGGGACACGATTGATTTCCTCGTCCATGCCATCGGCTTTTCCGACAAGAACGAACTGCGCGGCAAATATGTCGATACCAGTCTCGACAATTTTCTGATGACCATGAACATTTCGGCCTATTCGCTGGTTGCGGTTACGAAACGTGCGGCAGCGATGATGCCCGATGGCGGATCCATCCTGACGCTCACCTATTATGGCGCGGAAAAAGTCATTCCGCATTACAATGTCATGGGGGTGGCGAAGGCGGCGCTGGAAACCAGCGTCAAATATCTCGCCAACGATCTTGGTCCGCAGAACATACGGGTAAACGCAATCAGCGCCGGACCGGTCAAGACGCTGGCCGCCAGCGGCATCGGCGATTTTCGCTATATTCTCAAATGGAACGAACTCAATTCTCCGCTGCGCCGTAATATCACGATCGACGATGTCGGGGGTTCGGGCGTATATTTCCTGTCCGACCTGTCATCCGGCGTGACCGGAGAAACGCATCATGTCGATGGTGGCTATCACGTAGTGGGCATGAAACAGGAAGACGCGCCCGATATTGCGTTGGATTGAAGTTGCGATATACCGTTCTTCATGGAACTTCCCTCTCCACGTTACGCGTTCCATCCCTGGTTGCCGCAACGACTGGGCTTTGTCCCGCTGCTGGGCATCACGGCAAAGCGGCTGGCGAAGCTGATTCGCATCGGTGACGATTACACGTTAATGTCGGCCCGCAAGCGAACGACCCTATATCGTGAAGGACAAGGCGTGCTTCACGACGGCGTTCCTGGTGCCTTTGTGGAAATCGGCGTGCATCGCGGCGGCAGTTCGATAATATTGGCGGGGTTGATTGACGCCGACGCCGGCCGTAGCCTTCATCTGTTCGACCGCTGGGGCGATCTGCCCGAACCCAGTCTGGAAGACGGTCTCAAGAAAACGGAATATTCAAGAAACAATATTCCGGAGAAACTCGAAGCCTTGAAGGTCGACGACCCGCTCGTTGCCACTAAAAAGGTTTTGGAACAGAACCTCGGTTTCCGGAGGGCGGAATATCATCAGGGCTGGTATGATGATACTCTGCCAAATTATAATGGGGGGCCAATTGCCTTCGCATCGATCGATTGCGATTATTACGATTCAGTCGTTCTGGCGCTTGATTTCGTAAAACGTCATGCCTCGCCCGATTGCCGCATCGTCCTTGATGATTATGATGATTGGCCCGGTGCCAAACAGGCAGGGGACGAATTCGTGGCGCGGAACGGGATAGCGCTCACGCGTACCGGGCTGGGCGCCGCAGTCATCCGGCTTTGATTTCCATCATCCTTCAAGAACGATGGACCGAAAATAAGCGATCGTCTTTTCAAGACCCTGCTCCAGCCTGATCTGCGGTTCCCAATCCAGCTTTTCGCGGGCGAGAGAAATATCGGGTTTGCGTTGTAGCGGATCGTCCTGCGGCAACGGTTCGAACACCAATTCGGACTTTGATTCAGTCATGGCGATTACCATTTCTGCCAACTGCCGGATCGTGAATTCGCGCGGGGTGCCAAGATTGACAGGTCCAGTGAAGCCCGCTTCGCTATCCATCAGGGCCAGGAACCCGTCCAGCAAATCGTCCACATAACAAAAGCTGCGCGTTTGTTCGCCTTCGCCATAAATGGTAATCGGCCTGTCCTGCAACGCTTGCACGATGAAATTGGACACCACCCGCCCATCCGAGGGATTCATGCGTGGACCGTAAGTGTTGAAAATACGCGCTACCTTGATGTCGAGCCCATGCTGGCGATGATAGTCGAAAAACAGTGTTTCGGCGCACCGTTTGCCTTCGTCGTAACAGCTGCGGATGCCGATTGGATTGACATTGCCCCAATAGGCCTCGGTTTGGGGGTGGACTGCTGGATCGCCATAGACTTCGCTCGTCGAGGCTTGAAAGATGCGGCAATTCAACCGCTTGGCAAGACCGAGCATATTGATCGCGCCATGCACGCTGGTCTTGGTCGTTTGGACCGGATCGTGCTGATAATGTATGGGCGATGCGGGACAGGCAAGATTCCAGATTTCGTCCACTTCCACATAAAGCGGGAAGCAGACATCGTGCCGCATGAATTCGAACCGGGGTTCATTGCTCAAATGGTCCAGATTGCGTTTCGCCCCGGTGAAAAGATTATCGACGCACAAGACCTCGTGGCCTTTTGCCAGCAATCTGTCGATAAGGTGCGAGCCCAGAAAACCGGCGCCGCCGGTGACGAGTATTCTGCGCCGTTCGAAACTATCCCGCGATTTGCCTGCCATTATTATTCATCCGATATGATTTGGCGTGTTCATTATGGTTGCGCCCCTGCGATGTCCAGCATCGGAAACACGCGGTAATATATGCATTGGCATACCGCCGCATGCAGTTGCGTTTAAACCCCTTCGCCCCTAAAGCGCAGTTCGTGCATGAGCCTTTGCGGACGGGTGATTTTTGGATGGCAAAGCGAGTATGCGTGATCGGTCTTGGCTATGTCGGACTGCCGCTTGCGGTCGAACTGGCGAAATATGGCAAGACGGTCGGTCTCGACATTTCGCGCGAACGGATCGCCGAACTGCACAGGAACCACGATCGCACCAATGAATTGACGCCGGAACAACTGGCAGCATCGCAGCTGGCGCTTACCCACGATATCGATGATGTGCCGCCTTGCGATTTCTGCATAATTACCGTGCCGACCCCGATCGACGATGCAATGCAGCCCGACCTGTCCATGGTCCGCTCCGCTTCGCAGATGGCGGGCTTACTCGTGAAAAAGGCGCAGGCTGCGGGCATCCGGCCGATCGTAATCTATGAAAGCACGGTGTATCCCGGCGTAACCGAAGATGTCTGCGCCCGCATCATCGAGGACACGAGCGGGCTTGCCTGGAAAACGGATTTCTTTCTTGGTTACAGCCCCGAACGGATCAACCCGGGCGACCGCGAACATACGATCGGCAAAATTACCAAGGTCGTTTCCGGCGACACGCCCGAAACGCTGCAAGCCGTATCCGCGCTGTATAACCAGGTGACCACCGGCGGCGTATTCGAGGCCGCGTCCATTCGTGCAGCCGAAGCCGCTAAAGTCATCGAAAACGCCCAGCGTGATATCAACATCGCTTTCATGAACGAAATCACCCAGATATTTCGCGCGAACCGGGCTGTCGATCTGGGACGTGCTGGACGCTGCCAATACAAAATGGAATTTCCTGCCCTTTTCGCCCGGTATGGTGGGCGGTCATTGTATCGGAATCGACCCGTATTATCTGGCGTATCATGGCCGCGAACATGGGCATGATCCCAAAGTCATCCTGGCCGGCCGCGGGGTCAATTCGTCGATGGCGGGATGGATCGCGGGGGAATTGCACACAGCGCGCGGGGGCGCCGCGGGAAGCGTGCTGGTTCTGGGGCTGGCGTTCAAGGAAAATGTGCCGGATCTTCGCAACAGCAAGGTCGCCGATCTGATCGCAGGTCTGCAGGCCGAAGGTCACACCGTCACCATCCACGATCCGCTGGTCGATCCCGCCGAAGCGCAGTCGGAATATGGTCTCATGATCGACCGGGATGCGTTGTCGCGCAGCTACGATCTGGTCGTGCTGGCCGTGCCACACCGGGAATATCGCGAAATGGGCATCGCCAGATTACGCGAATGTGTGGCTGCTGGCGGGACGCTGGCTGACATCAAGGGCGTGTTCGCTCGTGAAGCGGATTGGACGTTGTAATGCGGATATTAGTTACCGGGGCCGCGGGCTTCATTGGATCGACTCTGACCCGCCGGCTGCTGGCCCGCGGCGACACGGTGGTGGGCATCGATTCGCTCAACGATTATTACTCGGTCCAGTTGAAGAAGGACCGGCTGAGCTGGATCGGCGAAGCTGCCGACGATCGGTTTGTTTTCCAGCAGGTCGATTTTTCGGACATGGCGACATTGCGCGAAACGCTGGCAGACGAGAAATTCGACCGGATCGTACATCTGGGCGCGCAGGCGGGTGTCCGCTATTCGATCGACAATCCGCATGCCTATGTCACCGCGAATTTGATGGGCCATCTCAATATGCTGGAAATCGCCCGCCATCGCGGTGTCGAACATATAGTTTATGCCAGCAGTTCATCGGTCTATGGCGGAAATGACAGCCTGCCTTTTTCGGTGGAGGATCGGGTCGATCATCCGCTCTCGCTCTATGCCGCCACCAAGAAGGCGGATGAGCTGATGAGCGAAACCTACGCCCATCTCTACCGCCTGCCATGCACCGGCCTGCGGTTCTTCACCGTCTATGGTCCCTGGGGCCGGCCCGATATGATGATGTGGAAGTTTACCAAGGCGATTTTGGCGGGCGAACCGATCGAATTGTACAATCACGGCGATATGTTTCGCGATTTCACCTATGTGGACGATATCGTTTCGGGCGTGGTGGCCACGCTGGATGCGCCGCCGGCAGACGATGGCGCTGCCAAGCCGGGTGGCAGCACCAAACCGCACAATGTCTACAATATCGGCAATCATCGCTGCGAACCGCTGATGAAGGTAGTGGGCCTGCTGGAAGATGCCTGCGGGCGCAAGGCGGACACTATCATGCTGCCGATGCAGGATGGCGATGTGCATCGCACCTTTGCCGATATCGATGCAATTCGGGACAGTCTTGGATATGAACCCACCACCGCGGTGGAAGTGGGTGTTCCCAATTTCGTAAACTGGTACAGGAAATACCATAACATCTGACAACCGGCCTATCCGGTCGGATCGGGTCGGATCGGGTCGGGTCAATTCGGCACGCCGGCCATGTTGACCGTTCAAGAACAGGAAATACGCGCATGAAAATCGCAATGGTAGGGTCAGGTTATGTCGGCTTGGTATCGGGCGCATGTTTCGCCGATTTCGGCCACGAGGTCGTGTGCATCGACAAGGACCAGTCCAAGATCGACCGCCTGCACGATGGCGTGATGCCGATTTTCGAACCCGGCCTGGCGGAACTGGTCGGGGCGAATGTCAAATCGGGCCGCCTGACCTTCACCACCAGCCTGGCCGAAGGGATCGCCGGGGTTCAGGCAATTTTTATCGCCGTGGGTACGCCCAGCCGACGGGGCGATGGCCATGCCGATCTGTCGTTCGTCCATGCGGTTGCCCGGGAAGTGGGCGAACATCTGGCGAACGAGGCGGTCATCGTAACCAAATCCACCGTACCGGTCGGCACGGGGGATGAGGTGGAACGGATTTTGAACGATAGCGGCACGCAGCACAAATTTGCCGTCGTCTCCAACCCTGAATTTCTGCGCGAAGGCGCGGCAATCGCCGATTTCAAACGGCCCGACCGGATCGTGATCGGTGCCGAAAGCGATTTCGGGCGTGACATCATGCGTGAAATCTATCGGCCGCTGTTTCTCAACGAAAGCCCCATCCTGTTTACCAGCCGCCGCAGCGCGGAACTGATCAAATACGCCGCAAATGCCTTCCTTGCGACCAAGATTACCTTCATCAACGAAATGGCCGATTTGTGCGAGAAAGTGGGCGCAAATGTGCAGGATGTCAGCCGCGGGATCGGCAGCGACGGCCGCATCGGCCCCAAATTCCTGCATGCCGGCCCCGGTTATGGCGGATCGTGTTTCCCCAAGGATACGCTGGCCCTGCTCAAGACGGCCGAAGATTATGAAAGCCCGGTGCGTATCGTGGAAGCAGTGGTCAAAACCAACGACACGCGCAAACGGGCGATGGGCCGCAAGGTGGTGGACGCCCTGGGCGGGTTCGACAAGGCACGCGGCAAAAAGGTGGCGCTGCTGGGCCTGACATTCAAACCCAATACCGACGACATGCGTGACAGCCCCGCAATCGCCGTTGCCCAGACGCTGACCGATGCGGGGGTTGCGGTGAGCGCCTACGATCCTGAAGGGATGGAACTGGCCGCGCCGATGCTGCCGCAGGTGGCGATGAAGGACGATCCCTACGCCGCGATCGACGGGGCGGACGCGATCGTCATCGTGACCGAATGGGACGCTTTTCGTGCGCTCGATCTGAAACGGGTGAAGGAACTCGCGAAAGCGCCGGTGCTGGTCGATCTGCGCAACATCTATCATCCCGACGATATGCGCGACGCCGGTTTCGATTATATCAGCATCGGTCGCGGCTAGGACCGGACCCGCTGGCCGCCAATATCTCCACGATACGCGCCGCCGCCTTACCATCGCCGAACGGATTATGCGCCCTGGCCATGCGGGCGTAAGCGACGTCATCGTCCAGCAAGCGGCTGCATTCTTTGGCAATATCGACGGCAATGGTGCCCACCAGTCTGGCGGTACCGGCCTCCACCCCCTCCGGACGCTCGGTCGTTTCGCGCATGATCAGCACCGGTTTGCCCAGGGCGGGCGCTTCTTCCTGAATGCCGCCGCTATCGGTCAGAATGAAGGTGCAGATATCGAGCAGACGGGCGAAATGCGGATAGTCCAGCGGTTCGACAAGCGCGACATTCGCCAAACCATCCAGCTCGGCATCGATGATAGGGCGAATGTCGGGATTGGGATGCACCGGAAAAACGACCGCCACATCGGGCCGTTGCGCCACCATGCGAACTGCCTTGGCGATATTGCGCATGGCATCGCCGATATTTTCCCGCCGGTGCGTGGTGACCGCGATAATACGCTTGCCGGCGAACCGCTGTTCCAGCTTGGCCAGACCGCCGACCAATTGCCGGTTTTGCCTGCTTGCTTGCGCGACCCAGGCAAGCGCGTCGATCACCGTGTTGCCGGTGACGAAAACGCGGCCCGGATCGACTGCCTCGTTGGTCAGGGCGTTTGCCGCCCGATGTGTGGGCGCAAAATGAAACGTGGCCAGCGCGCTTATGATCTTGCGATTAACCTCTTCCGGCCATGGGTGGTGGATGTTCCCGCTGCGCAGGCCGGCTTCCACATGGGCCACCGGGATCTTGCGGTGATATGCCGCCAGCGCGCCGGCCATTGCCGTTGCGGTGTCGCCCTGCACGACCACCCGGTCCGGCTGTTCGATATCGAGAATCTTTCCGATTTCAACGAGTAAGCTAGCCGTCAAGGCGTCAAGCGTCTGGTCCGGCCGCATCAGATCGAGATCGTGATGCGGGACGATACCGGCAATCTGCAGGATCCGGTCTACCATCGCGCGATGCTGCCCGGTCACGCAGATACGCGACAGGAAACGCGCATCCTTTGCAAAAGCATGCAGTAGCGGAAACATCTTGATCGTTTCCGGCCGGGTACCGATTACAGACAGGATTTTCAGCGGACCGGCCATTCCGCCAGCTCTACCGCCATTGGCCCGAAAAACCCCGGAATTTATTGCAGCAACGGCGCTGACCGGCCAAACCCCTATTCCGGTGTCGGCAACGCTTCCTCCACGACCGGTTGCGCACGCTCGCGTTCCAGCCGTTCCATATATTCGCGTTCGATCATTTCCACCCGCGCCTGTTCATCGGTCGCATCCTCGTCGATCCGGCTCAACCGGTCCTGCCTGGCTGCCGAGATCAATTCGCTAAAACGAACATTGGATCCTTCACGCTTTTCGCCATAGGCCTGCTGCAGCAATTGCTGCGTGCAGCCGGTAAAGCCGCCAGCCCCCGCCGTTGAGCACGACAAGGTGCCGAAATCGCCGATCATTTCCAGCGACTCCACGCGGTTCGCCCAGGCCGAATTTTCCGGATCGCCGGAAAAACGCAAGGTTTCGGGTATGCGGAACCTGTCCGCTTCGGGCAGACGTGCTATCACCACGATTTCGTTTGCACCACATTGCGGCGCGTCGTCGTCGCCATAGACGATTGCCATGCAGACATCGTCTGTCGCGCTGGTAGAATCGGCGGCAGGATCGGCGGCGGGACCACTGATGTCCTGCGCGACAAGCGGCAAAGCGAACATTGCAGTCAGCGCCGCGAAGGCCGTTGGGTAAAGCAGTTTCATCGCATGGGTTCCTGTTGATGTATAAAATCGCGGATGCGGTCTGTGCCGTGAACCGCCGCTGAAGAACGGCCCGCTAGATACGTTCCGCCAGCTTGATCGCCGCGCGGCAACCCAAACGGATTACGCCGGATAGCGCCGCGTAGGCAGGAGCGCGTTCGGCACCGGCGGCCAGCGCGGAATCGCGATGGTTGCGCTCGTCCTCGCGGAAATCCTCGATCATCGCGGCCAGTTCGGGGTCGCTGCCCGTTTCTTCCAATTCGTCCAGCTGGTCCGAATAATGGCGGTCGATTTCCTGTTCCACGGCAGCGGTGCAGGCCATGGCCGCTTCGGGACCGAGCAGGGCCGTACCCGCGCCGAGTGCATAGCCGGCAGCGGACCATAAGGGGTGCAGCACCGTAGGCCGAACGCCGCGACGCGCCATCAATGCGTTGAACTGTTGGTGATGCCGGTCTTCTTCTGCGGCCATGGCCCGGATTTCCGCCGACAGCGGATGGCGATCGCCCATCACCGCCAATTGCCCGGCATAGATGCGCGTGGCGCCGAATTCCCCCGCCTGGTCGACACGGATCATCCGATCGGTACGGATGTCCCTTGAGGCGGCTATGCTCGGGGCTGTATTGGTTTCCATCATTATTGTCCTGTGTTCGCTTTCCGACGGAGCAAAACCACGATTGCCGCTGCCCCGGTGGTGGAGAAGAAAAAATTCCACCCTGCCAGACTAACGCCCAACAGGCTCCAAGGTGCCTGATCGCAGCGTATGACCGGCGCATTCAGGATTGCGTCGAGCGCGCTTGCCCCCTGTGATGCGGGAATGGCACAGCCGGTAATCCCGTCCCACCACCCATATTCCACGCCTGCGTGAAACCCACCGATAAGTCCGGATACGGCCATCGCGACTGCCGCCAGCGTCACCAGCAACCGGCGTGGTTCAGTCACGGTCGACAGCAGCGCCAGCACAAGTGCGGCAAAATGCGGCCAACGCTGCCACCAGCACATCTCGCACGGATACAGATCGAACCCGTATTCGCCGATATAGGCCCCGCCCAGCAGCAGGGCGGGCACGGCTATGGCAAGCCGCTGCGCCAGTTTCCAGGCTGCATGGGTAAGCATACGGTCATGGGCCTTGGGCTGTGCAGTCATGAAGCCATCACCGCCCACCTGTCGCCGCCCATCTATCGCCGCCTACCTGTCATCGGCGTGCAACTGCGTTCGATTTCGTGCGGCGCAGGGTTTGCAGGGCGTAATGCAGCTGGAAATCCTCGACACCCTGGTCCTTCAACTCCGCTGCCGTCTGTTTGAAACGGGGGTCGGGCGACTTGTCGGTTTCCAGCGCCTTATCCTCCAGCGCCAGTTCGTTGACCAGATGACCGCGCAGATCGCTTTCGCGCAATTGGAACCGCGCGCGCTTCTCCAGATCGGGATCGGACAGCTGCGGCACCTTGATGTCGGGCGTAATGCCGCCTTCCTGCACCGAATTGCCCGCCGGGGTGTAATATCGCGCCGTAGTCAGCTTCAATGCGGAATCGCGGGTCAGCGGCAGCAGCGTCTGCACGCTGCCTTTGCCGAAGCTTTGCTGCCCCATCACCACCGCCCGGCGATGATCCTGCAACGCCCCGGCCACAATTTCCGACGCGGATGCCGATCCCGCATCGATCAGCACCACCATCGGCAGATCTTTCGCAATTTCCCCGCGAAACACGCTTTCGCTGTCGTAATAGATCGTTTCGCCAGACGCGCGGCCGCGCTGCGACACGATGCGCCCCTTATCCAGGAACAGATCCGACAGGGCGACCGCTTCATCCAGCGAACCGCCGGGATTGGATCGCAGGTCGAGCACTACCCCGTTCACCCGGCCATCCGCTTCCTTGCGCAGTGCCTGCCAGGCGCCGAACACATCCGCACCGACATCGCGGGAAAATTCATTGACGGTAATGATGCCGATATTGCCATCGGCCAGAGTATGCGTAACCGGCTCCAGTTCGATGACGCCGCGCATCACGTTCACATCGAATGGTTCGTCGCGGCCGCTGCGAAACACGGTCAGGCGGATGGATGTGCCGGCCGGCCCGCGCATACGGGTGACCGCATCGTCCAGATCGCCGCCATAGATCAGCTTGCCATCCAGATGGGTGATGAAATCACCGGCCTTGATCCCTGCCTTTTCTGCCGGACTGCCGCGGAACGGGGAAATGATCTTGACCGCCCCATCTTCCATCACGACCGACAGGCCAAGGCCCGAATAATTTCCGTCGATCATGGTGTTCAGCCGCTGCAGATCGGACCCGTCGAGATAGGCGGAATGCGGATCGAGCGATGCCAGCATCCCGTCGATCGCACCGCGAATCAGCGTTTCGTCGTCGACATCCTCGACATAACTGGCCTTGATCTGCTGATAGGTCGCGAACAGACGCGCGAATTCCGGCCCGGCGCGTCCATCGACCTGCGCCATCCCGGCAGTGGTTGCGGGAATAAGCGCAACGGCGGAGACCAAAGCGGCGGAGCGAAGGATTGCAGAAAATTTCATGATGCGGCGGTGTACCTTTCGAATCGACCGTTCCTATCGCGGATAAGGGCTGAATGAAAGATGACGGTCGGAACAGATGCGGTTCGCGAACCGACATTGCGAATTTGGATCAACGCAGATATTTCAGCGGATCGACGGCGGTACCGTTGCGGCGCAGTTCCATCGTGATGCGCGGCGAACCTGTGCCGGCAACACCCAGCGGCGACCCCGCTACCAGCTGCTGCCCCACCGCAACATCGGTTCGGGCCATCCCGGTTACCAGACTGGTCCAGCCGCTGCGGTGTTCGATAATGACAATCCGCTCGTACCCGCGATAGGGGCCGGCAAAGGCAACGCGCCCAGCCGCGGGCGCGGTAATCTGCGCGCCGTCCCTTGGACCCAGAGTGATCCCGTTATTGCGCACACCGGACCGGGCAATGGTACCAAACCCGGCAAGGGTGCGCCCCGCCACCGGCAATCGGAAGCGGGGCTGCGTTGCCGGCGATGTATTCGGCACCGCCGGTGCGATCATGCCGGCCGAATCGTTCGCATTCGATGAACCCGGGCGCATCAGCGGGCCGGGCAAGGCCGCCAGTTCCCGGCGTAAATCGCCGACCTGGCTCAGCTCCCCCAGAAAACTGTCCAGATCGCGCGCTTCTTCCGCCAGAGCCAGAGCCCGTTCGTTTTCCCGGGCCGCAGCACTGTTGACCTGGCGGGAAGCCAGCCGTTGCCGCGTTTCCAGCGTAGCGAGTTGCCGGCGCCGATCGACCAGCGCAGACTCGTTCTTGCGAAGCGCCGCGACCGCCTGTGTCGCCTCCCTTCCCAGCGCCTGCCCACGTTGAATATCGCCGCGCAGGGACGCTGTGCGGTTGCGTATATGCGGGATCGTGCCTTCCAGCATGGCACGCAGATAGACGGTTTCGCGAAGACTGCCGGGTTGCAGTGCCGACAGGACCAGCGGGCGCCGCGCCATTTTCTGCAATGCCCCGGCCAGGCGCACCAGCGGTTCGCGCCGGTCCGCCAGCTTACGGTCCAGTTCGGCCCGTTCCCGCCCGATCAGACCGAGGCGCGCTTCGGCGGCTTCTATACCGGCTTCCGCCTGCTGGATACGCGCGGCCAACGCCGCAGCCTGGGCGGCGGTGCGTCCTACCGTTTCCGATGCCGCCCGGGCTGCCGCTTCCAATTGTGCGCCCCGCGCTTCGGCTTCATCGGACTGCCGCAGGGCGCGCTGCAACGCCGCTTTCGTGCTGTCGGCATCCTCTATTGCGATGTCCGGCATGGCGGTCCGCCTCGCTTCCGCAAGGGTTGCAACGCACAATATCGCGCCGAGCGCGCCTGCCAGAACGATCAGCGATGTCCATCGGGCCGTCATGACGCCACCATGCCCGATCAGTTGGCGCGGTGATAGGGGTGGCCCGCCAGAATCGCGGTGGCCCGGTACAGCTGTTCCATCAGCATCGCCCGCGCCAAGAGATGCGGCCAGGTTGCCGCCCCGAAGGCGAGCAATAGATCGGCCGCGCTGCGTTCCATGCTGGAATGACCGTCCGCTGCACCCAGAACGAAGCGCGCTTCGCGCATACCGTTATCGCGCCAGCTGCCCAGCATCTGTGCAAATTGCAGGGATCCCAACTGCTTGCCGCGTTCGTCCAGAAGGATTGTGACGCTGGGGTTCACCGGATCGGGAATAGTGCCGCCGGTTTCCGGCAATTCGGTCAGTCTGACAGGCCAGGTCAGCCGTTTTTCGTAGCGCGCGACCAGATCCGCCTCCGCAGATCGGGCAATCTTGCCGCGGGCGATGATATGCAACAGCATGAGGCCGCCCGCCGCCGAAACGGATCAAGCCATACCGGCGGCGACGGGCGGTGCGTCGCCAAATGCCCACATCCGTTCCAGATTATAGAAACTGCGCACTTCGGGACGGAACAGATGGATCACCACATCGCCGGCATCGATCACGACCCAGTCGGCCGCTGGCAAACCTTCCAGGCGAACCGGGCCGAACCCGTTTTTCTTCACCTGTTCCGCAAGTTTCTGCGACATCGAGGCAACCTGGCGGGAGGATCGGCCGGATGCGATCACCATGTAATCCGCCATGCTGGATTTGCCGGCGAGCGGAATGGTGACCAGATCCTGTGCCTGATCGTCATCCAGCTGTTCGTGCACCAGCGCCAGCAGCGAACCGGGTTCGGCCTCGACATCGGGCACTTCGGGCATGTCGTCTGTCAGATCAGTCATGGCCGTCTGTCCGCGCTGGGGCGAGGCCGGGGATGGATGGTCGGTAGCCTGGTTCATAGGCGTTGTGGATACTCCGATAAATATGAATGGTCGCTGCGATAAGGAACGAAGCGCGAGGCGGGTTTGCGAAAATGCGGGTCATTGCGGAACCGGGCTGTTCCCGGTGACCGGTCGATGCGTAACCTGATCGCGCAGGCCACGGTGCGACACGCGGTCCGCCCAATCGGGATCGGCGCGGCGTATGGCCGTGGCCGATCGTGTGTCGGGATCGAATCGCAATGTTACCAGTGCCGGTGCACTCCCGATCGCCCCCTGTCTGAAACGCGCGGCGGAGACACGGTATCGCCGCAGCCAGGCCATTGCGGGGCTGGCAATAGCATCGCCATCATAGCCGGGGCGGGCGATCACTGCAATCGGCATGGTATGCGCGATATCGCGCCAGCGCCGCCAGCGATGGAACTGGGCCAGATTGTCCGCACCCATCAGCCACACGAAATCCCGTTTGCGATACCGGCGTTCTATCATGCGCAGCGTGTCGATCGTATACACCGTGCCCAGTTCCCGTTCGATCGCCGTCACGCGAATCGGCGCACGCCGCGCCTGTGCCCGCGCCGATTGCATCCGCACGGGCAGCGGTGCCATACCCCGTTTGGGTTTCAGCGGATTGCCGGGCGATACCAGCCACCAAACCTCGTCCAGCCCCAGTGCATCCATCGCGAACAGGCTGATGCGGCGATGGCCGGCATGGGCGGGATTGAAGCTGCCGCCAAGCAGACCCGTACGTGTCATCGGCCCGCCCGGTTCATTGGCCCATCCCGTTCATTGGCCCAACCCGTTCATTGGCCCAACCCGCCCATTGGCCAAAACATCTCGGCAATGCCTTCACGGCCGCAATTGACCGGTGCCGCGCACTTGCCATTTGTAAGTCGTCAACCCTTCGAGCGCAACGGGACCGCGGGCGTGCAGCCGGCCGGTAGCAATCCCGATCTCCGCGCCCAGCCCGAATTCGCCGCCATCGGCAAACTGGCTGGAAGCGTTGTGCATCACGATGGCCGAATTGACCCGCTGCAAAAAACTTTCGGCGATTGCATCGTCGTCCGTCACGATCGCATCGGTATGACCGGAACTGTAGCGCGCAATATGCGCCAAGGCCGCATCCATCCCGTCGACCACCCGCACGGCCAGCACCGGTTCCAGATATTCGGTGGCCCAATCGGTTTCGTCCGCCTGTTCGATACGCGCATCGAGCGCGCGGGCCCGCGCATCGCCGCGCAGCAGGCAGCCGGCATCGAGCAGAGTGGAAACGACACCGCCGCCATCGGGAAAGCGTGCATCGATCAGCAAGGTTTCCATGGCGCCGCAAATGCCGGGGCGGCGCATCTTGGCATTGAGGGCGATGGCCCGTGCCATCGCCGGATCGGCGAACTCGTGCACATAGGTGTGGCAGATGCCGTCCAGATGGGCGAGCACCGGCACTCTTGCATCGGCCTGCACTCTGGCGACCAGACTTTTGCCGCCGCGCGGAATGATCATGTCCAGATGCCCGGCAGCGGCCAGCATGGCGCCGACAATGGCCCGATCCTGCGATGGTACGAGCTGCACCGATGCGGCGCCAATCCCCGCCGTTTCCAGCCCCGCCGTAAACGCGGCATGGATCGCACGGTTGGAATGTACCGCTTCGCTTCCGCCGCGCAGCAGTGCTGCATTTCCCGCGCGGATGCACAATGCCGCTGCATCGGCTGTTACATTGGGGCGGCTTTCATAGATAATCGCGATGAGACCGATGGGCACCCGCACGCGCGACAGACGCAGCCCATTGGGCCGCACCGTGCCATCGATAATCGTTCCGACCGGATCGGGCAGCAAGGCAATCGCCCGGATCGCTGCGGTTATTGCGGCAAGGCGCGTTTGGCTAAGCTCCAGCCGGTCGAGCAGGGGGGCGGAAAGTCCGGCGCTGCGTGCGGCCGCCATATCGCGCCCGTTGGCTGCCAGTATCGCTGCACTGGCGCCGTCGATATGATCGGCGGCGGCCTGCAATCCCTGTGCCTTCTGGCTGGCATCCATGGTGGCCAAACGGTTTTGCGCCTGCCGCGCAGCTACGGCCATGTTTTCGACAAGCGTGGTGGGTTCGACAAGCGCGGGGGGCGATTTTTCAGCGTGCGGCATTGCCCCTGCGTAGCAAACCCCAGCGGCCTTTGCCAGCGGCTTAAGCGAATCGGCGCGCACGCATATATCAGCGATTCGTTCCCCGGCGGCGGGGAAAAATGTTCAGACAAACAACAGTTCGTCCCGGAACCCTGTCAGTTCGGCCAGTTTGCATGACGCCACCCTTCGACGCCTTAACCTTTGGCTGGTAGCGCGATGGTCAGATAATAACGGGTCACGGGGTTATTTTTTGAAACAGCAAACACCGACTGGCGCTTTCCAGCGTCTGGCGGACATGTTTCCCGATCGCGAATTCTTCATGCGGTCGCAGGGTCAGGTTCGCTTCATCAAGGTTTCTTCACGCTTCCAGAAAGCGGCCGCCGGCATTGCGGCCACTGTCTTGGTTGTCTGGGCCGTTTCGATGGCGATCATGGCGTGGAACCATTACAGTTCCAGTTCTGAACGCAACCAGTTGCTTCAACAACAGGCACGGATTGCCACCAAGGAAGAACGCCAAGCGAAATATGCCGACGATCTGAACGAAGTGACGCGGGATCTGGTCAAGCGTCAGGAATATCTGGAAGCGATGGCGCCGCTGCTGCCGGACGATATCCGGGCGGATGAAACTGTCAGCGATTCGGCGGAAGAAGCAGAAGGCACCGTTGCTGAAATCAGCGCGATGATCCCCGAAGCCGCGGGCCTCGCGCGGATGGAAGCACGCCAGCTTGCCTTTACCGAACGTCTGACGCGCTATGCCGACCGGCGGTCTGCCCGCGCGGCACAGGCCATTCGCAGGCTTGGCCTCAATCCCGACGGCATCATGCGCCGGGCCGACCGGTCGGCGATGGGTGGACCGATGGAATTGCTGGCGACCGGCGGTGATGGCGTGGTCGATCCGCGGTTTCAGCGGCTTGGCGCAAGCATGGCGCGCATGTCCGCCCTGGAACGGAGCCTGGATGCCATACCGCAGGTTGCGCCCGCGCATGTTACAATGGTGTCGTCCAGCTATGGCTATCGGCGCGATCCCTTTACCGGTCAGGCTGCCATGCATAGCGGGCTAGATTTTCGCGGCCCCAGCGGCGCGCCGATTTATGCCGCCGCCAATGGTACCGTATCGTTCGTGGGGTCGAAATCGGGCTACGGCAAGACGGTCGAAATCCGGCATGCCAACGGGTTGATGACACGATACGCCCATATGTCCCGTTTCGACGCCAGACCCGGCCAGAAAATTACAGCCGGCGACATAATCGGCGGTATCGGCAGCACCGGACGGTCGACCGGACCCCATCTGCATTTCGAAGTTCGTATCGATGGACGCGCGGTCGATCCGCGCCCTTTCCTGGAGAAAGCCCCCCATGTTCTCAAAGAAGCCAGATCAGCCCGAATTGCCACGCAACCGGCGCATGGGCGATAGCGGCATGGGCAAAAGTTCGACCTTTTCGGTAATCGGCGGGGATGTGGTCATCCATGGCAATATTACCGCCTCCACCGAACTGCACGTGGATGGCCGGATCGACGGCGATATCGGCTGCGCTTCGCTGGTTCAGGGTGAAGCCAGCATGATCGAGGGCGCGGTAACAGCCGAAACGGCGCGGCTGGCGGGCGCGCTGAACGGTTCGATTACGGCGCGCGAGCTGGTTATTCTCAAAACGGCGCGCATTCAGGGCGATGTGCATTACGAAGCGCTGACCATCGAACAAGGCGCCGTGGTCGAAGGGAAATTCGCGCCCAACGGCATGACGCGGTCCGCATCGAACAATGCGGAAACCGGACCGGCAACCGACGGCGGCGAGCCGAAGCTTACCCTCGCGACGTAAAGCCAAGGTTCAATCCGCAACCCAGTCCGCATTCCAGGCTACGGCCATCCGATGCAATTCTCAGCACCGGTAATTTTGCCGCGCGTTCGGCAGTTCGATGCGAACCGGCCCGCTATTGCGAGGCCGCCTCGATTTGCGCGCGCAATGCCTTGCGGTCCAGTTTCCCGATCATGGTTTTGGGCAATTCGTCGCGGAAGAAAAGCTTGCTCACCCGTTCATGTTTGCCCACGCGGGCATTGACCCACTCCCGCAATTCCTCGCTATCGATCGAATGGCCGGCGCTGCGAACCACATAGGCATGGGGTGTTTCCCCCATCCGGTCATCGTCCATCCCGATCACCAGCGTTTCCTTGACCGCATCATGGCCTAGCAGGACGTTTTCGACCTGGCTGGGAAAGACCTTGAACCCGCCTACGGAAATCATGTCCTTGCTACGGTCGACGATCTCGATAAAACCATCGTCGTCCTGGACCGCAATGTCCCCGGTCCGCAGCCAGCGTCGCCCGTCGATCTCGACGAACGCCGTGGCGGCCGTATCCGGGCGGTTCCAGTACCCTTGCATGATCTGCGGGCCGTGAACGATCAATTCGCCCGGTTCGCCGGCAGGGGCGGGCTTCGTTGCGTCTTCCTTGTCCACCAACCGGACATGGGTGCCCGCAACGACCTGTCCGATCGTACCGGGCTTGCGCGTTCCGGCATAGGGGTTGGCGGACACCACGCCCGCGCTTTCGGTAAGGCCGTACCCCTCGACCAGGCGAACGCCCGTTTCCTTCTCGAACCGTTCCCGCACCGGTGCTGCCAAGGCGGCCCCGCCTGAAATGCACACGCGCAACGACCCGAAATCCGTTTTGGCAGACGCAGGATTATCCAGCAGTGCCTGGAACATCGTCGGCACTCCGGGAAAGCCGGTAGTGCGGTGTTTTTGGATGGTGCCCAGAACCTGTGCAGCATCGAAGCGGGGCACCATGGCAAGCGATGCGCCGCTGACCACCGCATGGTTGAGCAGAGCCGTATTGGCGAATACGTGAAACAGCGGCAGGGCGGCCATGAAAACTTCGCCCGCGGGGTCGCCATACGGGTTCATGAGCGCAACCTGCTGCGCATTCACCGAAAGGTTGGCGTGGGTCAGCATGGCCCCCTTGGGCGCGCCGGTGGTGCCGCCGGTATATTGCAGCAAAGCAAGGTCGCCCGGCTGGACATCGGGAAACACCGTCGCCGGTGTTTGCCCATGAACTGATACCCGTGCTGAACCCCGTGCCGAACCGGCAGATTTCAACAAATCGGACCATTTGCGAATATCGGGGCCGTACGTCACATCGGCGATCTTGCTGCGCGCAAACAGCTTCATCGCAATGCCTTTCAGCGCCGGCAGCATGGTGGACAATTCCCCCACCACCAGCGTTTCCAGCATGGAGCCGCGCAGCACCTTGTACGCCGTGCCGAACAATTCGGGCACATCCAGCGTAACGAGCATTCGCGTGCCGGAATCCTGCACCTGATGGGCCAGTTCATCGACCGAATAGAGCGGGGAGAAATTGACCACCACCGCGCCGGCCATCATCGCCCCGTAATAGGCCGCGACATAAATGGGCACATTGGGCAGGAACAGGCCGACGCGGTCGCCCGGCGCAATTCCGCTGCGGATCAGCGATTCTGCAAACCGCCGCGCATCGTCATGCAGGTTCTTGTAGGAGAAACTGCGCCCCATGAAATGCACCAGCGGTGCATTTGGCGCGCGCGCCATGGTTGCGCCGAACATTGCGGGCAGGGACTGCGGCTTTAGATCGGCATCCCAGGCACACGGATGATGATAGGCGGTTTCAATAAAGGGCGAAGGCAGGTTTGTGGAATTCATCATCATGAATTGCGCGAAGTAGGGCGCCACCGCAAGTCCGAATTCGATCCAATTTCAGGCCAAATTCAGGCCGAATTTCGCCGAAATTCCACCCCGATTACGCCGGGCCTGCCCGATTTCGCAGATATGACCCGCGTTTTCAGCTGTCCGTATTATTGTCGCCGTCGGCTGCGGGAACGCCGTCTTGCGGTTCCTCGGCTTCGCCCTGTACCGCTTCTGTTTCCACAGCAACGCCTGCCTCTTCGGCCAGCCGCTTGTTTTCGAGCCAGGCTGCGGCTTCCGCCTGCTGCGCGGCTTCCGCGGCGGCCTTGTCCGCAGCATCGCGTTCCGCGTGCAATTCCGCGATCAGTTTTTCACGGTCGCTCAGGCCGGTATTGGCTGCGGGTTCGGCAATGGCGGTGTCATCGGCATTTTCATCGATTTCGGGCTGCGGCAGATTTTTTGCAGCCTTTGCCACAACCTGATCCAGTTCCCGCTGCGAACACAGGCCAAGCGTGACCGGATCCTTGGGCTGGATATTCTGGATATTCCAATGGCTGCGATCGCGGATGGCACCGATCGTGTTGCGGGTGGTGCCGATCAGCTTGCCCAGCTGCGCATCGGAAATTTCCGGATGGTTGCGCAGGATCCAGGCGATACCGTCCGGCTTGTCCTGACGTTTGGACACGGGGGTATAACGCGCGCCTTTGGTACGCGTGACTTCCACCGGCGCCTTCTGCATTACCAGCGCATAGGACGGGTCGGCCTGCCCCTTCTCGATCTCGTCCTGGTTCAGTTCGCCGGAATGCAGCGGATCGCGGCCGGTATATTTGCTGCCGGCCAGATCGTCCGCCATGGCCTGCACTTCCAGAATATGGATGCCGCAAAATTGGGCGATCTGTTCAAATCCGAGCGCGGTGTTGTCGATCAGCCAGGTCGCCGTCGCGTGCGGCATAAGCGGTTTTGCCTGAGTTTTTGCGGATGCATCGGCCACGGGGAAATCTCCGTTATAAAAGAATAGGGCCGCCCCTTGCGGAGCGGCCTTGTGCCTGATGATCTAGGGCACACGTCTGTAAACGGCAAGCGGGAAACGCGCGGGATACGTGGGGCGATACAGGGCCATTTCAGACCGGCGGCATCTCCAGCACGATTTTGCCGATATGGTTGCCCGCTTCCATATGGGCATGGGCTGCAGCTGCCTCGGCGAGCGGGAACACGCGGTCCATTTCAGGAAGCAGGCGCCCTTCTTCGGCGAAAGGCCAGGCATTGTGCGCGATTTCTGCGCATAGCAGCGCCTTGAACGCATCGGACCGTGCGCGCAAAGTCGATCCGGTCAGCGTCAGCCGCCGGGCCATGATCTGCGCCATGTTGAGCTGCGCCGTCATTCCGCCCAGCACCGCGATGGTGACATGGCGACCATCCGGCGCCAGGCAGGCCAGATTGCGCGGGACATAATCGCCCGACACCATATCCAGCACCAGATGCACCCCGGCACCGGCAGTCAGACGCTTTACCGCGTCGACAAAATCGTCAGCCTGGTAATTTATGGCGTGATCCGCCCCGATCCGAATGGCAGCTTCGCATTTTTCCCCGCTGCCGCACGTGACGATCACGGTCATGTCGAACAGCTTGCCCAGCTTGATCGCCATGGTGCCGATCCCACTGGTACCGCCATGGACCAGTATCGTTTCGCCCGGCGCCGCATAGCCGCGTTCGAACACATTGTGCCACACGGTAAACAATGTCTCGGGCATGGCGGCTGCCTGCACCGCCGACATATGCGCCGGTATCGGCAGGCAATGCGTGTATTTGGCGGTGCAATATTGGGCATAGCCGCCCCCAGTCACCAGCGCGCACACCGGCTGGCCGACCGTTTCGGCAGGCACATCGCCGCCCGCCGCCACGATCTCGCCGGCAATTTCCAGACCGGGTATGGGGGACGCGCCCGCGGGCGGTGGATAGTGGCCCCTGCGCTGGATCACATCGGGGCGATTGACCCCCGCATGGCTGACGCGGATCAGAACCTCCCCTGCATCCGGTACAGGAACGGCAATTGTTTCCAGGCGCAGCACCTCAGGCCCGCCCGGTGCATCATACCCGCAGGCCTGCATCGTTTCCGGTATCGCAAATGTCATTGTCGCCCCCCGATCAGCGGGTTCACTATAGCGCGGCCCTATTGACAGCAAGCGTGCTAGCTTGCGAGACTGCGGAATTATGGAAGACGGCGACTCTCCCCGCCCCCGCGGCGATTTTGCAGGCAGACTGGCGGGCGAGGATCTGACGCCCCTTTCGCTAACGGAACTGGCGCAGCGCATCGCCCTGCTGGAGGCGGAAATCGCCCGTACTGTCGCACACCGGGACAGGACGGCCGCGCATATGCACGCAGCCGATGCGCTGTTCGGTAAAAAGGCGTGACGGACCTGCCCAGGAGTGTCCGACCTGGCGCTGTCTTCTCGCATTTTTCTGCGGGCTTCCTATGTTCAGGATAACGCACCATCGCGCCGGGCCATCCGTCGCCAGCAAGATCTAGCCGAAAGACCATAGAGAATGCCCAGTTTCGCCCAGAACCTTGAAAAAACGCTTCATGCCGCGCTGACCCATGCATCGGACCGGCGGCATGAATATGCCACGCTGGAACATCTGTTGCTGGCGCTGATCGACGATGAGGACGCGGCCCAGGTCATGGGATCGTGCGGCGTCGATCTGGCGGAATTGGGAGAGGTCGTGAAAACCTATCTCGATCAGGAATATCAGTCCCTCAAGACGCAGGACGATGCCGATCCGCAACCCACTGCCGGGTTCCAGCGCGTGATCCAGCGCGCGATCCTGCACGTGCAATCTTCGGGCAAGGATACGGTTACCGGCGCAAATGCATTGGTGGCGCTGTTTTCCGAACGCGATTCCTATGCGGTCTATTTCCTGCAGCAACAGGATATGAGCCGGCTGGATGCGGTCAGTTTTATCAGCCACGGCATCGGCAAGGGCGGCAAGCAGATCGAAGGCGCGACCGCCCAGACCGGCGATGACGGACCGGGCAATGAAAAAACGGGCGATGGCGGCAGCAAGAAAGAAACCGCGCTCGACCAGTTTACCGTCAATCTCAACAAACGGGCGCAGGACGGCAAGATCGATCCGCTGATCGGGCGCGGACCCGAAGTGGACCGGACCATCCAGATCCTGTGTCGCCGCAGCAAGAACAATCCGCTCTATGTCGGCGATCCGGGCGTAGGCAAGACGGCCATTGCGGAAGGGCTGGCGCGCAAGATCGTGGAAGGCGACGTGCCCGAAGTGCTGGCGGAAGCGGTCATCTATTCGCTCGACATGGGCGCGTTGCTGGCCGGCACGCGCTATCGCGGCGATTTCGAGGAGCGGTTGAAGCAGGTCGTCAACGAGCTGGAGGCGATGCCGCACGCGGTGCTGTTCATCGACGAGATCCACACCGTTATCGGGGCCGGTGCCACCAGCGGTGGGGCGATGGATGCGTCCAACCTGCTGAAGCCCGCGCTGTCGGGCGGCACCATCCGCTGTGTGGGGTCGACCACCTACAAGGAATTTCGCAACCATTTCGAAAAGGACCGCGCCCTGCTGCGCCGGTTCCAGAAGATCGACGTGAACGAACCCACGATCGAGGATACGATCAAGATTTTGAAGGGGTTGCGCAGCGCGTTCGAGGATCATCACAAGGTGAAATATACGCCTGATGCGATCAAGACCGCAGTCGAATTGTCGGCACGCTATATCAACGACCGCAAATTGCCGGACAAGGCGATCGACGTGATCGACGAAGTCGGCGCGATGCAGATGCTGGTTCCGCCCAGCCGCCGTAAAAAGAAAATCACCGCGCGCGAAATCGAACAGGTCATCGCGACGATGGCGCGCATACCGCCGAAATCCGTATCGAGTGACGACAAGACCGCGCTGCAGAATCTCAGCCGCGATCTCAAACGTGTCGTGTTCGGGCAGGACGAGGCTATCGACCGTCTTTCGACCGCGATGAAACTGAGCCGTGCGGGTCTGCGCGATCCGGACAAGCCCATCGGTTCCTTCCTGTTCAGCGGCCCCACCGGCGTCGGCAAGACGGAAGTTGCGCGGCAATTGTCCAGCATCATGGGCATCGAGCTTAAACGCTTCGATATGTCGGAATATATGGAACGCCATTCGGTGTCGCGCCTGATCGGTGCGCCTCCCGGCTATGTCGGATACGATCAGGGCGGTCTTTTGACCGATGCGATCGACCAGAACCCGCATTGCGTGCTGCTGCTGGACGAAATCGAGAAGGCCCATCCCGATCTGTTCAACATTCTGCTGCAGGTGATGGATAATGGCCGACTGACCGACCATCACGGCAAGACCGTGGATTTTCGCAATGTCGTGTTGATCATGACCACCAATGCCGGCGCGTCCGACATGGTCGGGCAGGGGATCGGGTTCGGCGATGTGTCGAAAGAAGATGCGGGCACCGAAGCGGTCAAGAAGATGTTCACGCCGGAATTCCGCAACCGTCTCGATGCGATCGTGCCTTTCGCCTATCTCGGCCAAAGCACCGTCAGCCGGGTTGTCGACAAGTTCATCCTGCAGCTGGAACTGCAACTGGCCGAACAGAATGTTCACATCCAGTTCGACAGCGAAGCGCGCGACTGGCTGGCGAAGAAGGGGTACGATAAACTCTACGGCGCCCGGCCGATGAGCCGGCTTATCCAGGACAAGATCAAGCAGCCGCTGGCGGAAGAATTGCTGTTCGGCAAGCTGACCGATGGCGGCGAAGTCAATGTCACCATGAAAGACGGGAAGCCAAGCTTCGAACTGACCGCCGCCGCCCCGAAAGAAAAACGCAAAGCCCCGGCGAAGAAGAAAGCGGTCAAGAAACAAGCCAGTACGACGGATGCCGAAGCGGACAATAGCGAAGGTGGTAATCCAGAGTAGTCTGGTACTCTCATTCCGCGAAAAATGACTATCGCCCCAGAGGCGGAGGCCCGGGTACGGTGTTTGAGAAAATCAATGCGGAACGCATTTTAAGTCCGCTCGCTCTTAACATATGCCCGCACAATTTTCCTGGATAGAGCCGCATCCGCACGGCATTTACGTCAAGCCGGCGGATGCGTGGATCGATCCTTCTCGTCCCGCCGACAATGCATTGGTAACGCATGGTCATGCCGATCATGCGCGCGGCGGGCATGGCGCGACGGTGGCGACGCCGGAGACGCTCGCAATCATGAAATTGCGGTACCAGACGGGTGAGGGTCCGTCGGGCGGCAAGGCCACGCCGGTCGCCTATGGGGAAACGATCCGTTTGAAAGGCGGGGTCGATGCGACGTATCTGCCCGCGGGCCATGTGCTGGGCAGTTCCCAGATATTGCTGGAATATGCGGGCGAGAAAATCATCGCGACCGGCGATTACAAACGGCGCGCGGACCCGACCTGTCCGCCTTTCGAAGTCACGCCCTGCGATGTGCTGATAACCGAAGCGACGTTCGGTCTGCCGCTCTTCACCCATCCCCCGATTGCCGATGAAATGGCGAAGCTTCTGGACCGGCTGGCCGCGCATCCGGATCGCTGTGTGCTGGTCGGCGCCTATGCCCTGGGCAAGGCCCAGCGGGTCATCGCGGAATTGCGGGCGGCCGGTCATCATGCGCCGATCTATCTGCATGGGGCGATGGAAAAAATGTGCCGCCTTTATGAAGATCACGGCGTGTCGCTGGGCGAGTTGCGGCTGGTTTCCGATCATACGAAAGACGATATGCGCGGCCATATCGTCATCAGTCCGCCATCCGCGCTGAACGACCGCTGGAGCCGCCGACTGCCCGAACCGATCACCGCAATGGCGAGCGGTTGGATGATGGTGCGGCAGCGGGCGCGGCAACGTAATGTGGAACTGCCGCTGATCATTTCCGACCATGCGGATTGGGGGGAATTGACAGCCACGATAGAGGAAGTCGATCCGACCGAGACCTGGATTACCCATGGGCGGGAAGATGCGCTGCTTCGCTGGTGCCAGTTGCATCAGCGGCGGGCGCGGGCATTGGCGATGGTGGGGCGTGAGGACGACGATGATTGAACGTCCCGCAGTAATGCGCTTGGGTTGGCGTGCCGGCACGCGCCGTTCGAACCTGCCGGTAAATATTCGGTAAAGGATGGAAGAGTTCGCTGCCCTGATCGACGCATTGGTCTATACCCGCAGCCGCAACGAGAAATTGCGGCTGATCGCTGAATATCTGCGCGTTACCCCTGACCCGGACCGGGGGTGGGCACTTGCCGCATTGACCGACGGGCTGGATTTCAAGGCGGTTAAATCCTCCACCATCCGCAATGCGATGAAAGACCGGGTCGATCCGGTATTGTGGACATTGAGCCGCGATTTTGTGGGCGATACCGCCGAAACCGCCAGCCTGTTGTGGCCGGAACCGTTCGGCGATGTCGCGCCCGCGCCCGGTGTTGCCGAAGCGGTCGCAGAATTATACGCGATGACCCGCGCAACCGTCGGCAAGGATCTGCCGCGCCTGCTGGACCGGCTCGACAGTTCAGGACGTTATGCACTGCTGAAACTTGCCACGGGCGCGATGCGGATCGGCATATCGTCCCGGCTTGGAAAAACCGCCTTTGCGCAGGCATTCGATGTGTCGGTGGACGAAGTTGAGGAATATTGGCATGCGCTCCAGCCGCCTTATCCGGAACTGTTCGGCTGGGCGGCCGACGGGAGGGATCCGCCCGATACCGAAAACATACCTTCGTTCCGGCCATTCATGCTGGCGCATCCGCTGGAAGACACGGTCGTGTCGATGCAGGATTATGCGGCCGAATGGAAATGGGACGGCATACGGGTGCAATTGGTGCACGCTGTGGGCGAGGAGCGTGGCGAAACGCGGGTCTATTCGCGTTCGGGCGACGATATTTCGGCAACCTTTCCAGAATTGCTGGACGCGCTGACAATACCTGCAGTGCTCGATGGCGAATTGCTGGTTCGCGGCAATATCCAGGGCGGCGAGGCCGGTGGTGCGGCCAGCTTCAACGCGCTGCAACAGCGCCTTGGCCGGAAGATCGTGTCGAAGAAAATGCTGGCGGAGGCACCCGCCTTCGTGCGCCTGTATGACGCGCTGCAGATCGAAGGCGAGGATTTGCGAACCATGGGCTGGAGCGAAAGGCGGGCGCGGCTGGAGGCATTCGTGCCGCGGCTTCCGATCTCCCACTTCGACATTTCGCAAGTGGTCGAGGCGGAGGATTTCACGCAACTTTCCCAAATTCGCGACAGCGCGCGCGACGATGCGATCGAAGGACTGATGCTGAAACGCCGGGATTCGCCCTATATTGCGGGACGCAAGACCGGCCTTTGGTACAAATGGAAACGCGATCCGTTGCTGATCGATTGCGTCATGATGTATGCCCAGCGGGGCAGCGGCAAGCGATCCAGCTTCTATTCCGATTACACATTCGGCTGTTGGGATGGCGATCCCGATCAGGGCGCAGAACTGCTGCCTGTCGGCAAAGCCTATTCCGGTTTTACCGACGAGGAGTTGAAAAAACTGGATCGTTTCGTGCGCCAGAATACGCGCAATCGGTTCGGACCGGTGCGCGAGGTGCAGCGGGACATGGTGCTGGAGGTCGCATTCGACAGCGCGCATGAAAGCAAGCGCCACAAATCCGGCCTGGCCATGCGGTTTCCGCGTATTCACCGTATCCGGTGGGACAAGCCTGCGCACGAAGCGGACCGGATCGAAACCCTGCGCAAGCTGATATCCGATTGAATCCCTGCGCGCGCCGTCCCAGCCGATACCCGAAACCGATTGGAAAAGCCCGATGAATGTATACGAACGCACCATTCCTGCCCTGAAAAACGGGATGACGACCATGCAGGGTCTGTTGAAAAAGGCAGCAGATCATCCGCGCGCGGATGCCTTGCTCGATACGAAACTGGCGGACGATATGCATCCGCTGGCCGTGCAAGTACGGTTTTTGTCCAACCAGCCGGGCGAAGCGATTGCACAATTGACCGCGCGCAGTTTCGTTTCCCGCGACGATAATGTCACGACGATTGCCGATGCGGCAGAATCGATCTCGCGAACCAAAACTTTGCTGACGGATATCAGGGAAAGCGAAGTCGTACCGGGCGATCATACGCTGGCGCTTGTTCTTCCCAACGGTATGGAATTCAGCCTGACCGCCGATGCCTATGTCCGCGATTGGGTGTTACCGAATTTCTATTTTCATCTCACCATTGCCTATGCAATTCTACGGTCGGAAGGCCTGGACATTGGCAAGGCCGACTTCCTGCCGCAGATGGCAGCCTATATGACCAAGATGCCCGGGGCTTAACGGCAACCGCCACAGAAGTTGCGCGGCGCGACTCAGTCGCAAATAGGGCGCGCCGCGATCGCGTGCATATGGTCTTTCGCATTTTGGGTATAATGCACGACACCCATGCGCATCCCTGCAATAGCGGCATCGGAAAGATCCCGCATCGGTTTGGCCGGGCGGCCGGCCCACAGACTGCGTGGTTCCATCCGCTTGTTCTCGGTCAGCATGGCGCCTGCCGCCAGCATCGCATCGGAACCGATCACCGCCTTGTTCATCGCAATTGCTCCCAGCCCAACGAAACCCCGGTCCTCGACGATGCAGCCGTGCAGCATGGCCATATGGCCGATCAGCACATCGTCGCCGATAAGGCATGGGCTGCCTTCCTCGTCTCCGGGACGCGGGGGGTCGCAATGAACGATGCTGCCATCCTGAATATTGGTGCGGCTGCCAATCCGGATGCTGAACACATCCGCGCGCAGCACGCAATTATACCAGACGGAACTGTCGGCATCGATTTCGACATCGCCGATTATGGTCGATCCCGGGGCGATGAACGCGCTGTCATGGATTTTGGGGGTTTTGCCATGGATGGTAATGATATTGACACCGGGGCGGTTCATGCCTGTTGTTCCCATTGTTCGCGCGTAATTGCATAGACGATATGCGGGGCCAGTTCGTGCGTGAGCTGGTCGTCGATGAAGTCGAGGTCTTTTCGCCGCATCATCCCCAGCCGTTTCATCAGTCCCCAGCTTGGCGCATTGCCTTCCACCGTCAATGCGACAATTTCATCCGCCCCGAACCGGCCGAACCCCAAGTCGAGAGATGCCAGGGCAGCTTCCTTGGCATAGCCGCAACCCCACGCATCTTCCCGCAGGCGCCAGCCGATTTCCATCATTCCGGTCACTTTCCGATCCACTACGTTGGAGCGTTTGAGACCGCAAAAGCCTAGCACCGCGCCTGCCAGATGACCGCCATCATCCTTTCGTTCCAGCAGCCAGAACGTATGCCCGTAATCCCGTGCATAGCCCTGCAACCGGTCCCACGCGGCCTGCATTTTTACCGGTTCCAGTTCATCGCCCAGCCAGCGCATCACGGCAGGGGTGTTGGTGACGCGCCAGAATTCATCCCAGTCGTCTGTCCGCCAATCGCGCATGATCAGGCGCGTGGTTTCATGGTGAAACTCAGGCATCGAGCAGCCGGGCTGCATGGGCTGCATGATAGGTCAGCACGCCGGTGGCGCCGGCGCGTTTGAAGCTGGTAAGGGTTTCCAGGATCAACGCATCGCGATCCCCCGCGCCAGCCGCTGCCGCCGCTTCGATCATCGCATATTCGCCGCTGACCTGATAGGCGAAGACCGGCACGTCGAACCGGTCTTTCACCCGGCGCACGATATCGAGATAAGGCAGTCCGGGCTTCACCATCACGCTGTCCGCACCCTCCGCCAGATCGAGCGCCACTTCGCGCAACGCCTCGTCCCCGTTGGCGGGGTCCATCTGGTAGCTTTTCTTGTCCCCTTTGAGCACCGCGCCCGAACCCACCGCATCGCGGAACGGGCCATAAAACGCCGACGCGTATTTGGCGGCATAGGCCATGATCTGCACATTGGCGTGGCCATCCGTTTCGAGTGCATGGCGAATGGCGCCGATACGCCCGTCCATCATGTCCGACGGGGCGACAATGTCCGCGCCGGCTGCTGCCTGGTTGCGGGCCTGATCGACCAGACTGGCGACGGTAGCGTCGTTGGCAACATATCCCGCCGCGTCCAGCAAACCGTCCTGGCCGTGACTGGTATAGGGGTCCAGTGCGACATCGGTCAGAATGCCGATATCGGTGCCACAGGCATCGCGGATTGCGCGAATGGCGCGGCAGATCAGATTGTCCGGATTGTGGGCTTCGGCCCCGTCATTGCTTCGAATGGTGGGTTGCGTATGCGGGAACAGGGCAAGGCACGGAATGCCCAGCGCAACCGCTTCCCTGGCGCGGTCGACGATCCGGTCGACCGACCACCGCGACACCCCCGGCAACGATCCGATCGGCCAGTTCACGCCGCTGCCCTGCGTCACGAATAGCGGCCAGATAAGATCGGCCGGACCCACGGTATTTTCGCGGTGAAGCCGGCGGCTCCACTCGCTTGCGCGCAGACGGCGCATACGCAGTTGGGGATAGGATGCGGACATGGCGCAGGCATTGCCCCAATCTTTCCGGGCGTTCAATGGCCCGTGATTATCGGCTGCCTTTATTGGGGGGCCGTTACGGGCAGGCATAGCCGCAGCATTGGGGCCGGGATCAGTTGCCTTTGGCGGGTTTCTGCAACCTGTCGATTTCCCGCGTGGGCATCGTATCCACCGGCGCTGTGGATTGCATGGCCGAAAGCGCCGCCCCCGGTTTCACATCCTTCAGTTTCGCAAGGGCACTGCGGAACGCAGCCAGATCGCCGCCCGACAATTGCGATCGCGTAACGAACTGGACGGTGCCGGGGTCGATCGACCGGCCGCCGCGATACATTTCATAATGCAGATGCGGGCCTGTCGAAAGCCCGGTGGAACCGATATATCCGATGACCTGCCCGCGCCGGACGGACTGGCCGCTACGCACGGCCACCCGGCTCATATGACAGTAGCGGGTGGCGAGATTTCCGGCATGGGACAATCGCACCGCGTTGCCGCAGCCGCCCATCCGGCCGGCGCCCGTGACCTGCCCATCGGTCACCGCGACGATCGGCGTGCCGCGACTGCCCCGGAAATCCAGCCCCGAATGCATCCGTCGGTAGCCCAGTATGGGATGGCGCCGCATACCATACCGTGAACTGACGGGTCCGGGCACGGGCGCCATCAGTCCACTGCGCTGTTCCCCGACACCGGACGCTTCGTAAAACTGGTCGTCGCTGCCCCACCGCATGAGCTGCGCCTTGGCCTTGCCGCCCCGTTCGATACCGGCATAGATCAGCTTGCCTGCCTGGCGTTCCCCCGTTTCGGCGCGGCGATGGGAAACGATTATGTCGAAGACGTCATCGGACCCGACCGATGCATCCAGATCCACATGATCGCCCAGCGTTTTCAGATATTGCTGCACGGCACTGGCAGGGGCGCCGGCAGCGCGGGCCGAACGGTACAGGCTGCTGCCCACCGTGCCGCGAATGCGCAGCGGCGTATCGTCTACCGCAATGGGAATGCGGCGGAGCGCCAGATTGCCGCCGACCCGCTCGATCTCCAGCGCCAGATCGAACCGTGCCCGAAACTTGATGCCCGACAATGGCCGTGCCGCGCCGGGAGCGGGGCGCCGGCCGAGTGTAATATCGACCTGCGTGCCGGGTACGATCTGCGCCGGATCGATCGAGCGCGCCAGCAACTGAACCACCCGGTCGGCATCACCGTCCGCGACGCCGAACCGTGCCAGCATTCTGGTGAAACTGTCCCCGCTCGACAATGTGGCCACGATGTCCAGCTGTGGGCGTTCGGGCACGTTTTTGAGCGTGACCACCGCAGTGGTCGCTCGCATTCTGCGGCCCATATCGCCCCCCAGCCCCAACGGCATGATCGCCTGACTGCGAAACTCGTCGCGTATATCCGCGTCGATCGCGACACTAGGCGCGGCCTCCAGCGGTGCGAATTCCGGCCACAGGGCCAGCGCCACGCCGGACAGCGCCAGCATCGTGCCCAGACCGCGAAACCAGCGCCTGCTGCCAATGGATTCTGCAAGGTCCGGCGCAAGGTCCGGGGCGAGATCGGGCGCAATGTTCAAGCCCGAGATTTTATCGATGAAAGCGAGCTTCCAATTGGTCATCCGGTCGCGCAATCCCACACCCCGGCGCAAGGTCCGGGTGGGAGCGGAGCCCGCAGGCACAGCAATGGGCACACCCGCCGGTGGCCGAACCGCATAGGCGGCATTATCGCTGTCATGCGCCTGGTACAATCTGCGAAACCTCCCGATTTGCAACGGTGCCTATGCGCCGGCTTGTTGCCATGTCCATGCCTAAGCCCATCCCCGCGCGTTCATGCGGATTTAAAGTTAACATGCATTTAAATGGCGGTGAACGGGCGCGGTTTTGGGATGGCCGGTTGAGGAATTGCGGCAAATGGTTGCCGCGGCGATGGCGAGATGCCACATTCATGGGCGTGACCTTCCGCCAGACCGACACATCCGTGCTGAAAGCCGTGCTGGGCCCGACCAACACCGGAAAAACGCATCTCGCCATCGAGCGGCTATGCGCCCATTCCAGCGGCGCCATGGGATTTCCGCTGCGTCTGCTTGCGCGGGAGGTTTACGACCGGGTGGTAGCGATCAAGGGAGACAAACAGGTCGCCCTGATAACCGGCGAAGAACGCATCGAGCCGCCCGATGCCCGCTATTTCTGCTGCACGGCGGAAGCGATGCCGCGCAGCAAGGGCGGCCCCAATGGCGATCTGGCGTTCGTGGCACTGGACGAAGCGCAACTGGGCGGCAATCGGGAACGCGGGCATATTTTCACGGACCATTTTCTGCAGACGCGCGGGCGCGAAGAAACGCTGATATTGGGCGCCGCCACGCTGGAGCCGCTGGTCCGTACACTGTTGCCCAAAGCGGAAATCACCCAGCGACCCCGATTTTCGACGCTGACCCATATCGGCCCGCGCAAATTGTCGCGCCTGCCGCCGCGCAGTGCCATCGTGGCCTTTTCGGCAGAACAGGTTTATGCGGTCGCCGAAATGCTGCGCCGTTTCCGCGGGGGTTCTGCCGTGGTCATGGGCGCGCTCAGCCCGGAAACGCGGAACAAACAGGTCGCCCTGTTCCAGTCCGGAGAGGTCGATTACATCGTCGCCACCGACGCCATCGGCATGGGGCTGAACCTGGATATCAACCATGTCGCCTTTGCGTCATTGAAAAAGTTCGACGGGGTTCGCCAGCGCCGTCTTCTGCCTGCCGAAATGGCACAGATCGCCGGGCGAGCCGGCCGTCATCAGCGCGACGGAACCTTCGGCACGCTATCGGGCCTGGGCAATGCGACAGGGCGCGGGAATCAAACGGGGCAGGGCGCAGAGCCCGCTGAGTTCACCGAAGAAGAAATCTATGCGATCGAGGAACATCGTTTTGCGCCCCTGACGCATCTGTACTGGCGGGACAGCGAACCGCGTTTCGATACTGTCGACGTACTGATCGCGGATTTGCAGAGGATCCCCGGCGAGGCTGCGTTGCGTCTCATGCCGGAAACCGTGGATCTGGCCGTACTGAAGCGGTTGGCGCAGGACGATATCGCCGCCGACGTGAAGGGCGCAGGGCAGGTAAGGCGGTTCTGGGATGCGTGTTCCCTTCCCGATTTTCGGCAGCAGGGGGCGGAAATGCACGCCCGGTTCGTGGCACGACTGTGGCAGGATCTGCGCCATGATTATATCGGCGCGGACTTTGCGGCTGCACGGATTGCGGAGCTGGATATGGTCCAGGGCGATATCCACACCCTGCAAGGCCGGATCGCTGCAATTCGCAGTTGGGCTTACATCTGCCAGCGCCCGGACTGGGTGCTGGCCCGCGATGAAATGGCCGCCCGGGCACGAGCGGTGGAGGCAAAGCTGTCCGATGCGCTGCACGCGCGTCTGACCGAACGATTTGTAAATAGAAGGACAGCAATCCTGATGAAAAGTCTGGGTCAAGACCCGGCCCTGTTGCCGGTTTCCCTGCGTGACGACGGCGCCCTGTGTGTGGAAGATGAACCTATCGGCCAGATCGCCGGATTCCGCTTTACGGTCGACCCGCTGGCCCGGCATGAAGACCGTAAAATGCTGCTTGCCGCCGGTGAAAAGGCCCTGCCGCGCATCCTGGGGGAAAAAGCGCGCCGACTGGCCCGTGAAGGGCTGGATACGCTGACGATCCATGACGGCGCGATTTTCGCAGGTGCGGAACCGGTTGCGATACTCAACACAGGCTCTGCCCCGAGCGATGCGCGGCCGGAGCCGGTGCGCGAACTTGCGGTTCTTTCCGAAGGCGATCGGGCGCTGTTGATGGCGGCGCTGGAAACCTGGCTGGCAGAAAAGCTTCGCCCGTTAAAGCCATTGGCGGCTATGCAGGCGGGCACCCGCGATGCCGATGCCGGTTCCCAGGCACGGGCGCTGCTATTGCGGCTGATTGCCGGTCATGGATATATCGGCCGGGTGGAAGCCGGGGTCGAGCATCTCCCCAAGGAAATGCGCCCGTTCCTGCGACGCCTTGGCGTCACATTCGGGGCTCTGGATATCTTCGCGCCGGCTCTGCTCAAACCGGCAGCCCGGCAGTTGCTTCATGCAATGGGCGCCGATGCACGGCCGTTGCAACCGGCGATGACCCCGGTCATCGATGGCAGCGGCCCCCTGCAATCGGGCTATCGCCGTGCCGGCACACAGAATGTTCGCATCGACATCTTCGAAAAACTGCTGAAAGCCGCGTATGACAGCCGCGCCCGGGCGGGAACCAGGCGGTTCTTCATCGATCCCGCGCTCGCCATATCGACCGGTCTGACCCCGGACAATTTTGCCCGGTTGATGGCAGCGGGGGGGTTCCGCATATTTCCCGCCAAACCCCTTCCGGAAGGGGCGTATGGCCCGCCCAGTCTCGACGCGGTGGAGTGGCGCCCGGTTCGGGCCGGAAACAAGTCCCATCGTGGGCGGCCCAGCCGGCGTGAGGCCGGTCGCGGCGGCAGCAAACCCGGTGCGCCGGCGCATAACACCGGGGCGCAGCCGGACAGCGGGAACGCATTCGCGGCCTTGGCCGATCTCATCCGGTGAAAGGGCACGCGTGATCCATGCAGATGCGGATCGATCGTTTGTTGTGCTGCCTGCGCTTCGTCAAAACGCGCAGCCAGGCGCAGAACTGGATCGACCAGGGGCATATTCGCTGCAACCGCATTCGCGTAACGCGCCATAGCCACGCCGCGATGATCGGGGATGTCATCGTTCTGCCCGGCGTGCGCACCGTCACCGCGATCGAGATCGTGGCCATTCCCGACCGCCGTGGAAACGCCGCCGATGCGCAATCGTGCTATCGCGTTCTTGACCCGCAAGCGTAAGCTGCGATAGCGCAACGCGAAACGCTGGTAAGTAAAGGAAACACGCACCCCATGACCTATGTCGTCACCGAAGCGTGCATCAAATGCAAATATACCGATTGCGTCGAAGTGTGTCCGGTGGACTGCTTTTACGAAGGCGAAAACATGCTGGTCATCAATCCCAGCGAATGCATCGATTGCGGGGTATGCGAACCCGAATGCCCGGCAGAAGCGATCCTGCCGGATACCGAAGAAGGGCTGGAGAAAGTGTTGGAACTCAACACCAAATATTCCGCGGAATGGCCCAATATCACCAGCCAGAAAGAACCGCCTGCCGATGCGGACGATTTCAAGGGTATGGAAGGCAAGATGGAAAAATTCTTTTCGGCCGAACCCGGTGAAGGCGACTAGACAACGCAGGCACGCATAAATATTCGCCTTTCGGTGCCTTTTGTGCTACATAATGTCACGCACGTGCCGGTCCGGTCCCGGTCACGAAATTTTTATGAGACATCAGGCGACCGATATTCGACCATTCTTGGGCTCCGTTGCCCGGTTCGGCAGATCCGGTCTGTCGGGTCTGAAAGTGTCGCAATCGGGTCGCGCATGGAAAGGATTTTTATGGCAGCTTCCCAACCGGGCAAATCGGCAGACGGCACGTTGGCGTTCGATGTCGGCGATTACGTCGTGTATCCGAAACACGGCGTTGGCCGCGTTACCGAAATCCAGAACGAAGAAATCGCCGGAATGCAGCTGGAACTGTATGTCCTGCGTTTCGAGAAGGAGCGTATGACCCTGCGCGTGCCGACCAACAAGGTGGATGCGATCGGTATGCGCAAGCTGTCCAGCGACAAGACGCTGAAAGAGGCGATGGAAACCCTGAAGGGCAAGCCCAAGGTCAAACGCACCATGTGGTCCCGCCGCGCACAGGAATATGAAGCGAAAATCAATTCCGGCGATCTGGTTTCCATTGCGGAAGTGACACGCGACCTGTTCCGGCCCGACGATCAACCCGAACAAAGCTATTCGGAACGGCAGATTTTCGAAGCCGCATCCAGCCGTCTCGCCCGCGAACTGGCGGCGATGGACAAGACCGACGAACCCACAGCACTGGAAAAAGTGCTCGATGTGCTGCGCGAACACGCCCCGCAATATTACGATACTGGGTGACGACGAAAGCTGATTGCCCTTATGGCCGCGATGCGCGGTACACGGCTATGTTTGGACCGCAGATTTTCCGTTCGGGAAATCGTCGGTCGCAAATCGCCTGTTGGCTTTATTCAACACGCAGTCATCTGGGCCGCGCGAAAAGACTGGATGCGCATCGCGACCATTGCATTGCTGGCGACTAGTCACGCCGCTGACGGCAGGATGCCTGGCGCGAACGGCGTTCGATGTCGTAACTGCGCCAGTGCGGGTCGCTGGCAAAATGGTCGATCTGGCCACTACCAGCCAATCGGAAGCCGATGAAAAGCGCGGGCGCGATATGCGCAAACGGGATGAAAGGCTGGGCAAGCTGGAACGCCGATACGCGCAGGAATACAGCGATTGCAAAACCGGCGACCGGAAAGCCTGCGCACAGGCACGCGCAACCTACGACGAAATGCAGCAATCGATGCTGGCCGGTCCCCCGCCGCCTGAAGCCCGCACCGATTGACCGCAATCAGGCGGCAGCGCGCCGCAACCGGTCGTTTATCGCCGCACCGATACCCAGCGATGGCACCGGCCCCACTGCGATACGTGGATAATGCGACAATGCCGCGCAATGCAGCGCCGCGTAGAGGTTGCTTGCGGCTTCCGCCAGATCTCCGGTGGGAGACAGGGAAAAATTCGCATCCATCGCGCCCAAACCAATCAGAAACTCGTCCGGTTCGCGCCCTGATGCATTCAGGCGAACCGGTTTGCCGGGGGAATAATGGCGCGTCATCTGCCCCGGTGCCTCAACACTGCCGGTCACGGCGGCGCGCACGATCGGCCGGCCGGTCAGGGCAAGGTGCAGGGCGGCACTATCGACCGGGCCGGGCCGCAATTCTGCCCAGCTGCCGTCATTGCGGATCGCCAATATGGTGGATTCCAGACCCTTCCCGGTCGCGCCGCCGTCCAGCACGGCATGGATCCGTCCATCCAGCGTAGCGGCGACATGTGCGGCAGTGGTCGGGCTGATCCCTTCGCTCATATTGGCGGATGGCGCCGCCAATGCGAACGGGCACTGCGCCAATACGGCGCGCATCTGCGGGTGATCGGGGATGCGGATCGCCACCGTCGCCAAACCAGCCGAAACAGCCCCGGCAAGGGGTGCGTCAGGCCGTTTCGGCAGTATCAGCGTCAACGGGCCGGGCCAGCAGGCTTTTGCCACCCTTACGGCCATTGGTGAGAAAACGGCCAGCTTGCGTGCCTGGTCCAGAGACGCAACATGAACGATGAGCGGATTGGTGTCGGGCCGCCCCTTTGCCCGATAAATTGCCGCGACTGCCGCATCATCGTCTGCCCGCGCGGCAAGGCCGTACACTGTTTCTGTCGGCAGTGCGACCAGTCTGCGGGCACGCAGCAGTTCGGCAGCGCGCGCTATTCCGGCCGCATCGGGCGCCAGCATCTGTGTCGAATATTCATCCTGCATGATATCCATGCTACAGCGTCCAGCCGGACAATTCCAAACCTATCGCGGCACTATCAGGCCGCTCGTTCGTTTTCATGTTCAATCGCCGATCGGCATTGGCCAATCGGTCTTTGCCGTTATAGACCGCCTTCGCAATCATCGTTGCACGCATCAATTCGAGGACAGACCGTGATCCCCTATACCGCACCGACCCAGGACCAGTTGCTTGCCATTTCCGTCAATGCCGGGATCGAAAAACTGGCGCAGAGCGAACGATATGCGGCGGCCGAACCCGATATGGTGGAAGCGATCGTGGAAGGTGTGGGCGCGTTCGCGGCAGGGGAATTCGCACCGCTGAACCGTATTGGCGACACCGAAGGCGCAAAGCTGGAAAATGGTGTCGTCCGCCTGCCGGACGGGTTCGAAGCCGCCTATCAACATTATGTGGATCAGGGCTGGAACGCCATCGCATCGCCGGCGGCGTTCGGCGGGCAGGGCTTGCCCTTCACCCTCGCAGTCAATGTATTGGAAAATCTGGGCGCCGCCAATATGGCGTTCACCCTGTTGCCGATGCTGTCGGTTGGCGCAATCGAATCGCTGGAACATCATGGCAGCGACGCGCAGAAATCCAGATATCTACCGAAACTGGTCAGCGGCGAATGGTCCGGCACGATGAATTTGACCGAGCCGCAGGCGGGTAGCGACGTGGGCGCGCTGCGCACCACGGCAGAACCGATCAAGGATGGCGAACACGCCGGCAAATACCGGGTCAAGGGCCAGAAAATCTATATCACCTGGGGTGAGCACGAACTGGCGAAGAACATCGTCCATCTGGTGCTGGCCCGTCTGCCCGATGCGCCCGAAGGAAGCCGCGGCATTTCCCTGTTCATCGTATCCAAATACCATATCGGGGACGACGGCAAGGTCGGTTCGCGCAACGATGTGCGCTGCGTCAGTCTGGAACACAAACTGGGTATCAACGCATCGCCAACCTGCGTCATGTCCTACGGCGATAATGACGAATGCATCGGCGAACTTGTTGGCCTGGAAAATCGCGGGCTGGCCGCGATGTTCACGATGATGAACAATGCGCGCATCAATGTCGGCAGCCAGGGCGTGCAGATTGCGGAGCGCGCGCTGCAACAGGCTGCATATTATGCGAAGGACCGGATTCAGTCTGCCAGAGCGGGCAAGATTGCGGACGGACCCGTTTCAATCGCCGAACATCCCGATGTGCGCCGGATGCTGCTGCGGATGCGCACGCTGACGGAAGCGATGCGGGCGCTGTTGTATTATACGTCCGGACAGACCGATCTGGGCATTCTGGGTGATGAGGCCGCAAAGATGCGCGGTGATGTTCTGGTCCCCATGATCAAGGCGTGGGGCACCGATACCGGCATCGATGTGGCCAGTATGGGCGTGCAGGTGCATGGCGGCATGGGTTTCGTGGAGGAAACCGGTGCGGCGCAGCATTATCGCGATGCCCGGATTGCCCCCATCTATGAAGGCACCAACGGTATCCAGGCGGCCGATCTGGTCACCCGCAAACTGGGCATGGACAATGGCGGCGCCTATGCAGCATTGATGGCGGATATCGCCCGCGATGCGGCTGACGAACCGACGCTGTTTGCCCTGGCCGGCGATTGCGCCGCGATAGCAGTCTGGATGCGTGACGAAGCGTCGCTGGACGACCGCCTGGCAGGCAGCGTGCCGTTCTGCACCATGTCCGCCGTGGCCGTTGCCGGGTGGCAGATGCTGCTGCAGATGCGCGCCGTTGCCGGGGGTGCAGCACCCGCTTTGGCGCAGGTGAAACCGGTGACGACCCGCTATTTTCTCGACCATATCGTGCCCGAAACCGCGGGTCTGAAAGCGGCGGCGACACAGGGGTCCGACCTGCTTTATACTCTAACCACCGAAGCGCTGCTGGGCTGATTTGCCGTCACGCTCCGGTGCAGCGGAGGATTACCGGGCGGGAGGTGCCACTTCCCGCTCGAAACCTTCCGTAATGGCGCGGCGGCGCGGATCGCCGCGTAGCTCGCGCTGCGGTTTCAACACGCCCGACTGCGCGCGGCTTACAGGAGCAGCCGGCGCGGCATCAGGCGCTACGACACGCCAGATTATGCCCGCCGTGTCGTCTGTCACCAGCAGCGATCCGTCCTGCGCCCATTCCACCCAGGTCGGGCGGCCACGCGTTTCCCCGGTGCCGGTCAGGAAATCGGTCAATATTGGTTTGGGTTTGCCTACCGGATTGCCGCGCGTATCGAAAGTTACGAATACAACATCGTAACCCGATGCAGGTTTGCGGTTCCACGATCCGTGCCGCGCGATAAGGGCCCCCTTGTCGAAAGCGGACCCGAGCCGGTGTCCACCTTCAGTGAAACGAAAACCCAGCGCGGCAACGTGCGGGCCCAATGCAAATTCCGGCCGCCTTGTATAGCCGACCAGCGATTGCGGCAATGGGGCATCCACCCGGCGATCGACGACGTCGCCGTAATAATACCAAGGCCATCCGTAATTGGAACCGAGCGGTACATTGGTGAGATAATCGGGCACCAGGTCGGAACCGAGCATATCCCGCTCGTTTACGGTGGTCCACAATTCCCCGTTCCAGGGATTGAAATCCAGACCGTTGGGATTGCGCAGCCCGCTGGCAAACAGGCGCGATCTGCCGGTTTCCAGATCATATTCGTGAATTGCGGCGCGCCCTTCCTCGACAGCCATGCCCTTTTCGCCGATATTGGAAACGGAACCCACCGCGACATACAGTTTGGTGCCATCTTCATTCAGTTCGATATTGCGCATCCAATGCCCGCCGCCCGGTGGCAGATCCATCAGTTTGGTCGCGTTTCCGCGCAATTGGGTGTCACCGACATCGTAAGCGAACGACAGTAAAGCATCGTGATTCGCGACGAACAAGGTACCGTCGCGATAGGCGATACCGGATGGCGAAGACAGGGTATCGGACAGGACGAAACGCTGATTGGCTGCGCCATTGCCGTCGCTGTCGCGCAGCAGGATCAACTGGTCTGCCGATTCGCCGCTGGCGCCGGCACGGTCCAGCAGCAATTCCGCGATCCAGCCGGTGATCCCCCCGCGTTTTTCCGTCGCCGGTGCGCGGGTCAGCGTAACCAGAATATCGCCATTAGGCATACGGTGCATCACGCGCGGATGATCCAGCCCTTCGGCAAAACGCGTGACCTGAAGGCCGGCGGCAGTCGTAGGCGCTTCGCCGGCCTTCCAACCGATGGGTTCCGCTATATTCACAGTCGGGATTGTTTCCGCATCGGGTTCATCCAATGTGGGATCGTCGCCGGTCACTGCGGCGACGGAATAATCGGCCGTATCGCCGCGTGTGGCCCAGTACAGCACCGCTACGCTCAGAACGAGAATAGCGATAAGGGACCAGAGAAGTTTGCGTTTGGTGCTCATGGCCAAACAAATACCGTTGCATTGTGCTTGCGGCAATGGGCCATCGTCTTAGATAATGGCGTATGTTCGATTACACAGCCGATCCCGCTCTGCCCAAATCCGAAACCTATCGCCAATTGACGGAAGCCGCGGGCGCGCTGGTGGCTGGCGAAGACGATAGGACTGCCAACATGGCCAATGTGTCGGCGCTGCTATGGGAATTTTTGCCAGACTTGAACTGGGCCGGATTTTACCGGGTCAAGGGTGGCGAACTGGTGCTCGGGCCGTTTCAGGGACGCCCTGCCTGTATCCGTATTGCGTGGGGTCAGGGTGTCTGCGGTCTGGCAGCGGCCAGTGGAACAACGCAACTGGTAGAGGATGTGCACGCCTTCCCCGGTCACATCGCCTGCGATGCCGCGAGCCGTTCCGAACTGGTTGTGCCGGTGCTGCGCGGCGCAGCGGTGTGTGCCGTCATCGATCTGGACAGCCCGACACGCGCACGGTTCGATAAGGACGATGCACAGGGGCTGGAGTTGCTCGCAGAACGCATCAGCGGTTCTGTCTGACCGGAACCCACCGTGTGGGTGGGTGGGAACGCGCTGCACAGCTGCCGGGTACGCCCCTAGATATCGCCGCCGGTCAGACGCTGGCAAATCAGGTCGAGCTGATCCAGGGTGCGGTATTTGATGGTTACGGCACCGGAACGCGGGTCGCTGTCGGTTTTGATCGTGACCGGCAGCCCCAGGAATTCTTCCAGATGGCCCTGCACGGCGGCGATATCGGCATCTTTCGCCGGATCACGGGACGGTCTTGCTTGACGCCTGCCGCCTTCAGGGCCGACATCGGCGGTATTGTCGGCGCCGTCTTCCTGCGTCTTGACCAGTTTTTCGATGTCGCGCACCGACAATTTTCCGGTCACCGCCCGCTGTGCCAGTGACAGCGCGTTTTCATGGCCGACCAACGCCCGCGCATGGCCCATGGACAAGCTGCCCTTTTGCACCATATCCAGCACCATTGTGGGCAGGCTCAGCAAACGCAGCAAATTGGCGACATGGCTGCGGGATTTGTCGACGAGCTTGGCAATTTCCGCCTGCGTCATGTCCTCCTGGTCCGATAGCCGGTGATAGGCCCGCGCTTCTTCAACCGGATTGAGGTCTTCGCGCTGTAGATTCTCGATCAGCGCAAGCGCCATCACCTCGCGGTGGTCGAGCCTGCGAATGATTGCCGGGATGGTGTGCAATTGCGCCTTCTGCGCCGCGCGCCACCGGCGTTCACCGGCAACCAGACGATACTTTCCATCCGATTTCGGCGTTACGATTATAGGTTGGATTACGCCGCGCGCTGTAATGGACCGGGCAAGTTCCTCCAGAGCCTCATCGTCAAACTGGGTCCGGGGCTGGTTCGGCAAAGGCTCGATGTCGGATAGCGCAATAGCGGCCAAACCGAGCGAAGGCGTGGTAGCGTCTTCGGAATTGCTCGCGCTGCGATCCGCGTTACCGCGAACGAATGGTTCTTCTTTCCGGCTTTCACCCATCAATGCACCCAGACCGCGGCCCAGCTGTTTGCGTTTTGCCGGGCTGGCTACCGACTGTGCGACTTGTTTGCTGGGCTGCCCTGAATTTCCGACGGGTGTGGTCACGCGGCTTTCCTCTGTTCCGGCAACCTGCCGATAAGCTCTCTTGCAAGGGCGATATATGCCCGGCTGCCGGAGCATGAATGATCATATACCAAAGCAGGGAGCCCATGGCTGGGCGCTTCCGACAGGCGGACATTGCGCGGAATGACCGACGTAAAAACCAGATCGCCCAGACAATCGCGCACGTCGTCCGCGACCTGATCGGTCAACCGGTTGCGCCGGTCGAACATGGTCAGCACTATCCCGATTATTCCCAGATCGGGATTGAACCGCTGCTGCACACGTTCCACCGTCAGCAGCAATTGGCTTAATCCCTCCAGGGCGAAGAATTCGCATTGCAGTGGCACCATCAGCGTATCTGCCGCAGCCAATGCGTTAAGCGTAAGAAGCCCCAGGGATGGCGGACAATCGATGAAGCAGATATCATATGCCATATTGTCGGACAACGCCGCGCTAAGCCGTGCCGTGCGCGCTTCCACCGACACTAGCTCTACCTCGGCGCCACTTAGATCGACGGTAGCCGGGACAATATCCAAACCTGGAATGTTCGTCGACTGAACACAGCTATCCAATGGCGCCTCATCTACCAGCAGATCGTAACTTGAGCGGGGTCGATCGGTGCTTGCGATACCCATTCCCGTGGACGCATTACCCTGTGGATCGAGATCGATCAGCAGTGTTTTCCAGCCAGTGGCTGCCATGGCAGTGGCAATATTTATGGCAGTGGTCGTCTTGCCTACCCCGCCCTTCTGGTTTGCGATTGCGATGGTAATCATTGCATCTTACCCGCCTTTTTACCAAGTTTTCCGACGATGATTCCGGCTTCGCTACTCGTTGCGGATTGTTTCACGTGGAACAGTTTTCGCAATCCTGACGTTAGTTTCTCCAACTCCTGCTCTGCCGACCGGCCTTTAGGCAATACAAAAATCGTTTCCCTTGTGGAGAACCGAAACGCCAAATCCAGCAATTTCGGCAAAGGCGCAAACGCGCGGGCCGATATTACGGACGCCGGAAAGCTGTCGAGCACTTCCAGGCGCTGTCCCTTCACCACGCAATTATTGAGCTCGCACCGCTGACGTATTGTCTCCAGCCAGGCTGCGCGCTTGGTTCGCGATTCGACTAAAACTACCGGTACCTGCGGACGCATAATCGCAATAATCAGGCCCGGCATACCCGCGCCTGTTCCCAGATCCAGCCAATCGGGTGTTTCACGTGGAACAAAATTCAACAATTGCGCACTGTCTGCGATATGACGCTGCCATATGTGTGACAAGCTGGCTCCCGCGACCAGATTTTGTTCATTATTCTCTTCGATCAATGCGCTTACGAAAATATCCAACTTACCCAGCGCCGCGGGACTGCAGAGTTTTGCGACATAAGCGCGCGCGTCGGCTTCGCTGCCGATCATGCCGCAATCTGCTGAAGCCGACGCGCCTGCACCAACAAAGCCGATAGTGCAGCAGGGGTAATCCCCGGAACTCGGCCAGCCGCGGCCAGGTTTTCCGGACGCGCCATTTCCAAACGCTCGACCATTTCGTTGGACAGGCCCGGTACCTTGCGGAACGGAAAATCGGCAGCCAAAATAATGACCTTCGCCGGCTTTCAGGTCATTAAGTTCAGCGTCCTGCCTCGCAAGATAGGGCGCATAGGCCGCATCCTCGGCAAGTTCAGCGGCCAGTTCGTGGTCGGCATCGAAGTCGTCTGGCAACCATGGCAACAGCAACCCTAGCGTAACAGCTTCGAAACGCAGCCATTCGGCCAAGGTTTTCCGCCCGGAATCGCGGCGGACCGGTATGCCGGTATCCGCCAGTTCCGTCGCGCCAATGGTCCGGTTGAAGCTGCCGGCCCATGATGCCCGCAAGTTTTCGCGCGTATCGAACCAGTCGCGGCGCGCTTTGCCAACGCATCCCACGGACATTGCCGCGCCGGTCAGACGTGTCATCGCATTGTTGGCACGCAACCGCAGACGATATTCGGCGCGGGATGTCAGCATCCGATACGGCTCCGTCACGCCGTGCAAGGTCAAATCGTCGATCATCACCGCGATGTAAGACGATGCACGGGACCATGCGGGCGCGGGTTTGCCCAACACTGCAGCCGCTGCCGCCAGACCAGCAACAAGTCCCTGTGCCGCAGCCTCCTCATACCCGGTCGTACCGTTGATCTGCCCCGCACAATACAGGCCGGGGATCGCGCGAACGCCCAAATCGCGGGTCAGAGCCCGTGGATCGATATGGTCATATTCCACAGCATAGCCCGGAACGACAATTTCCACTTTTCCCAACCCCGGCATTACCTGCAACATTTTACGCTGCACATCGACCGGCAACGATGTGCTGATGCCATTCGGGTAAACCAGATGTGTATCCAGCCCTTCCGGTTCGAGGAATATCTGATGGCCGTCACGATCGCCGAAGCGATGGATCTTGTCTTCTATCGAAGGACAATATCGTGGCCCTTCCGCACCGATCGCCCCGGAAAATAGCGGGGATCGGTCAAGATTGGCGCGAATTATGTCGTGGCTTTCATGATTCGTGCGGGTGATCGCGCAGAATATGGTCGGGTTAACCCGCCGCGTGGTCATTGGCGACATCGTCCAATGTTCGATATCCGACGGCTGTTCCTCCAACACTGCCCAATCTATCGTGCGACCATCCAACCGTGGCGGCGTACCGGTTTTCAGCCGCGCCATCGGCAATGCGGCCTCCCGCAACTGGCGTGCCAGAGACTGGGCGGTATGTTCGCCGATACGGCCGCCGGTCAGCCGTTCTTCCCCGCGAAAGAGGGTGCCGCCAAGGAATGTTCCCGTGCAGAGGACAATTGCATTTGTATGCAGGGTTGTCCCGTCGGCAAGATCGAGGCCTGCAACGCGGCCGCCCTGCAACACCAGCGCCGACGCTTCCGCCTCGATGATCGTCAGGTTCGGTTGGGCGGCGATATGCGTCTGCACGAACCCCTTGAACAGTGATCGGTCGGCTTGAACCCGTGGGCCCCACACCGCGCTGCCTTTCGACCGGTTGAGCATACGATAATGAATAGCTGCCGCATCTGCAGCGCGGCCTATTACCCCATCATACGCATCGACCTCGCGAACCAGATGGCCCTTCCCCAACCCGCCGATGGCCGGATTGCAGCTCATGGCACCGATTGTGTTACGGTCGAAACTGACCAGCCCGACGCGTGCGCCCATACGGGCCGAAGCGCAAGCAGCCTCCACACCGGCATGGCCGCCGCCGATCACGAGTATGTCGAAATGATCCATGATCGCTATCTAGCGATCCGGAGTGCTCCGTCAAAGCGATGTTTCACGTGGAACATGGATGTGGATGGACTAATACAGGGTCATCGGAATGCAACACCTAGTCCTGCTGCACTTTAAAATTCATTTCGTGAGCCCATGAGCTGCAGTTCCGCATCGAAATGCGTGTCCGCTATCCGGCAAAACCAATTCGCCCTTATTTTCCGATACAGAACCTGCTGAACAGGGTGTCCAGCATATCCTCGGTTGCCGTGTTGCCCAGCAGGGTATCGAACGACATGCGGCTGATCCGCAATTTTTCCGCTGTGATCAGCATATCATCCGCGGCCTGAATATCGGACAGGGATCGGCAGGCGTCACCTATCAGCGCGGCCTGCCGGGCATTCAGCGCGACGCTGCCCGGTTTGGGCAATACATTCCGGGCACACTCCAGAATTTCGGTGCGCAACGCATCCATGCCTTCGCCGGTTCGCGCGGACACCGACATGGGTCCGCGATGCGCACTGCCCAGATCCGCCTTCGCCGAAACGCACAATGTTTGATCTGGGGCCTGGTCCGGGGCCATAGCAGGATCGCCCAGCCATAATACCATATCGGCCTTCACCATTTGCTCATATGCGCGATCGATCCCGATAGCCTCGATCGCGTCTTCGATGTTTTCATTGAGACCGGCCGTGTCCACAAAGCTGAACGCTATTCCCTCGATTGCCACTGCGCGTTCCAGAACATCACGCGTGGTGCCTGCAGTCGGCGCGGTAATAGCGGCTTCATCGCTAACCAAAGCATTGAAAAGCGTAGATTTGCCGGCATTGGGCGGGCCTGCGAGAACGATTCGGAACCCTTCCCGCAATCGTTCGCTACCAGGTCGGTCGAGCCAGTCGCGCAGATCGTCCGCAAACCGGTCTAACCTCCTGATAAAAATCCCCCGGCAGGGAAATTCCGTCCTCATCGTCGGAAAAATCGAGCGCCGCCTCGACCTGGGCTGACAATAGCAGCACTGTCTGCCGCCATTTGGAAACCTGCCCGGAAAGCTGCCCGCTGGCGAGCGAGATCGCTGCCATCCGCTGCATCTCCGTCTCGGCGGAGAGAAGATCGGCCAGCCCTTCCGCCTCCGCCAGATCGATACGGCCATTGGCAAAGGCGCGACGGGTAAATTCTCCCGGCCCGGCACCCCGTAATCCGGGCATCCGCGCCAGTGCGCCCTGCACTGCTGCCACAACTGCACGTCCGCCGTGGCAATGCAGCTCGACCAGATCTTCGCCCGTCGCCGTTTGGGGGCCGGGCAACCAGAGTACCAGAGCATCGTCCAGCAACGCATGGTCATGATCGCGAAGCCGCCGGGTGACTGCCTGGCGGGGCGATGGCAAGGGACCGGACAATGCCTGCAAGGCGCGCGCCGCACGGTCCCCGCTGATCCGGATAATGGCAATCGCTGCAGGCGGGCTGCCGCTCGACAGCGCATATATCGTATCCATCGGCGCTACACCGCAGACAGCGGCTTAATCCTTATCGGCAGGTTTCGGCCGGGTACCGCCAGCTGTGCTGGCACCTTCGACGAAGTTCTGGAACATTTTCAGTCCGATTTGCCCCATGGGCGCCAGCTGTTTGGCGAAATCCTGAAGCTGATCGGGATTGCTGACCCCCTTCATCGCATTGGTGACCGTATCGACGTATAGGTCGTTCGCCTTGGAAACATCGGGCAATCCCATGAAAGACCGGGCTTCTTGCGGTGTGCAATCGATTTCCACATGCACCTTCATCGTGTATCTCCCATATCTGTCGAACGATCGCCTAACCCGGCTGCGCGCGCAAACTATCGTTCTTTTGTCGAAACCAATTTGGCCCCGGGGCGCTTGGAAAACAAGGGACAAGCCCGCCCCATCGAACATGAAGGATATTCCATGACCAGAACCGCCACGATCGACGCACTGGCAGGCGATGCCAAATTCAGCGCCTATATTGCCGAGCCTGCCGACACACCAAAGGCCGCAATCGTGGTGATCCAGGAAATTTTCGGGGTCAATGCCGGAATTCGCCGCAAATGCGATCTGCTGGCAGAGGACGGTTATCTTGCGATCGCGCCGGACCTGTTCCATCGCCTGGAACCCGGTATCGAACTGGACCCCGATATCGAACCGGAAATGAGCCGGGCGATGGATCTGTTCGGAAAATACGACGCCGATGAAGGGGTGAAGGATATCGAGGCGACCATTCGCTGGGTTCGCGGGAATGCCGGCATCGAAAAGGTCGGTTGTGTGGGTTACTGTCTGGGCGGCAAACTGGCTTACATGACCGCGGCACGCACGGATGTGGATTGTTCGGTCGGCTATTACGGCGTCATGATCGATACGATGCTGGATGAGAAACACGCCATTGCCAATCCGTTGCTGCTGCACATTCCGCAGGAAGACCATTTTGTCGACAAGGACGCGCAGCAGGCCATGCATGACGGGCTGGACGATCATGGCAAAGTGACGCTGTTCGATTATCCAGGGCTGGATCATGGTTTCGCCACCGAACACGGGGAACGGCGCGACGAAGAAGGCGCTGCATTGGCAGACCGACGCACAGCGGAATTTTTTGCCGAGCATCTGGCCTGATCGGAAAAAACCATCATGCGTCTGTTTGCTCCGCGATATGCGATACCCATCGTTCTTCTGCTACTGACGGCAGCCGTGTCGCGCCGTTCCGTTGCTACGCTGGAGCCTGGTGGTTCTCGTTCCCCTTACGCTGCTGGCATTGTGGGATTTTCTGCAAAGCCGGCACAGTCTCAGGCGCAATTACCCACTGATCGCCCGCATCCGCTGGATCATGGAAGATTTGCGCCCCTTTGCGCAGGCCTATCTGGTCGAAAGCGACCTGGAAGGAAGGCCGTTCAGCCATCAGGCGCGCGCATTGGTCTATGCCCGCGCCAAGGGCGATCTGGACGCGCATCCGATGGGCACGGAACTGGATGTCTATTCCGACGAATATGAATGGCTCAGCCATTCGGTCGTGCCCAACGATGGCGCTCCTGAACAATGGCGGGTCGATATCGGCGCAGGCAATTGCGCCCAGCCCTATTCTTCCGCCTTGCTGAACATTTCGGCCATGAGTTTCGGATCCCTGTCCGCCCGCGCGATCGAGGCGCTGAATCTCGGCGCCAGGCAGGGTGGCTTTGCCCATAATACGGGTGAGGGAAGCATCAGCAAATATCACCGCGCCCATGGCGGCGATCTGATCTGGGAAATAGGCAGCGGATATTTCGGATGCCGCAGAGACGATGGCAGTTTCGATCCTGATTTGTTCGTCCAGAATGCTACTGATCCGCAGGTCAAAATGATCGAGGTAAAACTGAGCCAGGGGGCAAAGCCGGGTCATGGCGGCGTGTTGCCGGGATCCAAAGTCACCGAAGAAATCGCCGAAGCACGGGGCATCCCGGTCGGGGAAGACTGCAATTCGCCGGCGGCCCATTCCACCTTTTCGACGCCTATCGAAATGCTGGAATGGATCGCCCGATTGCGCGACTTGAGCGATGGGTTGCCCGTCGGCATCAAACTATGCGTCGGGCAGCCGCACGAAGTGTTTGCCATTGCCAAGGCCATGCTGGAAACGGATATCGTGCCCGATTTCATCACCGTCGATGGGGCGGAAGGCGGAACGGGTGCAGCGCCGCTCGAACTGTCCAACAGTGTCGGGATGCCGCTGCGCGAAGGCATGATCTTCATACGCAACGCATTGGTTGGAACAGGGTTGAAGGATCGGGTAAAAGTGGCCGCATCCGGCAAGATTCACTCAGGCGCGCAGATGGCGAAGGCGTTCGCGCTGGGGGCCGACTGGTGCAATGCCGCCCGCCCGTTCATGTTCTCCCTTGGATGCGTGCAATCCATGGCCTGCCATACCGGCAACTGCCCCACTGGCGTGGCCACGCAAAAGGCCTGGAGGCAGAAAGGGTTGATCGTCGAGGATAAGGGCCCGCGCGTGGCCCGTTACCAGAAACAGACGCTGCATTCCCTGCGCGAAATCGTAATCGCCATGGGACTGGACAATCCGTGGGATATCGAACCGCGTGATATGCGCGAGCGGGTCAATGGCGCCAAATCGAATGCGATCGATGCCATTTACAGCTTCGTGGCGCCTGGCGAACTCATCGCCGGAACGGACAATGCCCAGTTGAAGGCCCATTGGGATCTCGCCCGCGCAGACACGTTTCGCCGCGCGACCTAGCGGTACGGTAAGCCGATCAGTTCAGTTTGGCGAAATTCAGGATGATATCGCGAACCGGCGGTGCCAATCCCGATGGCAGATCGGCAAGGACTGCAAACCGGCGCGATGCGGCATCTTCGCCGATGGAAAAGCGCCGCATTGCCCATTCGCCGCAATTGCGTTTCGGAATCAGGCTGTTATCCAGGATCACGATACCCGAATGCCGCGGATCGTGGGCGATGCGAGTCATCAGCGATTTCAGCGCGGCATCTTCACCTTCGACCAGCTGGAGGAAATTGCGATTGTTGTAGAACAACAATCCCGAAATACCCGCCGCATTGTTGTTGCGCTGCGATGTTTCGACAATTTTTTCAACCTCACCGTCCGAAAGATTGCCGGCGGTGCTGATGTAAAGATATTGCCGCATTGTCGTTCCCTTCGCCGGTCGGAGCGGTAATTTGAAACGGATTGCTGGGTAGCGATCACTGATTCATGGTGTCGAAGAAATCTTCGTTCGTCTTGGAATCCTTCATCTTGTCGAGCAGGAATTCCATCGCATCGATCGTACCCATCTGCATCAGGATACGCCGCAGCACCCACATTTTGCTGAGCTTGTCTTTCTCGACCAGCAGTTCTTCCTTGCGAGTGCCCGATTTGCCGACGTCCAAAGCGGGGAAGATCCGCTTGTCCGCAACTTTGCGATCCAACACGATTTCGCTGTTCCCGGTGCCTTTGAATTCTTCGAAAATAACCTCGTCCATCCGGCTGCCCGTATCGATAAGTGCAGTGGCGATGATCGACAGCGACCCGCCTTCCTCGATATTTCGTGCCGCACCGAAAAAGCGTTTGGGGCGCTGCAGCGCATTGGCATCGACACCGCCGGTAAGCACTTTTCCCGATGATGGCACGACCGTATTGTAGGCGCGGCCCAGACGCGTGATGGAATCGAGCAGAATAACGACATCGCGTTTATGTTCGACCAGACGTTTCGCCTTTTCGATAACCATTTCGGCTACCTGCACATGACGCGTCGCCGGCTCGTCGAACGTGGATGAAATCACTTCGCCCTTCACGCTGCGCTGCATATCGGTGACTTCTTCGGGGCGTTCGTCCACCAGCAGCACCAACAGGAACACTTCGGGGTGATTGTCGGTAATTGCCTTGGCAATATTCTGCAGCAGAACCGTCTTACCGGTGCGCGGCGGGGCGACGATCAGTGCGCGCTGACCCTTGCCCTGCGGCGAGATGATGTCGATGACCCGTGCGCTCTTGTCCTTTACCGTGGGGTCCAGGGTGTCGAGCGACAGCTTTTCGTCGGGATAGAGCGGCGTCAGATTGTCGAAATTAGTCCGCATCCGCACCTGTTCGGGATCTTCGAAATTCACGCTGGTCAGCTTGGTCAGCGCAAAATACCGTTCCCCTTCCTGCGGGGCGCGAATTTCGCCTTCCACCGTATCGCCGGTGCGCAGACCCATTTTGCGGACCTGGTTGGGCGACACATAAATATCGTCCGGCCCGGCCAGATAATTCGCTTCGGGAGAACGCAGAAAACCAAACCCGTCCTGCATCACTTCGATGGTGCCGATCCCCATGATCTTTTCTTCATATTCCTCATCCTCCGCAAGTTCGCGCAAGATGCAGAACATCAGATCCTGCCGCCGCATGGTGCTGGCACCTTCGACGCCGAGTTCTTCGGCCTTGCTGACCAGATCGGCAGGGGCAGTGAGTTTGAGATCTTTAAGATGCATGGGACACGATACTCGTAAGGCCCGGGATGCGGGCGGATAGGATATAAAGCCGGTGGTCTATCGGGCTTGGAGAAAGCAGACCGGAACAGGCGAAATCGCGTGTTCGGAACCGGAATTGATCCGCAGTTAAAACCTGGGTGACGCCGGGTCAATCAGAATACACGACAAGCCCGGTTTCAAGCCCGGTTTCAAGACGGTATCAAAACAGCATCAGAACGGTTTCACGATGGCCAATATCACGATGATGGCGACTGCAATGCCGGGTATTTCATTGACCAGCCGCATCGCCTTGCCGCTCAGCTTCTGGTCCCCGCGCGCCAGCTTTCTGGCATATCCCGCCATCCAGCCATGATAGCCTGACAGAGCCACGACAAACAGGAATTTTGCGTGAAACCACCCCTGCGTATGTGCCTGCACGGCCGACATCAGCAACAGGCCCAATATCCACACGATGACAATCGCGGGAAGCAGCACGATCTTCAGCAGTTTCCGTTCGCGGTCGATCCAGGCGGCAACTTCCGCCGTTTGCCCATTGGCCCCGCCATCGCGCCGTTCCCCGGCCCCGCTATCAACGCGCGCCAGCGCTTCCTGATGATAGACGAAGAACCGCGGCAGCATGAACAGTCCCGCCATCCAGAAGATCACGAATATGATGTGACCGGCCTTGAGCCACAGATAGAACGGGGCGAGAATTTCCTGCATCGGTGCAATCTAGAAGCTGGCAGGCGCCGCGTCACCCCATCTCTTTCATCTTATCTCGTGGCTTATGAGCCGCGCAGTCTGGTCAGCAGGCGTTCCACGTTGGCAATCGGTGTATGCTGGCCGATGCCATGCCCCAGATTGAAGATGTGGGGCCGCCCCGCAAACGCCGCCAGAATACGATCCACCGCATCGTCCAGATCGCGCCCGCCCGCCAGCAGCAGCAGGGGATCGAGATTGCCCTGTACCGGCAAGTCGGCGGGCAATATTGCGTTCGCCCATTCCGGATCGACGGTTTCGTCCAGCCCCGCCGCCGATACACCCGTTTCGCGCAGATAGGCCGGCAGTTTTTCGCCCGCACCCTTGGGAAATCCGATGATCGGCACATCGGGATATTTCGCCCGAAGACCGGCCACGATCCGGGCGTTGGGGGCAATGACCCAGCGTTCGAACTGCTGCGGTGCGAGCGATCCGGCCCAGCTGTCGAACAATTGCACCGCTTCGGCACCGGCATCGATCTGGCCGCCCAGATATTCGATCGTCAATTCCACAATCGCATCGATGATCGCCCCGAACGCCGCCGGATCGCGATAAGCCATCGCGCGGGTTTCATGCTGGTCCCGGCTCCCCTCCCCCGCGACCATATAGGTGGCCACGGTCCATGGCGACCCGGCGAAGCCCAGCAAGGTGGTCTGTGCACCGATCTGGCCCTTAACCGCTGCAACGGTATCGTAAATGGCCGATAGACGCTCAGGCACCGCTTCCAGAGCGTTCAGCGCATGATCGACCAGTCGCGGGGAAAGGCGCGGACCTTCGCCCTGCACAAAGCGCAGATCCTGACCCATCGCGTAAGGGATGATCAGGATATCCGAAAACAGAATGGCCCCGTCGAACCCGAAACGCCGGATCGGCTGGATCGTCACCTCCGCAGCGGCAGGCGTGTCGTATACCAGTTCGAGAAAGCCGCCTTTGTCGGCCCGCAATGCCCGATATTCAGGCAGATACCGGCCTGCCTGCCGCATCAGCCACACAGGCGGCCTGTCGGCACGTTTACCGCGCAACGTATCAAGGAGAATACCAGGCATTTCGGCGTCCTTACTAAATACTATAAAGTATATTTATAAGTTGATGATTGTAGTTGGCCCTGTGGATATCGGGGGTTGGAACGCCCTGCCCGACTTATCCCGCGATGAACAGGAATTTGGCCGATGCGACTCCCCCATAATCCGCGTCGAGTCCTATTTATCCCCGTTAACCAACCCCTGTCGACAAGGTAGCGCGGCTGTCGACAAATGGCCGGGCGGTAAACGGGCAATGGGCATGGAATATGCGCGCAAACTTGTCGTCAGGTTCATCCCGTGTTTTATACACCGACCTGTCCACATCCCCGCGTTCCCTATTGCCGATCCCCATTGCCGATCCGCCAGAAAGCACCTGAAACGCCATCATGAACCGTCTGCATCTGCATCTTTTATCGGATTCCACCGGCGAAACGCTGGAAATGGTCGCCAAGGCGGCGCTCGCCCAGTTCGAAAACGCGGATATCGTTCGGCATTTCTGGCCGATGGTGCGTTCCAAACAGCATCTCGACCGGATCGTTCCGGAACTGGCCGCCAATCCGGGACTGGTTCTGTTCACCTTGGTCAATCCCGAAACCCGCCAGCGGCTGGAGGATCATTGCCGCCAGCTGCGCCTGCCGGCCGTCCCCGCTCTGGATGAGGTGACGGCAGCGCTGGAGGCGCAGCTGGGCCAGGTGGCGCATACCCGCCCCGGCCGCCAACATCTGATGGACGAAGCCTATTTTCGCAGGGTGGACGCCATTCATTTCACAATCGCCCATGATGACGGGGTCGGCTGGGAAAACTGGGAAAATGCCGACATCGTGCTGGCCGGCGTATCGCGATCGTCGAAAACCCCGACCAGCATCTACCTCGCCAATCGCGGGTTCAAGACCGCGAATATTCCGCTGGTGGTGGAAAGCCCGCCGCCCGATAGTCTGTTCGCCCTGAAAAACCCGCTGGTCGTGGGATTGACCACTGCGCCCGAACGCTTGCTGCAAATCCGCCGCAACCGCTTGCTCAGTCTGAACGAACAGACCGAAACATCCTATGTCGACGATGAGCGGGTGCGCGCGGAGTTGAAGTTTGCGCGGCGGATGTTTGCGGATAATGACTGGCCGGTTATCGATGTTACCCGCCGTTCGATCGAAGAGACGGCAGCGGCTGTCATCAATCTTCTGGGGGAACGCGACCGGCGCGATATTCCGCCGACAGTCGGACCCAAACCGATATGACGGCGCCCGCAGTGGTCGTGCTTGCTTCGCGAAGCGCATCGCGGCAGGCGATGCTGAAAGCGGCAGGCGTACACTTTCGTGCCATACCCGCACCGATAGACGAACGCGCCGTGGAGCACGCCTTGGGCGACGCCGCACCGCAGGTGATTGCACGCGAACTCGCGCAGGCCAAGGCTTTGGCAATCGGGGATGTTGCCGCAGATACGCTGGTGCTCGGCAGTGATTCGCTGGTGACGTGCGGGGGGCGGCGTTTCGACAAACCGCAGGACCGCGACGATGCGGCCTGCCATTTGCGGTTCTTTTCCGGCCGGACGATGGAACTGCACAGCAGTGCGGCGCTGGTCCGCGCAGGCGCTGTGTTATGGTCGGTGGCAGCGGCGGCATCGTTGCATATCCGTGATTTGTCGGACGCGTTTATCGAATCGTATCTGGATGAAGAATGGCCGGCGGTGGCGGGCTGCGTCGGCGTGTTCCGGATCGAGGGACCGGGCGTTCAGTTGTTCCACCGGATCGACGGGGACTATTTCACGATCCTGGGAATGCCGTTGCTCGCTGTGTTGGGGGCGCTGCGCCAATATGGCGGAATGGATGGCGGTATAACTGGCGGGCCGACCCGCATGGAAGCGCGATGACTATGGCCGCCCCTCCAGCAATGGTGGTCGATGTTATCGGCGAACCTGTGAACCGGTCCAAATCCCCGCAAATTCACGGGTTCTGGCTTGCCCAACTGGCTATCGATGCACGGTACGGCGCCGTTACGGTAACGCCCGAAGCTCTGCCATCCTATATCGCGCAGGCCCGCGCAGAACCCGCCTGGCGCGGATGCAATGTTACCATGCCGCACAAACAGGCGATCCTGCCCCTGTTGGATTCGCTGGACCCGGTGGCTGCGCGACTGGGCGCGGTCAACACCGTGGTCAAGCAAAGCGATGGCGGGCTGCGCGGTTACAACACCGACATTTACGGGTTTCTGGAGCCCCTGCGCGCCGATCTTGCCGGAACCCACCTATTCCGGATGGCGCGCATCATCGGGGCCGGCGGGGCAGCGCGGGCCATTGCTGCCGGGCTTTCGGACGAAGGGTGTGTACTGGTGATAGCGGCCCGCGATACCCAGAAGGCAGCGCACCTGCTGGACGACGTTGCCAGCGGCACGGACCATCATGTCGCCCCGCTTGCCCATTTTGCCCGGCCGACCGATTTCGGGTTCGACGACCGTGCGGGATGTATCGACATCGTGGTGAATGCCAGCCCGCTGGGGATGCGCGGGAAGGACCGGCTGGCCTTCGATCTCAGCCATGCCCCGCCTGGCAGTATTTTCTACGACATCGTGACTGATCCGCTCGATACGCAGTTTCTGCAGCGCGCCGGTGCCGCCGGGTTCCGGACGATCGATGGCCTGTCGATGCTGATTGGTCAGGCAGCCGCCGCTTTCGCCCTGTTTTTCGGTCAGCCCGCACCACGCAATCACGACCCGCATTTGCGACGGTTGCTGACGGCATGACGGCACCGCTGATCATCGGTTTGACCGGGTCTATCGGCATGGGGAAATCGACCGTCGCCGCCATGTTCGAAGGGGCCGGCATACCGGTGTTCGATGCCGACGCGACGGTGCGCGAAATGCAGGGACCGGGGGGCGCATTGGTGCGTGAGATCGAGGCGGCGTTTCCCGGCAGTACCGGGCCGAACGGGGTCGACCGGGAAACACTGGGTGCGCAGGTGTTTGCCGATCCGGTTGCCCTCGCAAAGCTGGAAGCCTTGATCCATCCTGCGGTTGCTGCACGCCGGGCGGCATTTCTGGCAAGCCACCGGCACGCGGACATGGCCGTGTTCGACATCCCCCTGCTTTTTGAAAAAGGCGGCGAAGCCATGGTCGACACTATCGTTGTCGTGTCTGCGCCCGCATCGATGCAGCGTACCCGCGTTCTCGCCCGACCCGGCATGACTAAGGACAAGTTTTCGCAGATACTGCGCCTGCAAACCCCGGATGCCGAAAAACGCAGGCGTGCCGATCATATTATCGATACCAGCGGTTCGAAGGCGCGAACCCGCATCCAGGTGGAACGGTTGATTGCCCGATTGCGCGGCGCAAGGAAAAAAGGCTGAAGCGCCCACTTGCGCGTTTTGTCTTGCAGGAGGATAGTCGCATCATGCGGGAAATCATTTTCGATACGGAAACCACGGGTCTGGACCCCAGAACAGGCGACCGGATGGTTGAAATCGGTTGCGTGGAAATGATCGGCCGGGTGGAAACGGGTCTTACCTATCACGCCTATTTCAATCCGCAGCGCGAAATGCCCGCCGGGGCCGAAGCGGTACATGGATTGTCGAGCGTGTTTCTCAGCGACAAACCGCTTTTCGCCGACAGTGTCGAAGATCTGCTGGAATTTCTGGGCGATTCCCCACTGGTCGCGCATAATGCGGCGTTCGATTTCGGGTTCCTCAATAACGAACTGGCGCTGATCGATCGCGAACCAGTGCATCTGGATCGGATGATCGATACGGTCGCATTGGCGCGCAGGAAACATCCCGGCGCAAAACTATCGCTGGATGCGCTGTGCACGCGTTATGGCGTGGATCGCAGCCACCGGGTCAAGCACGGGGCATTGCTGGACGCCGAATTGCTGGCGCAGGTGTATGTCGAACTGACCGGCGGCCGCCAGATCGGGCTGGAACTTGCTGCGCAACAGGTCGGCGAAGATGATGGCCAGGAACCCGGTTCCCGTTCCGGACCGCACCATGGCTCTGCCAATGCACAGCGTGCCGTTCGCACACCCCGGCCGCATACGGCTTCGCCCGGCGAACTGGCGCGTCATCAGGCTTTCATGGCGATGATCGAAAACCCGATCTGGGCCAAATCGTAAACCTACCCGACAGGAGACAGAACCAATGGATATTCGTGTGTCAGGCCATCAGGTCGAAACCGGCAGCGCGCTGCAGGATCACGCCACCGAACGTCTGAATGCTATCGTCGACAAATATTTCGGCGGCGCGATTTCCGCCCATGTCACGTTCGGCAAGGCGCCCGCCGGCGCATTCGGATGCGATATCGTGGCCCATGTCATGCAGGGGCTGACGGTCAAAAGCCATGCCGAAGCGCATGATGCGCATCAGGCGTTCGACCATGCTTCGGAAAAGATCGACAAACAGGTGCGCCGCTACAAACGCCGGATCAAGGATCGCCATGAACAATCCGCCCATGCCATGAAGGAAGAAGCGGCTGCCTATACGATTTTTTCCAACGAGTCGCCGGAACCCGAAATGGACGATGCCGCCGATGCCCCGGCGGTAATCGCGGAAACAAGGACCGATATTCCCGAAGCGAGCGTGGCCGATGCGGTCATGATGCTGGATCTGCGCGACACGAACGCGCTCTTTTTCAAGAATGCGAAATCGGGGCGTCACAATATGGTCTATCGCCGGCGGGACGGTTCGATCGGCTGGGTCGAACCGCATTGACCGGTTGCGCGCCGGTTCGCGCCACGGGTGCTGCATATGAGTATTGATGGAATTGCGGCGGGTGCGGGGCTGCATCATCGCGCGCTGGAGCGTCTGTATCGTGCTGCACCGGTCAATGCGCTGTTCCAGTCGCGGTTGGAAATACCTGGGGAAGGGCTGGCACGGCTCGAATTTCAGGTGACGGAACAATCCTACCATGCGGCCGGTGCGGCGCATGGTACGATCTATTTCAAGATGCTGGACGATGCGGCGTTCTATGCGGCCAACACATTGGTCACGGACCGGTTTTTGTTGACGACATCCTTCAACCTGCATTTTTCCAAACCGGTACGTACCGGAGTGGTCATTGCGGAGGGAAAATGGGTCAGCGGACGGCGGCGGGTATTCGTGGCCGAATCGCGCCTGACTGACGATGAAGGCGATGAAATCGGGCGTGGCACGGGCACATTCATGCGGTCCCGCATCCCGCTATCCGGGCTTCCCGGGTATAGTACCGACTGACACTATCCGGTGAACGATCGCCTTCCCGCGCATCTCGAAGTGTCCGGACTGATCCGGGCGGTGCAGGCCGCCGGCGGTTTTGCGACCGTTCTTTCGAAGGGGGAACGCGATGCCGGAACCATCCTGATCGTCACGACCGGGCCCGGCGAACCGACGCATCTTTACGAACGTATGCCGCAGATGGACGGTAGCCGGGCCTTTGGCATAGTGCGGACGCAGGATCCGGCCGATCCCGGACAGTTCGATCAATATGTCGCGCGGCGGTGCCAGCAAGATGGCGATCTTTGGGTGGTGGAACTGGATATCGCAGGCGCAGAACGGTTTGCCGCAGTGCAGCATAAATAGATTGACTTGATTTCATCTGAAACTATTTCGGGGCCACTCACTGAATGCGCAGGCGATCGTTGGACACGGGGTTCGTTCGATTAGCGCGCAGACGGGGGGCAGCCGGCAGGCCCGATTATCTGATCCGCATGATGGTTTATTATTATCATCCGGTTCCGCCTGCGCCATGGCTCGCCCACCGCTCAATGTAGTTTACAGATGGCTCGCAAGACGCATTTTGCAGGATTTGCAGCAATAGCTGCCACTATGATCGTTACTTTTGCCAGCGCGGAGATTTCCGGCGCATATGCCCGCCAGGGTGTCGAACAGGAAATGGAATCCGCTGAAACACGCGCCGCGGGCGAGACTGCCACGGTGTTTGTATCCCATGAAATCATTCAGCCGGTTCCCGACACGACTGCGGAGCCTGCACCGGTGCAATCCGCACAAACCCAGGCGCCGTCCGCTGCCACTTTGCGCGAAATGATCGCCAGGACCGACACCGATTACGAATTGTCGCGGGAAATGGAATGTCTTGCCGGCACTGTTTATTTCGAATCGCGCGGCGAACCGGCCGCCGGCCAGCTTGCGGTAGCGCAGGTGGTCATCAACCGTGCCGAAAGCCGGAAGTTTCCCGAAAGCTATTGCGGTGTGGTGTACCAGCGCTCGCAATTCAGCTTCGTGAAAGGCGGAACCATGCCGCGGATCAAACGCGGATCGGCGGCGTGGAAACGCGCCAAGGCAATCGCCAGGATCGCACATGAAGGCCATTGGGCCAGCGAAGTGCGCGATGCACTTTATTTCCATGCGAAATATGTCAGCCCAAGCTGGCGTCACGCCAAACAGGCGCGGGCCACCATCAACACGCATATTTTTTACCGATGATGCGTGACTGGGAACCCCCCGCCATTCGGCGGGGGGCTTCTTACTAGGCGTCGGCGATTTCGACCCACACCGGCGTATGGTCGCTGGCCTTTTCGCGGCCGCGATATTCTTTATCGACGCCGGCGGATATCATCCGGTCGGCCAGTTCCGGCGTCAGCAGCAGGTGATCGATCCGGAACCCGTGATCGCGTTGCCATGCCCCCGCCTGATAATCCCAGAACGTCCACACTCCGCCGCGCGGGTTGCGTGTTCGCACCGCATCGCTCCAGCCATCGGCCAGCAGCCGGGCATAGGCATCGCGTGATGCAGGCTGCATCAGCGCGTCGTCCGCCATGGCCCTGGGCGACCAGACATCGTCGTCTTCGGGAATGACATTGTAATCGCCCACCACTGCGCAGGGTATTTCAAGGCGCCAGAGATGCGCCATCCGTGCGCGCAACCGGTTCATCCAGGCGATCTTGTAATCGAATTTCGGGCCCGGCTGCGGATTGCCGTTAGGCAGATAGATACAGGCGATCCGCACCCCGCCTATATCGGCCTCCAGATAGCGGGATTGGTCATCCGGTGCATCCCCCGCTTCCAGCAAAGGCAGCCCGCGCTGGGTTTCGACGGGTTCTACGCCGTCTGCCAGAATGGCAACGCCGTTGAAGCTTTTCTGCCCATGCCAGATCGCATGATAGCCGATCTTTTCAAAAGCGTCGGCGGGGAAGCCTTCATCCTGTGTCTTGATTTCCTGCAGACAGGCGACGTGGGGGCGCGTTTCCTCCAGCCATTCGAGCAAACGCGGCAATCGCGCCTTGATCCCGTTGATATTGTAGGTCGCGATTTTCACTGATGTATCACCCGCCGCATATTACCGGCTGCAAATCATATGCCGAAACTGGACCCGCAGCCGCAGCCGGCCGCCGCCTGCGGATTTTCCACGCGGAACGCCGCGCCGCCCAGCGATTCCACGAAATCGACCACGCTACCGCTAACCAGATCGAGACTGACCGGATCGACTACCAGTGTAACGCCGTCCGTTTCGCTTACCGTATCGTCCTTATCGGGCGCCTGCGCCAGATCGAACTTGTACTGGAAACCGGAACACCCCCCGCCTTCCACCGACAGGCGCAGGATCGCCGGACGCGACTGTTTCAGAGCGATCGCCGAAACGCGGCGGGCGGCGGATGGGGTGAGGGTAAGCGTGTCGGCCATACTGCCTATGTAGACACGCCAGGGCCGCCACTCAAGCTGTCTGGATGTAGGATCGCAATGCTTCGGCTTCCAATCGCACCTCGTCGATGCGCGATTTGACCAGATCGCCGATCGAAATGAACCCGCATAGCGCCCCGTCCCGCATCACCGGCAAATGGCGAATGCGCCGCCGTGTCATCAGCGCCAGCGCCTCGTCCACCTTGGCCGAAACGTCCACCGTAATGGCCGGCGCGGTCATCACCTGGCCGACCTGCGTTTCCAGACAGCGTGCGCCGACTTCTGCCATGCGGTAGATGACATCGCGTTCGGAAAATATTCCGGCCAGCTGCCCGTTCTGCATGACCGGCATGGCCCCGATGCGGCGGTTCGCCAAAATGCCCACCACGTCGCGAACTTCGTCCCCCACGTCGCAGCTGATGATGTCGCCCCGATCCCGGCCGGCGATAAGTTGGGCAATATCCATAATTCCACCTTTCCCTTCCCAAACCGCAATGTGGCACGAACGATGGGTGAAGCGCAATGCAGAGCACAGCGACGCGACCATTGAAAAACCCCGCGGCACGCGGCAGAGCGGTGCGATGATACCGAAATCGCCCTTGGAAGATCCCGAAAACGCGGCCTATGCCTGGGCGCGGTACAAACGGCTGATGCGTTTCATGCTGTTGGTAACGGTCGGCGTGGTCGGAATCGCGGTGGCGCTGCTGTATGACGGGGAAAGCCCGGCGTCGGTGCATTTCTATATCGCGGTGGCATTGGGCATCGGATTCATGATGCTGTTGACAGCGGCGCTTATGGGTCTGGTTTTCCTGTCCAGCGGTACGGGCCACGATGAAAGCGTGACCGATCTTGCGGAAGAGGACGACGATACCTGGAAACAGGATTAATCCGGCTGCAGGGCCAGCTGCAGGGCCAGCTGCAGGGACTATTCTGTGTCGGCGGGCGCGCGCAGGCGATATTCCTCGACCACCGTGCCGCCGATCAGATGGTTCTGAATGATGCGTTCCAGCACATCTTCGTTGCAGGAATGATACCAGACATTGTCTGGCCACACGACCGCGATCGGGCCCGCTGCGCAAATCTGCAGACAATCCGCCTTGGCGCGTTGCACGCCGCCCCCACTGCTGCCGTCTTCCCGAGTCCATTTGGGTCCGACGAGATCAAGCTGTTTGAGACGTTTCTTCAGGTAATTCCAGGCGCGCTTTCCTTCGTCTCGGCTGCAGCATTTCTGTTTTTCCGCGAGCGCACACAGAAAAATCTGCCGTTCAATCGTTTCACCGCCGATTTTACCCAGGGCGAGCTGCGCCTTTCGCAGTTCCTTTGCGCTGCCGTTCATTGTTCGGCAATCGCCTCCGCGCTTGGAACGATGGTGTCGGTCTTCAGCCAGCGGTCCAGCCAGCTGAACACGGTGTTGTGCCATTGCAGCGAATTTGCAGGTTTCAACACCCAATGGTTTTCATCCGGAAAGACCAGCAATTCGGCCGGTACGCCCTGTTCCTGAAGCGCGGTGAAGGATTGCAGCCCCTGGGTATAGGGCACCCGGAAATCCTTTTCGCCGGCAATGACCAGCATCGGCGTGCGCCAATTCGCCACATGATTGACCGGGTTCCATTTTTCGTATTCGGCCGCGTTTTCGGTATAGGAGCCGCCGAAATCCCAGCGGGGGAACCACAGTTCCTCCGTCGCGTAATAGAAACTGCGCATATCGAACAACCCGTCATGCTGCACCAGACAGGCGAACCGGTCGGGCCATTTTCCGGCGATCCAGTTCATCATGTAACCGCCATAGGATGCACCCATGGCACAGGCGCGCTGCCCATCGATCTGCGGGTCGAGCGCGATTGCGGCGGCAAGCCCTTTCTGCAGGTCTTCCAGCGGTTTCCCGCCCCAGTCGCGATTGATGCTGTCGGTAAAGGCCTGACCATATCCTGTGCTGCCATGGAAATCGACGGACACCACGGCATAGCCCTGGCTGGCCAGAACGGCGGGATTCCACCGGGTGGACCATCCATCGTTGAACGAACCCTGCGGGCCACCATGGACATACAGGATGGCCGGCAGAGTGCCTTCGTACCCTTCCGGCTTGGTGATCTGCCCCCACACCGCTTCGTTATTGGCGCCGGCAAAATTGAACCGGGTGGTCATCACCGATGCGCGCTGACCCAGCAAGGGCCGCGATACCGATGTAAGCGGGCGCCCCTGTTCCCAATTGCGGGCCAGATACAGTTCCGAAGGCCCGGCAATGGAATTGCGCGTGAACAGCAGGCGGTTTCCGGCGATGGGGATCGCATCGCCGATACGCGCTTCGTTGCCCGCCATCAGATCCAGCCGTTCGACCGCGCCGGACCGCGGATCGATGCGAAATGCGGGGGTATCGAGAACATCCTGCGCCGTGGCGACGATCCAGCGCGAATCGGGCGTCCAGCTCAGCGAACCGAACGACCGGTCGAATTCGGCGGTAAGGGCGCGCGTGCGCCCGCTGCGAAGATCGCGCAGCTGGATAACCATCCGATCCGATTCGTAATTCGGCCGTTCCATGGCGAGATAGGCGAGATAGCGGCCATTTGGCGATGGCGCAGGCATGGTATCGGTAGCCAGATTGGCCTGCGTAAGATTGACGGGGCGCGCACCATCGAGCCGCGATTGGTAGATATCGACATTGGTGGATCCCGGTTCGTCCCCGCCGGTCCGCCGCGCCGCGAAATACACAGACGATCCATCGGGCGCCCATGCGATCTCTTCCCCCCCACCGAATGGTTTGGTGGGCGTATCGCCGATCAGCGCATCGGGACCGGCCGGACCGTCCAGCGCCGTTCCGGTTCCGGCGGCCTTTCCATTGTCGATATCGAAGGCGAAGACACGGCTGTAGGTTCCCGGCGTTTCCCATTCATCCCAATGGCGGAAGAAACCATCCGCCGCATCGTATAGCCGGCCGCTGCCCGGTCCCGGAAGATGGGCCTTGCCGTCGCCATCGCAGCCGAATGTCGCGCATGCCCGCCCGACGTCGCCGAAAATCGCTATTTTCCTGCCATCGGGCGACAGGTGGAAACCGTGAACATCACTGGCCACCGCGGTAACCGGGCTGGGTGCGCCCAATGTCCCGTCATCGGCCAGCAAGGCCCGCCAGACCTGGCTGGTGCCAGCCGTATCGCTGTCGTCAGTGGCACCCGGCACGGCGCGATCGGACAGGAAATAGATATGGCCGTCCTGCCCGAACTGGAAATCCGACGCGGCACCGGCAAAATCCAGTTTTGCCGGTGCGGTGTCGGGCGCGCGCAAATCCTGCAGAAAATGGGTTGTCTCGCGTTCGAAACTCTGCCGATCCGTACGCGTGACCGAATATAATGCGACCGATCCGTCCGGCGAGGCGACCGGAGTACCCAGACGCGGCATCGCAATCAGATCTTCCGCACTCATCGGCGCGAGTTTCGCCCCGGCCACGGGCAGGTGATCGTCTGCCAGAGCCGGGTTGGCGACGGCCACAGCGATGAAGGAAGAAAACAGGGCAGCTTTGAAATCGAAATTTATCGTCATACGGGCAGAATTACCCGCACCGGCAGCCAACACAAGCCAAAACTCCTGAAGCCAAAAGGCGAAGCTGAATTTTGCACAGCCATAAAGCCCGTGCATCCGATACATGACGGCGACGGTTCAGCCGCGTTTGCCGGCGATCCGGGCGATTTCCGCCTTCACCAGTTTTTCCACCATGCCCGGCAGATGGCTGTCCAGCCATTCGGCCAGCATCGGGCGCAGCAGATCGCGCGTAAGCCCCTCCAGCGAAGTTTCCCCGGTGCGCACGATCTGTGGCGGTACGCCGGGTTCCGCCAGCATGGCCAGCGCTGCCAGATTGTCACGCATGGATGTCCGCGCCGAACTGGTGGTCAGGGGCGTATCGTCCTGCGCATCATCGACAGTGCCTGTCGGCAGACGATCCGCTGCGTTTCGCCCATCTTCGCTCGCCGTGTCGCGGTCATCGCCAATTCCAGTGCCGGACATATCCTCGTCTTCGAAGTCCGCCAGCATTTCCGCATTGTTCAGATCGAGGATTTCTTCCGCCTCTTCCGCATCGGCGGGTTCGGGGGCATCGGCATCATCGCGCATACCGCCCTGTTCGCGTTTCTGACGCATGATGACGGCGCCGGCCCGGGTGTCGCGCGCGATTACTTTCTTGATCGATTCGAGAATTTCTTCGACCGAGGATTCATTGTCTTGGCGCATGGTGAAAATACGGACCTTGGGCTATGCGCGATCAGCGGTCGCGGCGTGTTTCTGTGGCCGGAATGTCTGCGCCGGCGGCCGGAATGTCAATCGTTCTGGTTGACGTCACGGCCGGTCGGGGATCGCGATCCCAGTCCCAGACACGGTTCCGAACACGGTCGTAATTGAGCGTGGGATCATACAGCAGCCCGTCGTCTTCGAAGCCAAGATCGCGGGCCTCGGCACGGCCCATCGCGGCCAGCAGGCTGAATCCCGCGACGTAGGCGTTGCGCCGTGCAGTCACCAGCTGCGTGCGCGTATTCAGCAGTTCCTGTTCGGCGTTCAGCACGTCCAGAATAGTGCGGTTGCCGATCGAATTTTCCGCCCGCACACCTTCCAGCCCCAGTTCCGCCGCCGCTACTGCCGCCTGCGAGGATTCGATGATAGACCGGGCCGCATAATAACTGGAATAGGACGCGCGCACCTGTGCGATGACGTCACGTTCGGCGGCAATGACCCGTTCCAGCGCGGCGGAAGCCCGCGCAGTCGCCTGTCGCTGTTGCGCGGCCACCCGGCCGCCCTGGAATATCGGCACCGAAAGCGATACGCCCGCCTGCGCCGCCGTGGTCGTCTGCGGGGCCAGCAAGGGTGGCCCGTCGGGATCGTTGGGATTGGTGAAGCTGCCGCCCAGAGTGCCGAAAAAATTTTGGTAATCATAGCCCGCAAAAACCGACACGCGCGGCAACCGGCCCGAACCGGCGACGTCGATATCGTACCCTGCCGCTGCTGCGTTTTCCCGTGCCGCGATAAGATCGGGATTGGCGTCCAGCGCTATATCCACCGCATCGTTCACATCGTCAGGGAGGCCGGGCAGGGGCGGTGGCGGCGCGAGGTCTACCGGCGCGTCGCCCACCAATTGTATATAGGTTTCGCGCGCACCGATCAGATTGGCTTGCGCCGATTGCAGATCGGTGCGTGCCAGCGCCAGCCGGGATTGCGACTGGGCGATATCGGTACGGGTCAGATCGCCGATTTCGAAGCGGTCTTGGGTCGCCTGAAGATTGATCGCAAGCACATCGACCTGATTGGCGGACAGTGCCACCAAAGCCTCGTTCCGGATCACATCCATGTATGTGGCGACGACCTGGCTGAACAGCGAGGATTCGGTTGCGCGCAAGTTCGCCTGTCCGGCCTGCACGCGTTCTTTCGCCGCCCGCACCGCATTCTTCACCGCCCCGCCGGAATAGACGGGAACGGTCAGATCGGGACCGGCGGTGATTACGCGGTCGGGTGCGGTAAAGCGGGTCGCATCCTGGATCAGAAATTCCACGAATTGCGCGTCGGCCGTTATGCCGGGCAGGCCGGCGGCACGCTGGATGGGCACGTTTTCATCCGTCGCACGCTGGTCCGCACGCGCTGCCTGCAATATCGGGTTTGTGCGATAAGCCCCTGCCAGTGCGTCGCGCAGCGTATCCGCCCGGGCGGGCGCAGCCAGACTGACTGCACCGGCCACCGATGCCAGAAATACTGCCCGCATCCGCATGGCCTAAAAGCTCCAGCTTTTCGGCGTATCGAAATCGGCGATCCGGGGTATGCCCAGTTCCGCCAGCGGCAACAGGGCGATGTCGGTCGCGGATCTGCGCCCCGCCGCCAGCCGCGTCACGCCTTTGGTAACCAGGCCGGTCACCAGTCGCGCATCGGCAGTCATGAAAGCGGCGATGGCGCGCGGTACGTTTTCCACCGCACCGTCGATCAGGACGAGCGAAAAGAAATCGTCCTGCGCGCTGGCCGCATCGTTCGCCTGTTCCGGCGTGATGATTTGAACCTGCGCCACCAGCGGTTCGATCAGCGCAGGCAGATACCCACTGCCCGCATCCACGATCAGCACCCGGTCGTCCTGGCGCGGATCGGCTTCTTCCAGCAACATTCCGTAAAATACCGGCGCGGCGATGCGGCGACCATTATCCAGTGCGATGGAGCGATCGATATAGGCCGTGCCCCGCGCTTTTTGCGGAACGAATTTCTCGCGCGGGACCGCCAGCATCCGCGACAGGACATAGGGTTCGTTGACGCCGCTGGTGCGAAGCTGGCTGTCCACCATGGCGCGGCGGGCAGCGGCAAAGCGTGAGCCCGAGGCCGAGCCTGAGCCTGGGCCTGAGCCGGAACTGCCCGCAGTGCTGGCATCCGGCGCGTGATGGGCGGAAGTTGCATTCGTGGACATGGTCGATCCTTTGTCGCGCACTGTCTTACATACATAACACAGCGGGTCAATGCCGCCGGGCGCAGGGTTGCGATTATGCCCCGTGCCCTAGGCGTTCGGGGCGTTCGGGCCAAGCGCTTTGACGCTGGCCATGGGTAACGCCTATGGACCGGCGCAGATAAGGACAGATGCATTCGACAGGCAGGAGTATGATATCGATGAACGATAGTGTTTCGATCCGCGAGGATGATCTGATCGAGAGCGTTGCCGATGCTCTTCAATATATCTCCTATTACCACCCTATGGATTATATCCGTGCACTGGGCGAAGCCTATACGGCGGAACAGGGCCCCGCCGCGAAGGACGCGATTGCACAGATCCTGACCAACAGCCGGATGTGCGCGGAAGGGCACCGGCCGATCTGCCAGGACACGGGGATCGTCAACGTGTTCGTTAAATGGGGTCAGGATTGCCGGCTTGTATCGAAGCGCAGCCTGCAGGACGTGATCGATGAAGGGGTCCGCAAGGCTTACACCGATACCGACAATACGCTGCGGGCCAGTATCCTGGCCGATCCCGCATTCACCCGCCGCAACACGCGCGACAACACGCCCTGCGTCCTGTCGGTTGAAATGGTGCCGGGCGGGAAAGTCGCCATCGATGTTGCGGCGAAGGGTGGCGGCAGCGAAAACAAGTCCAAATTCAAGATGATGAACCCCAGCGACAACATCGTGCAATGGGTGCTGGACCAGATACCCAGCATGGGGGCAGGCTGGTGCCCGCCGGGAATGCTGGGCATCGGCATCGGCGGTACGGCCGAACATTGCATGAAACTGGCCAAGCAAAGCCTGATGGACCCGATCGACATGGCGCAGCTGAAAAAGCGCGGAGCCCGCACCGATATCGAACAGTTGCGGATCGACATCTACGATGCGGTCAATGCTACCGGCGTGGGTGCGCAGGGGCTGGGCGGGTTGTCCACCGTCCTGGATGTAAAGATTTACGATGCACCATGCCATGCGGCGGGCAAGCCGGTGGGCATGATCCCCAATTGCGCCGCCACCCGCCATGCGCATTTTACCTTGGATGGCAGCGGACCCACTTTTCTGGAACAGCCCGATCTGGACCAGTGGCCGGACGTAAACTGGCAACCCGATGCCGAGGCGATTCGCGTCGATCTCGACAATCTGACGCCGGAAGTGGTCGCCAGCTGGAATCACGGCGACCGGCTGCTCCTGTCCGGCAAAATGCTGACCGGCCGCGATGCTGCGCATAAGCGTATCCGGGATATGCTGGACCGGGGCGAGGAACTGCCGGTCGATTTCCGCGGACGCGCCATTTACTATGTCGGGCCGGTCGATCCGGTAATGGGCGAAGTCGTCGGCCCGGCCGGCCCCACCACGGCCACCCGGATGGACCAGTTTACTGAAACCATGCTGGATCTGGGCTTGCTGGCGATGATCGGCAAGGCGGAACGCGGGGCCGATGCGGTGGAGGTCATCAGCCGGTTCAAGGTTGCCTATCTCATGGCGACCGGTGGTGCCGCCTATCTGGTCAGCCGGGCGATCAAGCAATCGAAAGTCGTCGGGTTCGAAGATCTGGGTATGGAAGCAATCTACGAATTTACGGTTGAAAACATGCCGGTGACCGTTGCCGTCGACAGCGCCGGCAACAATGTCCACACCCTTGCCCCGGCCCATTGGCGCAAACGCATTGCGGAAGAAAAACTGCTCGGCTGATCCGTTCGATGAACGGACCATCGTTTTCGATCGCGGAACTGGCGGCCGACCGTGTTGTTGCGGTATCGCCCGATGCGACATGGTAACACAATCGCCCCCATTCGCACATGAACCGCCGGCGCGGGTATCGCTGCGTATGGTCGCGACATCCATCGCGGCCCTGTGGGCTTGCTATTTTCTGCTGACGAGCATCCGCGGATCGATCGTGGGGCTGGATCTGCAGTTCGATTTGCTGTGGCGACGCGGCGTGGTCACGGTGGCAGGGGCAATCATTACCTTGGGACTGTGGTCGCTGCTTCGCGTGTTCGATGCGCGGCCCCTATGGGTTAAAGTGTGCGCCGCGCTGGTCCTGTCGCTTCCTGCTGCATTATTGGTGGCGTCGGTGAACCAAGCGGTGTTCGCGCCGGTTCAGGGTGCGGTTGCGGAAAAAATGGCGCGGGAACGGGGTGTCGATATTCGCCGTGACCAGGCGGGGAACATCTTCGTCGAAGTGCCGTCCGATCCCGATGCGCTGGCGCCGGGCAGCCGCGGACCGCGCAAGGTTTTGCTGGCCCCGGCCAATCCGCAAGGGTGGGATCAGTGGCGGATGGTCGTGGACATTGCACTGGGCCGGTATTTTCTGCTGCTGGCGTGGTCGTCGCTCTATTTCGCGCTGCTCGCCATATCCCAGGTCACGATTGCCGAACGGCGCGAGGCGGCTTTTCGCCGGCAGGCAAAGGAAGCGGAACTGCGGTCGCTGCGCTATCAGGTCAATCCGCATTTCCTGTTCAATGCGCTCAATTCACTGAGCGCGCTGGTGATGACGGGGAAAGCCGAACGGGCCGAAACGATGATCCAGTCCCTGTCCAATTTCTATCGCCGCAGCCTGGCCGACGAAACCAGTTCCGATGTCGATCTGGCCGATGAATTCGCGCTGCAGCAGCACTATCTGGCGATCGAGGAAATACGCTTTCCCGGCCGCCTTAGTATCGCGGTGGATTTGCCTGCCGATCTGGCCGGTGCGCGTGTGCCTGGAATGATCCTGCAACCGCTGGTGGAAAATTCGGTGAAATACGCCGTGGCGCCGCTGACGCGCCCCGTCACGATTCGTATCGCGGCGCGGCGGACGGGGCAGATGCTGTCGCTCATCGTGTCGGATGATGGCCCGGGCGCCCAAGACCTCGCGCCGCACGGCTTCGGGATCGGTCTTGCCAATATCCGTGACAGGCTGCGCGCGCGGTTCAACGATGAAGCCAGTATCGAAGCGGGCCCGACCGACGTCGGTTTTCGCAGCGAAATCCGTATGCCGTTGAATTTCAGGGGAGGCCGGGAATCATGACAGACAGTGCCGATGCAATGCCGCTGCGCACGCTGATCGTCGATGACGAACCGCTGGCGGTGGAACGGATGGAGAGCATCTGTTCCAAGATCGACCGGATTGCCGTGGTCGGAACCGCTGCCGATGGCGCAGCGGCGTTGCAGGCGGTGGAAAAACTGGCGCCCGATCTGCTGTTGCTGGACATGACCATGCCGCAGATGGACGGGCTGGCAGTGGCGCGCGCTATTGCCGACAGCCCGGATCGGGACACGGCGCAGGAAGCCATGCCGCGACCGGCCATTATTTTCGTGACCGCGCATGAACATTTCGCCGTCGAGGCGTTCGATCTGGATGCGGTCGATTACGTACTGAAACCGGTGGCTGCAGACCGGCTGGTGCGTGCGATCGGGAGAGTGCTGGCGCGTCGCAGCCAACCGGACAGTTCGGCACGCCCTGGCAAATGGCTGAGCGAGATATGGGTGCCGCATCGCAGCGAACTGCTCCGTATCGATGTCGCAAGAGTGCAGCGGATCGATGCGGAGCGCGATTATGTGCGGCTGCACGTTACCCCGGCAGACGACGCTGCCGCGGAAAATGTCCGCACTTTCCTCCTGCTGCGAACCATTGCCGGGCTGGAAAAACGTCTGGACCCCGAAGCGTTTATACGCATTCACCGGTCCACCATCCTGCGCCGCGATGCGATATCGGGACTGCGGCATGACGGGCTGGGTGTCTGGTCGGTGGAAATAGCGGGCAACGGTCCCGGTCTGGATGGGACCGGCGTGGGCGGGGTCGGCGTGGGCGGGGACAAGACCGCCCTGCGTATCGGCCGCACATATTTGCGCAAGGTCAAGGCGATTGCCGGGCGATAGTTGCCCGATAAACGCGCGCTATCCTTGCGAAGACTAACCCCGATGATCATGCAGAAGATTGCGCAGAGATTGTTCGGGCGTTGTTCGGCAAACCCTTGTTGATCGCTTGGCAAGCCGGGCCGCATTTGGCACAGACCGTTCATGGCCATCGCATTATTGTTCATTCTGGGCATATTGAATTTCGCCATGCACCGCGCGGTCATGGAAAGCGGCCATCCGATGCTGCGGGTAATACCCTGGTATCGCAGCCGAACGGGGATACGCTTGGCCCTGATTTTCGAATTTGCGGTCCTGCTGGCAGCGATGCTGCTGGCGGCGAATGGCTGGCCGGCCACCGCTTGGGGATATCTGTTCTATTCGCTGATAAATGGCGCGTCGGGCTGGCTGATGCTGAGCGGACGGGTTTGACTCAGTTGAGCGCCGAAGCCCGCCTGTTTCATGTCAGCGACATCCATTTCGGCGTCGAGCACAAGGCGGCCGTACAATGGTTTGCCGAAGCGGTGGCGCGCGAGCGGCCCGATGCGGTCATCTGTACCGGCGACCTGACGCAGCGCGCGACACATGAACAATTCGCGGCAGCCCGCCGGTTTTTCGCAGCGCTGGATACGCCGGTGATGCTGGAACCGGGCAATCACGATATGCCGTACTACAATCTGTGGGAACGGTTTACGCAGCCCTATAAACGCTATGGTGCGTTGCGCGATGCGGTGGGCGCCAGCGTGGAACTGGCGCATTGCGTTCTGATCCCGCTGAAAACGACCGTGCGGGCGCAGCCGCGTTTTCCCTGGTCCGATGGTTACGTCCGCAAGGAAGCTCTGGCAGAAACCCTTGGCAGATTGCGCGATTTGCAGGGCGATGGACGTTTCGCGATCATTACCGCCCATCATCCCTTATTGCCGGCGCGGGAGGATATGAAAAATCCGACCATCGGCGGTGACGATGCTTTTGCGGCGTTGCTGGATGCCGGGGCGAATGCAGTGCTGACAGGTCATGTCCATGTACCGTTCGATCTGGAACGCAGCCGGGGCAACCGATCGCTGCGGATGATCGGGGCCGGTACGCTATCGACCCGGCTGCGTGGCGCGCAGCCGGGATATAATGTGGTTACCTATGCCCCGCAAAACGGCCTTCGGGTCGAGCAGCGCGTTTTTTCCGGGCAAGCCGCCCCGATTACCAGCGGCTGAGCGATATGGAAAAGGCGGCCCGTTTCCGAACCGCCTTTTCCATGTGTTGCCAATGGCAATGCCCGCAACGGCAGTGCCGATAATGCAGGGGTAAATTACCGCTTCGAGAACTGGAAGCTGCGGCGCGCTTTCGCCCGGCCGTATTTCTTGCGTTCCACCACGCGGCTGTCGCGGGTCAGGAAGCCTTCCGACTTGACCGTACTGCGCAGCGCAGGTTCATACCGCGTCAATGCCTGGCTGATGCCGTGCTTGACCGCGCCTGCCTGACCCGACAGACCACCGCCGCGAACGGTAGCGATAATGTCGTACTGCCCTTCGCGTTCGGTGATGGTGAAAGGCTGGTTGATTACCAGACGCAGGGTCGGGCGTGCGAAATAGGTTTCCTGATCCTTGCCATTGATGGTGATCTTGCCCGATCCCGGCTTGAGCCAGACGCGAGCTTTGGCATCCTTGCGGCGACCGGTCGCATAGGCGCGGCCCAGATCGTCGATCACCTGTTCGCGCAAGGGCATGGTTTCGACCACGACGTTTTCGGCAGTGGAAGCATCCGCCGCCGGCGCATCGCCCGCAATATCCTTCAGATCGGCAAGGTCGGTCACGCTGCTTTTGCTCGCAGTTTCCGGCTTGGAATCCGCTTTGGCTTCGCCTGTGGGCGCCGCCTTGGGATCGGAGTTTTCCTCAGGCTTCGCTTCGGGCTTTTCGTCCGTTTTCGATGCCGCTTTCGTTTCGGCCCCAGTTTCGGCTTCAGCATCCACTTTGACGTCGGCTTTCGCTTCCGTCGTCGCTTCGGCCTTCACGTCCGGTTTTGCTTCGGTTTCGGCGCCCTTTTCCGGGCTTTTTGGAGTTTCGTCGGCCATTATGCTGGAGCCTTGTTCTTACGGTTCATCGAAGCGACATCGAGCGGCTGGGGCTGGGTGCCCGCATGCGGATGTTCAGTGCCGGCATAGAGGTGCAGTGCGCGCATCTGGTCACGGCCAAGCGGACCGCGCGGGACCATCCGCTGCACGGCTTTTTCAAGCACGCGTTCGGGAAAACGGCCTTCCAGCACCTTTGCCGGAGTCGTTTCCTTGATGCCACCGGGATGGCCGGTGTGCTTGTAATAGATCTTGTCGGTCATTTTCTTGCCGGTGAACTTCACCTTGTCCGCATTGATGATGACCACATGATCGCCGCAATCGACATGCGGGGTGTAGCTTGGCTTGTGCTTGCCGCGCAGCAGATTGGCGACGATGGTGGCCAGTCGGCCGACGACCAGACCATCCGCATCGATCAGATGCCATTTCTTTTCGACCTCGGCCGGTTTGATCGACCGGGTGATCTTGCTGAGAGCCTTCATGGGCTGTGTCCGTTCATAAAATACATACTGCAAATAGTCGCAGCGCGTTTGTGCGAATCCGCCGGGCGGAACCGCGAAGTGGGCGCGATCTGTTCGTATTGGCGGCGTAAGTCAAGCAAATCCGGGTGTTGTGGCTAAGGTAAAATAATACCTCCAACCATTTGGGGCGCTTAATCGGCGGCCGTCCGGCCACCTGTCTGCGACCGCGTGCGTCCCAGAACATGGGCGCCCCAGGCCATAGCCGCCACCAGCAGCGCACCCACGCCCTGATGTGCGGTCGCGATAGCGATATCGACACCGGTCCAGACCGTGGCGATGCCCAATATGATCTGCGTGCCGAACGCCAGATGGATCGCCACCGAAGCGCGCCGGTCGAAAGGGCGGGTTTTGCGTGCGAGGACAATCAGCGCGATTACCGCGACCCAGGCCCACCAGCGATGCAGGAAATGAAGGAGAAAGGGATCGTGTGTCAGCGCCCAGAACCAGCCGCGGGTGGTATCCACGGTAGGCACCAGGGCGCCCTGCATCAACGGCCAGCTGTTGGAGACATGACCCGCATTCAATCCGGCAACCCAGGCACCCAGCAGCAATTGCACGAACACGATACCGCCAACCCATGCGACCAGCGGCGTGATGCGCGCCGGCACCGCGCCGGGAATATGCGCCAGCCGCCGCAGATCGAGCGCGGTCCAGACCAGTCCGGCAAGCGTGAACAATGCGGTCAACAAATGGATGGACAGCCAGAAATGGCTGACGTCGGTCATCTGCGTGGAAAGCCCGGAACGCACCATATACCACCCGAACGTACCCTGCAGCGCGCCCAACGCCAGCAATGCGAGCAGTCGCGGTTTGTAACCGGCAGGGATAAGTCCCCTGATCCAGAACCACGCCAGCGGCGCGGCATAGATCAACCCGATGAAACGGCCCAACAGGCGATGGAACCATTCCCAGAAATAGATGAATTTGTAATCGGCCAGCGTCATTCCCGCCGGGCCGCTGACCTGCTTATATTCGCCGATCTGCCGGTAGGCTGCGAATTCCGCCTGCCACTGCGCATCGTTCAGGGGTGGGAGAGCCCCGGTTATGGGTTTCCATTCGGTAATCGACAGCCCCGATTCGGTCAGCCGCGTAATACCGCCCACGATCACCATGATGACGATGACGACGGCAACCGCCAGCAACCATCGCGCGAGCAATAACGGCCGTGCGCCGATTATGGCCCGGCCATCCGAAGCTACTGCATCGTGATGCGTGGATTTTGCGTAGGTAGGCATTGCCCCTGCATTGATGCGCCGACCGGCGATAGGCAAGACGAATATCTGCAACCGCTATTGCCCCATGCGCGTGGTCAAAGCCCGCCCGATACGCGCGCCCAGCTGCGAACTTTCCTGCGCATTCCGAGAAAGGCATCTTGCATAATGATACATCGTCACATAGGTAGGGCAGGCAATGCGAATGATGCTGCCTTCGATTCGGGCACGGCTGGACCGTGCGGGCCTGGTTCTTTCCGGGTTGTGTGCCGCGCATTGCCTGCTTTCGATCCTGATCGTATCCGCGTTGGGCATCGGCGGCGATCTGTTTTTCGCACCTGCCATTCACCGCTTCGGGCTGGCGATTGCGCTGGTTATCGCTGCGGTTGCGGTGGGCTGGGGTGCGATCCAGCATCGCCGCGCGGCGCCGTTCGTGATCGCGATGACGGGTTTGAGTTTCATGGGCGGCGGACTGGCCGTGCCCCATGGCATATACGAGGTCGTACTGACCGTCATCGGTGTGTCGCTGGTGTCTGTCGGCCATATCCTGAATATGCGCGCGCCCTTGCCTCAAGCGGAGTGAACGCTATCTGCCGTGGCATGACCCATGGCGATATCACGATCCGCAAGACGATCACTCTGAATGGCGAAACGCGTTCAACCGATGCGGCATCCCTTGCCGATCTGGTGCGCGAACTGGATTTGGAACCTGCGAAAGTCGCAGTCGAACGCAATCGCGAAATCGTCCCGCGGTCGACTCTGGCCGAAACGCCGCTGCAGGACGGCGATACGCTGGAGATCGTGCATTTCGTCGGTGGGGGCGATCATGGGGCGGCGGATCACGCCAAGGACGACGATAGCTGGGAAGTCGCGGGGCACCGCTTCAACTCCCGCCTGATCGTCGGCACCGGAAAATACCGGGATTTTGCGCAAAACGCCGCCGCGCTGGAGGCTTCGGGCGCCGAAATCGTCACGGTGGCGGTGCGGCGCGTCAATGTCACCGATCCCGATGCACCGATGCTGACCGAATTCATCGACCCGAAAAAAGTCACCTATCTACCCAATACGGCAGGGTGCTTCACTGCAGAAGACGCGATCCGCACGCTGCGACTGGCGCGGGAAGCGGGCGGTTGGGATCTGGTGAAACTGGAAGTGCTGGGCGAGGCGCGTACGCTGTATCCCGATATGCGCGAAACGCTGAAAGCCACCGCAGTGCTGGCCGGGGAAGGATTCAAACCCATGGTCTATTGCGTGGACGATCCCATCGCCGCCAAACAGCTGGAAGAAGCGGGCGCCGTGGCGATCATGCCATTGGGTGCGCCGATCGGATCAGGGCTGGGCATCCAGAACAAGGTGACCATCCGCCTGATCGTGGAAGGCGCAAGCGTGCCGGTGCTGGTCGATGCCGGGGTCGGTACCGCGTCGGAAGCGGCGGTGGCGATGGAATTGGGCTGCGATGGTGTGCTGATGAATACGGCCATTGCCGAAGCGAAAGACCCGATTCGCATGGCGCGGGCCATGAAACTGGCGGTGGAGGCCGGTCGACACGCCTATCTGGCCGGGCGCATGGGGGTCCGGCGCTATGCCGATCCCAGTTCGCCGCTTGCCGGGCTGATCTAGGGCGCTGCGTTCATGCGGCGACCCGTCGGTCGCCGGGCGGGAACACAAACCCTTACAAACCGTTGGTATGACGAGCCGCCTTCCTGCGGCTTACCGGCGATGGCGTACCCCCCTTTCGCCTCGCCGGATTACACCAGCAGGAGATGAAACATGGGCGAACTGACAGACAAGATCAAAGGCAACGCCAACGAGGCGGCCGGCAAGATCAAACAACATTCGGACAATTCCGAAACGCGCGCTGAAGGCCATGGCCAGGAAGCCAAGGGCAAAGGCCAGCAGGTCAAGGGTGCGGTAAAGGGTGCATTGGGCGACGATATCTGAACCGCCGCAATCCCGACGATTTTGTTAAAATTACCATGGGGCCGCGATAATGTTCGCGGCCCCTTTTTTGGTCGTAACCGCCGGTTCGGCGCCCACGAGTATGGTTACGCAAAATTAACTACGAAGGGGTCATGGTTCGTTTCTGCATAAGGGAAAACGGATTATGGCCACCACCGGGACTGCGTCACCGACAATTTCGGAAATGCGGGAATTTGCAAATTTTTCCGCTGCGGAACAGCGCTACATCCGGCGCAGCCTCGATATCGGGCTGGGACGCCGCGATGCGTTCAGGCTATGGGCGCGGAACGCCGCCGAAAAAACCGCCATCCGCCGGCAATATGTGGCCTATCAGGATCTGAAAAACCTGCGCGACGCGATTCCCGCTCCCGCAGGTCCGGAACATATCGATGTGTTTATCGGTATGTTGACCCGGCTTGCGGCATTCGATCTGGGACAGGAGCGGCTGGGCTGCTTTTCCGCATTTCGGTTTCTGTATGAACGCCTGTTGGGCGCCGATGCGCGTCCCTGGCTGCCCAGTGCATTTTGCGCCGCCGCAGCCCTGCCGCAGATACGCCCCGAACGCCGCCGGCTGTTGCTGCAGTCGTTGAGCGAAGCGGCAGCGACCGCCCCGGGGTGGAGCCTTGCGCGCCCCAGTTTCTACCCCGAATTTATCGAACGCGAAGCTGCCTAGGAACGGACTGGCTTAAGAAGCCAATTCAGGCACCAATCTCAGGCGCCAATCTCAGGCGCCAACCTCAAACGGTCAGCCTCGCAAATTTACAGCCGGGCCAGTGCCGCAATGGACGACTTCGACCCTTGTCCCATGCGCTGACGCGTTGATGGTGTGTTGCGCCCTAACCTGTTGCGCCAGCGCCGCCATCAGCACTGCCCCGCGTCCGTTGCGCCGCCCGTCCGTGTCAGGGCGCAAAGCGAGTGCAGGCGTTGTATCCGATCCTGTATCCGGACCCGAACCGACCCCGTCATCCGCGACAACCAGCCGCCACGCCTCTTCGTTCATTGTAAACGACACGTCGATATTTCCGGCCCGACCATCCGGAAATGCGTATTTCGAACAATTGGTTACCGCCTCGTTGATGAAGATCCCGATGCTAACGGCGGTCTGGCGGGGCAGCACGCCCGTATCGGCGCTGACGGTAAAATCCACCTGGCCATCGAACCCCGCCAGCCGGACGCGTTCGATCACATCATTGATGTAATCGCGCATTTCGACCGGGTATCCTTCCCCACGGGTTTCGGAAAGATTTTCATATGCCTTGGCGAACATATGGACGCGGGAGCTGGCCTGTTCCAGCGCCTCCGCAACCTGCGGGTTTCCGGATTCGCGTTGCTGGATTGCCAGCAGGCTGGAAACCATCATGAAGTTGTTTTTGGTGCGATGGTCCAGTTCTTCCATCAGCAATTCGCGCCGGGCAATTGCTTCGTCCCTTGTGGCATTGCCCGACTGCACCGCTCTTCTGAAAATTTCGGCAAAACCGATTATGACCAGCGTGGCCAGGCCGTTAATGACCACGCGCGCCGGATCGCTGGGATCGTCGAGCGTGAAGGAACCCACCGGACCGAGCACGAAATACCAGGCCCAGAAAAAACAGACGACATACGCCACGGCGCCGGCCAGAAGATGCCCGAACAACGTGGCTATGAGCACGGTCGGATAGACGAGGGCGAAGGGACCGGATGTGGGCGCAATCATGTCCACGGCAGAACGCATCGCGATCATCGCCAGGGCGCAGGCTGCACCGAACCCGATCTGCACCGGCACTTTCCAATATGGATGCGGCGCGATAGCGGTAATATCGAAGCTCGACAGCGATCGTATCATCAGAAAGCCCGCCACCCCCAATCAAACGCCCTGACAGTCGGCGGCGCATTCATGCAACGCGGTGTAATATCAACGAAATCCGCTGCGTGCCAACGGTATCTGTAAACGCCCCCGATCGCTTATTTTTTGTACAATGTATCGAGCCGCGGCTGATACCGTTCGCGAATTTTGTGGCGGCGGATTTTCATGCTGGGTGTCATTTCTTCGTTTTCGATGGTGAACCCTTCATCGGCAAAGGCGAACTGCCGCACTTTTTCCACGATCGACAATTCCGCGTTCACCCGCGCCACAGCGTTGCCGATGGCAGTGCGAAATTCAGGCAGGGTCTGCAATTGCGCCATATCGAAAGTCTTGCCATGGCGGTGGCACCATTCCACCGCCCATTCGGCATCGGGCACGATCAGCCCCACGACATAGGGTCGCTGGTCCCCGGTCACCATCGCTTGGGCGATTTCGGGCTGCAATGTCAGCATCCCTTCGACTTTTTGCGGGGCGACATTGTCCCCCTTGTCGTTGACGATCATGTCTTTTTTCCGGTCGGTGATCTTGATCCGTCCGGACCCGTCCAGATGGCCGATATCGCCGGTGTGCAGCCAGCCATCCCTGATCGTGCGCGCGGTTTCCTGATCGTTCTGCCAATAGCCGAGCATGACCAGCTCGCCGCGCACCAATATCTCGCCGTCATCGGCAAAGGCAATGTCGACGCCGCGCATCGGCGGCCCTACCGTATCCATAGCGATACCCGCTGCGGGGCGGTTGCAGCTGATGACCGGGCCGGCTTCCGTTTGCCCGTAACCCTGCAGCATGGTCAGACCGACGGAATCGAAGAAAATGCCGACATCGGGGTTGAGTGGGGCGCCGCCCGATACCATCGCCTTGATCCGGCCGCCGAATTTTGCCCGGATTTTAGGCCGGAACAGTTTTTCCAGTACCAGATCCATCGGCCTGTCGCGAAGGCGCAGCCTGCCGCTTGTATCGCCGCTGGCACCGCCATCCGCCTTGTGCGTCCCGATGGCGATGGCGCGGTCCATCATATATTGCGCAGGCTTGCCCTGTTTTTCGATCTGTTTGAGAATGCGCGTGCGCAGCACCTCGAACAGGCGGGGCACCACCACCATGATGGTCGGGCGCACTTCTTCGATATTGCTGGCAAGCTTGTCCAACCCTTCGGCGTAGAATATCTGTGCGCCCACCGCGATCGGCAGATATTGGCCGCCCGAATGTTCATAGGCGTGGCTGAGCGGCAGGAAGCTGAGGAACCGTTCATCCTCGCTCAAGCCGAAATCGGTCGCCAGGATTTCCGCAGCGCCCGCCGCATTGCACAGGATCGCGCCATGGTGCTGCATCACCCCGCGCGGTGCGCCGCCGGTGCCGCTGGTGTAGATGATGCAGGCAAGATCGCCGCGTTTGATGTCGGCCAGCCGTGCATCCACTGCCCGGCGCGCAGCCGCCGGATCGCCCGCCAGCATGGATTTCCAGTCGCGCAGGGTCAGATCGCCGGACTGGAATTCCGGCAGCGTATCGATCGCAATCAGATATTCCGCGGTGCCGGTGCGCATGATCGCGGGCAATAGTGGTTTGGCCAGTTTCGCATTGGACACGATCACCGCTTTCGCACCGGAATTGTCCAGAATATGCGCATGATCGCGTTCGGTATTGGTGATATAGGTGGGTACGGTGACGCAGCCCGCCGCCATGATCGCCAGATCGGCGATGCACCATTCCGGCCGGTTTTCCGACACCAGCATGACCCGGTCGCCGCGTTCCAAGCCCATATCGCGCAGTGCCTGTGCCAATAGGCAGACCTGCGCCGCGACTTCGTTCCAGCTTTGCGTCTTCCATTCGCCGTCATGTTTGGCGCCGAGAAACGGCGCGTCCGGGCGGTCGGCCACGCGGGCAAAGAACAGTGCGACCAGATTATTGGCATTATCAACGTCGGAAAGCTGCAAAATTCGGGCTCCTGCTCCAGTATCAAAACCGCTTTTACGGCTTGGCGCCAGGATTAGGACGCTGCTCGGCGGCGGGCAAGCGGATTGGGCGTATTCATGCCGAAGGGAACTTAATCCGGCGCGGTTTCAAGCAGTCCGTCCAGCCGCGGATCGCGCGCGGCGATCCAGGCGGTGCCGTTCCACCAGACCCCGCCTGCCTTCAGGGGCGGCGAACGCGCCGCAATACCGTCATGGCCGAACGCCGCAAATTCATTCATCCGGCTTTCCATCCAGGTGCCTTCTTCCACCAGCACCCGGTCGCCATACGCCATGATGAGCGGCAGGCCGAGCGCCTGATCCAGCGGCAGACCGAAATCGATGAGCCCCACGATACTGCGCGCCGTCTGCACCGGAATGGTGCCACCACCCGCCGCGCCGATCGCGGCAAACGGGCGACCTTGCGGATCGTAGATCACCGTCGGGGCCATCGAACTGCGCGGCCGCTTGCCGCCTTCGACGCGGTTGGCGACCGGCGCGCCATCCAGTTGCGGCGACCGGCTGAAATCGGTCAGTTCGTTGTTGAGATAAAATCCGCCGAACATCAGGCCGGAACCGAACGGCCCCTCCACCGTGGAGGTATAGCTGACCATCGTGCCTTGCGCATCGACGATGGCAAAATGCGATGTGCCTTTTTCCGGCGGCTCGTCGCCATCGGCCTGTGCCGACAGGACGCCTTGCGGCGTCCCGGCCTCGACATTGTCCAATGCTTTTGCGGCATCGATCAGCATACCGCGCCGGGTCACATAGGCGGGATCGATCAACCCGCCGACCGGCACGGCCACGAAATCGCTATCCGCCAGATACAATTCGCGATCGGCATAAGCGAGCCGCTGCGATTCCAGAAACAGGTGCCAGGTCGCGGGATTGTCGGCACCCAATGCGGCAATGTCGAACCGCTCCAGCTGCATCAATATCTGAATGACCGCGATCCCGCCCGACGACGGGGGGCCCATGCCGCAGATTTTATAAGTGCGATAGAACCCGCAGACGCTTTGTCGTTCCTTCGCTGAATATTGCGCGACATCCGCTTGTATCATGCCCCCGGTGCGGGGGGTGGCGGCACGCACCGCATCGGCCATCTGTGCAGCCTGCGGCGATCGGTAAAAGGCATCCGGGCCCATCCGGGCGATGCGGGCGAAGCTTTCGTAAAGCGCGGGATTGGCGATAATCGTGCCGACCGGCCGTGGCTGTCCCGCGTCCGTGTAATACAATGCGCGACCTTCAGCAGTCAGGCCCGCCCGGTCGATCAGCCCGTCCAGCGAAGCATGAAGCCGCCGGTTGATCGCAAATCCATCCCTGGCCAGCGTCATTGCGGGCGCGAACAGATCGGCCCAGGGCAAACTGCCATGTTGCGCGTGCGCCATGGCGGCCAGTGCGATGTTTCCGGGCACCCCGACACTGAGGCCGCTGCGCACGCTTTCATTGTAAGGCCGCAATTCCCCATCATCGCCGAAGAACCATTGCGGATCGGCGCCGGACGGCGCGGTTTCACGGCCATCGAAGGTAGTTGTTGCGCCATTCACGGTACCGCGCACGAGAAAGCCGCCGCCGCCGATGCCTGAACTTTGCGGCTCCACCACCGTCAGCGCCAGCATCACGGCAACTGCCGCGTCGGTGGCATTGCCGCCTTTCGCCAGCATCGCTTCCCCCGCCGCCTGCGCGCGCGGATCGGCAGCACTGACGGCGCCCACGGCTGTGTGCAAGGTTGGGCTGTAGACGGTCCAGCCATCTGTTGGGGGCGGCGTAGCAGCGCAGGCGGACAGAAGGCTAGCGGCAGACAGGACGAAGGCGCGTTTCAACATGGTTGTCATTGCTATTCGCTGCCGACCGCTTCGGCAATGGTGGAAAATCCGTCCCGCGCCATCAATCGCTCCAGCCCCCCGACGATCCGGCGCGCCAACCCCGGTCCGCCATATACCAGCGCGCTGTACATCTGGACCAGGCTGGCCCCGGCCCTGATCCGCTGCCAGGCATCGTCCGCGTCCGCTATTCCGCCCACGCCGACCAGCGGCAGGGCCCCGCCCGTTTCCGCATGGAATTCGCGCACCCGTTGCAGCGCCATGTCCTTCAGCGGTGCGCCGGACAGGCCTCCTGCTTCCCCGGCATGGCGCGATCGCAAGGCTGGGCGGGCGATGGTGGTGTTGGATACGATCAGCGCGCCCAGCCCCTTGTCCAGCGCGATACGGGCAATCGCAGCCACATCGGCCCGTTCCAGATCGGGCGCGACTTTCAGGAACACCGGCGGTCCGTCATCGCCCCGCAGCGCCATCACCGCATCCAGCAGGGCAATCAGGGCGCCTTCATCCTGCAAAGCGCGGAGGCCCGGCGTGTTGGGGCTGGATATGTTGACCGCCAGATAGGTCGCCAGCGGCGCCATCAGCCGCGTCATTTCCGCATAATCGGCAATCCGGTCGGCGGAATCCTTGTTCGCGCCGATATTGATGCCGATCACGCCCGGCTGTGACTGGCGGGCCCGAAGCCGCGCCAACGCCGCCTGCGCGCCGCCATTGTTGAAACCCATCCGATTGATGACCGCGCCATCTTCCGCCAGCCGGAACAGGCGCGGTTTGGGATTGCCGCCCTGGGGGCGCGGGGTGATCGAACCGACTTCGGCAAAGCCGAAACCCAGAGCCAGCACCGCATCGGGCACTTCGGCATCCTTGTCGAAGCCCGCCGCCATCCCGACCGGATTGGGAAAATCGATGCCGGCAACCCGGCTGGCAAGACCCGGCGCATTGCCTGCCTGTCGCAGCGGGGCCAGTTTCAACGCCGCAATCGTCAGCCTGTGCGCCCGTTCGGGATCGAGCGCGAATATTGCGGGGCGGATCAGATCGAACAGCATATGCGCGCCGCTATGCCGGTGCGTCGTTTCCCTGTCGAGATGCGGGTGCAGAATGTCGCATTCATCCAATCCTGTTGGCGAAAGACTGCTAATAACCAACGTGCGACCCGAAGGATTGCGGCATTCGTGCCGTAACCTTTAACTTGAAAGGGGCGGTTTCCCGGAAACGGTGCCGCCCCTTTTTTTTGCGCTCTTTTGGCCCCATTTTTGGCCCCATTTTTGGAATGCCGGTGCGGACACGCCGACAGGCTGCGCCGGAACGCGCATGGTTGCGCGAGTGGGGATGCGCAGGAGCATTTGCCAACGGCCGCTTTTGCGACCTATGATATTTCTGAAGATTTTGAGGAGAATATCCATGCGCCGCATTTCGTTCATGCTCACATCCGCCCTGTCCGCCTTAGCCTTGACCGGATGCGCCACTACACTGGCCACGGATACGCCGGCGATGCAGAATGCGGCGGCTTCGGCCGAAATCGACGAAATTGGCACGCTGTTTGCGCAATATGATGCCGCCGATCTCGAAATGTCCCCCGTATCCAAAGCCTATCGCGGGATTGTGGACGCAGATTACGGACAATGGGGCGACTATTCCGACGCCGGGGAAGTGCGGGCAGAGGCGCTGCTGCAATCGACCGCACAAACCATGCGCGATACGTATGATGTCACCGCCTTGCCGCAGCAGGATGCGCTGTCCTACCGATTGTTCGATGCCATGGCGAAACGCTCCGCCTCGCTGCATCCGTTCCGCGACTATGGCTATGTGTTCGACCAGATGCGCGGCGCGCAGAGCCAATTGCCCGCGTTCCTCATCAATATTCACAAGGTCACTAATGAAAGTGACGCGCGCGCCTATGTCAGCCGGCTGCAGGGTTTGGGCACTGTGATCGACACGCTGGTGGCCGAATCGCGGAGCCGCGCGGATGCCGGCGTGATGCCGCCCCAATGGGTCTATCCCTATGTGATCGACGATGTGCAGAACCTGCTCACCGCCGATACCGAAAACGCCATGCTGAAAGACATCTACGAAAAAATAGATGGCCTGCGACTGGATCCGGCCACGTCGGCGGCGCTGTTCGGGCAGGCGGAACAGGCGTGGACCGGATCGGCCAGACCCGCCTACCAGCGCCTGCTTGCCGAAATGCAGCGGCAGCAGGCGATTGCGCCGAGCGAAGACGGCGTCTGGCGCTTTCCCGAAGGCGAAGCCTATTACAAGGCGCTGCTTGCCAATTACACCACCACCGATCTTACCGCCGACGAAATTCACGATATCGGCCTGCGCGAAGTGGACCGTATCCATGACGAAATGCGCACGATCATGGGGCAGGTCGGATTTGCGGGCACGCTTCAGGACTTTTTCGAATACACCCGCACCGATCCCAAATTTTTCTACACCAGCAGGGAAGAATACATCGCCGATGCCCGCGCGAAAATCGATGCGCTGGGCGAAAAGATGCCGGAGTTTTTCGGTACGCTGCCGACCGATCCGCTGACTATCAAGGCGGTGGAGGCATTTCGCGAAAAATCGGCGGGCAAGGCGTTCTACCAGCGCCCGGCACCCGACGGTTCGCGCCCCGGCACCTATTATGTGAACCTGTATAATCTGCGCGATATGTCCAAGAACGAGCTGGAGGCGCTGGCCTATCACGAAGGGCTGCCGGGCCACCATCTGCAGCTCAGTATCCAGACGCAGCTTGGCGATGTGCCCGCTTTCCGCCGGTTCGGGGGGGTCACCGCCTATTCCGAAGGCTGGGGCCTGTATTCGGAAGAACTGGGCAAGGATATGGGGTTTTACCAGGATCCCTATTCTGATTTCGGCCGGCTGGGCATGGAATTGTGGCGCGCGGCGCGGCTGGTGGTCGATACCGGTATTCACGATAAACGCTGGAGCCGGGACAAGGCGATCCGCTATCTGTCCGACAATACGCCGAACCCCGATGGCGATATCCGCAAGGCGATCGAACGCTATGTCGTCTACCCCGGTCAGGCCACGGCTTACATGATCGGCAAACTGAAAATAATGGAATTGCGGGCCCGTGCGCAGCGCGAATTGGGCGCTGCATTCAGCTATGCCGCTTTTCACGATACGATTTTGAAAAGCGGGCCGGTACCCTTGTCGGTTATGGAGGAAAATGTCGACGCCTGGATTGCAGCAGGCAAGAAAACCGTGCCCGTAGGGTAAACGGCGCAGTATTGTTTCGCGATGGGAAAAAGGCTACAGTCCCGATCTAAGGGGCGTATATGACGAAGGGGTCGGGTGAAGGCGGCGGTGCGGCGGTCCATGATACCGGCCTCGATCAGGGCCGCGGGCTTACTCATGCGTCCTTGTTTACGATCGACTATATCGCGGTGCCGGCCAATCTTTCCGACTGCATAACGACCTTTTACCATTTTCGCTGCGAAGAAGCCGAGATACGCGATATTCAACCCGCAGCGGTGGGCCATTTCACACTGTTTCCGCATGGCAACGGTACGATGAATTTCGATTGCGGCCGGGTGGACCGCTCGCACGAGGTCAATCTTCTCACCCCCTTTTCCCAGGCCGTACCGTTTGTAATGGCCGGGCCCTTTCATGCGATCGGCGCGGTCTTGACGCCCCATGGCTGGGCCGCGCTGACCGGCCTGTGCGCCCGGCAGCATGGCAACCGCCTGCACCGGGCCGCGGATATTCTGGGCGAGGAAGCCGAACGCTTCGGCGCCGGCCTGTGCGACGAATACCGCCGCGGAACCCGAACCGGCACACAATGCGCCCACGCCATCGGACAGTTCGTCGCGGGAACCTGCAAACCGCTCAATCCGCGCCATGCAACATTGATTGCCGCGACCAATCGCTGGCTGGGCAGTGCGCTCAACCCCGATCTGGCGGTGTTTTTTGCCAGCGCGAATTATTCACAGCGGCAGGCGCAACGTCTGGTCGAACGGTATTTTGGGCTTAGTCCCAAGGCGCTGGCGCGCAAATATCGCGCGCTGCGGGCCGCGGCCCTGATGTCGTTCCCCATGCTGTCGGATGAAATGGAGGCCGAACTGGGCGAAGCGTTTTACGACCAGTCGCACATGATCCGCGAAATCCGCCTGTTCGCAGGGCGGACGCCGACAAAACTCGCCAATCGGGAAAGCCCGTTCCTGTCCGAAATGCTGGACGCGAAAAATTTCCGCGAACTGAATTCGTGACAGGCGCTTTTCGCTAACGACTCGCAACAAGGGGTTTATGGTTGAAGCGGCCCAGGGGGCGCTCTATCTCGTAATCGGAACGATTTAGTCCGATTATACGAAAGCCGCCGATGCGCCTGTCCAATCTTGCCGATTATGCCGTCATTACGATGACTGCTGCTGCGCGCCATTGCGGCGGGCAACGGGTATCGGCGGGCGTGCTGGCGGCGGAAACCGCGCTGCCGGTGCCGACCGTGCAGAAAGTGGTCAGCAAACTGACCGCCGCCGGTCTGCTGCGTTCGTCGCGCGGGGCAGGCGGGGGGCTGCAGCTGGCCCGCCCGGCGGCTGCGATCAGCCTGGCGGAGATCGTGGAGGCTATCGAAGGGCCGATCGCACTGACATCCTGCGTGGAACATGGCCGGCAGGATTGCGGTCTGGAACAGAAATGCGCGGTTCGGGGACATTGGCCGATGGTCAATTCCGCCGTTCGCGGGGCGTTGCACAATATTCCCCTGACACAGCTTTCGGGCGGGAGGCTTTAATGCGCCGCGCCTTCAATCTTTGCCCAATATTGGGGCCCGTCTCCCAACGGTCCCGGTTTTCCTTCCGCCGATATGCGCCCGATTTTTCAGAGATTACGATATGACCGACCAGACCATTCTTAAAGATCGCGACGCGCATGAAGCCGCTGCCAGGGCCGCGGATTACGAACATGGCTGGTCCAGCGATATCGAACAGGATTTTGCGCCCAAGGGACTGAACGAAGATACCGTCCGCTTCATTTCCGCCAAGAAGAACGAACCGCAATGGATGCTGGACTGGCGGCTGAAGGCGTTTCGGATGTGGCAGGATATGCCGGAACCGAACTGGGCGAAACTGGGCTTCGACAAGATCGATTATCAGGATGCGTATTATTACGCGGAACCCAAACTGAAGCCGACGATCGGTTCGCTCGACGAACTCGATCCGGAAATCAAGCGTGTCTATGACAAGCTGGGCATCCCCATCGGTGAACAGGAAGTGCTGGCGGGTGTGGAAGGCGCGCGCAAGGTTGCGGTGGATGCGGTGTTCGACAGTGTCTCGGTCGCAACGACGTTCCGCAAGGAACTGGAAAGCGCAGGCGTGATCTTCCGCAGCATATCGGAAGCGATCCGCGAATATCCCGATCTGGTGCGCAAATGGCTGGGCAAAGTCGTGCCGCAGCGCGACAATTACTTCGCAACGCTGAATTGCGCGGTCTTTTCGGATGGTACCTTCGTTTATATTCCGGAAGGCGTGCGCTGCCCGATGGAATTGAGCACCTATTTCCGTATCAATGCCGAAAATACCGGCCAGTTCGAACGCACGCTGATCGTCGCGGAAAAAGGCAGCTATGTCAGCTATCTGGAAGGCTGCACCGCGCCGATGCGCGATGAAAACCAGCTGCACGCCGCCGTGGTGGAACTGGTTGCGATGGACGATGCGGAGATCAAATATTCCACCGTGCAGAACTGGTATCCCGGCGATGCGGACGGCAAGGGCGGCATCTACAATTTCGTGACCAAGCGCGCTTTGTGTCAGGGCGCGCGGTCCAAGGTTTCCTGGACGCAGGTCGAAACCGGCAGCGCGGTGACGTGGAAATACCCGTCCTGCGTATTGAACGGCGAAGACAGCGTAGGCGAATTCTACTCCGTCGCGGTGACCAACAATTACCAGCAGGCCGATACCGGCACCAAGATGATCCACAATGGCAAAGGCACCCGCTCCACCATTATTTCAAAAGGGATCAGCGCAGGCCATTCCGACAACACCTATCGCGGTATGGTACGGGTGGGCGCGAATGCCGACAATGTCCGCAATTTCACCCAATGCGATTCATTGCTGCTGGGTAGCAAATCGGGCGCGCATACGGTGCCCTATATCGAAGTGAAAAACCCCACCGCGCAGATCGAGCACGAGGCGACGACATCCAAGATCAGCGACGATCAGATGTTCTACGCGCAGCAGCGCGGCCTGGGCGAAGAAGAGGCCGTGGCACTGATCGTCAACGGCTTCGCGAAGGAAGTTATGAAGCAGTTGCCGATGGAATTTGCGGTCGAGGCGCAGAAGTTGCTGGCAATTTCGTTGGAAGGGAGTGTGGGGTGAGCTTTGTCGTTTTCCTTCTAGTACAAGCTGCTGCCGTGCAATCCGAGAACCTGTTAAAACGTGAGGCGTTTGAAAAACAGCAAGCCTATGCAAAATGCATCGAACGAGAAAGCCTGCTTTTGGAGCCTTCAGAAGCATCGGTTGATGATATCTATGAGGCCGCGGAAAATGCATGTGAGGCCGAATGGTTTGTCGCTCTTCGCACGCTAACCTCGTATTTTGCCCGAACAGCGAGCCGTTTCTCGAAGGATGAAGCATTGGAAAATGCTGTAGAAATGATGGATGATTTCGGCGTTTCAAATAAATCGGAATTGAAGCTCACGCTTCTTCGAGCTCGTGTTGCACGCAAATCACAATGACCAACCGCCAAACCCTCACCCTCGGAACAGCCGACACCGTAAAGTCCGACAAGACCGCCGGATGGAACATATCCGAAGCGCGCAAGGACAAGCTGCACGATCGCGCCCGGTTCAATCGGCGGCATCCTTCGCAGGCGCATAAGCGGCTGTGGGAGATGCTGAAGGACAAGGGTGTCGGTTTCGCGTTCAATCGCGAGGTCGTGATGGGTTCGTCCGTCGTCGATTTCGCCTGCAAGACGCGCTGGCTGGTGGTCGAAATTTCGGGCGGCAGCGACGCCGACACCACAATCGAGGAACTGTCCGACCGCAAGCTGACGGATGTCGGCGTGCGGGTCATGCGGTTTACGCAGGAACAGGTCATGGGCGACCTTGAACCCGTGCGGGCGGCGATTGCAGCCGAACTGGACAAGCCGTTCGACAAGCCGGGCCGCGCGCCCAAGAAACGCGATGACGGGCTGCATCACCGGAGCCGTTATTGATGCTGACCGCTGCCGTTCTTTTGGCGCAGGCTGCCGCCGCCACCATCATCGCGCCCGCGCCCGCCGCTGCAATGCCGGACGAAACGCCGGTTCTGGACCGATATTACAAGTGCCTGGCCGATCAGGCTGTGGAATATGACAAATCGCGCGAACGTGCCGATATCGTCGCGCGCGCGGTGGTCCACCGGTGCCGGCCGCTGTTCATGGACGCCGCTGTGATGTTGCGAACGGAAAAACCGGTCGATGCCCGCAAGGCCGGTCTCGATCCCGAAGATCCGGACGGTTTCGAACACCGTTTTCGTGCCTATTCATTAGATTATGCGCTGACCCGAATAGTGTCCATGCGCGCCTGGAAGAACGACTGATGCTGAAAATCGAAAACCTTCATGCCAATGTTGGCGACACGCCCATTCTGAAAGGGCTGACGCTGGAAGTCGGCGCGGGCGAAATCCATGCGATCATGGGCCCGAACGGGGCGGGGAAATCCACGCTGTCCTACATTCTGGGTGGCCGCCCGAATTACGAGGTGACGGCGGGCAGTGCGACCCTCGACGGTGTCGATCTGCTGGAACTGGAACCGCATGAACGGGCCACGGCCGGCCTGTTTCTGGGTTTTCAATATCCGGTCGAAATCCCTGGCGTCTCCAATGTGCAATTCCTGCGCGAGGCACTGAACGCACAGCGCGGCGCGCGCGGCGAGGCGCCCCTGTCCGGCGGCGAATTCCTGAAACTGGCCCGGGAGAAGGCGGCGCTGCTGAAGCTGGATATGGACATGCTCAAGCGGCAGGTGAATGTCGGTTTCTCCGGCGGAGAGAAAAAGCGCGCCGAAATGGTGCAAATGGGCATTCTGGCCCCCAAATTCGCAGTCCTGGACGAAACCGACAGCGGTCTTGATATCGACGCGCTGCGCACCGTGGGCGACGGGATCAATGCGATCATGCGCCAGAAGGCGGGAGAGCCGGACAAGGGCGTATTGCTGATCACCCATTACCAGCGTCTGCTCGACTATGTGAAGCCGGACAAGGTGCACGTACTGGCCGACGGGCGCATCGTCAAAACCGGCGGGCCGGAACTGGCGCAGCAACTGGAATCCGAAGGGTATGACGGTATCATGGAAGCGGCAGCGTAATGATGCAGGCAGCAATTTTACCCACCAACAAGGACGAAGACTGGCGCTATTCCGATGGCGCGTTTCTGAAAGCCGCAGATGCCGAAAAGATCGGGCATTGGCGCGAACTGGATGTGCCCGCGGGCGAGACGCGCTGCGAATACAGGAACCACGATGCCGGTCTGGACGAACCGGGCTTCGTCGATCGCCTGCGCGTGACTGTCGGCAAAGGCGGCCGGTTCGAAGCGTTCCACACCATCGTCGGCGGTCGTTACAGCCGGGTCGAAGTGGATGTGACGCTGCATGAAGGCGCCCATTTCGAATTTGGCGGGGTGACTTTGGGCGGCGGCGATACGGTGCAGGAATTCGTCACCCGCACGCAGCACGCGCATCCCCGCGCGACCTCCAACCAGGTCGTGCGGGCGGTGCAATGGGGCAAATCGACCGGCAATTTTCTGGGCCGGATCGAAGTCGCACGCGATGCGCAGAAAACCGATGCGGGGCAGAATTTCCGCGCGATCCTGCTGGAACGCGGCGCGAGCGCCAACACCAAGCCGGAATTGGAAATCTATGCCGACGACGTGCTGTGCGCCCATGGCGCGGCTATCGGCCAGTTGGACGAACAGGCAGCTTATTATCTGGCCGCCCGCGGAATTCCGCCCGCGACGGCGCGCAAATTGTTGATCCAGGCGTTCATCGGCGATGCCTTCGAAGCGATCGCCGACGATGCGGCGCGGGAACGGATGCAGAATGCCGCACTCGGCGCGTTGGAAGGTGCAGCATTATGAACGAAGTCACGAAAATCCGCCCGCCCGCCAGCCCCTCAACCCGCCCGCCCGCCTGCCGATTGGCCCATCCGCTGACACTGCAAGGCCGATTTTCCCGGTATGTTCACTTCGGACGGTGCGCCGTGGCATTATCTCGATACGGCTGCCACCGCGCAGAAACCGCAGGCCGTGATCGATGCCATGTCGAATGCGCTGGGCCGGGACTATGCCACCGTGCACCGCGGCGTCTATTCGCGATCCGCGCAGATGACGCTGGGTTACGAAGCCGCACGCAAACGTGTCGCGGATTTCATGGGGGCATCCAGCGAAAACGAAATCGTGTTCGTGCGCGGTGCGACAGAGGGGATCAATCTGGTCGCGCAAAGCTGGGGCGCGCTGAATCTGAAAGCGGGCGACCGCATCATGCTCAGCCAGCTGGAACATCATTCCAACATCGTGCCGTGGCAGATGATCGCGCAGGCCACTGGCGCCGCGATCGACGTGTGCCCGCTGACGCTGGATGGCCGGATCGATCTGGACGCGCTGGAAACCATGTTGACCCGCAATCACCGGATCGTGGCGCTGAGCCATGTTTCCAATGTGCTGGGTTCGATTCTGGGTGCCAAGCGCGCAGCCAGGCTGGCCCATTCGGTCGGCGCGAAAATCCTGCTGGACGGGTGCCAGGCGGCCCCGCGGATGCGCCTGAACATGGCGGAACTGGACTGCGATTTCTACGTGTGGTCCGCGCATAAACTTTACGGCCCGACCGGTATCGGCGTGCTGTGGGGGCGGGAGGAACTGCTCAACGCCATGCCGCCTTATCAGGGCGGCGGCGCGATGATCGACACGGTAAGTTTCGAGACATCCACCTATGCCGCAGCGCCCCAGCGGTTCGAAGCGGGCACGCCGATGATAACCGAAGCCCGCGCGCTCCATGCGGCAATCGATTATTGCGAAGCGCATGGGAGTATGGAGGATATGTTCGCGCATGAAAGCGCGCTCGCCGCCACTTTGCGGGGCGAATTGCAGGCGATGGACGGCGTGCGCGTATTCGGGCCGGAAAAATCGGCGGGAATTGTCTCTTTCGAACTGGAAGGGGTTCATCCGCACGATTTGGGCACCATATTGGATGAAGAAAATGTCGCCATTCGCGCCGGGCATCATTGTTGCCAGCCGCTGATGCATTATCTGGGCGTGTCCGCAACCGCCCGTGCCAGCTTCGGCCTGTATAGCGACGGAAACGATATCGACGCGCTGATGCGCGGTATCGAACGCACCAGAAGGATATTCGGCCAATGAGTGCTAGTGCGAGCGAGGAACGCGAAGTCGCGATCGAGGAAGTGGCTGCAGTAGCCCCGCCGAAACGTGCGCGTGTTCAGGATGCCGATAGCCACGGGGATCGGCCACCGGAAACCGCGCCGCAGAAACTGGAGCGCAAACGCGATTATCTGGAAGGCTTTTTGAACAAGAAGCCCGAACAGGTCGCACCGGGTGCACCGGGCGGTGCGTTGCACGATGCGGTTATCGCGGCGCTGAAAGAAATCTATGATCCGGAAATTCCGGTCAACATCTACGATCTGGGCCTGATCTACGGGGTGGAGGTCGACGATGAAAGCGACGTGGTGGTATCGATGACGCTGACCACCCCCAATTGTCCCGTCGCCGAATCCATGCCCGCGGAAGTCGAACTGCGCGCCGCCAGCGTGCCGGGGGTTCGCGATGCGGAAGTGGTGCTGGTGTGGGATCCGCCATGGGATCCGCAAAAGATGTCCGACGAAGCGCGGCTCGAACTGGGGATGCTGTGATGAGCGATACTGTCACGAAAACGCGCGCTCTCCCCGCAGCTGTCACATTGACGCCCGGTGCGGAGGCGCGGATCGCCGAATTGATGGGCAAGGCGCCGCACGACGCCATCGGGGTGAAGCTGTCCACGCCGCGCCGGGGCTGTTCCGGCCTCGCCTATTCGGTCGATTACGTAACCGAGGAAACCGCGTTCGATGAAAAGATCGTCACGCCCGGCGGTGTGCTGTATATCGATGGGGCATCCGTATTATATCTGGTCGGTTCGGTAATGGATTGGGTGGAAGACGATTTTACCGCCGGATTTACCTTCGCCAATCCAAACGCCAAGGGCGCGTGCGGCTGCGGCGAGAGTTTCATGGTGTAATGTTACCGGGGGGGTAGGATTTTACCGGAGGTTGGCGGAGAAAAAAGCGCCGCGTCGTTAACTCGGCGGTAATGTTTGCCGCAACGCATTTCCAACTTCTGCGTTGATAGCGTATGAAAACAGCTATTCTTTCCTTCATGCTGGCACCGCTGGTTGCGCTCGCTCCGGCAAAATTACACGCTATCGAACCCGGCAAAAAAGTGGCTGGGGCGACGGCTGCGACCATTAAAAAAGACCAGAAATCCAAGCGCGTCGTTCGCGCGAAAACCAATGGCCGTGCGATGGCACGCATTGTCGAAGCGGTGCGCGTACAGTTTCGCGAAGGCAAGACCCGGATTTCCGCAAAAACGCGCGCGACACGGCGGGTCGATCCGCGCGGAGCATTGATTTTCGATCTGCAATAAGGGCGTGTTCGCTATCGCCTGACTGCGGCGACACAGGCCGCCCGGTCCACGTCCAACCCGTCGCTCGACCGGCGGGCATCGACATAGGTTGCAGTCGGTTCTGCGCCCGGCCGCAAGGGATAGAGATAGATGTCCAGTACGCAGGCTTCGCGCCGGTATTGAAATTTGCGCGCATCCCCTTCCCGCACATTCAGGTCGGCCTGTCCGAACTGCCGTTCCAGACCAGTTGCGCTGGCCCCGATCACGCCATCCAGCCCCGGCACATTCATGATACGCGGGGCAATAAATCCGTCTCTGGACGGGGCCGGCTGCGTCGGCGGCGGTGTCATTGGGCGGGGCAGCCCGGCAACTGGCCCGCGCGCGCCAGGTTCGGGAACGGCGGTGGACACGCAGGCCCCCAATATTGCCAGGGCGGGCAGCGCCAGCAGCAATCTGACATTTTCAAAGCTGCGTATTGCCGCGGATATGTGTCCTGTCGCGGCAGATGCGCGCGCAGAGGGTGCAATTTCAGCCAGCTTTGTCACGTTCCGTCAACCTTCCTTGAACCAGATGGGCCGCGCTAGCCGTGCCGACCACTGCTGCCAACAGGTTTACGAACGGTATTGCCAGCATCACGGTGACCAATCCCCCCAGCGCGAGGCGTTCCGTGATATTCAGCGGCGGCCGTTCGTTCACGGGAATGTCGGTGGCGCACCCATGCCATATCCTGCAATTCGCGGCCCAGCAGCCAGGCGTTTGCCACCAGAAACGCGATTGCCGGCCCGATCGCGGTGAATATCAGCGCACTTGCCACCAGCAGGGCCAATGCATTGACCGACAGCGCCCGGACTGCCGATCGGACACTGCCGCGAAGTTCCTGCGTGAACGGCACTGATCGCGCCTTTCCCACCGCTTCGGGATAATACCGCCGCTCGACCGCGACTACGATCTCGTCCGCAAAGAACTGCACGACCGTCAGCGCCACGATCCTGAACAGCAGCCAACCCCCGGCGATCGCCAGCACTATGGCCAGCACCGCGCCGATCTGCGAACCGGCCACGACACCCCGATCGCGCAGATCGCCGGCCAGCGCATACCATATGCCGATTGCTGCCGCCGCGAATAGAAACAGGGTGATGGCCATGGTCTTTGCCAGCACTTTAAGGATCGCCGGATCGCGCAATTGCGCAATGGCGCGGATAAAGGCGGGAACAACGCGGATCATCGCGCATGGTGTGCACCTGCGCGTCAGTCATCGTCAATCGCCCGCCGGGCCGAACGCGCGAAAAGACGATATTGGTTCTTGGCCTGCCTTGTCCGAACCGCTAGGCGCGCGGCACCGAAACACTCTTTCAGCCCCATAGGTTCACCATGTCCGACACCGCTACTTCCCCGCGCTACGATGTCATCGCCATCGGCAATGCCATTGTCGATGTCATGGCCCCATGCGAAGATGCGCTGATCGATACGCTCGGGCTGGCGCGGGGCGGGATGTCGCTGATCGACGCCGATGGGGCGCGCACGCTTTATGCCGCGATGGGTCCGGCCAAGGAAATCTCCGGCGGATCGGCGGCAAACACTCTGGCCGGGCTCGCCAGTCTTGGTGCGCGCTGCGCCTTTATCGGACAGGTGGCGAGCGATCAACTGGGCGATGTGTTCACCCACGATATCCGCGCCGCGGGCATAGACTTCGATACGCCGCCGCTGTCTGCCGATGCCAGCGGCGATACGCCCACCGCGCGCTGCCTGATTTTCGTGACCCCCGATGGGGAGCGGACGATGAACACGTTTCTGGGCGCAAGCCAGTTCCTGCCGCCTGCCGCCCTGAGCGAAGACGCCATTCAGGATGCGGCGATCCTGTATCTGGAAGGGTATCTGTGGGATCCCGAAGAACCGCGTAAGGCCATGCGCCGCGCCATCGAAGTTGCGCGCAATGCCGGACGCAAGGTCGCATTCACTGCGTCCGAAAGCTTCGTGATCGACCGGCACGGGGATGATTTTCGCGACCTCATCGATAGCGGCCGGATCGACATCCTGTTCGTCAACCATCTGGAGCTGGCGACACTGACCGGGCTCGATGATTTCGAGGCAGGGATTGCCGCGTTGAAGGACAAGGTGCCGACGCTGGTCGTCACCCGCGGGCCGAACGGCGCCGTTGCGCTATCGGCCGGGCAGCGTGCGCAGGTGGCTGCGGAGCCGGTCGAAAGAATCGTCGACACCACCGGCGCGGGCGATCTGTTTGCGGCCGGTTTCCTGTCGGGCTATGCGAAGGGCGAAAGTCTGGACGATTGCCTCACCCGCGGCGCTATCTGCGCGGGCGAAATCATTGCCCATTACGGCGCCCGGCCGGAAGCCGATCTGGCCCGGCTGGTGGCGCAGCGGCTGGACTGAAGCGATCAACCCGCGTTGCCCGCTTCCCTGTCGATCGCCCGCCAACCGATGTCGCGGCGGCAGAACCCGTCGCCAAACCGGATAGCATCCACCGCTTCGTAGGCGCGGCTGCCGGCCTCGGTCACATTGGCGCCGGTGGCGGTTACGGCCAGCACCCGCCCGCCGCTCGCAACCAATGTGCGCCCGTTGCTTTCGCTGGTGCCGGCGTGGAACACTTTCGCGCCGTTCGCCTCCGCTTCGCCAAGATCGATCGCGCCGCCGGTTTGCGGCTGGTCCGGATATCCCTGCGCTGCCATCACTACGCTCAGCGCGCTTTCGCAGGAAAAATCGATTTTTCCAAAATCCGCCAGTTCGCCGCGCGCACAGGCCAGCATCGTTTCGCCGAGATCGCTTTCCATACGCATCATCAGCACCTGGCATTCGGGATCGCCGAACCGGCAATTATATTCGATAAGCTGGGGACCATCCGCCGTCAGCATCAGCCCGGCAAACAGCATTCCGCAATAGGGCACGCCTTCTTCGCGCATCGCCGTAACCGTCGGTTCGATGATCGTTCGCATAACTTCATCTTCGAGCGCGGGGGTGAGTATGGCGGCGGGGCTGTAGGCGCCCATGCCGCCGGTATTGGGGCCGGTATCGCCTTCGCCCACCCGTTTGTGATCCTGCGCGCTGCCGCAATTCAGGATCGTTATGCCGTCCGTCATTGCGAAAAAGCTCGCTTCCTCGCCTTCCATGAATTGTTCGATTACGATCTGCGCCCCGGTACCCAGGGAATCGGGGCCGAACCGGCCGGTAAACATATCGGTCAGCGCCTCGCGCGCTTCGGCATGGGTCTGCACGATCACCACGCCCTTACCCGCGGCCAACCCATCGGTTTTCAAAACATAGGGGGGGCGATAGGAATCGAGCGCGGTGACGGCATCGGCCAGCGACAGGCATCGCGTGTACGGCGCAGTGGGTATGCCCGCCCGTTCGCACAAATCCTTGGTAAAGCCCTTGCTGCCTTCCAGCTGCGCCGCCGCTTTCGACGGGCCGAATGCCGGGATGCCGACGGACCGCAGACTGTCTGCCAGCCCGTCCACCAGCGGTGCTTCCGGCCCGATGACCACCAGTCCGATCGAATGTTCCTGACAGAATTGCAGCACATTGGCATGATTATGCGTATCCAGCGATCACGCAATGCGCGTGTTGGGCAATGCCGGGATTGCCCGGCGCGGCGTAGAATTTATCGCCAGGACCCTGTAACAATTGGGATTGCGCCAGCTTCCAGGCCAACGCATGTTCCCGCCCACCCGATCCCAGCAATAGGATATTCATGCCTGTTCCACCCTTCGACACCGATAATTCCGCCGGATTGTTAGCGCGGACGCGCGATGGCGACAATGCCGCGCCATTATCCATAAGCGAGATTTCATCGCTGTTGAAACGCACGGTGGAGGATCGTTTCGGCCATGTCCGGCTGCGCGGGGAACTGTCGGGCGTGAAACGGGCGGCATCGGGGCATTTTTATTGCGCGCTGAAAGACGACAAGGCGGTGATCGACGGGGTGATGTGGCGCGGCAATGCCGGGCAGCTGGGTTTCCTACCCGAAGACGGCATAGAAGTGATCGCGACCGGCAAGCTCACAACCTATGCCGGCCGGTCGAAATACCAGATCGTGATCGAAACCATGGAAGTCGCGGGCGAGGGGGCCCTGCTCGCGCTGCTCGAAAAAACGCGGCTGCGACTGGAGGCGGAAGGGCTGTTCGCGGCGGACCGCAAGCAGGCACTGCCCTTCCTGCCGCGCACCATTGCGGTGGTGACATCGCCAACCGGCGCAGTAATCCGTGACATATTGCACCGTCTGGCAGACCGTTTTCCGTGCCATGTTCTGGTATGGCCGGTACTGGTGCAGGGGCAGGGGTCGGCACAGCAGGTCGCGGATGCCGTTCGCGGCTTTTCGCATTTGCCTGATGCGATACCGCGTCCCGATCTGCTGATTGTCGCCCGGGGTGGTGGTTCGACCGAGGATTTGTGGGGCTTCAACGAAGAATCCGTAGTGCGCGCGATTGCCGATTGTCCGATCCCGACGATTTCGGCGGTGGGCCATGAAACGGATACCACGCTGGCGGATTTCGCTGCCGATCGCCGTGCCCCCACACCTACGGCGGCTGCGGAAATGGCGGTGCCGGTAAGGGCGGAACTGGTCGCCACGCTGGACGATCTGGCATTCCGCAAAAAGCGCGCGATTTCCCGCCCGGTGAATCTGGGCCGCGAGCGGCTGGATGCGCGCGCCCGGCGCCTGCCCAGGCCGGACGTTCTGCTGCAATCGTCGGTTCAGCGGCTGGACGACGCAACCGAACGGCTCCGGCGCGCCTTGCAGGACCGGGCTGCGCGCGGCCGCGAAAAACTGGGCGCCCTGCGATTGACCCCGCAGGCCCTGCAACGCGGATTGCGCGGTGCGGGGCAGGCCCTGGCTGCCAACCGGTTTTCGCCGCAACTGATGCAGCACCGCCTGGCCCGCGATGCGGACCGGTTCGAAGCCTTGAGCCGGGTGTATTCCTCGCTCGATCCGAGCATTCCGATGAAACGCGGATTTGTGCTGGTGAAAGCGCCGGACGGGTCGCTGGTCAAACGGAAGGCCGATGCCGCCGCCCATTCTGCACTAACGATACAATTTTCCGACGGCGCGCTGGACGTGAACAGCGGTGACAATGCGCGCCGCGTCCTTCCCAAGACGCGCAAAATCGCGGCACGCCGCCAAAAGAATGCAGACGGCGCGCAAGAGGATTTGTTCGGATAGGAATTTCTTGCTAAAGGCGCGCGATGCTTATGTCATCCCGCAACAAAGTGGCCAAACTGGCCTATGGCCCCAACGCATTTCGCGTTCTGAAATCCGGCGATCATGTCATCTGCGCCGTAAGCGCCGCCGCGATTCCGCTGGAGGAATTGCGGTATTGGAATGTGGAACTGCAGGAACCCTACGCCACCGCAGAAATTGCGACGCAGCGGTTTACCGGCGCATCGTAATGCAACGGATTGCCACGTCCGGCATGGCCGTTGCGGCGGCCATGATAATGTCCGCCTGCTCGGGTGCGAGCGGGGACCAGTCGCCTGGTGAAGTTGTCCAGCCGGTCGCAACCCCCGCTGCCCGCCCCGCGCCGATGACACCAACCGTATCCCAACCAGCGTCCCAATCCGTGGCGATATCCGGCCCCGCCACGTTCCTGTTCGACGGGCAATTGACGCAAGGCGGCTGGATTCGCGGCCGGGCACCGGGCGGCACGGTCAGCGCCATGTTGGGCAATCAGCCACTTGCGATCGATGCTGGCGGCTATTTCTTTGCCGCTTTCGACCGCGATGCCGAACCGGTCGCACAGCTTACCGCAATCCTGCGCGATGGCCGCACGGTCGATAGCCCGCTGGCAATCGCACCGCGTGACTGGAATATCGAACGCGTCAATGTTGCGCGGCGCGCCGGCGGGGCGAGCGAATCCTTCCTGCAGCGCCGCCGCCCGGAACTTGAACAGATTTACAAGGCACGTGCCGCCGATGCGCAAACGGACGGGTGGAAACAGGATTTTATCTGGCCGGTCAAAGGGCGTATTTCCGGCCGCTTCGGTTCGCAGCGCATCTATCGCGGGGAACCGGGCAGCTACCATTCGGGTATCGACATTGCGACCGGGGCCAGCGGCACGCCCTTCGTGGCGCCCGCCGATGGCGTAGTCACGCTGGCCACGGCCCGCCCTTTTTCGCTGGAAGGCTATCTCCTGATCATCGATCATGGGCAGGGATTGAACAGCGCGTTTCTGCATATGTCGAAAATCGCGGTTCGCGAAGGCGAGCGGGTGACGCAGGGCCAGTATGTCGGGAATATCGGATCGTCCGGCCGGGCTACGGGGCCCCATCTTCACTGGAGCCTGAAATGGCGCGATGCGCGGCTCGATCCCCTGTTGTTTACCGGGCCGATGCGCTGATTGGGTGGTGGCATCATGCGCAAGGGCGCATCCGCATCGTAAATCCGTGATTCGCCGCTTCGCCGCTATCGGCCTGCTATGCGCAATGATCGCGCCGGTAATCTGGCTGCGCGAACCGTTTCCACCGCTCAATGAAGACCAAGTTCTTTCCGTGACCGCGCTGGAAATGGTCGGGGGCGTATCGGGGTCCGCAACTGAGGCTGTTATTGGAGAAGCGCAGCTGGCGGGGGTATGGCAGCTCAACAGCCCGAATAGCCGGTTCGGCAGCTATTCGGCATTGATATTCATCGATGAAACGCGGTTTCTGGCGGGCAGCGACCGGGGCCATCTCCTTGAATTCGATGTGCCGGGCGGGAACGGGATCGCGCGCGGACCCAGGATCGGCAGCTTCACCCCGGGCGGTATCGAAGACAAGTTTCAGGTTGATCTGGAAAGCCTGGCCCGTGATCCCGATACCGGAGATATCTGGGCGGGGTTCGAAGGCACCAACACGATCGAACGGGTTGCCCGCGATATGTCGGCGCGCAGGAATGTCGCTCCTGCGGTGATGCGCAACTGGTCTAAAAACTCCGGTGCAGAAAGCATGGTGCGGCTGAAGGACGGGCGGTTCCTGGTCATTTCCGAAGGGTCCGCCAGCCAATCCGGGGGGGTGTTTCCCGTACTGATGTTCGACACGGACCCGGTGCGCGATACGGCACACCGAGCCTACGGTTTTCGCCCGCCGGAAGGGTACCGGCCGGTCGATGCCGCGCAATTGCCCGATGGGCGCGTGCTGATCCTGGTGCGGGATTTGCGGATCGGTATCCCGCCGATTTTCGCCGTCAAGCTGGTGGTGGCCGATCTCGCCGATCTATCGCAGGCGGAGGCCGGGCAATCTTCGCGGCAACGGCCCTGGCAAGGGCGCGAGATTGCCGCCATTTCCGACCCCGTGCTGGCGGAAAACTACGAAGGCGTGGCGGTCGCGCCCGATGCCGACGGCACGGTGTCGATCTGGCTGGTTTCGGACGACAACCACACGCGGTACCAGCGCAGCCTGCTGGTGAAACTGCGCTGGGATCCGGCGGCGCAACGGTCACGATGATAAGTGCGCTGATCACAGGGGGTCGACAGGGGCTGCCCAAAAGGCCGCCGCATAGGCACGGCCGCATAGATCAGGGCCGCATAAGAAAGGCCGCATGAAAAAGGGGCGCACGATCATCTCGTACGCCCCTGAATTTTTATAGCAAAAAAGACCCGGCGATTATGCGGCCGCAGCCTGCGTACCCGCTTCCTTCGTCGCTTTCTTAAGCTCGCGCTTCACCTTCATCGCGTTCTTGGACAGTTTGTCATCCTTGGTCTTCAGCAGCCAATTGTCCAGCCCGCCATTATGTTCGACCGAACGCAGCCCGTGGGTGGACACGCGGAACTTGAAACCGCGATCCAGCTTCTCGCTCAACAGGGTAACATTCTGCAGATTGGGCAGAAAAACCCGCTTGGTCTTGTTGTTGGCGTGGCTTACATTGTTGCCGGTCAGGCGGCCCTTGCCGGTCAGTTCGCAAATGCGCGACATGCTGTTTCTCTCGATCTGAAATTATAGAATCGGGCCGGAAAATAATCGCTTCAGGCCCGGAAAGGTCCGCGCTTAGCCATGCCCGGCAATTCCGTCAAGAAATTGCGGGCGTTGCGTTGCTGCAGAATATGAATTACCGACTTCAGTCCCAATCTAAAGGACTTAGATATGAAGAAAATCATTGCATTTGCCGCTGCCACCGGTTTCGCCCTGACCCTCGCCGCGTGCGATGTGGACCAGACCGAAGAAGGTGAAATGCCCGAAATCGAAGTCGATGGTGGAAATCTGCCCGAATTCGACGTCGAAGGCCCCGATGTCGATGTCGACACCGGCACGACCACTGTCGAAGTGCCTACGCTGGACGTCGATGTCGATGGTCCAGGCGATGCGGACGGCGAGCCGGTAACCGGCGAAACCGAGTAAGACAAATTGCGGAAACCCGAACCGACCGGCGCAGCGATGACCGGGCGGGGGCCGTTTCCGTTACCTTTTATGGATCGGGCCATCGAACTGGCCCGCCATGCGGCATCGATCGGTGAGATACCGGTCGGTGCCGTTGTCGTTCTGGATGGCGCGATCGTGGGGGAAGGACACAATATTACGCGCGCGGTTGGCGGCAATGGTGCACCCGACCCCACGGGCCACGCGGAAATTGTGGCCATCCGTCAGGCTGCGCGGGCACTGTCGCAGGAACGGCTGACCGGCTGCGATCTATGGGTCACGCTGGAGCCTTGCGCGATGTGCGCCGGCGCGATTGCACATGCCCGCATCGCCAGGCTGTATTATGCAGCACCCGACCCCAAAGGCGGAGCGGTGGCGCATGGCGCACGTGTGTTCGAACATGCGCAGATCCTTCATAAGCCGCAGGTCTATTGCGGTGTGGGAGAGGGCGAGGCGGCGCGCCTGCTTCGCGAATTTTTTCGCGCGCGGCGTTAAAGTCCGCGCCAGATGCGAAGCGGGGCATTGTCCCGCGCGCCATAACGCCTCGGGTCGCAGGCTGCGGGCATGAAGTCCCGGCCATAGCATAATCGCAATTCGCGCAGCCAGCCGCGCCGGTTGCGGTCGATTCCCACCGCAGAGCGCGGCCAGGCGGGATTGGCTTCCACAAAGGCATCGCGCAGTTTGCCCGCCGTTAAATTATCGTCGCGCGACAGCCAGTCCGCTTCGGGAAAGGCGATGCTGTTCCACAGGATCCGCGTGACCTTGAAATAGGTTTGCGGGCGGCGTGTCATGCAGCTGCCATGTTTGGCCCATTGGCTGGCGATCAGGCGGGTGGACGGCATCATGCACAGGTTCGGCCGGGCAACCGCGGGTGCCACCGATCGTGCCGCGGGCCGGTTGGCGGCGCACCATTGCGGCCAGCTGCCGCGGCTTTCCGGCCATAGCCCGTGCACAACGAAGCCGAAGCGGCCATTGCGACCCGAACATTGGGTGCGATGCTGCCCTTCCATTTCGCGCCCCTTGCAAAATTCCGGCGACCAGCTGATCGCGAATGTATAGCCGGTTATCGGCAGGCGGCGCGGCGTGGACTGCGGTGCTATTGTAGGGACCGATACGGTCTTCGGCATCCGGCACTGATAGGCCTGCGCAGATAGCGGCGCGGGCATTACAAGCACCGCCGCGAAGGCCATTGCCACACGCCGCAATCCGTTCACAGCGGGGCGAAATCCAGCCCGATATCGGCGGCCGGCGCGCTTTGCGTCAGGCGCCCGACCGATACGTAATCGACGCCTGTTGCCGCCTTGGCCGCGATCGTATCAAGATCGATCCCGCCCGATGCTTCCGTCGGCACCCGTCCTGCGACCAGTCCGACCGCAGCGCGGAGCATGTCCGGCGCCATATTATCGAGCAGCAGCCGTGTTGCGCCCGCGCGCAGGGCCGGTTCGATCTGGTCCAGCCGATCCACCTCGCAAATGATGGTTTCAACGCCGGCATCGCGTGCCCGGCGCACCGCCTCGCCGACATTACCGGCAACCATCACGTGATTGTCCTTGATCATCGCCGCGTCCCATAAACCCATGCGGTGATTGCTGCCACCGCCCATGCGCACGGCGTATTTTTCAAGATGGCGCAGGCCCGGAATGGTTTTGCGCGTGTCGAGCAGCATGCAGTGCGGATTGTCCATCCGGTCGACATAGTGCCGCACCAGCGTGGCAATGCCGGACAGATGCTGGACCGTGTTCAATGCGCTGCGTTCCGCCGTCAGCATCGCCCGTGCATTGCCGGAATAGGCGCATCAGATCGGTCCCGGCGGGAACCTGCGCGCCGTCTTCGACCAGAATTTCCAGCAAGACATCCGGATCGAGCGCCCGGAAGAACGCTGCCGCGACAGGCAGTCCCGCGACCGTGATCGGATCGCGGCTGTCCATGACCCCGGAAAAACGCGCATCGGCGGGAATTACGCTTTCGCTGGTAACGTCGCGGCCCCCGCCGGGCAGACCTTCGCCCAGATCCTCTGCCAATGTGGACCGCACGAAAGCATCGCAATCGAAACCGTCAAGGTCGAACGGCTGCGCCATCAATGCACGAACCGGGCAACGACATCCCGGTAACTGCGCGACACTTTCACCTCCGCTCCGGATCCCAGCACCAGGAAACATTCGCCGTTGGTATGCGGTTTCACTTCGCGGACCTGATCCAGATTGACGATGGTGGAACGGTGGACGCGCTGGAATTTGCGGGGGTCGAGCCGCCGCTCCAGATCTTTCATCGTTTCGCGCAGGATCAACGAATTGTCGCCGGTATAGATGCACATGTAATCGCCCGCCGCCTCGATATGTTCGATGCTGCCGACTTCCACACGGAAGATCTGGCCGCGATCCTTCACATTGATCAGTTTTTCGAAGCGTTCGGTGCTTTCCATATCGTCATCCGCAAACTCTTCCGCCGCATCGGGCGCGACTTCGGCAAGCACGTTCATCAGCTTTTCCGCTTCGTCGGACGATTTCTTTTCGGCCATGCGGACGCGCAGCCGTTCGATCGTATCGGCCAACTTGTCTTCGTCCACCGGCTTCATCAGATAATTGACCGCATTGGCCTCGAACGCGCGGATGGCGTGTTCCTGATAGGCAGTGACGAACACGATCAGCGGCGGTTCGATTTCCATTATGCCCTTGACCACGCTGAACCCGTCGAACCCGGGCATCTGGATGTCGAGAAACACCACATCCGGCTTCTGCGTTTTGATCTTTCGGATCGCCTCGCGGCCATTGGCGCAGGTATCGATGATTTCGACATCGTCGAACGGTTCCAGCCGAAGCTGCAGGCCCTGGATCGCCAGTTTTTCATCATCGACGATAATAGCGCGCATGGTCATGATAGATTTCCGATCTTGGTGGGTGGCGTTGTTGGGGACAAGGCCGGGAAAGCGGGGTTCGTGCGCGGCGGTTCTGCCGCCGAACGGGCATTGTCCGACGCAGTCGCGGATTTGCTGGAACTGGCCGAACCGGTCGGAAACAGCGGGCGCGGTTGCATCCGGCGCCTGTTCGAAAGGCAATTCGATGATGACGGTAAATCCGCCGGTGGGCGGGGAACGGATTTCAAAATAATGGTCCGTTCCATAAGCCTGTGCCAGTCGGTCGCGAATATTGGCAAGTCCCACCCCGGTCGACAAGGTCTGGCGTTCTTCGCCGACCAGATCGGACAGGCCATGGCCGTCGCTATCGGGAACGCCCGGACCGCTATCGGCAACCGTGATGCGCAGCCGCTGTCCGACCAGCTGCGCGGTCAAGGTGATCCGCGCACCTTCTTCCTGCGGCGAAACGGCGTATTTGATCGCGTTTTCGACCAGCGGCTGCAGCAGCATTGCCGGTAGCAACGCTTTGGCGGCGGCAGGTTCGATATCGAATTCGGTGCGCAGCCGATCTTCGAACCGCATCAGTTCGATGCCGAGATACAGTTTCAGCGTTTCTATTTCCTGCGTCAGCGAAACCTGGCCGCTCGCCTCCACCATCAAGGTATGCCGCAGGAAAGACGACAGGCGCGTAAGCATGGCATTGGCAGGCGCGGTCTGTTTGAGCAGCACCAGCGTGCTGATGGAATTCAGGGTGTTGAACAGGAAATGCGGATTGAGCTGATAGCGCAGCATGGCCAGTTGCGCGCTGGTCGCCTGCGCTTCCAGCCGTTCCAGCCGGTCCGCCTGTTCTTCCACCTGCAGGAAGAAATTGATGGCATAATACAGCGCCGACCATGCGCCCAGCAGCGTCAGATCGAGATAGAAGACGCCGAGAAACCGTTGTGCGAAACCCGCCTCGCGGTCGGGATAATACAGATCGATCACCCACACATCCATAAATGCATACAGGCTGACGGCGACCGACAGGACCAGCGTCGTCATGCTCCAGGTGATGAGCGGACGGCTGTTGATGAGGCGGCGGTAAATGACCGCCAGCACCAGGCTGATCGACAGGCCCATGGCCGATGCGATGATGATCACGATCAGGAAACGGAAATCGGCCCCGTTGGCCAGGGCGGACATCGCCCGAAGGATCAGCGCGCCGCCCCATCCTGCAAATTGCAGGTTCCAGAACGCCCGGTTCTTGTTCGCGAAGAACGGCGTGGGTTGAAACGGCAGGACGGCCATGCGTATCGCCATAACCGCAAATCGCCCCGCGCGTCACATTAGTTTTTGCGGCAGCGCGGCGCATCGTGTAGTATTTTGGTTCAACAGGCCCATCGCGCAATATCCCGTTGCGTATGGCACGGGCCATGCCTTACGCATAACCGCCCAGGGAAAGGGGTTCGCCATGGATATCAAGACCGGCCAGATGCACGGCATCAGCGAACAGGCGCAGTTCCGCGAGATGAAGGAAGGCACGGCGCAGGATTGGGCGCTGATCAGCAAACATTATATGGAATTTGCGAGCGATCTGCCGGACCGCGTGCTGAAGCATCTGACATTGCTGGACGGCGATTTCGGCGGTTTTCCGGTATGCCGGTTGCAACATTCGCTGCAAACCGCGACCCGCGCCCACCGTGATGGGCGCGGTGAACGCTATGTCGTGATGGCCCTGCTTCATGATATTGGCGACACGCTGGGCACCTACAACCACCCCGATGTCGCTGCCGCGATCCTGAAACCGTTCCTGACCGAGGAAGAACACTGGATATGCCAGCATCACGGCATTTTTCAGGGGTACTATTTTTTCCAGTTCATCGGCAGTGACCGGAATATGCGGGACGCGCATCGCGACAATCCTTATTTCGATGCCTGTGCGCAGTTCTGCGAAAAATACGATCAGGCGGCATTCGACCCCGATTATGACAGCGAGCCGCTGGAGTTTTTCGAACCGATGGTGCGGCGCGTCATGGCGAAACCGCTGAAATCGCTATACGTCAATCAGGATTAGAGCTGGAACCCAAAGTCGGGGATGGGGCCAGATACGACGCACTTTCGCTGCGAAATCTTTTGCGCCAGTCGGCCCGGCCATATGCCGCGACCGCCGCGATAATATGCGGTATTTCCGCCCGCATCAACGCCGCGCGATCAGCCCATCCATCATGATGGGCAAATAGCCGCAATCCGCCATTATTGTCCGGCCCCCAACGCTGCATGAACCGCAAGGCGGCCTGCGGATCGTATCCGGCGTTGGCGAGCAGCCAGGGCGCCAGCCGGTCGGCCTCCCGCTCCGTCTGACGGATATTGCTGCGTTTGCGACCATTCGCGTCCAGCCAGCCACGATGCTGCAAAATATTATGCGCCAGTTCATGCGCCACGGCAGCGGCCAGCTCGTCAGGCGCATAGGCGAAGCCGGCAAATTCGCTGCCGAAGACTATTCGTTTGCCGTCGGCCACTGCGATCGCGGATTTGGTCAGCAGTTCCAGCCGGCTTTCGCAGATGGGAACGGGCTTCACCCGGATCGCGGCAGTATTGCCGGCAAAGGCTATCGTCAGTGGGCCGGGACGGGCGGGGGCCAGCAACGCCGCAATATCCGCCGCGCGTTGCCACGGCTGACCAGGGTCGAACGCCGTGGTCGCAAGCATCAGGGCGTCGATTGCCGCGATTTCCATTCCCGGTTGCAATCCGGCCCGGTCGGCAGGGCTGTCGGCCGCCACCGATTGTACGATGAAATCGCCGGTTGCACCGTTCGCATCCCGCATCGCTTCGGGATCGGTGTAACTGGCGGCATCGTCGATCTGCAGGCCGGTGCCATAGCGGGCGCTGTTGCAGAAATCGGCGTTGGCGTGCTGCAACCGCCAACCGATATCCTGCAATTGCGCATCGCGTTCGCGCAGGGTGCGGTAGCTGTCGCTTATCGTCGGATGACCGCACTTGCGCGTTGGCAGCCTGCGCTGCAAAAAGCATGAAGCACAAGGCGGCGATCCAGCGGGTCACGATTGTCTGGCGGCGTCGATGGCTTCCTGCAATCCGTCCACGCCGATAGCGCCTTCGAATGCCTGTTCACCGACCACCCAGCTGGGCGTCCCGCCAAATCCCAGCTTGCGGGCAAGATCGGTATTCTTGGCGATTTCCGCATCGGCAGCTGGCGATGCGGCAAAATTCTGTGCGGCGGTAACGTCCAGTCCGGCAATGGTGGCGGCGGCCACGATACTGTCCGGCGTCGGGCTGCCCTGCGCGAACATAGCATCGTGAAAGGGCTGGAACTTACCCTGTTTTGCGGCAGCCAAAGCCATCTTTGCCGCCGCATCGCTACCTTCGAAAATAGGCCATTCGCGAATGACCACCCGCAAATCGGGATTGGCGGCAATCAGCGCATCGATATCCGGGCGGCTGCTGCGGCAGAAACCGCAACCGTAATCGGTGAATTCCACCAGCGTTACTGCACCGCGCGGATTGCCCAGCACCGCGCCGGGGAAGGGCTGCACAACCGCCCCGCCCGCCGCCAGCAACCGTTCGCGCGCCAGCGACTTTTCGTAATTCGCCGCCATTTCGGGCAGGATATCGGGGTTTTCCAGCAAATAATCGCGCGTGTTGGCATCACCCCAGCCGCTGAACGACCATAGCGCCGCACCGCCGAAACCGGCTATCGATGCGGCCAGCACAGTCACCAGAATTGAACGCATTATTGTATCACTCGCCCGATTGTTCATTTTGCCTAGATTATTCGCACCGTTAAAAATCGCGCCAACGCCCCCGCACAGCGAAGTTTCTGTTGCAATCGCGCTAGCGGCGCTCCTTCAGGCGTTCAAGTTCGCCCCGCGCCTGCAGGCCGATATCCTGGGCCCGTATCCAGTCGGGCGATCCCTTGGGCAAACCGTTTTCGGCGATTTGCGCGCTGCGTATCGCCAGCGGATATTGCCGGCTCATCACCTGCTGTTCCGCGCTGGCCAATCGCGCGCGTGGGATGTCGCCCCGCGCCGCATAAACGACCCCCAGCTGATACCAGGCGAAGGGGTTGTACCGGTCTTTCGCAACCGCCGCGCGCAAGACCTGCTCCGCCTCTGCAAAATTGCTTTCATCCTCCGTCGCGATCAACGCATGGCCGAACATGGATGCGATCAGCGGTTCGTTGCGGGTCAACACCGTCGCCATCCGCAACGGTTCCAGCGCATCGGCAGGGCGGCCGGATTCCAGCAGGACCTGGCCTTTCAGTTCCAGGAAATAGGCATCGTCCGGGTCCAGCGCGATCAGGGCCTCCGCCTCGTTCAGTGCTTCGTCGATCAGCGCGTTTTTATGATAGGCATAGGCGCGGGCATAGCGGGCCGGAATATCGCTTCGCGTCGCAGGATATCGCAGCAAGGTCTTGCCCGGTTCCGCCTGAAAGCCGAACAGCTTGGCCTTCACCCGTTCGAATCGCGCCTGCATCCGGGGATCGGCGGGGGTATCCCACGCCGCGTCCATGATATAGGTTTCACGCAGTCGGGCGATCCGGTCACCGGACAGGGGGTGCGTGCGACCGAACGCGGCATCGTCGCTCTGGCTGACGCCGTAGCGGAATTCCTGGCTTTGCAGCTTTTTGAAAAAATCCAGCGATCCCCGGCCGGATATACCCGCATCGGACAGATATTGCGCGCCGGCAGCATCCGCCGATGCTTCCTGCACGCGGGAGAACGACAGGAATTTGCCGACTGCCGCCTGCTGTCCCGCCGCAAGAATGCCCATACCCGCTTCGCCCGCACCGGCCAGAACGGCGGCGGCGCCCAGCAGCATGGACAGGATGGAGATGTTGTTGGCGGCGCCGATACCCTCGCTGTAGCGATTGATATGGCCGCCGGTAATATGCCCCAATTCGTGCGCGATGACGCCCTGGACTTCTTCTGCCGTGTCGGCGGCATCGATCAATCCGCTATGGATATAGACGACCTGCCCCCCGGCCACGAAGGCGTTGATGGACGGGTCGTTGATAAGCACGATATCGACATTGCCCGGCTCCAGCCCGGAAGCTTCCACCAGAGGCGCAGCCATGTCGCGCAGTAACGCTTCCGTTTCCGCATCCCGCAGCACCGACTGGGCGGCGACCGGTTGGCTGGCCATGGCAAACAGGGCTATCGCGGCCATCAGCCGCGCGAACAGGAAAGGTGCGGCGCGCATAATTCGTGTGCTAGCGCGGTCGGGGCTGAACGGGAACTGAAGCGGACTGTGCGGCGTGCGCACGCCTCGCGGCGATCTCATCGGTGAACTGCACCATTGCGTTGATCACTGCCGGATCGCGGCGAAACGGACTGGCGAGCGCGGTCAGTATGCCGGCATGGTCGAAACCGGGGTATATGCGGGACGTTACATCTCCGCCTGCCTGTTCCATCGCGGCGGCCAGGGCGCGCGTGTTGCGGGGTTTGACGGTGGTGTCTTTTGCACCGGTAAGCAGCAGCATCGGCGGGGCATCCTGCCGCGCGAAATTTACTGGCTGGGTTGCTTGCGGGGCCGGCGCATCGCCGAATGCCGCAATAGTGGATTCGGTATCGAAGGGATAAAAATCATACGGTCCGGCCAAACCGATGAATCCGGCAATCGCGTCGGCCCCCAACCCCTCTGCGGCAAGCCATTGCGGATCGAGCGCCACCATCGCCGCGTTGTAGGCACCGGCGGAATGGCCTGCGATGAAAATCATATCGGGATCGCCGCCATATTGCGCAATATTCGCAACGGTCCAGGCAAATGCGGCCGCAGTATCGGTGACCATGGCGGGAAATTTGCCGCTATCGCCCAGACGATATCCCGCCAGAACCGTCACGAACCCTTCCGGCACCAGCGCCCGCGCGACAAATCCATAATCATCGGGATCGCCGCTAAGCCAACTGCCACCATGGATGAAGATGATGACCGGTTTGGCGTTGGGTGAAGCATCGGAGGTGTCCGCACGGCTGCGGTAAACGCGCAATTTGCGAAATGCATCATCGCCCAGCGTCGCTTTATGAACCAGTTCCACATTGCGGGCCCCACCGGTAATGCGGTCCACCGTATCCAGAACCGCGGGACCATTGCGCTGGATGGCAAAGTGCAGGGCCAGCCATGCGACCCCGGCAATCAGCGCCATCGCCATTATGATCCACCACATCCGCCTGCCTCTTTTCGTCATGACCGGTTGCAGCGCCTAAGGGCCCACGGCACTTTTCGCTTCGATAATTTCGGCAGCGCCCTTGTCGGTCAGCAATCCGGTGTCGCTCAGGAACGCCTGACCGGTTGCATAATCGGGCCCGAGCCACAGCGGGACATTCGCCGCGCGAATTGCGGTCTGGGCTGCCTGTTCCTCAACGCTCATCGCCTCGCCCGCCATGCGGATGAACACGGCGGCGATCTGCTGCCCATATTCGGCCACGATATCGCCATAGGCGGTAAGATCGCCCTGCGTATCGTCGCCAATCAACGCAAACCGCATATTGGGGTAGGTTTCCAATATGCCGGCAATAGCCAGGCGTTTGTGCGCGCCATGGCTGGAGCCGCCGAAGGTCGCGCTGTTCAGCCCCCAGTCGCGCAAAGCCAGCGGGCCCAGCGGCAGTCGGTGGAGCTGCATATAGGCGACAAGATAGGAATACAGGTTCCACGGGCTGGACGATACGTAGAAGAACGGCCGTTCGCTGGCGGTGCGCGTGTGTTTGCCGACATCGCGCGATGCCGCATCATTAGGGGTGGACCCGCCCAGCGCGCCGTAGAAACTGTCGACGCCGGGCACCTTTATCCGTTCGTCGGGCATCTGCGAAAGCACGCGGCGCCAATTGCGCAACACCGCCTTTACATTGCCGGTAATTCCGGTTTCGATGATCGTATCGTCCACATCGGAAATCACGCCCAGCGTGCTGCCCGCGCCCGGGGCCAGGACATGACCTTCGACGGAGTGGTTTGCGTCGCCATCGCTCCAGTGCAGGGCGACTATTTCCCATTGCGGCATCGGCAGCAGGGGCCAGTCATCCAGTTGGATATCGAAATGCACGAAACCTTCGGCATCGGTAACGCCCGCATAGTTGCGATGCGCCTCCCCCTCGCGGGCGATTTCCAGGCGGATGGGCAGATCGGGCTGTTCGTTGGACAGGAACTGCGCAATCATCGTGCGCATGGCCTGCCATCGGCCGCCCCGGGAAAAATTTGCCTTGCCGCTGCGCAATGCGCGGGCCGATATTCTCAGACGGGTCGCGCTGCGATATCCGAAATAGGGTTGAATGCGGACGGGCAGATCGCTTGAAAAAACCATGTCATGCGCGCTAGCGTCCCGGCGGCCAGGGGGCTAGTCCCTACCCGGCTGCAGATATGGCTTTTCAGCCTATCAGTTTGCGCGCAACCCGTTCCGTCAATCGCAAGTCGCCACACACTTCGCCCAGCATGGCCACGCTGCCATCCGGCATCCGGCGGATCACGACCATGCCGAATTCCTCCCCATCGGGCGCGATATCGTCGAACGAGCGGACCGGCATATCGCGCAGTTTCGCAGCGAGCGCAGGCTTGATGCAATCGGCGGTCGGTGCAGGGCCGCCTGCTTCTTCCTTGCGCACTTGCCGTTCGGCCTTCACCACGGCCTTCAAACCGCCATCCGTGTTCGCCAAAAATCCGGACAAGGCACCGCGTTCGATCCCGATACGCTGCGCATGGCTGAGGACGGCGGCATATTCGGTCAGCCGCGTCCGGTCGTAATCCGCGCCGAACACCAGTTTCACGATCGGCGTCATCGGTGCGCGTTCCTGCACCGCCAGGCCGGTTTCCTCGATAAGTTCGGCGAATTCTCCGGGTGCTGCCTGCGCCGCCAGACTGACATCGTAAGCTCGCCCGACGGCGTTATACAGCGCGGTTCGCGTGCGATCTTCCGATGATTGCGCCTTTTGTGCCCATTCGCGCGCATCAGCCAGACAATCGTGCAATCCGGCATCGCTGGATAGATCGGTGCTGGATGGTTCGGCGCTGGATGTTTCGGCGGTGGGCTGGATATCGCGGGCCGGCGCGCCTGACGTGGGCAGCGGCGCGGCGGTTGCTGCATCGACTACGCCGGCGCCACCATCCCCGAAATCTGTATCCGGTGTTGTACCGCCATTGTTTTCGGGCGCATCGTCGTAACCGGTTCCGGTCGAAATATCGCCCGGCTGGCTTGCTAAATGGTCATCGGCGCCGTCCTGTCCATCGTCCGGACGGTAGCCATCGTGACGGTGGGCAGCGCTATCGCCATAGTCGGCAATCGTTCCGAAGGGATCGCCCGGTTCGAACATATCGGGGTCCATCTGCGGCACCGGTTTGCGCGGCTGGATGAGGGAGGAAAGGCGTGCGATGACCTTGTCATCCGCATCCTGATTGTCATCGTTGGCATTGGCATTGGCATTGGCACTGGCCTTGAAACTGGCCGAAGAACTGCCGAAATCGGGCGCGGGATATGCGCCAACATCCAGACCGGCTCCGTCGTCGCTGACATCCGCGTTATCGGCTGGGTCACCTGGAACGGGCATTGGCGTATCTTTGCCCGGACCATCGGCCCAATCGGTCACGGGTTCGGCAAATCGGTCATCGGCGTGCGGTTCGTCACCTGCAAAAGCCTGGTCGATTTCCAGCAGCAATTCGTCGGTCGTGGCCTGATCGGCGGTTTCTTTCCAGTTGATCACCCCGTAAATGAAATCGATCGTATCGCCATCGCTGGAATATGGGAGCAGAATGCCGCGATACAGGATCGTGGCATCGCGCTGATTGACGAATTCCGCCTCGAACCCGATAGGCGCCTGATTGGCGATGATCTGCATATAATGATCGGTAATCCGGCTGAGCAGCGACCGGCTGGGCACATCCGACAGATCCTCGATTTCCGAATCGGCACCGCATTCGCGCGCCAATTGGCGGCCCAGATAATGAATGCCCGGATTTTCGATGCCCGAAGTAAAATCGAGAAGTACGCTATAGGGGCCGAAATCCGTCAGTTCTTCGGGTTCCAGATCCTCGATCGATGGCAGATTACGGTCGCCGAGCTGGCTGGCCCACAGATTATAGGCGCGCACCTGCATCCGCCGTTCATCCGTACCGATCGATGCGGGTGGCAATTCATGCCCGGTTTCATCCTCGCTGGGATCGTAAGCGTCGAGATCGTCGCCATAATCGGCCGATCCGAAACTTCCGCGAAAATTATCCATGGCTGTAAGAGCCCCCTTGGTCTTTGATCAGGGGTCTGTTGTGGCGCGGCGTGGTAAAGATACCGTTAAGAATGTTGGCGGCGAAACACGCCCTTTGTCATGCGTTTCCGGTGGCTTGCGCGCACAGCGTCGTTACAGCATGTATCGCATGGTAATCGACTGTCGCTGTTCCGTTCTCGCCACGTCGAATGCCGCATCCTGAAATTTGGGCGGGCCCATTTTTACTTTGGCATCGCGTGAAAAGCCGAAACCTTCCGTCGGCATCATCATCAGCGCACGGTCCGCCTTGCCGTTATTGTTTTCATCATGCAGCAATGCGATGGCATAGCGCCCCGGTTTCACCGCAGTGAAAATCACCTGAACCGCCGTTCCTGCATTGACCACTCGGGTGTGCGCGGCGTCATCACCGCGGCATTTGGGGAAACGGGCGGGGTTGCTGGTCATGCACGCACGCACGACCCCCCTGGAGTTGCGCAGATCGGTAATCTGTACGGTCACCTGCGTCGCCCCGTGCGTCGCCCCATGCGTCGCAGGTGGGCTCGCCCCGCCCAGCAGAACGGCGCAACTGCACGCACAAGCGGTGCTCAGTCGGCGCGCAGTACGGATGCGGAAATGCCCCGGTCGGTCCCGCACAGGCGATCCCAGAATCGGAAATACAATCCGTAATTGCATAGATAAGCCTCGTGATGGCGCTGGTGATGGCTGGCCGTTATCAGCCAACCGCCTAACCGGGAGTGAACAAGCGCGCGCGGAAACATTTCCCATCCCATATGGTTGGTCACCCCCATCACCGTCATGATCGCCAGCACCAGACCGAGGATACCGACATGGACGGGGATGAAAAATACCAGCGCCGGGATCACCACTGCGCCGGTAATCGCTTCGATCGGATGGAAACTCATCGCGGCCCATGCGGTCGGCGGGCGGCTGGCATGATGGACTGCGTGGGCGATCTTGAACAGGCGGGGCCGGTGCATCCAGCGATGGGTCCAGTAAAACCAGCTATCGTGGATAAACAGATAGCAGAACAGCGATACCGGCAGATACCACAAGGGATATTGCGATATGTCGTGATAGATCACGGTCCAGCCGGCATTCTGCCATCCCCAGGCGACGATCCCCGCAGGCAACCCGAAAATCACCGCCGACATCATCGACCATGCGATTTCCCGGCGAATTTGCCGACCGAGCTTTGTGTACAGACCGGGCCGGACCCGCCGTGTCGCCCAGGCGAACAGTCCGCTCGCCGCAAGATAGCGTATGGCCACAATCGCAATCATCGCGGCGATGGATGTTAAAACGGCGATGTTCATGCCGGCATTATGCGCGGAAAATCGTTAAGATACACCTTGAATCGCCCCGCCCTGCCCCTGCGCCCTGTCCCTGAACGCTGTCCCGGCACCGCGAACCGCCGCCACAGTCAGGCTATGATCTGCGCCCAGGCCGCACATTCGGGATCGTTGCCGATGACTTGCCTCCGCATCGCCGTGCGCGCCAACCGCTCCACTTCGACCTTGCGCCGCGCCGCAGCCAAAGGTTGGGAGGGGGCGGGACGTACGATTTCCGCATCGTAGCGGTCGGCCACGATAATGCCGCAGCAATCGGGCCGGAACCCTTCCATCTCCAACGGCGCACGATCGAGCTGCGGAGGCAGGCCCCAGTAAAACCGATCGCAATAATCGAGATAGTCGGGCCATTTCCCATCGCCCAGCAAATCGGCACGGCTGATCTTGATCTCGACGATGACCACCCGGCCTTTTACATCGATGCCCATCAGATCTGCCCGCCGATTATTACGAAGCGGCATTTCCGGGATCAGCCAGCTATCATTACGGCCGAACAGCCGCGAGATACCGCAGGCCACATCATGCGCGGCCAATGCCGCCGGTGCGACAAATTCGGGATGCGTCAACGCTGCCGTGCCGGCATCATCGGTATCCATGCGGAAGGCGGGTATCGAATCCATCACGCATGATTGGAACATACAAGGAACGCGGTCAACCCAAATAGCGCCTTTTTAATGGTGGCGCAGTCAAGAATCCGGGTGCGCACCATTGCCGATTGGCGGCAGGATGGTCAGCACGCTGTTGCACGCAGCGTCGAATTCGCGCCACAGCGTTTCGGCCGCAATTGCCGAATCCTGCCCCCGTTCGATGGTGGTCAACAGCGCTCTGAGCCCGGGCCGCATCATCGCATCGATATCGCCTATCGCGCTTTCCACCAGTGTCCTGCGCATGCCGGCGACACCCCTGATGCGCGCCGCGAAATCATACGTTTGCTGCTGTGGAGGCGCGGCGGTTCTGCCGGCCATGGCAGCCACTGCGCTACCTGCTTCGCCCAGTGCCTCCCAGCGACGCGTCAATACCCGATCCGCGCAGCCCGCCGCGTCGCGGCATTGGTCGCTTTCGTCCGGGCGATCTGCAAACAGCGAAGACGTTTCGTTCATATTCCGACCTTGTCAGGAAGGTTTTAGCAAAAACCTAACAAGCCGGGCGCCGAATCGCATTCATGATCGCTGCACTTGTCCGGCAATCTTTTCCGCTGGCAACGGCACACGCCCTTTGCTAAGTGCGCAGAACCACGCATCCCTCGCATCGCCGAAGGACGGCACCCGTAGCTCAGCTGGATAGAGCGCTGCCCTCCGAAGGCAGAGGTCACTGGTTCGAAT
>CAWDNB010000001.1:0-207577 GCA_963803585.1 uncultured Alphaproteobacteria bacterium | reverse complement strand
CAGACTGGCTGGCACCATGTTGGCCCAAGCGGTCCTGCTGCCGTCGGCCGTGGCGATAGCCTGGATCGCCAACTACGTGTGACCGATGCGAATGGGACCTATGCGAATGGTGCCTACCGGTCAAGCTTCGAGCGCACCGCCTTCACACCATCTCGCTGGAACTCAAACAGCATGTTCCAGATTGCGGTTTCACTGAAACGCGCGTCGTTGAGCTTCTCTTCCTCGACTGTCTGGTCGGCGAGAAACTGACCAAAGAGATGGTAGAGCGTCTTGAAATAGACAAACTCAGGGCTGTTGTGTCGATAGAGGCGCTCAAGGCGTTCGAGCACTTCATCGCGAACGTCTTCCGTCAGATCCTCATCCAACCACAGCTCATCAAACCATGCCAATAGGTCGTCTCGGTCCCGGTCCGAATCCACTATAAGGTTCTATTCGATGTTTGGATCGTCAGTGAGCCCCAGGCCCTTGATCGTGAAATTGGAGCTTCCAACTAGCGTATGGTCGCGCTTGCCATCATGAACGTGGTACAGCTTGCCATGCATGAGCCCGGCGCGCTTGATGGATCGAATTTCCGCCTTCTCTCTGATCCATTTTGCACATTGGATGGCTGCACCCGACTGGCGAAGTCCATCAGTCAATGCCAGGCCATCCTCATCAAGCGAGAATGCAGGCGGACAAAGATTTTCGCCTTCCACGCTATCGATGAAGCGCGGTTCACCGAACAAATAATGGAGATGCCCAATTTTATTCAACGTTTCGGAAAGTCGCGCGTATGCAAAGCTCGTGAAATAGGCGGAGACTACAGAGAGGTTATCACCCAGTCGCTAACCTCTCAGCTCCTGCCTCGCTTATTCAGAATAGCATTGCGGCGTTCATGGCAAAATGCGCCCAAGCTCGCGTCACGAAGCTCGCAAAGGTCGCCCCGCTTCCCGATCTTACCAAGGCGCAAGCATGGGAGCGTGGTCTCAGCCCGGAGACCAGCGGCGAGTTCGACATCGCGCCGCGCGCTGGCGGAAACGGCCGCCGTGGCCAGGGCGACATTTGGAAGGCTTTGGTCGCCGAGCTTGCCCGTCGTTTCCTAAATGCGGACAGTTCGCTGACGCCCTATTGATTTACAGTGAGGTATCCTTTCACGACAGCCGAACGCGTTCTCTGTGGCCTGAAATACAAGAGCTTTGACCGTCCCACACAGCAGGATACATACGATCCTACAAACAAAAAAACCACGGTTTTCTGCGGCTTACAGGTCTAGTGGAAAGTGGAGCAGATTCCCCTTACCCGCTCCAGTATCCTGTTCATTCGTTGCAGTGTAATCTCGCCTGCGAAGGACAAATCCTGCAACCTGTGGCGGCCGCGTTATGTGCAACGCGGCGTTGGGCAAGCGGCAAAACCCCTGCTATGGGCGCGGCCATGCTACAAATCGATACCGTCACTATCCGCCTTGGCGGCCGGCCCATTCTGGAAAATGCCAGTGCGTCCATTCCCAAGGATGCGCGCGTCGGATTGATCGGGCGTAACGGTGCGGGCAAATCCACGCTGATGAAAGCGATCATCGGGGAGATCGAGCCCGACGATGGGGCGATCGGCAAACCGGCACGATGCCGCATCGGCTACATCGCGCAGGAAGCACCCACTGGATCGACCACGCCGGAACAGGCAGTGCTGGCGGCCGATGTGGAACGCACCGATCTGCTGCAGGAAGCGGATAATTGCACCGATCCCGACCGGCTGGGCGAAGTGCATGAGCGCCTGCTCGCCATCGACGCGTACAGCGCGCCGTCGCGCGCCGCGCGTATTCTTACAGGGTTGGGCTTCGACGAGGATATGCAGGGGCGCGCGCTCGACAGTTTTTCGGGCGGCTGGAAAATGCGCGTGGCGCTGGGCGCGCTGCTGTTTTCGCAGCCGAATATCCTGCTGCTGGACGAACCGTCGAACCACCTCGATCTGGAAGCGACGCTGTGGCTCGAGAACTTTCTCAAAAGCTATCCCGGCACCATGTTGGTCATCAGCCACGAACGCGATCTTTTGAACAAGGTGGTCGATCATATCCTTCATCTGCAGGGCGGCCAGCTGACCCTGTATAGCGGCGGCTATGACGAATTTGAGAAACAGCGGGCGGAACGCGCCGCGCAGCTTGCGTCTGCGAAAGCCAATCAGGATGCGCAGCGCGCCCGGCTGGCCGATTACGTGGCCCGCAACAGTGCTCGCGCCTCTACCGCCAAACAGGCCCAGTCGCGCGCCAAGATGCTGTCCCGGATGCAACCCATCGCGGCGCTGATGGAAGACCCCTCGCTCAGTTTCGACTTTCCCGATCCATCCGAAATGCGTTCGCCGATGATTACGACCGATGCGGTTGCCGTGGGATACGATCGGTCGGCACCGGTGCTGAAGCGTGTCGATCTGCGGATCGATGCGGATGACCGGATTGCCCTGTTGGGGCGCAATGGCAACGGCAAGACCACCCTCGCGCGGCTGCTGGCGGCGCAGCTCGATCCGATGGAGGGCGGATTAAACGCACCCGGCAAGATGAAAGTCGGATATTTTACCCAGTATCAGGTGGAGGAACTGGCGAGCGAGGATACGCCGCTGGAACTGATGACCCGCACGATGGAAGGGCAATCGCCCGGCGCGGTTCGCGGCCAATTGGGGCGTTTTGGATTTTCGGGCAACCGCGCCACGCAGAAGGTGGAAAAGCTGTCGGGTGGGGAACGCGCGCGGCTGGCGCTGGCGCTGATAACCCGCGATGCCCCCCATTTGCTGATCCTGGACGAGCCCACGAACCATCTGGACGTCGATGCGCGAGAGGCGCTGATCCGGGCGCTCAACGATTATACGGGCGCCGTCATACTCATCAGCCATGACCGGCATATGGTGGAACTGACGGCGGACCGGCTGATCCTGGTGGATGGGGGCACCGCCTGCAATTACGATGGCAGCATGAAGGATTACATCGATTTCGTGCTGGGCCGAAACCAGCCCAAGAAATCCGCCCAGAAAACTTCGGCGAAACCTGCAAAACCCACTTCCGCAAAAGCAGATGCGAAAATCAAATACGTTCGGTCGGAAATGACGAAAGTCGAAAAGACCATGACCCGGTTGCAGGAACAGCTGCGCGTGCATGACAGCGAGAACCACATGGCGTCGGCCGGCACGACCGGAACGAATGGCACGATGACCGCGCACGATCCCGCAGCCCGGACACGATTGGCGGATAAACACGCGCAGCTGACCGACCGGCTCGCACGTGCGGAAGCGGAATGGATCGATCTCGGCGAGCAGCTGGAAACGATTTCAGGCGGGTCATAGGCGCCGCCTGGGCTGCGGCACGCAATAGGCGCGATGAGCGCAATGGGCGGGGCGGGGCGCCAAGGATAAGAGGCTTTGCCCCGACGCGACATTGCGTTAAGCGACGGCCATGCCCCGCAGCGAACGCGAAAAACCCGACAAAGATGCCCGTTTGGCATTCTGGCTGCTGGCAATTTTTTGCGTGATTTTATGGCTCGCCGGTGGAGCGTCACGTGCCGATGCCGCCGGACAGGTCGTCGCACGGTTTTTCGCCTGGGGCGCAATTATTGTTTATGCAATATTTGGCCCCACGCCGTCGTTCAAGATGGAATGGCAGCGCGCGGGGCCGATAGCAGTCATCGTCGGATTGTGTCTGGCGCTGGTCGCTATCCAGCTGGTGCCGCTACCGCCCGCTATATGGACGGCTCTGCCCGGCCGTACCTTGCTGTCTGCGACTGCGGAAGCTGCCGGATTGCCGCAGCCGTGGCGGCCGATATCCATCTCCCCCGGGGCCACTCTGAATGCGCTCGGATCCCTTATTGTCCCTGTGGCAACCCTCATTCTGGCGATCAGACTTACGCGCGACCAATTGTGGCATATCGCTGTGTTGTTGCTCGCCCTGATCGTTGCAGGCTGCATGATCGGATTGCTGCAATTTTCCGGCGCGCATTTCGACAACCCGCTGATCAACGATGTTACGGGTTCGGTATCCGGGAATTTTGCCAACCGAAACCATTTTGCGCTGTTCGTGTCCATGGGCTGCATCCTGGCCCCTTGCTGGGGATTTCACGGCAGAAAGATTTCACGGTGGAAAGCGATCCTGTCATTGTCCTTATTACCGTTTTTCCTGATGGTCATTCTGGCCACCGGATCACGGATGGGGCTTATCGTCGGTGTATTGGCTATTGTGTTCGGCCTTGTCATTGTGCGTGCGGGGCTGAAGCGCGAATTGGCACAACTCCCGCGCAAAACGGCAATTGCATGGATTGTCGGCATGATCGCGCTGTTGATACTTGCAGTGCTATCGACACTCTTGCTGGGCCGCGCGATGTCGCTGGACCGCGCGATGAACCTGGGCATGGGCGAAGAATTGCGGACGCAGGTGCTCCCTTATATTGCCAGTGCTACTGCGCATTATTTTCCGGTTGGTGCCGGTTTCGGCACTTTCGATGCAGCCTATCGGATCGTGGAGCCCGACGCGCTGCTCCAGTTTTCCTATCTCAATCATGCCCATAATGACTGGATCGAGGTAATTCTGGATGGCGGTCTACCGGCGGCCTTCCTGCTGGGTGGAACGCTATGGTGGTGGCTCAGATCCGGCTTGACGCTTCGCCGTATGCACGGTGGGCAAACGCTCGCCTGGATCGGCTTTTCAGTCTTTGCCCTGATCTTGATCGCCAGCATGACCGATTATCCCGCGCGGACCCCGATCATCATGACAGTAGCGACACTTGCTGGCGTATGGCTGTCGCGGTCGATCGTCGATCGCCCCGTACCAGGCACGGTTCGTGGCTAACGCTTTACCTCGCTAGCCTCGCGTTATATAGAGGACCGTCTTTCGAAAACATTGGATTATTTGCCGATATGCGCAGTTTGCTGGGTCTCGTTGCGACGTCGCTTCTGCTGGCATCGTGTGCCGACCGGCCTACAGTCCGAACCACGCCGGGTCTGACGGTCGTGGAAGGCGCATCCATCCTTCCTGCACCGGCACGGACCGACCTGACCGCCGCGGACCGCCTGGCTTTGATCGGGCCGCTTGATACGATCACGGTGACGGTGTTCGGAGTTCCCGACCTTTCCAGACAGATGCAAGTCGATGCCGGCGGTCGTATCGCCATGCCGCTTATCGGCACGGTCGATGCCAACGGCAAAAGCGCCAGTGAATTGGCCCGCGGAATTGAAGATCTGTTGCGCCAGCAATATGTACGCGATCCCGATGTTACGGTGAATATCGTAAGTTCGGTCAGTCAGGTCGTGACGGTAGATGGGCAAGTTACCGAACCCGGGCTGTATCCCGTAACCAACCAGATGACCCTGCTGCGCGCCGTGGCATCTGCGCGCGGTCTTACCGAATTTGCGGATGAGGATGATGTGGTAATCCTGCGGACCGTGGAAGGGCAGAAGATAGCCGGGCTGTACAACATATCCGCTATTCGTCGCGGGGTGTATGACGATCCACCGATCTATGCGAATGACATGATCGTGGTCGGTGATAGTCCCCAACGCCGGATGTTCCGCGATTTCGTCAGCGTGGCGCCGCTTCTGGCGGCGCCGATAATAGCTATTTTGCAACGATAATCGTTGATAGAACCTATGAACTCTCCAGCCTCATACCCGGATGGCGATATCGCTTCCGCATCGCCGTATGGCGGTGGTGCCATGCCATTTTCAGATGAGGGGCCGTCGGTTCTTCAGCAATATTTGCGTACTATCCGTCGCTGGAAATGGGTCATTCTTGGTGTGATTGCAGCCTGCGCGATTATCGGCATGATCGTGACCTTGCTGCTGACCCCGCAATATACCGCCCGGTCGACCATCGAAATTTCCCGAGAATCGGATCAGGTGACCAGTTTCGAGGGGCTGGAACGGGAAGTGAGTACCGGCGATCAGGAATTCTACCAGACGCAATATGGTCTGCTGCGCGCGGGATCGCTGGCCGAACGGATCGCTGGCGATCTTGGGCTGGTCGACGATCCTGAATTCTTCGAAATGTTCGGTAAGGGCGACGCTGACAGTCCCGCATTCCAGATGGTCCACAGCCGCTATGCTGCGGAAGGGCGCGCGACGCGGCTGCGCGTTGCCAGTCAAATCCTGCTGGACAACGTCAATATCGAACCCCTTCGTCTGTCCAGCCTGGTTAATATTCGTTTCTCCAGTCCTTCGGCCGGGCTCTCTGCAAAAGTGGCAGACGCATGGGCGGAAAATTTCATCGAATCCAATCTGGAACGCAAAGTCCAATCGACAGCCTATGGTCGTGAAGTGCTCCAGCGGCAGCTTGCCGAATTCAAGGAACGGTTGGATGAATCGCAGCGGCAATTGGTTGGATATGCCTCCAGCGAACAGATCATCAACCTGCCATCGCAATCGGGCGGAGACGGCACCACGACGCAGGAACGATCGATTGTTGCCGATAATCTGGCTTCGCTGAATACGGCCCTGAATGAAGCAATTGCTGTCCGGATCGCAGCGGAGGCGCGCTATCGCCGCGCCGGAAACGGCGGGAGTTCGATGGAAGCATTGAACAATATCGCAATCGGCAATCTCCGCCAGCGGCGGGCCGAACTGGCGGCGGAATACCAGCAACTGATGGTTCGTTTCCAGCCGGGCTATCCTGCGGCACAGGCGATCCAGTCGCAGATCAGCGATCTTGACCGATCAATCGCGCGGGAGGAAGCCCGGGTGTCGTCGTCGGTTCGCGGGGAATTCGAACAGGCGCAGGCTCGCGAGCAAGCACTGGAACAGAGAGTTGCCGCGCTGAAAGGCGAATTTCTCGATACGCGTCGCCGCTCCATTCAGTACAATATTTACCAACAGGAAGTGGACACCAATCGTGCACTTTACGATGGCCTGTTGCAACGGTTCAAGGAAATCGGCGTCGCTGCCGGCGTAGGCGTGAATAACGTTGCAATTGTGGATACAGCGGAAGTGCCTACGGCACCGTCAAGCCCGAACCTGATTTTCAATCTGGCGCTATCGTTGCTGGTCGGTGCGGCATTGGGCGCGATCATCGCCTTCGCACTGGAACATCTGGACGAACAGATTGCCGATCCTGCGGAGGTGAAACGCCGCCTTGGGCTGCCGCTTTTGGGTACGGTGCCCAATATCGGCGATGACGAGCGGCCACAAGATGCGCTGCTCGATCGAAAATCGGCGTTGGTCGATGCCTATATGGCGGTGCAGACCAATCTCGGCTTCACGACCCAAAGCGGTGTGCCGCGATCCTTCTCGGTCTCTTCGACCCGTCCGGCGGAAGGCAAGTCTACGACTGCGCTCGCACTGGCCACGATGCTGGCTCGGGTCGGGAAGCGGGTTATTCTGGTCGATGGTGATATGCGGTCTCCGTCGGTCCATCATCTGGCCGGTGTCGGACATGAACGCGGGCTCAGCAATTTCCTGTCGGGTGATGACGATCTCGACGCGCTGATTTTCGAAATGAGCGAGTTTCAAATTCCTGCAATAACCGCTGGCCCTATTCCGCCCAATGCTGCCGAATTGCTGACCGGCAACCGTATGCGACAATTGGTGGAACGGTTGCTGGCGCAATATGATCATGTCATCGTGGATTCGCCGCCGGTTATGGGATTGGCCGATGCGCTGCTCATTGCCAGTCACGTGGACGGTGTTGTTTACGCAGTGGAATCGCACGGTATCCGTCTGGGGGAAGTGAAGATCGCCGTGCAACGCCTTGCGTCTACCAATGTCCGCTTGTTCGGCGCGGTTCTGACCAAATTTGAATCCGACAAGTCCGATTATGGATATGATTACGGCTACGATTACGGGCGCGAACAGGCAGTACCTGCCGGCTGATGGCTGCATCGACCAAAAGGCGGCGCAACAGGGCCAATAGCAGCAGGGCCAATAGCGGCGGGTACAATGGCCGGGGTTGGGTGCGCCGGACCGTAGTAGCAGGATCGCTCTCAGTTCTCGCGGGTCTTGGCGTTTTGTCCAGCCTTTCCAACGTGATTGCCAAGTCGGCCCCCGAGGCCGCTTACGCATTGTCGCTTGGAAACGGGCGCATTGCCTCTGTTTATGCAGAAGATGAATTCGCGCTGCGTCCCGACAGCGTTGAAACATCCCCCGGCGCAAAACTTGCCCGCAATGCGTTGCTGGCTGATCCGACTGCTGTGGAAGCACTTTCGGTGTTGGGGTTCCAGGCACAATTGCGCGGCGACAATGCACGAGCCGATCGGATCTTTGCCCATTCCGCAAGGTTGTCGCGCCGCGAATTGCGGCCGCGCATTTGGGCCATAGAGAACGCTGTCACCCGCGGTGATGTCGATGAGGCATTACGCAATTATGATGTGGCGTTACGCACATCGTACGAAGCGCAGGGCGTCTTGTTTCCGACCTTGGCATCCGCTTTGCCGGAACCGCGTATCCGGGCCAGACTGCTGGAAATTCTCTCGACGAAGCCGGAATGGGCAGCGAAATTTGTCAACCATGTCGGAACGAATGCGGCCGAACCCGAAGCGGCCATCCGCTTTTTCAACGAAGGGCAGCGCATTGGTCTACCAGTGGAAAATGCCGACCGGGCACGAATCGTCAATGCGTTGATCAATAGAGGGAAACCGGAAGCAGCCTGGGAATATTACCAATCGTTCAGGGCTGGCGCCGAACGAGATGGAACGCGCGACCCGCAGTTCGAATTGATGGATGAAGTTCGCGCCATGTTCGACTGGCAGATCGGCCGCGATCGCAATCTGTCGGCGGCCATATTACGGGATGGCGACAAGGGATTGATGGACTTTTCCGCGCCTCCCGGAGCAAGCGGCATCCTGCTGCAGCAAACCCAGTTGCTATTGCCGGGGACCTATCGGCTGCAGGGCCGCAGTGCTGGTATCGATCAGCCGGATCGCACATTGCCCTATTGGTCGCTTACCTGCCAGGACGGGCGCGAACTGGGCCGGGTGACCGTCCCGAGAACGGGCAGCGGGAACGGAGCATTCGCCGGCGAATTCACTGTCCCGGCAGGATGCGTGCAGCAGGAGCTGACACTGACCGCTCGCGCATCGGATAAGATTTCCGGTGTTTCCGGCCAGATTCTGGAAGCGCGACTGTCGCGTAGCGGGAATTAGCAACATGAGAAGACTACGCATTTTTCTTTCATTTGCAATAATATCGGCCATGTCCGCTACATCGGGTCAGGCTCAAAACCCTTCATCGGATGGCCAGCCGGCTGCGACACCGATGCCGCAAATAGCCAATCCCGATACGGGACGCACGGCGCAGACCGGTGTTGGCGAAGTGGGTCAAAGGCAGGATGTGCAGGACGCCGCAGCGAACATCGAACCGCTCGGCCGGGTCGGCAACCGGGTGCAGAACCGTATCGAAAACCGGATTCGCAACCGTATCGACCGGACCTATGATCCCACCGCCAATGCTACGTCACCGTTCGAGCGGGCGGAAGATCGGATCGTGTCGGCAGGTAGGCCGCGATAAACGTCCATCAGCCTGTCATCGCAAAGCTGTCATAGACGCTCTCATACGCTTCGATCACGCGCGCGCGGTCAAATTTTTCGCGCGCTATCATGACACCATTGGCCCCCAGCATTCGGTTGTGTTCTTCATCTTCGCACAGACGAACAATAGTCCTGGCCACATCCGCGTTGAAATCTATCGGCATGACGTAGCCTGCGCGACGATCCGGTTGTTCGAGGATTTCCGAAGCCGATGAGACATCGGTGCTCACGACCGGGCGGGCCATGCTTACCGCTTCGATCATGGTTCGCATCAGCCCTTCATATCGCGAAGATATGCACACGACATGGGCGCGCGCGATGAGTTCGGGCATGTCACTGCGATACTCGAGAAAGCGAACCTTATCGGCCAGCGGTCGTGCTGCCTCACGGCATTTCCGGGCATAGTCGGACCCTTGCGGACAGTCGCCGCTCAGCCAGGTTACGATGCCGGCTTTTGCCAGTATCGGCGCGACATGCGTTAAAAATCGCAACTGGCCTTTTTTTGGGCTGATCACCCCGGATACAAGCACGACTTTGGGCCTTTCTCGGCTCAGCGGTGCGGGGTGAAAACGGTTGAAATCCACCACCGAGAAAGTCGCCGAAGATCGCAGACCTGCTGCCGGAACTATGGAGGCCCAACGATCGCGCATATCGTGGGACAGAAAAAATGTGTGATCCGCGTTCTTGTATAACCAACTGAACTTTCGCCGCGGAACCGCACGGGCCGGGTCGAGCGTGTCGCGCATACTGAACAGCAGGCGGACATGCGGCATGGTTTTAGTGCCCGCAACCGCAAGCTGGAATGCGAGCGGGTCGTTGGCATGCACCAGCCCGATATCGCCATTACGCACGATCCGGCGTAGCGCGATGAAATAGCGTATATAGGCCGCAATGGCCGCCAGGGGGGCGTGTCTGACACCAAGATGTGCCTGTTCGGGGACGATATGCACGTCAATGCCAGCGGATTGCCAGTCTCGTGTCGTTTGGCTGGCGATGTTGGTGAGAATAACCGGCCGATAGTTTTCAAGCGAACGGATGATCTCGCTCATGCTGGCAATTCCGCCGTTTGCGCCCGCACCCGTCTGCAACGCAACAAACAGGATGCCGGGTTTGTCTAATGCGATGCTGCCGTCATCCGGTATCATCAATCTGCCCGCGCGATTTCGCGCGCATAGATCGCTTCCAGATCGGCGACACACCGTTCCATACCGAAGACGCTGTTTTCTACCGCGATAAGTGCCGCCTTTGCATCGGGCGCGGGCCGCGAAGTGAGCGTGTCAATCACTTCTGCCCACTGTGCGGCGCCGGCTTCCAGCGGCAATTGCGTAACGATATCATCGATAACCACCACTTCCTGCGGCATATTTTCTGGCATTAGCACCGGTGTGCCGGCAGCCTGCGCTTCCAGCAATACAATGCCCAATCCTTCGCTGAACGAAGTCAGCACGAATACGTCGAACAGGCTCATGAAAGCAGCAATGTCGTCCGTTCCGCCGACAAAGCGAACACGATCCGCAATTCCCATGGTGCGTGCCTCGTCTTCATAATGCTGCTGCAGCGGCCCTTTGCCGACCAGCACCAAGACAGCAGAATCGTTCATTTTGGCAAAAGCCGCGAAACTGGCGAGGAGAAAGCCGTGGTTTTTGACCGGATCGAACCTGCCGACATGACCGACGACGCACGCGCCCGGCGCAATGCCGAACCTGTCACGGATACTCTGCGCCCGCGCAGCGGCATCGGCGAAAGCGGAATAATCGAAACCGTACAGCAGTATACTGCACTTTTCACTGTCCGGCCAGTTGGGCCCGGCAAGGTGTGCCATAGCAAGATCGCTGATGCCGATAGCATGCGTGGCGGCTCGCATCGCGAGCGTATTGCCGAGGCCTTCACGCAGACGGTATCGTAGTTTCTGGTAATCGGCTCCGGTGCTTCGGGCCGCATGATTGTGAATGATGCGCACCGGTACACCCGCCATGCGCACTACCGCCAATGCGGGCCCGGAAACGATGGAATCCACATGCGCATGAAAAACGGCAAATGGCCCTTCACGCTGCAGAAAGCCGTAAAGATCGGCAAACCAGCGCGCCCGGTTATTCATCGGCAATGTGTGGATCGTAACTCCGGCTGCGCGAACCTTTGCTTCGTATGGTCCGATTTCGTCCTGCATCAACAGAACTTCGTGTTGATATGGCCCGCCGCAGCTTGCCGTAAAAACGTGGGTCAGCCAGGTTTCGATACCACCGCGTGGCAACCATTTTAAAAGATGCAATATGCGTGGACGCGGACCGTCATCATGATCGACCATGGGAAAAACTGAACCTTATCGAAGGGCCGGACGAGGCAGGGCCAAATCGTGTTCGCGTGCCTGGCCGCTGAAGGCGCCGCGGTAAAACAGGAATATAATACCCAGTAATATTGCCGACGCGATTAGCATCTGCTGGAAAGCAACCAGTTGATCGGTGGAAACCCCGAACTGAGTGGCCGTCAGCACGAACCCGGCGATGACCATACCGTTTTGCGGATTTCGGGCATAGACATTATAGGCGAATTTCAAGATTACGCCATAAAACGTAAATATGGCGATGATGCCGGGAATGTGAAAATTCCAATAGGCTTCCGCGACCGGTCCAATCGGTATGGCGGTCCCCTCTACTGCTTCACCCATGAAATATTGTGCGTATAGGGATCCGGGTCCGCGCGGCTTGTCTGTCCATAATGCACGCGGTACGACTGCGAAAACCGCGCCGGCGTAAGTATAACCCCACATCGGACCTGTCGTGCGCATTGCATCGCTGGTTACCGGTATGGTCCCCGCAAACGCTTGCCGCAGCTCGAAATCTTCCTGCGAGCTGGCGAGAATGGATTCCAGATCGGCGTTTTGTGCGGCATCGATTGCAGTCGTGTTGGACAGGCCTGCCGTTCGGATGATGTTCAAGGCACCAAACGATAGAAAGGCCACCGGCAGCAGCACCAGTCCCAGCTTCCACGGAACACGCTTTGCGGCCATCGCCCATCCCAGCCCGACAAGGACGAACGTCAACACTGTTGCGGCGCGCGATCCTGCCACAAGAAATTGTTGCGCGGCCACCAGTATCAACAAGCCTATAAAGGCCAGGCTGCGTGCATCCTGGGGGCGTGTGCACACCCATAAAAGCATCGCCAGAAACCCGATATCGAACAGCGCGAGTAGTGGGCCCAAACCTGCAAGCGCACGAAATCGCCCGTATGATAATTCCATGACATGCACCACCAGGCCGCCGCGCAATTCGATAAACAGGATAACCCCGATCATATTGGCTATTACGATACCGATCAAAATGGCGCGCAACCGTTTTGTATCGACATTTGCAAAGATATTCAGCGGTGCGGCAGTGGTGTTGCGCGCGAAGGCGAAACCGGCATAGAGGCTGAGCAAGCCTATAATCTGGAAAATGGTATAGGTAATAACCTCCGTCCACATCCGGTCCGGCGTGAACCAGCCAATCGCCATGAAATAAGGCGCCCGTAGCGGATTGCCGGAAAGTAATCCGGCATACCCGCCATACGTGTCGATCAGGGTCGGCAGAATAGAAAGCAGCGGCCATACCACCACCGCCACGATCAGCGGATGCAGGATACCTGCCGGATGGCGCGCCAGTACGATCAACGGGGCAACGCGCAAGAGATCATAGACGAGCCCAAGCAGCAGAGCGAGCGTGAAGCTGGCTTTGGAAGCGACCAGACCGTTGATCAGCGCCTGGAGAATCTGAGGAAATACGCCCGTAAGCAGAATAAACAGCAGGACCGCAACTTGGAATGCACGAGGGATCGATGTCTGCGATTCAACGCTGCTGCGGCGACCAGTGCCGGGCACGACATTGCCACCCGGCTTTGCACCATATGCGTTCAAGGCCGACATGGATTGCATTTACCCTGTCAAAGCTTGATCATCATGCGGACCGATTGCGTGACACGTTGCAGCCAGACCCGGCTATCGTTGAAATATTCGTCTACCGCCTTTCGCGCGCCAGCCCATTCACCGTAATCGTCGATGATTAAAATACCGCCTGTCGAGAGGCGCGGATAGAGAATTTCCATTTCAGCCTTGGTGCTGTCGTAAAAATCGGTATCCAGCCGCAACATCGCGATTTTTTCCGGTAGATTGTTCGCATCGAGAAGCGTTTCCTGAACGGGTCCTTCGATCAGGTTCAGCCCCGTATCGCTACCGACGACACGCTTGAAATTATCGGACACGTCCTTGATTGCGGCATAGCACCATTCATTATGTCCATCGCGTTCCAGATCGGTGAACTTTTGGGCCGTATCGACACCGTCGAACGGCTTGTTATCGAATTCGGTCGGGGCGGTCATTCCCGCAAATGTGTCATAGGCCCAGATCGTGCGGTCGAAACCCAGCTCCTTGCGCACCAGTCCGGCAAGGCACAGATTGCCGCCGCGCCAGACGCCGCATTCCACCAGATCGCCCGGCACATCGCGCGCGTGCAAATCACGAAGGGCGCGGATAAATTCCCACTGCGCAATCTTCGATGTCATCGACAGCCCTTGAACGGCATTGAGAAGATCGGTGTCGCGCGGCGTCAATTCCGGAATTTCGGATTGCAAGCCCCGATATGTGGGAGAAATCTTGTTACCCAGAGCGACAGTATAGGCTGAAAGGGTAGAGCGAAACGACATGCAGAATTCTCCGGGGGACGCGCGGAACGCTATTAAAAGGATGGCTGGGTCGAAGCAACCGCACTTCTTCTATCCTGTCAGCCGTGCTTTCGCGCCTGTGAACTTTTCCATCGATACCGGTTTTTGCACGTTCGGGCGGTTTTACGGTGTGCCGCCAACTACGCCAATGGTCGCGCTGGATTGCCCGCCACCGTAACACCCGCCGCAACATCCTTCACCACAACTGCGCCCATTCCCACCACCGCATTGGCGCCGATGGTAATGCCTTGCCGGATCATTGCGCCCGATCCGATATACGCCCCGCTTCCGATAGTGACTGCACCGTTACAGCGCACACCCGGTCCAAAGGTAACGAAATCTCCGATTACGCAATCATGTTCGACATAGGAATGCAGATTGCCGTGGAAATGCGCCCCGATGCGGACGTTGCTGGTAATTGTCACGCGGGGTGACAGCAAGGCGCCCGGTCCCCATCGCGAATTGTCCATGACAATCAGATCCTGCGCTGCAACGTCCAAAAACGACACGCCAGCCCGGGCACACTTTTCGGCCAGTTGGCGGCGCACGGCAGGTTGCGCAACGGCGAGGGCAATCCGCGTTTTTGGGTTCGCCGCAAAGTCGCCGAACGTCATTACGGCGGCCGCATTGCAATAATCCATTGTGGGCGTATCGTCGACGAACACCAGCCGATGATCGGGATATTGTTGCCGCGCCAGCGGCATAATCCCGCGCCCGCACCCGCCGGTCCCATATATTCCCAGAATTTCACTGGTCATTATGGCTTGTTCCCCGTGAAAGGGGCCATGGTCGCATGGCCATCGGCAGAAATTCCGTCGCGCCGGACAACCGCCATAATAGTGCGCCACAATATCCGCAGATCCAGCGCAAAGGTGCGGTTTTCGACATACCAGATATCGGCTGCGAATTTGTCTTCCCAGCTCATTGCGTTGCGCCCCGAGATCTGCGCCAGGCCGGTGATGCCAGGCCGAACTTCGTGGCGCCGCATCTGATGCTTATCGTATAGGGGAAGATAATGCATGAGTAGCGGGCGGGGGCCGACCAGGCTCATTTCGCCCTTCACGACATTCCACAATTCGGGAATTTCGTCCAGACTGCTCGCACGCAGAAATTTTCCAAATGGAGGCAGGCGTTCCGCATCCGGAAGCAGCACGCCATCGGCACCGCGATCCTGCGTCATGGTCCGAAATTTGACAAGTTCGAACGGTTTGCCGTCCAGTCCCGGGCGCTGTTGCCGGAACAGGACCGGACTGCCGAGCCGTAGACGGACGATGATCGCAATGATTGCGACCGGTGCAGCCAACAGGGCAATCGCACCGCTCGCGCATATCATATCGAACGCCCGTTTCATGGGACGTACCATTAACGCAACCATCCACCGTTCCGCAACGCGTGATTCATCGCGTTGCTTGGGCCACAACCGCGACGACGGTATCGATAGTGTTTTGAACATCGTCGTCAGTCAGGGTCGGATGGGTCAGGAACATGAGGCTGGTCCGTCCCAGTTCAGCCGCGACGGGCAACGGCTGCGCAGGGACATACCCGGTTCCTTCGAATGCCTTTTCCCGGTAAACTTCCGAACAGCTTCCCTGAAACAGCGGAATGCCCCGTTCGGTTACCGCATTTACTATGCGATCTCTGTCCCACCCCGGTTTGAGGCCGTCCGGTTCGACATAGGCGTAGAACCGATACCATGCATGGGTCAGCCCATCGCCAGGCAAGGGCACCCTGACCGAGGACGGGAATGCCGCCAGCGCAGCGGCGTAATTCGCGGCAATTGCCTTGCGCCGTTCATGCCACTGGGCGATGCGGCGCAATTGGATGCGCCCGATCGCCCCCTGCATTTCCAGCATTCGCCAATTGGTGCCGAAGCGCTCATGCAGCCAGCGAAAACCGGGTGCATGGCTACGCTCATACACTGCGTCCCAATCCTTGCCGTGATCCTTATGCGACCACATGATTTTTCGCAGCGTTTCGTCTTGGCAAGTCACCATGCCGCCTTCGCCACCGGTCGACATTATCTTGTCCTGGCAGAACGACCAGGCACCCGCGTCGCCGAAACTTCCCAGCGACCGCCCGCCTATGCGTCCGCCATGCGCCTGCGCACAGTCTTCGACAATCGCTATGGAGCGGCCTTCGGCAAGCGCCAATATGCCTGCCATGTCGCACGGCCAGCCAGCCAGGTGGACCGGAATGATTGCGCGCGTGCGTTCAGTCATAACCGCAGCGATGGTTGCGGGGGAAATATTGCCGCTATTGCGGTCCACATCGGCAAATACCGGTGTGGCGCCGGCAGTGACCACACTGGATACCGATGCGATGAAAGTGCGCGGCGTCACGATGACTTCATCGCCCGAACCCACGCCCAGGGCAGTCAGCGCCAGATCGAGCGCCAAAGTGCCGTTCGACACCGCGACGCCGTGCGCGCTATCGGCAAACGCCGCGAATTCCCGCTCGAAACTGCGCGTTTCCTCCCCCGTCCAGTAATTCACACGGCCGGACTTCAATATCTGTGTGACCGCGTCCTGCTCTTCTTCGCTGAAGGCTGGCCAAGGGGCGAGGGAGGTGTTCAGCATAAGGGATCCAAGTCGCAAAATCCGGATGACGGCATTGGTTGCAAGCATAGCGCGCGGTGCTTATGCGGCCAATTCCATGACTGCGCGCACCATACTCGTCAACGCCTCGTTTGCGCCATCGCTTATCGATTTTCGTGCAGCATTGCTCGAACGCATGGTCGCGGCAGGCCACACGGTGCATGTAAGTGCACCGTCCCTCGGGGCACGGTTGGCACAACGATTGCAGGCGATGGGCGTTGTTGCGCATGATGTGCCGCTCGAACGGACCGGGGTCGATCCGCGCGCCGATTGGCGATATCGCAAGGCGCTTCGCACTTTGATAAAGCGCCATGATATCGATCTGGTGCTGGGCTACACGATCAAACCGTGCATTTGGGGTTCGCTGGCAGCACAGGATTGCGGCATCGACTCGGTATCTCTCATCACCGGGCTGGGATACGCTTTCATACCGCAGGGAACGGTGCGGCAACGGCTGGTTTCGGCTATATCGCGCCGATTATGGAAACGCGCGACCAGTGGCCAATCGCGTGATTATCTTCCAAAACCCCGATGATCGAGACGATTTCATTGCATCGGGTATACTGCAGGATGCGGCCAAGGCGCGTTTGGTGAACGGTTCAGGCGTGGATACCACACGATTTGCGACTGCAATGTTGCCGGAAACTGCGCGCTTCCTCATGATCGCCCGACTGCTTACCAACAAGGGTGTGCGCGAATATGCCGAAGCGGCAGCCGTACTGAAGCAAGAAGGGCTGGACGCGTGTTTTGCGCTAGTTGGTTATCATGATGAAGGTCCCGACGGGATCGACCGTGGTGATTTGGCGCAATGGTGCGAGGCGGGACTGGATTACATGGGCCCACGCGACGATGTGCGGGCTGCGTTGGCCGATTGTTCCGTTTACGTGCTGCCATCCTATCGGGAAGGAACGCCGCGGACCGTTTTGGAAGCCATGGCGACGGGGCGTGCGGTCGTTACAACCGATGCTCCTGGCTGCCGCCAGACGATTGTCGATGGAGACAGCGGTCTGTTGGTGAAACCTCGTAATGTAGGATCGCTGGTCGATGCGATGCGGGAATTGGCGCTTAACCCTGCGCGCCGCGCTGCGATGGGGCAAAATGCGCGGCGACGCTGCGTCGAGAATTACGATGTTTCCCACGTCAATGGTGTTATGATGCGACATTTAGGCATCGCCGATATCTAAGTTTCGTTCACCTCCAGTGAAACTGTAGTATGTCATTGATTTGTAAGATATTGGCTTTTCAGGTTCATCCATTTGGATGAAGAACGTGGATCATTTTGGCAGATTTCTTCGATAAATTGTCGGGCTGGCTGCAGGGGAACATTCCGCGTTTTCTGAATACAAGCCGGCAGTCGAAACGATTGCTGGCCATGGCCAGCGACGCGGTAAGCTGTATCCTGGCTGCCTGGGTGTCGTTCAGTCTGCGTCTGGGTCAACTACCCTGGCTGAATACCGGCTTTTTCGTATTTCTGGTAAGTGCGTCCCTTCTGGCGATCGGCATTTTCCGGTTTCGCGGCGTCTACAACGCGCTTTTCCGGTTTCATGGGCCGCATGGACTGGCGCAGATTGCGCGAAGTTGCCTGCTGTTATCCATCCCGCTTATCGTAATATTCGGCCTGTTCAGTATCGATGGCGTGCCGCGTACCGTCAGCGTTATTTTTCCGGCATTCTTGTTCATGTTCGTGGCTGTCAGCCGCATAGTGGCGCGTTTCGTGCTACTGGAAATGGTCCAGGCGAAAGAACAATCGCAGCGCGTATTCATTTACGGCGCAGGTATGGCCGGGCGTAAACTGGCAGCGTCCTTGCAACATGAAGCCCGCTATCATCTGGTTGCTTTTTGCGACGATGATACATCTTTGCAGGGGCGAAAACTGGAAGGGACCCCCATTCTTTCCTCTGCCGAGATGATCGATGCACTGAACAACAAGGAAGCCGATCTGGTCCTGATCAGCCTGACCAATCTGGGCCGAACGAAGCGGGCAGCCTTGATCAAACAATTGCAGGCGACAGGCGCCCATGTTCAGACCCTGCCCAGCTTCCATTCTATTGTAGCGGGCGAAGTTTCGATCAGCGACTTGCGCGATATCGAAGTTACCGATTTGCTCGCCCGTTCCCCGGTCGTGGCCGATACCACCCTGCTTGGCGAAGCGATTACCGGCAAGGTCGTATTGGTGACCGGGGCCGGCGGATCGATCGGCAGCGAACTGTGTCGCCAGATTCTTCTACAGCGGCCACGCCACCTTATCCTGTTCGAAATGACGGAAGCGGCGCTATACGCGATCCATATCGAATTGCGCCGACTGGCGGCGGAACGCAATCTTGACTGTATCGTAACGCCTTATCTGGGAACATTGGGCGATATTGCGGTAGTGAACCGCCTGTTTCGTACCTTGCGTCCCCAAACCGTCTATCATGCTGCCGCCTACAAACATGTGCCATTGGTCGAAGCGAACATCGCTGTGGGTATCCAGAACAATGTTTTCGGAACGCTCCACTGTACGCAGGCGGCGATTGCGGAGAAAGTGGAACGCTTCATTCTGGTCAGCACCGACAAGGCCGTACGTCCGACCAGCGTCATGGGCGCGTCCAAGCGGGTGTGCGAATTGATACTTCAGGCAATGGCCGATCGTGAAAGCGTCGCGGAGGGCCCGATATTCAGTATGGTGCGGTTCGGCAATGTTCTGGGTTCATCCGGTTCCGTGGTTCCGTTGTTCCAGCAGCAAATCGCGCAGGGCGGCCCCATCACTTTGACCCATCGCGATGTCACCCGCTTTTTCATGACAATACCCGAAGCTGCCGAATTGGTTATCCAGGCCGGGGCGCTAGCCAATGGCGGGGAGGTCTACCTGCTGGATATGGGCAAACCCGTGCGCATTTTCGATTTGGCGCAAAGCATGATCGAACTGTCCGGCCATACGGTCCGCAATGCGGCCAATCCCGAAGGGGATATCGAGATTGTAGAGGTCGGACTGCGCGATGGGGAAAAGCTGTTCGAAGAACTGCTGATTGGATCGGAAGCGCTGAAAACCCCGCATCCACGGATATTTCATGCGCGAGAAGAAAAGATCGACTGGCCTGTACTGGAACGCAAATTGTTCAAGATCCAGATAGCAATCGAAACCAACGACATCGCTGCCCTGTGTGCAATCCTGAGCGATCTGGTCGCCGGATATCAGGCAGTTGGAACGCGGAATGAAAGTTCTTCTTCCCCGCAAACAGGGTCCGACAGCGGTATAATCCGCCATGCGGCGAGCACACCTGTTGGTGCCACTCCACTGGCTGCCATACCTAATCACCAATTATGACATCCGACCATTCCATGCGCCGATGCCCATCATCGGCAATAAGCCGCCGTGCATTTGCCGAACGCATCTTGGGTACGTGCGCTGCCATGGGCGCTATAAACGCGGGTATCGCGCCATCGTTCGCCGCCGGAATTGCAAGCGTAACACTGCAACGCGAACTTGATATACTCGCCCGGCGCGGCGGCGGCACTTTGCGCATCGACCGCGATCAGACCGGCGGATTGCTGGTGGTGCGCGGATCCAACATTGCTATCGAAGGCGCAGGGCACACCCTGCGCGATTGCCGTATCGTAATTGCCCCTTCGGCGCGCCAGATTCGCATTCGTGATCTGACCCTGCTGGAAACGCGCGTCAATCCTGCGTCCTATCTGCTGGATGTATCCGGTAACGATTGCCGGTTCGATGGCCTGACGCTGGAAAAACGGCCCATGACTGGCGGCTATCAAGGCTATTTGCGGGCAGAATCACGCAATTGCCGTTTTACAGGGTTGAAACTGACGGGTTCGAACGGATTGTTCGTCGCAGGCCACGATCACAGTTTTGAAAATTTCGATTTCACTTCGACCATGCGCCGCGACATGGGCGGTGACGATGCTTTCGCTATCAAGGGCGCTGGTTCGACTACACGAAATATCGACATTCGAAACGGTGTGGTCCGCGGCTTTGCAGCAGCGGTTTCCATCGGATCGGAGGTTGGATCCAATGCGGAGTTTCCTCAGCCTGGCATTGTTAACGGCGTGACGGTCGACAATGTGCTGGCCGATCGTTGTCAGATGCTGGCATTCGTGAAACCGGGCGCGCTTATTTACGACTGGCAGCACGGGCGCGTCGAAAATGTCCGTTTGTCGAGAATGCGGCTGGTAGATCGCGGCGCTTTTCTGTTTACCCGCGGTATCGTGATCAGTGCAGGTCGCGGGGCAATTGTTCGGGGGTTCCGCGCACGCGACATCACGATCGAGGCGCGCGCGCATTCGCAGGGCGTCATGCCGACAGCGGCAGTCGATATCAACATCCGTGCGGACCGCCCGGCCGCGCGGATCGAGGATATCGATCTTGCGCTGACCTTCGATGGCTCGGGACAGGCGGGCTATCCCGTCGATCATATCGTCCGGGTGGAAAAGGACCGGCCGAAGCTGGGCACCATGCGCAATATTTCCATAGATGTGTCGGGATCGTATGCCCGCATCGCCGGGTTCCATATCGGTCCGGGGCTGGACGATGCAATTGCCATTCGCCGCGCAAGATTATCGCATATTGGACTTTCGCCGCCAAGCAGTCTTGGCGCTGCCGGTATATGGGCTGATTCCCGCTACCGACGCGAAAATATTGTATTCGATAATCTTCGCGTGCCCGCCTATCGCGGCCGTGAAAACCAGACGTCGATCGATGATTGATGCCCGCAAGAAGACCCGTTTGCTTTTCGTGCACGACCATCGGTTCCTGGCCGGGCCCGATGGTGAAATGCGCACCGTCGGATCGTTTCCGCGAACCGTATGGCAGCGCTATCTGGCCGATTTCGACGAAATCGTAGTGGTCGCCCGCAATGGCGGGCCGGCCCCACTGGATAGCGATCTGGCGCGTTCCGATCTGCCCGGCGTACGATTTGCTCTCGTGAACGATTTTCCAGCTACGCAGCGTTTGTTGGGTTTGCCGGGAGCCGCGTCCCGACTGATCGAACATGAAATGCGCAAAGCCGATGCCGTGCTGGTCCGTTTGCCAAGCGATCTGGGCAATCTGGCTGCCGGGATTGCGATGCGAACCGGCAAAGTGTGGGCGGGGGAAATCGTCGGATGCGCGCTGGACGGCTACGGTAACCATGGCAGCCGCATGTCGCGGGCCTATGCACCGGTAGCCATGCGGCGTTTGCAGCGGATTGCGGCGCGCGCGCCGCAGATTTTGTATGTTACGCGTGAATTCCTGCAGTCGCGCTATCCCTGCCGAGAGGATACAGTTGGTGTCTCGGACGTGGAAATACTCGCTCTGGAGGATCGCTTCATCAGTCGCCGGCAGGCGCGACTGGATGCAATCGAAAAAGGGCGCCCGCCCGTTTTCGGCACAGTGGCATCATTGCGGATCATGTCCAAGGGCCTGCAGGATGCAATCCTTGCGCTGGCACGCTTACGCGCGGACGGACTGGATGTGCACTATCGGGTTCTGGGGGCAGGCGACGCTGGTTCCTGGCAGGAACGTGCTGCCAAGGCAGGGGTCGCCGATCTGGTCCATTTCGACGGCACGCGCCCTTCCGGCGATGGCGTGCGCAGCTGGCTTGACGATCTGGACGTCCACCTTCAGCCGAGCTACCAGGAAGGTCTGCCCCGTGCGACTGTCGAGGCCATGAGCCGCGGGTGCGCTTGCATCGGATCCACTGCCGGCGGTTTGCCCGAATTGTTGCCGCCGGACCGCACTCACATAGCCGGGGATATAGGCGCGTTGGCCGGCCTGATCGCCGTGTTTGCCACCAAACCCGAACGGCTGCGGGAAGCTGCGCGCGAAGATCTGGCTAAAAGCAGGAGCTATCTTCCGGCAGTTCTTGAGGAAAAACGCGCACAGTTCTATCGGCGGCTGGCGGCAAGGGCGCAGGCCACCACCTGATTCCACGCTGCGCGACAATACGCCGCCAACCATATAACGGTATTTCATGACCATCGCGCCCAATCCTATACCCAGAGCGGGCGATATGCGGCGGCGCGTAGTGCGAAATCTGGTGGCGTTGGGCAGCGGCACCGGCATGGCGGCGCTATTGTCCCTGTTAACGGCGGCAGCCAATTCGCGGGCCCTGTCGATCACCGAATTTGGCACGTATATTCTGTTGCAATCGCTGGCGCTGCTGATTGCCGGGCTGATCTCGTTCGCGACCCAGCAACCGGTCATAAAACTGGGAGTCGCTGCGCTTGAGGCAGGCCAGGTGCAGCGGTTCGAATGGCTGGTAGGGCTTGGCCTGGCGCTTGATGTGTTGGCCGCGCTGCTGACTGGCGCGATTGCCATAACCATCGTACTGGTCGTGCCCGGTCTGGTCGGTCTATCGACGGAATTGACGGAACCGGCGATAATCGTTGCCTTTTGTTTATTTTTTCAGGGATTTAAAACGGCAGAAGCCGTGTTTCGCGTGTTCGACCGTTTTGCATTGATGGGCGCGATTCAAGTTGCGGTAGCGGTGTTGCAACTGGCGATGGCACTTGTGCTTTGGGGGCTGGATGCACCGTTCTGGTGGTATGGCCTGCTGATCGCCGGCGTCGTTGCCCTGCCGCCGATGGTGCAGCTTTCGGTATCGCTGTATCTTTTGCGGTCCCGCGGTATGCGACCGCGACTGGCGCGAAGTACAGCGGGACCTGCGGGCGCCGATCCGGGGCCGGATACAAGCGGCGACCGGCGCGAATTTATCGCCTATTGCTGGACGACCAGCATTATGAGCAGCTGCGATACCATTCGCAGCAATGGCGATACCGCGCTGGTCGGGGCCATCGTATCGGTAGAGGCGGCAGGGATATACGGCGTTGCCAAGCAGCTGGCCGGAATCGTGCGCAAGGCGACGATTATTTACGCATCCGTACTATTTCCAGAATTCGCATCCATGGCTGCGTCGCGCGCATATGATCGGGCCAAGGCGACTTTGCGGCGCGTATCGCTGATTGCAGCAGGCCTGACGGCTGTATTGGTTGCAGGGGCCGCCATGCTTGGTGGATTGGCGCTACGGCTGATCTTCGGGCCCGAATTCAGTGCCGGTCATCTCACGCTGATACTGCTCGTCGCCGCAGCCGGATTGCAGATCGTCAGCGCGACATATTCGATGTGTGTTCAAACCTTTACCAAACCAGTTTACCTGCTTTATGCATATTTCGTTGCAACAATCGTTTTTGTGCTGTCTGCAATACCGTGTCTGTATTTTTTCGGTGTAGGTGGGGCCGCAATTGCGCAGATCGCATTCGTTATGGGGCTGCTGTTCAGCTGTAAATTCATCCTGAACCGCAGGCGGGCGTTCGAGGGGGGCATCAATGAGAATTGAAGAGGCGCGGACAATCGCGCGTTGGATCGAGGAACTGAACCTGCCTGCAGGTGCGGTGTGTCTGAACGTAGGATCATCTACCGATGCGTTTCGGCGCCGTATGCAGCCGCATATCCAGCATGAATTGATCGCACCGATTGAACGTGCCGGGCTGCGTATCGTCCATTGCGACCTGAAAGAAGCGGAAGGGGTAGATGAGGTTGGCGATCTGCTCGATGAAAAGTTCCGGGAAAGGCTGAAAACATACGACGCGCATATCATGATCTGTTCCAATCTGCTTGAACATCTCACCGATCCTGCCGCGTTTGCGGTCGGTTGCGGAGAACTTGTTCGGCCGGATGGCTACGGGATTTTTACGGTGCCCTATTCCTATCCCTATCACCCTGACCCGATCGACACGATGCTGCGGCTGAATCCGCAAGAACTGGCGGGAATGCTCGGCCATTGGAAGGTCGTTCGCAGCGAGGTGATCGAAGGCGGCAATCACTGGCGCGACTTGAAGAGCTCGGGCGAACCATTGCGGCGTTTGTCGCGGCAGATCGCGCGTGTGCTGTTGCCGTTCTATCGCCCCACGCAATGGAAACACATCGCCCACAGGATGTTATGGCTATCACGCCCCTTTACGGCTAGCGCGGTATTGCTCAACAAGCCGGTCTAGGCTTTGGTTGGAAGACGCGTACCTGCAGCGGTTGGTGGATTTGGCGATCGAGGTGAGAATTATGGTTGCGTCTACACGTGCTTCGGCTTTTGTGATCGTCAGCGCCATTGCCGTTTTTCTGGGCGCCTGTTCGCGCGGTGCGGATGATGCAGGAACCGTCCAAAAGGTCGAAAATCCTGTTCAGTTCAGTGCCGCCGACAAGCGCATAGCTGCCAAATTGTCCATTGGCGAAAACCAACTCGAAAAGGTCGAGACGCCGTTAGATCGCGCACTGATCTGCGATGTGGCTCTTGCCGCCTTGGAAGAGCGGTTGCGTGACAGCGGCATTTTGGATGCCGCACAGCAAACCATGCTCGCCAGTTTGCGCCAGCGGTATCGCAACGATGCCAGGATAGCTGGCGGAGCAACCGCCGATCTGGATGCCGCGCAGGAAAACGTGAAGAACACCTATCCTGACGAAAGTGAACGGGCCAGGCTGGCCGTATCGTGTCTGCGCCAGTCCCTGAGCTAGCTGGCTGGTCCGACTTGCGACGAATAACAAAGATTTGAATAGGACCGCTTCGGCATGGTCGATCCGTTAAGGCTCCTGTGAATTCTCGCAGGGGACTTTGTTTGCATATACTTTCGCTCGCACTTGGTGGCTGCTTACGCGGGGAACCTGTATCCTACGGTATTACCGAAGATACAGGCGGCCATATCACCTATATTCTCGGCGAAATGCGGGCGCTTGCGAAGCACCAGGCCGTGACCAGTTGCGAAATTGTGACACGGCTGTTCGATGTGCCGGAACTGGGCGCTATCCATGCCCAGCGTCAGGAATGGCTCGGGCCCAAATTGCGGATAACCCGGATCGACAGCGGCAATCGCCGCTATCTGGCCAAGGCCGATCTGGTTGCGGACCGGTCGGCGTTCTGCGACGCGCTAATTGCCGAATTGCGAAGCCGCGATCACTTGCCCGACATCATTCACGCGCATTTTGCCGATGCCGCCGATGTCGCCCGCCGCGTCGAACAGGAACTGGGCATCGCGTTCATCTATACCGCGCATTCGCTGGGCATGGACAAGCTGGCGAGCAGTGAAGGTTCCACCGCATTGCATGCCCGTATTGCCGAAGAAGACGCCGCCATTCGCCACGCATCCGCAATAGTCGGATCATCGCGCGATGAATGCGAACGGCAAATCGGCGCTTATCCTTCCGCCCGGATCGACACCATTCACCGCCTGGAGCCCGGTATCGATTGCGGCCCGCGTTCGGACGCGGCGCTGGATGCGGCGCGCGATCTGGTCGCCCCCTTCCTGCGCGACGCGCGCAAGCCCATCGTGCTGGCGATCGCGCGCCCGGTCAGAAAGAAAAACCTGATCGCCCTGGTCGAAGCGTTCGGTGCGCATCCGACTTTGCGGGACAGCTGCAATCTGGTCGTCCTTGCCGGACAACGCGGTGGGCTGGATAGCGGGGAAGCGGAACAGCGAGAGGTTCTGACGCAGCTGATTGCAGCTATCGACCGCCATGATCTTTACGGCAGTATCGCCTATCCCAAACAGCACGATAACCGGGCGGTTGCCGGATTGTATGCGCTGGCGGCGGAAAGCGGCGGCGTGTTCGTCAACCCCGCATTGGTCGAACCCTATGGCCTCACCATCTGCGAAGCGGCGGCATACGGGCTGCCGGTCATTGCCACCAATATCGGTGGCCCGGTGGATAGTATCGCGCAGCTGGATCATGGTGTGTTGATCGATCCGACCGACCGGACAAAACTGGCCGCGGCGATCATGCAATTGGTGGGCGACCGCGCCGAATGGCAGCGTCTGTCGCAAAACGGCCGCCGCAACAGCGCAACGATGAGTTGGGATCGCTACGCCGACGGCATCGTATCGCTGGCGCAGACGATCGTAAGAAACAAGACGGTTCGGCATGGCTCTGCTGCGGATCAGGTCCGTTCACTGGTCGTCAGCGATCTCGACAATACGCTGACCGGATGTAATGACGGTGCGCATCGTCTCAGCGAATTTTTTGCGCGCCATGGGCGGTTCGGATTCGTGGCGGCAACCGGGCGTTCGATCATCGAAGCGCAGCGGATCGTGCGCGAATGGCGATTACCGCAGCCGCTGGCCTGGATTACATCGACCGGCTCCGAAATCTACTGGCAGGGACGTGCCGGGCTGGAACGCGATCCCGATTACAGCGATGCGATCGATACAGGCTGGGCGCCTGTCAGTGTGGAGAGAGCACTTACCGATATTGCCGGTCTGCGGCCCCAGCCGATTTACGAACAGCGCGATTTCAAACGCAGTTACTTCTACGACAGTCCGGCGGTTCTGGCGCTGGTGCATGACCGATTGAAAATGGCTGGCCTGTCTGTTCAGATCATTGCCAGCCATGGAAATCTGCTGGACATATTGCCACAGAATGCCGGGAAAGGCCCGGCGATGCAGCACGTTGCGCAGAAATGCAAAGTCGATGGCCACCGGATCTTCGCGATCGGCGATAGCGGCAATGACAGCGATATGCTGACCCTGTGCGAGAACGCGGTCATGGTCGGTAATTACGCGCCGGAAATTTCCCACCTGTCCACCCGCCCCAATATCTATGTGGCGCGGCGTCATCATGCGGCCGGGGCGCTGGAAGGAATATTCGCCCATTACAGTCGGCAGAAACGGTTGGATGCGGCGCGCAGGACAGCATCATGAACGACACACAGCCCATCGGATATTTCGTCCATCATCAAGGTCGCGGCCATGCCGAACGGGCCTCTGCCATCGCCAATGCACTGGCCGGGCGGCGCCGTGTCACTCTATTCTGCGCGCGCGACGATATCTTTGCTGGGTTGGGCCCGCATGTAGAAATCGTGAAAATACCGTCCCTGTTCGAAGCGACTGGCCGCGAAGCGCCGGCCATGGCGGCGCTGCCGATGCCGGCAACCGTGCATTGCGCGCCGATTGGCTGGCCATCGATCCGCAATGCAACGGCCACAATCGCCAATTGGTTCGCCGCCGCCGATCCGGCCCTGTTCATAACCGACGTATCGGCAGAACTGGGTCAGCTGGCGCGTTTGTGTTCAGTGCCGCATATCTGCGTCCTGCAGCACGGCAACCGCGACGACCCGGGCCATCTGGCGGCTTACGAAGGCGCGGCGGGACTGCTTGCCCCCTACGATATCTCGCTGGAACAGCAGGCGCGCCCGGCCATGATGAAAGCCAAAACCCACTACGCCTCGGGGGTCGGGATCGATTGTTCCGGCATTCCCGACAAGCGTACGGCACGCCAGTCGCTCGGGCTGGATCCAGACCGCGAACTGGTATTGGTGATTGCCGGTGGGGGCGGGGACGGGACGCCATCCGCACCGCTCACTCTGGGCGCGCGGGCGGAACCGGACGCGCAATGGATCACGATCGGCAAGGTGCATACCGAATGGCATGAAACGCCGCCCGGCAATCTCGTTCATCGCGGCTGGGTGGACAATCCGCAAGACTGGATCGCCGCCGCCGACCGGGTGGTTTCGTCATGCGGAAACACGACTGTGCATATGGTGTTGGCTGCTGGAAAACCGTGGATCGTGGTCCCCGAATGGCGGTATTTCGACGAACAATTGTGCAAGGCCGAGGTTCTGGACCGCGAAGGGCTTGCCGCGGTATCGCGCCATTGGCCCAGCCATGCAGATGCCTGGCGCCATCTTTGGCACGCGGCAAACCATGTCGACCGCGATGCCCAGCGGCGCATTATCGATCATTCCGCAGCGTCCGGGGCAGCCGTCTGGATCGACGAACTGGCTCAGGCTCTATGGGCGGGCGACGAGACGCGCCGGCCGGCGCTGGAGATTGTGGCGTGAAAGTTTCCGTTTGCACACTGGCCCATGGCCGGGACGATCATCTGCGCAATCTGGTAAGCGGCCTGTCGCAGAGCGGTGAACCCCCGCTGGAACTGATCGTCGCGGTGATGCAGGATCGCGAATATATTCTGCCGGCCACCAATTTTCCGGTCAGACAGATCGTGATGGGATCGCGCGACATCCCGCTTGCTGCAGCGCGTAATGTCGCGGCGCGCGGTGCGTCAGGCGACCTGCTGATTTTTCAGGATGTCGACTGTATTCCTGCACCCGCACTGATTACGGATTACCGCGCAGTGGCGGAAACACACGATGGCGTATTCATGGGTGAGGTCGGTTATCTGCCGAAAGGTGCGGTCGGTGCGAAACTGGATTTTGCCGCATTCGAGAAAGTGGCTGTCAAACATTCCGAACGGGCCGGACCACCCGCCGGGCCGGTTGGCGCTTGCCGCGACTATCGCTGTTTCTGGTCGCTCAATTTCGCGCTTGCTGCCGCTACGTATGAAGAGATCGGCGGTTTCGATGAAGCGTATGTCGGCTATGGCGGGGAAGATACGGATTTTGGCCGTATGATTGCCACGAAGGAAATTCCGATTTTCTGGGTGCGCGGTGCCAAATCCTACCACCAGTATCATCCGCATCATATGCCGCCGGTTCATCATCTGGACAGCGTTCTGGCCAATGCCGAAATGTTTCGCAAGAAATGGGGCGAACCGACGATGCAGCATTGGCTGCGCGCATTCCGGCTGATGGGGTTGATCGATCGCCATGGCGATGGTTTCATCAAACTGCGCGATCCGGACGAGAGCGATCTGGCCCTGACACGCCAACAGGCGCATCAACCCTATGCGAGCAGCGCAAGCGTGCTGCAGCAGCTGGAAGATCAAGCGGCGGCGGGCACGGTATCCGGCATAACGGGATATGGAGCAGCGTCGGCGGCACCCCTGATAGCGGAAGCATAACAGCTTTCATATTTAGCAATCATGGCGCCAAGCGACAGGTGCTCGACGGCGCGTTTACGGCACCCGGCGCGGTCGATCCGATCTGCGTTGCCGATCGCGGCAGCCAGCGCATCGACGTCTCCCGGTGGCACCACGGTGCCGCAATGCCCGATCACTTCGCGCATAGCCCCGCGATCGAATGCCAGCACCGGAACGCCGCACGCCAGCGCTTCCGCTGCGACCAGTCCGAACGGTTCATCCCACAGCGGCGTAACCAGCGCACCGCGCGCGCCAGCGACCGACTGCGCCAGCGATGCACCGCGGGCATGACCGTGATATTCCACCCCGTCGCGCAGCAGCGGTTCGATCCGGTCGGTGAAATAGGACACATCTTCGATCGGGCCGTAAATCCTTAGCTTTACGCCGGCGATACGTGCGGCTGTAATCGCTTCGGCCAACCCCTTATTGGGTACGATTCGTCCGGCCCAGCTGAAATAATCGCCCACTGTAGCCCCCGGCCGCCAAACATCCGTATCGATCCCGTTGGGGACACAGCGCATATTGCGGCGGCTCGGCCCGTCCCACAGCAAGAGTTGACTGTCCGATGTTACGGTGAACAGGGCGGCGGCGCTTGCCGATGCCGCGGCAACCGCATCGGCCATGGTTTTAAACGGCGGTACATGCTGCGATGTCACACACGGTATCGCATGAAGCGCAGCCCATTCGATAATGCCGGGATAGAGCGAATTGTTGTGGATTACGTCGAAATTACTGTTCAGGATTACGGTTTTCGCCCGATCGAATGCCGCATCCTGATACTGTGTCAGTTGCGGTGTTCCGCGATAGCGGTTCCAGGGCAGCACTGCTTCATAAGGCGCCTCGCAAATTTCGACCAGATCGCTATCGGTAGAACCGGCTGCGGCAAACAGCGTCACGTCGTGCCCGGCATCGCGTAAACCCTGATACAGCCCCGCACAATGTGCCTCCATCCCCCCGGAAAACGGTTCCGCGATCGCATGACGAATATGGGCGAGCACGGCTATTTTCATGGGTGGTCCTTTGACAAATGCGACAATACCTTCAACGATCGTTTGAGGGATGGGGCCTTGTTTCTAACATTAATTCCGGCTTGACTGATCCGGGGTCCGGATCCGGGTTCATCTTTCTTTTAATCCTGTGGTTTGGCTTCCGCCGATCCGCAAAGTTATCATCGGCAGCAGCCAACGAGAATAGCAGGGAGTACCCGGTGCCCATTACGCACGACGCAGTTGCAAAAGAACTGCAGACATATCCCATCACCGGGCGTTTTCTGGTCAACCGGCTGCGGCACGAAATGACCGCGCGGGAAAGGGCGCAGGTGGAACATCTGGTCGAACGCGTCGAATGGGTCGATGGCGATACGCGAATGCTCGAACGTGGCCGTAGCATATGATTATTCCACCATGCTGATCGAGGGGTTCCTGCTGCGTACCCTGGATGGGGAAGACCAACGCCACGCCGTCAGTTTTCATGTGCCCGGCGATTTTGTGGATCTGCACTGTTTTGCGCTGAAGCGGCTCGATCACAATATCGAGACCGTGGGCAAGGCGAAAGTCGGCTATGTGCCGCACAGCGCGCTTACCCAGTTGATGGAAACCAGCCCGCATCTGTCCCGGGTGCTGTGGTTCTCCACCTTGCTGGACGCGGCCATGCATCGGCAATGGATATTGAAACTGGAACAACTGACCGCGCATAAACGGGCCGCCCATATGTTTGCGGAAATCGCCTATCGCCTGGATATGGTCGGGCTGGGCGATGCGGGCGGGTTCGATACCGATTTGCGGCATCTCGAACTGTCGGAAATGCTGGGTATCACCACCATCCATGTCAGCCGGGCGCTGCGCCAGCTTCGCGATGACGGGGTGGCGCAGTTCGAACGCGGGCGCGTATCCATTCCCGATCGTGCACGACTAGAGGAATATGGCGCGTTCAAACCCGACTATCTTTATGCCAATTGCGACAGCCCGGTGATGGAAGGTTTTGCGTCCGATGATTGATGCGGCTGCGGCGAATATACATTCGCGCTTCGTATTCATCGCCGGATTGCATCGTACCGGAACCAGCCTGCTTGCCAGCCTGCTGGGCCAGCATTCCGCCATCGCCGCGATCGCCGGAGCCCCGGTGCCGGAACAGGAAGGGTGCTATCTTCAAGGGGCCATACCCCATACTGCGCGGCACGGCATTCCGGGCCATTTTGCGACCGATCCTGCCCAGCATTATACCGAAGGCCATGCCCTCAACACCATGGAAACGCGCGATCGGTTGTGGACCGACTGGCGCGGATGGTTCGATTGTGCACAACCCTGGCTGCTGGAAAAATCGCCGGTCAATCTGACGCGGATGCGATTGTTGCAGGCATTGTTTCCACTTTCAAAATTCATCGTCGTGCTGCGTCATCCGCAGATCATGGCCGCAGCGTTGCAGAAATGGACCGACTGCAGCGAAGCTGAACTGACGGCATATGCGCTGGCTGCATATAAGCTGGCGGAACAGGATGCCGCCTTTCTGCATTCGCATCTTTTCTTGCGGTATGAAGACCTGGTGCGGAACCCCGAAACCTGTATCGGCGCGCTGCACGCGTTTCTGGATATCGAACCGCAAAACCCCCGGCACGATCTGCGCGATGGCAATGCGGAATATACGGCTGCGGACGGTTTGGACGAGGCGCGGGACCGTATGCTGGCGCGATGGGGATACGGTGCTGCAGGAAAAGTGGTCGACTTCCGGCCGATAGTGGCCGATCCCCTGCGCAGGATACGCGATGGCGTCAGCGCGAAATTTTCGGGTACGGGGTTGTAATTATGCATAAGCTATTGGTGCGAAAATATTCCATCGGGCTAACATTCATCAGTAGACCAACCTTTGGTCGGTTGCTCTAGATGCAATGATGCCCATTTCTTCCGACATTGCCGATGCGGGTCCAGCCATGCGTATGCCTGCAACAGGGGATTTCCTGGCGGGAAGGGTGCGGCAACATCTGGGTGCGGACGATCTGGCCTATATCGAAGGTCTGGTCGACGATGTGGTCGATCATCCCGGCGGTACGCGGTTGGTGGAACGCGGCGAAAAAATCGATTACAGCATGATGCTGATCGAAGGTTTTACATTCCGCACGATCGAAGAAAACGATCGGCGATATATAGTGGGTTTTCACGTTCCTGGCGACTTTTTCGATCTGCATGCCTTTGCTTTGAAGCGGCTGGACCATAGCGTGGTCGCTGCCGGATCGGTCAAAGTCGGCATGGTCAGTCATGCCAAACTCAAGCAGGTGTTGCAGGATCGCCCCAAGATCGGCCGCGCCTTGTGGTTTGCGACCCTGCTGGATGCTTCCATCCATCGCAAATGGATCCAGATCCTCGAACAATTGGACGCACCGCGCCGGATCGCGCATCATTATGCCGAATTGCATCAGAGACTGTCGTTGATCGGGCGTGATAACAACCGGGCATTGCGCACACCCTTCACCCAGTTCGATCTGGCGGATATGTGCGGTGTCAGCGCCGTCCATGCCAACCGCGCGGTCGGCAAGTTGCGGGAACTGGGCCTGGCGGAAATCCGCCGCGGCGATCTCTATACCAATGACTGGAATGCCCTTGAACGCTATGCCGGGTTCGATGCCGGCTATCTTTACGGGGATGGCCCGCTAGCTTTGGGCGAAGCCTGGGATTGAGCGTGTTTCAGCCCGGAATTACCCGGTAGTCGATCGGTTTGAAGGTGCCGCCGTTGGACGCATAGGCCGAACAGGCAGTCATCCCCACGATCAGATCCATCTCGGCGCGCAATTCGATGCAGTCGCCGGGCCTGGAAATGGGTGGATCGACTCGCAACGCGCCCGTCGCGCCATCAACCGGCACATTCATGAACACATTGAATGCGGTGGGGATCATATCTTCCGCGATACCATAGCGCGCCAGCACATCCGTCAGATTGCCGAAACAGCCGCGATGTTCCGGTTTGTCCGGATAGAAATGCCGAAACGTCGCCACGCTGCACGGCGTCAGCAGAAAATCATGCCGCCCCACCGTATCGCGCATGATAGACAGCATCGGATTCGACCGGTTGGACCATAGTCGGTTGCCAGTGGTAAGCTGGATCGTTTCTTCGTAATCGAATGTCCGCCCATTCGATATCACTTCGCGAATATCGTTGCGATTATAGGCGACCAGATCGGATACCTGCCCGCCATCGGGATCGGCGATATGCAGCGTGTCGCCCGCATCCAGCACGATGGCGGCGCCGCTGCGGGGCGCGATGCGGTTCATTGCGATCCGGCGCGCGGATCGGTGAACGGGCATTGCCAGTCCGTCGTCACCGCCCGCCCGCTATATTGCCGTGCCTCGCTGGTTTCGCCATGGCGCGACAGCATCGGGTTGATCGATCCGGCCAGCGCTTCGTCCCGTTTCAGAATGGCTTCGCGCATCCGTTCATATCGCCCTTCCTCCCGCAATCGTTCGAACTGTTCATGCAGATTGAACACCAGGGTGGGAAAGGCGAAACGCCGGGCCGGACGGGATGCGGCCGGGTGCAGGCCGACCACGAAATAGGCCTCGCCCCCGAAACTCAAGGAAAAGTGCGGATCTGCGGGATCGGCGCTGACATCGGGATCGTAATCTTGACCGCGCCAGTGATCCTTGTCGGACAGGGATTGCAGGCGGTCCCACAATGCGGTTTCGAAAGCCACTTCGCCCAGATCGTCCGGACCGGCAAACACCACCGCAAGGCTGCGCAGCCTGTCCGGGTCGCTCCGGCCAAGCTTCGACCAGTCGAGCAGCCTGTCATGAATACGAAGATCGTCCCAGGCGCTGTCGATCCGACTGGCGGTCATGATTTCCAGCGTATCGCGCGCCATCGCCGATTTCGCGCCGACACAGGGGAAGCCGTCGTCCCCGATCCAGTCGCGCAGCATCGTTTCGATCTCGACCGACCGGTCCGCTTCCAGCACCAACATATCCACTCTCACTCCAGCCCCGTTTTCCTATCTTGATTGCCGTACAATATTTGAGCCAGCCTGCCGGCTCCCAAACCCTCAAATGTAGGGTCGATGCAGGGTCGATGCAGGGTCGATACATGGCCGCCTTCGCAACTGCACAAAAAAGGGCAAGCCAAACCGGCCATTCGCGTGTAGGACACCCAACCGGCGTCAGCACACATCGGTCCTGTTGCCAACCCCAGTCCCGCCCCGACACCCTAGCGCCGGGGCGCGGGCATACCAAAATTGCGAGTCCCATGAACTTTTCCGAAATGCCGCCGGTCCTCGGCCAAGCGCTGGCCGAACGCGGCTACGAAACCCCCACATCCGTCCAGTCTGCCGTAATCCAGGCAGAAGCGAAGGGCCGCGACCTGGTGGTGTCCGCGCAGACCGGATCGGGCAAGACCGTGGCTTTCGGGCTGGCGATGGCGGAACAATTGCTGGGCGATCAGGAAACCGTGTCTTACGGTATCGCACCGCTGGCACTGGTGATCGCGCCGACCCGCGAACTGGCATTGCAGGTCAGCCGCGAACTGGCCTGGCTCTATGCCAAGGCTGGCGCCCGGATCACCACCTGCGTCGGGGGGATGGACGCATCCAAGGAACGGCGCAGCCTGCGCGGCGGGGCCCAGATCGTGGTCGGCACACCGGGCCGGTTGCGCGATCATCTGGAACGCGGCGCGCTGGATTTGTCCGCGCTCAAGGTCGCCGTGCTGGACGAAGCGGACGAAATGCTGGACATGGGTTTCCGCGAAGATCTGGAAGAAATCCTGGATGCAACGCCCGATGGCCGCCGGACATTGCTGTTTTCCGCGACCATGCCGAAACCGATCATCGCGCTGGCCAAACGGTATCAGAGCGACGCGCTGCGTATTTCGACGGTAGGCGACGATCGCGGCCATGGCGACATTTCCTATCAGGCAGTGACCATATCGCCGTCCGAAATCGAAAATGCGGTGGTCAATCTGCTGCGCTTTCACGAAGCGGAAACGGCGATGCTGTTCTGTGCCACGCGCGATGCGGTGCGGCGCCTCCATGCGACCCTGCAGGAACGCGGGTTTGCCGTCGTGGCGCTGTCGGGAGAACATTCGCAGCAGGAACGCAATCAGGCAATGCAGGCACTGCGCGACCGACGGGCCCGGGTCTGCGTGGCGACCGACGTCGCGGCGCGGGGTATCGATCTGCCGTCGCTCAGCCTGGTCATCCATGTCGAAGTGCCGCGCGACGCGGAAGCTTTGCAGCACCGTTCCGGCCGTACCGGCCGTGCCGGCAAGAAAGGTACGGCGGTTCTGCTGGTCCCGTATCCCCGCCGCCGCCGGGTCGAATCCATGTTGCGCGGTGCAAAGATCAAGGCCGACTGGATCGACGCGCCGACGCCCGAGGCCATCCGCGCACAGGATCGCGAGCGGTTGATGGAAGCGTTGCTCGCCCCGGTCGATGCGGACGAGGAAGATCGCGCGCTGGCCCGCCGTTTGATGGACAGTCAATCGCCGGAAGATATCGCGGCTGCGCTGGTGCAATCCCATCGTGCCAAGATGCCCCAGCCCGAAGAACTGATCGCCAACACCCCCGAAGCGCGCAAGGAAGCGCAGCAGGACCGGCACCGCCCCGGATTTGAAGATACGGTGTGGTTCCGGATGGATATCGGCCGCCGGCACAATGCCGATCCGCGCTGGATCCTGCCGCTGCTATGCCGCCGCGGCCATATCACTCGTAACGAAATCGGGGCCATCCGTATCGGCGGGAACGAAACATTTTTCCAGGTGCCGACCAAGATCGCAGCCAAGTTCGAAGATGCGATTGCGCGTACGGCTTCTGTCCGAAGATGACGACCGTCCGGTTCATATCGAAAAATCGGAAGGCGGCCCGCGCGAACAGGCGCGCCATAACAGCCGCCCAAGCGGCAACCGCAAACCGCATCGCAAGGGCCCCGGTGCCGGTAAACCCGCTCCCGACAGCTTCGGTTCTCAGAAGGCTCGACCCGGCAAATGGGATCGGGAAGGCGCCAAGCCCGCCGGCAAGAATCCGGCTGGTAAGAAAGCCGGTGAAGCAGCGCGGCCCGCGGGTGAATTACAAACCGCGCAAGGACTGAACGCGCATCACTACGCTTGGCAAATATTACGCAATGCGGTAATTATCTGTGCATGACGACAGGCAATAACAGAAATTGCGCATGAAGGCGCTGGTCAAGGCAAAATCCGAACCCGGATTGTGGCTGCAGGATGTGCCCAAACCCGAATGCGGGATCAACGATGTGCTCATCAAGGTGAAGCGCACGGCCATTTGCGGCACGGATATGCATATCTGGAAATGGGACAAATGGGCGCAGGAAACCGTGCCTGTTCCGATGACCGTCGGCCATGAATTCGTGGGTGCCATCGTGGAAGTCGGCAGCAATGTCCGCGGGTACGAAATCGGTCAGATCGTTTCGGGTGAAGGTCACGTGGTGTGCGGGCGCTGCCGCAACTGCATGGCCGGTCGCCGTCATATGTGCGCCGATGCGGACGGGATCGGCGTCAACCGTACCGGTGCGTTCGCGGAATTTCTGGCCATTCCGGCTGCCAATGTCTGGTTGCACAATCAGGATATCGACCTCGATGTCGCGTCCTTGTTCGACCCGTTCGGCAACGCGGTGCACACGGCATTGCAGTTCGACGTGCTGGGCGAAGACGTGTTGATTACCGGCGCCGGTCCGATCGGCATGATGGCCGCTGCCGTCTGCCGTCATGCCGGTGCCCGCCACGTGGTGATTACCGACGTCAACGAGAAACGGCTGGAAATGGCGCGCAGTCTGGGTGTGACCCGTGCCGTCAATGTCGCAAACACCACCATTGCGGCGGTGCAGGCGGAACTGGGCATGACCGAAGGGTTCGATGTCGGTCTGGAAATGTCTGGCAACGAAGCGGGCTTCGCATCGCTGATCGACAATATGTGCCATGGCGGCAAGGTCGCCATTCTGGGCCTGCCCGAAGCGGGCATGGCGATCGATTGGCACAAGGTCATCTTCAATATGCTGACGCTGAAAGGCGTCTATGGCCGCGAGATTTTCGAAACCTGGTACAAGATGAGCGTATTTATCGAATCCGGCCTCGATATTTCACCGCTTATCACGCATCGCCTGCCCTATACGCAATTCGAACAGGGATTTCAGGCCATGCTTTCGGGCGATGCGACCAAGGTCGTCCTGAATTGGGAAGTGTAGCGTATGTACGGTAAATTCCAGCAGCATTTGCAGAACGAACTCGACCAGATCCGCGCCGACAGCCTGTATAAGGATGAACGGCTGATCACCTCGCCGCAGGGGGCCGTGGTCGATCTGAAAGATGCCGAAGTCATCAATCTGTGCGCGAACAATTATCTGGGCCTGGCCCAGGATGAAGGCGTGAATGCTGCGGCGCGCGAGGGTATCGACCGGTGGGGCTTCGGCATGGCGTCGGTGCGGTTCATCTGCGGCACCCAAAGCCAGCATAAGGAACTGGAGGATCGCATTTCGAAATTCGTGGGGATGGAAGACACGATCCTTTATCCATCCTGCTTCGATGCCAATGGCGGTTTGTTCGAAACGCTGCTGACCGCGGACGATGCGGTAATTTCGGATGAACTCAACCACGCCAGCATCATCGACGGTATCCGTCTCAGCAAAGCGAAACGGTACCGGTACAAGAACAATGACATGGCCGATCTGGAAACGCAGTTGAAAGCGGCGGACGATGCAGGGGCCCGGTTCAAGCTGATTACCACCGACGGCGTGTTTTCGATGGATGGCTTCATCGCGCAATTGGACAGGATCTGCGATCTGGCCGACGCATATGGCGCAATGGTGCATTTCGACGATTGCCACGCCACCGGCTTTGTCGGCGCAACGGGGCGCGGCACGCATGAATATCGCGGCTGCATGGACCGGGTGGACATCACCACCGGCACATTGGGCAAGGCGCTGGGCGGTGCCAGCGGCGGTTATACCAGTGCCAAACGCGAAGTGGTGGAACTGCTGCGGCAACGCTCGCGACCCTACCTGTTTTCCAACACGGTCGCGCCGCCGGTGGTCAGCGGGGCGATTGCGGCGATCGACGCGATCGAGCGCGACCCGTCGCGGATTGTGGAACTGACCGAGAAAACCGCCTATTTCCGCGAAAAAATGACTGCACTCGGCTTCGATCTGCTGCCTGGAGAGCACGCGATCGTGCCGGTCATGCTGTACGATGCCCGGGTGGCGAAGGAATTCGCGGACGAAATGCTGAAGGAAGGCGTCTATGTGGTCGCGTTTTCTTTTCCGGTGGTGCCCAAGGAAAAGGCCCGTATCCGCACGCAAATGTCGTCGGGCCTCAGCTATGACGAAATCGACCGCGCAATTGCCGCATTCGAAACGGTGAAAGCGCGTCTGGGCATTTAGGCCACCGGCATATTGTCGATAAGCCGCGTTCCGCCGATCCGCGCGGCAACCAGCAGGCGTGCAGGTGCTTCGCCTAGTTTGGCGAGAGGTTGCAGGCTTGCTGCATCGGCAAGTTCCGCATAATCGACGGACGCGAAGCCCGCGCCCAGCAACGCATATTCCAGCGCCGTCAGAACCCGCATGACATCCTGCCCATCGGCGATCCGCGCCACGGCCTCGCGCATCGCACGCGGCAGGGTGGCGGCAGCGGCGCGATCTGTGAGCGATAGATACCGGTTGCGGCTGCTCATTGCCAGATCGTCCGCTTCGCGCACAGTCGGGATGCCGGTAATGTCTGCCGCGGCGGGTGCCGTCAGGTCGAGATCGCGGGCCATGGCGCGGATGACGGCCAGTTGCTGCCAGTCCTTTTCCCCGAAAAAGGCGCTATCGGGCCGTACCTGATTGAACAATTTGCACACCACCGTTGCCACCCCGGCGAAATGGCCGGGCCGGTCCGCCCCGCAGAACCCGGCGCTGATGCCCGAAACCGCTACCGACGTGGCAAAGCCATCGGGGTACATTTCCGCTGCATCCGGCGCCCATAGAAGCGCCACGCCCGCGCTCTCCAGCATGGCGGCGTCCGCTGCCAGCTGGCGGGGGTAAGCCTCCAGATCTTCCCCCGGGCCGAATTGCGCAGGATTGACGAAGATCGATGCGATTACATGGTCGGCCTGCTTCGCTGCTTCGCGCATCAAGGTCATATGTCCTGCGTGCAATGCGCCCATCGTCGGCACCAGGGCGATGCGCCCGCCACCCCCGCGCAGAGTGTCGACCGCGTTTCTCAACATTGGCAGGCGTTTGATGGTTTGCACGGTCCGCGGCCCTCCGATAGAAGCAACTTCGCCGCCTTAGCCTTTTCGGCAAGCTGCAAACAACTGCAATACGGGATAGCTATTTTGCCTGACGCGCCGCACTGGATTACATTCGCCAACGAAAAAGGCGGCACGGGGAAATCCACCACTGCCGTCCATGTCGCGGTGGCACTGGCCTATCGCGGGGCGAACGTGGCGGCGATCGATATCGATCCCCGGCAACGCACGATGGACCGTTATTTCGAAAACCGCGCGAATTTTACTGCCGCGCGCAAACTTTCGCTGCCCGGCGCCGACTGCACGGTGTTTCGCGAAGACAGCGTGGCAGCGTTCGACGCGCTGGCGGCCCGCCATGGCGAAGGCGCGGATTTTCTGATCATCGACACGCCGGGGCGGGACGATACGCTCGCCCGCCATGCCGCGACCCGGGCCGATACTCTGGTCACCCCGATGAATGACAGTTTCGTCGATTTCGATCTGATCGGGCAAGTGGACGCGACGACGTTCAAGGTTCGGCGCCTGTCCTTCTACGCCGAACTGATCTGGGAAACGCGCAAGGCACGCGCGCTTCAGCAGCGTAAGGAAATCGACTGGGTTGTGGTGCGCAACCGCAGCGGGCATACCGAAGCGCGCAATATGCTGCGGATCGAAAAAGCGTTGGCGGAACTTTCGAAACGGGCGGGTTTCCGGGTGGCCAAGGGATTGTCCGAACGCGTGATCTATCGCGAATTGTTTCCATCCGGCCTGACGCTGCTCGACAAGGGGCATCTGGGGGAACTGGGTACCAGCCATCTGGTCGCACGGCAGGAAATGCGCAGCTTGCTGGCCAGCCTGCATTTACCGACAATCGGGGCCGATACCTCGCAGATGGAACCGGCCTGAGTCATGGCGAAGCTGTTGTTCTTCGCAATCATCCTCTGCCTCGCGTGCCGGATGTTCTTCGGCAGATGGCCGTGGCAGCTGGCATCCATGACCAGCGCGCGCACCAGGGATATTGCGGCCGCGCGTGCTTTGCTGAAAATCAATGCCGATGCGTCGCGGGACGAAATCCTGCTGGCCCATCGCCGCCTTGTCGCATCCGTTCATCCCGATCGCGGCGGCACGAACGAACAGGTCCATGCCGCAAACCAGGCCCGCGATCTGCTCATCGGGCACCTCGCACTGTCGAAACACGATACATCCCGAAATACGAAGGACTGAACGATGCGCCACACTTTCGACCCGACCGTTCTGCGCGAATATGATATTCGCGGCATCATCGGCGAAACGCTAGGTACCGATGATGCGCGCGCCATCGGGCGCGGTTTCGCCACTCTGATCCGCCGCGCGAAAGACGATGGCAGCACTGCCGGACCAGCGCCAAAGGTCGCGGTCGGTTATGATGGGCGGGTCAGTTCCCCCATTCTGGAACACGCGTTGGTGGAAGGGCTCAACGCCAGCGGATGCGACGTCGTGCGGATCGGCATGGGGCCGACCCCGATGCTGTATTACGCGGCCGCTTCAATGGAAGGCGTGGATGGCGGCATCGAGATAACCGGCAGCCATAATCCCGCCAATTACAATGGCTTCAAGATGGTATTTCAGGGTCGACCGTTTTTCGGGGAGGACATCCTGCAGCTCGGCCGGATGGCGGCACAAGGCGACTGGCTGGACGGAACCGGCACGTTCGAGATGCGCGACATCCTGAACGAATATGTGGACCGCATCCTCGCCCCGATCCAGGCGCTGGACGGGGCCGCCGCTGCCGCCATTGCGGATCTGCGGATCGGCTGGGATGCGGGCAACGGCGCCGCCGGGCCTGCACTGGAAAAACTCGCGGCGCGTCTGCCGGGCACGCATCATCTGCTGTTCACTGAAGTCGATGGCAATTTCCCCAATCATCATCCCGATCCGACGGTGGAAGCCAATCTGGCGGATCTGCGCACCCTGGTCGCGGACAAGAAGCTCGATTTCGGAGTGGCTTTCGACGGGGACGGCGACCGGATCGGCGCGATCGACGGGCAGGGGCGGGTAATCTGGGGCGATCAATTGCTGATGATCTACGCCGAAGCGCTGCTGAAAAAGCTGCCCGGATCCACTATTATCGCCGATGTGAAGGCCAGCCGCGCGCTGTTCGATCATGTCGCGGCGCAGGGCGGCAAGCCGGTCATGTGGAAAACCGGCCATTCGCTGATTAAGTCCAAAATGAAGGAAACAGGCGCGCCGCTGGCAGGCGAGATGAGCGGCCATGTGTTTTTCGCCGATGAGTATTACGGCTATGACGATGCGCTGTATGCGGGCGTCCGCCTGATGACCGCTGCGGTCGAACTGGGCCGGTCGGTTACGCAGTTGCGGAGCGATATGCCGCAGATGATAAACACCCCGGAAATGCGCTTTCAGGTGGATGAGAGCCGTAAATTCGCGGCGATCGACGAAGTGCGGGCACGGCTTGCGGACAGCCCGGCCGAAGTGGATGACACCGATGGCGTGCGCGTGACCAATGAAGACGGTTGGTGGCTGCTGCGTGCGTCCAATACGCAGGATGTGCTGGTGGCGCGCGCGGAAAGCGACAGCGATGCGGGTCTGGCCAGACTGATGGCGCAGATCGACGAACAGCTTGCCGCATCCGGGCTTGAGCGCGGCGCACCGGCGGCGCATTGATCGATTGGTTTGGGAAAAAGGGGAGATATTCGATGTTTCGCAAAACATGTGTTTCGATAGGGGCCGCCTTGGCACTGGCCGCTCAGCCAGCAAGTGCACAGGACGGTTTGAGCGAAGACGATGTTTTTGCCGCCATGGCCGAAATGTTTGCCGCAGAACCGCTCACTGCCGAACAGCAGGCCCGGCTGCCGCTGGCGGGGGAAGTGGTCGCGCGCATTATTCCCGACGGCGCGATGGCGGAAATGATCGACAATCTGTTGGGTGGGATGCTTGGCCCGATGATGGGCATGAACAAGGGAGCGACTGCCGCGAAGGTTTCCGAAAGGCTCGGCCTGTATGATGCCGATCTGGCAATGGAAACCGCGCAGGCGGAAGAGGCGCTGACCATTCTGGACCCCGCCTGGCGGGAACGCGAACGGATCGAAGCGGAAACCATGCCGGCCATGATGGGCGAAATGATGACCACCATGGAACCGGTGATGAAAACCGCGATGACGGAACTGTATGCGGTGCATTTCAGCACCGGCGAACTGACCGATATCAACGCGTTCTTCAGAACAGACACCGGTGCATCCTATGCGCGCAAATCCTTCACGCTCGCCAGCGACCCGCGGCTGATGGCCAGCACCATGAAAGCGATGCCGGACATGATGGGCGTGTTTACCACCATGGGCGAACGTATGGCGGCGGCCACGGCGTCCCTGCCTGCGCAGCGTGATTTCGCGCAGCTGACGGCGGCGGAAAAAGCGCGTCTGGCACAGCTCACCGGCATGAGCGAGGAAGCGCTGGAAGAAGGCGTGGACACTGCCAATTTCGAAGACGCAACCGAAGAACCTGCGCACGCGATGTAATCCATAATCTGGCGCGGAACCGCAGGGCCATACCGCTCGTTTCCTTACACGATGGCGAATGCCCCGACTTCTCCCGCGATCCCAGCCGAGCTGCGCGACTGGTTCGCCGGTCGGGACTGGCGTATTCGCAGCCACCAGACCGAAATGTATTCCGCTGCACTGGCCGGCAAACACACGATGCTGGTGGCGGATACTGGGGCGGGGAAAACTCTGGCGGGGTTCCTGCCGACGCTTGCTGATTTCTGCCCGTCGCAATTTGGCGACACCCCACCCGCAGACACGCTGCACACGCTGTATATTTCGCCGCTCAAGGCGCTGGCGCATGATGTGCAGCGCAATCTGGTCACGCCGGTTGCCGAGATGGGCCTGCCGCTGCGCATCGAAACGCGCAGCGGCGATACCCCGTCCGACCGCAAGCGGCGCCAGCGCAACAAACCGCCGAATATTTTATTGACGACGCCGGAATCGCTATCCCTTTTGCTGACATATGAAGACAGTTTCGACCTGTTTCGCAGCGTAAAGCGCATTGTGGTGGACGAAGTGCACGCGTTCGCCACCGGCAAGCGCGGCGATCTGCTGGCGCTGGCGCTGTCCCGCCTGCAGGCGATCGCACCCGATATGCAGCGAGCAGCACTGTCGGCAACAGTGGCCGAGCCGGAGCGGTTTCGCGAATGGCTGGCGCCATGGGGCGATCTGAACACGGTCGAACTGGTCATCGGCGAGGCAGGCGCCGACCCGCAGGTGGAAATCCTGCTGCCGGTAGAGGAACGCATACCCTGGGGCGGCCACGCCGCAACCTGGGCCATCCCGCAGCTTTACGAATTGGTGCGCAAGAACAACACGACGCTGATCTTTACCAACACCCGCTTCCTTGCCGAGTATATCTTCCAGCATCTGTGGGATGTGAACGAGGACAAACTGCCGGTCGGCATCCATCACGGCAGCCTGTCGCGGGAGGCGCGGCGCAAGGTCGAAGGGGCCATGGCGCGCGGGGAATTGCGCGCACTGGTCGCCACCGCCAGCCTGGATCTGGGGGTGGATTGGGGCGATATCGACTGCGTGGTGCAAATGGGCGCGCCCAAGGGCTCGTCGCGCCTGCTGCAGCGGATCGGCCGGGCGAACCACCGACTGGACCAGTCGAGCAAGGCCGTGCTGGTACCCGGCAACCGGTTCGAATTCCTGGAAGCCACCGCCGCGGTCGATGCGGTGGAAGAAGGGCAGCGCGATGGCGAGGATTTCCGCGATGGCGGGCTGGATGTGCTGGCGCAGCACGTGATGGGATGCGCCTGTGCCGGTCCGTTTCACGAAGATGCGTTATTGGCGGAAGTGCGGTCGTCCCTGTCCTATGCATGGATCGATGGGGATGTGTGGCAGCGTGTGCTGAACTTCGTGGCGACTGGCGGGTATTCGCTGCGCGCCTATGACAGGTTCAAGCGGATCGTGCGCCTGAAAGACGGAAGCTGGCGGCTGGCGCACCCCGAACACGCAGCGAAGCATCGGTTGAATGCAGGGATCATCCTGGATGGCGAAATGCTGCAGGTCCGTTTCCGCAACGGCCGGTCGCTCGGCAAAGTGGAAGAACGCTTCGCCGCCGCATTGTCACCGGGCGATACGTTCGCTTTTGCCGGCACCAGTCTGGAAGTGGAGCAGGTGAAGGATATGGAGGTGATCGTGCGCGCGTCCAAGAAATCGGCGATGATCCCGTCCTATGGCGGGGCGCGGATGCCGCTGACGACGCATCTGGCCAATCGCGTGCGGACGATGCTGGCCGACCGGGCGGGTTGGGGGCGGTTTCCGGACGATGTGCGCGAATGGCTGGAAATGCAGGATTATCGATCGGTCATGCCCGCACCCGGGCAGCTGCTGGTCGAAAGTTTCCCGCATGTGAAACGGCATTACACCGTCTTCTATACATTCGAAGGGTGGAACGCGAACCAGTCGCTGGGCATGCTGGTGACGCGGCGGATGGAAGATCGCGGGCTGCAGCCGGGCGGTTTCGTTGCGAACGATTATTCGCTGGCGGTGTGGGGCCTGAAACCGGTGCGCGATCCGCTGCCCTTGCTGTCACCTGATATTCTGACCGACGAATTCGTGGACTGGGTTCAGGATTCGCATCTGCTGCGCCGCGCCTTTCGCGAAGTGGCGGTAATTTCGGGACTGGTCGAACGCCAGCAGCCGGGCAAACGCAAAACGGGCAAGCAGGTCACCTTTTCGACCGACCTCATCTACGATGTGCTGCGCAAGCACGAACCCGATCATGTGCTGCTGAAAGCGGCCTGGGCCGATGCACGCGAACGGATGACCGATGTGGGCCGGTTGGCCGGGCTGCTGGAAAATTCGGCGCAGCAGGTGGTCCATGTAGAGCTGGAGCGCGTCAGCCCGCTGGCGGTGCCGGTAATGGTTGTCATCGGCCGCGAAAAAATCGCCGGGGGGGCGATCGACGACGAATTGTTGCTGGAAGCCGAAAGTCTGGCCGATGCGGCAATGTCTGTATGAGGGGCGGGTTCGTATGAAGAATGGCGTAGCCCGGTAATATCGACGGATACGTTAGACAAAAAAAGGGGCGGAAATTCCCGCCCCTTTTTAAATTTCTGTCAGCTTTTGCAAAAACACTGAATGCTACTTGCTGAATTCGCGATATTTTTCATTTCCGACGAAACCGAATTTGGTAACTTCGGTCCCCTTGATGATATCGAGAACCTCGGCGGAAAGCTGATAGCTTGCTGCGGGTTCCGGCTCGAACTGCAATTCGGGTTCGGGATCGATGTTGCGGGTAATATTGAGGTTGCGCACCAGTTCGTTCATCGAAATTGCAGTGCCGTTCCACAAGATTTCATCGTTTTGGGTCAAAACGATCTTGTTCTGGATTGGGTCGATGGCATCCTCTGGCGGGTTGCTCGTATCGGGAACCGGCAGATCGATATCGATCGAATGGGTCGCGACCGGAATTGTAATGATGAACATGATGAGCAGAACGAGCATGACGTCGATCAACGGCGTCGTGTTCATTTCCATCATCGGCTGGCCGTCGTCGCTACCGCCTGACATTGCCATAAAGCTTACTCCTGATTGCGTTTCGTCCCGGCCCTATCAGGCAGGGTTGGGATCGACCGGGTTGGAAATGAAGCCCACGGTGGGATAACCGGCACGTTGAATGTTGTAGATCGTGCCGGCAACACAGCGCCACGGCGCATCGACATCACCGCGAATGTGAACCTGCGGAATAAGATCCGGGCTTTCCTGAATCTTTTCCGGTCCGCCGGCCCGGGTCACGATCGCATCCAGTTGATTGAATGCCTGTTCGTACAATTCTGACGCGTCGACCGGGGTCGTATTGTTGAAATATACCCGGCATTCGCCCTCTCGATTGGCGCCTTCGTAGCCGGGATCGCCAGCATTGCGTCCGCTGGCATCGGTCGTCGTCACCGTAAGCAGCAGATTTTCGACCTTGTCCTTGGATTCTACCGTTTCGAGAATAGGAATCTCGAGCTGGTCGATCGTCTGGATGGCGACGGGCACGGCGATCAGGAAGATGATCAGAAGAACCAGCATCACGTCCACCAGGGGCGTGGTGTTGATATCCGACATCGGCCTGTCTTCGGCACCGCCCATTGAAACAGCCATTTTTTTACATCCTATCCTGCGTAGATTTCACAGTGATTTCACAGTTCCGAAGGAGCGGGCCGGCCATCCAGCCCGCTCCCTATCGGATCAGGGCTTCGGACGAACGCCGCCGGTGGTGGTGGCGGTGGTCGCAGTGGTGCCAGCAGGTCGCGCGCAGTTGTCGTGGTCGGCTTCACAGGCGCTTTCTGAGCGGACGTGTTGCCCGATACCAGGACCGGCTTGACCGTACCCTTGGAATTGAGATTGGCCAGCAGATCGGTCGAGAAACCGCTCAGCATTCGCGGCGAGGCGCTTGTTGCGGCTCGACAGCCAGTTATACGCAAGCACGGCGGGAACCGCGACGAGCAGTCCGATGGCGGTCATGATCAGAGCTTCTCCGACCGGGCCTGCGACCTTGTCGATCGATGCCGAACCGGCGAGGCCGATATTGATCAGCGCGCGGTAGATACCGATCACCGTACCCAACAGACCAACGAACGGTGCGGTCGCACCCACCGATGCCAGGAAGGGCAGACCGCCGGCCAGCTTGGCGTTGATCGATGCTTCCGAACGGGCAAGCGATCCATGCAGCCAGTCATGCGCTTCCAGCGAATCGTTCATCTTGCCGTGCTGTGCATCGGCGGCAAGTGCATCGTCCACCAACTGGCGCCAAGCACTGTCTTTTTCCAGTTTCGTCGCACCTTCCGACAGGCTGTTCGCACGCCAGAAGCTGTTGCGGACATTGCCGTATTGCTTGAAAATCTTCTGCTGTTCGAGCAGCTTGGTAATCAGGATGTAGAACGATCCGACAGACATGATGACCAGTACGCCGAAGATCGACCATGCGATTGCACCGCCCTGTTCCATGGCTTCGAAAAAGCCGAACTGGTTGACCGGTGCTGCACCGTCGGCGGCAACTGCGAGTATTTCAGTAATCATTGCGGGTTTCCTCTCAGAAAGAAGCTTTAAAAAGAATGAGTGCGGGAATGCTGGCCGCCCCGCGAAGAGACGGCCAAAGTTCCTATTCCGGTATTTCCCAGCGAACGGCGCTGGCCCAGGTGCTTGCCACGGCGTTGCCTTCACCGTTCGTTGCGGCACGGAACCGGCCACGACGCTGCATCAATTTACAGGTCGTATCGTCCAGATCGGGATGACCGCTGGAACCGGTAATGCTGCAACCGGTCACATCGCCGCCCGCGCTGATATTCAGCCGGAAACGGGTGACGCCTTCGCGTTCTTCCCGAAGGGCGCGCGATGGATAATCGCGTGCACTGGCCCAGCCACCGGGATTGCCCCGTGGTTGCGCATCCTTAGGGGGAACCTTCGGCTCTTCCTTTTTCGGCTCCGGACAGTTCGCATTGATACGAACGACCGTGCCATCGGGACAACGCTTCGTCGCAGGACCGCAGGTGGCAGTGGCCAGAACCTGGCTGCCATCGGAACACGTCTTGAACGTCGGCTGGCGACTGACTTCGGTGTTTCTCGAAATCGTTTCCGTCGAACGCTGCGTCTGGCGCTGCGGCGCGATATTCTGCGCCGGCGGCGGTACGAAGGGCGGTGGTATCACGGTTTCCACAACTTCGTCCGGTGGCGGAGGCAGTTCTTCAGGTTCGGGTTCGGGTTCAGGCTCATCTTCGATATCGACGGTGGTCACACGCTCGACCGCTTCCTGATACGCTTCGTAAGCGAGTCCGGAAACGAGCACATAACCGATGCCGATATGGATCAGAGCCACCAAAATTAGCGCGGCAATCCTATTGCCGCTCATCTGTTGATCAGCGTAGGCCATTCAGTCGCTTCACTCCATCGTAATACGCCAGGCTTGCGCCCGGCAGCTCATTCCTTGAACAGTTCTTGCGACTGCTTGAGTCCCGTGACTGCCAGAGTAATGTTCTGCTTGTCCACCCCTTCCGGAATCCAGTGCCCCGGATGGCAGAAGCCTGCCGGGCGAACCGGACCCGGACGCGGGCCAGATGGGAAGGTTAATATTATGTTATGTCCCCAACGTCTTGCGACCTTAGCCATGATAAACAGGCCGCGCAAACGGTTTGTCGGTCCGCGTTGCGCGTCGCCGCCGGGTTCACGCCCAATTCACGGGTATTGCGGCTTGATGGCGTGTATAGGGGCCTACGGACAGGTAATGCGGACCCGGCGGATACAGGAGCAGATTACGGCAATGGAACACAAAATCACGCATATTTGGAAGGCCGGCCGGACTGCCCTGGCGCTGGCGGCAACGGCGTTTGCCATTCCCGGTACCGCAATGGGACAGGGGATAAATCCCGGCTTCGAACCCACCTATGCCGATCTGGTGGACCATGCCGATCCGGCGCAGATTGTCGTCAAGGCGCAGATTCGCAAACAGGCGACAGTGGAACGCGAACGGTCCCCCGGTCTCGCGCCGGGCAATGTCCGCCTGTATGTGGAGGCGCGCACCGCGGCGCTCATCAGCGGCTCTGTGCCGATCGGCGAATCGCTGCGCTATCTGGTCGACGTGCCGATGACCGCGAAAGGCAAGGCGCCCAAATTGCGCAAGCAGGATGTGCTCATATTCGGCCGTGCAGTACCGGGGAAACCGGGTGAGATCCAGCTGGCGACCCCGACGTCGCAATTGGTGTGGACGCCGGAACTGGAGGCGCGGCTGCGGCCCATTCTGGCGGAACTGATGGCTGCCGGCGCCCCCCCTGCGGTGACCGGCATTCGCGATGCCTTATCCATTGCCGGCAATCTGGCCGGCGAATCGGAAACCCAGATATTCCTCGCCACGCAGACCGGCGATCCGGTTTCGCTGAGTGTCCTGCGCGCGCCGGGACGGGCGCCGGTCTGGGGCGTATCGTGGACCGAAATCGTCGACCAGTCGGCACGTGCGCCCAGCCCCGATACGCTGGAATGGTACCGGCTTGCCTGTTTCCTGCCCCGCGCCCTGCCCGCGCAGGCCATCCTGGCGGACGACCCGGTATCGCGCGATCGCACGCGCATGGATTATGCGCATGTCCTGTCGCAATTGGGGGCCTGCACCCGTAACCTTTGACTTATAATAGCGGCTTACGGCGACATAGGAATTATTGGTTTCGTAGCGCGTATATCTGGCTGTAAGGGGCGACGATGACTGCACCCTTTTGCCATCAATTCCGCGTCCGCTATGCCGAACTCGATCCGCAGGGCGTGGTGTTCAACGCCCGCTATCTGGAATATGCCGATCTGGTCATCAGCGAATATTGGCGCATACGCGACATAGGCGCGGGCGCTGCGGCGCCGCTGGATTTTCATATCGCCCGCGCGCAAGTGGATTTTCGCAAACCGATCCGCGCCGAAGAATTGATTGAAGGCCGCGCCTGGACCACCCGGTTCGGCACCAGCAGCATGACCACCAGGATCGAACTGCACGGATGGGCAAATGCGACCGATGCCAGTCAAACAGGCGAGGGCTTGGCCGTGATCGGGGCGACAACAGGTGCAACTGAAACAGGCAGCGACGATCTGCGCGCCCAGATAGAACTGGTCAACGTGCACGTCGATCTGGCAACCGGAAAACCCCTGCCGATCCCGCAAAGCGTCCGCACTGCGCTGGGATCATTCGCATCCGGGCGTACGGAATAGTGACGGCGCCGAACCCGCTGCGGATCGGTCTTGCGGGCCTGGGCACCGTGGGCATTGGCGTTATCCGCCTGCTGGAAACCAACCGGCCGCTGATCGCGGCGCGGGCCGGGCGGGCGATCGAGATCGTGGCCGTCAGTGCGCGCGACCGGGGCCGGGATCGCGGTGTGGCATTGGCGCCATTCGACTGGGTCGATGATATGCGCGCGCTGGCCACGCGCGATGATGTGGATGTGGTGGTCGAACTGGTTGGCGGATCGGACGGTTCGGCACTGGCTCTGGCGCGCGATACCATTGCCCGCGGGAAAGGTTTCGTGACCGCCAACAAGGCAATGATTGCGCATCATGGCATGGAACTGGCACGCGCCGCCGAGACAGCGGGAACCGCGCTCCGGTTCGAAGCGGCGGTCGCGGGCGGCATTCCTGCGGTAAAAGGGCTGCGCGAAGGGGCGGCTGCCAATGCGATCGCGCGGATTTACGGCATCCTGAACGGCACCGCCAATTATATCCTGTCCACCATGGAAAGCACCGGCGCGGATTTCGACACGACATTGGCGGATGCGCAGACGCTTGGTTTTGCAGAAGCCGACCCGACTTTCGACGTGGACGGTGTGGATGCCGCACACAAGCTGGCGATATTGGCGTGTATCGGTTTTGGCACCCGCATCGATTTCGCCGCCGTGCAATGCGAAGGCATCGGCCATATCCGTGCTGCCGATATCGCACAGGCCGATGCGCTGGGCTATGTCATCCGCCTGATTGCGATGGCCGATATCGATGTGGATACAAATGGTGCGCGAACCCTGCTGCAGGAAGTAAAGCCATGTCTGGTCCCCCGCGGCCATCCGCTCGCCCATGTGACCGGTGCGACGAACGCGGTCGTGGCGGAAGGAAACTTTTCCGGACGTCTGCTGTTCCAGGGGGCGGGCGCTGGCGAAGGCCCTACCGCAAGTGCGGTGATGGCCGATCTCATCGATATCGCACGCGGCGATGGATCCCCCCCGCTTTCCATCCCGATGGACGGGTTGACGGCGATGGAGCCGGCCGCATCGGGCCACCGTATCGGCCGCACCTATCTGCGTTTTGCCGTAACGGACCGACCCGGCGTGCTGGCCGAAATAACCGCAGCCCTGCGCGATGCGCAAGTTTCGATCGAAAGCCTGATCCAGAAAGGGCGCGCGCAAGATGGCGGGGAAGTGCTGGTTGCGATGGTTACCCATCACGGCCCGCAAAGCGCGGTAAGCAGGGCCATGGAATTGCTGGCGGGATCGGAAAGTCTGACCGCGCCGCCTCTGGCCATGAAAATTCTCGACGACTAGTTTTCCGGTGTTGCCTGCACTGCCTGCAAGTTTGGCAATCCCGGTGCCGTTCCCGTTTCGTTGCCAATTGGCGCCAGCCCGCGTCCGACCCGGTCCGCGTCCGATCCCGGCGGCGCTTCGGGCAGTTGGGTAAAATCCACGATGATTGCGGGCGGCGGCGGACATTTCTGCAATCCGGGAACGCACAGACCGCCGATTGTCGCCGGTCCGTGAAAAATGCCCGGTCCCGACACATCGGGGGCACGCGGCAGGCCATCGTTCAGTGCTTCTGGCGAAAGAGGATCGGACTGGCTCGTGGATGGCACCCGGAACTGGGACTGTTCCTGTTCCTGCGCGCAGACCACGATTTCATCGCCCTGCTGCGCGGCGCATTCCGGTTCCTTTTCCGGCGGCGGGCCATAGACGCGCTGGGCGTTTTCGATCACGATCTGCGCCGTGAGGCCGGGCCGTTGTTCCTGCGCTGTCACGCCGTTTGCCAGCAGCAGCGCCGGGCCGCCAGCCGCGAAAATCGCCAGCCATCGTGCGCTTGTCGACATTCGATCCATCCCCGTCTAAGCGCAACCGCGAACGCATTCGCCCGTGACCTTGCACGCCCAAAGGACTGAATTTGCCATGAACGATTCCGCCAATCCATCGTCCAATGCATCGGCTAATCAAGCGGCCAATCCAGCGGCCAGCACCAACCTTGATCGTATACTCGTGCTGGAAATGGTGCGTGTGACGGAAGCTGCGGCGATCGCTGCTGCCCGGCTGATCGGCCGCGGCGACGAGAAAGCGGCCGATGCTGCTGCGGTGGAGGCGATGCGCCGCGCGTTCGACGAATTGTACATGGATGGCACCGTGGTCATCGGCGAAGGCGAACGGGATGAAGCGCCCATGCTCTATATCGGCGAGAAAGTCGGCGGTGCACCGGGCAAGGGTCCGAAGATCGACATTGCGCTGGACCCGCTGGAAGGGACCACCATCACCGCCAATGCCGGACCCAACGCCCTGGCGGTGCTGGCCGCTGCGGAGGAAGGTTGCCTGCTCAATGCCCCCGACACCTATATGGACAAGCTGGCGGTCGGGCCGGGCTATCCCGAAGGCGTAATCTCGCTTGCCAAAAGCGTCACCGAAAATGTCGAAGCGGTGGCGAAGGCGAAGGGTGTGAAGCCCGCCGAGATCACCGTTTGCGTGCTGGAACGCGATCGCCACGCAGGCATCATCGCGGAATTGCGCGGCATCGGCTGCGGTGTGCATCTTATCCCCGATGGCGATGTGGCCGGCGTAATCGCGGTGACGGACGACGATACCACGATCGATATGTATATGGGCCAGGGCGGGGCACCCGAAGGTGTGCTCGCCGCAGCCGCCCTGCGCTGTGTCGGCGGACAGTTCAACGGCCGGCTGGTGTTCCGCAACGAGGAAGAAAAAGATCGCGCCCGCAAATGGGGTATCGCGGACGAGGATTTCGACCGCATCTATCTGCTGGAAGAACTGGCCAAGGGCGACTGTATCTTTGCGGCGACCGGTGTCACCAGCGGTTCGTTGCTGGAGGGCGTGAAGCACCGCCGCAATGGGACGATGACTACCGAAAGCGTCGTCATGCGGGCCAGTTCGGGCACGGTGCGCTGGATCAAGGGCGAACACCGGATCGCATAAAGCGTAATCGAGAACTGCTGGCTCCGCCCGGACAACGGTCCTGCGCACCTTCGGCAAAAACCCGTGCGCTGGATCAAGGGCGAACACCGGATCGCATAAAGCGTAATCGAGAACTGCTGGCTCCGTTCGGACAACGGTCCTGCGCACCTTCGGCAAAAACCCGTGCGCTGGATCAAGGGTGAAAACATCATTGTGTAGACGGCGCCGCCGCCCCCTTTTTCTTGCGTAATACCCACAACCATCGGCCCGCCATGTTGCATTCCGATGATGCGCCTCTAAGCCCGGTTCCGGATCATACGCGCGGAGAATCACGCCCCATGGAACACACGACATGAAACTGATGGCTGCGAATTCCAATCTGCCGCTGGCCCGCGCGGTGGCGGCCTATCTCGAAACGCCATTGTGCGATGTCAGCGTGCGGCGGTTCGCGGATGAGGAAATCTTCGTGGAAATCCACGAGAACGTGCGCGGCGAAGATGTGTTCGTGATGCAGTCCACCAGCTATCCCGCGAACGACAATCTGATGGAATTGCTGATCTGCATCGATGCGCTGCGCCGGGCATCGGCGCGGCGAATTACCGCCGTGGTCCCCTATTTCGGCTATGCGCGGCAGGATCGCAAACCCGGCCCGCGCACCCCCATTTCAGCCAAGCTGGTGGCCAATCTGATTACCGAAGCCGGGGCAGACCGGGTATTGTCGGTCGATCTGCACGCCGGGCAGATCCAGGGCTTTTTCGACATTCCGACCGACAATCTCTATGCCGCGCCATCGATGGCGGCGGATATTCAGGCGCGTTACGGCGATCAGGATATCATGGTCGTATCCCCCGATGTGGGCGGCGTGGTGCGGGCGCGGGCGCTGGCCAAGCGGCTTGAAAACGCCCCTCTTGCCATTGTGGACAAGCGGCGGGAACGTGCCGGCGAAAGCGAAGTGATGAACATTATCGGCGACGTTCAGGGGCGCCATTGCATCATGATCGACGATATCGTCGATTCGGGCGGTACATTGTGCAATGCGGCGCAGGCCCTGCTGGATGCCGGCGCCAAAAGCGTGGCGGCCTACATTACCCACGGTGTACTGTCGGGCGGCGCGGTGGCGCGCATCAATGAAAGCGCATTGACCGAACTGGTCATCACCGACACCATATTGCCCACCGATGCGGCGCAGGATTCCGATCGCCTGCGCGTAATGACCATCGCACCCCTGATCGGCGAGGCTGTGCGCCGTATCGCCGATGAAAGCAGCGTGTCGAGCCTGTTCGACTGATATGTCCGGGGCTGCGGACCTTACCCTGGCAAACCGGCTGGCCGATGCGGCAGGCGCGGTTATCCGGCCGAAATTTCGCGGGGACTGGTCGCATGAGCGCAAGGCCGATGCTTCGCCCGTGACCGAGGTCGACCGTGCGGCAGAGGCCGCGATGCGGGCGATCCTCGAAACCGAGGCGGCGGATGATGGCATCATCGGCGAAGAATACGGCACCCGCAACGAAAGCGCGGGGCGGCAATGGGTGCTCGATCCGATCGACGGCACTATCAGTTTCATGGCGGGTCGCCCTATTTTCGGTACGCTGATCGCCCTGATGCAGGATGGCTGGCCGGTGCTGGGCATCATCGACCAGCCGATCGCACGCGAACGCTGGGCCGGGCGAATCGGCCAACCGACCACGCTGAACGGCGATCCAGTACGGGTGCGGGGGTGCAAGGAATTGTCGGACGCAACGCTGGCATCAACCGGCCCGCAGAATTTTGCAGACGCGGATGCCGCTGCGTTCATGTCGCTTGCCGCACGGACTTCCAAAACCGTGATCTGGGGCGGCGATTGCTACAATTACGGGCTGCTTGCCGCCGGCCATCTGGATATCGTGTGTGAGGCAGGGCTCAAGCTCTACGATTACGCTGCGCTGGTTCCCATCGTGGAAGGGGCGGGCGGTCTGATGGCGGACTGGCAGGGCAATCCGCTGGATGCTGATTCGGACGGGCGTGTCTTGGCGCTGGGCGAACCGGCCCGGTTGGAGCACGTGCTGGAGGCGATGGGCTGAGCCCCGTACGCATTCGCAAACGGCTTGATTTCGGCCTCTGCTTCTATATAGCGCGCAGCTTCACTGACACGTGATTCCAGATGTTGGCCTGGCCGTTAGGGCTGCCAGGGCGAACAGGACGTGTTCCGAACAGGAGACGAAAATGCCCAAGCTGAAGACCAAGAGCGGCGTGAAAAAACGCTTCAAGCTCACTGCCACAGGTAAGGTCAAACATGGCGTCGCTGGCAAGCGGCACCGCCTGACCCACCATAGTGCGAAATATATTCGCCAGAACCGCGGAACCGACGTGCTTGCAAAAGCCGATTGGGCAGCGGTGAAAAAATGGGCCCCTTACGGTCTCGATTGAGACCAGGGTTAGACTGAGGCAGGAGTTTTAGAATATGCCACGCATTAAACGCGGCGTTACCACGCGCCAAAAACACAAACGGTTACTCGAGTCTGCCAAGGGCTATCGCGGTCGCCGCAAGAACACCATTCGCGTCGCGCGTCAGGCGGTCGAAAAGGCCGGCCAGTACGCCTATCGCGACCGCAAGGTAAAGAAGCGCAGCTTCCGCGCCCTGTGGATTCAACGCATCAACGCCGCGGTTCGCGCCGAAGGTCTGACCTATTCGCAGTTCATGCATGGCGTGAAACTGTCGGGTATCGAGCTTGATCGCAAGGTCATGGCCGATCTGGCGATGAACGAAGGCGCGGCGTTCAAGACGATCATCGATCAGGCGAAAAAAGCCATTCCGGCTTAATTTCCGCCGCTTTTTTTAAAAGTCAGGAAGCGCCATTTCCGCATCATGCGGGGGTGGCGCTTTTTTGTATGGACCCGTATCGGATCGACCCATGGCCAGCACGCAATCATCGCTTCAACCCACTCTCGATCACACCTTGGCCGCAATCGCCGATGCAGGCGATGCCGATACGCTCGAAGCCATTCGTGTCGACGCGCTCGGTAAAAAAGGCTGGGTCAGTGCGCTGCTGAAAAGTCTGGGCGCAATGTCGCCGGACGAACGACAGGCGAAGGCACCCGAAATTCAGGCAACCCGCGCACAGATTGCCGATGCGATTGCCGGGCGCAAGCAGATGCTGGACGATGCGGAACTGAACCGGCGGCTGAAGACGGAGACGCTGGATCTTACTCTGCCCGCACCCGAAACGCTGCAGGGCAGCGTCCATCCGGTCAGCCAGGTGATGGACGAGCTGTCGGAAATCTTTGCCGATCTGGGTTTCGCGGTCAAAACCGGTCCGGAGATCGAAGATGACTGGCACAATTTTACCGCGCTCAACATGGATGAACACCATCCCGCGCGGGCCATGCACGATACGTTCTATTTCCCCGCAAGCGTCGGTAACAATCGCGCGGCGTTGCACGGCGCAGCCGCGGGTCGGCCAAAACATATGCTGCTGCGCACGCACACCTCGCCGGTGCAGATCAGGACCATGATGGCCGAAGGCGCGCCATTGCGTATCATTGCGCCCGGCCGCGTCTATCGCAGCGATAGCGATGCGACCCACACCCCGATGTTCCACCAGATCGAAGGTTTGGTGATCGATCGCGACATTCATCTCGGTCATCTCAAATGGACGCTGGAAACTTTCCTCAAAGCCTTTTTCGAAACCGACGATATCGTCCTGCGGCTGCGCCCGTCCTATTTTCCGTTCACCGAACCATCGGTGGAAGTGGATGTGGGTTACCGCAAGGAAGCGGGACGCCGGGTTGTGGGCGGGGATGGCGATGCGCCCGATCACGACTGGATGGAGCTGCTCGGCAGCGGCATGGTCAATCGCCGGGTCGTGGAATTTGCCGGACTGGATGCCGATGAATATCAGGGCTTTGCCTTCGGGGTCGGCGTGGACCGGCTCGCCATGCTGAAATACGGGATGGACGATCTGCGGGCGTTTTTCGACGGCGATATCCGGTGGCTGCGGCATTACGGGTTCAGCGCGTTCGACCAGCCGACGCTTTCCGGCGGCGTTGGTGCACCGGCAGGAGCAGGTTCATGAAATTCTCGTTGACCTGGCTGAAAGATCATCTCGAAACGGATGCCGGCGTAGCCGATCTGGCTGCGGCGATGAACGGCATCGGTCTGGAGGTCGAAGGGATCGACGATCCGGCGCAGCGGCTTGCCGGTTTCACCGTGGCCGAAGTGCTGACCGCCCAAAAGCATCCCGATGCGGACAAGTTGCAGGTGCTGAGCGTGGATATTGGTGCAGGTGAACCGCTTCAGGTCGTCTGCGGTGCGCCCAATGCCCGTGCGGGGATGAAAGGCGTGCTCGGACAGCCGGGCGCCATAGTTCCGTCCAATGGCATGGAATTGCGCCAAAGCGCCATACGCGGAGTCGAATCGAACGGAATGATGTGTTCCGTGCGCGAATTGGAGCTGGGCGAGGAGCATGACGGCATCATCGAATTGCCGCAGGATGCGCCCGTGGGCACTGATTTTGCCGAGTATTTCGGGTCCAGTCCGGTTTTCGACGTTGCGATCACGCCGAACCGGCCCGATTGCATGGGCGTGTATGGTATCGCCCGCGATTTGGCAGCTGCTGGTATGGGCACGCTGAAACCGATCGCGTTTCCCGCATTCGATGCGGCAGGCGAATGCCCGGTCGATATCCGTATCGACGATCCCGCAGGCTGCCCGGCATTCTATGGCCGCGTGATCCGCGGCGTGCGTAACGGCCCGTCGCCCGACTGGTTGCAGCAACGACTGCAAAGCGCCGGGCAGCGGCCGATTTCGTTGCTGGTGGACCTGACGAACTATCTTATGCTGGCCTATGGCCGGCCCGCCCATGCCTATGATCTGGCGAAGCTGACCGGTGCAGTGGTCGCCCGGCGGGCAAAGGATGGCGAAACGGTCGCGGCGCTGAACGACAAGACCTATGCGCTCGACGACAGTATGATTGTGATCGCGGACGATGCCGGGGTGCATGATATCGCCGGTATCATGGGCGGCGCGGCATCGGCCTGTTCGGCCACGACTACCGACGTGCTGCTGGAAATCGCCTATTTCGATCCCGCCCGAATTGGCATGGCGGGACGCCGGCTGGGCTTGAGTTCCGATGCCAGAACCCGGTTCGAACGCGGCGTCGATCCGGATTTTCTGGATGACGGCCTTAACTTGCTGACCGGGCTGATCGTGGAACTTGGCGGCGGCACGGCCACCCAGGCTGTCCGGGCCGGTGCGCCGCCCATGCAGGCTGCCACCGTGATATTCGATCCTGAATTGACCCAGCGTCTGGGGGGCGTGGCGATCGATGCGGCAGAGCAGCAGCGCATTCTGCAATCCCTCGATTTCACGGTCGACACCGCCGGTTTGCCCTGGTCGGTCACCGTCCCGCTCCGCCGCCATGATGTGGAAGGGGCCGCCGATCTGGTGGAGGAGGTGGTGCGCATTCACGGGTTGGACAAAATTGCCAGCGTCGCCCTGCCGCGGGTGGACGGCGTTGCGCCCCCGACCGCATCACCGCAGCAGAAACGCGAACGGCGCATCCGGCGCGCAGCGGCAGCGCGCGGTTTGCATGAAGCGATCACCTGGTCGTTCCTGCCCGTGCCGGATGCCGAACATTTTGCCGGCGATGAACCGCTGTGGCTGCTCGACAACCCGATCAGCGAGGAGATGAAGGCCATGCGCCCCTCGCTCCTGCCCGGCTTGCTGGCTGCGGCAAAACGCAATGCCGATCGCGGCGCATCCTCGCTGCGCCTGTTCGAAATCGGGCGCCGCTATCTGCGCAGCGCCGATGGTACCAGCGCCGATGACACCAGCGCCGTTGACACCAGCGACGAGCGGGCGACTTTGGCAATCGTGCTTGCCGGGGCGAAAACGGAGCGTCGCTGGGATAGCGGGAAAATCGCGCAGTTCGGCGCGTTCGATGCCAAGGCGGAAGCGATTGCCTTGCTGGCGGAGGCGGGTGCCCCGGTCGACAAGCTGCAGATATTCAGTGAAAACGGGGGCGATGCCGGTGCCCAGTTTCATCCCGGCCAATCGGGCACATTGCGGCTCGGCCCCAAAAACATCCTCGCGCGGTTTGGCACTCTGCATCCGCAAACCCTGGCGGCGTTCGACCTGGATCTGCCCGCCGCAGCCGTGGAAATCTATCTCGATGCGATTCCCATGGGGAAGGGCCCAATGGGGAAGGGCCCAACGGGGAAGCCTGCCACAGGATAAGGGGAGCGCCGGTTTCGCCCGCGCCGCCTATGCCCCCCCTGCCCTTCAAGCTGTAATGCGCGATTTTGCATTCATCGTTCCTGCCGGTTTGCCTGCCGGCGACCTGCAACGCGCCGTACGCGGAGCCGACAAGGCCAATATCGCAAATGTGCGCGTGTTCGATGTCTTTACAGGCGCGGGCGTGCCCGATGGCAAGAAATCCATTGCGATGGAAGTGACGCTGCAACCATTGGACAAAAGCTATCGCGATGCGGATCTGAAAGCCAATGCAGACCGTATTGTCGCAGCAGCGGCGAAGCTCGGCGGCGAATTGCGCAGTTGAAGGTAGCCGGCGGGTCGCCGGTTATTGCGGGGGGGAGATCGCAAGGCCTGCCGCAAATTGGCCGGGCCGGATCAAGATTTCCTTCCCCTAATCCCCCCAGCCATCGCTGCGGCTGGCACTGTCACTACCCCAATCGTCCGACGCGTAGGACGTGCTGTCGCCGCTGCGGTTGCTTCGAAAGGCGTCGATGTCCCATTCGTCCATCTGGCTGTTGGCGGCGTTGATATCGTCGATATGTTCGCGCATCCCGGCCTGTTCGTCCAGCATCTTCCTGGCCATCGGATTGGTCGCAAACAGCATATCGAACGGGCGCCCATCGATCGCGGCGTCCACATGTTCTTTCGCCAGCAGGCCCAAGAGCTGTGCGGCGTAGGGCTGGGCCGCAAGCGCTTCGTTCGCTTTGCTTTTCAGGTCTCCCCCGGGCGGTGCGACTGTCGTGCTGACATTCGCCCCGTTTCCCGACGCATCGATCGTGGTTATGAAATGCATGGCCTCGCGCCCGTCCTGTCCGATCAGCGCGGTAATTACCGTGCCATCACCCTTGCTGTGCACTTGGCTATCCACAATCGCGCCACCCAGAATATGGACGGGAAGATGCGCGTTCTCAAGGGCCGTCACGATCTGCGCCGGCGTCCGGTCGTAATATTCGCCGCTCGATCCGGTGCCGAAATACAGGACAGCACCCAACGCCGGGGCCAGACCCATGAGCAGCCTGATTTTCAGGAATGTGTGAAACATCTTGGCGCATTTCTCAATTAGCGTCTGAATCGTGTGGCGATAATCTGGCGGGCGAAACTTAAGGTTTGTTAAATCTTGCCTGCCTTTACCGCTGGGCCGAATGCTATTCATGGACGCGGACGCAGGCTTTGGGTAAACGCCCGCGGCCATGACCGACAGCAATTCCACCCCCAACAGCCGCCGCACCTTTGCGATCATTTCCCATCCCGATGCGGGCAAGACCACGCTGACCGAAAAACTGCTGCTGCAGGGCGGGGCGATTCATCTGGCGGGCGAGGTCAAGGCGCGCGGTCAGGCCCGGCGGGCGCGGTCGGACTGGATGAAGATCGAACAGCAGCGCGGTATTTCGGTCACATCCAGCGTGATGACGTTCGAACGCGCTTTCGACGATCTGGGGCAGATTACCTTCAACCTGCTCGACACGCCGGGGCATGAGGATTTTTCGGAAGATACCTATCGCACGCTGACCGCCGTGGATTCCGCGATCATGGTGATCGACGCTGCCAAGGGCATCGAACCGCAGACCCGCAAACTGTTCGAAGTATGCCGCCTGCGCAGCGTGCCGATCATCACCTTCGTCAACAAGGTCGATCGCGAAGGCCGGCCGGTTTTCGAATTGCTGGACGAAATTGCCGATATGCTGGCGCTGGATGTGTCGCCCCAGATGTTTCCTGTGGGCATGGGCGGTCAGTTCGAAGGTATTCTGGATTTCGCCACGGGCAAGGTGGCGCGGCCGCAGGGCCCGTCGCGGGAGTTTCTGGGCCAGCGCGATGCGGACGCCATATTGCCTGAGGAATTTGCGGAAAATGCGGAACTGGCCCGGATCGGATATCCGCAATTTGATCTGGAGGCCTATCGCAATGGCGATCTGACGCCCGTCTATTTCGGATCGGCCCTGAAAAATTTCGGCGTCGTCGAATTGATCGAAGCCATTGCCAGATATGCGCCGCCGCCGCGTCCGCAGCCAGCCGGCGACACGCAGATCATGCCCGGCCATGACGAGGTTACCGGCTTCATTTTCAAGGTGCAGGCCAACATGGATCCCAACCACCGGGACCGTATCGCTTTCATGCGGCAGGTATCGGGCACCTTCAAACGCGGAATGAAACTGATCCCCAGCGGTCTGGGCAAACCGATCGCGGTCCATTCGCCCATCCTGTTTTTTGCACAGGATCGCGAGATTGCCGATACGGCGCAGGCGGGCGATATCATCGGCATCCCCAATCACGGGACGCTGCGGGTGGGCGACACTTTGAGCGAGAACAATGCAGTGCGTTTTACCGGCCTGCCGAATTTCGCGCCGGAAATTCTGCGCCGCGTCCAGCTGAAAGACCCGACCAAGACCAAACAGCTGCGCAAGGCGCTGGACGATCTGTCCGAAGAAGGGGTGATCCAGGTGTTCTATCCCGAACTGGGCGCCAACCATATTGTCGGGGTGGTCGGCCAATTGCAGCTGGAAGTGCTGATTTCCCGCCTCGCTGCCGAATACAAGGTGGATGCCGGGCTGGAAGCGGCCCCGTTCGCCACCGCGCGCTGGGTCAGGGGCAAGGGCGACAACGCGGCCGATGCACTGCGCGATTTCGAGGAATTCAACCGCCCGAATCTGGCCAAGGACCGCGATGGCGATCTGGTGTTTTTGGCCAAAAGCCCCTGGGATGTCGGTTATCAGGAAGAAAAAAACCCCGATCTGGCATTCAGCGCCACGAAGGAACGGTAATTTTGTGCGTCGTCCTCGTTCAGAGGCGACGGGCAGGGGTGACGGATGGCCGGGTCTGGGTTAAATGTCAGCCCATGTCCGAATTCTTCGATACGCTGAACGACCGGCACATCGCGATGATCGATACGCAGCCGGTGTTTTTCGTGGCCACCGCCGCTGCCGATGCGCGCATCAATCTTAGCCCGAAAGGTTACGACGCCTTTCGTATCCTGGCACCGGATCGCGTCGCCTATCTGGATCTGGGCGGGTCGGGAAACGAAACGCAGGCGCATCTGGCGACCGATGGACGGATTACGGTCATGTTCTGCAATTTCCAGAGCCCGGCGCTGATCCTGCGTATCTACGGAACCGGGCGCGCGGTGTTGCCGCAGGATGAAGACTGGACCGGACTGGCCGGTCATTTCACGATGCTGCCGGGTACGCGGCAGATTTTCGATATCGCGATCGGCAGTGTCCAGACCAGTTGCGGCTGGGGCGTACCTTTCATGGAATTGCAGGCCGAACGTCCGACCCTGAAAAAAGCGCATTCGCAAATCGAACCGGCACGCTGGACGGCGATGCAGGCTTTGCAGCGCGAAAGTATCGACGGCCTGCCGGTACGGTCCACGGACCGGTATATTGCGGGCCCGACTGCGGAGTGACCCCGCACCCGTCGCGCCGGTGAAACTGCGGTTCGCCAGTTATAATATTCACAAGGCTGTCGGCACCGACCGCCGCCGCGACCCCGACCGTATCGTCACGGTGCTGCGGGAAATGGACGCCGATATCATCGCCCTGCAGGAAGCGGATACGCGGCTGGGCGTTCGCAAAAGCGTGCTGAGCAAAGCCGCGCTGGACGATACGCCATGGAAGGCAGTGCCGCTGGGCGGGGCGACACCCAGCCTGGGATGGCATGGCAACGCGCTGCTCGTGCGCCGCAGTTTCGAGGTGGTGGACGCCGGTCATTTACAGCTTCCCGCCCTGGAACCGCGCGGGGCGGTGCGTGCGGATATGGAGGTGCAGGGGCGGTTGATCCGTGTAGCGGGAATGCATCTGGACCTGTCGGGTCTTCGGCGCAGGCACCAGATCCGCAGCGTGGTGGAACAGCTTGCAGCTTGCCGCCCGCATTGTCCGACAGTGTTGATGGGCGATTTCAACCAATGGGGGAATACCACCGGTGCCATGCGTGAATTCGGCGCAGGGTGGCAGGTTCTGGATACGGGCCGCAGCTTCCCGTCCCGCCGCCCGATTGCGCGGCTGGATCGCATCGTGATTTCACAGGACTGGTTGTGCCTGGACGCCGGTGTGCATCGCACCGCGAATGCAGGGGTGGCATCGGACCATCTGCCAATCATTGCCGATCTAGAACTGCCCAAAAACTAAGCACCGCCTATTTTTCAGGCATTACGCAACGCCATGAAAGACTCCAACGTGCCGGGAATGGCGCGCAACCGCGCGTTTTCCGAATTGGCACGCAAATTGCTGCGTCTGCGAAGTCGGCTTCGGGTTGGCGACACGCAAAGGGGGTAGCGGATGAAATATATTATCGCCGTAATAAAACCGTTCAAGCTGGACGAAGTGCGCCAGGCACTGGCCGGTGTTGGCGTTGCCGGAATGACCGTGTCCGAAGTGAAGGGGTTCGGGCGCCAGAAAGGGCAGACCGAAATCTATCGCGGCGCGGAATATTCCACGAACATGCTGCCAAAGGTCAAGCTGGAGATTGCCGCGAGCGACGATATCGCCGCCCAAGTGGTCGAAACCATCCGCCATACGGCAGGCACCAATGCCATCGGGGACGGCAAGATCTTCGTCTTCGATCTGGCCGATGCCACCCGCATCCGCACCGGAGAAACGGGAGATACGGCGCTATGACGACTATCGAAACATTTGGGAGGATTGCGACAATGCGCGTTTTATTCAATGCCACAGCAGCATTGGTGGTATTTTCCGCATCTGCCGTACGCGCGCAGGGTCCGGCGGTTGAACCGGCAGTGGAAGCCGCCGCTGCAATCGCAAATCCGGGCAACAATGCCTGGATGATGACGGCGACGGTGCTGGTCATGTTGATGATCCTGCCCGGTCTGGCGCTGTTTTATGGCGGCCTGACCCGGTCCAAGAATATGCTCAGCACCATGACCCAGATCGGCGCGACCGCATCGCTCGCCATGCTGGTATGGGTGATGTGGGGTTTCTCGCTCGCATTCGGCGGCACTCCGGTCGATGGCTGGCTGGGCAAGTTTATCAGTTCCGGAAATTTGTTCCTGTCGGGAATGTCGCCCAGCACGACGGCGGCGACATTTACCGACGAAGTGATCAGCCAATATGTCTTCGTCAGTTTCCAGATGACGTTCGCCGCGATTACCGCCGCCCTGATTTTGGGCGCGACGGCGGAACGGATGAAGTTCAGCGCGGTGATGGCATTCGTGCCGGTCTGGCTCACCATCGTCTATTTCCCGATCGCACATATGGTGTGGGCGGAAGGGGGCCTGCTGTTCGATGATGGCGCGCTCGATTTCGCCGGTGGCACCGTCGTCCATATCAATGCCGGCATATCCGGGCTGGTGCTGGCATTCCTGCTCGGCAGACGTCGCGGCTATCCCGGCGAACCCATGCCCCCGCACAGTCTGGTCATGACCATGATCGGCACCGGATTGCTGTGGGTCGGCTGGTTCGGCTTCAATGCAGGCTCCGCGCTGGAGGCGGATGGATTTGCGGGACTGGCGATGATCAACACATTCGTGGCCACGGCCGCCGGTGCGCTGACCTGGATGGTGATCGAACGCCTGGCGGGCCATCGCGGTTCGGCGCTCGGTTTCTGTTCAGGGGTGATTGCGGGGCTGGTGGCCGTTACGCCGGCTGCAGGAAACAGCGGCCCGTTCGGTGCGATCCTGCTCGGCATCGTCTCGTCCATCGTCTGCTATGTGTTCGTTGCCAGGATAAAGGCGAAGTTCGGTTACGACGATTCGCTCGATGCGTTCGGTATCCATGGCGTGGGCGGCATTGTCGGCGCGATCGGCACGGCGGTGGTCTATCAGCCGTTTCTGGGTGGACCGGGCGATGGATCGACCGCGATGACAGCGCAGCTTTGGGTGCAGACCTACAGCGTGCTGGTAACCGTCGCCTGGGCCGGGATCGGCACGTTGATCGCCGGCCTGACGGTCAAGGCGCTGCTCGGCCTCAGGGTATCGGAAGAGGCCGAGATCGACGGGCTCGACATCTCCGAACATGGGGAACGCGCCTATAATTGAAATCACCAAGGTTCGGCGGGGGCGGGAGAATTCTCCCCTCCCGTTCCCGCCGCACGATGTTCCACCTGCGAACACCACTGGGCCGGAGCGAAAAGGCTCCGGCCCTTTTTTTATTTGCAATTCCAGTCAGGGGCTTTGCGGTCGCGACGCATTACCATCGCGTGTATTGTAGTCTCCTTCCGGGCAGGCACAGGCGCGCATGGCCAGACACGTCTAGTTCATCAGAAAATCCGCGCACCGCTCGCCGATCATGATGCTGGGCGCATTGGTATTGCCGCTGACGATCTTGGGCATGACGCTGGCATCGGCAATCCAGAGATTGTCGAACCCGCGCACTTTCAGTTTCGGATCGACCACGCTGCCATCATCGCTGCCCATCCGGCACGTGCCGACGGGATGGTAGACGGTATCGGCACGGTTGCGGATAAGTTCGTCCAGCGCCGCGTCATCCTGCAAATCGACGGGATAGCGATCCTGCGGCTCGTAATCCGCCAGCGGCGATGCGGCGGCAATGCGGTGCGACAGGCGCACCCCCGCGCGCAGAGTCGCGATGTCGCGGTCGTCGGACAGGAAATTGGGATCGATCCGCGGCGCATCCTTCGCATCATCGGAATTGAGGCGCACCGTCCCCCGGCTTTCCGGTCGCAGCACGCAGGCATGGAGGGAAAAGCCGTGCCCCTTCACTTTCTCGCGGCCGTGATCTTCCAGCATCGCCGGCACGAAATGCCATTGCACATCGGCGGCGGGCGCATCGTCGGTGACTTTCCAGAAACCGCCCGCTTCGGCGTAGGGGGTGGTCATGATACCGGTCCGGCTACGGCGATGTTCGACCATCGCCTTCACCATGCGGATCGTGCCTTCCACGCTGTCGCCGATGGAATCGGTATTCTCGGTCTGCCAGCTGGACACGTAGTCGATGTGATCCTGCAGCCCTTCGCCCACTGCGGGCACATCGCGCATCACATCGATATTCTGGTCGCGCAGATGTTGCGCGGGGCCGATACCGGACAGCATCAGGATCTGCGGGGTGTTGAATGCGCCTGCACACAGAATCACGCCGCGCCGTGCCCGGATGGTTTCGCGTTTGCGGCCACGGCGAATGGCCACGCCGGTCGCTTTCCCGTCCTCTATCACCAGCCGTTCGACCAGCGTGCGGGTCAGCACTTCGAAATTGTCCATATCGCGCTGCGGTTCGACATAGGCGCGCGATGCGGACCAGCGTTCGCCCTTGCGCTGCGTGACCTGATAGATGCCGAAACCTTCCTGGCTGTCATCGTTGAAATCGTCGGTCGTGCGCATTTGCAGCGATGCCGCACTTTCGACGAAGGCACGGCTGGTGGGGTTCACATGGCTCTGGTCGGACACGAATAGCGGCCCTTCGCCGCCGTGATATTCGCTGGTGCCCCCGTTTTCGAGCCGCTGGTTCGATTCGGCATATTTGAAGAACGGCAACACATCGTCGTAAGACCAGCCGGTGCAGCCCATTTGCGCCCAATTGTCGTAATCCCAGCGATTGCCGCGAATATAGACCATGGCGTTGATGGCGGACGAACCGCCCAGACCCTTGCCGCGCGGCTGATAGCCGATGCGCCCGTTCAGCCCCGTTTGCGGGACGGTGTCGTAACGGTAATTGGTGTTCTTGAGCAGAAACGGCATGAACCCCGGCGTTTTTACCAGCAAGCCATTATTGCGCCCGCCCGCCTCCAGCAGACAAACGGTGTTCTTGCCGTGTTCGACCAGCCGGCCAGCCACTGCGCTGCCGCCACTGCCACCGCCGATGACGACGTAATCGAAGGTTTGACCGGATGATGCCTGTGTGTCGTTCTTGCTCATAATCTCTCCTTTTGCGGACGCGCTATACTGCCCGTTCCGCGTGTTGTTCGGTAATCGCCGTGTTTTCATGTGCCGCCTGCCCATGCCCCGCCTGCCCATGCTCTACCCGCCCGTACTCTGCCAGACGTGCCTGCCAGTTGCGGCGGATCATGGCAGATGTTTCGCGGCTGCCATCATGCGACCAGCCCGGTTCGCGCAAGAGATAGGACAGCTTGTGACGCCAGGGCGCCCGCCCGATATCGCGCGCCATCCCGATCCATTCGTGAAACACCGACCATAGCAGATTGAAACTGCCCAATTGCCGCACGATGCCGTAGCGAATGCGTTCGTCGTCGGTTTCCGGTTCGAACGTGCCGAACAACCGGTCCCATACGATAAAGACCCCGGCATAATTGCGGTCGAGATAGCGGGGATTGGTAGCGTGGTGGACACGGTGATGGCTGGGGGTGTTCATCACCGCTTCGAACCAGCGGGGCATCCGCCCGATCGCCTCGGTATGGATCCAGAATTGATAGACCAGATTGAAGCCTGCGCAGATTGCAATCATGATGGGATGAAACCCCAGCAGAACCAACGGCAGTTTCAGCAGAAACAGGATGGTGAACACGCTGGTCCAGCTTTGCCGCAGGGCCGTGCTCAGATTATAGTGCTGGCTGGAATGGTGGTTGACATGGGCGGCCCAGAACCAGCGAATGCGGTGGCCGGCACGGTGCGCCCAGTAATAGGCCAAATCGTCCAGTACGAAGCAGACCGGCCATAGCCACCAGACCAACCACCATTGCCCGCCGCCAAAGGCTGCCAGATCGAACAGTCGGTATTCATACGCCCAGGCAAATATGAAAACGGCCCCGCCGCCCAGTAGAGCGCCCGAAACGGTACTGCCCAACCCCATGGAAAGCGAAACGAGCGTGTCGCGCGGTTCATAGCTTTGTGGACGGGTCTTCCAGGCCCAGACCATCTCGACCAGCACCAGCAGGACGAAGGCCGGGATGGCATATTGGGTCGGGGAAAAGTCAGGCATCGACGGCCTGCGGCATTCGGTTCAGGATCGCGGCCCAGCTATCCGCATCCCTGCCCAGATCCAGCGTCACCGCCCCGAACGGCACATCATCCGCCCGAATGGTCAACCGCGTATGATGAAGAGTGGATGCCGGCTGGCATTCGATGAGCCGCCCCGCAAAATGACTGCCATGGCGGCGTATCATGACGATGCGTCCGCGAGCATCGCGTAAAAGAGCACCATGGCCGTTACGATCGATGATCGTCTCAACGGGGATGAAGCCGGGTACGACCTCCTGTGCCAGCAGGTGCGCCTCGCCTTCGTTGTCGATGCCTTTGCTGCCGCCCAGCCCCAGCCTGCCTGCAAGCCACACCAATGCGAGAATGGCCGCGAGAGACACGAGGAGTTGGATGATCATATCCATAACCCGCCATTACTGACACACTTGTCAACATAGGTCGAGAGCATGGATCGCTATACCTATCCCGCGTCACCGCCGCTGCCGGCTGCCAGCATATCGACGGTGGGGCGCACGGGGGAAATATCGTATCCTGCCGCCTGCGCAGCGTGCGCGATCGCATCGGGGGCCATGCCGTTTTTCGCCTGCGCAAGCGCCCATAAAAACGCGGAACGGGTTCCGGACCGGCAATAGGCAAGAACCTTGCCCCCGGTGCCATCAGCCCCGCCTGCAAGTCCAAGCGCTTCTGCCATGGCATCCACCTGCGGCTGGCTGAACCCGGCGGACGTGACCGGGATGGCGATGTAATCGATACCCGCATCATGCGCGGCAGCGGCGATGACCGCCCCCGGGATCTGGTCGGGCGATTCGCCGTCGGGCCGGTTGTTGACGATGCGCGTAACCCCCTGCGCCTTGGCCTGGGCGATGTCGTCGGCCGCGATCTGCGGGCTGGCCATCATCGTATCGGACAGGTTTCTGAAATTGCTCATGGACGTTCCTTTTCGTGCCCCTGTTTGCCGTATCGTGCCATCAGGCGCAACGCCCGCAACACCGGGGTAGCGCAACTGTGGAAGCGGAAGCGGCCTACCGGCGTAGCGAGCGGCGGTCTGCCGCGGACCTTGCGAAAATAATTCGCACCGGCGCATTTTGTTCGTTATGGTCGTGGATAGTGGGAGAAGGTCGCGAGTCCTGCCTCCCTTCGCAGACGAATTCCGGCATGCATTCCGCTCGCTGTGCCGGCCGAGTGATTACCGGGCGGACACACGAAGGTTAGTTTAGAATTATGGGTTATGATAAAGGGCGTCGTGGTCGGGGCCGCGACAAGCGCGATGGTTTCGGTGAAGACAGCTTCGATCCGTTTGGCGGCGGCGGCAGTGGCGGCGGCAATTTCGGCGGTGACAGCTATGGTGGCGGTCACGGTGGCGGCGACCGTTACAGCGGCGGCGGTGGCAGCCGTTACAGTGGCGGTGGTGGCGGTGGCGGCGACCGATTTGGCGGCGGCGGCGGCGGCGGATTTCGCGGCGGCAGTGGTGGCGGCGGCGGCGGTCAGGGCGGCGGCAACCGCATGCCCCCCCAGGTCGTTGGTACCGGCAAGGGTGTGGTAAAATTCTTCAATGGTGAAAAGGGTTTCGGCTTCATCCAGCAGGATGGCGGCGGGGAAGACGTTTTCGTCCATATCTCCGCTGTCGAACGCGCCGGGCTGGAAGGTCTCGCCGAAGGGCAGGGGCTGGAATATAATCTGGTCGATCGCGGCGGTAAAACCTCGGCTCAGGATTTGCAGATCGTGGGCGATGTGATCGAAGTGAAATCGGGCGGCGGCGCACCGCGCAGCAGCGAGGGCGGCGATCGCGGCGGTGCTCCGCAGCGTGAACTGACCGGCGAAAAAGCTACCGGCACGGTGAAGTTTTTCAACGCGATGAAGGGCTTCGGCTTTCTGGTTCGCGACGATGGCCAGCCCGATGCGTTCGTGCATATCAGTGCGGTCGAACGATCCGGTCTGACGACCATCAATGAAGGGGAGCGTTTCCAGTTCGATCTGGAAGTCGATCGCCGTGGCAAACATTCGGCCGTCAATCTGGTGCCGGCCGAATAATCCGAATATCGCCGCTGCCGGCTGCGAGGCCGTTGGGGGATGATCGGTAACCGGAATGGCGGCTCCTGCGGGGTCGCCATTCGCGTTTCACAGTGCCATATGGCGGGCAAACGATCGAGAATAAGGCCAAGCTTTTATGTCCATCACTCCGCTCATGCCTGTCTATCCGCGCTGCGATGTCCGCCCGGTGCGCGGCGATCATTGCCATCTGATCGACGAGGACGGCACGCGTTATCTCGATTTCGCGAGCGGTATAGCGGTGAACCTGCTGGGCCATTCGCATCCGGGACTGATCGGCGCGATCCAGCGTCAGGCCGAAACGCTGATGCACGTGTCCAACATGTATGGCAGCCCGCAGGGCGAGGAACTGGCGCAGAAGCTGGTCGATCACAGTTTTGCAGATACGGTGTTCTTCACCAATTCGGGTGCGGAAGCGGTGGAGGCAGCTATCAAGGTTGCCCGCGCCTATCATCAGACGGGCGGCGATGCGCAACGCCGGGAACTGATCACTTTTACCAGCGCCTTTCATGGCCGCACCATGGCCACCATCAGCGCGTCCAACCAGACGAAAATGCATCACGGGTTCGAACCGCTATTGCCCGGTTTCAAATATTGCGAATTCGACGATCTGGAGATGGCGAAATCGCTGGTCGGACCCAACACTGCAGGCTTTCTGGTCGAACCTATTCAGGGTGAAGGCGGTATTCGCCCCGCATCCGACGCATTCATGCACGGACTACGCGCCCTGGCGGACGAACACGATCTGATGCTGGTGCTGGACGAAGTGCAATGCGGCATGGCGCGCACAGGCAAGCTGTTCGCCCATGAACATTACGGCATCGTGCCGGATATCGTCGCCTCCGCGAAGGGTATCGGCGGCGGTTTTCCGCTTGGCGCGTGTCTGGCGACGGAAAAAGCCGCGCGGGGCATGACATTCGGCACACACGGTTCCACCTATGGCGGCAATCCGCTGGGCATGGCGGCGGGCATGGCGGTGATGGAAGCGGTCGCCAACGCGGCGTTTCTGGCCGAAGTCACCGAGAAAGGCGAACGTATCCGCCAGCGGCTGGACCAGTTCATCGGCAATTATCCCGAACTGTTCGATCTGGTACGCGGGAAGGGGCTGATGCTGGGGCTGAAGATGAAAGTCGAAAGCCGGCCCTTCTTCGTCCATCTGCGCGACAATCACCATCTGATGACGGTCGCCGCCGGTGACAATACGCTGCGTCTGTTGCCACCCCTGGTGCTCGGCGATGCGGAAATCGAAGAATTCTTCGAGAAGCTTTCCGCCGGTGCTGCCGATTATCAGATACCGGCGGCAGCTTAGGGCGATCCATGAACGCAAGCATGGACGGCGGCATGGGCGACAATATGGCAGAGGTCGCCAGCGAGAAGCGCGATTTTCTGGACCTTACCGACGCTGGTACGGATGTTATTGCCACGATGCTGGCCGATGCGCATGACCGCAAGGCTGCACGAACCGGTTTACCCAAAGGTGCGGCCGATCCCGACCGCCCGCTCGACGGTTTCGTGCTTGCCTGCATATTCGAAAAAAGCTCAACCCGAACCCGGGTCAGTTTCGACATTGCGATGCGGCAGCTGGGCGGTAGCGTGGTGGTGCTGGATTCCGGCACCAGCCAGTTGGGCCGGGGGGAAAGCATCGCCGATACCGCCCGCGTCCTGAGCCGGATGGCCGATGCGATCATGATCCGGACGGACGATCATGACAAAGTGCTGGAAATGGCGCGCCATGCCAGCGTGCCGGTAATCAATGGCCTGACCGATCGTTCGCACCCCTGCCAGATCGTCGCCGATCTGCTGACCATCCTGGAACAGGGCAAGACCTTGCCCGGCCTCGAAATCGCGTGGTTCGGGGATGGCAACAATGTGCTGCATTCGGTGCTGGAAGCGGCAGGTCTGTTCACATTCAATGTGCGCATCGCCACGCCTGCCGGTTACGAACCGGACCCCGGCTTTGTGCAGATGGCGCGGGATGGCGGGGCGCGGATCGATCTGACCCAGGACGCGGCACAGGCCGCGAGCGGCGCGGATGTCATCATTACCGATACCTGGGTATCGATGGGCCAGACGGGCGCCGACGACCGCCTGCGTGCGATGCAGCCATTCCAGGTAGACCGGGCATTGATGGCGCGCGCGAAACCCGATGCGATATTCCTGCATTGCCTGCCCGCCCATGTCGGGGACGAGGTGACCCAGATCGTGTTCGAAAGTACCCAGTCGAAAGTGTTCGACGAGGCGGAGAACCGGATTCACGCGCAAAAATCTATCCTCCTATGGGTGCATCGCAAAATCTAGGGTGCGCCCACCCACCCACCCGGCCATCCGCCCGGACCTCCATCCAACCGCGGTCACTACTGGCTTTTGCCGTGCCAGTGCCCATATGGCGTCCATGAACGACCCGCAGACCTTGCCCGCCCCCACACCGGGCGCCCCCACACCGGACGAAATCTTTACGGACCGCGTGTTCGGTTTCACGATCCCGGATCGCAATGCGCGCGGCCGGTCGGTAAGGCTGGACGCGGTGCTCGATACGATCCTGTCCGCCCACGACTATCCCCCGGCCATAACGCATCTGCTGGCGGAGGCTCTGGTACTGACGGCGCTGATCGGCGGTTTGCTCAAGCAGGACGACGGGCAGATGACCATGCAAGCGCAGACCGATGGCGGTGTCGTCAAACTTCTCGCCTGCGATTTTCGCCGGGGTGAATTGCGGGGCTATGTCGATTTCGATGGCGAGCGTCTGGCGGCGCTGGGCGCGAACCCGACCCTGTCGGCGCTGTTCGGCAAAGGATATCTTGCAATCACGTTCGACCGGGCCGGCAAGGACGGGCGCTATCAGGGCATCGTGCCATTGGAAGGCGATTCGCTATCGGCAGCATGCGAAGCATATTTCATGCAATCCGAACAATTGCCCACGCTTATCCGCGTTGCGATACAGTCAGGCAGTGACGGCTGTCTGGCGGGCGGTTTGCTGGTGCAGCATCTCGCCGACGGGGAAGAAGGGCGCGAACGTCTGCATGTCCGGCTGGACCATCCCGAATGGGACCATATCGCGATCCTTGCCGGCAGTATCCGGCATGAAGAATTGCTGGATCGCGACCTGTCGATGGAGGGGGTAGTTTGGCGATTGTTCCACGAAGAACCGGAAATTCGCGCGCAACCCGGTGCCATGCTGGCGCGAGGCTGCCGCTGTTCGGTGGAACATTATCAAACCGTTCTTGCCAAATTTCCGGAAGACGAACGTGACGATATGCGCGGCGATACCGGACTGATCGAAGTGGACTGCAAATTCTGTGCCCGCAAATTCCCGATCGATCTTTGAAGCCCCAGCGAAACGCATCCGGGCCGTGGCGAATCCTTGGCAAACAGCGTGTGTCCAACGATGTGCTGTTTGCAAGGGTGAATAGTGTGATATGAACGCCAAGTTCGATGAGATCGGTGGCCCTATGTTCCGCAGCAATTTTACCCTAAGTCCGGCGAAGGCCGTATTTGCGATCGCCATTGCGATGTGCGCATCGTGGCCCGTGGCGGCGCAGGCGCCCGGCCTGTCGATGCTGGACGGTCTCACGCACGGTATGTGGGAGATACGGGATCGCGATACACAGGCAAAACGGAGTATCTGCGTGCGTTCGGGCCGGGAATTCATCCGGTTGCGGCACCCCGGTTCCAAATGCAACCGGACCTTCGTAGAAGGTGGCGCGAAGGAAGTGACCGTGCAGTATAGTTGCCCGGGCAAGGGCTATGGCCGCACCAATATCCGCCGCGAATCGGCCACGCTGGTACAGATCGAAGGGCAGGGCATTTCGGGTACCAAAAATTACCGGTTCGACGCGGAAGCGCGGCGTATCGGTACGTGTAAATAGCCCATCAGCGCAGCGTTGCGGCGAAGGCGGTTTGTCCCTAGCGCGGATGGAATGAACAGTTCATCCGCCACACCGAAACCCGCTGCCGTCGTTCTTCTGTCCGGCGGGCTTGATTCCATGGTTTCCGCCGCCATTGCGCGTGAAAACGCGTATCGCCTGTTCGCACTGACCATCGATTACGGACAGCGGCATCGTATCGAAATCGGTTCGGCCCGAAAAATCGCGGCGGAACTGCAGTGCGAACGCCATCTGATATTGCCGCTCGATCTGCGGGCCTTCGGCGGTTCGGCGCTGACCGATTCGATCGATGTGCCCAAGGATGGCGTGGGTCCGGATATTCCGGTAACCTATGTTCCGGCCCGAAATCTGGTGTTCCTGTCGTTAACGCTGGCGTGGGCGGAAACCGTGGGCGCGCGCGATATTTTCATCGGCGTGAATGCGCTGGATTATTCGGGTTATCCCGATTGCCGCCCCGAATTCATCGCCAGTTTTACACAAACCGCTCGCCTTGGTACCAAAGCGGGCGCAGAAGGGGCGCCCTTCCACATCCATACGCCGTTGCAGGATATGACCAAGGCGGACATTGCGCGGGAGGCGGAGCGGCTCGGGCTCGATACCGGGATGAGCTGGTCCTGTTACGATCCCTCCCCAGCGGGCAAGGCTTGCGGGGATTGCGATAGTTGCCGGTTGCGGCAAAAGGGGTTCGAGGAAGCGGGTTTGGCAGATGGGATCACATATGAATGACAAAACGCGAGCAACGGGCGCGATGCCGGTCGACCCGAACGCGCCGGTCCCGACCTATAGCTGGTATGCTTTGTCGGTATTGGTCATCATCTATGTTCTGAATTTCGTCGACCGCCAGATCCTGTCGATCCTCGCCAACGATATCAAGGCCGATCTTGGCGTCGATGACGCGTATCTGGGCTTTTTGTACGGCACGGCCTTCGCGATATTCTACGCGCTGTTCGGCATTCCGCTGGGCCGTCTGGCCGATAGCTGGAAACGGGTGCGACTGATGACGATCGGCTTGTCGCTATGGTCGGCCATGACCGTGGTATCCGGGTTTGCCCGCGATGCCACGACCCTGACAATAGCGCGGGTCGGCGTCGGCGTGGGTGAAGCATCGGCCAGCCCATCCGCCTATTCCCTGATTTCGGACTGGTTTCCCGCCCGCATCCGCGCCACGGCGCTGGCGATCTATTCGTCCGGCATTTATATCGGCAGCGGCATATCGCTGCTCATCGGCGGGATTATCGTGGATAGCTGGAACAGGGCGTATCCCGACGGCGGCACGTTCGATCTTGCCGGATGGCAGGTGGCGTTCATTGCCGTGGGACTTCCCGGCTTGCTGCTGGCATTATGGGTCATCACCTTGCGCGAACCGGTGCGCGGTGCGATCGATGGCATTCCAACCCCCGAAGATCCTCACCCATTCCGCGGTTTCGTGCAGGAACTGCTGACCGTGATCCCGCCTTTTACAATTTTTGGCGCCGCAATGCGCGGACCGGTCGCTCTCGCCATCAATTTGCTGGTGCTGACTTCCCTGGTGTTCGCGGCAATCGGAATTACGGCGGTGCTTGGTTCTGGCCAGGGTTATATCATCGGCTATTTCACCGATGCGGTTGCCATTACCGATCAATGGCTGTTTTTGGCGGTCGGATATTACGCGGTGTTTTGCTATGCGGCGGCTCTGCGGCGCCGCGACCGCCCGACCTTCATGCTAACCTGGGGTTCGCCTGCGTTTCTTTGCACCATTCTGGGATACGGAACAGTCGCCTTCATGGCCTATGCCGCATCCTATTGGACCGCGCCCTATGCCGAACGCACATTTGACATCAGCAAGTCGTTTCTGGGCTTGTGGATCGGCGCACCCAGTGCTGTCGCCGGCTTTCTAGGGGTTATTGGCGGTGGGCGCATGGCGGATTTTCTTGTCGTGCGTTTCCCGGCAGGCCGGGTCATGGTGATCTTGTTCGGGCTCATTACCCCGATACCGCTGTTCATCTGGCAATTCACCACCGACGATCTGGTGACCTTCCTGGTGCTTGCCGGATTGTCCGGAATGTTCGCATCTTCTGCCTTAGGCGCGGCGGCGGCGTCCAGTCAGGCGCTGGTGCTTCCCCGTATGCGCGGCGCGGCCACCGCTACCTTCTTTCTGGCGACCACTTTGATCGGACTGGCGCTCGGGCCGTTTCTGGCGGGCTATGTATCGGCCCGGAACGACGGCGATCTGGCGGCCGGAATGCTGGCCACACTCTGGATCGCACCAATAGGTCTGTGTCTGCTTATCGCGGCAATCAAGCTGGTACCCGAAGCGGGACGCAGCATGATTGCCAGAGCAACCGCAGCGGGCGAACCCGGACTTACGGCCGGGTAAGTATACCGCAGGCTATCCGCGCACCGGCAGCGCCGCTGGGGTCCGTCCGATAATCGTCAGGGCCGGCATGGACCATGACAGAAGTCCCGTCGGTGTCGAACAGCCACTGGCGCACCTGCTGCGCGCTGCCTTCGATAGGGGCGGTGATCGATCCGGAGCCGTCAGCGGCAATTTGAATGTTGGGCAGGTCGCCGACATGCGCGCCGCCGGGTGACCGGGTTCCGTGGTTCTTGCCGAGCGGATTGAGATGACCGCCGGCGCTTGTAAAATCGGGCGCATCGCATTTCCCTTCGGTATGAAGATGAAACGCGCGCGCACCACTGGGCAGGTTTTGCAAAGTGGCAATCAGCCGGATTGCGCCACCATCGTCTTCGATCCGCGCGTTCCCCGCTGATGTCCCGTCGGCAAGATTCAGGCTGGCGATCCCGAGAATTACGGGAGCGGTGATCGCGTTCCCATCATTCGCAGACGTCGCTGGCGTGCCATATCCGGGGAAATTCGTGCACGCTCCTAGGCTGGCAAGGATAAGCGGTGCGGCGGCGAGTTTTACGATGTTCATGGCGATCTCCTGCGGTGGTACAGAAGATACAACGAAAAAGGGGCCGGATTGCTCCAGCCCCTTTCCCATATTGTTTCGCGTTGGCGAAATTACATGCCCGAACCGGGGCCGTACATGACTTCCACACGACGGTTCTGCAGTTCGCGAACACCATCGGCAGTCGGTACGCGGAGCTGCGTTTCACCGAATGCTTCGCTGGCGATACGCGCCGTTGGTACACCGCGACCGGAAAGGTAATTGGTAACCGAGTCGTTACGACGTTCGGACAGGCCGACATTGTATGTCTGCGAACCCGATGCATCGGTGTGACCGGCCAGCATGACCGATGCCATACCGCAATTTGCATAAGCCGATACGGCGTTATCCAGAACGGTTGCAGCTTCGGGCGTAATGTCCGACTGATCCCATTCGAAGAACACGATGTATGGACCCTGGTTGCATACCGGTGCTGGTGGTGGCGTGCGAACCACTGGCGGCGGCGTTGGCGCCACGACCGGCGGTGCTACGACCACTGGTTCCAGATCCGGCTCACCACCGAAATTGAAGGTCAGCGTACCGAGCAGCGAGTGGCTGCGCAGCTTGTCGTCGAAACCGAAACCGCGTGGATCGACAAGACCGACGCTTTCGGCAGTGAACATACGATAGCGAAGACCCACATCGATCGTTTCGGTCAGCGGTGCACGAACGCCAGCCAGAAGCTGCCACGCAAAACCGGTATCCGAATCGTCGACAAAACCGGAACCCAGCGAGTTCACGCTGCCCTGTACTTCCGTACGGGCAACACCAACGCCGCCGCCGGCAAAGCCCTGCAGACCGTCATCGGGGCCAAAATCGAACAGGCCGTTGACCATGAAGCTAAGTGCATTCACGTCACCTGCCGCATCGCCTGCGGTTTGCGTTGTCAGACCGACGCCAGCAGGAATGCCAAGCGTACCGGGCGTTACGCCGACAATATCGACTTCACGGAAACTGGCTTCGGCTTCCAGACGGAATGCACCGAAGTCATAACCGACGAGACCGCCGAAATCATATCCATAATCGTCTGTATCGACGGTAACCGTGTCGAGCGCATTGTCGGCATTGTTCAGATCGGAATCCAGATCGAAATCCAGATCTTCGACGATCATGGGACCACCGCCAAGTTCAACATACCACTGTCCGTCGCGTGCGAGAGCAGGCGATGCGAGAGCCGTGGAGGCCATCGCCATACCTATGACGAGTTTCCGCATTATAAATTCCCCTTTTGATAAACCAAATCAGAGTCACCGAATGATCGTTTTTATAACTTTTCCCCAGGATTGAGGCAAGCGATCAATCGCAATTACTGTTGCACGATTGCCTCTCTTTATAATGAGAGTGGCAAAAAATGGTCGCAATTGCGTCCATCCGACCAACAAACGAGAAAACCGACAGTAAGTTCCGATCAATTTTGCGGCACTAACCCAATAAGTTTAAACGTTTCTATAATCTGCACAATTGCAGCGCGTGCCTGGGTGTCAACCGTCGTGCCGCCGGTTGGGGCATCAGGTGCGGTGGGCCGTTGCCAGCCAGCCTTGTATACGATGGTATGTTCAGCCTCGCGGTCATACACCTGCATACCTTCTACCGGATCTGCAAATACCCAGACCCCGGCCTGCCTGGCCGCCAGCTTTCCGGATTGTTCCGCCCACGCGCCGGTCGCATCCGTGCCAACGATCCAGGTTTTCCCATCTAGGGCCTCATCCGCGGGCCCATCTGCGGGCCCATCTGCAGGCTGCGACGGAGGAGCGGCTGCCACACCTTCGACAACCGGGTGGAGCAACACGTCGCACACGGCAAGCGCATGGTTGATCGCATATTCTTTTTGCATCTGTCCGGGGAACAGAAACGGCAACGCAAACCGTGCGGTCGCGTCCGTGGCAGGGTCGGTGGGAAACATCGGATTACCTTTCATCTATGATTGTGTGGCGGCGGAAGAGGACCGGGTGATTGCGACGATCAGCGGCGGAGAGTTTTCGATGGCGCCTATCTCGCGGACCCAGAACCGGGCGCTGCCGATATCTGCAGCGGCGATATCGATAGCGGGTTCGGCGCTTTCCCAACGGGCGGATGCTCCGGCCGGATCGCCGACGCCGATTGCATATTGGACGTTCGGGGGGCTGGAGGGGGGAGGGCCGATATCGTTCCAATACCAGGCGCCGCGGGTGCGGCCCGTCCACGACAGGCGCAAACCCCCGCCGGCCAGTTCGGCAATCCGGCCATGGACCGGGGCAAGAGGGGCGAGCGAGCGGCCCGCAGCACCGATATCGGCGGCCACCGGGGTATCGTCGCCAAATCCGATTGCGGCAACGGCGTTCCCGGAAGCCGGCGGCAATCCGGCAGGTTCCCAGACGAACAGCGTATCGTCCAGCAGCACCAGACCGGTTCCGGCATCGTGCCCGGCGGCGGCGCGATGTTCGGTCCCGCCGCGCCCGCGCAACAAACCGGACAGAACCCATTCCGTTTGCGAAATCTGCCGGGCCTGGGCGAACTGCAGAATTTCATCGCCGACCGCCAACTGGTTTGCACCCGCTGCCAATGCGGCAAGATCCTGGGTTTGAAATCCTGGATGCGCCGTTTCCAGAACCAAGACTCAATTGCGCGAACGGATCGAACAATTCGGACCGGGCGGCAGGGCAGCGGCGCTGTCAGTCGCCCTATCGCCGACATTTCCCGGCCCGTCTGTCCGATCGGCTCCAGCCCGTCCGCCCCGTCGCGGAACAGACTTGCCCCGCGCCAGGCAGTGGATGCCGATCCGGCAGCGATATGGACGCGGCGCGTATTGCCGTCGCCTGCCCCGTCCCACGGCAGTTCGAGCGCGCGCAGAACGGTCGGCCCGGCAATCAGGTCCGGCGCCGTCAGGGGCGAACCGCTATCGCCCGCCTGCACCAATGGAGCACTACCGGCCAAAGGCGGCGGCAATCGGCGCAGATCAAGTTCGACCCCGTTTTCGCGCCATTCCCATTCTTCCACAATCCACCGGGCGCCATCATCATCATCCGGCACACGGACGATGGAACCTGGCGTAATGCGCCCATCCAGTTCGCTTGCCCGCCATCGCAGCCGATCCGCAGACCATTGCACGCGCCGTGCCGCCCGGGACAGCAGTCCCCGTGCGGCATCGGCCTGCAATGCGCCGGGAAACTGGATGACCCGTTCCGCCCCGGTATCGTTCTGCCCGCCCACACGCTGCCCACTCACACGTTGCACGCCGGGTTGATAGTCGCGCGCGACATCGTAATAGCGCAGCATATTGGGCGCGCTGTTCGCATAGAAGCCGCGTTCCCGCCTCTGACCGTCGTTCGTCCCGAAATCGTCTTCGCTGGATGCCACGCTCGGCGCGGGCAGGGTCAGGGGAATATCGGTGTCATCGTTCCCGTCATTGGTATCGTCATTGTCATTGTCATAGTCACGGTCATCGGGCCTGAGCCGCAACATCGCGCCGCCCGCGTCGATGCTGAAGGGATACAGCATTCCGATAGTGTCCAGCATATCGGCGATGGTCCCGCTTTCATGGGAAAAGCCGGTAAGCTGGGGCAGCGGCATGGTGCCGGTCAGGGTGTTGCCCGTTCCATGACCCGTTCCATGGCTCGGTCCCGCAACCATCATCGCGGTGTCGAGAGCCGTGTCGCCTGCAAGAAGTTCGAACGTGAGTGCGGGAATACGGTTGCCGAAATCGCCCAGCTGCAAATCCTCGAACACCACATAGGCGCAATCGCGAAAGGCCGGGCATTGTGCCATGCCCCTGTCGGATGCGATGACCGGATCGGGCAGCTGGTCGCCGAAACCGCGATGCACCCGCATCGTCCCGCCGACTTTAAGGTCGCCCGCCGCCCCGCGCAGCAGATTGCCATCGGCCCAGATCCGGCCGATGCCGGCAATGGGCCGGCTGGCCAGCGCGACCGCAAAGGACATGGAATAGCTGTATTGCGTGGTTTTCGGTTTTCCCTTGCCACCGCCACTGGTTTCGCGGCTTTCGCGCAATTCGGTCGCCCAGATGATCGTACCCGCCACGCGCATCCGTCCATAATGGCGGGGCAGGGCCGCACCGTAGCTGGACGTCGTGACCGCCAGTTCCTTCAGGCGCGGGCCTTCGCGCGATCCGTTGCCGATGATCTGTGCATCGAGCTGCCGTCCGGCCAATGCGCCGATAGCGCCGCCGACAGGGCCGGCGACCAGCGTACCCACGGCCCCTAAAATCAGTGTTGCCATTGCTCGATACCTCTCGGCGAATAACGAAGATGGGCCCGCACCGGCCAGGGGCAGGGTGCAGGCATCAGAACCACGCGGCGCAGGCCCGCATGGGCATGGACGAAACTGGCGCCGGTCACGCCCACCAGCATATGCAACTGCGCTGGCCCGGCCTGCACCATCACTATGTCGCCCGGTTCCATGGGCGCACCGGCCCGCCGGAACCCGGCATCGTAGGCGGCGCGCAGGAAAGGGCGATCGTCGCGATTGCGCAGCCGGTATGGCGGCACAGCGACGGGGACGATGCCGGCAGCATGGAGCGATGCCAGCACCACGCCTGCGCAATCCAGCCCGATTGCGGGATCGCGGCCATACAGTTTGAATGGCGCGCCGACCAAAGACAGTGCTGCCTGCGCGATGGCCTGCGCGTTGGTCGGTGCAGTGGCCTGCGCGTTGGTTGGTGCAGTGGCCTGCATGGCGGGTCGTATGATGCGCGCCGCGAGTGATGGCCCCGCGTTCATTGCGGCACCGGGTAACGGGCAATCAGATCGTTGCCCGGCAAAAAAGGTTCGCCGCGAAAGTTTACGGCATTGTCGAACCGATCCCGGCACGTCGCAAACAGGCGATCGCACCCTTCGCGCAGAACGACCCGCATTCCGGGGACAATTTTCGATCCGACCGGAATATCGGGCACGAGCCAGTCTGCGTCCTGCGCCATGATTCCCGCGGTCTGTCCGGCATACGGCCCATCCAGCCAGCGGATTTCGCCATATACGTAATCGGCAGCGTCAATCGGGCCGAAAAACAGTCTGTTCGCTGCAGCATCGGCGGCGACGATTACTGCTTCCCTGTTATGGCGGGCAATCGACAGACCGCAGGCCGCGCCGCAGAACCGGGCGCGGCAGGTCGGGCTGGTTCGGGGTACGTCGTCGCGTTGCAGGACGGTTTTTGCGGAACGCAGATCGGCATTGAACGCCCCGGCATTTTCCGCAATCGCGCCCAGCGTGCCGTGAAACACGACACTATGTTCCAGCGTTTCCCAGTCCACCGCGCCGATGGTAATTGCCGCATCGTCATACCGCCCGGCACGCAAATCGCCCGCATTGATGGAGGCATGGGACAAGGCACCGCGCACTTCCGCACTGTCATCCCCGAAACCGGCGGAGCAGCGAATGGCGCTGGGCACCATGCCCGGTGCGGCACGGTGGCGGATACCACCGAAATACAATGCGCGGTCATGGCTGGTGAAGCCCAGCGTCACGCCGTCTTTACGATATACGCGCCAGAATGTCGCCACCCCTTCCAGCTCTTCGCGAAAGAAAACCCGGCTCATTCCGCTTCCCGCACTTCGATCAGCGGTACCGACGGTGCCTCGCCCGCATTGAAGCTGGCCCCGGTCACATCCAGCCGGTCTTCGGCAAAACGCACGGGCACATCGAACAGATAGCCAGCGCGCACCTGTGCCCCGGGCGCGGGCGGATCGGTCAGCTGGACCTGCCCCCTGCCCAGATAGGTCCAGCCCTGGATTTCCATTCCGCCAACGCTGATGCGCAGGGTGCCGGGCCGGGGCCGCGTGATCGGCCTGACCTGCGGATCGTCGGCATGGTCGGGGCCATCGCCATAGCGTTTGACCAGCATGAACGTGGCCGCCTGGCCGTCGCCGGTCCCCAGCAGTTGGTCCGCCGGGCCGGGCGTGCCGGTCATGCCGCTGGAACTGTGATCGAAGGGATCCGGCAGGCGAAAACCGCGGGCCGCCCCGCGCCGAGCCCGGAAGAAGGCGATGAGCGTGCCCAGTTCGTGTTCCGACCGGACACCTGGACCCACATCGAAGCGCAGCCGTGCATCGGACCATAGCGAATTGCGCCTCTCGTGGCCTGAAGCGGTTACCGCCACGGTGGTCGAAAATTCGGGGCTCACGCCGGCATCGCGCCCGAATGCGAGCGGGTAGAGAACATCGTCGAACGCCTGCATATCGGTGTCTTTCGTAGTATGGATGGGAGACGGGGTCATGCGGGTGTAGCCATCGCGGGCAATCTGCGGCAGCGCCCAGACAAACCGCTGGGTAATTCCGCGTGCCGCCGCTTCGTCCAGCCCGGCATCGATGAACGGCCAGTATCGTTCGGCATCATCGGGATTGAGCACGAAGCCGGACAGGTAGTCCTGGCGTTCCAGCGGGTAACCCAGCCGCGTGTCGAATTCGGCATAGGCTGCGCGGCGGCGGCCATCGGAACCGGCGGTCAGCCAATCGTAATCCTCAAGCTGCAACCGGTCGAAAGCAGGCCAGGCCCAGCCCAGCGGAACATTGGCGCGTTTCAGCTCCGGGCTTTGCGGATCGAGGATGGACGGAGTGAAGGCCAGCAGCAATATTTCCGCGTCCACCTGTGCCCCGTCGCCCAGCGTGGTGGCGGCATCGCGCACGGCCTGCGCCAGATCGGCGGTGGACCCTGCCAGGATCGCCCCTGCCGCATCCAGCAGCGCAGTTCGCTCAGGGTCCATCGTGTCCCGAACCGAAGCGATGACCGGCGGATTTCCGCCGAATGCCTGAATGGCAGCCGGATCGTAAAGGCACGGTTTGTGATCGGGGGTGACCCACCACCACGGTTCGCCGATCTGGAACAGCACCGGCAATCCGGCATCCATCTGCAGGGCCGTGAAATTGCGCGCAACCTTTTGCAGCCACGCCATCGCCTGCATATTGGCCGGCGATAGCAGCGCGGATGGCGGATCCCATCCCGTGCGCCCAGGCTCGCCATCATAGGCGAGCTGTTGCCAGGCGGCCGGACAATGGGCGGCAAACAATTCGTAGGACAGGGATGCGATTACGGCAAAACCCCCCTGCGCAGCCCCTGAAAAATATGCCCGGTGCCAGCGTTCGGCAGGGCCGCACAACGCACCGTTTTCCGCCGCCAGCAAGCGCGCTTCGCCGGCTTCCGCAATCCGGTCGAGCGCAAAGAAATGGCTCATACCGACATAATGGACGATCCGGCCGCGATAGCCGAGACCGCGAATGGACCGCAGCAGCCGTTCCGGCGTCTGGTTGTAAGCATCGTCGTAAGCCGTGGCCATCTGTTCCCCATGCGGGGGGACCAGCACATCGCCGATGGAGAGCATCGCACGCTCCCCGTCGCAGCGAATGTCGCTCAGCGTCACCTGCGCCGTGGCAACCTGTTCCAGCGGTGCGGCGCTGTTTGCCGTATATCCGGGCGGCGCCAGCGAAATGAACATACGGTCGATATCGCGCGTATGGATGGCTTCGCCCGGCAATGCGTAACCGCTTTGCAATTGCGAAAACGGCAGAATTATCCGGGCATCGTGCGGTGTGCCTTCGGCATAGTTCCACAGCCGCACATAATAGGTTCTGGCGGCGCCCGCGGCATCGCGCCCCTCGATCGTCAACGTCGGCCCGTTCGGCTGGTCCAGCGCGATCACCCCGCTGGAACGCCAGCGGAAACGCAGCGTGGTGCGGGTATAATCGCGGTCCGTATCGTAGGCGAGCAACGGGTGGTCGAGGGTGTCCGTGCTGTCCCAGATCAGACCGCACAGTTCGCCCTGCGTGTAGAATTCGCAGTCCACCTGCAACGCGTCCGGCGCCGTGGCGGTTACGGCGGCCATCATCGGTCGCGGAAAATTGACGGTCCAGAACCGCGGATCGAACCGCTGGATGGTGTCGCTATCCTGCCCGCGCCGTTCGCGAGCCAGCCAGAATGACATGGGGAATTTCCTTCGATTTTTGGTGGGTAGCGGGATGCGGATGCGCCGGACCAGTCGGCCGCCGGATTGTCGAAAGGTCGGGCAGGGCTAGAACAGCAGCCCTCTACGCACCGCGCTCGCGATCTGGCGGCTCGATCGCTGCAGCGCGGCTGGCGCGCTGGACCCGCGTGGCGGCGCAATGCGGATATTGACTCGCACATCGCGGCCGGAACTGCCCGGCGCCCCGGTTTCCACGCGGCCCGCGCTGGTCGGCACGAACAGTTCCGGCCCGCGTTCCCCCACCACATAGCCGCGGCCAGGGGCCACCGGCCCGCCTGTCGCCCGTCCGGGCAGGCCGAACAGCGATCCGGCCAGACCGCCCAGAATACCGCCCAGTCCGCCCGTCAGTCCGCCCGTCACGCCGCCTGCCTTTCCACCCGAGAAAATCTGGTCCAGCCCCAATTGCAGGGCCTGCGCCGCGATCTGGTCGAGTGCCTGGGATGCGGCGCTTTTCAAATCGTCGAAACCCAGGCTGCCTTTGCGGATCGCGCCCAGCAGGCTGCGTTCCAGCACGGTGCCCGCACGTTCGAACCCGTCCAGCAGCGACCCGTCCACCTGTCCGCGCATGGCGGCGATATCGCTGGCGAAACCGCTGGTGCTTGCGCGTATGTCGATCGTCAATTCGTCCAGTTCATCCATTACGGTCACTTTCCATCAGATGTTCGAAATCCGCGATCCCCAACCCGGGCGAACCCATACTGGGCGAACCCGCTGGGATCGGCCCCAGAGCCAGCATGAGATCGGCGGGCGTCGCATTCCAGAAATCGCTCGGTCGCCATCCCAGATATTGCGAGGACAAAGCGGCCAATGGGCGCAATGCGGCTGAAAAACGCTCGGTCATATTTGGTTGTTACCCGAACCCTGACCCGAACCCTGACCCGACCCCTGACCCGATCCCTGAACGATCTGGCCCAGAATAATACGCAGCGGCGGTGTGCAGCGCGCGAGGCCCAGCGTCAGCACCGCTTCGTTCATTTGGTCGCGCGTAATTTCGCCGGGTGTGGCAAGGCAGTGCCAGAACAGGGCGGCCATTTCGCCCAGCCGCAGGCCGCCTTCGGCCGCACGTTCGACCAGAGCGAACAGGGAACCCAGCTCGTCTTCCGCCGCGGTCAATGCGGCGAAGCTGGGGCGCAGCAGGCGCGGGCCACCGGCCACCACGATCGATGCTTCGCCGCGGATCGCATTGGCCGTGCTCATACCGATAGAACCGCGCCGGAACTTTCCAGCTGCAGCGTATAATTGCGTTCGCCGTTGAAATCGCCTGCATAATCCAGCCGTTGGACCAGAAACCGGCCGCGCAGTTTCTCCCCATCTTCGAACGACAGCTCGTAATCGGTGACCGTTCCGGCAAGCGCGCAGGATCGGATCGCCGCTTCGGCGTTACTGCCCAGAAATATTCCGGCTGCGCTGACCGACACCGATCGCGTGCCTGCGCCGGACAGCAGATCGCGCCAGCCGCCCGATTGTTTGTGGGTCACCACCACCGCATCGCCATTGATGCTCATCTGCGTGGTCCGTAGCCCGGCCACGGTTTCATAAGCCAGCGGCGTTTCGCCGTCGCCGATCTTGAGGAGGAAGGCGGAACCTTTTTGTGCTGTCATGATGTTTCCTGTCAGTGAAGATTTGGCCCGCACTTTGCGGGTATGGGCCGAAAATGAGGTTTCCCCCGGATGGGCGCTGGAGGCCGATCAGAGATCGGCGAGGATACGGAACCGGTATTCCAGAAGGATGCCGCGCATGTTTCGGGCCCGTTTTTCGGCCCGCGCGCGTAGAAAATGCACCGAAGCAACGGCGAAACCGGGGTGGATACGGGGCAGGGCGGTCACACGGTTTTCCAGCGCGGCAACCAGCGCGGCATCGCCGGCGATGTCGTCGCCCCGCGTCTGGAGTTCCAGTGCGATGCGAATTTCGCGGCCCGCCCGGTCCTTGGTGCTGAAATCGATGGATGCGCTGGCGGAGATACCCAGCCAGGGTGCGGTGGCGGCCACCGGGCTTTCTTCCTCGATTGCGTTCAATGCCCCGGAAAGGGCGGTGTCGCTGCGCAACCAGCCGAGCAGCGCGGCGCGTAAAAGCGTTTCCATGTCAGTCCTTTCGGGTAAAATCCGGCCAAAGCCATTCGGGGCGGCGCCAATACGAACCGTCCCCGCCATGTCGCCGGCGCTGGATTGTCGCGACGGCCAGACGCCGCGCCCTGGTGGAAAGGCGGCGTGTCAGATCGGTTGCATTTTGCGCGATTGCGGCGCGGATCATGCGACCCGAAGCCGCCGCCAGGGTCGCCACAGCGCCGTTACGGATGCAGGCGGCACACGGTCGCTGCCGCTGTCGCGCGACTGAAACTGCTGTGCTGCGAAACGGATGATCCCATGTCGCAGCGCTTCGGGCAGACCGGCCCAATCGGCGGCCATTCCGGCAATAAATCGCACGGCGACACGGTTTGCCGGGATTGCATCCCGAAGGCGCACCCGCCCGGTTCCGTCCGCATCCATCTCCAGAGCATAGGATTCAGGAGGCAGGACGGTGCGTGAGCCATCCGCCGCAACAGCCTCCACGCCCAAAATGGCCTGAACCGGACGGGTCGCAAGCCATTGCCAGTCGCGGGCCGGGCCAAGCAATTCCTCGCAGGTTGCGGCCAGCGGCAAGGCGCCGGTGAAGGCTTCGCATATCTCCAGCGCGGTATGGATGAGCGCGATCAGCGCCGCGTCGTCCTGCCCTGTCGAAATGGCTAGCCACTGTTTGAGCGCGCGCAGCGGTGCCTCGCCCGGATCGGGCGGTGCGATTGTCGTTCGTTTCATGAAAAAGCCTTTGGTTCTGACCCTGCGGGCGTAATACATCCGCCAGGGCGCGCTGCCGTGCATAAACTTGGGCGACCGGGCGACCCCTGCGGGCCGACCGGTCGCCATTCGGGCATGACGTCAGGCTACCCTTCGATTTTCAGCAGCTTGATCGCGGCGCTGTCCAGCACCTGTCCGCCGACCCGCTTCGTCGCGTAGAAATGCACGAACGGCTTGTTGGTGAACGGATCGCGCAGGATCTGTGTGGCGCTGCGTTCCGCGATCAGATAGCCATGGCGGAAATTGCCGAAAGCGATGGGGAACGCGCCAGTCGCGACATCGGGCATATCCTCCGCTTCGACCACGGGATAGCCCAGCAGGCGGTCGGGCTGGCCTTCCACCATGCCCGGCTGCCACAGAAACGCACCATCGGCCGTTTTCAGCTTGCGCACTTCCGCCAAGGTCGCGCTGTTCATCACGAAACTGGCGCCCTGGCGATGCCCGGCCTTCATCGTGTGCACCAGATCGATCAGCCGCGCTTCGGGGGTGTTGCCGAACCCGGCGGCATCGCCGCTGCCGATATATTGCAGGGTGCCGAATGTACGGGCCCCGTCATCGGCGGTGGAAGCCGGCGCGTTCAGGAACCCTTCGGGCTGGTCGAAGCCGGTGCCGTTGACGAAGGCCGCCCCTTCCGCGCGGGCGAATTCCATCGCGATTTCGCTGGCCAGCCAGCTTTCAAGATCGAAGCCCGCATCGTCCAGCATGGTCTGGCTTGCCGCCGGATTGGCGTAGAGTTCGCCGGTGGGCGGGGCGATTTCCTTGAACTGCGGCGTTTCGGTTTCGGGCCGCGCTGTGGTTTCGCTGACCCAGCCGCTCGCCGTGCCGCCGGTCGATACCAGCTTGCGATAGCCCGCGCTGCCGGTCTGCACCACCTGCGCCAAGGCACGGATCGGGCTGATTTCGATAAGTTCGCGGGCAATCATCGCATCGATGATCCGCGGCACGGCATAGCCGCCATCCGCCGGTATCAGCGTGTTCAGCGACTTGATTTCATGGGTGCGGCCATGGCGCAGATAGCCATCCACGAAACCTTTCACTTCCGCGTTTTCGGCGGCATTGATGCTGCCGGAAATGGCGGGGCGGGCGGCGCTTTTCGCCACCTTGTCGAGCCGGTTTTTCACATCGTCCACATCGGTGCGCAATGCCATGACTTCGGCTTCGGTCTTGTCCTGACGCGCCACGATGTCGAAGCTGGCTTCCAGCGGATCGTTGGCACTTGGTACGGCCGTGTTGGCGGGAATGGAAATATCCATAGTGGTATTCACCTTTTTTGGTTGGGGTTGGGGTTGGGGTTGATGTTGGTATTGGGGTTCGGCTTCAAGCCTGCGTCGCCCGAATAGGCAGTGTGTCGGTCATGCGAGACTGCCTATGCGAGACTGGCTAAGCGGATCGGGTCACATGAGGCGGGAAACTCGATCAAATGCACCCGTGCGCCATGTTGCAACGGGTGCGCGACCAGACTGATTTCGAACAGATCGACATCGTCCAGCAGGCGCGTATTGCCGGAATGGCGAAACCGCCGGGCACGATAGCCGAAACTCAGGCCATCCAGGACCCGGCTGGCCAGCAGATGCGCCGGCCTGGCATCGACCCGGTCGATCCGCGCCACGATTCCCAGACCGCGCAAATCTTCCTGCGCATGTTCGACCCAGCCGATCCGCTGCGTCGGCCGATGCTGGAAATACAGCGGCAGAGGATCGCGGCGTTCGGCCAGGCTGCGCCGGAAAGCCCCCATGGTAAGAATATCGCGCGCGGCATCGGCCACGCCGAACAGGGCGGCATAACCCGCCAGCCGGATCGTGCCATCCGTCATTGTCGCCTGCACTGCAGCCTTCACCGCAGCATCTCCGGCACGCCGATCCGCACCGCTATTCCGATCAGCAGCAGCGCCAGAAAACCACGCATCAGCCAGGCCATTGCGCTTTTCACTGCGCTCGATTTCGCATCGCGCCATGCGCCCAGCAATTCGCGCAGTTCGTCGATATCGTCGCGCGCCTTGATATCGTCGAGACCGAGGCGGGTCATGGCGCGGTCCGCCCCGATTTCACTGGCTTCTTCCACGATTGCGCGCAAAGTCACCAGATCGCCTTCGTCATTCGCCGCCTGACGCATCAGCCCGGCCAGCATATCCTGTCTGTTCATGATTTGTCCTTTATTGCCCCAAATCCGAGCATCTCGCGTTTTTCCGCATCCGAAAGGAAGGGGGCCGCGGACACCTGGTTCCACAACCGTTCGCGATCTTCGGACAGGGCCGAAATCCGGTCCGGATCGACGGCCAGCGTCGCGCCTGGAAACCAGTCGGCCAGACCCTGCCGCAGACCGCCGAAAATCTTGTCCGCCAACGGCAGCAGGGTGAGCCGCCACAGCGCCTTGTTTGCTTCCCGGTAATTTGCGTATGTGTTGTCGCCCGGCAGGCCGAGCAGCATAGGCGGCACCCCGAATGCGAGTGCGATGTCGCGCGCCGCAGCGGCTTTCAATGTGGCGAAATCCATGTCTGCCGGGGTCAGCGACATGGCTTTCCAGTCCAGCCCCCCTTCGAGCAGCATCGGGCGACCGGCATTGATCCCGCCCGAATAGGCATCGGCCAGTTCCGCCTTCAGCCGGTCGAACTGCTCGCCAGTCATGGCCGAAGCATCGCCGGTATCGTAAACCAGCGCACCGGAAGGGCGGGCGGCATTTTCCAGCAGTGCCCGGTTCCATACGCTGGCGGCATTATGGATGGCGACCGCCTGTTCCGCCGCGGCCAGGCTGCCGGCGCCATAATGATCGTCCGACGGGTGGATGCTTTTGAGATGGATGATTTCGGGCCAGCCCGCCTCGTCTTCGAGCGGGATGGTCAGCGTACGGTCGGTAAGGGTGTAGGAAAAGGCGCTGGGCCAGCCATCCGCGCCCGGCACCACCGCAATGCGTTCCGGCCGCAGGGCGAACAGTTCCACCGGCGTACCGCCAGCATCTTTCATGATCTGGACATACGCATTGCCGTGCAGCAACAGATGCATCGCCAGCGTTTCCACCAGCGATTGCCCGGCGCTGTCAGCCTGGATCAGGGCCGTCAACGCATCGTCTGAACTGTTGAGCGGCGCGCTGCCGACACTCTCCGCCACGATCCGGACCGCGCGCTGGGCCACCGGATTGTCCACGAAACTGCTGGAGATAGCGCGTTCGTAATCGAACGGGGCGCGATATTGGCTGCCGGCAAAGGCGGTGGCCCAGGGCGACTGAAACCCGCGTGCGACAGGCACACGGCGGCTGCCCCCGCCCTTGAAGGCGGCGGTCAGCGAAGTGAAGAATGACATGGATGGTTCCTTTTGGTGTTGTGTTGTGCCCTGCGGCCGGCGGCTACCCGTTGCGCCAGCGTGTCAAAGCCGCCGCACCCGCGGCGCGGTGTGTGGGCCCAGCAGCAGTTCCGTGAGCGCATAGACCAGCGCGTCCGCCCGGTCGGGGCTTCGGCCCGGGCCTAGATATTCGCCGCCCACCATCAGGCCGCACATTTCATCTTCCAGCGCGCCGAACGGGGCGGTGTGCGCCACGCGCCCGCTTTCATACAGCGCCGCCACCGGCTCTGCGCGGGCGGCCTTTCCCCGGCTGGCATGGACCAGTTTCACCGGCAGGTTCACCGACGCCGCGCGCAGCACGCTTGCCACCATCGCGCCGCCCTGGTTGGCTTCCGCCACCACCCGGTCCGCGCCCCACAGTTCCGCCGCGTCGGCCACCGCCCGCGCCCAGCGTTCGGGCGATGGTTTTGCTACCGAACAATCCGCCAGCACCAGCCCATGGGCCGGGGCGTCCCGATCCGCCGAAGCCGCCAGCGCGCACACGATGATCCCGCAGGCATCGCCGGTGGCGCTGGCCGGGGGATCCACGCCGATCACGATCCGCCCGATCGCCGGCGGAATATCGGTGATCCGCGTGCGTTCCAGCAAGGCGCGGCTCCATAACGCACCCTCCACATCCTGCAGCAATTCGCCGTCCAGTTCCTGCCGGCCAAGGGCGCTGCCCGCAAATTGCGCGCGCACCGCCTTCACGAATGCGGCCGACAGGTTCGCCGCATTGTCTTCCGTCTTTCCGCCGGTCACCGTCACGCCGTCTTCGCTCACCAGTCTCTGGACCAGCGGGACGGCGCGCGGGGTGGTGGTCACCATGATCCGCGGGTGGCTGCCGCCCGGCCCGTTCAGCCGCATACCCAATTGCAGATTGTCCCAGCAATTTTCGGCGCGGCCGCCCGATTGATCCCATTTGGCCAGTTCGTCGCACCAGGCCAGGCTATGCTGCGGCCCGCGCAGACTGTCCGGCTCGGCTGCGGAAAACAGGGTTGCCCGGGCGCCGTTGGGCCAGCGCAGCATCCTGCGCGACGGTTCGAAGATCGGTCGCCAATCCGGCGATGGCACCGCCAGCAATCCGCTGTCGCCTTCCACCATGATCGACCGGGCTTCCCCCAGCGATGCGGCAATCAGCGCCACGCGTGCGGCGGGGTCGCGCTGAATATTGGCGGTGACCCATTCCGCGCCGGCACGGGTCTTGCCGAACCCGCGACCGGCCATCAGCAACCATGTGGACCAATTGCCGCCCGGTTCAGCCTGACCGTCATGCGCGGCGTCGCGCCAGCTTTGTGCCAATATCTCCAGTTCGCGTTCGTTCAGCCGACCGGTAAATGCCGCCTCTTCCCGGGCTTCCGCCCGCCCGATCGTCTTGCGGCGATCGCTGGGCAGCAGGATGCTGGAATTATCCAATCTGGTTCATGGCTTCTTCCGAAGCCTCCCATTCCGCCTTCATACCGATGATCTTGGCGTCGATTGCGTCCAGCACATCCTGTTCGTTGCCGATATGCGCCACGGTGCGCATTTCGTTCACCGTCTGGCGATGCGCGGCCAGCAGGCGCAAGGCGTTGGCAACGTCGATCTTGCGGTCGGTAATCGCGCCGCGCAGGACACCGAGCACTTCCATTTCCAGATGCTCGTACCCTTCGAACAGGGCATCGCGCCAGCGTGCCGCGAAGGCCGGATCGTCGCGCCGGGCACGATAGACGCTGGCGAGCGGCGTGTTCACGGCATGAGCCGAAGCGCGGACATTGGACGATGCCGCCAGATTGGCCAGAAACGCGGCGCGCCATCCGGGACCGCGCTGTTTGACCATCACGATCATCGGGTTGGCACCTGCGCCATTGTCGCACGCCCCGTTTGCGTGCGGGCCGCTTGGGTGGGGGCTATTTGCGTGGGGGCCATTTGGGAGCGGGCCGTCGGGCAGGGGAGCTGTGGATTTCTGCGCATCCATTACTTGCATCCATGCCCGTGCGAAGGCGGAATTGCGTTTTTTGTGACGCCGCGCGGTGGACGGTGCGACGGGACACGCCGCCGCCGCTTGCGAAACCGTGCCGGTCCGTGCCAGTGCGGCCAGAAATGTTGGTATCCACGCCGGCCCTTGTATGGACGTGTCGGCCATGGCTCTATCCCTTCCAAGAATGTGGAGCAGACATGAAAAAGGCGGCCGTCCGGTCAGGGAAGCCGCCATTCGATGCCGGACTGTTGCGATGTTCCGTTCCTCTAACCAAACAGCGTGACAATGTCAATAGTAAAGTGCCAAATAGGTTAAACAGTTTGCGATTGCGGGTGTGCCGGTGCCGGTTTACAAGGCGTGCCACCCCTAGCGAACGAGCCATTCCTTCATCATGATGAAACTGCTGCACGGCCTGTACAATTGGACGATGGACAAGGCCGTGCATCCCCACGCGGTATGGTGGCTGGCGTTCTTCTGTTTCATCGAATCGAGCTTCTTCCCGATCCCGCCGCATCCTTTGCTGGGATTGATGTGCCTTGCGGAACCCAGAAAGGCGATCCGTTATGCCCTGATTGCCACTTTCGCTTCGGTCGCGGGTGCGCTGCTGGGGTACGGTATCGGCTATTTCCTGTTCGACACGGTGGGCCAGCAGATCATGGGCGCGCTGGGTCTTGCGGACAGTCTGCCTGCGGCGCGCTGCACGTTCGAGGAATACGGACCTGCCGCAGTCGCCATCGCCGGGGCGACACCGGTGCCGTTCAAACTGTTGACGATTACCGCCGGGTTTCTGGAAATGGCGCTTATCCCGTTTCTTCTCGCCAGTCTGGTCGGGCGGGCGATAATCTTTCTGACCGTCGGCGTGCTGTTCCGCCTGTTCGGCGCGCCGATCAAACGCGTAATCGACGAATATCTGGGAACGGTGACGACAATATTCGTGGTGCTGGTGGTCGGCGGTTTCCTGGCTCTCACGCAATTGGGCGGCGGGGCGGACGGCGGGACGGGCGGCGGCGCCAATGGCGATGCCGCGGTGGATGCGTGCGGCGCGCGGGGCGTGGAACTGGCGCAATAGCGCATATGAAGGCCTGTCAGCTGCCGTAGACGCCGCGCGCGTATCCGCTAGATGCCGAACGCTTTCAGCACTGCATCCATCGCGCCTTCAAGACCGCCGCGAATGCCTCTGCTGCGGCCGGACATGGGGGCTTCTTCGATTACCAGCACGCCCGGCGTGCCATGGCCTATATCGGCCACCTGATCGCGGAATAGCGGTTCGCGCCCGAACAGATAAGGCAGAAAGGTTTCGCTGCGACGGATGGAATAGGCGGTGTGAGCAGAAAAACCCAGCAACTGGTCCTGCCCGAACATCCGCCCGGTTTCCGCCGGTTCGATCCGCACGCCGCGCCCGCCTTTTACAATGAGAGCGACGGGTCCGTGAAAGACAAGGTAGCGGAACTGAAACGTCAGCCAGGCGTGCAGACTGAACACGCGCCACCGGCTGCGGATCTGGAGTGGCCGGTCGATCGGCTGAATTACGGCTGCCAATGCGCGGGGGTGCAGGACCAGCGCCGCGCCGGGCGGCAGGTCTATGCGGGCGATTTCGGCAAAAGGATCGTCGCGCGCAGAAATGCCGAACGTCGCAGCAGCCTGCCCCGTTTTATCGCCCCCCGCCATATCGTGATCAGCCTCGCCCTTCCGTGCGGCCAGACCCGTTGCACGGCGTGCCTGCGTCAAAAACGCCATGCCGCTGGCGAGACTGGTAAGCGGGCTGCGCCAGTCGAGCAGTTTTCGCGTACGCATGGCCGCGCGGCTGTCGCTCGATTGAAGGAAGCTTTGCCGCACCAGCAATTCTTCGCCCTTATCCAGAACGACCGTAATCGATGGCCGGGATACGCCGTGCTTGTCCGCGGCGATGGGCACGCTGGATGATCCCGTAAGCCGGATCGGCGGCCGCGCCTGCGCCATCGGAGCCAGCGCGTAATAGAACAGGGTCCGGATGAAAAACGGAGTCAGCACAATCAGCGCAAGCGCCACTGCGGCGCGCACCAGCACATCGCGGATCGTCGTGTCCGACAGAGTGCGGGCGGGGTCGGGCAGAGTGTCCATGGTCCAAGCGCGAGCATCGGCCAGACGCTGGCGGACTTTGGCCACCTGGCGGTTGGCGGCAAGGCCCTGTTTGCGAAACTCGGCAAGGCGGGTTGCCTGCCCGCAGCGATCGTCCCGGACCATGCGCAAGCGCTCGCGTTCGCCGAGAAACATTTCGCGCACAGTCCGGTCGGCGCGATTTCGGCGTTCGAAAATGTCCAGCGAACCACGTGCTTGCCGGCAGAGCCCATCGGCGGTGTCGATCGCGCGCTGCGTGGGAACCCGCGGATAATCGCGCAGACGCTGTTCCGCGGCGACCAGTATCGCCTGCCGCTTGCGGGCTTCCAGTGCCATGTCCAGCGCCTCCGCCTCGGCAGTCAGCGCGGCGGCCCGCAGTTCCAGCCGCTTCCTGGCCAATATGCGCGACGGCTGGATGGAGGCCAGCCAGCCATCCGCGTCGGCAAGTCTGTCCGCAATCTGCGCATTTTCGGCACGCACCGCCCGCAGGCGTTTGGTCAGGGTTGCATGGCTGTCAGTCCGGATTGCCGTTGCCCGCGCGTCCAGCGCGGCTTGCGCGGACAGCCGGTCCGCCGCCAGTTCCTCGCGAATTTCGGCGATGGACATGATGTCCTGCCGAAAATCGCTGCCGGCCATGCGCTGCGTGATCGCTGGCCAGGCAAGAATATAAAATGCGATGGCCCCGCACAGCACGGCATAAAGCAGTCCCGTCCGGCCCAGCCAGGCAAATACGCCCTTCAACCGATCAGGCCGGAATAATCCCGACCGCCTTGCCCGCGCGTTCGAACATTTGCAGAATCGTGCCGACTTCCTCGTCGCTATGTTCGGCGCATAACGAACAGCGCAGCAGCGTCATATTGGCGGGCGTGGCAGGCGGCCGGGCGAGATTGACATACAGCCCTTCGCGCAGCAGCGCCTCCCACATGGCTGCGCCCTGTTCCAGATCGGGCATGATGACCGCCACGATCGCACTCTGGCATTCCTGCGTGCCCAGGGTGAAACCGAGATCGGTCAGACCCGCGTGCAGACGGCGGGAATTTTCCCATAGATGGTCCCGTTTGTCGCCGGCATCCATCAGCTTGCGGATGCTGGTGGCGGCGCTGGCGACTACGGCGGGGGGCAGCGAAGCGGTAAACACGTAAGGGCGGCAGACCAGCCGCATGATTTCGAATTTCGGGTGGTTGGACACGCAGAACCCGCCGACCGTGCCCACGCTTTTGGAAAAAGTGCCGATAATGAAATCGACATCGTCCATCACACCCACATCTTCCGCTACGCCCCGGCCGTTTTCCCCGATGAAGCCCATCGAATGCGCTTCGTCGACCAGCACCATCGCGCCGTGCCGTTTGGCCACGGCGACCATGTCTTTCAGTGGGGCGACATCGCCCAGCATGGAATAGACGCCTTCCAGAATGACCAGCTTGCCGGCACCGTCCGGCACCCGTTTCAGCCGTTTTTCCATCGCATCGATATCATTATGCTTGAACGGGACGACTTCGGCATTGCCCATCGCGCAGCCATCCCAGATGCTGGCATGGCTATCGATATCGAGGATGATGTAATCCCCCTTGCCCGCCAGAGTGGAAATGATGCCCAGATTGGCGAGATAGCCGGTCGAAAACACCATGGCGTGTTCGAAACCGTAAAATTCACGTAGCGCGTCTTCGCATTCCTTGTGGCCCTGATACGTGCCGTTGAGAACCCGGCTGCCGGTGGTGCCCGCACCGAAATCGGCCAGCGCCTGCTTGCCTGCGGCCAGCACATCGGGATCGAACGTCATGCCCATGTAATTATAGGTGCCGAGCAGGATCGTGTCGCGCCCGTTACAGATGGCACGGGTCGGCGAAAGCACTTTTTCCATCACCAGATTGAACGGATCGGTCACTCCGCTCGCAAGCAGGTTTTCCCGCATCGTGATCGTATCGTCAAACTTGCTGAGCAGATCGGGGGTGCCGCCCTGCATGGGCTGGGGCCTGTCGGATTGGGTTATGCCTTCACTCATCGCGTATCGTTCCGTCCGTGCTGATTATATGGGCCCAAAAACATGGTACCCGAATGGATACCCAACGCCTGATAACAAGAAATAGGCCCCGGACTGGATCCCCCCGCTTGGATGCCCAGAACCCGATGGGCATGGTCGAGGGGGCGGGAAAAGCACCGGCTGCCAGGGCAATAGTGATTATCCGGCCGATTTCGTCACGGCATCCACCAGCTGGCCGAATGTTTCGATCTCCGCCTGCTGGTTCATGGATATGATGATGTCGAATTCATCCTCGATCTCGGCCACGAAATCCATGATGGTCAGGCTGTCGAACTCCAGATCGTTCACGAAAGTCGTAGCGTCGGCAATATCGACTTTCTTCGTGTTGAACGGTGCGATCAGGCGACGGATCGTTTGGTCGACTTGGCTGCGGTCCATAGGATTGGTCTTTCCGGTTGCGTGGGCACCGACAATGTCTGCCGGGGGATCCTGTCGCCCGATATACTGCGCATGGCGCGCCTGCAAGAACAGTGCGGCAAGAACGGTGGGCAAAACGGTGGGCCAAGAACGCCCAGCAAGAACAAACTGTGCGGCGCGCCGCGCCCGGCCTAATCGCCCAGCAACCCTTTCACCGCCGTCATGAACGGATTGATCGATACCGGCTTGGACAGATAGCTTTCCGCCCCGGCTTCGCGAATGCGTTCCTCGTCGCCCTTGCCGGCATAGGCGGTGACTGCCAGAATGGGGGCATCGCACAGCGACGCATCGCGTTTGAAAGTCGCGATCAGATCGATACCCGAAATATTGGGCAGGTGAATGTCCATGATGACCAGATCGGGCGCGAAAGCGCGGGCCGCATTGGCCGCCAGTTCCCCATCCGCCACCGGGTCCACGATGTAACCATTGGCCGTCAGCACATCGCAGAACAATTTTCGATTGAGATCGTTATCCTCGACAACCAGAACCCGCTTGGCCATAGAATGCCCCCCTTCGCGCTGCCCCATCAAGGGGTGGTGTATGATCCGCTTTGTATGAAAACAATCCCGCCATGACCCAATCCCCCGAAGACTGTCCCAAACTGGATCGCCTGCAGGCGCAGATCATGCGAACCGCGCCCGGCCGACGGCCGATACGATCGCCCTGACGGCACTTGGCTGGGTGCTGACCGACCCGCTACGGGCAGAGCGTTTGCTGGATTTGACCGGCCTGACACCCGACACGCTGCGAAACCAATTGAGCGATCGGGGCGTTCAGGCCGCAGTACTGGAATTTCTGATCAACCATGAACCCGATCTGGTCGCTGCAGCGCGCGAATTGCAGCTTCGCCCGCAAGACATTGTGGCCGCCCATCGGCATCTGACATATCGAGAGCTATAATTGTGTCCCCCACTTCCCCATCGAAACCGCTCGTCATTTCCGATTGCGACGAGGTGCTGCTGCATATGGTCTCCCCTTTTCGTGACTGGCTGGCACAGGAAGAAGGGGTAGTGTTCCGCATGGACGGCAATAATTTCGCGAATGCGATGCGCTGGCAGAACACGGGCGAGGTGGTGGGGGAAAAGGACATCTGGCGTCTGCTGGGGGGCTTTTTCGATACCGAAATGCATCGCCAGCAACCGATTGCCGGGGCGATAGAGGGTATCAATCGCATTGCGCAGGATGCCGACGTGGTAATCCTGACCAATCTGACGGACGAGCGCCAGGCAACCCGCACCCGGCAGCTGGCCGATCACGGCCTTCATGCACGGGTATTCACCAATCAGGGCCCCAAAGGCCCGGCGCTTGCGAAAATCGTGGCCGAATACCAGCCCAGCCGCACCATCTTCATCGACGATCTGCCGCAGCATCATCAATCCGTTTCGGTCGATGTGCCACAGGTGAAACGGCTCCATCTGTGCGGCGAACCGATGCTGGCGCCGCATATCGACTGCGCGTTTGCGGCGGGCCATGCCCATGCCCGGATCGACGATTGGGACACCGCGCTGCCTTGGCTGCTGGGCGAATTGCACGGCGAAGAAACAGGACCGGCATCATGAATATCGACGCGCGTCTGCAGGAATTGCACATCGTCCTGCCCCAGCCGGCGGCCCCGGTTGCAAGCTATGTGCCGGTGGTGGTCCAGGGCGAACTGGCGTTCGTTTCGGGGCAGCTGCCCTTTGTGGACGGCAATCTGGTTACCGGCCGTCTGGGCGATGATGTTTCGGTGGAAGACGGGGTAGCCGCGGCGCGTGCGTGCGGCATGATGATCCTGGCGCAGCTGCGCGGTGCCCGCATATCGCTCGACCGGGTGCAGCGGATCGTGAAACTTGGCGCATTCGTCAATTCCACGCCGGATTTTACCGATCAGCCCATGATCGCCAACGGCGCGTCCGAACTGATGTTCGATGTGTTCGGCGCGATCGGCCGCCATTCGCGCGCGGCGGTGGGAGTAACCAGCCTGCCCCTGGGCGCGGCGGTGGAAGTGGACGCGATCATTGCCATTACCCCTGCCTGAAGCCTGTATCGCATGACTGTGCTTGATGGGGTGTTCGCCCCGGCGCCGAAACCCGACCGGGTGCAATGGTTGACCCGGTGGGATTACGCCCATCGCGGCCTGCACGGCGCCAATGCCGGGGGGCACGTTCCTGAAAATTCACCTGCCGCCTTCGCCGATGCGATGGCAAGGGGGATCGGCATCGAACTGGATGTGCAGCGCAGCCGCGATGGCCATGCGATGGTGTTCCACGATTGGGAACTGGACCGGCTGACTGCGGAAACCGGGCCCGTAAGTGCGCGCGACGCCGTGCAGCTAGAGACCATCCGCCTGACCGCCAACGGCGATCCCATTCCCACACTGCGCCATACGCTGGACCAGATTGCGGGCCGTGTGCCGGTACTGATCGAAGTGAAATCTGCCTACGACAAAGGGGTGGTCCCGCTGTGCAAGGGCGTCCGGCGCGCTCTGGAGGGATATAGCGGCAATCATGCGGTGATGAGCTTCGATCCCGCGATCCCGCGATGGTTCGCCAGAAATTCGCCCCGGACCCTGCGCGGGTTGGTGATTACCGAAACCAACCAGGACAACTGGGGCGGCAAATGGGGTGGCACGCTCAAACGGCGCCTGGCCCTGTGGGGGGCACGGCCGGATTTCCTTGCCTATAATGTGGACAATCTGCCCAGCGTCTTTGCCGCCGCGCAGCGTGCCCGCGGATTGCCGGTGCTGACCTGGACCGTGCGCAACGCCGCGCAGCAGAAAGTGGCAATGCGCGGCGCCGATGCGGTTATTGCGGAGTTTGAAGAACGGTGATGGCGCATGGTGCAGCATCCGCCGGATTGACGGCCAAGGTCGCCGGGTCGGTCGGCGCGCTCGATGCGGCACAATGGAATGCGCTGGCCGGGTCGGACAATCCCTTCATGTCCCACGAATTTCTGACTGCGCTGGAGGATTCCGGCAGTATCGGGCCGGGTACGGGCTGGCAGTCCGCCCCGATCGTGATCGAGAATGCGGATGGCACGCTGCTGGGCGCGTTGCCGGCCTATCTGAAAGGGCACAGCCAGGGCGAATATGTGTTCGATCACGCCTGGGCGGACGCCTATGCCCGGGCCGGCGGCGAATATTATCCCAAATTGCAGATTGCCGCGCCTTTCACGCCTGCCACCGGCCCCCGGCTGTTGGTGCGCGATCCGCAATATGCAACGCCCCTGCTGCGCGCGGCGGAGCAGCTGTGTTCAGGCAATGGCTTTTCATCCGCCCATGCCACGTTCATCGAACCCGGCCAGCTAACCCTGTTCGAGGATGCGGGCTGGCTACCACGGTCCGACATCCAGTATCACTGGGAAAATCGCGGCTATGCCAGCTTCGATGAATTTCTGGGCGCACTGGCATCGCGCAAACGCAAGGCGATCCGCAAGGAACGGGTCGCGGCGCAAACAGGGGTGGATATCATCCATCTGTCCGGCGCCGAGATTACCGAGGCGCACTGGGATGCGTTCTGGCAATTCTATCAGGATACCGGCGCGCGAAAATGGGGCACGCCCTATCTGACGCGGGAAGCCTTTACCCTGATCGGGGAACGGATGGGCGATGCGGCCCTGCTGATGCTGGCGCTGGATACCCACAACGGACTGCCGATAGCCGGTGCCCTCAATTTCGTCGGCGGCACGGTGCTTTACGGGCGCTATTGGGGGTGCCGCGAAGAGCGCCCGTTTCTCCATTTCGAATTGTGTTATTATCAGGCCATCGACGCTGCCATCGCACGCGGGTTGCAGCGGGTGGAAGCGGGTGCACAGGGCGGGCACAAACTGTCGCGTGGGTACGAACCGACGCAAACCTGGTCAGCCCACTGGATTGCCGATCCCGGCTTTCGCGATGCGGTCGCGGATTTCCTGCAGCAGGAACGCGATGGCGTAAAAATGGAACAGATGTTCCTGAACCGCAAAACGCCTTTCAAGAAAGGCTGAAGCGCCAAAACACGGCGTCAAAACACGGCGCCAACACCAGGCGCCAACACCAGGCGACACCATCAGGCGCTGAAGTCAGGCGGCGCGGCGCCCGGCATCGCGCTGCGTGCGCAGCCATTCGCGGGCGCGGCGCTGGGCTTCGGCAATGTCGCGGGCCGTCATCTCGTCCGCAATATCGGCGCGGCAATGGGGCGCGACCTCGTGTCCCTTGGTGGCGGCGAGATTGAACCATTTATGCGCTTCCACCAGATCGCAGGGCGCGCCATTGCTGCCGGTCGAAAATGCCACACCCAGATCGAAAAATGCGGTTTCGCGTCCGCGCGCCGCATCGGCCAGCGACCGCGCGACCAGCAGATCGGCTGCGGCCTGACTGGCCTTGCCGCCATGCTCGGTTGTGGCTCCCGTATCGGTTCCGGTCTCGATTGCAGTTAAAAACATTCTGATATTCCCCCATGTGCAAGGCGGCTCCCGTGCTGCCCGTAAAATGAAGGATCGGCCCGCATAGCTAATAAAAGGTTAACCAAACTTGCCGAACGTGAACCGTGGTGCAGTCTGCCGCGTCGAACCTGCTATCGGAAAATTCCGTCATCCCTATGACTTTCCAGCGTTATCAGGTGTGGTTCATGCGCCGGGTGTTTTGCCGCTTGTGCCGGAATATTCCGCCGCCTATAGGCGGCAAAATCGGTCGGCGGTCGGCGCCGCCGGGGCCTTGGACCACTGGAAAAATTGGGGAGCCAACGCGATCATGACCACGGGGTCGACGGACGAACGCGACATTCTCGAACGGGTGCGGGGCAATCTTGGACCCGATTATGTGCCGTCGGACAGCGAAGACTATATGGACGCGCGCCAGCAGGATTATTTCCGGATGCTGTTGCTGGAATGGAAACGGTCGATCCACGACGCATCGTCGGTCACATTGCAATCGCTTCAGGACAAACCGATGCGGGAACCCGACCCCAGCGACCGCGCAACCAGCGAAACCGACTGGAGCATCGAACTGCGTACGCGCGACCGGCAGCGCAAGCTGATGGGCAAGATCGATGCTGCGCTGCGCCGGATCGATGCGGGCGAATATGGCTATTGCGAAGTAACCGGCGATCCCATCGGTCTCAAACGGTTGATCGCCCGTCCGGTGGCCACGATGAGCGTGGAAGCGCAGGAGGCGCATGAACGGCGCGAGAAGATCACACGCGACGACTAAACGCGTGGCGCTGCCTTGCTAAACCTTTCTTATTTGGGACAAATCCGGTAAAAAACGCGGCCTAGGCTTAAAGGTTCGTTATCCATTTATCTGCTACCCAGGATGCGGTGTGCAGCCTCGTGTCACTACACGCGTCGCAAGAAGATGAGGATCGACCATGTCCGGAGTGAATACGCGCAATCTGTCGCGGGACAGCCTGTTTCTGATGGCCGATGTCCGCGTGGAAGGCAGCGATACGTTCGGACGGGTAAAGGTGCGTAACCTGTCGGCTGGCGGGATGATGGCCAGCGGACAGATGGAGGTGCAGCTGGGCGCGAAAATCAGCGTGGAACTGCGCAATATCGGCCGGGTCGACGGTATCGTCGCATGGGTGCAGGATGGCCGGTTCGGTATCGCGTTCTCCCGCGAGGTCGATCCCAAACTGGCCCGTGCGCCCGCAGCATCCACCGATCCGATCAGCGCGCCGCGGTTTACCCGGCCTGCCGGCATCCATCCCGAAAGCCAGCAGCCGCCACGCACCGACAATCTGCGCAAAGTCTGACGCCGCCTTTTATCGGGCCTTCATCGGGCCTTTATCCGGCCCTTATCTGGTCTATATCCGGGCAATCCGGGGCAATCCGCACCGGGCCTGCGTAATTACGCTGACGGCAGGGCCGCGAACTGCTATTTACCGCACTATCATGCGGCCCGTATTGCCTTTGCGACCCATCGCCGCCCGTTTCGCCGGTTTTGCGGCCATGATAGCGATGGCGGCGCTGGCATCCTGCGCCGATCGGGCGGACGACGATGTCATGCGCGTGGCCTTTATCGGATCGGGCGGCGATCTGGTGAAACGCGGCGTTCGACTGGCACCGCCGGACCAGCATCTGCGTGCGGCCATCGCCGAAGGGCTGGTCGGCCTCAATGCCCAGGGCGAAGTCGTGCCCGCTCTGGCCGAACGCTGGATCGTTACCGACGATGGGCTGAGCTATATATTCCGATTGCGCAATTCCAATTGGGCCGACGGGACCCGCCTGACCGGTGCGAATGTCCGCGGCGCGCTGCAACAAAATCTGCGCAAGTTGGAGGGGACTTCGCTGGGCCTCGATCTTGCCATCATCGACGAGGTTCGGGCGATGACCGGCCGCGTCGTGGAAATACGGCTGAAAAGCCCGATGCCGCAATTCCTGCAATTGCTGGCCCAGCCCGAACTGGGTTTGATGCGCGCCAATCGCGGTGCCGGGCCGATGCTGGATGAGATTGCCGACAACACCGCCCGGCTTACCGTGACCCCGCCAGAGGCACGCGGCGCGCCGGACGATCCCGACTGGCAGCGCGGGGTGCGTCAGATCGAAATGTCCAATCTCACCGCAGCGCAGGCGGTCCGCGATTTCGATGCAGGCAAACTGGACATCGTGCTCAATGGCCATCTGCTCAGCCTGCCGCTGGCCGATCGCGGCCCGTTGGCGCGGGGCACCGTCCGGCTGGATACGGTCTTCGGCCTGTTCGGATTGCAGGTGATGAGCAATCGGGGTCTGCTGACCGATCCCGGCCGGCGCGAGGCACTGGCCATGGCTATCGAGCGCGAGACTCTGCTCGAACCGTTCGGCATCGGCAGTTGGGCGCCGTCCACCCGGATGATACCCGAAGGACTGCCATCGAGCGGATCGGACGGGGCCGTCACCCGTCCTGCCGAACGATGGAGCGCATTGTCGATCGATCAACGCCGGGCGACGGCGCGCGCGCGGATTGCGGCATGGTCCGATCCGGCCGATACGCAGGCCAAAACGGTGTCGATCGATCTGCCCCAGCGCGCCGGCACCGATCTGTTCGTGGCGCGGCTGGCGCGCGATTTTGCCACGATCGGCGTCACCCTGCGCCGCGCCCGGCCGGGCGAAGCCGCCGATCTGCAATTGGTGGACCGGGTGGCACGTTATGGCGACCCCCGCTGGTTCCTCAATCAGTTCAATTGCCGTCTTACCCGCAGTTTGCGGCGCAATCTGCAATCATGCGCCGCGGATGCCGATGCACTGGTCGCGGAAACTCTGACCGTGACCGGGCGCACCCGCCAGGCCAGGCTGCTGAACGAGGCGGAACAGGCCCTGCTCTCCGCCAATGTCTATATTCCCATCGGCGCGCCCGTCCGCTGGTCGCTGATCCGCAGCGGGGTTGATGGATTTGCGGAAAATCCCTGGGGCCTGCATCCCTTGTTCCCGATGGCGACACGGCCCATCTGACCGTGATGGAGAAAACGCGTATGAGCGATCTGAAGCCCTATCGGCCCGGCGACGATCCAATGAACGATCGCACTGTCGGCCCGGATAATGGCCGCCGTTCGGGCGGGGCGCAAGCCGGGCGCACGCAGCCCATGGGGTTCGACCTGCCGACCGGCAATGATCCGGTGTCCATCCGCCGCCGGGTGGAGGCGATGGAACATATGCTGGAACGCAGTTTCCGCATTCCGGGCATCAATTTCCCCATAGGGCTAGATTCCCTTATCGGATTGATCCCGGTCGTGGGCGATTTGGTGACGACCGCAATGGGCGCCTACATCGTGTGGGAAGGCAGAAATCTGGGTCTGCCGAAATGGAAATTGTGGCGAATGGCCGGCAATGTCGGTCTTGACACGATGATCGGGGCGGTTCCGATAGTGGGCGACGCGGCCGATCTGGTGTTCCGGTCCAACACGCGCAATCTGCGGATCATCAAACGGCATCTGGACAAACATCATCCCGAAACCCGGGTGATCGACCAGTGATCGACCAGTGATCCGCCATGACCGATAAGGTAACCTATGCGCAATATCTGGATCTGGATCGGATCCTGTCGGCGCAGCATCCGGCATCGCACGCGCATGACGAAATGCTGTTCATCATCGTTCACCAGGCGAGCGAATTGTGGCTGAAGCTATGTCTGCACGAGCTGGAGGAAGCGCGCACGCATATCGCCGCCGATACGCTGCGCCCGGCGTTCAAGATGCTGTCCCGCGTCGCCCGAGCGCAGGGGCAGCTGATTGCAAGCTGGGATGTGCTGAGCACCATGACGCCGCATGATTACAGCCTGGTTCGCCCCCATCTGGGCACCAGTTCCGGTTTCCAGTCGGCGCAATATCGCTGCATGGAATTCATGCTGGGCGGCCGCAATCCCGATATGGTCACGATGCACGAAGCGGTGCCGCAAGTGGCGCAGCGACTGCGCGATGAACTGGACCGTGCCAGCCTGTACGACGAAGCGGTCCGTCTGCTGTCCCGCCGCGGCTTCGCGATATCCGCCGATATTCTGGAACGCGATGTGCAAACCCCCTGGACTCCATCCGCGCAAATAGAGGCAGCATGGGCGCAGATATACCGCCAGCCCGATGAATATTGGGATCTTTACGAACTGGCGGAAAAACTGGTCGATCTGGAATATCACTTCCAGCGCTGGCGGTTCGGACATCTGAAAACGGTGGAACGGATCATCGGCTTCAAACGCGGCACCGGCGGAACGGCAGGCGTCGCCTATCTGGAAGGGGTCTTGAAGCAGACTTTTTTCCCTGAACTCCTGTCGGTCAGGACCGCGCTGTGAAGGCACGATCATGAACGGCCGAAAATCCACACCCCGGATCCGGGACATATCCCAAACCTTGCGGCCCGGCCTGCCCGTCTGGCCGGGCGACACCGGCTTTGCCCTCGATGGCACCTGGACGATGGAGGATGGCGCCCCCGTCAATGTCGGGAGGATGACCATGTCGACCCATTCCGGCACGCACGGCGACGCGCCGCTGCATTATGGCGCGGGGGAAGACGATATCGCCAGCGTTTCGCTCCTTCCCTATATTGGCGAATGCCTGGTGGTGGACGCACGCGGCGTGTCGGGGCAGGTTCAGATTGCCGACCTGCCGGCCACCGATGGTGTGGAGCGGGTGTTGCTGCGCACCTATGATGATTTTCCCCACGACGCATGGCGCCAAGATTTTCTGCCGGTATCGGCGGAAGCGATCGGCTGGCTGGCTGCGCAGGGGGTGAAACTGATCGGCACTGACGCTCCGTCGCTCGATCCGCAAAACTCAAAGACGATGGATGCCCATAAGGCCGTGCTGAAGGCGGATATGCGCATTCTGGAAGGGCTGGTGCTGGATGACGTTCCGGCCGGGCGATATGAACTGATCGCCCTGCCGCTGAAAATTGCGGGCGGGGATGCCGGGCTGTGCCGGGCGATATTGCGGGAATTGCCATGAACATACCCACGGTTCCGACAGCTGCCCTTCCTGACACGCTTCTGGGCGAAGCGCGGGCGCTGGACGCCGCCGATCCGATCGGTCATTTTCGCGAACGGTTCGAACTGACCGACGGGCTGGTGTATCTCGATGGCAATTCGCTGGGCGCGTTACCCAAAACGACCCGCGAGCGGATGGCCCATGTGGTGACGCAGGAATGGGGCGTGGATTTGATCCGCAGCTGGAATGCCACCGACCACGGCGGCGAATGGATCACGCTGCCGCAGCGGGTGGGCGCCAGGATCGCGCCGCTGATCGGGGCCAAACCGCATGAGGTGATCGCGTGCGACAGCGTGTCGGTCAATCTGACGAAACTGATCGGCGCGGCGCTGAACCTGCGCCCCGGGCGCCGCGTGATCCTGTCCGAACCCGGTAATTTTCCGACCGATCTGTATATGGTTCAGGGGCTGGAAGGGGCCGAGCAACGGCTTGCCGATCGCGATGTCATCGGTGATGCGTTGCGTGACGACGTGGCGCTGCTGATGTTGACTCATGTCCATTACAAGACGGGCGCGATGTACGATATGGCCGCGCTGACCCGGGCAGCGCACGCAGCGGGTGCGCTGGTGCTGTGGGATCTGTCGCATAGCGGGGGCGCGGTGCCGGTCGATCTGGAAGCGAGCGGCGCGGATTTCGCGGTGGGTTGCGGTTACAAATATTTCAACGGCGGACCGGGGGCGCCGGCCTATGCCTATGTCGCCCAGAGGCATCACGACACATTTCGTCAGCCGATAACCGGATGGATGGGGCACAAGCATCCATTCGCATTTTCCGATGCCTATGAACCGGCGGACGGCGTAACCCGGATGCTGGCCGGAACCGCGCCGATCCTGTCCATGACGGCCCTGGATAGCGGGGTGGAACTGATCGCGGAAATCGGGATGGACGCGCTTGTCCGAAAATCGCGTGCAATGTCCCAATTCGTGCGCCGCGCGATGGCGGAATATTGCCCGCAGATGGAACCGGTAAGCCCCACCGATCCGGCCCTGCGCGGCAGCCAGCTGTCATACCGGCACGATCACGCTCATGCCCTTTGCCAGGCCTTGATTGCACGCCGGATAATCGGCGATTTTCGCGCGCCGGACATTCTGCGGTTCGGTTTCGCGCCTGCTTATGTGACGTTCGAAGATACGGCGCGCGCAGTCGCAGCGCTGGCCGATATTCTGGATAGCGGCAGCTGGGACCGGCCGGAGTTCCGAAAGCAACTGGCGGTCACCTGACGCGGCGCGCGGAGAGGATCGCACAAAACACGGGTTAAAACACGGGCCAAACCAATGGGGACCAGAGCTAAGTTTCGAGCAGGGAGGACGGGATGCTACGGCCAACTGTCTCAACCTGGTATTTACCATTACGGTGTAGCAGTTTGGCGATGTCCGCAATTGCACGCCATTGTCTTTGTTGATGCTGCCGGTTTTCCCCGAACGGTTGAAGCACGCCGTGATAGCGATGCTGCTTGCTTTCGCTATCGCGGCATCGACGATCCTGCGCCCGCTCGACATGACCATCTGGTCGATCCAGTCCAAGATGTTCGATCGTACAGCGTCCGGCGATATCGTGTTGGCGCTGGTGAACGATCCGGCGGGTGATGCTGGCGCCGATCATTTGCCTGTCGCCGATGCGATCATGGCCGCCACACAAGCCGGGGCGGACCGCATCTTCGTGGATATGCCGATGCTTGGCAACGCGGGAAAACTGACGGACCGCGAACTGGATGCGATCCGCGCGCAAGGCCGAAACCGTGTGACATTCGTGACATCCAGCGGATCTTCGCTTGGCAAGGATACGGGTGCCCACCCCATCCATGCAAGCGTTGCATCGCGATTTTCGGTGGCAGATAACGATTTTGCGACGGATTTTCTCGGCTACGTCTGGTTCTTGCGTGCCACGGCTGAAAGTGGTTCCGCCGATGTTCCGACGCTGGGATTCTCATTGGCGGGGCAGGCGGGGGATGCCAGACAGATCGGGCCTGATTATACGATAGATCCACAAACCGTGCCGACCTTCGCAATGGATAACCTATTGGACGATCCGCAGAAAGCGCGATCGGCAATAGCGGGAAAAACTGTCATAATCAGCGCGCTTAAAGCGGATGACAGGTCGGTCAATCTGCTGAAATCCGGCAACCCGGAAGCGACCATGGTGCATATCCTGGCGGCCGAGACGCTGCTTCGCAATTCGGGTCAGACAATCCATTGGTCTATTCCATTGGTGGCGGCAGGCGTACTGATGATGCTGGGCCTTGCCCTGGCCCGTACACGATCGCAGCGGCGGCTCCTTTATACAGGTGTATGCGCGGCCTTCGTGGTGTCCGTCGTGCTTCTCGCGGCAATAGGCGCGCGCGCATTTCTTGCAGATACGATTGCATTGATTGTGATCTTCGGAATATTTCGACTGATATCGGGATATAAACGGCGGCATCTGTTGATCGAACAACGCAGCGGCCTGCCGAACTTCGTTGCTTTCGAACGCGATTTTTCCGATCCCGAACACGCGGATACCAAGGCTATCGTGGTGGTCAAGAATGCGCGGCTCGATGCTGTATTCGCGATGCTGAAACCTTCGGATCAGACCAAATATCTGCGAACGGTCGCAAGCCGACTTGCGGTCGCCAACACCGATATCAATGTCTATTACGATGGCGGCAAATATTTCGCTTTTGCGATTACCAAGGTCGATCACCCGGATCTGCAAAGCCACCTGGAAGGACTGCGGGCCATCAACTGCCAGCCGATATCCGTGGCTGGCGAACAATTGGATGTGTCGATTACGATGGGGGTGGAACGCAATTCGTGCGAACCGGTCGGCAACAGGTTGAGTTCGGCAATAGCCGCGGCCGATCAGGCGCGCGAAGCCTACAAACCGGTATTCGTCATCGATGATGCAATGGAAGCCGACAAATCCTGGGATTATTCACTTCAGGCGCGGCTGGAAGAAGCCCTGTCGCAGGACAAGATTGCTATCCGCCTGCAACCGCAGATCAATTTGCAGACGATGCAGATTGTCGCCGCGGAAGCGCTGGCGCGGTGGCACGATGTCAAGCGCGGCGAAATTTCGCCATCGCAATTCGTACGCCAGTGCGAACGGGTGGGGCGGCTGGACGAATTGACGAAACGTATTATCGGCAAGACTTTCGAAACCATGCTGTCGCTGGAACAGCGCGGCCATGACATTTCGCTATCCATCAACGTGTCCGCTATCCAATTCGTGGATCACCGCATTGCCGATATGATGGCGGCCAAACTTTCGCGCTTGGCGGTGGACCCGGGCAGGCTGACGATTGAAATCACCGAGACCGCGCGTATCGAGAATATGGCGATGGCGCGCGAAGCTCTGGATGCGGTGAAAGCGCAGGGTATGCGGCTGGCGATGGATGATTTCGGCATGGCCAGCGCCAATCTGGAACCGTTGCTCGAACTGCCGTTCGACGAGATCAAGATCGACCAGACATTTGTGAAACAGATGTGGCAATCCCCCAAAGCCAGAGCCATCGTCAGTAACGCCGTTCGCCTGATTGGCGACGCGGGCATGACTTCGGTCGCGGAAGGTATCGAAGACTGGGAAACACTTGATTCGCTGCGCAATATGGGATGCGAAATTGGGCAGGGTAACTATATCGGCGTGCCATTGACCTTCGATCAAATGGCGGAAAACCTTGATCTTCAAAGAGATTCGCCGATTCTCAACAAAAATTATAGTTAACAGTTTACAAACAATTAAGGTTAACGTAATCTTCCCTGGCAATACCGCAACAGGAGAACGATTATGGGTTGGTCCATCTGGGATTGGATTTTCAGTTAAGTTTTAACACTAGCAAAGAAATCGAAAAGGCCCCTGTTCATGGGGCCTTTTTTTTGGGGCAAAGCCGTGATTGCGGATGGCGGCCGATTCGCCGGCCAATAGAATGCAGAACTAAGCGTCCAGTTCGATGTCCCAATACAGCCAGTCGCGCCAGGTCTCATGCAGGTAATGCGGGGGGAAGCCACGCCCATATTCCTGCAATTGCCAGGTGGTCGGGCGAATGGGCGACACCACTTTCATTTTTGCCTGTTGCGGGGTGCGCCCGCCCTTCTTCATATTGCACGGTGCGCAGGCGGACGCGATGTTTTCCCAACTGGTCTTGCCCCCCAGCCGGCGCGGCACCACGTGATCGAACGTCAAATTCTGGTGACTACCGCAATATTGGCATTCGAATTTGTCGCGCAGGAACAGATTGAATCGCGTAAATGCTGGAAACTCCCCGTGTTTTACATATTGTTTCAGCGCGATGACGGATGGGATCTTCATATCCAGCGATGGCGAATGTACTTCCAGATCGTAATTTTCGACGATGTCGACACGGTCCAGGAACACCGCCTTGATCGCGGTCTGCCACGGCCACAAGCTCAAAGGGTAATAGGACAGCGGGGTATAATCCGCATTCAGCACCAGCGTGGGGCATTCGGCAGGATTGCGGCCGGCATCTTCATCCAGACTGCGGAACCGCGCCGCGCGTTCGATCAGTTCGGCCTTGAACACTGTTTCACTTTCCTCCGATGCTGCTGGTGTGAGCATTTGCGGCAAATAGCGTCAACCCTTTTGCCCCACTGTTTCACCGGCGGGCCCGAATTCGGCGCCTACAACCCACACATGGCACTATAATGTCGAAGCGTGCATGAAGGCACGATGATCGTCACTCGCTTCGCCCCCAGCCCCAACGGCCCGCTGCATCTTGGCCATGCGTATTCGGCGATCCGCGCCCATGATCTCGCTATGGGTGGAGCGGGGAGGACAGGCAAGACGGGCAGGGCGGATGCACAGACGGTCGGCCGGTTTCTGCTGCGGATAGAGGATATCGACGGTGCGCGCAGCCGACCTGAACTGGCCGATGCGTTTCGCCGGGATTTGCGATGGCTCGGGCTCGATTGGGAAGACGTGGCGGCACAATCGGCACGGCACGCCAGCTATCGTGCGGCGGCGCAAAAATTGAAGGCCATGGACCTGCTTTACCCCTGTATCTGTACGCGGACACAGATTGCGCAGGCGGCGACCAAATCGGGCCCCGAAGGGCCGATCTATCCGGGCACGTGCCGCCGGAACCCGCCCGGCAGTGCCATTCCCGCAGCCTGGCGTATCGATGTGGCGAAAGCGATGCGACGCACCGGACCGCTCCTTTGGTACGACGAACTGGCGGGCGAACAGGATGCCACGCCCCAATTGCTGGGTGATCAGGTTCTTTGGCGCAAGGACGATCCCGCCAGCTACCATCTGGCCGCCACGCTGGACGATGCGGCGGACGGGATCACGCTGGTTACACGAGGGCGCGATCTGTTCCCTGCGACCCATCTGCACCGGTTGTTGCAGGCCCTGCTGGGATTGCCGGTTCCCCGCTGGCATCACCATGCGCTGGTACTGGACGATGACGGGCGCAAACTGTCGAAAAGTCGCCATTCGCCGTCGCTGGCCGATATGCGCAGGTCCGGGGTGGACGGGCACGAATTGGCCGCCCAGTTGCGCAGCGGACACCTGCCATCCACAAATACGCTATCGATTTTGTAATTTTGCCCCTGTCATTTGCGCCTGGGCGGCTTAGATTGCATATATGAACACATTCCTCATTCTCGTACTCGTCGTCTTGTGCATATTGGTCGTGGTGTCCCTAGTCCGCGGGATTATCGCTTTCATGAAAAGCACGAAAATCGATCTGCAGACCGGTGAAAGCCAGGATGCCAGCGCGATGCAGATGCAGCAGAACAAGGCGATGTTCGCCCGGATCAAATATCAGGGTCTGGCCATTCTGGTGATCGCGATCATCATGGGCATCAGCCGGTAAGGGTGGCTATGATGCGCCGGGCGATATGGTAAAACTGAACAAGATCTATACGCGCACGGGCGATGACGGCACCACCGGCCTGGTCGATGGTTCGCGTCTGCCCAAATATGCGCCGCGCATGGTGGCAATCGGCGCGGTGGACGAAGCGAACAGCGCGCTCGGTCCACTTGCCGTGATCCTCGTCGATAATGGCGGGGAACACGCCGATGCGATCTACCGCGTGCAGAACGATATGTTCGATCTCGGCGCCGATCTGGCCACCCCGCTGGGCGACATTGGCGGTGCGGATTTCGAACCGTCCGAAATGGTTTTGCGCGTAGTGGGCGCGCAGGTGAAATGGCTGGAACGCGCGATAGATGCGCTTAACGCCGATCTTGCGCCGCTGACCAGTTTCGTCCTGCCGGGCGGGACCGAGGCGGCGGCACGTGCCCATATCGCCCGCGCCAGCGTGCGCATGGCGGAACGCGCGATCTCTGCCATGGCGGCGGATGAACCGGTCAACCCGCAAGCCATCGCTTATATCAACCGCCTGTCGGACTATCTGTTCGTGCTGGCCCGCGTCCTGAACGATAATGGTGCCAGGGATGTGCAATGGGTGCCGGGCGCGAACCGCTAGCCAGCACGGCGCACACCGGCTAACGACCCCCTTTTGCTGCAAATGCGAAGGGATATCGGATGCGTAAGGTTGCGATTATCGGGGCGGGGCAGATGGGATCGGGCATCGCCCAGACCATCGCACAAAACAATATTCCCGTGTTTCTGGCGGATATCGATCTGGCCATCGCCGAAAAAGCGAAATCGGGTATCGAGGCGTCGCTTGGGAAACTGGTGGGTCGCGGCAAAATCGATGTGCCGGATGCCGAAGCCGCGCTTGCCCGGATCACGCCGATTTGCGATTATGCTGCGATGGAACAGGCCGATCTGATTGTCGAGGCGGCGACGGAACGCGAGGACATCAAACGCAAGATTTTCGAATCCGCCGGCCGGGTACTTGCGGCAGATGCAATCATGGCCAGCAATACCAGTTCCATCCCGATAACCCGGATGGCCAATTACGCGCCCGATCCGGCGCGGTTCATCGGGCTGCATTTCTTCAATCCGGTGCCGGTCATGGGGCTGATCGAAGTGATCCCCGGACTGGCGACCGTGCAGACCACCACCGACCGCATCGTCGCCTTTGCCGAAAGCCTGGGCAAGGAAGTGGTGTTGAGTCAGGACGAACCCGGTTTCGTCGTAAACCGCATCCTGTTGCCGATGATCAACGAAGCGGTATTCGTACTGGGCCAGAGCACAGCCAGCATTGAAGATATCGACAAGGGATGCCGCCTTGGTCTCAACCATCCGATGGGCCCGTTGCAACTGGCGGACTTCGTGGGGCTGGATACCTGTTTCGAAATCATCAAGGTGTTGTACGACACCACTGGCGACAGCAAATATCGCCCGGCGCCGCTGCTGGTCAAATATGTCGAAGCCGGATGGCTCGGCCGCAAGACAGGTCGCGGATTTTACGACTATACAGGCGATGCCCCGGTACCCACACGCTGAACCGGGGAACGTAGCGCCGGTGCCGGGTGTTGATCATGCAACAAGGAGATTTTGCATGACCGACACGAACGCCAAGCCCGTATCCCAGGAACAACGCCAGGCGGGTCTCGCGCCGGAAACCCATAACAGCGAACAGGACGATCACGGTTCGCAGGCGCAAGAAGTTGCAAAGCAGGCCCGGTCGCTGACGGAAGAAACCGGAAGCCCGACCGAAAGCCGCAAGAACCCGGCCACGGATGTGCCGCTGGGGTCGAGCGAGAAAGACACGATCGACACGATGCGCGAAATGGAAAAGTCGGGCACGATCGATATGGGTGCGTTTGCGGGCGAACCCAACCACGATGACAATGTCGACAAATATGGCGATGGCAGCAAGCTCGACGGCCTGCGCGGCGACGGAACGTAGGCGTCAGTCGGCCGACCCCTTACGCAGGAACCAGAACGCCACAGCAAGCGTAATCGCCGCCACCGTGACCAGATGGCTGAGCCAGCGCATCTGCAGGCGCGCGGGGCGATCGATATCGTGGGTGGTCAGCCGGCCCAGCGTTTTGCACGCGTTGCGCTGCGCGGTGTAGGATACCATCGCGCCGAGCAGTATGAACATCGTTGCGATCAGTTTGGCGAGCCATGGCGGATCGAATTCGCCGAACAAGGCCCGGAATCCCAGGCCGATACCGATCGCCGCAAAGGCGGTGCGCATCCACCCGGCATAGGTCCGTTCCGTCGCCTGGATGGTGCGGTCTTCCGCCCAGTCGGTGCGCTGTTCGGCCAGATCGTTCGAACTAGTTTTCGGGTCGCTCATTCTTCAGAACGATAACAACCTCTTCCGTTTCCGCAATCGCTTTGGGGTCGAACGGGTCGGTGGCGCTGGGCGGGGTGGGATCGAAACCCACCGCATCGTCGATCAACGCATCATCGTCGGCCAGCGGAATGCTGGCGGTTACGGGATCGGCCATGATAGTCGGCCGGTCCGGTTCGGGCGTGCGCGAGATCGACTGCCTTCTTGTCCAAAGTGGCCCGTTGACCGGCAATCGTTTCTGCGGTTTCCTGCAGGATACCTTCATCCTCCTCGGTCCCGATCAACACCATCGCCCCGATGATTATGAACGCAGCAAAAGCGAGCAATGCCAGCTTGTTACGGAAGAAATACGAATACATGGCCAACGCCGTACATGATCGGGGTTAAGGTTTTGTAAGCCCTGCTGCGGGCCCTGTTGTGGGCCCTACTGTAAGCCTCACTGCGCGGCGCCGCGTTTCAATTCGTATAGAAATTCGAGCGCATCGCGCGGGGAAAATGCATCGACATCCGCTTCTCGCAGACGCGTGGCCACCGGATCTTCGGCAGGGTCTTCGCCGGGGCCATCGTCCTGCATCGCGGCAGCCGCAAACAGCGGCAGATCGCCGAGGCCCGCGGCCAGACCGCCGGTTTCGGCGCGCCCTTTCTCCAGCTTGTCCAGCACCGCTTTCGCGCGTGCCACCACCGGTTTGGGAATACCCGCCAATTTGGCCACCGCCAGACCATAGCTGCGGTCGGCCGGCCCTTGGGCCAGTTCATGCAGCAGCACCAGATCGCCTTTCCATTCCCGCGCGCGGACATGATGCAGCGACAGCGCATCGCAGCTATCGGCAAGCCGCGCCAGTTCGTGGTAATGGGTCGCGAACAGGCATCGGCAGCGATTGGTTTCATGCACCGCCTCCACCACCGCCCAAGCCAGGGCCAGCCCGTCATAGGTGGATGTGCCGCGCCCGACCTCGTCCAGGATCACGAAACTGCGCGCCGTCGCCTGGCTGAGGATCGCCGCGGTTTCGACCATTTCCACCATGAAGGTGGAGCGTCCCCGTGCCAGATCGTCCGAAGCGCCGACCCGGCTGAACAGGCGGTCCACCAGCCCGATCGTGGCACTGGCGGCAGGCACGAACCCGCCTGCCTGTGCCATCAATACGATCAGGGCGTTCTGCCGCAGGAATGTCGATTTTCCGCCCATATTGGGCCCGCCGATCAGCCATAGGCGGTTGTCGGGATCGAGATTGCAGTCATTCGCGACGAACCGGTCGCTGCCTTGTGCCAGTGCCGCCTCCACCACCGGATGCCGTCCGCCGGTAATGGACAGACAAGGCTGTTCGGCGATCCGGGGCCGGCACCAGTTTCCCTCGGCCGCGCGTTCGGCCTGACCCGCCGCGACATCGAGCCGGGCCAGCACGTGGGCTGTGGCCGCGATGGCCTGCCGCGCGGCGATTACCGCCTCGCACAGTTCCTCGAAATGGGCGTCTTCCGCCGCCAGCGCGTGTCCGCCCGCTTCGCCGATCCGGCTGGCTTCTTCATGCAGGGACAGCGAATTGAACCGCACCGCGCCCTTCATCGTCTGGCGGTGGGTAAACCCGCTATCGGGCGCCATCAGTGCATCGCCGTGACGCGCGGGCACTTCGATGAAATAGCCGAGCACGCCGTTATGCTTGATCTTCAGCGAACCGATACCGGTGTCGCTGCGATAGCGTGCCTCCAGCGCGGCGATGGCCCGGCGGGCATTGCCGGACACCTGGCGCAATTCGTCCAGAGCCGCGTCATACCCCGGCGCGATAAACCCGCCATTATGCCGTTCGGTCGGCGGGGCGGCAATCAATGCGCGATGCATATGATCGACCATTGCGCCATGTCCGCCCATCTGCGGCATTATCTGGTCGAGCAGAGCTGGCCGATCCGGTCTGGCCGCCAGAATATCACCGATTCGCCGTGCTTCGCCCAGCCCGTCGCGTATTTGCCCCAGATCGCGCGGACTGCCGCGGCCCGCGACCACCCGTCCCAGCGCCCGCCCGATATCGGGTAATCCGCGCAGCATATCGCGCAGATCGGCGCGCAGCAGCGGGTCGGCGTGGATATAGTCGACCAGCGCCAGCCGTTCCTGGATCGCATCGGCATTGCACAGCGGGCCGGACAGGTCTTCCGCCAATTGCCGCGCGCCTGCACCGGTCACGCACCGGTCCACCGCCGCGACCAGACTGCCGGCACGCCCACCGTTCTGCGCGGCCAGTATCTCCAGGCTGCTCCGCGTTGCCTCGTCCATCGCCAGCAACGCGTCGCTGCGGCGCTGTGTGGGCGGCAGCAGAAATGGCAATGTGCCCCGCCCGGCATGGTCGAGATAGGCGATCAGTCCGCCGGCCGCTGCCAGCATAGCCCGGTCGAATTCGCCGAACGCATCCAGCGTTGCCACATCATGCAGTTTCTTCAGCCGCAATTCGCCGGCATCGCTGGAAAAATCGGCCCCGGGGCGCAGGGTCGCACCATCCGGCGAAGGTTCGAAATCTTCGGGAACGACCACTTCGCTCGCACCGATGCGCGCCAGCACCGCGCCCATGGCATCTGCGGCGCAATGTTCCAGTACCATCTGCCCGGTGGAGATATCGCAGCTCGCGATCCCGATGGTCCCGCGTATCGCGCAAACCGCCGCCAGCATATTGGCACGGCGCGGTTCCAGCAATGTTTCTTCGGTCAGAGTGCCGGCAGTCACGAAACGCACGATATCGCGCTGCACCAGTGCCTTGGACACCGGCCGTCCTTCCGCTTTCGCACGCCGTTTCGCGTCCTGCGGCGTTTCGACCTGTTCGGCAATCGCCACCCGGCACCCCGCCTTGATCAGCCGTGCCAGATAGATATCGGCCGAATGGACCGGCACGCCGCACATCGCGACAGGATCGCCCCCGTCGGCGCGGGAACCATCCTTGCCGCGCGCGGTCAGGGCGATGTCGAGAATTTCCGCTGCGATTTTTGCATCGTCGAAAAACAGCTCGAAAAAATCGCCCATCCGGTAAAACAGCAGGCAGCCGTCGGCCTGCGCCTTCAGGGCATGATATTGTTCCATCATCGGGGTCTGGCCGGAAGGCATGGCAGCCACGTAAGGCGCGGCCATACGATTCGGGAAGGGCCATGCCGATCTCTTTCCCCTATCGCGTGGCCGCGTGCTGGTTTAGTGCGGGCACCAACAGCGATTGATCAGGGAATTCACGAATGGCCGATGAAACCAACAGCAGCTTCACAGCCCGCGAAGCGTTGTTCTATCATGAAACCATCCGGCCCGGTAAAATCGAAATCATCGCATCCAAACCCATGGCGACCCAGCGCGATCTGTCGCTTGCCTATTCGCCCGGCGTCGCCGCCCCGGTGGAAGCCATCGCGGCGGACCCGGCCAATGCCGCGAAATATACGGCCCGCAGCAATCTGGTGGCGGTCATTTCCAACGGTACGGCGATCCTCGGCCTCGGCAATCTGGGCGCGCTCGCGTCCAAACCGGTGATGGAGGGGAAGGCGGTATTGTTCAAACGATTTGCCGATGTCGATTCCATCGATATCGAACTCGACACCGAAGACCCCGACAAATTCATCGAGGCGGTCGCCCTGATGGAACCCAGTTTTGGCGGCATCAATCTGGAAGATATCGCCGCGCCCGAATGTTTCATCATCGAACAGGCCCTGCGCGACCGGATGAACATTCCGATCATGCATGACGATCAGCACGGCACCGCAATCATCGCTGCCGCCGGGCTCATCAATGCCTGCCACCTGACCGGCCGCGATTTCAAGGACGTGAAAATGGTGGTGAACGGGGCGGGGGCCTCCGCGCTGGCCTGCACCGCGCTTGATCAAGGCGATCGGGGTGCGCCATGAAAACGTGATCGTGTGCGACCGGACCGGTCCGATCTATCCCGGCCGGGAAGATGTGGACCAGTGGAAAAGCGCGCACGCGGTGCCGACGCAGGCGCGCAGTCTGCAGGAAGCACTGGTGGGCGCAGACATCTTCCTCGGCCTGTCCGCCGCCGGGGCGCTGAAACCCGAATGGGTGGACGGCATGGCGAAACAGCCGATCATTTTCGCGATGGCCAATCCGGTGCCGGAAATCATGCCCGATGAAGTGAAGAAAGTCCGCCCCGACGCGGTCATCGCCACCGGACGGTCCGATTTCCCGAACCAGGTCAACAATGTGCTGGGCTTCCCGTTTATCTTCCGCGGTGCGCTGGATGTGCAGGCAACCGCAATCAACGAAGAAATGAAAGTCGCCGCTGCCCACGCCATCGCCGATCTGGCGCGCCAGCGCGTGCCGGAAGAAGTGGCGGTGGCCTATGGCGTGAACCACAAATTCGGGGTGGATTACATCATCCCCGCCCCCTTCGATCCGCGCCTGATGGAAGTGGTATCGTCTGCCGTCGCCAAGGCGGCGATGGATTCCGGCGTGGCCAAGGCCCCGATCGAGGATTTCGACGCCTATGCCCTGCAATTGAAGGCGCGGCTCAATCCGACCACATCGGTACTGACGCGGACCTACGAAATTGCGCGCGCCAATCCCAAACGCGTGGTGTTTGCCGAAGCGGAGGAGGAGGTTGTGCTGCGCGCCGCCATCCAGTTCCGCGATTTCGGATATGGCACGCCGGTGCTGGTGGGCCGGACCAAAAAGATCGCCGACAAGATGCATATGCTGGGGGTGGAGGATCATCGCGATTTCGAGATCCAGAATTCCAACGACAGCGAACACGTGCCCGCCATGGTCGATTTTCTGTATAAGCGGCTGCAACGGCGCGGTTATACGGAACGCGACGTGCGCCGCATGGTCAATCAGGAACGCAATGTGTTTGCCGCCTTGCTGGTCGCCCTGGGTCACGGCGATGCCCTGATCTCCGGCCTGACGCGGACTTTCGCGCAAACCGCGCGCGAGGTCAATCTGGTGCTGGATGCCAAGGCGGATGCGCTGCCGTTCGGTATCCATATGCTGATCGGCAAGAACCATACGACCTTTCTGGCCGACACCACGATCAACGAACGGCCCAGCGCGGATGAACTGGCGCATATCGCCCGGGAAACCGCCGCGGTGGCCCGCCGCATGGGCCACGACCCGCGCGTCGCATTCCTCAGCTATTCCACCTTCGGCAATCCGAGCGGAAAATGGCTCGACAATATTCGCGGGGCAGTGGCGATCCTGGACGCGGAAGGCGTGGATTTCGAATATGAAGGGGAAATGGCCCCCGACGCCGCGCTCAATCCCAAGGTCATGGCGCTGTATCCCTTCAGCCGCCTGTCCGGCCCGGCCAATGTTTTGATCATGCCCGGCCTGCAATCGGCCAACCTGTCGGCAAAACTGCTACGCGAACTGGGCGGCGACGACACCATCGGCCCGATGCTGATCGGCATGGAAAAACCGGTCCAGATCGCCCCGATGACCGCCATCGCCCCCGAAGTGCTGACACTGGCGGTACTGGCGGCAGCAGGGGTAGTGGGGTGAGGGGGTCGTTACGACTGCTCACGACCCCGATTTCGGTCGTTCAGCCATCGGCAGCCGCCGTCTGAAAGCTGCACTTCGGTCCGTTCCGACCATATAATTTGGAATGACCGGAAATGGGGTGGAAAGCGGACGTTGCAGCCATAAGCATTGCGTTAGCCTGAACACACTCGCATCCGAGACGCCAGAAGTTGCAGCTCGATCTCAATTGTCGATCGATAGACGCATCTACAGAAAGCAGCTGTCACGAATATTGCTTGATGAAGTCCTTATGCTTCAGGCCAGAAGTCAACTCAGTCCGATGTCCGCAAAGTACATCGTCGCCTGAAGCAGGCGTTCGCCGTCTCTGACGGCTCTCTCCACATGCACCATCTAGCGCTCATGGCCAGATCGCTTCGGGCGAACCGATTGTCTTCGTGGCCGGAATGCCTTTCCCATCTACCAGCTCTTTCCATCAGCCGCGTCGTACATGCCATCGATCCAGGTCGAGTCAGCTCGAGCGCAGTCCATGCAATCGGCAACACCGCCGTCTTGAAGCGTGACGATCGCGAGCTCAGCGACCATGCGCTTGATGCAGCTGCGAAATCGATCTGAGATAGCTCCAGCGCTTGGCAGCGATAACGTTGCGATGCTCTCGAAGTCACTCGTACTGGCGAACCGTCAATGCTGAGGCTACGAATCCAGCAATCGCGCTCGATACCGATCATGCTTAGGCACATTCAGATGACCGTCAATCTATAACGCGCATTTAGCCAAGTAAGTCCGAATGACCGCAACTGGGTCGTAACCTGCCAAGCAGGAAATTCTCGCTAGATCGGCAAACGGCCGCTTTTCGCACCTAGATTCCGCCATTCCGCTTCCCACTCCAATTGCAGCCATTCCCTCCGACTGCGATCCATATGAATTTGTGGGAATTAAAACGCCAGTTTTTTCCCGCTGTAATCGACGAAGCGGTATCCGCCGCCGCCGGCGTTTTCCATCACATCCACCAAGCCTTTCACGCTGTCCGCGACTGTCAGTTTCGCATTCGGGCCGCCCATGTCGGTCTGGACCCAGCCGGGGTGCAGGGACAGGACTTCGATGTTGCGGTCCTTGGCGCGGCTCTCCGACAGACCCTTGGCGAGCATGTTCTGCGCGGCCTTGCTGGTGCGGTAGAGGTCGTAGCCGCCCGAACTGTCGTCGATCGATCCCATGAGCGAGGACATGAACGCCAGCGTTCCCCCATCCCTCAGCGCAGGCAGCAGGGTTTCGGCCAGAGCGACGGGACCAAAAGCGTTGGTCATCATCACATGGGCCACATCCTCCGCCGTGGCCTGCGCCGCAGACTGGTGCTCCGCGCCCGTGATGCCGGCGTTCACGATTACCGCATCGAGCGAACCGTCGCCAAAACCGGATTGGAAACCGGCGAAACTGTCGGCGTCGGTCACGTCGCAGGTGAGAATATCGATCGCGGTTGCGTGATCGTCCGCAGTTTTGCGCAAAGCGACGCTTTCGCTGCGCTGCGTCGCGAAGACTTTCCAGCCGCGTGCCACGAACTCCTGCGCCAAGCCCAGTCCGATACCGCGCGATGCGCCCACGATCAGTATGCTTCTATCCGCCATCGCCCCATCTCCTGTCGTCAATAATGAAAAAAAGGGCGGAGCCGGCCTCTCAGCCAGTCCCGCCCGCATTCGGTCAGTTACGTAAGCCCGCTTACAAAGCCGCTTCGTTGACCTCGCCATTGGCGATCTTGGTCATTTCCTCGTCCCCGTGATAGGTGCTGTCGAGGCATTTCTGCAATTTCTTCGCATCGTCCTTGAGATCGAGTCGCTTGGCGAACGCGACCACGCAGCCATAACCAGCGATGCCGTAATGGGTCATGCGCTGATACTGCGTAATGATCGAGGCATCGCGCACATCGTCGTCGCCGAAATCTTCGTCCAGCGTATGGGCCTTGGCTTCTTTCACCAGCCCTTCCATGCCCTTGCAATGTTCGCCCGATGGATCCTTGCCATGCGCCTTGATCATCTCTTCCAGCGTGTCCATGCCCTGCTGGATACCGTCGACGCCGTTCTTCAGCGCATCCTGCAATTTGCTGTTGGTTGCCGCTTCGTGCAGTTTCTTGGTCACGGCCAGCGACTGTTTGTCGGCGCTGTACATATCCTGCAACTGGTCGAGATAGAGGTCTTTCAATGTGTTCATCGCCATGATGGTATTCTCCGCTTTCGTTGGATTATGAAGGTGTCTGTCTATCAAGCGGTTGAGGGGCGGTAGCGTTCCGAACTATTCCGCGCCCTTCAGTTTCGGCGGCGATAGCGGAAATACCAGACCTCGTGCCCGAACACGTCGCGCGCCTTTGTTTCGTAGCGCGTCTGCATCCAGCCCGCGGGCCGGTTTTGCCAATCTGCCGGTTTTTCAGCCAGCCATTCGAACGGTGCCGAAATGCCGCGTGTAAACCGTCGCATCACCATCAGCGCGTGCCGCAGATAGACATCGTGATCGGTGCCGAACCGAAATTCGCCGCCCGGCATCAGCTTGTCTGCGATCATCTGCACCGGCCCGTCATTCATCATCCGGCGTTTGGCGTGGCGCGCCTTGGGCCAGGGATCGGGATGGAGCAGATAGACGAAGCTGAGCGATGCATCGGGAATACGCCCCAGCACATCCAGCGCATCGCCGTGGTGCAGCCGCACATTGGCAAGCCGTTTGTCTTCGATATGGGCGAGCGCACCCGCCACGCCGTTGAGATACGGTTCCGCCCCGATCAGGCCGTGATCCGGCAGCATATCGGCGCGGTCCGCCAGATGCTCGCCTGCGCCGAAACCAATCTCGAAATGCAATGGCCGGTCGTTACCGAACAGTGCGTGCGCCGTCACCGGCCCGGTTTCGGGAACGGCGATGCGGGGCAGCAGCGTATCGACCAGCCCCTGCTGATGCGCGCGCAGGGGCTTGCCGATGGAACGGCCGTACAGGCGGTTCAGCGTGGTGGGATCGCCGGGTTTGTGCGCAGTCATGATGCGGCCCTCTACCGCCGGAACCCCGCCTGCTCAAGGTGCCTGCTCAAGCCGCCAGTTCAGGCCGCCCGTGAACTCGCGGCGCGGTCATGCCGGGGCCGCAGCCACAATACGATCCGCGCCCTTATGGCTTCCACATTGCAGGCCGGACTGTCGGCAATACGGAGCATGACCAGAAACGCCGCCCACAGCATGGCCAGTTCCACCGCCAACGCCGCCAGCGAACCCCGATCGAGCCAATCGTGCTGGATGAGGGCCCATAAGGTGCGGTCCGCGGCCAGCACGATGACTGCCCCGCTGGCAAACACTTCCAGCGATCGCCGGCCCAGGCGCGACAGCACATGGGACGGCGCGACCCGATGGATCAACCGTACGACCGGTGCCGCACGCCAGGCGATGAACAGATACGCCAGCGCCAGCATATATCCCACACGCAGCGGCGATTGCAGCGATTTGCTGGCGCCGGTCCAGAAATCGTCATTGCGCGCATTCACCCAGTCCAGCACTGCCGGATCGGCCCGCGTCAGCACCGTGAAGCAAACCGGCCCGGACAGGACGATCAGCGCCGCGGCAACGGTCAGCCAGCGCGGGGTCGGCAGCGCGCGTCCCTGAACAATACCCGCGCCCAACGCTATGCCGCACGCAAAGATGAAATTCCATGGCAGCAGGGTCAGCGCCAGGGGTACGGTGCTGAGGCTGGACTGTTCCGCCAGACCGAACTGCCCGGCGATCAGCCAGACCGCCCCGGCCGGCACCAGCGGATACCAGAACCGCCTGCCCGCCAGCCAGATATAGAACGGCGCCGCCAGCAGCAGCGCGACATACAGGCGCAGCACCACCGAATAGCCGACCACTTCCTGCATGGTGAATACATGCCAGACATAAGTGCCGATCCCGTATTTCGCGATCATATGACCAGGTTCGATTTCCGGCACATCGGCGGCCGCGATCATTCCGGCAATCAGCAGGATGACGATGGAAAGCGCAGCGACCAGCGTGTTGACCGCAAACAGGCTGAGCGCCCGGCTCCATACGCGGCTCCATACGCGGTTCCATAGGCGGTTGGGGCGCAAGGCGGTCAAGGGCGCACCGTCCCGCGCGCCATAGGCCAGAAAGCAGGAAATGCCGGCCAGAAACACGAACCCGTCCGCGCTGTCGGCAAACATGATCCGGGACGGCGACAGGTTCTGCACCATGCCGCTATTGAGATGGTTGACGAAAATATTCAGCAGGCAGAAGCCGCGAATGGCGTCGATCGCATGAATGCGGGACGGCGATAATGGCGCATGGTCCATGGCAATCGGTGGTATAGTCGATCGGTTCGCATCGGGTTAATCCCGCAGACTGCCCGCGTCTTCTTTTTGGCAAACCCACGTCACGACGCACGAAAAAAAGGGCATTCGAAACGCTGCCGTTCCGAATGCCCTTTTGGCTATTGATATAGGGCCGCTGATACAGGGCCGCTAACATAGGGCCGCGTCAGGCGGCTTCGGCGGCGCTTTCGGGATCGCGCAGAACATAGCCGCGGCCCCAGACGGTTTCGATGTAGTTTTCGCCGTCGCAGGCATGGCTGAGTTTCTTGCGCAGCTTGCAGATGAAAACGTCGATGATTTTCAATTCGGGTTCGTCCATGCCGCCATACAGATGGTTGAGGAACATTTCCTTGGTCAGCGTGGTGCCTTTGCGCAGGCTCAGCAGTTCCAGCATCGCATATTCCTTGCCGGTCAGATGCACGCGGGCGCTGTCGACTTCCACGGTTTTGGCATCCAGATTGACCGCCAGCTTGCCGGTGCGGATGACCGATTGGCTGTGGCCTTTCGACCGGCGGACCACGGCGTGGATGCGGGCAACCAGTTCTTCGCGGTGGAACGGTTTGGTCACGTAATCATCCGCCCCGAAACCGAAACTGCGTATCTTGCTGTCCATTTCGGCAATGCCCGACAGGATCAGAACCGGGGTCTGCACCTTGGCGACCCGCAGTTTCTTCAACACATCGTAACCGTGCATATCGGGCAGATTGAGATCGAGCAGGATGATATCGTAATCATACAGCTTGCCCAGATCGAGCCCTTCTTCGCCAAGATCGGTCGAATAGACGTTGAACCCTTCGGTCGTCAGCATCAGTTCGATAGCCTTGGCCGTTGTCGGCTCATCCTCGATCAACAATACGCGCATGGCTTTTTCCCCTTTTGCCCAAACAGTCCTGTAACACATCGCTAAGAGGTGTTGCCCCGGATTAACCACAAAATCTCTGAACAGAAAAGGTTAACATTTGATTGAAGAGGCCTGCGTTGGCTGGGCTCTCCGGGTGCATTGGCCTGCGAATGCGGTGCGCCCTGATCGCTCATGGCTCATCGCTTGCCCCCGAAGAAAACTACATCATCGCCAGTTTTTTGGCCCGCCGTCGCTGGACGCTGCTGCCGATGCCCATCGCCTCGCGATATTTGGCAACGGTACGGCGGGCAAGATCGAAGCCTTCGCCTTTCAGCAATTCGACCAGCTTGTCGTCGGACAGGATTTTCTTCGGATCCTCGGCTTCCGTCAGCGCTCTGATCCGGGCCTTTACGCTTTGCGACGATGCGCCGCCTTCACCGTCCGCCTGTTCGGCCCCGGTTTTGCGGACACCGCTGGTGAAGAAATATTTCAGTTCGAACGTGCCGCGGCTGCAATGCAGATATTTGTTGGATGTTACCCGGCTGACCGTGCTTTCATGCATATCGATCTTTTCCGCCACATCGCGCAGCGTCAGCGGTTTCAGGCCTGATACCCCGCGCAGAAAAAAACCCTCCTGCAGTTTCACGATCTCGCCTGCGACCTTCAATATGGTTTTGCGGCGCTGGTCCAGCGCCTTTATCAGCCAGTTTGCATCGGCAAGTTTTTCGTTCAGCCAGCTGCGCGTTTGTGCGCTGGCCGTGCCGCCGGTCAGTTCCATCGCATAGCTGCGATTGACGACCAGCCGCGGCAGGCTCGCTTCGTTGAGGCTGATGTGCCAGCCATTGTGCCCGTCGGATGCAATCAGCACGTCGGGCACGATGACGGCGTGCGGCACGCCGCCCAGGGCCAGGCCGGGCTTGGGATCGTAAGCCCGCAGCTCACCCAGCATATCCGCAAAATCATCGTCATCGACATCGCACATCCGCTTCAGACGCGAAAATTCGCCGCGGGCGACCAGATCGAGATTGTCGATAAGCCGCGCCATGCACGGATCGTACCGGTCCGCTTCCTTCGCCTGAAGCATCAGACATTCGCCCAGCGTGCGTGCGCCCACACCGGTCGGGTCCAGTGACTGGACGATTTCGAGAGCGCGTTCGATGTCTGCCACCGGCGCTGCCAGTTCGGTTGCAATGTGCCGTATCTGGGCCGCAAGATAACCGGCTTCGTCCAGCAGTCCGATGAGATAGGACGCGATGAACCGTTCGCGCGCATTACCGGTTGCCGCGCCGACCTGTCCCAGCAAATGGTCCGCCAGCGAAAGTTCGGCGCTGCTGCGGTCTTCGATACCCGGCCCTTCAAACTGGCCGTCACCTGACCCCCCACCCAAACTGCTGCCTAAACTTCCGGCCGAACTTCCGGCCGAACCCCATTCTGCATCGGAGCTCTGCCCGTCGCCGGTATCCCGGTCCCGGTCCAATGCGCCTGCATCGATGTCGAGAGCGCCATCCCCTGCGCCAACCGCCGCATCGGCGGCCGGTTCACGGTGGTCGGGCACACCATCCCCGTCGGACATCGTCAATTCGCCGGCGTCGAGCAGCGGATTGGCTTCCAGCGCATCCCCGATAAAGGTTTCGATTTCCAGATTGGACAGCGCCAGCAGCTTGATCGCCTGCTGCAATTGCGGGGTCATCACCAGCGACTGCGACTGGCGCAGATCTAGGCGGGGGCCAAGTGCCAAGTGTCTAGCGCCCGCTCAGGGTCGGCATGGACGGGAGGGTAGGGTGGGGCATATGCTTACAGAACGAAACCTTCGCCCAGATACAGCCGTTTTACATTTTCGTCCGCGACCAGATCCTGCGGAGTGCCGGCAAACAGCACCTGGCCGCCATAGATGATGCAGGCGCGGTCGACGATTTCCAGCGTTTCGCGTACATTGTGGTCGGTGATGAGAACGCCGATATTACGGGTTTTCAAATCCTTCACCAGATCGCGAATGTCGCTGATCGACAGCGGATCGATCCCGGCAAAGGGTTCATCCAGCAGCATGATCGATGGTTTCGCCGCCAGCGCGCGGGCAATTTCGCAGCGCCGCCGTTCCCCGCCAGACAGCGCCATGGCGGCAGACGAACGCAGCCGTGTCAGCCCGAATTCGTCGAGCAGACGTTCCAGTTCGGCATGGCGGGTGTCCTTGTCCGGCTCCACCATTTCCAGCACGCATTCGATATTCTGTTCCACCGTCATCCCGCGAAAAATGCTGGTTTCCTGCGGCAGATAACCCAGCCCCAATATCGCGCGGCGGTACATCGGCAATCGGGTCACGTCTTCGCCATCCATCAGGATACGGCCGGCATCGGGGCGAACCAGCCCCATGATGGAATAGAAACAGGTCGTCTTGCCTGCGCCATTGGGGCCAAGCAGGCCCAGCACTTCCCCCTTGCCGACAGTCAGGGAAATATCCGTCAGGATCGCACGCTTGTCATACGCCTTGGCGATCGAGACGACTTCCAGCCCGCCCTGCGGCATCGGCGCGCTGGCGTCTACGATCGTATCGGAATGGGGCGCCGCCTGGTTCATCGCATGACCATTAGCATCCCGCCCTGCCATGAAAACCCCCGAAGCGTAGTGTTATCGCCATCCAACCCTTGCGCATTGGCGCGAACCTTGGAATATGATGGCCAATACGAACACGGCACGAACACGGCACAAGACCGAAAACGGCCATTCGCCGACTATCCTTGGGAGAGGGTGCATGAGGAATATGCCTGAAAACGCGCATCTGCGGGCGCACCGAACCGTGTACCGGCGGGACTGGCGCAAGGCGATGAGCGACAATGTGGCCTATGCGCTGATCGTCTATACCGCCCTGCATATTTTCGCGACCGTCGGTGCGATGAAGGCCACGGGGATGAAATCGCTGGCACTGCTCGCGCTGGTGATACTTGTCGCGGGCATAATTCCAGCCTGTCGCTGGTTCGAACGCCGGTGGCGCGATCTGAGCGATGCGCAGGCCGCCGATCCCGCTTTGTCCGCTGCATTCCGGCGCGATCAGGTGTTCTTGTGGATGCTGGCTATCGGATTGCCGGCTGTGCTGACGTTGCTGTGTCTGGGGATCGCCAAGGCTGGTTGAGGCGTAATATTCCATCGCCGCCATAGTCCGATGGACCCGATTTGCGGCCGGGTGCGTTATCGTTCGGGCCTGCGCAATCCGGCAGGCGTTTTTACCGGCATCAGGAAGTATACCATGCGCGCATTGCGGCTGACCCTTTATATCATGCTGGCGGCCCTGACCGCGCCGGCATTCGCAATCCTGCCGACTGCGCCCGAACCTGCCGAAGCACCGGCGCAGGACGAATCGCCCGCACAAACGATCGAAGCGAAAATCGACCCCGGCGACGATGCGCGCATCACGCAGCGGCTGCGCGGAATTTTCAATGCGGCCGAAGCCTATTCCGGGGTGTCGGTTTCTGCCCGCGAGGGCGTAGTCACGCTGGGCGGAACCGTTGCCACGCAGGAGGCGGTGAGCGAGGTGGAAAGTCTCGCCCGGCAGGTCCGCGGCGTCGTGACCGTGCAGAACAATGTGGAACGCGACCTTTCGGTGGGCGAAAATCTGGGCGGATTGCGCAATCTGTCGGAAAAATTCACCGATTTCGTCAGGATACTCCCGCTGATCGGGGCCGCTGCCCTGATCGCGCTGGCATTGGCATTCGTGGGCTATCTGATCGCCGGACTGACCGGGTTGTGGCGGCGAATCGCGCCCAACGTATTTCTGGCGGAACTGATTGCCAGCGCGATCCGGTTCGTCTTCACCGTCGGCGGGCTGGTCATCGCTCTCGACATGATCGGGGCCGGCGCGCTGCTGGGCGCGGTGCTGGGCGGGGCCGGCGTGGTCGGCATCGCGCTGGGTTTCGCCATGCGCGACACGATCGAAAACTACGTGGCATCGCTGATGCTCAGCCTGCGCCAGCCGTTCAGGGCGAACGACCATGTGATGATCGACGATCTGGAAGGGCGCATCATCCGCCTGACCAGCCGCGCCACGGTGATGATGACGCTGGATGGCAACCATCTGCGCGTCCCCAATTCCACCGTGTTCAAGGCGGTCATCCTGAATTTCACCACCAATCCCAATCGCCGGTTCGAATTCGAAATGGGGATCGATGCGGATGACGATCCCAATGCCGCCCGCAAGCTGGGCCGCGAGGCGTTGGCCGCCCTGCCGTTCGTGCTGGACAGCCCGGCGCCGGAGGCACGCGCCGAAGAGGTCGGCGATTCCAATATCGTCATCAAATATCTGGCCTGGATCGATCAGCGCGAAGCGGACTGGTTCCGCGCCCGCAGCCGCGCGATCGCCGCCGTCAAGACCGCGCTGGAGGATGCCGGCTTCGGCCTGCCCGAACCCATCTACCGGCTGCGTTTCGATGAACGCACGATGCCGCTGCCGTTCGAAAATATCGAACACGGCGAAGCCGATACGAGACGCGGCGGAAAAACCGCGAAGAGTGCACCCAGGTCAGGCAGCGTGCGTACCACCGATGGCGGGGAGAAACCGCCCATCGCAGCTGTGCCAGACACGGGGCCAGACACGGGGCCAGACACGACGGATGACACGGTGCATGAAGACGTCCGGCCGACGGATGAAGTGGCACTGATGGTGGCGGCGGAACGTGCCGCCGATCCGGGCAGCGACGATTTGCTCGATCACACCCGCCCCAAGGAATAGCGCCTGCCCTAACGCAATAACCGCCGGATGGTGTGGCGGACGGACTGTCAGCCAATTTTGTCAGCCCGCTTTGTCAGCCTGCCTTGTCGTCGCTCTTTGCCAGCGCAATCGCGTCCTGCAGCACCTGTCTGGCTTCCGCTGCATCGCCCCATTGGCCCACGCGCACCCATTTTTCCGCTTCCAGATCCTTGTAATGGGTAAAGAAATGTTCGATCTGCTGGAAGATGATGCTGGGCAGATCCTTGGTTTCGGCAATGTCGGAATAATAGGGGAAAGTGGTGTCCACCGGCACGCAGATCAGTTTTTCATCGCCGCCATGTTCGTCTTCCAGATTAAGCACGCCGATCGGCCGGCACCGCACGACGCAGCCGGGGATGAACGGGCTGCGCGCGATCACCAGCGCGTCCAGCGGATCGCCATCGGGCGACAGCGTGTGCGGGATGAAACCGTAATTGGCGGGGTAACGCATCGGCGTGTGCAGGATACGGTCCACGAATAACGCCCCGCTCGCCTTGTCGAATTCATATTTCACCGGTTCGCCGCCAGTGGGCACTTCGATGATGACGTTGAGGCTTTCGGGCGGATTGTCGCCAATGCTGATTTTGCTGATATCCATGCGCGGGCCGATAGTCGCCATGCAGGCGCAAAGCCAAGGCCCAAATGCTGCATTGCGGCACAGGGCGACTATCGGCCCGCGCATATTGTGCGCCCATTTGGTTCGCCCTATGCGGCTGTCACGCAAAGGAACATGGATGAGCAACGATACGCCCCACGCCGTTCGCGGTACGCAGGACATTTTCGGCCCGGAGGCGGAGGCTTTCGCTTTCGTGGTCGAGACGTTCGAACGCGTGCGCAAACTCTACCGTTTCCGCCGGGCCGAAATGCCGGTGTTCGAAAAAACCGAAGTGTTCGCAAGGCCGCTGGGCGAAACCACCGATGTGGTGTCGAAGGAAATGTATTCGTTCGAGGATCGCGGGGGCGATTCGCTTACCCTGCGGCCGGAATTCACTGCCGGCATCGCCCGCGCTTTCATCACCAATGGCTGGCAGCAACACGCGCCGCTGAAACTGGCGACACATGGCCCGCTATTTCGCTACGAACGCCCGCAAAAGGGCCGCTATCGCCAGTTCCACCAGATCAATGCCGAGATATTGGGGGCGGGCGAACCGCAGGCCGATGTCGAATTGCTGGCGATGGCGGACCAGTTGCTGAAAGAGCTGGGTATTACGCAAGGTGTGACCTTGCAGCTCAATACGCTGGGCGATCCGACAAGCCGGGAGGCATGGCGCAGCGCTCTCGTCGAATATTTCGAGGCACATCGCAGTGAATTGAGCGAAGACAGCATGGCGCGGCTGGAAGCCAATCCGCTGCGCATCCTGGACAGCAAGGACCGCGGCGACATCGCGCTGGTAAAAAACGCGCCGCCGATCGACGATTATCTGACGGACGAAGCGGGTGCGTTCTTCGCGGCAGTCACCAGCGGGCTGGATGCGGCAGGCGTGGCTTATGAACGCAACCCCCGGCTCGTGCGCGGCTTCGATTATTACCGTCACACCGCCTTCGAATTCGTCACCGACCGGCTGGGTGCGCAGGGCACCGTCCTGGGCGGTGGGCGCTACGACGGACTGATCGAAACGCTGGGCGGCCCGCATACACCGAGCGTCGGCTGGGCCGCAGGTATCGAGCGGCTGGCGATGCTGGTGGGAGAGCGAACAGAAGGAAATGCAGATGTGATTGTCGTAGTTAAGGACGATAAGTCCGATAGCGAAACGAAAGCATGGGAGGCCATCGCGGTTCTTCGGCGGCAAGGCTTCTCATGTGAAGTGATTGCGTCTGGTTCCCTTCGCAAACGCTGGGACAAGGCTGTAAAGAAGGAACCGAAAGTCGTTCTAGGTTTTAGCGTTGACGGTAGCATGTGGAAGCGACATGTGGAGATCGACCCACTGCTTCGCGAAATATTAGACCGGTTCGTTTGAATGACCGTGTCAAGAAACGTGTGAATTCCTCAAGCATTCCCGTCACCCTGAACTTGTTTCAGGGTCCATTTCGCCGCTTGAGTCAGCGCTAAAGGCTCGAAGCCCAATCCCACAGCCAGGTCTGCCCATTGTGGGTTGCAATCCTCGATAAGGTTGATCTTCCATTGCCGGTGCCAGTTCTTCAATTGCTTCTCACGCGCGATGGCGTCTTCCATAGTATCGAGCATTTCGAAATGAACCATGCGATGAACGCTATATCGTTTTGTGAAACCGGGCGTCTCCCCGCTTCGATGCTGATGCAATCGCGCTATCAGGTTGGACGTTACACCGATGTAAAGCGTGCCGTAAGGTTTGCTTGCGAGGATATAGACGCAGGGTTGCTTATCGGCCTTCACACCTTCGTAAATGCCGTACGATGGATGCTGAAACAAGTTCAGCATGACGTGCTGAGGAAAGCTTCATGACCACCATCCCCGAAGAACGTCTGCGCCAGATCGTCAATCGTTTCGCCGAACTGGAAGCGCGGATGGCGTCGGGTCAGCTGGAAGGCGACGCCTTCGTGCAGGCGAGCCGCGATTATGCGGAGCTGGAGCCGGTGGCCGGGAACGCCCGCGAGGTGTCGGCCATGCGCGAGGAAATTGCAGGGCTGGAGGACATGCTCGCCGATCCCGAGATGAAAGCGATGGCGGAGGAAGAGCTTGCCAGCCTGCGCGACACCCTGCCCGCAAAAGAACGCGCGCTCGCCATCGCCATGCTGCCCCGCGACAGTGCCGATGCGCGGCCCGCCATGCTGGAAATCCGCGCTGGCACCGGCGGCGACGAAGCGGCGCTGTTTGCGGGCGATCTGTACCGGATGTATGAAAAATTCGCCGCCGAGCAGGGCTGGAAAATCGAACCGGTCAGCATGAGCGCCGCCGATGTCGGGGGTTTCAAGGAAATTGTTGCCAACGTCACCGGCACCGGCGTGTTCGCGAAACTCAAATTTGAAAGCGGGGTGCACCGGGTGCAGCGCGTGCCGGTAACCGAAAGCGGCGGGCGCATCCACACCTCCGCCGCGACGGTGGCGGTGCTGCCGCAGCCGGACGAGGTGGATGTGCAGATCGATCCCGGCGATCTCAAGATCGATACCTATCGCGCCAGCGGGGCGGGCGGGCAACACGTCAACACGACCGACAGCGCCATCCGCATCACCCATCTGCCTACCGATACGGTGGTCACCTGCCAGGATGGGCGCAGCCAGCACAAGAACAAGGAAAAGGCGCTGCAGGTTCTGCGCGCACGGCTTTACGAACAGCAGCGCGAGGCCAGTCAGGGCGCGGAGGCCGAAGCGAGGAAAGCAATGGTCGGCAGCGGCGACCGGTCCGAACGCATCCGCACCTATAATTTCCCGCAGGGCCGCGTCACCGATCACCGCATCGGCCTGACTCTGCACAAACTGCCCGAAGTGCTGGAAGGTGGCGGCCTCGCCGAACTGGTCGACGCCCTGATTGCGGAGGACGAGGCGAAGCGACTGGCGGCGCTCAATACGTGATCCTGCCCGCGCCGACAGTCGCGCAGGCGCTGCGCGAAGCGGCGGCGGCACTGGCGCAGATTTCGGATACAGCCCGGCTGGATGCGGAATTGCTGATGGCCGCTGCCCTCGATCTGCCGCGATCCGCGATGCTGCTGCAGGCCCGCGATCTGACCGCGCCGGATGCGTTTGCAAAAATGGTCGCCCGCCGGATGAAGGGCGAACCCACCGCTTATATCGTGGGCAAACAGGATTTTTACGGGCGCACATTCATCGTCGATCCCGATGTGCTCATCCCCCGGGCCGATAGCGAAACCGTGATCGAAGCGGCGGTGGGTCGTTGCCGGGAGGGCGCGCAGATCCTCGATCTGGGCACGGGATCGGGCGCGTTGCTGCTGACTTTGCTGGCCGAGACGCGCGACACGCATGGTATCGGTATCGACGCCGCGCCCGGCGCACTGGCCATCGCCCGCGCCAACGCGGCTCAGTTCGACCTTTCCGACCGAACCCGAATGCTTGAACGCGATTGGACCCGCGCGGGATGGCGCGGCGGGCTCGGAACATTCGACATGATCGTTGCCAATCCGCCTTACGTCGCGGCCGGTGCGCCGCTGGATGCGATGGTGCGCGATCACGAACCGGCCGCAGCCCTGTTTGCCGGGCCCGACGGGCTGGACGATTACCGGATTATCATCCCGCAATTGCGCGGGCTGATGACCGCCACCGGAACTGCCGCGCTGGAAATCGGACATGATCAGGAAGAAACGGTTTCCGCCCTGGCGCGGCAATCGGGTTTCGCCGTGACACTGCGCCGCGATCTGGCGCAGCGGCCCCGCGTGCTGATCCTGCAATAAGCACAGGGTAATGGCGCTGGAATCGTTGGGGCGGGGAAGGGTTGCAATTGGGGCTTGGCAAAGCGAGCATCAGGCGGTAGGCCCTAACGCAGACCAGTGGCAAAGGGCGTGCGTGCCCTTACCCGGTCTAGCCCCGACATTTGCGAACCGCCTGCGCCATGGCGCTCCGGCAATATAGGACAGGCAGACGCAGATGATTATGATGCCGCAGCAATCGGCGGCGCATCACGGGGTCGACATCTTTGGGCCGGACGGGCTGCAATGCCGCCGAAGGTCGCTACCGGGAAGAGAATTCCTTGAATAACAACCGTAATAACAACAACAACAGCAACCGCCGCGGTCGCGGCCGTAGCAGCGGCAACAACAATCGCAATCAGGGCGGTAATCAGGGGGGCGGCAATCAGGCCAACCGGATCGATAGCCGCGCGCGGGGCAACGCGCCGCAGATGCTGGATAAATACAAGAAACTTGCCCAGGACGCCCTGCATAATGACGACCGGGTTCAGGCGGAATATTATCTGCAATTCGCCGATCATTATTTCCGGGTACTGGCCGATAACAAGGCGCGGATGGACGAAGCGCGCGCCAAACGCACGGATGGCAAAAGCGACGATCGCGGCGATACGCGTAACGACAGCCGTTCCGATAACAGGGCCGATAACAGGGGCGATAACAGTCCCGACAACCGCCAGCCCAATCGCGGCGACAATCGGGCCGAAAATGGGGCCGAAAATGGGGGCGGTGGCCGGTCGGACAGTTCCGACAATACCAGCCATGACGATGACGATCAGTCCAACGCGCCCGATGATCGCCCGCGCGGCAATCGCCGCCCGCGCAGCCGGAACGATGATGGCGACACGGCGCAGAACAACGCCCGCAGTCGGTCCGGTAATGGTACCAAGGACAGGGCCAAGGACGGGCCCAAGGACAGAAGCGGGGACAGCGACGATGACGGCGCTGCGCCGCGCGAGGTAAAGCGTGCCCGCAAACCCCGCGTCACCAAGCCGAAAGCCGGGTCGGAACGCGATTTTGCCAATGGCGCGGCTGATGAAATCGATATGGCCGTTCTGCCTCCCGCAATCGGTGCCGGCGACGCGGCTGTGGAAAAACCCAAACGCGCACCGCGTCGCCGCAAGGTCGCCGAAGACCAGAATGCATCCGATTCTGCGGGCCGGGATGACGGGGCGATGGAAGCTGTTGGCTGATCGCTGCTGACCCAAGTCAGTCCGCATTTCGCCGCAATCGGGGGCATTCGCAGAACATGACGGCCCCCAAAAACATTGCAGCGCATGGGCGGCTGGCTGTTCCGACCGGGCGGATGCTGGCCCTGTCGCAGAACTATCCCAAACTGTCCGCGCTGCTGCTCGGCGTATTAGCGGCCGCCGGTTTTCCGCCTCTCGGCCTGTGGCCGGTAACGCTTGCTGCGATGGGCGGCTTCGTGTGGATCGTGATGTGTTCGCCAACCTGGCGGGCAGCCGGCGCGCGGGGCTGGTTTTTCGGGATGGGGCATTTTACCCTGGCCAACAACTGGATCGCCCACGCGTTCACCTATCAGGATGCAATGCCGCATATGCTGGGCTGGCTCGCGGTGCCGCTATTGTCGGTGTATCTCGCCGTCTATCCGGCGCTGGGCGCATTGCTGGCGCATGGGTTATGGAACATTGTCGGCCGGCAGAAACCGGGGCGATGGTCCGGCCTCGCCCTGTTTGCGCCCCTATTTGCCGGATGCTGGACGATATCGGAATGGCTGCGCAGCTGGGTGTTCACCGGCTACGCATGGGATCCGCTCGGGCTGGCGCTTCTGGGCGGTTTCGAACGTCCGGGCATCGCGCTGATCCTGCCCTGGTTCGGCACGTATGCCATGTCCGGCATCGTTGCCCTGATCGGCGGACTCGTGCTCGCATTGGCAGTGCGCCGTGGGCCGGCCGTTGCCGCCATATCGTTCGCGGTGCTGGCGGCGGCAATGTATCTGCCCCATCCCGTGCAGCCGGCAGGCACGCTGCCTTTTACCTTGATCCAGCCCGATATCCGGCAGGACGTGCTGGACGATCCCCGCCAATTCGAGGCGCATTTTCTGCGCTCCGCCACATTGTCGATGAAACGGCGGGATGTTCCGCGGCGTTTGGTGCTGTGGCCGGAATCCGGTGTGCCGGACTATCTGCGCGATGGTTATCCGCAGCGCTATTACGACCATATGACCGCGGGCGGCGATCCCGCTTTTGCCCGTTTCCGGCTGGGCCGCGTTGCCGGAGCGGGAGGGGTGCTGCTGACCGGCGCGGTTAATCTGGAAATCGTGAACGGGCGTGCCGCCGCCGCCCGTAATTCCGTGACGGCGATCGATGAACGCGGCACGATCGTTGCGGGTTACGACAAGGCGCATCTTGTGCCCTATGGCGAATATCTGGCGCTGCGCTGGCTGCTGGAACCGCTGGGCGCGACGCGGCTGGTTGCCGGTTCGCTGGATTTTCTGCCCGGGCCGGGACCGCGCACGCTCGAACTGGGTGACTGGGGCCGGGCGGGGGTTCAGATCTGTTACGAGATCATCTTTTCAGGCCAGGTCGTGGACCGGCAGGATCGGCCCGACTATATTTACAATCCATCCAACGAAGGGTGGTTCGGCGCCTGGGGCCCGCCGCAATTTCTGGGCCAGTCGCGGATGCGCGCGATCGAGGAAGGGTTGCCGGTTCTGCGGTCCACCACCACCGGCGGCAGTGCGATCATCGATGCGAACGGCGTGGTCCGCGACCATATCGGCCTGCGCACGGCGGCGCGGATCGACGGGCTGGTGCCCCCTGCCAAAGCGCCGACGCTGTTCGCACGACTGGGCAATATCCTGCCGCTGGGATGGGCGATTGCCGCGATCATCCTATCTTTGGTTGCCACGCGTTGGCGGGGAAGCTAAGCGCAAATCCAGACATAAAGATTTCTTTATATGATGCTTCCCAAGAGGTTCTATGCGTAGCGATTTCCTGTTCACGTCGGAAAGTGTTTCCGAAGGCCATCCCGACAAGGTTTCCGACCAGATTTCCGATGCCATCGTCGATCTGTTCCTGACCAAAGATCCCGAAGCGCGGGTTGCCTGCGAAACCATGACGACGACGCAGCGCGTGATGCTGTCCGGCGAAATCCGGTGCCGGGGGGTGTATGAAAACGGCGAATGGGCCGCCGGCGCATTGCAGGAAATCGAGGATACGGTGCGCCAAACCGTGCGCGAAATCGGGTACGAACAGGACGGTTTCCATTGGCAGACGCTGATTTTCGAAAACCATCTGCACGGGCAGTCATCCGAAATCGCGCAGGGCGTGGATGCCAGCGGCAACAAGGATGAAGGCGCCGGCGATCAGGGCATCATGTTCGGCTTCGCCTGCGACGAAACACCTGATCTGATGCCGGCCACGCTCGATTACAGCCACAAGATCTTGGAACGCATGGCCGCCGACCGCAAATCCGGCGCGGCAGCTTTTCTGGAACCGGATGCGAAAAGCCAGGTGACGCTGCGCTTCAAGAACGGCAAACCCGTTGCCGCCACGGCCATCGTCGTGTCCACGCAGCACGGCAAGGGGTATCACGAAGGCGAGCGGGAAGCGCAGCTCAAAGCCTATGTCAAAAGCGTGATCGCCGATGTCCTGCCGGCGGCGCTTCTGTCCGATCAGACGGTCTATCACATCAATCCCACCGGCGCGTTCGAAATCGGCGGACCGGATGGCGATGCGGGCCTCACCGGGCGCAAGATCATCGTCGACACCTATGGCGGCGCGGCACCCCATGGCGGCGGCGCGTTTTCGGGGAAAGACCCGACCAAGGTGGACCGTTCGGCAGCCTATATCACCCGCTATCTGGCGAAGAACATCGTCGCCGCAGGTCTCGCCACGCGCTGCACCATCCAGCTCGCCTATGCGATCGGTGTGTCCGCGCCCCTGTCGCTCTATGTCGACACGCACGGCACCGGCAAGCACGACGATGCCGCGCTGGAAGATGCCATCCGCAATATCGATGTGCTGGGCGGCCTGACCCCGCGCGCCATCCGCACGCATCTGGGGCTGAACAAACCGATCTACCGCAAAAGCGCCGCCTATGGCCATTTCGGGCGCAAGGCGGACGGTGACTTTTTCCCGTGGGAACGCACCGATCTGGGCGATGCATTGAAAGCTGCTTTAGGGGCAGATTGATAGGCGGGGCCCTTGTCAATGTCAGTTTTTGGGTCGATTTCGGCCATCCCTCAAACTATGCAATCGTATGAACTGGTTGCAGTCCTTCGCCATCGGTATCGTATTCGTTTGCAGCATGCGGCTGCGTAACGTCTGCGACATTAACGTCCGCCCAACAGTCAGAAGAGTGTTTCGATGTGTCGGTTTGCGGCCCATGTCGTAGGCCAAGTGCCGAGCGACTTTCCTAATTCAGACGACGGCTACAATCTGCATGGCCGCACGTTCCGGTATCTGATCTCGCGGCGGCGTGTGGCAATTGCGCCCGTATCGGGGTCGTAACGATAACCGCAACCCGCAACATCCATTGCTCGCCGATCTGGAATATCATGATCTGCTGCGCGACGGGATGCGGAACCAGCGACAAGCCTGGCGGTGGCGGAAATGGCAGGTCCGCCTTCGATATAATCGGCGCAGACATCGCCCAGATGCCCATCCGGAACCAGTTCGCTTTCAGGGCAGGGTAAGGCCGCCCCGGTCGCGCGTGCCTGTGTGAGTAGAACCGCCAGCAACATCGACATATCACCTCCACGATGCATCGTGCAGGCAACGTGCCCGGAAGTTACCTTGCATCTCAACGGCAACCTGACGGGTATCGTGCAGGACTATCGCTAGAGCGTCAATTCACGAAATGTGCCGTCGTCTGTGCGGCAACATCCCCGACATTCACGCCAGGTGCCATCTCCACGAGTTTGAACGCGCTCGCCTTATCCTCCGCGCTGGAATACGGCCAGATTGGTGATGATCATGTCCACCACGTTCTGACCGGTCAGAGGCAACGTGCATTCGGGTATGAATTTGGGCGAACCGTCTTTCGCGGTGTGATCCATGACCACGATAATCTTTTTGACCCCGGCGACCAAATCCATCGCGCCGCCCATGCCCTTGATCATCTTGCCGGGAATCATCCAGTTGGCGATGTCGCCATTTTCGGCGACTTCCATCGCCCCCAGCACAGTCAGGTCGATATGCCCGCCGCGAATCATTGCGAAGCTGGCGGCACTGTCGAAATAGGCGCTGTGATCCAGTTCGCTGATCGTCTGCTTGCCCGCATTGATGAGATCGGCATCTTCCTCGCCCGCATAGGGGAAAGGGCCGATGCCGAGCATCCCGTTTTCGGATTGCAGGGTCACCTGCATCCCGTCCGGAATGTGGTTGGCCACCAGGGTCGGGATACCGATGCCCAGATTGACATAATAGCCATCGCGCAATTCGTGTGCGGCACGCGCCGCCATCTGGTCGCGGGTCCAGCCTGCTGCCTGTTCGGTCATCATGCCGTCTCCCGCTCTCGTGTCGTCACGAATTCGATTTTCTTGTCGTATGGCGCGCCCACGATCATCCGCTGTACGTAAACGCCGGGCAAATGGATGCAATCGGGATCGAGCGAACCGGTCGGCACCATTTCTTCCACTTCGACCACGCAGACCCGGCCGCAAGTGGCCGCAGGCTGGTTGAAATTGCGGGCGGTCTTGCGAAACACGCAATTGCCGGTTTCATCGGCCTTCCAAGCCTTCACGATGGCAAGGTCGGCCATGATACCGCGTTCGAGAATATAATCCTCGCCATCGAAGCGCTTGACCTCTTTTCCCTCGGCCACCTGCGTGCCGACACCGGTTTTCGTGTAGAAACCGGGAATGCCCGCGCCGCCGGCGCGCATCCGTTCGGCCAGCGTACCCTGCGGGCAGAATTCCACCTCCAGTTCGCCGGCCAGGAACTGGCGCTCGAATTCCTTGTTTTCGCCGACATAGCTGGCAATCATCTTCCTGACCTGCCGGGTTCGCAGCAACATGCCGATGCCTTCATTGTCGATCCCGGCATTGTTGCTCGCAAAAGTAAGGTTCGAAACATTACTGTCGCGAATGGCTGTCAGCAATCTTTCCGGGATGCCACACAGGCCGAACCCGCCCGATGCGATCAGCATTCCGTCTTTCAGTATTCCGTGCAACGCCGTCGCGGCATCGGGGTAGAGTTTCTGCATGGATCGGTCCCGTTTCGATCTGTCTGCCGCGCGGCGGCTGGTTCATGGTGGATAGGCGGCTGGAACGCGAATGTCATGCGTCTTCCACAATTACCGTTCCGCGCCGCGTGCTGCTGCGCCGCAGCATAATCGGGCGCACGTCGATCTGATCGCACAGGACCATCTGCATAAACATAAATTTACAGTTTTAATACAACGGTAAAAATCATATTCGCAGTACGTTGCACAATTTACAACCTAGCCTGACCTTTTCGCACTTGCACAAATTTTCGTAGTCCGACATAGAGAACAGGCCTTTCAGGCATCCTCTCCCAAACTTTTAGGCCCGGTCAGCAATGATCGGGCCTTTTTTTATGGCGCCGCTGTCGTTGCCCGTGATGCGGGTCTTCGGCTGCGCGCGGCCAGGCAGGGCACCGAAATACAAGCTGACCGTTTGCACTATGATCGCATGGTTCCTAGCTACAGGATCGACCATACGGCAATCTTGACACACGGACGGGGACAGGCGCGAAATGAGTGACACCGAAACGGCGGAAAAGTCGGATAACACAGTGCGGCTCGCGGTGGCTGCTGCGCGGCAGGAAGAAAGCGGGCAGGGTATCGCCCGGATGCCGCGCACCAGTTTTCAGGCGCTGGGTATCACCGAAGGCGATGTCGTGGAAATACAGGGCAAGCGGTCGACCGTGGCGATTGCGATGTCCGCCTATCAGGAAGACGAATCGCTGGAAGTGGTGCGGCTGGATGGCCTGCAGCGCGGCAACGCGCAATCCGCTTCGGGTGAACATGTCGTCATCAAACCCGCCAAATCGCAGCCGGCGACCCGCGTGGTGTTTGCACCTGCGCAGCGTGAAATGCGGCTTCAGGGCCCGGCGCAGGCACTGAAACGCAATTTCTTCCGCAAACCGCTGGTGGCGGGGGATCTGGTGGCAACGACCGGCCAGCAACCGGTTCAGAATATGCCGCCACAGGTGCAACGGATGTTCAACGCGCCGGCTTACGCACTGACCCAGATCCGCCTGAGCGTGGTGTCGACTACGCCGAAAGGTATCGTCCATATCGACGAGAACACCGAGGTCGAACTGCGTGCCGAGTTCGAGGAACCGCGCGATGCCCGTGCGGGCGTGAATTACGACGATGTCGGCGGTATCGGCGATACCATCCAGAACCTGCGCGAGATGGTCGAACTGCCGCTGCGTTATCCGGAACTGTTCACCCGCCTGGGCGTCGATCCGCCCAAGGGGGTGTTGCTGCACGGTCCGCCCGGCACCGGCAAGACCCGCCTGGCGCAGGCTGTCGCCAATGAAAGCGACGCTGAATTTTTCACCATCAACGGTCCGGAGATCATGGGTTCGGGCTATGGCGAAAGCGAAAAGAAGCTGCGCGAAGTGTTCGAGGAAGCGGCCCGCGCAGCACCGTCGATCATTTTCATCGACGAAATCGATTCCATCGCCCCCAAACGCACACAGGTGCATGGCGAGGCGGAAAAACGGCTGGTCGCGCAATTGCTGACGCTGATGGACGGGTTGGAGGCGCGTTCCAACCTGGTGGTGATCGCCGCCACCAACCGGCCCGATGCAATCGACGAGGCGTTGCGGCGTCCCGGGCGGTTCGATCGCGAAATCGTGATCGGCGTACCGGACGAAGCGGGCCGCCGCGAAATCCTGGCCATTCACACCCGCGGAATGCCATTGGGCGACCGGGTCGATCTTGGTGAACTGGCCAAGACCACGCACGGTTTCGTCGGCGCGGATATTGCGGCACTGGCGCGCGAAGCGGCGATCGATGCCGTCCGCCGGATCATGCCCAAAATCGATCTGGACGCCCGCACCGTGCCGCAGGATGTGCTGGATGAATTATGCGTTACGCGCGAAGATTTCCTGTCTGCCCTGCGCCGCGTGCAGCCATCCGCCATGCGCGAAGTGATGGTGCAGATGCCCAACACCCGCTGGGAGGATATTGGCGGGGTCGGCGATGCCATCGAAAAATTGCAGGAAGGCATCGAACTGCCGCTGCGCAACCCGCAAGCGTTCGAGCGGCTGGGCATTCGCGCGGCCAAGGGGTTCCTGCTCTACGGTCCGCCCGGAACCGGCAAGACCCTGCTGGCCAAAGCGGTGGCGAAGGAAGCGGAAGCGAATTTCATCTCCATGAAAAGTTCCGACCTCCTGTCCAAATGGTATGGCGAAAGCGAACAGCAGATTGCCCGGATGTTCCAGCGCGCGCGCGCCGTGGCGCCATGCGTGATTTTCATAGACGAGATCGACAGTCTGGTTCCCGCACGGGGCAGTGGGCAGGGCGAACCGCAGGTCACCGGCCGGGTGGTCAATACCATTCTGGCAGAGATGGACGGGCTGGAAGAACTGCAATCGGTCATCGTGATCGGCGCTACCAATCGCCCCACATTGGTCGATCCTGCATTGCTACGGCCGGGCCGGTTCGATGAACTGGTTTATGTCGGCACGCCGGACGAGGCGGGGCGCGTGCAGATATTGGGCATTCATGCCAAGGATATGCCAGTGGCGGACGATGTCGATTTTGCCGCAATCGCCAAAAAGACCGAACGCTTTACCGGCGCCGATCTGGAAGATGTGGTGCGGCGTGCGGGCCTCAATGCGCTGCGCCGGGCCGGCGGCGATGTGCAGCAGGTGAACGGCGATGATTTTGCGCTGGCATTGAAGGATTCGCGGGCGACCGTGACCGGCAAGATGGAGGCGGAATACAAGAAAATGCGCGGCGAACTGAAAACCCGCGCTGCCGAAGTCAATCCCATCGGTTTCCTGTCCGAAGGAATGCTGGAGCCCAGCCGCAAACAGAAACATTCCAGTCCCGCCTTGAAGGAAGCAGCCAAGGCAAAGCCGAAAGGGGGCGTAAAATCCTGACCCCGCTACGGTCAGCCGGTGGCCCGTGCATTCGCCCCTTCGACTTCCAGCCGGTGGCGGATAAGCACGTCGGGCATTTCGGACCGTAACCACGCCAGCATATGTTCGCGCACGGCGCAGCGCAGGTTCCACAGATCGCCGATGGTGGCGGCGCTGACCGACAGGCGCAGCTCCACGCTTTCGGGATAGGCTTCCGTCATCAGCAGGGCGACGGTGCGTTGGTCCCACAATTCATGGCCGCGCACGAACCGTTCGAATTCGGCGCGGATCGGTTCGACCGGGGCCGTGGGGTCGAGATGCAGATAGACCGGCCCGGTCAGCAATTCGCTGCGCCGCGACCAGTTTTCGAAACTGCTTTCCAGAACCTTGGCCGTGGGAACGATGACGGCGCGTTCATCCCATGTGCGCAGGACGAGAAAGCTCATCTTGATGTTTTCTACCCGGCCCGTGTGCCCGTCCACCACCACCATGTCGCCCAGCCGCAGCGGTTCGGTAATCGCCATCTGCAATCCGGCGATCAGGGATTTGAGCGCGGGTTGCGCAGCGGCGCCAACGGCCAGTGCGGCCAGACCGGCAGATGCCAGCAAAGTGGTTCCGACATCGCGCACGCCGGGCACGCCCAGCAGCATCAGACCGATGGTGATGACGATTATCACGAGTATCAGCGTACGCGAAAACAGCGCGATGCGTGTCTTGCGGCTGCGGGCGGAAACGGGGTCCATTGCCTCGTCCGTCCGGCGATCCAGCCCGGCGGCAATGGCGCGCACCACCGAAAGCGCCAGCCAGCCCAGGATGGCGGGAATGGCGAATGCGTCCACTATCGCCCAGCCATTGCCGATATGCCGGTCCATCTGCGCGGCGATGCTGACCGCGATCTCGATGAACACCCATGCGATCGGCGAACGCAGATGGCACAGGATGGTGTCGTCCACCCGCGAACTTGACCAGCTGACCATCCGCGTCAGCCCGGCAAAGACCAGGCGGTGTACGAGATAGGCGATCGCGACCGCCAGCGCGAGCAGGATCAGCGACCGGGTCACTTCGTCCCAGCGGACGGCGATTTGCGGAAATGTCAGAATGTCGAGCATTCACCGCCCTTATGTGCGAAGCGCGTCACTGGCAATTGCGCGGTCAGGCAGCTGGCCGATCAATGCGCCTCGTCCCAGCTTGTGCCGACCCCGATTTCGATGCCGAGCGGTACGTCCAGTTTCACCGCCGGTTCGGCGGCCTGCGCCATGACGCGCTCGATTACCGGTCGTGCCGCTTCCGCATCGCCTTCCGGCAATTCGAACACCAGTTCATCATGCACCTGCAACAGCATCTGCACGCGGTCCAGACCGGCATCGCGCAGGGCCGGCATCATACGCACCATGGCGCGTTTGATGATGTCCGCGCTACTGCCCTGGATCGGCGCGTTGACGGCGGCCCGTTCGCTGCCCTGCCGTTCGGTCTGGTTCTTCGAATTGATGCGGGGGAACCACGTTTTGCGGCCGAACAGCGTTTCGGAATAGCCGCGATCCTTCACTTCCAGCAGCGTTCTGGAAATGAACCGCTGGATGCCTGGGAACCGGTCGAAATATCGGTCGATCATATCCTGCGCCTCATCCGGTTCCACATTCAGCCGGCCGGCGAGGCCCCAGCGCGAAATGCCATAGAGGATAGCGAAATTGATCGTCTTGGCAGCCGCGCGCGTATCGCGGGTAACCTCCCCGTACATTTCGCGTGCGGTGCGCGAATGGATGTCTTCCCCTTCGGCAAATGCATCTTTCAGCGCGGGGACATCGGCCATATGCGCTGCCAGCCGGAGTTCGATCTGGCTGTAATCGGCGGCCAGCAGGACATTGCCTGCATCCGCCACGAAGGCTTCGCGGATCTGGCGGCCGATGGCGGTGCGGATCGGAATGTTCTGCAGATTGGGGTCGGTGCTGGAAAGGCGGCCGGTCTGCGCGCCGACCAGCGAATAGCTGGTATGGACGCGCCCGGTCTGCGGATTGATGGCCGCCTGCAACGCATCGGTATAGGTCGATTTCAGTTTCGACAATTGCCGCCATTCCAGCACTTTGCCGGCGATGGTCGCACCCTGGTTACTGAGGTTTTCCAGCATGGTCAGATCGGTGGAATACTGCCCGCTCTTACCCTTGCGCCCGCCCTTGTAGCCCATTTTGTCGAACAGGATCTCGCCCAGCTGTTTGGGGCTGCCGATAGTAAATTCCTGACCCGCTTCGGTATGGATCGCGGTTTCCAGCTTGCCCATTTCGGCGGCAAATTCCTCCGACAGTCTGGCCAGCCGGGCGCGGTCCACCTTGATACCGCTGCGTTCCATCATGGCAACCACCGGGATCAAGGGACGATCGACGCGTTCGTAAATCCGGCTGCCGCCTTCGCTGGAAAGGCGCGGCTTGAGATGCGCGTGCAGCCGCCAGGTCACATCGGCATCCTCCGCTGCATATTCGGTCGCACGCGGCAAGGGCACATCACCGAACGATATCTGTTTCTTGCCCGTGCCGCACACATCCTTGAAGGTCAGCGGCGTATGGCCGAGAAGTTTCTGCGACAATTCGTCCATCCCGTGCCCCGGAATACCCCTGCCGCCGACACCCGCTTCGCCCCGCCCGGCATCCAGCGCGAAACTCAGGATCATCGTATCGTCGATCGGGGTAACGTGAATGTCGTGACGGGCGAGGACGTTGAGATCGTATTTGATGTTCTGGCCGATCTTCAGCACCGCATCGCTGGTCAGGAGCGGTTCGAGTGCGGCCAGTGCTTCGTCCCGGTCCACTTGCGCGGGCTTTTCGTCGAACATGTCGCTGCCGCCATGGGCCAGCGGGATGTAACACGCCTGGTTCGGGCCGATGCACAGGCTGATCCCGACCAGATCGGCCTGCATTGCATCCAATGCGCTGGTTTCGGTGTCCACCGCGACGATCCGCGCAGCAAAACCGCGGGCGATCCAGCGGTCCAGCGTATCGCGGTCCTGCACGCATTCATAGGCGCTGCGATCCACGGCGGGCATTGGCGGCACTGGCTGGCTGTTGCCCGCATCTGCGCCGGCGGCACCCGGTGTCTGCACTTTTGCGGTGTCGAGATTGTTGGGCCGGTCGGGGCTGCCGCTGCCCGCATCCAGGCGGCGAAGCAGACTGGTAAAGCCGTGCCGGTCGAGAAAAGCCGCGAGGGGTTGGGCCGGCACGCCGTCCAGCGCGAAATCGTCGATCGCGACAGGCAGGTCGCAATCTTCCTTCAGCGTTACCAGAACGCGGCTCATTTCCGCATTTGCCCGCTGTTCCAGCAGGCGTTCCTTCAGCTTGGATGTCTTCATGTCGGCCGCTGCATCCAGCGCCGCTGCAAGGCTTCCGTGATCCTGGATCAGCTTGGTCGCGGTTTTGGGGCCGACGCCGAATATGCCCGGTATATTGTCGACCGAATCGCCCATCAGCGCCAGCACATCGCCGACAAGATCGGGGGCGACACCGAATTTCGCTTCCACTTCCTTGATGCCGATGCGTTGGCTTTTCATGGTGTCCAGCATATCGATCCGGCCGGTATTTTCATCGCCTTCGCCGATCAACTGCATCAGATCCTTGTCCGAAGACACGATCGTCACATCCCAATTGCGGGCCGCGGCGGCGCGGGCGTAGGATGCGATAAGATCGTCCGCCTCCAGCCCCTCTTCCTCGATACAGGCCAGGCTGAACGCGCGGGTCGCATCGCGGATGAGCGGGAATTGCGGCACGAGATCCTCCGGCGGGTCGGGCCGGTTCGCCTTGTATTCGGGATAGATATCGTTGCGGAAGGACCGGCTGGATTTGTCCAGAATGACCGCAAGATGCGTGGGGCCGTCGGCGGCGTCCAGATCCTCTGCCAGTTTCCACAGCATGGTGGTATACCCATACACCGCGCCTACGGGCGTCCCTTCCGGATCGGTCAGAGGCGGCAGACGGTGATAGGCGCGAAAAATATACGCGGACCCGTCCACCAGATAGAGATGCGGTTGCTTGTCGGGGTCTTGCGGGGTGTCTGATGTGGCCATATCGCGTATCTAGCAGCGCATTGCCCGCAGGTCAGCTTTCATTCTCGAACATCGGCCTCATTTCTGCCATAATGTAAATCGTTGACGAAGAACGATTTTATAAAGAAGATGGCAAAATAAAGGCAGAATTATGCATTTTGCACTTGTGCTGCCACATTGTTGCCACTATTTAGAACTCACGAAGTCCGGAACATACAATGTAACGGAATTCGCGCTTGGCCCAATCGGGCCCTGCCTTTAAAAACGCTGTTTCAAGGAATTTATACATGCGTAAGATCGTATTTGCTGCCGCAGCTGCCGGCGCCGCTCTGACCCTGGCTGCTTGTTCGGAAACCACCGAAGAAAACGCAACCGAAACCGTTGACGGCGCGATGGCCGACACGGAAGCCAACATGGAAGCCACCGGCGAAACCATGGAAGGCGCTGTTGACGATACTGCTGCTGCTGCCGACACTGCAGTTGCCGAAGCGGAAGCTGACATTCAGGACGAAACCGTTACTGAAGCTGCTGTCGACTAAGCTTTTCACATTTCGTGATCAGAAAGAAGGGGCGGTACCTAACGGTGCCGCCCCTTTCTTGTAATCCCATTAATTGATGGCACCTGCTTGGCGCGCCCTAGCCGCCCGAATTATATCGCGCATTGGCCCAATTGCGTTCGGCAGGGGCGGAAAAGCCGTTATAGACCGCGCGCGCAATTGCGGAAATGCGCGCATCGCGCAGGGCACGCGCCGCGCTTTTGTTCACCCGTTCATCCTGGTTCGACTTGCTTTGCCCGGTCACATAGATGGCCAGCGCAATCGGCCGTCCGTCGGGCGTCTGGAAAATGGCGATATCGCTGGCGGTCCGGTTCAGCGTGCCCGTCTTGTGCGCCACATTGGCGGACACCGGGATCGCGGAACGGATGCGCCGCTTGCCGGTGGTCGTCGCCTTCATGGCGTTCAACAACACATTGCGGGTGCGCGGCTGGAGCAACCGGCCCTGATACACGTCCGCCAGAAGGGTGGCCATCGCGTCCGGGGTGGCACTGTCCCGCAAATCGACGGTGCTGACCGGATCGAATTCGCCATCGTCGCGAACCAGAGTGGCGATGCTGCGGGTCAGCTGGAAATCCGCAATACCGGATTTGCGCATATAGGCATTGACCGCATCGGGGCCGCCGACCACGCGCAGAAGCGCATCGGTACACGCGTTGCAGCTTTTGGAAATCATCAGTTCCAGATGCTTTTGCGCGGTAATATAATTGCCTTCGCGCACAGGTGCCGCGGCGGAGGAATATTTGCCCGACCGGACCGGGATCAACAGCGGATATTCACTCGTCAGGCTCCAACGGCCACTATCCACACCCGCCAGAAATGTCGCGGCAATCGCAACCTTGCTGGTGCTGGCCATCGGGAAGCGTTGATCGCCGAGAACGGAAACACGCTGACCGGTCGACAGGTCTATCGCCGACACACCGATGCGGCCCTTGCTGCCATCCGCAATCTGCGCGATCATGCGCGACAGGCCGGTATCGTAACGCGCATCGAAACGTCGCGGCGCGCGCGGCTGCGTACCCAGTACATTGTCGAAACTGGCTTCGAAATTCGCGGCCTGCTGGCCGATGCCCTGCGCTTGTGCGGATGCCGGCGCCACCGCGATTGTGCCCAGTGCCAAGGCGGGTAGAACCGCGCCGAATGCCGTCAATAAACGTGTAAGTTTTGTCTGCATAAATATGACGCTATCCCAATCATGCTTTTCAAAAGCTTAACGGGATGCAATTTGGACAGGCAAGCGGCCGCGCGGCGAAGAGTGGCTGCCACGCGACCGAACTTGCAATTTATGCGTCGGCGATGGCGCTTTCGATCCGATCGGTCGGTTCGCCGGTCATCGTTTTGGCAATTTCGCCGGTCAGGCGCTTTTCCAGTTCGGAATGATAATGCCGCCGCATTTCGCCCAGCGTCTTGGGATCGGCAATGACCAGCAGATCGTCGATCTTGCCGGCCACGGCTTGCGCATTCAGCCATTCCGCCGCAGCTGCGGCATGGGCCAGTTCATCCAGATCGGTCGCGCCGCGCTGCTGCCCGATATCGTCCTGATGTTTGACCCCGGCGCTGTAATTGGTGGCTGTCAGATCCGGTTTCTGGGCGCCGCCCAATTTGGGTTCGAATATCTTGCCTTCGTTGCGCATCACGATGAAATGTTCGCCATCGACGATTGCGACGTGGGCGTTGTGCGGTAGCTTCATTCACGGTCTCCTTACATTGTGTATGTTCCGTAGTGCCAACGGGCGAAGGGGCGGATTTGTGCCGCGATTTCGGTTTTCCATGACCACCGGCAGTGATAACGCACGCCACTATGAGCACATGGACCATCGGCATCATCGGGGGCAGCGGCCTCTACCGGATAGACGCGCTGGACGATGCGCAGTGGATCGCCATCCGTTCGCCGTTCGGACAGCCATCGGATGACGTGCTGTGCGGCCGCATCGGCGATGTGCAAGTCCGTTTCCTCCCCCGTCATGGCCGGGGGCATTCCATACCGCCCGGCGAAGTCAATGCCCGCGCCAATATCGATGTCCTGAAACGGGCGGGCTGCACCGATGTGCTGGCCATATCGTCCGTCGGTTCGTTGCAGGAAGAATTGCCCCCCGGCCATTTCGTGGTGGTCGATCAGTTCATCGACCGCACCCGGCACCGCCCGCCCAGTTTCTTCGGCACCGGGATGGTCGCACATGTCAGCATGGCGCAGCCGGTGTGCGAACGGATGAGCGGTTTTGCAGCGGCGGCCGTGCAGGCGGCGGGCGGCGACGTGGCGCATGGCGGCACTTATCTGGCGATGGAGGGGCCGCAATTCTCGACCCGCGCGGAAAGCCTTCTCTATCGCCAGTGGGGTGCGGATGTCATCGGCATGACCGCCATGCCCGAAGCCAGGCTGGCTCGGGAGGCGGAGCTGCCATACGCGCTGGTCGGCATGGTCACCGATTACGATTGCTGGCGGGAAGACGCCGCTTTCGTGGAAGTCAGCGAAGTCATTGCGCAGATGAACGCCAATGGCGAGATTGCCCGTGCCACAGTGGAACAGTTGATCGCGGCATTACCGGCGGAACGCACGCCATCCCCGCTCGACACCGTGCTGGACCAGGCGATTATTACCGCCCCGGACGCACGCGACCCGCAGATGCTGGCGAAACTGGATGCAATTGCCAAACGGGTGCTGTGAACGGTCCGGTCAAATGGGGCGTTGTATTACGCCGAACAGCTCGCGCCGCCCAGCACGCAGAACCGGGCACAATGCGGATGGTTGAGCGCCACGGGCCGCGATGCCTGCGCCAGATTGCCGCCCATGTCGAACCCGGCATCGTAAGGGATCAGCGTGCACGCCGCCACGCGCGGTTCCGCTTCCCCCTTGCGATGCACGACCATCCGGCTGGTGGCGCACATGATGTCCGCCGGGTTCTGGTTCAGAATGCCCCAGCATTCGGTAGTGATTTCGGCAATGTCCTTGCTCTCGTCCATCTCCGGAAACAGCACCAGCCGGGCCTGATCCTTCGCATCGATGCGGATACCGAGTTCGCCGAACAGCCGGGCATAGTCTTCGCGCGCCTGGTCCATCGTTTCGCCCGGTAACAATCGCCCGGCAACCGCAATGGAAAAACCGTTTGCCGACAGCCATTGCAACCCGCCGGTTCCCGCGTCCCAACTGCCCGGACCGCGTTCGGCCTCGTGCGCGATGCGTGTATGATGATCCAGACTGACGCGAATGGTCAGCCGGCTGGCGAACCGGTCGCGCAGCGCCAGCAGCGCGGTTTCGTGGCGGCGCATCGGCTTCATCGCATTGCTGAGCACCAGGGCATGAAAACCGCGTTCCAGCGTATCGTTCAGCATCGGCAGGAATTCGGGGTTCATGAACGGTTCGCCGCCGGTAAAGCCAATCTCCCGCGTGGGCAGGGCATCGGCTGCAATCTCGTCCAGAAAACGGGCCACATGGGCGCGGCTGATATACACCAGCGCGTCGTTGGTCGGGCTGCTTTCGATATAGCAATTGATGCAGGCCAGATTGCACAGCGTGCCGGTGTTGAACCACAATGTATCGAGGCCGGTCATCGCCACGCTGGCGCGGCGTTCCCCCTTCGCCGTGCGGAGCGGATCGGAAAATTTGCCCCCCGGCAGCGCACGCGCCGCGATCGCAAAGGGGGATGGGCCGGTGGGCGCGTTGCGGGCGGCGGACCGGCGGGACGGATCGGTCGGCATCGTCCGGCTCAATTCATCATCCTGCGCAATTTGGCGACCAGCGCCGCGTATTTGCGTGGCAGCGAACCGAATACGGTCGGTTCCCATGCGGTAAACGCCGCCGCTTTGGAAATTTCGCTGCGGGTGGGGTACGATATGATTGCCGAACCCAGGGCGAAGCTGCTGCTTTTGCCGGTAATGGCCTGCGTGAAAGGCAGCAGCAATTCGCCGGCATTTTTGCCGCAGATGCTGGCGCCGATGATCGTCTTGCCTTTCAGCACGATTTTCAGATGCCCCTTGGTGTCGCCTTCCGCGATGGCGCGTTCATTATCGTCGAACGGTTTTTTCACGATCGTGACCGCATCGCCATGCCTGGCCCGTGCGTCCGCTTCCGTCAGGCCGATCTGCGCGACCTCGGGCTGGGTGTAGGTGCACCAGGGCAGCGCTCTCCAATCCACCTTCGTCGGCAGGCCGGTAACGATTTCCAGCGCGACATTGCTGCCTTCATAGCCCGATACATGGGTCAGTCGCGGGCCGTCGCGGCAATCGCCGATCGCATATATTCCCTTCACCGATGTGCGGCGCCGGTCGTCCACCGCAATACCGTTTTTCGCCAGCTTCATATCCAGCGCTTCCAGCCCGAAGCCGGAAACGCGGGCCGTGCGGCCCACCGCCACCAGCAGATGCGATCCGGCAATTGTTTCACCGTCTTCGGTATGGACGCGCACGCTTTGCACGCCATTCTCGCCGCCATCGCCGCCAATGCCGCCGTCATCTTCGATACCATTATCTACCCGGACGGCCTTGCCTTTGACGAACCGCACACCTTCCGCCTTCATCGTGTCGAGAACCACCTGCACGCTGTCGCGGTCGTCGCGCGCCATCGGTTCGCCGGGTTCGATCACGGTCACCGCGCTGCCCAGCCGGCGGAAGCTTTGCGCCATTTCCATACCGATCACGCCGCCGCCGATAATGATCAGATGATCGGGCTGCTGCGTCAGATCGAACAGGTTTTCATTGGTGAGATACGGTACGGTGTCCAGCCCGTCGATCGGCGGTACGAAGGGTGCAGAACCGGTCGCAATGACGATCCGGGGCGCACGTAGCGTTCGCCCGCCGACCGCCACCGTCTGCCGCCCGGTAATCGTCGCCCGTTCCAGAAAAACCTCGCAGCCCATCGCTTCGAAGGTTTCCTTGCTGTCGTGATGTTCGATACCGGCGATGGCATCGTGGATATGGGCATGAACGCCCGCCCATTCGATGCGCGGCGCGGACAGTTGCACGCCAAAGCGTTTTTCCTCGCGCGCGACGGCAGCTCGGGACGCGGCGGCAATCAGCGCCTTGGACGGAACGCAGCCATTGTTGAGGCATTCGCCGCCCATCTTGCCCCCTTCGGCAAGCGCGACCTGCAGCCCGAACATCGCGCAGCCGCCTGCCGCAGTCAGGCCGGCAGCACCGCCGCCGATAACGATAACATCATGGGTAAACTTCATTGCGGGAACCCTGTAACGATATATGGCGCTTTGACGAATGAATTTCGCCCATGCTTCCATTCGCAGATGACAGGTGCAGCGTACCCATGAATATCGAAAACAGCCGGGATTATTACGGCAAAGTCCTATCGGGGTCGGACGATCTGAAAACCGATGCGTGCTGCACTACCGAGGCGCCGCCGCCGGCGATCATGGATGCGATGCGCAATGTGCACGATGATGTGCGGGCGCGCTATTACGGGTGCGGGCTGGTATCCCCCCAGGCGATCGGCGGCGCGCAGATACTGGATCTGGGTTCCGGCAGCGGGCAGGATGCCTATATTCTGGCGCAGATCGTGGGCGAAACCGGCAGCGTGACCGGGGTCGACACCACGCCTGAACAGCTGGCTGTCGCCAACGACCATCTGGAATGGCACCGCGAACGCTTCGGATATGCAAAGTCCAACGTGGCTTTCGTGGAAGGCGACATCGAACAACTGGGCACGCTGGGTCTGCCGGACAATCATTTCGACGTCATCGTTTCCAACTGCGTCATCAATCTGGTGGCCGACAAGCAGGCGGTGTTCGCTGCGGCCTACCGCCTGCTGAAAACCGGCGGTGAACTGTATTTTTCCGACGTATATTGCGATCGGCGCGTACCCCGCCATCTGCAGGGCGATCCGGTGCTGCACGGCGAATGCCTGTCCGGCGCGCTCTATTGGGGCGATTTCATCGACCATGCCAAAACCGCCGGGTTCCGCGATCCCCGGCTCGTGTTCAGCCGCCCCTTGGCAATCGGCGATGCGGCGGTAGTCGCCAAGCTGGACGGGATCGCGTTCCATTCCGCGACCTATCGTCTGTTCAAACTGCCGCAGCTGGATATGCAATGCGAAGATTACGGCCAGGCAGTGATCTACAAGGGCACCGTTCCCGGACAGGAACGCATCTTCGAACTGGATGGCCACCATCATATCGAAGCGGGCCGGGTGTTCCCGATCTGCGGCAATAGCTGGCGGATGCTGGCCGAAACACGGTTCGCCGAACATTTTACCTTCATCGGCGATTTTTCGCGCCATTACGGCGTGTTTCCCGATTGCGGCGTGTCAATTCCGTTCGGGTCCGCCGCACCCGCTTCAGTGGCCGCGCCTACCGCACCCGCCGCCTGCTGTTGAACATATTTCTTACAGGCGCCGCCGGGTTGATCGGCGGGGAAGTGGCTGCGCGCCTGCTGGATGCGGGCCACCGTGTCACCGCGCTCGTCCATCGCAACCGTGATATACGCGCGAATGACGGTCGGCAGATCGTACCGCATGACACCGTGACCGGCGATGTGTCCGTGCCCCTGTTCGGCTGGAACAAAGCGGATTGGGACCGGCTGGCAGGGTCGCACGATCTGCTGATCCACTGCGCCGCAACGGTGCGCTTCGATCTTGACGACGATGCCTATGCCCGCGTCAATATCGGCGGGGCGGCCAATGCGGTGGAATTCGCGCGCAGCGGCGCCATGCCGATCCTGCAGGTCAGCACTGCGTATGTCTGCGGAACGCGGGACGGGCCGATCCTGGAAAGCGATGCCTTGCCCCATTCCGGTTTCGCCAACGGATATGAAGCCAGCAAGGCCCGCGCCGAACGGCTGGTGCGTGCCAGCGGCGTTCCCTATGCGATTGCCCGGCCCAGCATCGTTGTGGGGGAAAGCGATACAGGCCGCATACGCCAGTTCGATACGACCTATGCCGCTTTCAAACTCATTGCCGAAGGGCGCGTGCGCCAGATGCCCGCCACGCACGATGCGGCACTGGATTTCGTGCCGATCGACCATGTGGCGGCGGGCATTGTGGGGATTGCGTGCAATATGCGTGCGGCAAAGGGCGGGGCCTATCATCTGGTGTCCGGCCGGCCCATTCCGGTGCGCCTGTTCGTGGAAGGGATTGCCAGCTTCGCGCAGTTCCACCGCCCGCAACTTGTCGCGCCCGGTGTATTCGAACCGGCCGGATTACCGGCACTGGAACGGCGGCTCTACAAACGGGTCGCGGGCCTGTATGCCAGCTATTTCCAGCGTGCGCCCCTGTTCGACGACCGGGCGGCGCAGGCAATCACCGGCGTGGTATGTCCCCCGACGGACGCAGCGTATCTGCGGCGGCTCATCCAATATTGCATCGATATCGGTTTCCTGCCGGCAGGGGCGGTTCACCGTACGTCGGGATAATCCCGGCCCATTCGGTCGCGCGCGCCGATCGCCCACAGTATGCCGACCTTGAAATAAATCCAGTTCGCCTTGACCGGGCCCCACGCGGCAATCCGCCGATCCGAAGTGTCCACCCAGCGCGGCACCAGTCTGATCCGGCCCAGCCGCGCGAACTTCACGCACAGATCCGCCTCTTCCATCACGATGTCGCCGGGCGTGCAGCCACCGATTTCCAGAAACTGGGCGCGCCGGAAAAACATCGCATGATCCCCGAACAATAGCCGCACGCCGCGCAGGAACAGGTGCGGCCGCGTCAGCAGCGGCGCATACCAGGTCTTTATCCAATTGTGGAACGTGGTGCCCCAGCGGATTTTGCCGGGTCCGCGAATGCGCGGGGTGAAGCTAGCAAGGGCAATTGCGCCATCGGCCAGCGTATCGACAATAACGGTCACCATGTCGGCCGGGGGGATCGTATCGGCATGGAGCACGCACACCAATCGCGGTTGCACTTTGGCCACCCCGGCATTGATCTGCACCGCCCGGCCCGGCGCGGTGGACGCAATTGCATAGCCGGCAGCGCGGATCAGCGCGGCGGTGGCATCGTGGCTCCCGCCATCCACGAAAAGGATCTGCGCGGGTTGCGGATCGAGCGCAGCCAGCGCGGCGAACAAGGCGGGCAGGGCGCGTTCCTCGTTCAGCACGGGCACGACGATCGCGACATCGCGGGGTTCATTTACAGCAGTGTTTCCCGGCGCGTTTCCAGAGGCGTTTCCCGGCGCGGTGTCGGGCGCTGGCATGGGGCCGGTCATGGGGCCTGTCATGGCAGAAACTGCGGCCAGTGTTCCAGATCGTCCGGTTCGTCCACGTCGCCCAGTTCGGGCAGGATCGCGGGGTGAATGCCGTTGGCGGCAAACCGTGCGACGGTTTCTCGAAACACGTCGGCCGTGCTCCATATCATATCGGCGAAGGCGAAATCGGCCGGTTCGCCGATTGCCAGAAGATAATAGCCGCCATCCGATGCAGGGCCGATTGCTGCGGCGTTGGTGGTCAGGGTGTCGCGCGCGCTCCTGAGGATTGCGGGCGTCAGTCCCGGACAGTCGCTACCGATCAGGATTGCGGGTGCGGGCGCGCGGCGCAGCCTGTCCGACAGATCGCCGTCGCCCTGATCGATCGCGACGATATCCGCGCCGAACCGATCCCGGAACGCGGCAGGCGGCGCGCCGGTCACGCGCAGTTCGAACGCCACGCCGCTACCCCGCACGACGGCAATCGTATGGGCGAGCAACCTGCCATAGATCGCGGCGGCACCATCGGGCCCGAAGCGCGGGATCAGCCGCGTCTTCGCTTCCCCCGGCATCGGCCAGCGGCAGAAGATGAAAACCACAGGGTCTGGCGTTTGTGAAATCATGCCGGTCAATAACCGCTCGACGCACATGGCGCCATACGCCAGTAGTTGCCTATGCGAAGCCAGACTGCGGCCTGAGATGGGGATGGAGATGGGAATGGGCAGGCACCTGTTATGGGCGGTCGGGGCGCTTGCCGTCGGCGCAATATTGATTGCGGAACGCCGCAGGCCGCTGCGCACGGCGCATCATGCCGCAATCCCCCGCAATGTCCGAAACGCCGTATTGGGCGCGGGATGCGCGGCGGTGGTCGCGCTTGTGGAAGTGCCGCTGACGCAGGCGATTGCGCGCCGCAATCTGTGCAGACCGGCGCGGTTTTGCGCAATGGTTGCCGCGCAATCTGCGGTTTATCGGTGCGCTCGCCGCCATGGATTACGGCTTTTACTGGTGGCACGTGGCGACGCATAAACTGCCGTTCCTGTGGCGGTTCCACCGGGTCCACCATATCGATCCGGATATGGACGCCAGCACGGCAGTCCGGTTTCATCCGCTGGACATGATCGTGTCATTGCCGTTCCGGCTGGCGCAGGTCCGGCTTTCCGGGGCCGATCCACAGGCGCTCGCCGGGTGGCGCAATTTCTTCAATCTTTCGATTGTTTTCCATCATTCGAACACACGGCTGCCCGCACGATGGGATGCGCGCCTATCGCGTCTGCTCACTACGCCGCGGATGCACGGTATCCATCATTCCACTATCCGGGCGCAGCGGGACAGCAACTATACCAGCGGTATCAGCCTGTGGGACCGCCTGCATGGCACGTTCCGCGATACGCCATCGGCCGATGCGATCACGATCGGCGTCGATCCGGCCTGCGATGCGCGCCAGGCATCCCTGTCCAACAGCCTGAAGATCCCAACAGCCTGAAGCTCCCAGCAACCGGTCCTGATCGCACCACCTGACGGCCTTTATCACCCACGCAAAAAAAGCCCGGCAGGATCGCTCCCGCCGGGCTCTTTCGTGATTGGAGTATCGGGAAACGGGGGGCTTAGAAGCCGCCCATTCCACCCATTCCGCCCATTCCGCCCATATCGGGCATACCGCCGCCGCCACCGGCGCCATCCTTGTCTTCCGGAGCGTCGGTAATCGCCGCTTCGGTAGTGATGAGCAGACCGGCAACCGATGCCGCATCCTGCAATGCGATACGCACCACTTTGGTCGGGTCGATCACGCCGGCAGTCACGAGGTTTTCGTAAGTGTCCGTCGCTGCGTTGAAGCCCTGCGTTTCATCGTCTTCACGCAGCAGATTGCCGGAAATCACGGCCCCGTCATGGCCCGCATTGGTGGCGATCTGGCGCACCGGCGTCAGAATGGCCTTGCGTACGATATCGATACCGCGCGTCTGGTCGTCATTGTCGCCCTTGAGCCCGTTCAGGGCCTTGGTGGCATACAGCAATGCGGTTCCGCCGCCCGGTACGATGCCTTCTTCGACAGCGGCACGGGTTGCGTGCAGCGCATCGTCGACCCGGTCCTTGCGTTCCTTGACTTCGATTTCGGACGCACCGCCGACTTTGATGACTGCAACGCCGCCAGCGAGTTTCGCCAGACGTTCCTGCAGCTTTTCCTTGTCGTAATCGGACGTTGTGGCTTCCATCTGCGCCTTGATTTCACCGACGCGGGACTGGATGTCTTCCGCCGAACCCGCACCGTCGATCACGGTGGTGTTGTCCTTGTCGATGGTTACGCGCTTGGCTTCGCCCAGCATGCCCAGCGTCACGTTTTCAAGCTTGATGCCCAGATCTTCGGAAATCATTTCGCCCTTGGTCAGGATCGCGATATCCTGCAGCATCGCCTTGCGACGATCGCCGAAACCGGGGGCCTTGACTGCGGCAACCTTCAGGCCGCCGCGCAGCTTGTTGACCACCAGGGTGGCCAGCGCTTCGCCTTCGATATCTTCCGCAATGATCAGCAGCGGACGGCCGGACTGCATGGCGGCTTCCAGAACCGGCAGCATATCCTTGAGGCTCGACAGCTTCTTTTCGTGGATGAGAACATAGGGGTTCTCCAGTTCCACGGTCATCTTGTCGGGATTGGTGATGAAATATGGCGACAGATATCCGCGGTCGAACTGCATGCCTTCCACGACATCGAGTTCAAACTCGAGGCCCTTGGCTTCCTCGACGGTGATGACGCCTTCCTTGCCGACTTTTTCCATCGCTTCGGCGATTTTTTCGCCGACTTCACGATCGCCATTGGCGGAAATCACGCCGACCTGGGCGATTTCGCTGCTGCCGGATACGTCCTTGGAACGCGCCTGCAGATTTTCGACGACTTTGGACACGGCCAGATCGATGCCGCGCTTCAGATCCATCGGGTTCATGCCCGCGGCGACGGATTTCATGCCTTCGCGAACGATGGCCTGACCCAGAATGGTGGCGGTGGTGGTACCGTCGCCTGCCAGATCGTTGGTTTTCGATGCCACTTCCTTCAGCATCTGCGCGCCCATGTTTTCGAACTTGTCCTTGAGTTCGATTTCCTTGGCGACGGTAACGCCGTCCTTGGTAATGCGGGGTGCGCCGAAGCTCTTGTCGATCACGACGTTGCGGCCCTTGGGACCGAGCGTGACCTTGACGGCGTTTGCGAGCGTATCCACGCCCTTCAGAATGCCTTCGCGTGCGTCACGCGAGAACTTTACGTCCTTGGCTGCCATGTTGGTTTCTCCTGAGAAAATTTAGATGTTAATTGATGGAATGCATCCGGGGGACTGCGGCTCAGCCGAGCACGCCCATGATGTCGCTTTCCTTCATGATAAGCAGGTCTTCACCGTCGATCTTGACCTCGGTGCCGCCCCATTTGCCGAACAGCACGCGGTCGCCCGCCTGTACATCCAGCGGAGTTACGGTGCCGTCTTCGGCCTTGCTGCCGGTACCGACGGAAACGATTTCGCCTTCGCTCGGCTTTTCCTGGGCGCTGTCGGGAATGATGATCCCGCCGGCGGTTTTCTGATCGGCTTCGATGCGACGGACCAGTACACGGTCGTGAAGCGGACGAAATGCCATAATATGTCCCCTATGTTTGAAAGGTTGAATGGTACATTGGCACTCCCACCATGAGAGTGCCAGCACGGCGCATTTGGTGATGCGCGGTCATGGAGTCAACAGGCAGGGATGCAAAAAAATTTCGTTGTTTTCGCCGGATCGTGGGCGGCCAAGGTTCCAATAAGGCGGGCCTATCTGGCGGGTCTATCTGGGCGGGCCTGTTTAGCTGGCTGCGAAACGGGTCTATTCGGCGGTGGCCGGCAGGACCACGGTGGAATTCCGGGGGGTAAGGCCCAGCCGGTCGCGGATCGTCCAGCGCCAGACCAGCAGCACTGCCGCCACCGCTAGTCCGGTGGCCAGACCGATCCATACGCCCGTTCCGCCCAGCGGGGTGGCAAATCCCAGCACCAGCGATACGCCGATGCCCGGCACCCAGTAGGAAAAGCCCGCAATCCACATCGGGATGCGCGTGTCCTGCAATCCCCGCAATGCGCCCGCTGCCACCGCCTGCAATCCATCCACCAGCTGGAACGCGGCGGCAATGGTGAGATATTTCAGCGCGAAGCCGACCAGCACCGCATTCTTTGCGGCATCGGGATCGATATAGATCTCGCAGCAAATTGCGCGGCATCAGCACCATCGCCGCGCAGGATACGGCCATGAACGAAACGCCCACGAAAATGGCGGACCATCCGGCGCGGCCCATCCCCTCCCGGTCGCGGGCGCCGTAGAAATAACCCACGCGGATCGTTGCCGCCTGCCCCACGCCGAACGGCACCTGAAACGCCAGCGCCGCGATCTGCAATGCCACCGTATGCGCGGCCAGTTGCGCGGTGCCGATATTGCCCATCAGGAATGCCGCCGCACCGAAAATGCCCGCTTCCGCCGTGATGGTCAGCGCGATGGGGGTGCCGATACGCACGATGCTGATGAAGCGCGGCCAGTCGGGCACCCACCACCGCCCGAATATGCGATAGCGGTGCATCCGCTTGTCCATGGCAATTGCCGCGATATAGGCGCCCAGCGTAACCAGCGCGGTTACGATGGTGGCCAGCGCCGCACCGGTCAGGCCCAGTTCCGGCGCGCCCCAATTGCCGAACACGAATGCGTAATTCGCCGCGGCATTTATCCCGATCCCGCCCGCCGTGATGGCAGTGGCGAAAATCGGGCGGCCCAATGCAGATACGAAATTGCGCAGGACATTGCCAAGCAGCAGGGGGATCATCGACCAGACGATTACCACCATATATTCGCTGGCCAACATGACGATCGCAGGTTGCTGACCGGTCATGCGCGCCAATGGTCCGATGCCGAGACACAGGATCATGCCCGCCCGCACCGCCGATCACGGCCAGCCACAGCGCCATGCGGGTCGCCCGGCGCACGGGGCGCAAGGCCGGTGCGCGTCTGGTCCGGCTGGCCCCCAGATCGGCGGCGATTACGGGCGCGACGGCGCCGGTCAGTCCGGACAGCGCCCATAGCACCAGCCCGAACAGCGCAATGGCCAGCGCCGATGCGGCCAGCGGTTCTTCCCCCAGCCGCGCAATGAAGATCACATCGACGGCATAGGTCAGCATCTGCAACAGATTGGCCAGCGCCAGCGGCCAGCTCAGCCGGAAAGTGGCCGCCAGTTCGGTGCGCCATGGTGTCGCCGGCAAGGCGTCACCGGCAGCAAGGGCATCGTCGCGCATCATCGGATCGCGGCGGATAGTCCCGTGCGCGGCCCACCGGAAGCCCTATCGCACCGCGCCAGGGCGATTGCGCGGCTTCCGCGTCCCATCCGCCACAAGGCATCATACAATTCAGGGCCCCTTCCAGCACAGGCTTCGCTTGCGTTGCAGGTTGCGTTCGGCGCAGAAGGGTTGCGAACACAGGATGGCGAAAAGGTAATTTGATGAACAGTTCGATCGGCGCAAGAGTGTTGGGGCTGGGTGCGGTCGTTTTGCTGGCGGGATGCGGCCAAGTCGGGGGCCAGGGCGGTAGTTCCGCGTCTGCCGATGGCCGGCCCGCCGCCTTTGCCCAATGTGCCACCTGCCACGGCGTGGTGGCGGACGCATCGGGCATCGGTCCGACTCTGGCAGGGGTGTATAATGCCAAGGCCGGCCATGTCAGCGGCTACGCCTATAGCGAAGCGCTGCGTTCCTCCGGCCTCGTCTGGAACGAAAACGCGCTGAACGCCTATCTGGAAAATCCGCAAACCACCGTGCCCGGCACGAAAATGTCCTATCAGGGTTTGAAGGATGCACAGGCGCGGGCGGAGATTATCGAGTATCTCAAGACGCTGTAGGAAACGCTGTAGAGGCGTTTGCATATTTTCTGCAGCGTGCCCGCCTTCGTCGGGCAGAGGGAAGGGCCGATACGAAGCCGCATGGTCGAACCGGCAGCGCCTTTCTCACAAAAAAAGGGCCCCGGCAAAACCGGAGCCCTTCTTTCATCGCATATGTGCCGACCTAGAAACGAAGCGATGTCGTGAAACGCAGGCTATGCGTGTTCAGATCATTGTTACCGCGACGCAGATCGGTCTGACCGTTCTGGATGAGGAACGGGTTGGTCGGGCCAGCCGTGCCGGGGCCGACATTCACCACGAAATCATCGTCGCTCAGGCTGGTATAGAGATATTCGATACCGATGCTGACATTGTTGAGGATCATGGCCTCCGCGCCGCCGCCGACCTGGTATCCGAACGCATTGGTGCGGCCATTATCGGTAAAGCTGTTGGCGCCGTTGGTGGTGCTGAAGCTGTTATCCAGCTTGGCAAATGCGCCACCGCCGGTCGCATAGAACAGAATGCCGCCATTGGGCGTGTAACCGGCACGAAGGCGGGCGTTGATGGCATAATCCACCTCGCGATTGATGGTGTAGGATGCAGGGGTCGTGCTGAAACCAGTTACCGAATCGCGCAATTCGCTGCGTCCGCCTTCCACCAGCGCGCCGACCACAAAATTGCCCATCCGCTTGTCTAGGCCGAGACGACCGAAATATTCGAGACCGTCCTTGTCGCTGCGACAGCCTTGTGCGGGGCTGTTCCCCAATGCGGCGCCGCCGCAGAAGCCGGGGCTGAACGCGTCGGTCATGGCGACCGTGCTGACTGTATTATCGAAATTGCCATCGCCTGTGGTGTCGAACACGATCGGTTCATTGCGATCATTGGGCTGCGCGGACACGCCGACAATCCCGCTGATATACGGACCATCAAAAGTGGCGGCGGTGTCGATACCCTGCGCTGTGGCGGGCGTACTTGCGATGAAGCTTGCCACTGTCAGCAGGGCGAGCGTTTTTATGCGTGTCATGTAAGACCCTTTGTTTATCTAAATTTATGTAGGAAACGTCAGTAATCGTGACGGTCGTTCAAACCGTTCCCACCACTACGCGCGGTCTGTCGAAGGTTTCCCGTGTAAGGGAAGTTAACCGCAGCTATGACATTTCAGCAACAGGGGGACGATTCAGCAACGGCAGCGGTGTTCCGGCAGCAGCAGACACGGACGGGCTGCCCCATCTTCGCCTTCACCCGTGTTGACGCTTTCTACACAGGTGTTCACTGCTCTTTCGACAAGGTCGACGATGGCGCAGGCAAACAAGGTTGAAAGACCTGCACAAATTTACCACCCGGTAACGCGGCAACATTCGATGGGTTGAGTTTTGCGATGAGGACAAAGATAATCATAACCGGCGGGGCCGGAAATATTGGCGGCAGTTTGGCGCGCAAGCTTGCCCAGCGCGATGACATACAACTCCTCATTATCGACAATCTGCAAACCGGATCGATCGAGAAACTCCCACCGCTGTCCGCCCATTGCGAGTTCGTACGCGCCGATATAAACCGCTATTTTGACGTGGCGCCAATATTTACATCGTTCAACCCGGATTACGTTTACCATTTCGCCGCTACGGTCGGGGTAGCGCGAACGCTGCAGAATCCGATGATGGTGCTGGAAGATATCGAAGGCATACGGAACGTCCTTACCCTATCCCGCGGAACGATGGTCAAGCGTGTGTTCTATGCGTCGTCTTCCGAAGTCTATGGCGAGCCAGTCGAATTTCCCCAGCACGAGGATACCACGCCTCTCAATTCGCGACTGCCATACGCCGTCGTCAAGAATTTAGGCGAAATCTACTTTAAAACATTCGAACAGGAGTTTGGGGTTCCGTACACAATTTTCAGATTATTCAATACGTATGGACCGCTCCAAAGCGAGGACTTTGTCGTATCGCGGTTCATCGCACAAGCGCTCGATAGCGCGGAAATCACGATCTATGGCGATGGGATGCAGACCCGGACTTTTTGCTATGTGGACGACAACGTCGACTTCCAAATCCTGTGCATGGATCGCGACCTGTTTATCAACGATACAGTGAATGTCGGGTCGGATGAGGAAATCACCGTCCGCAAGCTGGCGAAACAGATCGTCGGTCTGGTCAATCCGGCGGCGCGACTGGTTGATCGACCACGGCTTGTCGAAGGCGATATGATGCGTCGTAAGCCTGACAATTCGCGAATGGTCCAGGCATTGGGGCGCAATCTCATGTCGTTAGAAAAGGGGATTCTCAAGACAGCCGATTCGGTGCGCGCCAGAAAAAGGCTTCTGCCAGGAACCTGACAACACAGGAAAAGGCGGCACCTTGCGGTACCGCCTTCCCGTCTGCAGGCGCTTCAAGACACCCACAAAATTTCTGCAAGATTATTTGAGCTCGACGGTACCGCCGGCAGCTTCGATCTTGGCTTTGACTTCTTCGGCTTCCGCCTTGTTGACGCCTTCTTTCAAGGGCTTCGGTGCGCTTTCGACCAGACCCTTGGCTTCGGTGAGGCCCAGACCGGTAATGGCGCGGACTTCCTTGATGACCTGGATTTTCTTGCCACCGTCGCCGGTCAGGATGACGTCGAATTCGGTCTTTTCCTCGGCAGCGGCTTCACCACCGCCAGCGGCAGGTGCTGCGGCGACGGCTGCTGCGGCGGAAACGCCCCATTCTTCTTCCAGTGCCTTGGACAGTTCGGCCGCTTCCATAACGGTCAGTTTCGAAAGTTCTTCTACAAGCTTGGCGATATCGGCCATGATGGGTAACTCCAGTTGGTTGTGTTTGACGGGGCGTTCGCGGCAATCCGCTGTGGCCCCCGATATTGGACTGTAAAAACCTTACGCTGCTTCCTTGTCGCCATAGGCTGCAAAGACGCGGGCAAGCTTTGCCGCCGGTTCGACCATGACCCGTGCGATTTTCGTCGCCGGGGCCTGGACCAGACCGATGATCGTGCCGCGAAGTTCGTCGAGACTGGGGAGGGAGGCAAGCGCCCGTACTCCGGCTTCGTCGAGCATCTGCCCGCCCATCGATCCGCCGACGATTTCGAGCTTGTCGTTCGTCTTGGCATAATCCACGGCAGCCTTGGCGGCAGCGACGGGGTCGCTGGAAGTCGCCAGGGCCGTCGGTCCGGTGAGCATGTCACCAATACCGGTATAGTCCGTGTCTTTGAGGGCGAGTTTGGCAAGGCGGTTTTTCGCAACCTTGTACGATGCGCCGGCTTCCCGCATTTTTCCGCGCAATTCGGTGGATTGCGCCACCGACAGGCCGAGATTGCGGGTCACGACGACCACACCGCTCTCGTTGAAAACTGCGTTAAGATCAGCGACCGCATCTGATTTTTGCGAGCGATCCATGTCTTACTCCTTCAAATATGGCCGCCTGACCGTATGCCATGCGGCACGTGATCGAGCGACCGGCTCATACTCTGCCCGCGCCGCAAGCCGGCATGGACAAGTCCGTTATGGGAAGGGAAGTGAGGTGCGCTGGCCGACCGGCCTGTGCAATGGCGGTAGCGCCTGAAAAGCCGTACCGCCGAAAATCTCGTATCCCCGCCTCGGCTGGAAATTAAGCCCCGGCGAAATCCGGGGCACCAACTGTCTTGGACGGATGTTCACTGGACCCGTCAGCCCAGCGAACGCTGCGGGCAATAGCGTGTTGCGGGGCGGAGTCAACGCAAACCCGCCATAAAACTGACGCTCCCCTTGTCGCAAACAATGCGGCCTCAAAATAACGGCCCAAGGCGAAGGCCCAAGACAAGAGCCCAAGACAAGAGCCCAAGACAAGAACCCAAAGAAAAAGGCCCGCCGATCGCTCGGCAGGCCCGTTCCTGTATGGATGGCGGCCCGAAAGCAGCCATGCCGATATGCAATCGCGAAGATTACATCTGGTCGGCTTGGTCTTCCATGGTTTCGGCTTCGGCTTCTACAGCGTCGGCCTGTGCTTCCATGCCGGCTTCGTCGAGCTGCTCGGCTTCTGCTTCCAGAACTTCGGACTGTGCATCCAGTTCTTCACCGGCTTCTTCGACGGCTGGTGCATCGGCACCGCCGCAAGCGGCGAGAGTCAGAGCGAATGGAAGTGCGGCTACGAATGCGAGTTTCTTCATGTGATATTCCCCTTGGGTTGCGCTTCAAATGTGTACGCGATTCGTCCGTTACCCATTTTCCGCAGGCGGTGCAAATCTTGTCGAGAATAAGGCGGTGCTTCAGTGGCCGCTTTCCCCGCCCCCACCGCCTCCTTCTCCGTCTCCTTCGGCGCGACCTTCATCATAGCCCAGCAGGTCGCCCGGCTGGCAATCCAGTTCGCGGCAGATGGCGGCAAGGGTGGAAAACCGGATCGCCTTGGCCTTGCCGGTTTTGAGGATCGACAGATTGGCCAGCGTCAGCCCGACGCGTTCTGCCAGCTGGGTCAAAGTCATGCGGCGTTCGTAAAGCAGATCGTCGAGTTTCACGGTAATGCCTCCGGTTTCGGGATCGCCGATAGGTTTGTCGTCGGATGGAGGCGGCATCAGACCGTTCCTTCCAGATCGTCGCGCATGGCGGCGCCGTGGCGGAACACGCGGGCCAAAATGAACAGGACGATGACCAGAATGATGGCACCGAAATCGACCCAGTCGATATCGTCTGCAACATCCACGGGTATTTCGTCATTATAGGCGGCGAACCACGCGATCAGGCGCACGCCCGCAAAAGCCGTGATGGCCGTCATCATCTGCGCAGCCAGCATCAGCCATGCCATATCGGTCAGGCGGCGGGCATTTTGCGGCTGGAAAGGATCGCCGATGCCGACCGTGTCGATAATAGCGCGCAGCCGTTTGAAGAACAGGAAGGTCAAAGCCAGCACGGCAATGGCCAGGATCAGCAGACCGGCGACCTGCCATGCCGGGAACACAAGCGCGGCGTCGCCGAATTCTTCCCGCAATTCGGCGGTAATCGCATTATGCGCAAACGGCATCGCACACGCAGCGATCGCGCAGGCCAGAATTGCGACGCCCAGGAATGCCTGAACGATATAAGTCATCAGGCGCCCGGTCGTGAGCAAGGGGTCTTTCACAAGCGTATTCATGGGTTCGTCTCCCGATCCCGGTTCGAATTATGCGATTGCGGGAACGCCCAGCGAAATTGCGGCAGCGTTCGCGGGATCTGGTTCCGGCATCTGGATGGCAGCGCCCAGTGTCACCAGAGTGACGAGGCTGGCGGCAAGCGTGGTAGCGAGAATTCGTGGGGCCTTGGACATTATCGATCTCCTTGATGTTCGATATCGATAGTCAATAATTTCGATTCGGCTTATTGTCAATCAATAATATCGAAAAACAATATGAGGCATATCGCATATCGCTTAATTTGCGCGCGTTTGGTCCGGGCGGCGATATATTCTGTCCGGGTAACGACACGGGCGCCACTCTTGTCGACGGCCTTGTTGACGGCCTTGTTGACGGGGCGCCCTGTGCGCCCTATATCGCCCGTCAACCGCATTTTTCGAGCGTGACGGGCCATTGCGCGGTGGCCCTGTCCAGGAACGGAAGAATGTGTTTCCATAGCCCGCAACGCTCGCAAGCCGCAGCTTTCCCCCACGATCGTGGTGCGATTGGCTGCGGTTCTTCCATGCGTTTACGGTTCTGGTGTGTCTGCCGCGTGCGACAGTAATGCAATCAGGCGACCGGTGTTGTTTCACACCCGGTCGACACCGAAAACAAACAGGCGAATTTTCTCCATGGCGACCAAGGCGAACACCCCAGCGAATTCGGGCACTCCAGCGAATTCGGGCACGAAGACGGGTCCGGCATCGCGCCGCAAATCTTCCGCGAATACCGGCACGGCGAAAAAGCGTATCCGCAAGATTTTCGGCGATGTGCATGAAGTGACGCAGATGCCCAATCTCATTGAGGTTCAGCGCGAAAGCTACGAACAGTTCCTGCGGTCCGATCCGTCGATCGATTATGTCTCCGGTCTTGAAAAGACGCTGCGTTCGGTATTCCCGATCCGCGATTTCGCCGGAACCGCCGAGCTTGATTTCGTGCATTACGAACTCGAACCGCCCAAATACGATACCACCGAATGCCGCCAGCGGGGCATCACCTATGCCGCGCCGATGAAGGTGACATTGCGCCTGATCGTGTTCGAAGTTGATCAGGAAACCGAAACCCGCAGCGTGCTCGATATCAAGGAGCAGGACGTCTATATGGGCGACATGCCGCTGATGACGGGCAACGGCACGTTCATCATCAACGGCACGGAACGCGTGATCGTATCGCAGATGCACCGTTCGCCCGGCGTATTGTTCGACCATGATCGCGGCAAGACGCATTCGTCCGGCAAGCTGCTGTTTGCCGCCCGCGTCATTCCCTATCGCGGAAGCTGGCTCGATTTCGAATTCGATGCGAAGGATATCGTCAACGTCCGGATCGACCGCAAGCGCAAGCTGCCGGTCACCAGCCTGCTGTTCGCGCTGGGCCTCGATCACGAAGGCATTCTCAACCATTTCTACGAGACCGTGACCTGGGAACGGGTCGGCGGCCGTTCCGGTTCGGGGGCGAGCGACGAAGGTGGCTGGAAAATGCCGTTCGACGCGAATGCATGGCGCAATTCCAAACCGGCTTTTGCGCTGGTCGATGCCAAGACGGGGGAGGAAATCTTCCCGGCCAACCAGAAAATCAGTCCGCGCGCTGCCAACAAGGCGGCGAAAGACGGCCTGACCGATCTGCTGATCCCCACCGAAGAAGTGTTCGCCCGCTATGCCGCGCGCGATCTGATCGACGAAAAAACCGGCCGCATCTATATCGAAGCGGGCGACGAAGTGAGTGCCGACAATCTGGAAGTGCTGGACAATGCCGGTATCGACCGTCTGGAACTGCTCGACATCGATGAAATCAACACCGGCCCGTGGATCCGCAACACGCTGGCCGTGGACAAGGCCGAAAACCGCGACGAAGGTCTTGAAGCGATCTACAAGGTGATGCGCCCCGGCGAACCACCGACCAAGGAAACCGCCGAAGCGCTGTTCGAAGGTTTGTTCTTCGATAGCGAACGCTACGATCTTTCCGCCGTTGGCCGGGTCAAGCTGAACATGCGTCTGGAACTGGACGCGGAAGACACCGTGACCACTCTGCGCAAGGAAGACATCCTGGCCGTGGTCAAGGAAATGGTCGATCTGAAAGACGGCAAGGGCGAGGTCGACGATATCGACAATCTCGGCAATCGCCGCGTGCGGTCCGTCGGCGAATTGCTGGAAAACCAGTACCGCGTCGGCCTGCTGCGCATGGAACGTGCGGTCAAGGAACGGATGAGCAGCGTCGATGTGTCGACGGTCATGCCGAACGATCTGATCAATGCGAAACCGGCTGTGGCCGCAGTGCGCGAATTCTTCGGTTCGAGCCAGCTGTCGCAGTTCATGGATCAGACCAACCCCCTGTCCGAAGTGACGCATAAGCGCCGCGTTTCGGCATTGGGCCCAGGCGGTCTGACCCGCGAACGCGCCGGTTTCGAAGTCCGCGACGTTCACCCGACCCATTATGGCCGGATCTGTCCGATCGAGACGCCGGAAGGCCCGAATATCGGCCTCATCAACAGTCTCGCATCGTTCAGCCGCGTCAACAAATACGGCTTTATCGAAACCCCTTACCGTGCGGTGAAGGATGGCAAGGTCACTGGCGACGTCAATTACCTGTCCGCCATGGAAGAACAGAAACACGCCGTGGCGCAGGCTTCGGCCGCATTGAACGAAGACGGCACATTCGTGGAAGACCTCGTCTCCGCACGGCAGGCCGGCGAATTCGTAATGTTGCCCAACGACCAGATCACGCTGATGGACGTTTCGCCCAAACAGCTCGTCTCGGTTGCGGCATCGCTCATTCCGTTCCTGGAAAACGATGACGCCAACCGCGCCCTGATGGGATCGAACATGCAACGCCAGGCCGTTCCGCTGGTGAAGGCGGAAGCGCCGTTCGTCGGCACCGGGATGGAAGAAACCGTGGCGCGCGACAGCGGTGCGGCGATCTCCGCATCGCGGGGCGGCGTGGTCGATCAGGTGGATGCCACCCGTATCGTGATCCGCGCGATCGGCGATGTCGAGGAAGGGCAGAGCGGCGTCGATATCTATTCGCTGCAGAAATTCCAGCGTTCCAACCAGAACACCTGCATCAACCAGCGTCCGCTGGTGAAAGTGAACGACGTGGTCGAACCCGGCGATATCATTGCCGATGGCCCCTCCACCGATCTGGGCGAACTGGCGCTGGGCAAGAACAGCCTGGTCGCCTTCATGCCGTGGAACGGTTACAATTACGAAGACAGCATCCTGATTTCCGAACGTATCGTGAAGGACGATGTCTTCACCTCGATCCATATCGAGGAATTCGAAGTCATGGCCCGCGATACCAAACTCGGCCCGGAAGACATCACCCGCGACATTCCCAATGTGGGCGAGGAAAGCCTGCGCAATCTGGATGAAGCGGGCATCGTCTATATCGGTGCGGAAGTGCATCCCGGCGATATTCTGGCGGGCAAGATCACGCCCAAGGGCGAAAGCCCGATGACGCCGGAAGAAAAGCTGCTGCGTGCGATCTTCGGTGAAAAGGCCAGCGATGTGCGCGACACCTCGCTCCGCCTGCCGCCCGGTGTTGCCGGTACGGTGGTGGAAGTGCGGGTGTTCAACCGCCACGGCATCGAAATCGACGACCGTACCCGTGCGATCCAGAACGAGGAGATCGAACGTCTGCGCAAGGATAGCGCCGATGAACGGGCGATCCTCAACCGGGCGACGTATAACCGGCTGCGCGATATGCTGGAAGGTCAGACCATTTCGGCTGCGCCCAAGGGCGTCAAGAAAGGCGGCGACATCACCGGCGCGATGCTGGACGATATCGAACGTCACGAATGGTTCAAATTCGCCGTTGCGGACGATGGCCGTCAGGCACAGATCGAAGCGGTAAAAACGCAATACGACCAGTCGACCAAGCGGATTCAGGACAAGTTCGAAGACCGCAAGGAAAAGCTGGAACGCGGCGATGAACTTGCGCCGGGCGTGCTGAAAATGGTCAAGGTGTTCGTGGCGGTGAAGCGCAAGCTGCAGCCGGGCGATAAAATGGCCGGACGTCACGGCAACAAGGGGGTGATCAGCCGCATCCTGCCGCAGGAAGACATGCCGTTTCTGGAAGACGGAACGCCGGTCGATATCGTGCTCAACCCGCTGGGCGTGCCGAGCCGGATGAATGTCGGCCAGATTTTCGAAACCCATCTGGGCATGGCTGCGCGTGGGTTGGGCCAGCAGGTGACGAAGGCGCTGGTCGAATGGCAGGCCGCCAATCCCAATGCCGCCGAAGATTACGCCAAGGCGACCCCGCCGGATGCGGTGATCGAACGGCTGAAAGTGGCCTATGGCGAAGATTACCACGATGAAATCGACAACCGTTCGACCGCGGATATCGTGGAACTTGCGGGCAATCTGACCAATGGCGTTCCCATGGGCACACCGGTGTTCGATGGCGCGCGCGAAGCCGATGTTACCGCGATGCTGGAACTGGCCAATCTGCCGGGTTCGGGTCAGGTAACCTTGTATGACGGGCGCACCGGGGACAGTTTCGACCGGCAGGTGACGGTGGGCTATATCTATATGCTCAAACTGCATCACCTGGTGGACGACAAGATCCACGCCCGTTCGATCGGCCCCTACAGCCTCGTCACGCAGCAGCCGCTGGGTGGTAAGGCGCAGTTCGGCGGACAGCGTTTCGGCGAGATGGAGGTCTGGGCGCTGCAAGCCTATGGCGCCGCATACACGCTGCAGGAAATGCTGACGGTCAAATCGGACGACGTGATCGGCCGGACCAAGGTCTACGAGGCGATCGTCAAGGGCGACGACACGTTCGAGGCCGGCATTCCCGAAAGCTTCAACGTGCTTGTGAAGGAAATGCGCAGTCTGGGCCTCAACGTCGAACTGACATCGCATGGCGACGACGAAGACGATGCCAATGATCTAGGCGGCCTGAAGATCGCGGCGGAGTAATGGGCAGGGCGGTCCTGACCGCCCTGCCGCTTCCATGCTTCCGATTAAAGATTTCTCCCCCAAGGGAACGACAAAAATGAACGAACTAACCAAATTTTCGAACCAGCTGGCCAAGCCGGAAACCTTCGACCAGATCCAGATCGGTCTGGCATCGCCGGAGCGTATACGCAGCTGGTCCTTCGGCGAGATCAAGAAGCCGGAAACCATCAATTACCGCACGTTCAAGCCCGAGCGTGACGGCCTGTTCTGCGCGCGCATCTTCGGCCCTGTAAAGGATTACGAATGCCTGTGCGGCAAGTACAAGCGCATGAAATACAAGGGCGTCGTCTGCGAAAAATGCGGCGTCGAAGTCACGGTAACCAAAGTCCGCCGCGAGCGGATGGGGCATATCGAACTGGCCGCACCGGTCGCGCATATCTGGTTCCTGAAATCGCTGCCGTCGCGCATCGGCCTGCTGCTCGACATGCAGCTGAAGCAGCTGGAGCGTGTGCTGTATTTCGAAAGCTACATCGTTACCGAACCGGGTCTGACCCCGATGGAAAAATTCCAGCTGCTGACCGAAGACGAACTGGTCGAAGCGCAGGATGAATATGGCGAAGATGCCTTCACCGCCGGGATCGGCGCGGAAGCGGTCAAGATCATGCTGATGGATCTGGACATGGTCCAGGAACGCGACGATCTGCTGGAAGAACTCGCGACCACCAAATCGAAACTGAAGCCCGCCAAGATCATCAAGCGGCTGAAAGTGGTGGAAAGCTTCATCGATTCCGGCAACCGCCCGGAATGGATGATCCTGGAAGTCGTGCCGGTCATCCCGCCCGAACTGCGCCCGCTGGTGCCGTTGGATGGCGGCCGTTTCGCCACATCCGATCTCAACGATCTGTATCGCCGCGTCATCAACCGCAACAACCGGCTGAAGCGCCTCATCGAACTGCGTGCGCCCGACATCATCGTGCGCAATGAAAAGCGGATGCTGCAGGAAGCGGTCGATGCCCTGTTCGACAATGGTCGCCGCGGCCGGATCATCACCGGTGCCAACAAGCGCCCGCTGAAAAGCCTGTCCGATATGCTCAAGGGCAAGCAGGGCCGGTTCCGCCAGAACCTGCTGGGCAAGCGGGTCGATTATTCGGGCCGTTCGGTCATCGTGACCGGTCCGGAACTGAAATTGCACCAATGCGGCCTGCCCAAGAAGATGGCCTTGGAACTGTTCAAGCCGTTCATCTATGCGCGCCTCGATGCCAAGGGTCTGTCCATGACCCTGAAACAGGCCAAGAAATGGGTCGAGAAAGAACGCAAGGAAGTCTGGGATATTCTGGATGAGGTCATCCGCGAACATCCCGTGATGCTCAACCGTGCGCCAACGCTGCACCGTCTCGGCATCCAGGCGTTCGAACCGGTATTGATCGAAGGCAAGGCGATCCAGCTGCACCCGCTGGTCTGTTCCGCCTTCAACGCCGATTTCGATGGCGACCAGATGGCCGTGCACGTTCCGCTTTCCTTGGAAGCGCAGCTGGAAGCGCGCGTGCTGATGATGTCGACCAACAACATCCTGTCGCCCGCCAACGGCAAACCGATCATCGTGCCGTCGCAGGATATGGTTCTGGGCATCTATTACCTGTCCATGGACCGGCAGGAAAAGACGCCCGAATTTGTCGAGGAAAACGGCGAACGTCATGAAAAGCTGCCGCGTTTTGCGGATATGGCCGAAGTGCATCAGGCGCTGGAAGTGGGCGCGGTAACGTATCATTCCAAAGTCATCACCCGCGTTCCGCAGGCCGATGAAAAGGGCAAGATCGCCGACAAGCGGTTCGTCACCACGCCGGGCCGCCTGCTGATCGGCGAATGCCTGCCCCGGAACCACAAGGTTCCTTTCGACATCATCAACCGTCTTCTGACCAAGAAGGAAATCGGCGATGTGATCGATCAGGTCTATCGCCACACCGGTCAGAAAGACACGGTGCTGTTCGCCGATGCGATCATGACGCTGGGTTTCCGCCACGCGTTCAAGGCCGGTATTTCCTTCGGCAAGGATGACATGATCATCCCCGACAGCAAGGATGCGCGGATCGACGAGACCAAGAAACTGGTTGCCGATTACGAACAGCAATATCAGGACGGCCTGATTACCCAGCAGGAAAAATACAACAAGGTCATCGATGCATGGTCGCGTTGCGGAGACACCGTGGCCGACGCGATGATGGATGAGATCAAGGCGCAGCCGATCGACAAGGACGGCAAACAGGCGCAGATCAATTCCATCTACATGATGGCCCATTCCGGTGCGCGTGGTTCGCCCGCCCAGATGAAACAGCTGGCCGGTATGCGCGGTCTGATGGCCAAACCTTCGGGCGAGATCATCGAAACGCCGATCATTTCCAACTTCAAGGAAGGTCTGACCGTTCTTGAATATTTCAACTCCACCCACGGCGCGCGCAAGGGCCTGGCGGATACGGCGTTGAAAACGGCGAATTCCGGCTATCTGACCCGGCGGCTGGTCGATGTGTCGCAGGATTGCGTCATCGTGGAAGAAGACTGCAAAACCGACAATGCGCTGGAAATGCGCGCCATCGTTCAAGGCGGTTCGGTTATCGCATCGCTGGGCGAACGGATCTTGGGCCGCACGACGGCTGAAGATCTGGTCAATGCCAAGACGGAAGAAGTCATCGTGAAATCCGGCACCCTGCTGGACGAACCGATGGTTGCAGAAATCGAGGCCGCCGAAGTGCAGTCCGCGAAAATCCGTTCGCCGCTGGTCTGCGAAGCGAAGCAGGGCGTTTGTGGCAAATGTTACGGCCGCGATCTTGCCCGCGGAACGCCGGTCAATATCGGCGAAGCGGTCGGCGTGATCGCCGCCCAGTCCATCGGTGAACCCGGCACCCAGCTGACGATGCGGACATTCCACATCGGCGGCGCGGCGCAGGTCAATGAAACCAGCCACCTTGAATCCATTTCCGACGGTACCGTCGAATATCGCGATATGCCGACCATTACCGACAAGCAGGGCCGGATGCTCAGCCTGGCGCGTAGCGGCGAAATCGTGGTGATCGATGCCGAAGGCCGGGAGCGGGAAATGCACAAGGTTCCCTACGGCACCGTGCTGCTCAACAAGGGCGGGACGAAGATCAAGGAAGGCGACCGTCTGGCGGAATGGGATCCGTTCACCCTGCCGATCATCACCGAACAGTCGGGTATCGTGAAATTCCAGGATCTGCTGGATGGTACGACCATGGAAGAACGGGTGGACGATGCCACCGGTATCGCCCAGCGCGTGGTGACCGAAAACCGGGCGACCGGCCGCAAGAAGAAAGAAGACATGCGGCCGCGTCTCACGCTGCTTGGCGAAGGCGAAACGCTGTCGGAAGACGGCGAAACCGATGCGCAGCGTTATATGCTGGCACCCGGTACGTCGCTGTCGGTCGATGACGGGCAGAAAGTGCAGGCCGGCGACATTCTGGCACGTGCATCGCGCGAAGCGGCCAAGACGCGCGACATTACCGGTGGTTTGCCGCGTGTCGCCGAACTGTTCGAAGCGCGTATCCCCAAGGACAATGCGATCATCGCCAAAATCTCCGGCAAGATCGAATTCGTTCGGGAATACAAAGCGAAACGCAAGATCGCCATCGTTCCGGACGCAGGGGCCGAGAACCAGGACCGGGTTGAATATCTGATCGCCAAAACGAAAGTTCTGGACGTTCAGGAAGGCGATTTCGTGAAGAAGGGCGATACGCTGATTTCGGGAAGCCCGAATCCGCACGACATTCTGGATGTGCTGGGTATCGAACCGCTGGCCGAATATCTGGTCGATGAAATCCAGGAAGTCTATCGGCTGCAGGGCGTGAAGATCAACGACAAGCACATCGAAACGATCGTTCGCCAGATGCTGCAGAAGGTGGAGATTACCGAAAGCGGCGATACCACGCTGTTGCCGGGCGAACAGGTCGATCTGGAAGAAATGAACGAAATCAATGCGAAGCTGACCAAGAGCAAGAAAAGAGCAGCGGGCAAGCCGATCCTTCTCGGCATCACCAAGGCTTCGCTCCAGACGCGTTCGTTCATTTCTGCCGCATCGTTCCAGGAAACCACGCGCGTGCTGACGCAGGCGGCGGTGGAAGGGAAGAAGGATACGCTGGTCGGTCTGAAGGAAAACGTGATCGTGGGTCGGTTGATCCCTGCCGGTACCGGCGCGGGCATGAACCGGATGCGCGTCACCGCCAACAGCCGCGATGCTGCTTTGCGGGCGCAGTGGAAGAAACAGCAGGATGCGATCATTGCTGCCGACACCGCCGAAGAGGAACGCAAGGCGGAGCTTGCACAGGGCGCGGAAGCAGCCTTGGGCGACGATCCGCTGGGCGCTGTCATGGGCGAAACCCATGGAACGGACGCCGATGCGGGCGCGTATCTCAACGAAGATGCGGCCAGCGATACGGCGACCGGCCCGGATGCGGCGGATGCCGGTGGTGCCGATGCACCGATGGATGAAGCGGCGATGGCAGCCGCGATGCGCGGCGATGCGCCTTCCAAACCGGCAGACGACAAGGATGCGGACACGGAAGGGTCCGGCGACGCATAGAACCGCAGATCGCAAAAGCCCCGCCGGAATTATCGCATCCGCGATCGTTCGGGCGGGGCTTTTCATGCGCGCGTACGTGCCTCCTGTCTTCCGTCCGGTCATACCGGTGGCCGGCGATTTGGCGGTTGACGCTTTTCGTCAGGACCAACAAAAGGCGTGATGTCTTACTACCCCAAAAGGGGCGCAGCCCGTATGCATCGCCGGTTCGGCGTGCACGGCGGCTCTGAGAATTGGAAAAACCGAATGATCCGACTGATCGTGTCACGAACTGCAATTGCAATCGCCGTCGCCGGCGTGGTGGGGCTGATTGCCGGCCCTGGGGCGGCCAACGCACAGGATGGCAGCGATACGCAGCGCCGCACGCGGGTGGCGCTGGGGCCGCAATTGGTGCCGAGCTATCCCGGATCGGACGACTATGTCCTGCGTCCGCTGATCGACTTTTCGCGCGCGGATACCGGCGAATTGTTCGCGTTCGAGGCACCCGATGAAAGTTTCGGATTTCCGGTTTATCGCAACGATGCCGGCTTTGCTTTTGGCCCGTCCCTGGGTGTGGAAGGGAAGCGATCGCCCGACGATGTCGGCGGTGCATTGCCAAAAGTGGGTTTCACGGTGGAAGTCGGCGCTTTCGCACAGTTGCAGGCGACCGAACGGTTCCGCCTGCGCGGGGATGTGCGCTACGGCGTGACCGGGCATGAAGGGATCATCGCGGTCGTAGGCGGCGATTACGTGGTGCGCGACGGGGACCGGCAATTGCTGTCCATCGGCCCGCGCGTGACAGTGACCGATGCATCCTACCAGAATGCCTATTTCGGCGTGATGCCGCAGGATGCCGCCGCATCCGGCCTGCCAGCCTATGATTCAGGCGGCGGCGTGCAGGCGGTTGGCGGCATAATCGGTTACATCCAGCAATTTTCGCCGCAATGGGGTATATACTCCTACGCCAAATATGATCGTCTGGTCGGCGATCCTGCCGATTCTCCGGTGGTCGAAGCGTTCGGTTCTCGCGACCAGTTTTCCGGTGGCATCGCGCTCAGCTATACGTTCGGCAGCGGCGGCAATTGAGTGCTGGCCCATGGTGCTGGGCCTTAATGCTGGCCCAATATGCTGGCTGATAATGAGTGACTGACGATTACGGCTGACAATTCAGGTGGGCATGGTCAGATGCCATAGGCCATCCGTTCCAGCGCACCGAACGCCTTCAGCGCGCCGGCATCGCCAAATGGCGCCAATTGGGCGGCGAACACACCGGCAATGTCGGCCGCCGGGTCGATCCAGTAGAAGGAATTGAAAATTCCCGCCCAGGCCAGGCTGCCTGCGCTGCGCCCGTTCGGCCCGGTTTGCGGGTTGATGAGGAAGCCCAACCCCCAGCCGGTGTGCTGATCGGGAAAATTGTCGTAAGGTGCGGCAATGGCGGGCATGGCGCTGCCCATATAGCCGGCGCGCAATTCGCCCACCTGGTTGCGCGTCATTTCCGCAATCGTCGCGGCGCTGACGATGCGCGCGCCGTCCAGTTCCCCGCCGCGCAGGATCATCCGCAGGAACCGAGCGTAATCGGGCACGGTGGAGGACAGACCGCCGCCGCCGCTCTGAAATTCGCCGCCACCCAGGTTGATGGTGCTGATGCGGAACGACCCGTTCTCCGTCCGTTTGTGAACCTTGGCGGCATCTTCGGGCAGGATTGGACGAAACGCCGTATCCTTCATGCCCAGCGGCGCAAGAATGTGCTGCTGCAGATAGGATTGCAGATCGCCGCCGGTTACCGCTTCTATTGCCAGCCCGACCCAATCCGTGGCGACGCCATATTCCCATCGTTCCCCCGGATCGAACAGCAATGGCATGGTGATCGCTGCTTCGAATCCCGGCTCTGGCATCTGCGTGGCGGCAAAATAGCGCAGCACTTCCGGCTGGACGAAGCTGTAGCCCAGCCCGGCCGTATGGGTCAGCAAATGGCGCAGCGTGATCGGCCGCACGGCGGGGCGCAGCCGGGGCAGTCCGGTTTCGCTGAAGCCGGTAAGCACCCGCGCGCGTTTACGTTCCAGTCCCAGTTCCGGCAGCACATCGGCGATCGGGCCATCCAGTGTCAGCCGACCGGCCTCCACCAGTTGCATCGCCGCCAGCGACACCACCGCCTTGGTCATGCTGGCAATCTGGCAAACCGTGTCCAGCGCCATGATCGTTCCCGCTATCGCATCGGCGTGCCCCCAAGCGCCGCTGAACCGGGTGCCTTGGCTGTCCACGATCATTGCTGCCGCGCCGGGCAGGTTCGCCGTTTCCATCGTTCGTTCAAGCGTGGCCGTGTCGTACATGGTCCCGGTGCTAACCGCTTGTCGCCCATCGCGCCACAGGCTAATCGCCGCGCCCATGACCACCATCACCCGCTTCGCACCGTCGCCTACCGGGCGCCTTCATGTCGGCAATATTCGCACCGCTCTCCATAATTGGATGCTGGCGAAGAAACATGGCGGCCGTTTCCTGCTGCGGATCGACGATACCGACGCCGAACGCAGCCGCGAGGAATACACCGACGCGATCCGCAGCGATCTCGCCTGGCTGGGTATGCATCCCGATGGGGAGGAACGGCAATCGGCGCGGCTCGATCTGTACGAAGCCGCCTTTTCCCGTTTGCGCGAAAGCGGCCATGTCTATCGCTGTTACGAAACGGCGCAGGAACTGGATCTGAAGCGCAAGGTGCAGCTGGGCCGCGGCAAACCACCGATTTACGATCGGGCGGCACTGGCGCTGGGCGATGCGGATCACGCAGCCAGGAATGCCGACGATATCGCCCCGCACTGGCGTTTCAAACTGGATCACGATCGGCCGATAATGTGGCAAGATGGCGTTCGCGGGCCGCAGAAATTCGATGCGGCGACCCTGTCCGATCCGGTCATCCGCCGCGCTGATGGCAGCTGGCTGTATATGCTGCCCAGCGCGGTCGACGATGTGGAAATGGGCATAACCGATGTGCTGCGCGGCGAAGACCACGTGTCGAACACCGCCGTGCAGGTCCAGATGTTCGAAGCGATGGATGCGCCGCCGCCGCGTTTTGCGCATGAGGCGCTGCTGGTGGGGAACGAAGGCAAGCTGTCGAAACGGCTGGGATCGCTGGGCTGCGATGCATTTCGCGAACGGGATATCGAACCGCAGGCGATCATCGCCCTGCTGGCGCGGCTGGGCACGTCGAAGCCGGTCGAACCGATTGCGGATGTCGCGGCGCTGGTCGCCGGGTTCGATCTGTCCACTTTCGGCCGGGCGCCGGCAAAATTCGACGATGCGGAGCTGGACCGGATCAATACCGCGCTGGTGCATCGCATGGAATTTTCCGACGTCGCCGGGCGTCTGCCGGAAGGGATGGGCGAAGAGGCCTGGCACGCGATCCGTCCCAATCTGGACACGGTGAACGGTGCGCGGGATTACTGGAATATCGTGACCGGCCCCGTCGATCTGCCCGAATTTTCGCCCGAAGACCGCGTGTTTCTGGGCCAGGCGGCGCAGACGCTGCAATGGAGCGCGGATCCCTGGGGCGATCTGACGCAGGCGTTGAAGGCTTTGACCGGGCGCAAGGGCAAGCCGCTGTTCCTGCCACTGCGTCAGGCGCTGACCGGCCAGGATCATGGCCCCGATATGGGCGCGCTGCTGCCGGTTCTGGGCGAAGACACCGCACGGCGCAGGCTGGAACGCGCAGCCGGATAGGGAACCGTTTCAGCCGATGCCTGCGTTCAAACGCCTTCGTGCTGTTCCAGTTCATCGCCGCTCAGCGTCACGACGTGGAGGAGATTGGTCGAACCCGGTGTGCCGAACGGTACGCCGGCCAGCGCGATCAGTTTGGAACCGGCCACGCCCAGCCGATGGCGCAGGGTCATGCGTTTGCCCTTGGCGATCATTTCTTCGAAACTGCCGATGTCGCGGGTAACCACGGGATAGGCGCCCCACAACAGCGCCACGCGCCGCGCCGTGCGCTGCGACGGGGTAAGCACCAGCATCGGCACCGAAGGCCGCTCGCGCGCGACCCGCCGGGCCGTGCTGCCCGATCCGGTAAACACCGTGATTGCCGCGATGTTCACCGTATCCGCAATGGTCATGCAGCTATGGGCCAGCGCATCGGCAGTGGTCCGGTCCGGCGGTGTGTCGAGATAGCGCACGCGGCCAAGATACGCTTCGTCGCGTTCCACCTGGGTGGCGATACGATCCATGATCGCCACCGCTTCTTCGGGCCATTCGCCCGCTGCGGTTTCCGCGCTCAGCATGACGGCATCGGCCCCGTCATAGACCGCATTGGCCACGTCCGACACCTCGGCGCGGGTGGGGGCCGGGCTTTCGATCATCGATTCCAGCATCTGCGTGGCGACGATTACGGGTTTGCCGGCAATCCGTGATTTGTTGACGATTTTTTTCTGCAGCGGCGGCACTTCTTCAGGGTGCAGTTCCACGCCCAGATCGCCGCGCGCCACCATGATGCCATCCGCTATCTCGATGATTTCATCCAGCCGGCGGACCGCCATCGGCTTTTCGATCTTGGCGCACAGGGCCGGGGTGTCGGCGCCATGTCCGCCCATCAGCCGCCGCGCTTCTGCCAGATCTTCGGGTCGCTGGACGAAGGAAAGGCCGATCCAGTCCGCCCCCTTGGCCACGGCGAAGGCCAGATCCCTGCGGTCCTTGTCGGTCAGCGCGGGGATGGGGATTTCCGCATCCGGCACGTTCACGCCCTTGCGGTCCGAAATAACGCCGCCGACCACCGCCGAACACAGGATGGCATCGGCATCGGCGCTGATGACTTTCAGCTGGATCTTGCCGTCGTTTATAAGCAGGCGCTGCCCCTTTTGCAGCAGGCCGAACAATTCGGGATGCGGCAGCTCGACACGGGCTTCATCGCCGGGTTCAGGATTGCGATCCAGCGTGAAATGGCCCGAATGGCGGATCACCGCGCGCCCATCCCTGAATGTGCCGACGCGCAGCTTGGGCCCTTGCAGATCGCAGAAAATCGCGATCGGGCGGTTGAGGTCGGCTTCCAGCAAGCGGATTGCATCGATCGTGGCTTCGTGAATGGCATGTTCGCCGTGGCTCATATTGACTCGGAACGCATCGACCCCGGCGCGCACCAGGCGGCGCAGCATTTCGGGATTGCTGCTGGCCGGCCCGACCGTCGCCAATATCTTCACCTTGCGCCGCCGAGGGTCGAGATATTTGCCGGGTCCGCCCAGGGCCGGTTCGTCTGGAGCGGAGTTGGCAGGATGGGCACCGATTGTGCTGGCGTGCTTTGTCATGGGCGCAGGATATGCCAGAGCGTTCGGGCAACACAATCGTCTGATTGAAGGATATCCGCCGATGCCGACCGCCAGCACCGATTCTCCATCCGCCAATCCACCTGGCCGACCCACTGGCCGCCCTGCCCGATGCGGTCGCAGCGGCCGCATTCCGGCGGTTGGTCCGCCATCTGCAGCATCGCCACGATGCGCAGAATATCGATCTGATGGGCCTTTCCGGTTTTTGCCGCAATTGCCTGGCCGACTGGATCCGGGATGCGGGCTACGATGGCGACAGGGATGCCGCGCGTGCGCTTGTCCACGGAATGCCGATGGCCGACTGGAAGGCGACACGGCAATCGGCTGCAAGCGATGCGCAGATCGCCCGGATGGAAGCCAGCCTGGCAAAGAACGCACAGGATTGATGCGCTGGCGGGTTCACCCGCGCCGATTGGCTGGCTATCAGCGCCCCCAATCCATTCGCAGATATTCCCCGATTCACCAATATTTTCCCCAATTCACCAATTTTTCCGGAGTGTATGAACATGGCCGAAGCCACCGATGACCGCCTGCGCCTGCTGATCGAACGGATCGAGCGGCTGGAAGAAGAAAAGAAGGGCATCGCCGACGATATCCGCGATGTCTACGCCGAAGCCAAGGCAGTGGGATACGATCCCAAAATCATGCGCCAGGTCGTGCGCCTGCGCAAAATGAAGCCGGACGATCGCAGCGAGATGGAAACCATTCTGGACGTGTATAAAAACGCGCTGGGGCTGGAATAGCGCGGGCTGGAATAGGGCGCCTCTTACGGTATCTTACGCGGCGTCCACCACCGGCCCGGCCAGCAGCATCACGGCGACGGCCGTGCCATTGTGCAGCGCGTGCAGCAGTATTGCCGCCCATAATCCGTACTGCAGCCGGACATAGCCGAACATGGTGCCGGCCACGAATTGCGGCACCACCAGCGGCACCAGCACCATCAGGCTGCCTGCATCGTAATTGACGAGGTGGACGAGGCCGAACAGGACGCTCACGATCCAGAAAATTGCCGGAAACGCCCATGCGAACCAGCGCAACGGTCGGCGTCTGCGGAAGAACCAAAGGGCCATGGCCGCAAAAATTACCAGTCCGGCAATGGCGAGCATGGGCCAGTTCGTTGCGCCTTGCGGATAATTCATGGCCTGCGCGCCCATCACCATCGGCAGCAGGAAAATGGCCCCGCCCATGGCCGCTGCAGCCGCCAGATGGCCGGGCCGACCGGACAGCCAGCTGCGGAACAGGATTTCTTCGGTCACCGGCGCGCCGACGATGATGGCGAAGATCAGCCACGGGGTCAGTTCCAGCGTATTCAGCTTGTTGTCCGGAAATTCCACGCCTGCCGCAACCGCCGCAATGGCAATTATCGCAAGCACAAGCATCAGCGCAATATCCAGCAGATAGATGCGCAGCACGGCCACCAATGGCGTCCAGCCGATACCGGTCACGCGTCCGGTGCGGACCGCAGGGGCCAATGCAGGCCCCAGTACAGGTTGGCGCAGGAACCGCAGCAGGCGCCGCCATTCCCCCCGGACCGACTGCGCGGGGCGCAATTGCGCGCTATCCACTTGTGGTTCGCACGGTCATGCGGCTATTGCAGCAACTGTAGTTTCAATCATATTTTCGGGCATATTCATGGCAGGTCATTCCAAATTCAAGAATATCATGCACCGCAAGGGCGCGCAGGACAAGAAGCGGTCGAACCTGTTTTCCAAGCTGTCCCGCGAAATCACGGTGGCCGCGAAAATGGGCACGCCCGATGTGGATATGAACCCGCGCCTGCGACTGGCGGTCAACACCGCCAAACAGCAATCCATGCCCAAGGACAATATTCAGCGCGCCATCGACAAGGCAACCGCCGGGGATGACGAAAATTACGAAGAAGTCCGCTACGAAGGCTACGGCCCCGGCGGCAGCGCGATCATCGTCGAGGCGCTGACCGACAATCGCAATCGCACCGCAACCTCCGTGCGCGTCGCCTTCAGCAAGAACGGCGGCAATCTGGGCACCGAAGGTTCGGTCGCCCATGGGTTCGAACGATTGGGCTATATCGAATATCCTGCCGCTGCGGGTGACGAGAACACGGTTCTGGAAGCCGCGATGGAAGCGGGCGCCGACGATATCCAGTCATCGAAGGACGGCCACGAAATTTGGACCGCGAGCGACGATCTGCACGCCGTGGCGGACAGTCTGGAAAAATCGCTGGGCGCGGCGGAAACCGTGAAATTGGCATGGAAACCGAACCTTACCGTCGATCTGGACGAACGGGACGCCGGCGTCCTGCTGAAACTGATCGATCAGCTCGACGATGATGACGATGTCCAGACCGTATGGGGCAATTACGAAATTTCGGATGCGGTGATGGAAAAGCTGGACGCGGAGTAAGGCAGGCCGCGCGTGAAGACCAGCGCGAAAGGGCGGGGCGACCGGTGCTGATCCTCGGCCTCGATCCGTCGCTCAGTTGCACGGGATGGGGGATCGTCCACGCCGAAGGTTCGCGCATCGCCCATATCGCCAACGGGCAGATCAAGCCGGACGCGAAAGCGCCGATGGCGGACCGGCTGGCGGCATTGCATTGCGCCCTGGCGGCGATCATCGACCAATACCGGCCGGACCGCGCGGCGGCGGAAGAAATTTTCGTGAACAAGAACCCGCAATCCACCCTGAAGCTCGCCCAGGCGCGCGGCGCAGTTCTGGCCGCGTGCGGGGCGGCGGGGCTTACGGTGCACGAACACGCCGCGCGCAAGGTCAAGAAAGCCATCGTCGGCACCGGCGCGGCGGATAAAATCCAGGTCCAGGCCATGCTGAAAGTGCTGCTGCCCGGCGTGCAGCTGGCAGGCGCCGACGCCGCCGACGCGCTGGCGGTGGCGATCGCCGATGCACATTTAGGATAGACGGAGTTCACGATGATTCATATTTACGGCATTCCCAATTGCGACACCGTTCGCAAAGCGCGCAAATGGCTGGACGCTCAGGAACTGGAATATGCGTTTCACGATTTCAAGAAGGAAGGCGTCGATGTGGGTGATCTGAACCGATGGGCCGATGAATGCGGGTGGGGGGTGCTGCTGAACCGGCGTGGCACGACGTTCCGCAAACTGGACGATGCGGACAAAACGGATATCGATCGCGGTGCGGCGATCGCGTTGATGCACGAACATCCCAGCATGATAAAGCGACCGGTCGCCGCGACGGATGACGGCGCACGGGTGCTGGTCGGTTTCGCGCAGAGCGAATGGGAAAATGCGTTTTGCTGAAAGTGCTGCGGGCCGCGCTTGCGCTGATGTCGGCTGCATCGCTCGTGCCACCCTTGGCTGCGCAGGACGACATGCTGATCATCGCGCATAGGGGTGCCAGCGGGGAGCGGCCCGAACACACGCTCGCCGCCTATGAGCGCGCGATCGATCAGGGCGCGGACTATATCGAACCCGATCTGGTCGCGACCCGCGACGGCGTGCTGGTGGCCCGGCATGAAACCGAAATCTCGGGAACCACCGATGTAGCGGCGCGCGCAGAATTCGCGGCCCGCCGCCGGACCAAGACGGTGGACGGGCAAATGACCGACGGTTGGTTTGCGGAAGACTTCACGCTGGCGGAATTGCGCACTCTGCGGGCGGTCGAACGGCTTCCGGCGATCCGCCCTGCCAATGCCCGGTTCGACGGCCTGTATCCCATACCGACATTCGCGGACATCGTCGCGCTGGTGCGGGCGAAGGAGGCGGAGACAGGGCGCCGGATCGGATTGTATCCCGAATTGAAGCATCCCGAATTCCTGCTGCAGAAGGAAGGGATCGATATGGTCGATCTGTTGCTGGCGGAACTGAATGCGCTGGAACTGACCGCCGCCGATCCGATCTTTATCCAGAGCTTTGAAATCGGCCCGTTGCAACGGCTGAACCAGCGCAGCGATTTCAAATTGGTGCAACTGGTCGCGGCGGATGGCGGCCCGGCAGACGAACCGGCTTTGCTTTATGCGGATATGGTCAGCCCCGGCGGTCTGAGGCAAATCGCCACCTATGCGGACGGAATCGGTGTTGCGATCCCGCTGGTGCTGACCGGGGTCGTTCAACGCGCGCACGATGCCGGATTGCTGGTCCATGCATGGACATTGCGCAAGGAGAACGGGTTCCTCCCGCCATCGATGCGGATCGGTTCCGACGATGCGGGAACCGGCTGCGATAGTACGATGGAGAAATTGCTTGCCGATGCCGGGGTGGACGGGGTGTTTACCGACTATCCCGGCCGGATCGGCCAGATAGACGACCCGCAATGTCCGTCGTGACGATCCGTGATTGGCAGCGTTGCCGGATTTGACGGACCGCAGTTACGCCTGAACCGTCACGATGTAATTCAACCGCGTATCGCCTGACAGATGCAGACCCTTTGCCGGGCTGAAGGCAATGCCGGTGGGCGCCCCCATCGACAGTCCCGCTGCCTTGCACAGATGCCGCAATTCGTCGGGTGTGACGAAATCATCCCAATGATGGGTGCCGCGCGGGATCGCACCCATCAGTTCCGCGCCTTCCACCAAAAGGAGGCGCGATGCCATGGTGCGATTGGGCGTGGACAGGATCATCAATCCTTCAGGCTTCAGTTTCGCTTTCAGATCGGCCAGAAACGCGCGCTTGTCCGCGACGTGTTCGATCACTTCCAGACAGGTGACCAGATCGAACCGGCCCAGATCCTGCGCCCCGATTTCCCCCGCCAGATAGCGGATATCCAGTCCTGCACCCTCGGCATGGAGCGCGGCGGCCGCCACATTTTCCGGCGCGGCATCCACCCCTGTCACATCGGCGCCCAGCCGCGCCAGCGGTTCGCAGACCAGGCCCGCACCGCAACCGACATCCAGCGCGGTCTTTCCCGCCAGCGGCCGCACATTGTCGATGTCGCCGCCCCAATGCATATCCACCGCCTCCCGTATAAAGCGCAGCCTTACAGGATTGAGCCGGTGCAGCATGGCGGACGACCCCTTGGGATCCCACCACTGCGCGGCCAGCGCGCCGAAATGCGCCGCTTCATCCGGGCGGATCGTGACGGACGAAATTTCAGCGGCAGAAGTTTTGGTTTCCATGTGATCGGTTGCATCGTTCATGGTCCCTTCGTAACACGGGCGCGAGGGCGCGCGCCAGTCTGCGTTTGCGTGAAAACAGGAGCAGCGATTTCGTGGCCCGTATCGTGATGAAATTCGGCGGCACATCCATGGCCGGAACGGAGCGTATTCGCCGCGTGGCCAACATCGTGCGCCGCCAGCAGGCGGGCCGTGACGGGGAACGTCACGAAGTTGCCGTAGTCGTATCCGCGATGGCCGGTGAAACCGACCGGCTGGTCAATTTCTGCCGCGAGGCCAACGCGCTTTACGATCCCGCCGAATACGATGTGGTGGTGGCCAGCGGCGAACAGGTGACGAGCGGCCTGCTCGCGCTGACGCTGCAGTCGCTCGGCTGCAAGGCGCGCAGCTGGCTGGGCTGGCAGATGCCGATCAACACCATCGAAGCGCACGCCAGCGCGCGAATCGCGACGATCGACGCGCCGGATTTGATCGCCTCGCTCGAACGCGGGGAAATTGCGGTCATTCCCGGCTTTCAAGGCGTGTCGCAGGAAGGGCGCATCACCACTCTGGGTCGCGGTGGGTCGGACACGTCGGCAGTGGCGGTGGCGGCGGCAATCGGGGCGGATCGCTGCGATATCTACACCGATGTGGACGGCGTCTATACCACCGATCCGCGCATCGTGGCCAAGGCCCGCAAACAGCGCGCCGTCACTTATGAGGAGATGCTGGAACTGGCATCGGTCGGCGCCAAAGTGTTGCAGACCCGCAGCGTGGGACTGGCCATGAAGGAAGGGGTGCGGGTGCAGGTATTGTCCAGCTTTATCGACGACGATGCCACCCCCGCCGACGATCTGCCCGGCACTCTCATCGTCTCCGAAGCGGAGATGGAAGCGATTTTGAAGGATAGCGACATGGAACGCCAGCACGTAACGGGCATCGCCCACGACAAGAACGAAGCGAAGATCATCCTGACCCGCGTGCCGGACAAACCCGGCGCGGTGGCCCATATTTTCGATCCGCTGGCCGGTGCGGCCATCAATGTGGACATGATCATCCAGAATGTCGGGCGCGACAAGGGGGAAACGGACGTGACCTTCACCGTACCCCAGGCGGATCTCGCCCGTGCGCAGGCCCTGCTGGAGGACAAGCGCGGCGCCATCGGTTTCAACCGGATCATCACCGACAGCAAGATCGCGAAAATCAGCGTTGTGGGCGTGGGCATGAAAAGCCATGCGGGCGTGGCCAGCACGATGTTCCGCGCACTGGCCGATCGCGGCATCAACATCCAGGCGATTACGACCAGCGAAATCAAGGTCAGCGTGCTGATCGACGAGGACGAGACGGAACTGGCGGTACGGGTGCTGCACACGGCATACGGGCTGGATGCGGAGGAGGACGGGTGAGCCGGATCGCGAAAGGTGTGCTCCTCATCGTGCTGATCGCGGCCTGCGGCTATTGTGCCTATAATGCGGGCTTCACGATCGGGTTCGCGGGAACGCAGACAGATTGAGATGACCCACACCGCCAAAATCATGCTGCTGGGTTCCGGGGAATTGGGGCGGGAGTTCGTTATTTCGGCCAAGCGATTGGGGGCGTATGTGGTGGCGTGCGACAGTTACGACCATGCGCCCGCGATGCAGATGGCGGATGCACGCGCGGTGTTTTCCATGCTCGATGGCGATGCGTTGCGCGCGGCGGTGGCACAGCACGCGCCCGATTACATAGTGCCTGAGGTGGAAGCGATCCGGACGCAAGTGCTGGTGGAGCTGGAGGGGGAGGGTGCGTGCGTCGTCCCATCTGCCCGGGCCGCGCAATTGACCATGAACCGCGATGCGATCCGCGATCTGGCGGCGCAGACGCTGGGGCTGCGGACCTCGACCTATCGCTATGCCGCGACGCTGGACGAAATGCGCGCCGCAGCGCAGATTACCGGCTTCCCCTGCGTCATCAAGCCGGTCATGTCCTCATCCGGCAAGGGGCAGAGCACGGTCCACGATGCCGCCGAGCTGGACGCGGCATGGGCTTACGCGGCAGCCAATATGCGGGGCGACCGCGCGCGGGTGATCGTGGAACAGTTCGTTGCCTTCGATTATGAAATCACTCTGCTGACGGTGCGGCACAGAACGCCGAACGGGGCAGCCATCACGTTCTGCCCGCCGATCGGCCACCGCCAGGAACGCGGCGATTACCGCGAAAGCTGGCAACCGGCCGCCATGTCCGAAACCGCCCTTGCGGCGGCGCAGGCGATGGCACGGGAAGTGGTCGAGGAACTGGGCGGATACGGCCTGTTCGGCGTGGAATTCTTCGTGACCGGCGACGATGTGGTCTTCTCCGAACTTTCGCCCCGTCCGCACGATACCGGAATGGTGACATCGGTCAGCCAGAACCTTTCGCAATTCGATCTGCACGCGCGTGCAATCATGGGGCTGCCGATCCCGGCCGATATCCGCGCCCGCCCATCCGCATCCGCCGTAATTCTGGCGGACCGGGATAGTGGCGCTGTTTCCTATGATGGGCTTGCCGACGCGATGCAGGACGGTGCCGACATCCGTATCTTCGGCAAACCCACCGCCCGGCCATACCGACGGATGGGTGTGGCGCTGGCCAATGGTGCCACGATCGACGAAGCCCGCCTTAGCGCAAGTGCCGCGGCGGGCCGGGTTCGGCTGTCCTACGATTGACGCTCAGCTGAAAATCAGCACGTTCATCAACCGTCCCGGAACGGCCATGGCGAAGATACCGGGGATCATCAGCGCGGCGAGATAGGTGAACAGCAAATGTCGCTTATGCCCGGCGATATCGCCCCGCCGCGCGGTCGCCACGGTCTTGAATGCCGCCAGAAACGTTATCGGCACGAAGATATGGATGACGCTGAAACTGCCCCCGCTCTTGATGAAAATCGCGGAAGCGGCCGTTATCAGCATCAGGACCAGCCACAATTTTCCGAGCTGTTTATGGCGTTTCGTGCCTTTGCGAGTCAGCAGGATATAGCCGCCCAGCGGCACCGCCGGCAGCACGGCCGCAACATGAATGACAATAGCGACACTGCGCAGATGCGGCAGTTCCGGTGTCAGGCCCAGCAAACCGCGCGCCACGGCATAGAGGCAGATGGCGGTCATCCCCCCGCCGATAATCGCGACGGCAAACCGCGTCACCGGATTAAGCAGCAAATCGGCAGGGCGGGGGCCGGTTTTCGGCCGGTAGCGGACGATGAACGGGAAATAGGGCTGCATGGTCCATTTGGGTGGCTGGGGGGGCTGGGGGGGCATCGTAATTCTCCGCTATCGAATGTGTGATACCGGGTCTGGCACAAGCCCGTCCGACAGCAATCGCGATTGCGCAAACAGGCGCAAACCTTCGTGAACGGCACGCGAACGGCACGCCTGCCGCACACGCCTGCATCATGCCACGTTACGCCCCGCTTCGGCCCTGTATCGTGCCTGCATCGCCCGCCCATATCGGGCTATTGCCGCCCCGGCGCCATTTGACGAAGCGTGAAATGGCGTTAATCGCAGCAGCAATGGAGCAAAGCGAACTTTCGGCGCCCAACCGGCGCGGTGCGGCATTGGCGCGCAAACTGATCGTCGATCTGTCGGTAATGGTCGGGATCGGCATCGTGCTGGCGCTGATGGCGCCGCTGGGCACATCGGATATGGGTTTCATGGCCCGGCTGGGCTATTGGTTGCTGGTCGGGATTATCGGCTATTTCTGCTACAATCCGATCGGCATCGTCATGCTGCGGTTCGGGCCCAGGCTGGATTTGCCCGAATGGTTCCTGTGGGTGCTGGCGGTTCTGCTCGCGACCGTGCCGATGGCAATGCTGGTCTGGATCATAAACCAATATCCCGGGCCCTATCGCTGGCCGGGGATGGAAGGGGCGGCGCTGCATTATCTGTCCGTGCTGGTGATCGGCGCCGTCATCACGGTGTTTTTCAATCTGTTGCCGGCGACGCGCAGGACGGGACCGGTCGGCGCTGCGCCCGCTGCCGCTGTGGATGCGGCCCCTGTCGATGCTGGCCCTGTTGATGCTGACTCTGTTTCGGCTCGCCCCATTTCGGCTGGCCCCGCTTCCGTTGCGCTTGTGCCGGATGGGCCAGTACCGGCAATTTCATCGCCCCCCGCACTCCCGCCGCCCGCGCCCCCGCCCCCCGCACTCCCGCCGCCTGCGCAGCCCCTACCAACCCCGCCGGCCCGCTTCATGGACCGGTTGCCATCGGCGCTCGGCAGCGATCTGATCGCGCTGGAAATGGAAGATCACTATGTTCGCGCGCATACGGCGCTGGGTTCCGAACTGGTGCTGATGCGGATGCGCGACGCGGTGAGCGAGCTTGGCGATCTGGAAGGGAAGCAGGTCCACCGCAGCTGGTGGGTCGCGCGCGGTGCGGTGGAGGATGTTCGCCGGGAAGGGCGCAATATCCGGTTGCTGCTTGCAGGCGAACTGGTGGCCCCGGTGGCCCGCGCGAATGTCAGCGCGTTGAAGGAAGCCGGCTGGATCTGACGAAAAAAGCCTCCCCCCCAATATGATGATGGGTTGAAGGGAGGCTTCTCACATTGGCGGGATTGGGGTCAGACGCGGGCGAAATGATCCCCGAACAATCCGTTGTTCATTATCTTGGCCCAAGCCGCCACGAAATCGCGCACGAATTTTTCCTCATGCCCGTTTTCCGCATACACTTCGGCCACGGCGCGCAGTTGCGAATTGGAACCGAACACCAGATCGGTGCGGGTGGCCCGCCATTTTTCCTGGCCCGATTTGCGGTCCTTGCCGACGAATTCCTCGTCTCCGCTTTCATCCACCACATCCCACATCACGCCCATTTCCAGCAAATTGACGAAGAAATCATTCGCCAATGTGCCGGGCCGATCGGTCAGCACGCCGATGCGGCTGCCATGATCGGCGTGTTGGCTGACCGCGCCCAATGTGCGCAAGCCGCCGACCAGCACGGTCATTTCCGGGATCGACAGGCCCAGCAGTTCAGCCCGGTCGACCAGCATATCTTCGGTTTTCACCGATGCCTTGGTTTTAAGGTAATTGCGAAAACCATCGGCAAACGGTTCCAGCGGTTCGAAACTTTCCGCATCCGTATGGTGGTCGTCCGCATCGCCGCGGCCCCCGGTGAAGGGTACGGAAATTTCGAAACCGCGTTCCTTCGCCGCCTGCTCGACTGCGGCATTGCCGGCCAGCACGATGGCATCGGCCATGGACATATCCCCGCGCAATCCGTCGATCTTGGCAAGGACGAGCGACAGTTCCTGCGGGTCGTTGACCGCCCAGTCCTTTTGCGGGGCCAACCGGATACGCGCCCCGTCCGTGCCGCCGCGATGGTCCGAATTACGATAGGTGGACGCCGAAGCCCATGCCGCCTTTACCAGCTGGGAAACGGACGCGCCGCTTTTCAGGATGGCGGATTTGAAATCGGTGACGTGCGAGCGGGAAGGAACCGTTCCTGCGGGCACCGGATCCATCCAGATCAGCGTTTCGTCCGGCACTTCGGGGCCGAGATAGCGCGCTTTTGGCCCCATATCGCGGTGGCACAGTTTGAACCAGGCGCGGGCAAAGGCATCGTCCAGCGCGGCCTGATCGTCGCGGAACCGCTCGGAAATCTTGCGGTAGTCCGGGTCCATCTTCAGTGCCATGTCCGCAGTGGTCATGATCGTCGGCACTTTTTTGCCCGCATCGCGCGCATCGGGTGCCATATCCGCTTCGTCGGGGTTCACCGGTGTCCATTGCTTGGCACCGGCCGGGCTTTGCGAAAGCTCATAATCATATTTGAACAGCAACCGGAAATAATCGCCGCCCCATTCGGTCGGATTGGGGGTCCACGACCCTTCGATACCCGATGTGGTGATATGCCCTTTCCCGATTTCTTCAGGATCGGTCAGCCAGCCAAAGCCCATGGCGTGCAATCCGCCCTTTTCCGGGGCATCGGAAAATGTATCGGATGGTTTTGCCCCATGGCATTTGCCGAAGGCGTGGCCGCCTGCCGTCAACGCCACGGTTTCTTCATCGTTCATCGCCATGCGGGCGAAGGTTTCGCGCATGTCGCGGGCCGATTGCAGGGGATCGGGATTGCCGCCCGGCCCTTCCGGATTGACATAGATCAGGCCCATCTGGATCGCGGCCAGCGGATTGTCGAGCGCCTTGCCTTCATCGGGATTGATGCGTGTTTCGGCGCCTTCGTCGATCCATTGTTCCTCGGTGCCCCAATAGGTCATTTCCGGTTCGAACACATCCTTGCGTCCGCCGCCGAAGCCGAAGACGGGGCCGCCCATGCTTTCGATGGCGACATTACCGGTCAGGATGAACAGATCGGCCCAGCTGATATGTTTTCCGTATTTCTGCTTGATCGGCCATAGCAGCCGCCGTGCCTTGTCCAGATTGCCGTTGTCGGGCCAGCTGTTGAGCGGGGCGAACCGCTGCTGCCCGCTGCTCGACCCGCCGCGCCCGTCGCCGGTGCGATAGGTGCCCGCCGCGTGCCATGCCATGCGGATGAAGAACGGGCCGTAATTGCCGTAATCGGCCGGCCACCATTCCTGGCTATCGGTCATCAGCGCGGTCAGATCGTTTTTCAGCGCGGTGTAATCGAGTGCGTTGAACGCTTCCGCATAATCGAAATCGTCGCCCATCGGATCGGCATTCTTGCCGCGTGTCGTCAGGATTTCCAGTTGCAGCGCATCGGGCCACCAATCCTTGTTGGTACGGCCGAGCAGGCTGCGGACGCTGCTGTCGCCTGTGAAGGGGCAACCATTCCCGCTCATCTCTCCAGTCTTGATATCCATTGCGGCATTCCTCTCTCGCTGGTTTCTATGGGGTGCAGCCTACGCTTTTCGCACAATCGGACAAGCGCATTAAATGCGCAATGATGATCGAGTGAGGCGATTAAAAGGCCGATCAGTAGGCCCATCAACGGGCTCGCGGTTTGGGCCTGCGTTTGGAAATGGGGGCGCTGCGCCCTTGCCGCCCGGCACGCTGCATCCTAAGCGCGCTGACATGAACGATTATTCCAAGACGCGCGCCCTGATGCAGCGCGGCACCGATTTTCTGGGCAGCGAATATGCGGTGCTGTGCGGCGCGATGAGCTGGGTGAGCGAACGCAATCTGGTCAGCGCGATGTCCAATGCCGGCGGCTTCGGCGTTATTGCCTGCGGGGCGATGACGCCTGAGCTGCTGGATAGCGAAATTGCCGCGACCAAAGCGATGACGGCCAAACCCTTCGGCGTGAATTTGATTACCATGCATCCCGCTTTGTTCGATCTGATTGCGGTTTGCGAGAAACACGGCGTGACCCATGTGGTGCTGGCAGGCGGCATTCCGCCAAAGGGCAGCGTGGAGGCCATCAAGGCGTTCGGTGCAAAGGTAATCGTATTCGCGCCCACCCTGGCGCTTGCCAAAAAGCTGCTCCGGCAGGATCGCGGCGCAGGCGGCGATGCGCTGGTGATCGAAGGGATGGAGGCGGGCGGACATATCGGCCCGGTGTCCACCAGCGTGCTGGCCCAGGAATTCCTGCCCGAACTCAGCGCCGATCATCTGGTGTTCGTGGCCGGCGGTATCGGGCGCGGGGAAGCGATTGCGGGCTATTTGGAAATGGGCGCGGTCGGCGTGCAATTGGGCACACGGTTCGCCTGCGCCACTGAAAGCATCGCGCATGAAAATTTTAAAAAGGCGTTTTTCCGCGCCAATGCCCGCGATGCCGTTTCCAGCGTGCAGATCGATCCGCGCCTGCCCGTCATTCCCGTGCGCGCATTGAAGAACAAGGGCAGCGAGGAATTTACCGGCAAGCAGCGCGAAGTTGCCGCCCTGCTCGACGCCAAGACCGTGGAAATGGCGGAAGCGCAGTTGCAGATCGAACACTACTGGGCGGGTGCGCTGCGCCGGGCGGTTGTGGATGGCGATGTGGAAACCGGGTCGATCATGGCTGGCCAGTCCGTCGGTATGGTGAAGAAGGAAGAACCCGTGGCAGACATCATGCGCCAATTGATGCAGCAGAGCGAAGCCGCGCTAACCCGCGCCTGAAGGCCAGCGGTCAACGGCACTGTTTTTTTGTTCAAAATTTAATTTCCTGGTTACGATTATCGTGATATTGAACGCTGTATAATTAAATGCAGGGGATCGATTGTGACTGACCTAGCGACGGCAAAACACCGCAAAACCGTCTGGACGCGCGCACGGGCGATGGCGCAGCAGGCACCGCCTGAACGCAATCGCTATGTCGATTTCCTGCGCGCCTTGTCGATTCTGGCGGTCGTGGTCGGCCATTGGCTGGTCGCTGCACCGTATGTGGATGCCAGCGGTGCAGTGGTTGGCGGGCATCTGCTCGGCATATTACCCTGGACGCAGTGGCTGACCTGGGGCTTTCAGGTCATGCCGCTGTTCTTTCTGGTCGGCGGGTTTTCCAACGGGGTCAGCTGGTCCGCCAATCGGCGCGGGGGACACAGTTTTACGCATTGGTTTTCCAGCCGGTTCCGCCGTCTTATCTACCCTGTGCTGCCCCTATTCGCGATCTGGACCGCGATTGCGATGTTCGGCACGATCATGGGGATCGAACGCGGAATCGTGGCGATGGCGGCGCAGCTGGCGCTGATCCCGGTATGGTTCCTGTCCGTATATATCATGGTGACAGCGGCAGTTCCCTTGAGCCACGCGGCCTGGCGGCGCTGGGGCGCATGGTCGTTTTTCGCGTTGGTGGCAGGCGCGGTTCTGGTCGATCTGCTGACCTACCGGTTCGCCATACCCTATATCCGTTACACCAATTTCGCATTTGTCTGGCTGGCCGTGCACCAGCTGGGGTATGCCTGGGGTGATGGATATTTTGCAAAGCCGGTGCGGGCTTTCGCCATGGGTCTGGCCGGACTGGCGGCGTTGCTGCTGCTCGTGTTTGCCGGCCCCTATCCGGTCGCGATGATCGGCGTGCCGGGCGCGGATATCACAAACTCAATGCCGCCGACATTGGCGCTGCTGGCACTGGGCATCATGCAAACCGGCTTTGCGCTCGCGCTGGAGCCGCAGGCCCGCAAGATGCTCGACAATATCCGCATCTGGACCGGCGTGGTTTTGTTGAACGGCATGATCATGAGCATCTATCTATGGCATCTCACCGGCTTTGTCCTGGTGTTGGTGGCGGCATGGATGCTGGGCGGGGTCGGGCTGGTGGTGGAACCGGGCAGTGGCGCATGGTGGCTGGCACGGCCCGTTTGGTTTGCGCTGTATATCGCGCTGACTCTACCGCTTATCATGCTGTTCGCGCGATACGAACAGGCGGGGGAAAACCCCAAGGCGGCAGGCAAGGCCGATGTGCCGCCGTGGCGACTGGGCCTGGGCCTGGTGCTCGCCTGTGTGGGTCTGGCCTCCACCGCCGTGCTCAGTATCGCCAGCCCCGACGGGGTGCTGGGCGTGCGGTTCTGGATTGTGATATTGCCGTTTATCGGCGGGGCGCTGATCCGGTTCGGCAAACTGTACGACTGGACTGCCAAACGCGCCTGATCGGTCGGGGCTGATCGGCACCGGCCTGGCGGGATTGGATGGGATCGATCCGGACTGAACCGGTGCCGCATCAGGCCGGGCGTCACTCCAGCCAGCCCATAGCGCGCACATGATGCAGATTGGCCCGTGATACCGGTGCCGCGACACCGCCGGTCAGGGCCAGCGTCACGCTACGCCCCGATCGCTGCGCCCGGATCACCGCGCCGCGCGTCACCCACCAGCTGCGATGCACCTGCAACCCGCTATCTGCCGGCATGGCGCCGATGGCATCGGACAGGTTCATCAGGATCAGATCGCTGCCCTGTGCACTGTGGACACGGGTGTAGTGATCTTCCGCAGACAGGGCGACGATGGGCGCGAATGCCGGCGGCAGGCGGCAGTGAAGCTGCGTCTGCGCGAGCCCGCACGGTTCGGTGTGGGAGGGCGACGGCACGCCCTTCGCAGACAGATTACCCGGCACCGCATCCGGGCTTGCCCCTGAGACATATTTTCCCGTGATGGTGTAAATCGCGCCGAACAAGATGAAAAAGCCCGCGCCCAGCAGCATTATCTGGAAATACAATCCGGTCGGGGGCGGGGTATCGGGCGCGCTGAACATATCGAGTGTCATGAAAATGATCACAGCCAGCAAAGGCACGGACAGGGCATAGGCCCAGTGATCGCGCCATCCCAGCAGTTCCGCGACCCGGCGCGTCGCCAGCAACACAATCTGCAGCGCGCATCCCGCCAGCAGCAATCCGCCGATCCAATAGGCGAAACGCGTGGCTAATGGCAGGTCGCCTGTCCCAAACGCGCCGGTTACTGCCAGCACTATCCCCACCAGCGCCATGATCGCGGCTTCCGCGACAAACCTCTGCAGGCCGCTGGGCTGGGTCAAACAAAGGGCTCCTGTCGTTGCGTGAATATGCGAACGGTTCATCAGCTTACCCGTTCGCGTATGCGGTTTGCAATCCACGTATGGCGGGTTGCGGGACACGCGACGCGGTGAAAGACTGGCCGGACAATCGACGCATATGGAACGCCCGCCAATGAGCAAGCCAATGTCCAAACCCACGACCTCGGCACGGATCAAACCCCCCAAACCCATACAGAAGGTCAGCCGCCAGTCTTTCGTGATCCAGTGCGCGATTACCGCCGTCATAACTATCGGCATAACGATCGCGGTCACGATCCTGTCGGCCACGGGCAGCGGTTTTGCGTCCGACGCCCCCGATGGTATGCGGCGCTGGACGGTGCCGATCGTGGTGCATCTCGCCACGGTCGTGCCCGCGTTTTTTCTGGGCGGGGCGATGCTGGTGCTGGCCAAGGGGACGCGGACCCACAGGATTCTGGGCCGTGTCTATGTCGCGTTGATGCTGGTCACGGCCACTGCCACGATCTTTATCGGGCATAGCGGTTCAGGCATCGGCGGCAGCGGCTTCAGTTTTCTGCATCTGTTTACCGTGAACACGTTTCTGTGCATTCCCTACGCGGTCTGGGCGGCCCGGACGGGGCGGATCGTCGCCCATCGCAGCGCCATGCAGGGAATGTATATCGGCTTGTGCATCGCCGGATTGTTTTCCATGCTGCCCGGCCGCCTGCTGCAAACCGCCATGTTCTGACGGTTCGCAGCAGGACGCCAGCGCTTGTGAAAATCCTGCCGCGACTTACGCCATCGCGTCTTTCTTGACCGTGATGACTTGGGGGTACGTGAATTCCAGCAGCCCTTCCTTGCCATATTCCGCGCCGAAGCCCGATTGCTTGTGCCCGCCGAACGGGGCGAAGGGCGACAGATGCATGAATTCGTTGATCCATACCGTGCCCGTTTCCAGCCGTTCCGCAATGGCCACGCCCTTGTCCGTGTCGCGGGTCCAGACCGCGCCGGCCAGTCCATATTCCGAAGCATTGGCGCGTTCTACCGCTTCGTCTTCGGTCGCGAATTTCATTAACGGCATGACCGGGCCGAACTGCTCTTCCGCCACAATGCGCGCATCTTCCGGCGGGTTGTCCAGAATGGTGATCGGCACGTAATAGCCAGTGCCGCTGGGGTCGCCGTCTTCCCCGCCGGTCAGGAATTTATAGCCATTGTCCTTCGCATCCTGGATCAATTCCTTCACCCGTTCGAACTGCTTCTTGTTCTGGATGGGGCCGACACCGGTGCCCTGCTGCGATCCGTCGCCCACCGTCACGGTCTTGGCATATTCCGCAATCGCGCGGCTCAGATCGTCATAGATGTCTTCGTGGATATAGATGCGTTTGGCCGCGATGCAGACTTGGCCGGCATTGGTAAAGCTGGACCAGAACAATTGTTCCGCCACTTTTTCCACATCCGCATCGGGCAAAACGATGCTGGCATCGTTGCCGCCCAGTTCCAGCGTGATGCGTTTCAGATCCTTCGATGCGCCTTCCATGATCTTGCGCCCCGTGGCGGTGGAGCCGGTGAAGGTGATCTTGTCGATATCCGGATGCTGCGTAATCATCGGGCCCAGCGCATCTTCGCCAGTGATGATATTGACCACGCCGGGGGGCACGATGTCCGCGATCAGTTCGGCGACACGCAGCGTGGCCAGCGGGGTGAACGGCGATGGTTTCAGCACGATGGTGCAGCCCGACAGCATGGCGGGCGCGATTTTCTGCATCGCCATCATCACCGGGAAATTCCATGGCACGATACCGCCGACCACGCCCACCGGCACCCGGCGGGTGCGGCTGAATCGCGTATCGCTGTCTTCGTTGATCTCATCCTCCAGCGAAAGGGTGGACTGCGCCGCCATCATGCCCGCCGCGCCGTAAATCTCGCCTTTCGCCTGATCGTGCGGTTTGCCCTGTTCGCTGGTCAGCAGGCGGAACAGTTCATCCGCATTGTCCTTGATCGTCGCGGACATTTTCTGGATCACGCCGCGCCGTTCCTCGATCGGCGTTTTCGACCATGTCTTGAACGCGGTGCGGGCCGCGGCAACGGCGCGATCGAGTTCATCCTGGCCGCAGGATGGCACGGTGCCGATGACTTCCTCGTTAGCGGGATTCAGCACGTCCATCGTGGTGCCGGTTTCCACCAGCTGTCCGCCGATAAGGTTGCGATAGGCTTTGATCATGGTTCTCTCCGGGTTCCATCGCCGCAGGCGGGCGACTCGTTATCGTGTTGCGCGGTTCCTATCACGCCGCCTGCCGATGATCCAAACCTTCGCTATTTGCTACGGTGGCGATCGCGTGCCGATCATCCCGCGCGCGCTGCCAATATGCACCCAGCAGCGCGTCCAGTTCCAGTGGATCGAACGGGTCGAGGCCGGACCCGGGATAGAATGTGATCTCCCCGAATTTGGGCACCGGCCCGCCGGCTTCCGGAATTTCGTAAAAATCCACCCGCACGAAATCGAACGGCGCCGCCAGCGTTTCGGCGCTTTTCAACATCGCGGCCAGATTGACGGGCGGGGCCAAAGCTGGGGATGGGGTTGCATTGTCGTGCAGCTGAGAAAGTTGCTGCCAGTGGAGGTCGAACAGGAACCAGCGATGCGCCCGGCCGCGCTCCAGATGGACCTGCACGAACCGCGCGACACCGCCGAACACATAGATTTTATAGTCGCGCGGCAAAGCCCCGTCTTCACCTAGAAACGGCTCCACAACCAGCCTGCGCGGGATGGCGCGATAGGCCCATTCGTCGAGCCATAATCCATAGGGCCCGGCCAGCCATCCGGCCGCGCGCTTGCGAGCGCGGCGCCAGTCGGCCGGGGTATGGCAAACGGCGTTCTGGTTGCAGCCATGGCTCGCCTTCACGATGAAGGGATAGGGCCAGTGCGGTTCGCGCGGCAGGTGCGTACCGGTCCAGTAATTGGGGATGACCCAGTCCGGCCCCAGCGCAAGGGCGACATGATCCTTCACCGCGATCTTGTCCGCCCGCCGCGGCATTGCGGGATTGCGATCCTGCAATTTGCGCTGCTGCACCCATTCGGTGAAAAACACCGGCGCGGTCAGCCGGGGCAGGCGCCCATGCCGCCACCAGTAGATGATGCGGATGCGCAAGCGGGCGGAGGGGATCAGCCAATGCGGCAGGGAGGGCAAACGCCGCAGGTTCATGGATGGCAAACAAGACTGGCGGAAAATCGTTCCGTTCCCGCTGCTTTGGTGGCTCCGGTGCATCGTCATCCGCCAGATGCGTGTTGCGCAATCCTGCTTCGCGCCGCATGATGGACGCAAACCTTATTGGAGAAAACCTCATGTGCGACGAAGCCACTATTACCCGCTGGGCGAAAGAGCGCCTCGATCGCCGTCAGTTCGGGGCGTTGGGCGCAATGGGTGCAGTGGGTGCATTGGGCGGGGCGACGGTGGCCTGCGCACCGATCGGCACAGCGGGCGACGACACTCTGGCCTTATCTGCATTGACCGAACGCGCCGTCAGCTTCGCCACGCCGGACGGCACGATGGACGGGTTCTTTGTCGCCAATGCGAACCGCAAGGCTCCCGGCGTAATCCTGTGGCCCGACATTGCGGGCCTGCGCGAGGCGAAGCGCAATATGGCGCGGCGCATGGCGGGGCAGGGATATTCCGTATTCGCGGCCAACCCGTATTACCGCGACGAAGCAGGCCAGATCTGGGAAAGTTTCGCCGATTTTGCCGGCAATGGCGGATGGGACAAGGCGCGGGCAATGCGCGCCAAATTGAGCGGCGATGCCGTGATGCGCGATGCCGCTGCCATCGTCGGCTGGCTGGACAGCCAGGCAGAAGTCGACACCGCCCGCGGCATCGGTACGCAGGGCTATTGCATGGGCGGGCCGTTCACCATGTATTCGGCCCACGCAATGCCCGGCCGGGTCAAGGCCGCTGCCAGTTTCCACGGCGGCGGACTGGTGCGCGACGATGCGCAAAGCCCGCACCGCCTGATGGAACAGATGGACGCCGCCCTGCTGATCGCCATCGCGCAGGACGACGATGCGGAAGAACCCACCCACAAGGCCGTGCTGCGCGAAGCGGCAGCGGCTGCGGAATTACAGGCCAAGGTGGATGTCTATGCCGGCGATCACGGCTGGACCGTACCCGACAGCCCCGCCTACGCCGAACCGGCGGCAGAGAAGGCATGGGCCGACCTGACCGCGCTGTATAAGCAGGCGCTGTAAACATTTTAGCGCAGGTCGGCTCGCGGCACAAAGCTGACGGTCCGCATTTATGCCATGTGTTCCTGCTCGACGATCGTTTCGGCCCGCTGCGGAAGTAGGCTGACCAGCAAAATGATGGCCGCAGCGAGCACCGCCGAAGCCACCAACCGGCTCAATTCCAAACCTCCGCTTGAAATCGGCTTGTCTAAAAAATCGCCCACGACAGCGCCTAGTGGCCGGGTAAGAATGAAAGCCGACCAGAACAGGAGAGGCTTGGAAATACGCGTGGCGTAGTGGGCCAGAGCGACCAGCGCGAGCGCGCCGCCGAAAATAGCTGCAGCGCCTAGATAGCCCAACGGTCCATCCGCCACCCAATCGCCAAGCGCCGTGCCCAACGTCTGCGAGAATGTGATGGTGACCCAGTTTAATCAAGGTTACTTATTAAGATATTTAACCGCGTGCGTTGCCGGTATTCTTCCCTGCCGCAATAGCGGCGAGCTTACCCGCCAGTGCTTCAATATCCTTATGGGCTGCATCCGGATTTATAATAGGGCTTTCTTTTATCGCACGCACCATAGCTGTATGCATTTCATCGGTCTGAGTGCGTTTATTGGGATCAAACTCTTTGACGGTTAAGTCGAGTGCTTTTACCAGCAGTTTATTAACTTCCTCTACGGATATGCCTTTGGGTGTATCCACCTGTGTCTGCATTGTTACAGGGCTTTCACTTCTAAGCATGTACATGGTGGCATCACCACTCATTTCCTGCCCTTCTTCTGTTGCGATTTTCTTAAAATTTTCAGTTAGTTTTTTGCTTACTTTTTTTAAAAAATGTAATTGCCCATAATTTGAATCATCAATGGTCTGCATGGCTTCTGCCGGTCTTGGGTACAGGTCAGATGCAAATTTTGTAAGTCTATAATCTTCCGCACCCTTACCAATGATAGATAAGTTTATGTTTAATTTATTATTTTTTTCATTAACGTAGGTGCCTTCTAAACGTACATTATATGTTTTATTCGGGCTATTAGCGACGATGTTAACGCCAGCCTGCAATTGATAATAGTCCGGGCCATATAAGTCTGTATGGCTGCCCCGTGGTGGTTGCACGAGTTCAACACCTGGCAATCTACTTTTGCCCGCATTCTGTACATTCATCACCCAGCTATTTGTCATCACACTATCCTCTATATAGTTTTATAATATTTCCGACATATTACTATGATGCAAAAAATAGTCAATTAAAATTAATTAATATTTTAAATGCTTATAACTTCCTCTTAATCCATTGATTCAGAAAAGATTGCCAAGAACACGCCCACGTGCGCCGGGCAGTGTATCGCCATGGGGTGCCAACACCCAGGTGTTGCAGGAAATAACCGCTGAGGGTGAGGAGTTCATGCGTTTCTGTTGCATTTGCGGGTAGTGGTTGGCGGTTGGTGGAGAGAAGGCATTCCGGTAAGGGCAATAGTTTGTCCTTATACGGCTCCCCCGCTTCCCGGCTGACGGCGCGGCCGGATTTGGGGGAGACGTTAGATCAGGTCATGCGTCTGGCCGGTGGCGGCGCAGGTGGTTAAATCAAGGCCATAGCCGCAATCTGTCAATAACGTATATTCAAACAGGGCATAGGCGGCCAGCACCTCGCCGGCGGTTTGGATGCACTGGGTGAGTGTCTCTAAGGCGGCATAGATAGCCGGGTGCGGCTCGCGCTCAGCCAGGCATTGCTTGGTTAAGGTGCAGGCAGAGGTCAGGGCGGATAGATGCGTGGCATCGCCCATGGCATGGGCAGCGATGGGGGCAAGTAGCTCTGCGGTGGCGTTGCCGATTTGTTCCGACAAGCGTGCCCGCCAGTTGAACAACACATGGTTGCCCACCTGCCACAGCCCGCGTGAGGCTTTGGAGTGTACACCCCGCGCCACCCCGGCATAGCGCCGATGCTCACGCGTAAGGACGTGCACGATGGCGCTGTTCTCACCATGGCGGTGGATATGGAGGATAATGGCGGTGTCGGAGAGGTGCATGGCTGCTAAAAAAGCCTAAAAAAAATAATTTATTTAAATTTATAGGAAATTCAGTTAGAGAAATGGAGCTTTTTTATGCTTTTGTCATCATTTTAGGCTATACTTTACCCAATAAAATCATTTAAAGAAACGCTTACTTATGACGGAACTCTCCCAGCCTGACTTGCCAAAATCTCCGGAAATGGGGATTCAAGATTTGCGTCAATTGCACACGGAGTTGCTGGCGGCGATGCGTGTCTGGCGGCGGATGTGAAGGGCGGGCACCATCATCAATTAATGGATAAAACGCAGGCGTTATTGGAAAAAGAAGAGAACATGGCTTTTGCTTTGCAACAGCGGCATGGCCGAAAAGGATTGCGACCCGAAGATTATTTTTCGCCCGTAGATTATGAGCGGTATATGAATTATAATAAAACGCTGGATATGGTGGGCGGATTGGGGAAAACCTGCAACCCGTAAATGCCGTAAAAACGAAGGTGGCAGCGTTTACTAGTGCATTGACAGAAGCGCGCAGGCAGGCGGCGATTCGCGAGGAAGCGGAGGCTGAAGCGGCCACGCGTCCTAACCATTGCCCGGAAACGGTACCGCTAGGGTATGGTGAAGGGCTGAAGACTACGATGTATGGCGGAAATCCGGATGCAGCTATTGAGGTTAAGGGCGGCAGCGATGAGCTGGATGCGGCGATGGACGCTTTAAAAGCAGATATTGCGCACGAATCACCGCCGCTGGCAGCGCCACCATCCCCGTCCTTCTGGTTAGATAGTGCGGAAATCGGGGAGGTGATTAATCCGCACGGATCGGCGCCGGTTGAACCAGGGGCGTTTTGTATGAGCAAGCCTTTTCCCTGCGGCACTACGAGCACGTTAAGTAATTATAATACTCCCGAAGAACCAAAAGCTGGCATTCACCCCGCACCGGATACGCCGGATGTGCATGTGTCGAAAACGGATATCGTGCCCCGCAGTGAGCTGGGGCTTGAGAGAAATCCGAGGTTTCCGGGGTAGGCTAATAAGTTAATGCGGTAGCGCCTCGATTAACCGGCTGATATCCTGCATCATTGCGGGTTTATCTTTCCATTCCTGCGTGTAAACCAATTTCTGGTCAGGGCGTAGCTTTAGCGTGGTGGGGTGTTTGCTGATATAGGCAAACAAGGCGGCGGGGTCTTTGATGGCTTCGTCACGGAAGGTGAGCACCGCGCCTTTTTGGCCCGACGTCGATTTTTTCTACTCCGGCAGTGATGCATAAGCGTTTAAGCCGCATGGTTTCCAGCAGGTGGGTGACTTCATCGGGCAGTTTGCCGAAGCGGTCGACCAGCTCGGCGGCGAAGCTGTCAATCTCGCGCCGCATCACGCAAGGTGGCGGCGCGGCGGTAGAGACCTAAGCGCAGCTCCTCTTCCGGCACGTAAGTTTCAGGGATGAGGACGGAGAGGCCGAGGTTTAAGCTGGGGGAGAAATCAAAGAGTGGCTGACGGCTGGCGGTTGGCGGATTTTCTTCCTTACTAACCGCTAACCGCAAATCACTCACCGCTTCTTCCAGCATTTGCTGATAAAGCTCCACACCCACCTCGCGCACATGGCCGGATTGTTCTTCGCCGACTAAATTGCCGAAACCGCGGATGTCCATGTCATGGCTGGCGAGCTGGAAGCCGGCGCCGAGTGTGTCGAGGGATTGCATGACTTCTAAGCGTTTGGTGGCATCACGCGTGAGTTCACGCCCGTGGGGGAGGAGGAAGTACGCGTAGGCGCGGGTTTTGCTGCGCCCGACACGGCCACGCATCTGGTATAGCTGGGCGAGGCCGAAGCGGTCGGCGCGGTGGATGATGATGGTGTTGGCCGCTGGAATGTCGAGGCCGGATTCAATGATCGCGGTGGAGAGCAGCACGTCATATTTGCCGTCATAAAAATCATTCATGATGGTATCGAGTTCGGATGGCGGCATTTGACCATGGGCGACGGCGAGTTTTGCCTCCGGCACCAGGTCTTTAATTTTGACTTTTAAATCGCCAATGTCACGGATGCGTGGCGTGACGAAAAAGACGCGGCCACCGCGATGCATCTCGCGTTGGATGGCTTCGCGCAGCACCACCACGTCCCACGGCATAACGAAACTGCGGATGGCGAGGCGATCCACCGGTGGGGTGGTGATGAGTGAGAGGTCACGCACACCGGTCAGCGCCATTTGCAGCGTGCGGGGGATGGGCGTGGCGGACAGGGTGAGCATGTGCACGTCGGCCTTCAACTGTCGGCGCTCCTTTTGTGCGACGCCGAAATGCTGTGCTTCATCGACGATGACGAGGCCAAGTTTTTTGAATTCAATGTTTTTGGCAAGTAAGGCGTGGGTGCGCGACGACGATATCCACCGAGCCGTCTTTCAAGCCCTCACGCGTTTCTTTTTGCCGCGCGGCGGGCACCATGCGTGAAAGCTGGCGCACGGTGATGTTGAAGTCCTTAAACCGCGCCGCGAAGTTTTTATAATGCTGGCGGGCGAGGATGGTGGTGGGGGCAATGACCGCTACCTGTAGTCCCTACCCTTTAGCGGAAGGGTTAGGGTGGGCGCACTGATCACCCCCTCGGGTTCCTGCTTATGGCCCCCTCCTGGCCTGCCCCCTATTCCGGGAGGAAACCGCAACAAACGCGGCGCGCAGGGCGACTTCCGTCTTGCCGAAGCCGACATCGCCGCAGATGAGGCGGTCCATCGGTTTGCCGGCGCGTAAGTCATCGAGGGTGTCGTTGATGGAGCGTTCCTGATCCTCCGTTTCGACGAAGCCGAAGCCATCGCAGAAGCGCGCATAGTCTTCACCGATCGTTTCTAACACCGGTGCGGGCTTGAGGTCGCGCGCGGCGGCGGTTTTAAGTAGTGCCTCCGCAGCGATTTTGATGCGTTCTTTTAAGCGCGCCTTGCGCGATTGCCAGCTTGCCGCGCCGACTTATCCAGTTTTGCGCCTTCTTCTGACTCGCCGTAGCGGCTGATTAAGTCGATGTTTTCCACGGGCAGGAAGAGCTTATCGTCACCTTCATAAATGAGTTTCAGGCAATCATGCCGGGTGCCGGTGACCTCCAGGGTGATTAACCCGTCAAAGCGGCCAATACCATGTTCGCGGTGCACCACCAGCTCCCCTTCGGAGAAATTGGCCGCCTCGGCCATAAACACTTCCGACGCGGTTTTGCGTGCGCGTGGGCGGGCGAGTTTTTCACCCAGCACTATTCGTCCGGTAACAATGGCGAGGGTTTCGGTTTCAAAGCCATGCTCTAATGGCAGGGTGGTGATTAAAATACCGGGGCTATGTTTGTCGTTATTCGTCGGTAGTTGGTCGATCGCACGTACATGAATGTTATGCTGCATTAACAGGGTAGTCAGCCG